>JADKCA010000018.1 GCA_016714795.1 Sphingomonadales bacterium | reverse complement strand
GACGGACTGGCGCTGGGCGAGGTGACCGATGGGTTCGGGGAAGCGTTTGCCATCGGCGCGGAGCGCGCGATCAAGGCACGCAAGGATAAGCTCGAGAAAGAGGCTGACCGGCTCGGTCGGGCCGACCGCGACTGACCTTGTGCCGCGGCGCGCAGCCCGCCAAAGCGTAGCTCGATCAGCCGTGCCAGCTGTCGGTGAATTCGCTGCTCCGCTTATGTTCCAAGGATTTATCACTGCAGCACATAGCCAGTCCGGCGGCCCTACATCGCGGAGATCTGCCCCTCATGCTTGAACAAATGGCGGATTCCGGGTTCGCCATCCAGCGGTCGAACGGCCGCTATGAGGGCGCAAAGCCGACCGGCCGGTTTGCCAGACCCGAATAGCGGGTCTCAGCGAAAGTCGACGCTCGCATCGACCATGCTTAATGTCTTGAGCTGGTCGAAATTTCCCGTTCCGAGGGCGGGCTTTCCTATTAAGGTAGCGCCGCTGATCTGCGGATGTGCCTTGCTCACCGAAACAAAACGTTAGGACAAATTAGCTAGCGTGCGACATGGCTATCGAACTTGACCGCCCCCAGAGGCTCGCAATCCTGATCGACGCGGACAATGCATCGCCGCGAGCGGCTGCGGCGATCTTCGAGGAGATCGCGACCATAGGCGAGGCCAGCGCCCGGCGCATTTATGGCGACTTTCAGGCAGGCGCCTCAAGGGGTGGTCCGAGGTGTTGGCCACTTACGCCATCATCCCCCAGCAGAATTTCGCCAACACGGTCGGGAAGAACGGCTCCGGACATCGCTCTAATCATCGATGCGATGGATCTTCTCCACAGCGGCAGGTTTGACGGATTTTGCCTAATATCCTCCGACAGCGACTTCACACGGCTTGCCGCTCGCATCCGTGAGCAAGGCCTCGATGTCTATGGCTTCGGCGAACAGAAGACCCCCGAAAGCTTCCGCCGGGCGTGCAAGCGGTTTATTTATACCGAAAACCTGCTTCCCCAAGGCGACGGGTCGGCGCCTTCCGGAACAGAGGCCGAGGGGAGCGCGTTGGTCGGTGGATCATCCAAAATGCCTCCGACCGCTGCGATACCGCTTATTCGAACCGCTCTCAGCCAGCTCGATGATGTTGACGGATGGCAGTTTCTTGGGGCGGTCGGCACCCGGCTTGCCGCGCTGATGCCCGACTTCGACCCTCGCACCTACGGATGCCCGAAGCTGCTGACGCTCATTGAGAGGTCGGACGCCTTTGAGGTCAGGCGCACAGCTTGAAGGTCTGCATCCGGCCGAAGCAGACCGGGGCGCAGAAGCCAAAGCCAAAAGCAGCCCAGTTGACATGCGGCATAAATGGCGGAAGGGGGCCGCTCGGACCATGCTGGAAAGCAGCGTGGCGGCTTTGGCGGAATCGGACGTTCAACTCGGCGGTCGTGAATGGCCGGGTCTGGTCGGAGACAGTCGATCCCAAAAGCTGGGTCACTGCGGTGAAAACCGCTAACAAAACTGTCCTTTTGCCGTTCAACAATGTTATCCACTGCCCGTCGTTCGTTCATCGATCATTTCAGACTGAAATAGTCAAACTGGGCGATGTCCTTTCGCGGACACATTGGGTCGCCTGCGCGTTCTCATTTTCCTCAGGCGTTGGGACGACGCGATTTTGCAGCCAGCAAAGCATCGAATGTATTGCATTATCGCCCCGCCTAAACCGATGCCCAGTCCATATCAAAGCGCGCAAGATACTTACGGAGCCGGTCCGCGTCATTGGAGGATGCACGGCGGGTGCGGGATGCAGCGAAGAGTGTGCGGCCCGCATCGGAGAGCGAGCGGCTGGCGGCACAAATGCGGATGACCTCTGCCAATTGGACGCGGTCAAAGGGATCGATCTGCGTCAGTTGGTCTTCACTAAGATAGCGGGCCAGGCCATCGCCCTTATCGGGTTCACTGATCCAGTGACGCTTCAACCGCGCGATTTCCATATCGACTAGATCGCGGTCGATCCGGCCTGTCTGCGCGAAGGTGGCCATACGGGTTAGGCTGCTCGCCAGATCGCGGGAAATTGCCCGACCAATGTGCATGCGCGGAGGTTGCAAATTTCAGGTACGCCGTCCGCGCTTCCTTGTTGAAGGTTATTCCGGCCCGCGCTGCCGCATGATGAGACGGTGGAGACTGGCGGTGATGACACGGGTGGATTTGCCCAGCTTCACCGTCTCGAGCTCACCACCCGCAATCAGCTCGTAGAGCTTGGTGCGTCCGACGCCGATCATAGGAGCAGCTTCGTTGATCCGGACACAAATTGGATCAATCGGCGGTGATGTTTTCACTGCGACGCGCCTTCCTCACGGAACGATACCGGATCAGCGATCCAGCGGTTGATGGCGGATTCCCGCCAGCCGGTGCCATGGACGCTGATTTTGAACTGGTGGGGGAAAGTGCCTTCGGCGATTTTGCGATACACGGTGGAGCGGGGCAGCCCAGTGCGGGCCAATACGGTTTTCAGGCGGATGATTCTTTCAAGGTTCGACATGGCATTTTCTTCCATTGGTTGACAGTCGTTGACACCCCCTTGGAAGAACAATTGGCAAACAGAATGAGCGTTGCAAGCGCATTTTTTGGCCTGCTAACCCCAGCGTATTTAGGGATACAGTGACTGGGATAAGGATAGGGACGGCTACGCACGCCAACACGGGACGATCTATTGCGGCGAGTTATTTTGACATTCCGGCACTGACGCAACGCCCTTGTTGCGTTCTCCGACCCACAGTTGGCGGTAATTGAGCCATCATCGACGATATTTGCGGGCGAATCAGCGCAAAATCTCCGTCCGCCTGATATCCTGGCGATTGCGATTTCGCATCACCGGATTAATACGATTTTGAACGACTTTGAGTGTGTCTAGAAGAGTTTGCGCAATGGTCGCCGAACCATGGGTAACTGCCGAGGATGTGGCCAAGCATTGCCGTGCAGCGCTAGTCGATGCCATCCACTATGAGGCCGTCAAACTCATCGTTGGGCGTGTGCGAGCAGTAGTTATGGTTTGACTCGCCTCAGTCTGCTAAGTCAGACCTAGTATATTGACGATTTTATAAACTCGACATTGGTTTGAGAATATGCCAAAACGCTAAGCATGGCTACGCGTTCTGACAACAAGCTAAACCGCCTCCAGCAGGAACTCCCCGAGGGCCTTCTGGCCGATGCCGGGTGGCTGGAAGCCCACGGCTATTCATCGGCGCTCCGCAGCCAGTATGTTCGTGCCGGATGGCTCGATAACCCGGCGCGGCGCGTTTATCGCCGTTCGCGAACGCCGCTGACATGGCAACAGGCCGTCATATCTCTCCAAACCTTGCTGAATTTACCGCTAGCCGTTGGCGGGCGCACCGCGCTCGAACAACTGGGCTATGCGCATTATCTCTCGGCGGAGCTGCAGGAGGTCCATCTCTACGGACCGAAGCGAGTGCCGACATGGCTGGTCGATCTGCCGCTCGACGTAAAATTCCAGTGGCATAACAGCATACGGCTGTTTCCGGGCGATGCTGATGCACCACCAGAGCCGGTCCCGTCATGTTAAGCGCCGCAGGATGCACTTGCCGATCCGATATTCGAGCAAGGAACGGGCCGTGCTGGAATTGCTCGACGAGTTGCCCGAGCGCGAAAGCTTCCATCAGGTTGACGCCCTGATGGAGGGGCTGAGCGACCTCAGTCCGCGCCGCCTGCAATCGCTGTTGGAAGCGTGCGCCAGCGTCAAAGTGAAGCGGCTATTCCTGTTCTTTGCTGACCGCCACCGCCATGCTTGCGATCGGCTCGACGTGTCCGCGTTGATCTCGGATCGGGCAAGCGCGTCCTCGTTAAAGGCGGCAGGCTCGACCCCACTTACCATATAACCGTGCCTTCCGATCTGGGGGGCAAGTGAATTTATGGCCTTTCTCGATACCTACCGGCAGCAGGTCGCGCTTCTCATTCGCACCATTCCTTTCGTAGCAAAGGAAACGGCATTCGCGCTCAAGGGCGGCACAGCCATCAACCTGTTCGTGCGCGATATGCCGCGCCTCTCGGTGGACATCGACCTGACCTATCTGCCGGTCGAGGATCGCACCACATCACTTGCCGCAATTGACGCAGCAATGCTGCGGATCGCCGAACGGATCGAGGCTGGAATCCCCGGCGCGAAGGTCAATCCGTCCCGCTCGGCGGATGAGAAAATCGTCACGAAGCTAATCGTTCGCGCCGGAGGCGTTCAGATCAAGATCGAGATTACGCCGGTGCTGCGCGGCACGGTTTACGATACCGTGGTGACAACCGTGGTGCCGACCGTGGAGGACGAGTTCGGCTTTGCTGAAATGCAGGTTGTGTCCTTCGCCGACCTCTATGCAGGCAAGATCGTGGCAGCGCTCGACCGCCAGCATCCGCGCGATCTTTTCGACGTGCGCGACCTGTTGGCGCACGAAGGTATAGGAGACGAACTCCGGCGCGCATTCCTTGTCTATATCATCAGCCACAATCGCCCGATGGCAGAAGTCCTGGCACCGACCCGCAAGCCACTGGCAGAGGAATTCGCGCGCGGTTTCGCGGGCATGACGCAAGAACCGGTTGCGCTTACCGAACTTGAAGCCGCGCGTGAGACAATCATCGCCGCGATGGTCACCGACATGCCCGACGCGCATCGGCATTTTCTTGTCAGCTTCAAGCGTGGGGAGCCGGACTGGGAGCTCCTCGGGATACCGAATGCCGAGAACTTGCCGTCTGTCCTGTGGAAGCAACGCAACCTGGGCAGGCTACCTGCCGGGAAGCGGCGTGAACTGGTGGACCGACTAGCGGCGATGTTGCACATACCTCACCACTCAACATAACAAAGTCTGGAATTGAGGATGGAATCAGCCATCGAAACTTAGACCAAGCGCGAAAAGGAAACCTTGCGCCCGTAAGCTACGGCAGGGGTATGATGCGAAATCTATCGCGCGTAATTCAATCTCTCCCATTCATACAATCAATGACCGGCTTTGTGAGGCCAACCAGAAGCTCCGAGCTTCTAGCAGCCGCCAGAGCAGCGCGCATACTGGCGCACAGGTAACGGCACCCAATTTCATTGCACCCAAGAAATTGGGATGGCCGACTCAAACGGACGGAGTAACTGAACGGTCGACCGGTTGAGATCTAAGCGCAATCACTTGTTATGCGTGGCTGGAGGAGGGATTGCTCGTGCTGATTTTAGTCTTCGCCGCACTCGCGCTCAGCTTCAATGGGGTGACACGGCGTCATCCAAGCTTGCCGCACAAACCCAGACCCTGACGAATGTCGGGCAGACACAGTCAGCCAGCGCTGCCTCAGCAAGGGAATGGCTTGCGCTGATCGATGCCCGGAATTGGAACGATAGTTGGCGCGAAGCTGGCAGCATGTTTCGTTCGCAAATCTCGCAACAGAGATGGGCTTCAACGATCGCGCGACGAAATCCGCTTGGAGCCCCGACATCCGTTCGATCGGCAAAGTAACGAAAGCCACCTCACCCCGGTGCCCCGAGTGGCGAGTATGAATTGTTGGAGTTCCAGACCAACTTTGCCAACCGCCGTGGGGCTGTCGAAACCGTCGTTCTCGCCAAAGAAGGCACCGAATGGCGTGTCGTTGGCTACTTCATCCGCTGATTGTGCCTGCATGGTGGGATCCAAAAAAATGATCCAATCCTTTCTAGCCATTAAAGCAAGGGGCTGCTGCGCTCCGCATAGCCGGAGGCTACGCTACGCAGCCCCTTGCTTCACCCGCGCTCACACGCAACAACAATGCCGAGGCTCTAATCGCAACTGGATGAAGGTTGGGGGTCACGTCAAATCATCAAAATCGAATGGGCTGGCATCTCATTCATCCGCTGCCAACAGTTTGCGGCACAAGTTCCGCTTCACCGTGCCGATGGTTGCAATCCCATAGCCATCGGGTCAGGAACTGTAAATAGAAATCGCTCTGCCCACAGAATCCAGTTCCTTCAAAAGCCACCGGTGGTTTTCGGGTAGCTGGAATTCGATCGGTGGCTCGGCTTTGAACTTTGGTGAGCGGGTTCTTGTTGCCATCGCCGCGATCAAGGCTCCTGAGACGATCAATCCTGCCCCCACCAGAGTGAACCAGCCGGGAACTTCTCCCAACAGAGCGTTCCCAGCCACCATGGCAAAAGGAAGCCGAAGATACTCATATGGCCCGACGACCGAAGCGTCTGCTGCTTGCAGGGCTTTGACATGGCAAGCCATAGTGCAAACACCCACAGCACCGACAGAAAGTAGGATATACGCCTGCTGCAAATCGGGCGAGCGCCAATACCAGATCGCAAGCGGCGCGGTGAAGAGCAGACCGAGCAGTTGGCCGTAGATCGCGATGGTAAGCGGCGGTCCCGTCGCAGTCATATATCGGATGCTGACGAGGCTCGCAGCGAACAAGAACGCCGCTCCAATATCCGCAATGGCGGCCTCGAGATCGGGCATTTCTGCGGAAGGCTGGAGCATCCAAAGCACGCCCGAAATGCTCAGCGCCAATGCGGCCAGCTTGCGCCAGCCCATTGGCTCCTTCAGCACCACAAAGGCGATCAACGATATCCACATCGGGCGGGTGAAGGACAGCGTGGTGGCTGTCGCCAGCGGCAGGCGGGCGATGGCATAGATGGAAAACATCATCGCCAGGGTGCCGGTGGCCGAACGAAAAACCAGCCATTTGAACTGCTGCGTGCGCAGCGGCTTGCCACGCTGATGTAGCACGAAAGGCAGCAGAATACAGATAACGGCAATCGCCCTTGCCAAAACAAGGTCACAGGCGCCCGGGCCAGCCCCAGTCCGATCCAGCGGATGATGCTGGTTTCCGCCGTGTAGAACAAAGGCGCGAGCAAGCGTCCACAGTAGTCCCGCACGCGGATTGCTGATGCGCGGGAATGGCGGGCTATCGACCAAGATTGTTCAACACGGCTGATCCCGCTGCGGTCAGTCTGGCGAGGAGGGACGTTCAATACCGAGCGCGTCCAGCATGTGCAGGCCGATTTCGCCAGCGATGGTTTCCATGACAAAACCGGGCAACCGGCTGCCCGCCGCACACCAGCCGAATAGGGCAAGTGGTTCCCGCACATCATCCCCCCAAATCGAGTACACAATGCGTTGATGAAAACGTGTAGCCAATAGTACCGCCACCAGGAGCCAGCGCCCATTCATACGAACATGCCGCTTCGCGTGAGGATGCGCGCGCGATTATCGAAGCACCGCCATTAATAATCGCGCAGTTCCGGTTTGGGCTGATATGTCCACGCGGCGGCGGTGAAGCTAGCCAGATCGTGCGCATGGGTTTGCGCGCGCCCCCAGTTCGACCCACGCGATCAGCGCTGGAAGACAATTCAGCGTCGTCCCAATCGCGCTGCTTGCAGGCGGTGGATTCCGGCATGGCGCGGAAATCGCGCATCATGTCGGCGAGATTTTGACCGATGTGCAGATCCGGCGGTTGTTTGCGCAAGATGCGATCCACAGCGCCCAGCCCGACTCACTCGATCAATATGTCGGTGGCGGTCGCATCCGAAGCGGTCAGGATCAATTGGCACAACTGATGCGGGGTAAAGGCTGATCTCGCTATCGAACAACTTGATCACACCCCCAGCATCGACATGCTGCTGCGGCAGTATTCTCAGCGGACGGTCCATTTCCTCCGCATCCATAGCATCAAACACCGCCATCAGCAGCGCCACTTTGAAACAACTGCCAGTTGGGTAAAGGCCGTCTGGTGCCAAACTCCCATTCCTGCCCCCGCGCGCCCGAAGGTCGCGCAAAAGGTAAATGATGGAACCGGGTGTGGCGCTGGAAGAGGGATTCAATCTTCTCCAATGTGCTCAAGGCTCCGATCTAGGGCTGCGGATACGACAGGGTCCTCGTAGAATGCTGGCGTCTGACTTTTGCGCCGCCAACTCCGTCAGGATTTGACGCACAATATCCCCGACAAGATAGGCGACGTCTTCGCGGTAGCCATTCTGGCGCTTGTGCATGAACCCCGCAACATGCAGCCATTCATGGATCATATGCCGTGCGGGGCTGATCGTGTCGCTTCTCGACGTGCTTTTCTCGATGAACCAAGAAGATGTTCGCCAGAGCAGTTTGCCCGGCGTCGTTGATCCGACAACTGGCGCATCAATTGTTGGGTCCTGACGGATGGCAATGTCGATGGTGCCGTCAACAAACGTGCCGCGCTCAAGGCCGTCATTGATGATCTGAACGACCTCAGCGGGCGTTTTGGAAATTCTGGAGCCGACCGCTGGCCGGAA
>JADKCA010000017.1 GCA_016714795.1 Sphingomonadales bacterium | reverse complement strand
GATCAGGATATGTCGGCTCGTGTCCGGCGCGTGCTTTGCGGACTTTGGCCATGACGTGGTCTGCATCGACAAGGATGCACGCGAGATCGAGAGCCTGAACCAAGGCATCATGCCGATTTTCGAGCCCGGCCTCGACGTGCTGGTGTCCACCAACGCCAAAGCGGGGCGGCTCCATTTCTCGACCGATCTGGCCGCCGCCGTCAAGACCGCCGAAGTGATCTTCATCGCGGTGGGCACGCCCTCGCGCCGGGGCGATGGCCATGCCGATCTCTCTTATGTATATGCCGCCGCGCGCGAAATCGCCGAGGCGGCGACCGGCACCAAGACGGTGGTGACCAAATCGACCGTGCCCGTCGGCACCGGCGATGAGGTTGAGCGGATCCTGCGCGAAGCCAATCCGGACGCCAGCTTCATGGTTGTCTCCAACCCCGAATTTCTGCGCGAAGGGGCGGCCATCGACGATTTCAAGCGGCCCGACCGCATCGTCATCGGCGCGCAGGATGAAGAGGCCAAGGCGGTGATGCGCCAGCTCTATCGCCCGCTTCACCTCAACGCCGCGCCGATCATCGAAATGTCGCGCCGTGGCGCCGAGCTGACCAAATATGCAGGCAATGCCTTTCTCGCCACCAAGATCACCTTCATCAACGAAATCGCCGATCTATGCGAAAAGGTGGGTGCGGACGTGCAGGATGTCGCGCGCGGTATTGGGCTGGACAACCGCATCGGCTCCAAATTCCTGCACGCCGGCCCCGGCTATGGCGGCAGCTGCTTCCCCAAGGATACGCTGGCGCTGCTCAAGACCAGCCAGGATTATGACGCGCCGCAGCGCATCGTCGAGATGGTGGTGGCGGTCAACGACACCCGCAAGCGCGCCATGGGCCGCAAGATCGTGGCCGCGATGGGCGGCGATGTGCGCGGCAAGACCGTTGCCATTCTGGGCCTGACCTTCAAGCCCAACACCGACGACATGCGCGACAGCCCGGCGATTGCGATCATCCAGTCCCTGCAGGATGCCGGCGCGACGATCCGCGCGTATGACCCCGAAGGCATGGAGCTGGCCAAGCCGCTGCTGGGTGCGGTCGATTATTGCACAGGGCCGTATGAGGCGGTGGAAGGCGCGGACGGCGTCGCCATCGTCACCGAATGGAACGAGTTCCGCTCGCTCGATCTGGAGCGCGTGCGCGATCTGCTCAAGGCCCCGGTGCTGGTCGATCTGCGCAACATCTATCGTGCCGAGGAAGTGGAAAAGTGGGCCTTTCTTACCAGCATTGGCCGCTGAGCCCCGTTTGACACACCTGCCTCGCCGCAGCCCGCACCCGCACCGCACAGACCCCGTTGCGCGCAAATTTTCGCGTGCGGGTGAGGGGGCGCAATAGGTGTTTGAAGCGGATCGATTATTATGGTTATGCGCCACGGCACGCTTCCGCCAATAATCGGGGCATGGGGTTGATCATAATGCCTATTGAACCGGTCATATCTGCGCTGCCCTTTACTTAGGGAAGACCAGCGATCTCATAGATCGGCACTTTCGGAGAAAGGATGTGACCCAGATCATGACCGCTGACGCCCTCAAACTGGAACAGGAAGCCTCCTCGATCCGGGAACGTTACGCACGCCGTGGCGACGAGAAGGGTGTCTTTCTGCCGCACCGGCTGGCGACCTTTCTGGAAATGCAATCGGCCATGATGCGAATGCTGACGCGCAACCTCAAGGTGCCGATCGGCGAAGCGCGCATTCTGGACATCGGCAGCGGCTATGGCGTCAATCTGCTGCAATTCCTGCTCTGGGGCGCGGATGCCGGGAATCTTGTAGGCAATGATCTGCTCGCAGACCGGCAGGACTATTCGCACACCAACCTGCCAGCGGCCACCATGCTGGTTGCAGGCGATGCGCACCCGCTCGATCTGGAGCCGGGTGTCGCGGTCTGGCGCCACGTCTTGTCCTGATCCTTCGGGCATGGATTGCCGGGCGGCGGCATTTTCTGGTATGATTTCGCCTTCAACAACCTGTCCAATCCGGACGTGCTCAAGGTGACCCGCCGAAGGAAGGCGCTGTTCGCGCGTGGCGGCTCGCCCTGATCGGGACGCCGCTCTACCGCATGGCGAGTGCCTTTCCGTTCCCGCGGACGCATTTGCTGGGATGGCTTGAAAACGCGCTGCCGTGCGCCGGCCGCCAGGGGAAGCGCGAAAGCGGCCCGCGGGAGGCTAACCCGCCAACATGGCACAACCGTGCGGGTCGGGCCTTTTCAAGCTGACCGTGCGACAAGCCTGCAAAATACTTCAACTGTCTCTTTTGTCGGCCAGATCGGGACGATGCTGAAACAGCCCGCAACGAGCCGGCAAACGGGTCACGCCGCTTATCGTGCAATAACAGGAACTTCCACCATGGCGCTTATCCGAGTTGTGTTGCGTCATTCTCTACGCGGAAAGCGGATGCATGTCCGCTGCCCCGCCAAGGCAAATCTTGTCAAGCAAAACCTTGGTCTGCTTTGCCCCGGAACAGTCATGACCCGTGCAACAAATGAATGGATATTGGCCCGGTGTTGGGCTAACGACGCGCAAAAGGTCTGAAGGAAATTTGGATGTCGAGATCGATTGTAGCCCTCGCCCTGCTTGCTGCCCTGTCGGCGTGCGCCAGCGCGCCCAAGCCGATTGGCAGCCAGTCCGTCAACAGCACGACTGCGGTTCAGGCGGCCACCAGTGGCGAGTTGCCCCCACCCGACCGGACCGATCTTTACGAAGTCAACCGGCCCTATCTGATCGGTCCGTTCGACAAGCTGACCATCGATGTGTTCGGCATCGAGGAACTGAGCCAGAAGGAAGTGCAGACCGATGCGGGCGGGCGTATATCCTTTCCGCTGGCGGGCGTCATCTCGGCGGCAGGCAAGACCCCGGGCGAGCTCGAACAGGAAATCGGGCAGCTCTGCGCGGGCGCTTCGTGCGGGATCCGCAGGTCACGGTGAACCTCAAGGAAACGGTCAGCCAGGTTATCACGGTGGACGGTCAGGTGCGCGAGCCGGGCCTTTATCCCGTCATCGGCCGCATGACACTGATGCAGGCAGTCGCTCGTGCCAAGGGGACAACTGAATTTGCCAAGTTGGACGATGTCGTTATCTTCCGCACCGTTCAAGGCCAGAAAATGGCAGGACTTTACAATCTTAAAGCGATCCGGCGCGGCTATTATGGCGATCCGGAAGTGTTCGCGAGTGATACGGTCGTGGTCGGAGATTCCGCTGGACGCCGTTTATTCAAAGATGGCCTCCAAGTTTTGCCGCTCTTAACAACACCATTAATTCTCTTGCTCCGCAAATAGCCGAGCGCCGCGCAAGACGATTTTCGAGCATTCTATTCTGATAGAGGTTTGTGAAAGGTTCGGCGATGCGCAGAACAGCGCCGTGCGCTCGCAGCGTCAGGCTGTGCGGTCATTCATGAGGATGCGGCCAGCGAGACCGGCCCGTATTGTAGGCGATGCTGACCACGCTGGCCCCCGGCAATGTGATGACGGTGTGGAAGCTCGACCGTAAGCGACACGTTCACGCAAATCGTTCGAATATGGTCTCGCCATCCATGCTGACCTCCATCCCAGCCAGCAGGTTGAATCAGAAAGAACCAAAAAAATGGGAAGCCCCAATCGATTCAATCAATCAGAAAACGAGTTTAAAGCCTCTCAACAGGGTTAGAGAGTTAAACTATAAGTTAAAGAGTTAAGGCTTTTCGGACACCCCTCAAGCCCGCAGATTTGCGTGGGTTTCGGCAAGGGGTCTGTTCCTGAAAGATCGAGACCTTGTTCCTGATGTGTCGAAGGCTGTTCCCGAAGTGTCGAAGCTTCGCGCCATGCCCTTCGCGTTTGCGCCAGATTGAATCAGTTTTGCACGCTTCCTCATCAAAATCGTTCAGAATTGTCGCGATGGTGCAAATGTTTGAAATTGCGCGCCACGCCGGGTCTCCAACCTTCGACACATTCGGAACGCTTTGCCCTATCCGCACAATGTTTGGCGGTTGCGCTGATGATGGTGGCAGACATAGCCGATGAAGGCCTTTTGCCAGTTGGCGGGCGTGCGGCTGGCATAGCCCTCCACCTAGGTCTCGAATGCGCGGTGGAGCGTGTGGAGATCCCAGCCGGGACATTCGCGGCGAAGCAGTTCGATGGTCTCATCGGTCATGAAGCCGCGCACCGCCTTGTCAGCCAGTCCGCCCACCGCTTTGCGCACCAGCGCGCGCGCATCGATGGCGGGCGGCTCGAGGGCGGTCAACGGCGGAGTTCGATCAGCCCCAATTCGTCCCACGTCCGTGTAAAATCACAGCTCGCCATTGGATCGCCAGCGTCAGAGTTGCTGAGCCGCTTTCGACATATTTGAGCCAATCGGCCGCTTTCGCCCCACCTGCCTTGGTGCGGGCCAGAGCGGGTGGCGTCTCGTGACCAAGGGCTGGAACCGGTTCATCAAGCGCTTTCGCATATTCACGGGTCAGCATGTCGTGAACGACGCGCTCCATTTCATGCGGCAGGATTTCCAGCGCCTCGTCCTGTGGCGCGCGCGCGGCATCGTCGGCCATTACCTGAGCCAGCATCCGAATTTCGGTCATGGGCGTATCCAGACAGTCGCCAAGCCAATCGCGCGTTCCGCGCGGGCGGTAGTCATCGACCAGATTGCGACCGTCGGATTCCAGTTTCTGCCTAAGCAGATCTCCAAAGACGAAGCCTCATAGCGACCCTTGCCAGTGATCGTCAATTGGGAGGCATCGCAGAATCTGGTCGTAAACGTACGCTAAGGTTCTGACTGGCGGTTTTGTGTGCGTAATGGACGGAAGCCATCTTCCGGCAATTTCATATCACTCCAGAGGTAATCGCCGGTGAGGCTGATGTGCTCCCAGCCCAAGGGCGCCGCATGGCTGAGCAATGCGGCGTCGATGTCGCGGCCTTGTCGTCGAAGATGATCGGCCGCTCGACCCCAAATAGACGGTGTTCCACAGGATGATCGCCGCCGATACGAGATTGAGGCCCGAGGCCCTGTGCCGCTGATTTTCAAATGTGCAATCCCGTAGCTCACCGAGCCGATTGAAGAATACGGCACGGGCCAGGGAGTTGCGGGCCTCACCT
This sequence comes from Sphingomonadales bacterium, assembly GCA_016714795.1. Lineage (GTDB taxonomy): Bacteria > Pseudomonadota > Alphaproteobacteria > Sphingomonadales > Sphingomonadaceae > Aquisediminimonas. The sequence goes on along the minus strand of JADKCA010000017.1, from coordinate 2,333 downwards.
TTGTTGAAATTGGCGTTGGTGCGGCGGCGTAGATCGATGTCATTGAGCCAGTCGAGCATGAACAGAAATCGTTCAACACGACCAATTTCCCGCGACGCCCGCGAAAAGGAATGCTGCCGCGTATAGCCCGCGAGCATCTTCAGCATGACGGAGGCATTGACTGTGCCGGTGCGGATTGACGCAGCCAGATGCAGCACTTCCTTCCAGTCGTCCTCGATGGCTTTCACATTGATGGTCCCGCCGTTCAATTGAACGAGCGCGGCAAATTCGGCGCCGGGCGTAAGCGTTTAGAGTCGTCGCTCGCTGAGGTCGCGAATACGTGGGGCAAACCGGAACCCCAGCAAACGACAAAGCCCGAACACATGATGGACCGTGTCGTGCGCCAGATCCCACCACGCCGATTGGCCATAAGCGCGCGACAGCGCAGAGCCAATCACCGCGATCATCCAATGCCGACCACGACCGGTAACCGGCGGGCATTTCGATGCGTGCAGCCTACCAAGTCGTCGTGGCGCACGAAGTGGACACGGTCGCAGATGCTGAGGAAAGAACCCTTTGACCGCAAGCCATTTCCCATCACACTGGACGCAGTTTACGTGAACAGTTGTGATATTTCATTTAACATAACATATATTATCGGACTTATTTAGTGTAAGCCCCATTTAGAAATGACACCCCTCCGCTAGATAGAGATGACACCCTCGGGGGTTGTCATTGGAGCATTGGTGCCATGGTTCTCCCGTTGGCTGGGAGGACGCGGTGATGGTGGTTTTGGCAATGAGTCATGGGGAGCTTTCCCGGTTCGATACGCTGATGCACGTGGAGCGCGGCGATCTGCGTGTTGAGGATGCCGCGGTCTTGCTGGGCCTGAAGCGCCGTCAGGTCTTCCGGTTGCTGGAGCGGATGCGCTCGGACGGTGCTTCTGGCTTGATTTCGCGCAAGCGTGGTCGCCCGAGCAACCGGCGTCACAGCGATGCACTTCGCAGGCAAGTTGTTGCGCTTGTCCGCGAGCACTATGCTGATTTTGGACCGACCCTGGCGCGCGAGTATCTGATCGAACGTCATGGGATAAAGATGGCCTGCGAGACGCTGCGCCAGCTGATGATCGAAGCGGGTCTTTGGAAGGACCGCGATGCGCGCCGAGCCCGGCCATACCAGCCGCGTTATCGCCGAGACTGTCGCGGCGAACTGATTCAGGTCGATGGGTCCAAGCATTGGTGGTTCGAGGATCGCGGGCCGCAATGCACGCTTTTGGTCTATATTGACGATGCGACCAGCGAGCTCATGCAGCTGAAGATGGTCGAGAGCGAGAGCACCTTCGCCTATATGGAAGCGACGCGGGACTATATCGAGCGGCACGGCAAGCCGGTGGCGTTCTACTCGGACAAACACAGTGTGTTCCGCAATGCGAAGGCCACGGCAATGAAGGACGGCATGACGCACTTTGGCCGGGCACTCGAGGCGCTCAATATCGAGATTATCTGCGCCAACTCTCCGCAAGCAAAGGGCCGGGTCGAAAGGGCGAACGCGACGCTGCAGGATCGTCTGGTGAAGGCGATGCGGCTTGAGGGCATCACGAATATTGCCGAGGCGAATGCGTTCCTGCCTGGTTATATGGCGCGCCACAACCAGCGCTTTGCCAAGTCTCCCTTCGATCCGCGCGATCTGCACCGCCCGCTTGCTGCCCATGAAGACTTGAGCGCGGAGATGGTCTGGCGCGAGCAGCGTACGGTGACGAAGGCGCTGACGTTGCATTACAACAAGGTGCTGTTCATTCTTGACCCGACTGAGACAGCCAAGCCGCTTGTAGGCAAGCGCGTGGATGTCTGCGAATATCCCGATGGTCGTCTGGAGATACGCCACGGCGAGCATGTCCTGCCCTACCGGGTGTTCGACAAGATCCGGCAGGTCAACCAGGCCGCAATCGTGGATAACAAGCATCTTGATGCAGCTTTGATGATGGCGAAGCTGATGCAGGAACAACTGCCGCCGAGGAAGCGCAACAACAATGAACCGGGCCGCCAATCACAGCCTGGTCATATGTTCGCTGTGCCTGTGCGGCCAGCAGAGGCTCAGGCCAAGCGCAAGCGGGGCCGTCCTCCCCTTCCCCGGCTGACGCCAATCGAAGCGGCGTTGCGCAGGTTGGAAACCGCGTGAGGTAGCCCGCTGCTTGCGCAACGGGTCCGGGTGCAAAACGACCAGCGGCGCGGCAAGCATCAGGGGCTACGCTGCGCGCGTGTGGATGGCTCCGCGCAGCCCCTGATGCACAAACAGTGTCATCTCTATATAGATGACATAGTGTCTTTTCTAAACAGCAGGAACATGTTGTGTAA
>JADKCA010000016.1 GCA_016714795.1 Sphingomonadales bacterium | reverse complement strand
CAGCCTGAGCTTTCAGGGTTACAACCCGCGCAACACCAACCTCAACATCCGCGGCCTTGGCAACAACATCGCGATCGCCAGCGATGGCCTCGATCCCGGGTCGGATTCTATATCGACGGGGTCTACTACAACCGCCCCGGCACCGCTGCCTTCGACCTACCGATATCGAGCGGATCGAAGTCCTGCGCGGCCCTCAGGGAACGCTGTACGGCAAGAACACGACGGCTGGCGCGATCAGTGTCACCACTGCCAAGCCCAAGTTTAAGTCCGAGGTGAATGCCGAAATGACGGTCGGCAACCTTGGCTTTCGCGGGGCAAGGCTGCAATCAACCTGCCGCTGGTCGACGATCAACTCGCGGTTCGCCTGTCCGGCTCGGTCACCAGCCGAGACGGCACGCTGACCAATCAGTTTACCGGCAAGAAGCTCAACAACCGCAACAGCTATCTACTACGGGGGCAGCTGCTGTTCACGCCCGGATCAAACGTTTCAGTGCGCTTGATTGGCGACTACGCTAAGCAGAAGCAGGACTGTTGCGCTCAGGTACTCGCTGATATCGTTGCCCCGGCCAACGGCAAGAACTTCCGCACCATCGCCGGCCTGTTCGGCTATACGCCAGTCATCGATCCCTTCGCGCGCGTAGCGGTGAATGACCGGGCGCCCTTGATCGAAAACGAAAGTGGCGGCGTCTCCGCGCAGATCGATATCGAGCTGCCCGGTGCCACACTCACTTCGATTTCCGCATGGCGCTTCTGGAACTGGACCCCGCAAGGTGATCTCGACTTCATCCCGCTGAGCGCTCCTTCGCCGCGGCCGACAATGCCGACCGGCAAGACCAGTACAGTCAGAACTGCGGATCGCTTCGACCGGCAGCAACAAGGTCGACTATGTGGCCGGGCTCTTCTTCTATGATGAAACCATCGATCAACACTTGACCGTCAGCTACGGTCCGGCCGCGACCCAATTGCTGGTCAGCCGGGCGCTACCCGGCTTTATTTTGAACGGGGTAACAAAAGTCGATACCAACCGCTATCGCACCACCAGCCTTGCCGCTTATGGACAGGCGACGATCCATCTGACCGAAGCACTCAGTCTGACAGGCGGCGCGGTATTCGCAGGACAACAAGCGCGGCACTATTCAGCAGTCGCTTCGGGAGGGCTGCCGCTCGCCGGACCGCTCGCCGCCTTTGCACCACTCCGGGCGGCCTTTGCTTCAAGCGGCACCTTTGATGTCCAAAGCAAAGTCGGGAAAGTCTCCGGCTCGACCAACCTGTCCTATCGCGTCAACAGCAACGCGCTGGTCTATGCGAACTACTCGCGTGGCAATCGTTCGGGGCCTCAACCTCACCCAGCGCCAGCGGGATCAGCCCGGTCGTGGCGCCCGAGTCGATCGATTCCTATGAACTGGGACTCAAGACCACCCTGCTGGATAACCGCGTTACCTTCAATGTGGCCGGTTATCTGCAGAATTACAGGAACTACCAGGCAACGGTGGCCGGATCCGGCTCGCCTGGCAGTCGTTTATCTCGAATGTCCCTAGGTTCGCTCGAAGGGTTTCGAGATCGACATGCAAGCCCGGCTTGCGGACAATGTCTCGGTCTACGGCGCCCTGGCTTACACAGATGCAAAGATCATCGACCTTCCTGCCAGCGCCTGCCCGCTCGAACTAAGCAATCAGAACACCTGCGACCTCTCTGGCTATCCGATCTCGGGGATACCAAAGTGGGAGCGCCTCGTTCGGCGGAGAAATCCAGCAGCCGGTTACGGTCTTTGGCGCGCCGTCGGAGGCCTATCTCGGTTTTGACTACACAGCTACCGCTCAACCGTGAACAACGGCGGGTATTCTGCGGCAACTCGGCTTGAACCGCTGCACCGCCAACGCCGAATTGGAGTGCGGGCGTTCAACCGGCGAATGGATCTGTCAGTTTGGGCGAAGAACCTGTTCGACAAGCAATACTTCTCGGACATTGTTCCAGGGGTCGGCAATACCGGCCTGCTGACAGTCCAACTCGGCGATCCGCGCACATATGGCGTGACCTGCGGTTCCATTTCTGAGCCGTGGGCGAGATGAGACCAATGGTACGGCGCTCGATTGCACTCGCGGTAGCGGGCGCGATGCTGGCGCCTGCGGTACCCGTCGCCGCGGGCGGCAAAACAGGCCGCGCACGTGCGAACCGCCGTCGCTTAAGCCGATGCCGTTCCTCGCCTGCAGGAGCTGGATACGGCCCTGTCGGGCGTCGTTGCTAAGGGCGATGTGCCGGGTCTGACCCATATGCTAGTCCGACACGGCAAGGTCGTGGCGTTTAACTCGTTCGGCTAAGCCTCACCGCACGCGGTCTTGAGCAGTCTAACCAGACCATCTTCCGGATCTTCTCGATGACTAAGCCGATTACCGGCGTGGCCTGATGATGCTATACGAAGAAGGCAAGTGGAAGCTCGACGATCCGATCACCCGGGTTCCTGCCGGAAATGGCCAACCTCAGGGTCATTTCTGGTGTCGATGCCTCCGGCAAGCCGATCACCGTGCCGGTCAAACGCCCGCCGACCATGCGCGAGCTGATGAGCCACACGCCGGTTTCGGTTATGGGCTGCTCGGCCGCAATCCGGTCGACGACATGTTCCGCGCGCGTGCTGTCAACGGTTCGAAAAACCTGGCCGAAGTGGCGGCCAAAGGTTGCCGACATTCCGCTCAAGTTCCAGCCCGGCGAAGGCTGGATTACAGCATCGCCGTCGATCTGCAGGCGCGGATCGTCGAAGTGATTACCGGTGAAAATTATGGCGCCTATCTCCAGCGCCGCGTGCTCGGCCCGCTGGGGATGACGGGATACCGCCTTCCTGTTCCGGCTGAAAAGGTTGGCCGCTTCGCCGACCTCTACGGTCTTGATCCCAAGAGCGGCAAGATCGTACCCTTGCCGCCCACCTTTGCCCCGAACTTCAACTTCACTGATCCCAATCGCCAGCAGTCCGGCGGCGGAGGACTGGTTTCGACCGCCAGCGATTATGGCCGGTTTTGCCAGATGATCCTCAATGGCGGGAAGCTGGGCGGGGTTCGATTGCTCAAGCCCGAAACGATCGCGCTGATGGGGCAGGATGTCATTCCACAAGGCGTGCGGCCCGACAATGGCCTGGTTGGAGGCATGGGCACCACGGCTTTCGCTTTTGGTCCGGGTGTGGGCTTCGGCCTCGACTTCATGGTGATCAAGGATCCGAAATCCGCGCGCCTGCCGGTCGGAAAGGCACGCTCAGCTGGGGCGAGCAGCTGGAACCTGGTTTCTGATTGATCCGGAGAATGACCTCTAACTTCATCGGCATGATCCAGCGTCTGGGCGGTTCGGCCGGGATGACTGATCTGCCCGATTGTCGCAGCGACTGGTCTATCAGGCCGTGACCCGTTTTAGCAAGAAGGTAGCTGCACAGAAATGGATCGCCGTGCATTTCTGGTTGTAACAGGAGCGATTGCCATGCTGCCCGCATCCCGTACCCGCAGCGCAGGGGCGATTTGAAAGGCGCAGCGCGCGATGCGTGGATTTGCGCGTTGCCGCTGATCGAAATGGCGAACACGCGCCGTGCGCAATCACCCGGACTCGTGGTCAACCGGTTCCATCATGTCCGCAAGTTGACCGATCCGTCGCGCAGACAGGTTACTGCCCCAAACAACGATACGCTGTTTTCCAGTGCCTGGTTCGATCTGTCTCAAGGGCCGGTTACCCTGACCGTCCCTAACGGCGGGCACCGCTATCTCGCCGTTCAGCTGCTCGATATGTACGCTAACAACAACGCTTGCATTTCAAGCGGACCTTTAGCCGCGAGATTGGGCCGGAAGGTGAACCTTTACTTTGGTCGGCCCGGGACAGCACAGCAAGGGACCCAATCCGATCCACGTCGCCACGCCTGGCTGGCACTCGCGCGCGGATACTGGCTCGATGGGCCGATGATCTGAACGCTGCCTGCGCGGCGCAGGACTTACTCAGTTTGAACGGCCCTGCCATTCCCGCGGCAGGGGGGCTGCGCGCCGCAACGCCGCGCCTGCGGACTATTTCGGAAGCGCGGCCCGGTTGCTGCAGTCCGATCCACCGCCCAGGCAGGATCGCACAGCGCTGGCCCGCTTCGCGGCCCTGGGGCTCAGACCCGGCAAGCCGTTCGATCCCGGCAGGCTATCCGCCAGCGACTTGGCCGAGATCGAGGCCGGGATTGCCGAAGCCCGCAGCAAAATCGTATCCGCAGGCAAATCCGCCCCACTTCATTGACGGCTGGAGCTATCCAGCGGCCAATCTAGGCACTTCGAACAGGATCATGACTATCGCTCCATTGTCGCGCTGGTCGGGCTTGCGGCCAATACGCCGGAGGAAGCCCTATACCTTTCGCCGCAAGGTGAGAGTGGCCGCCTGTTCACCGATGATGGGCCCTACAGGCTGCAGCTGCCTACGCCGCCGCCGGTTGAGGCTTTCTGGTCGCTGACCATGTACGAGGCGACTGATGAAGGTCAGCTCTATCTTACGGCAAACCCGCTCGACCGTTATTCGATTGGGGATCGAACCAAGGGCCTGCGCACCAACTCCGATGGCAGCCTCGACATCTGGATCAGCCGAAGCGATCCGGGCGGCGACCGAACTGCCAACTGGTTGCCTGCGCCCGCGAGCGGTCCTTTCAGTCTAAGCTTTCGGGCCTACTGGCCACGGGAGGAATTCCGCGACGGGCGCTATCGCTTGCCGCCGATTGAACGGGTCTGACGAAAAGGGAATTCGATGGCGCAACTAGGCTGGATCGACGCGAATTTGGCTTGGGGTTATCGCTAGCGGTGTTGCGCTTGGTCTGAGTGGCGTCCCGGGCCGGACCAGCCGGGACTGCAGCGAAGCCAGATCGCTTCGGCGCTGGCTGATCACGAACTGGGTCGGAAGCTGCGCGAGCGCTGCCAGACTTACCGTCGATGCCAAATCGCTTCCGCTCATGCGCGGGCTGCCTGCAAGGCCGATTGCACCGGCCTTGCTCCTCAGCCCCCTTTGTTCCGCACCATTCCCGGCCCAGGGGGCGCGCCCGATGTCCGGATCATGGTCATCGTGATGGCACTGGCGGAAAGCCGGATAGTCCCGCCTATCTGCACATGCACGGTGGCGGCTTTGTTGGTGGGCGGTGGATCAGTATCCGGCAGCCTATCAGGCGCTGGCACAGGCGTGCCAATGCCTGATTGTCTCAGTCGACTACCGACTAGCTCCGGAAACGCGTTTCCCCGGTGCACTGGAAGACAACTACGCGGCGCTACGCTGGCTGCACGGCAATGCCGCAGCTCTTGGCATCGATCCGAAGCGCATTGCAATCGGCGGTGAGAGTGCCGGGGCGGGTGTACGGCTATGCTGGCAATTGCCGTGCGCGATCGGGAGAGTTCCCGATAGCCTTTCAGCTGCTGGTTCATCCGATGCTCCGACGACCGCACCGGATCGACTGTCGCGCCGCCCGCACACGTTGGGCAATTCGTTTGGAACGCCGGGTCGAACCGCTTCGGCTGGGCATCGCTGCTTGGCCGTGCGCCCGGTTTGAAGTCGTTCCTGCCAGGTTCGGTCCCGGCACGGGTCGTCGCAACCTTACTGGCCTTCCACCCGCTTTCATAGCTGTGGGGGGCTGGATCTGTTCGCTGCAGAGGACATCGCCTTTGCTGAAAGACTGAATGCCGCTGCGGTGCCGGTTGAACTGCTGGTCGTGCCTGGCGCCTACCACGCCTTCGACGCCCTTGCTCCGAACGCGCGGGTTTCCCGGCAGTTTCGTTCGGCCTAGTCGAAGCGCTGAAACGCGGGTATGTCTGCAGGAGGATTGCTTAACCAACACGAAAGAATGGCCAATGGATCGCAACCGCAGCTACTCTCGCAGAGTAGTGCTAGGGACATTGGTCATGACAATGGCTGCCCCGTTCTCGGTCGCCGCAATCGGCTTGCGCAAGAAGGAGGCCACAATGACCCGGCTTGTTTCCTATAAGAGCGATGCTGCGGCAGAAATGATCGTGGTCGACGTGCTGCTGCGCGGCAAGGGGCCGCTGGTTGTCCTGCTTCCCTCGCTCGGGCGCAGCGCGAGCGACTTCGACGACCTGTCATCGCGGATCGCGGCGGCCGGGTTCCGGACAGCAGCGATCAATCCGCGCGGAATTGGGAAGAGCAAAGGGTCTGCAGCGAATTGCTGGCGGACTATACCAGAGACGTATTGGAAGCGATCAAGGCTCCTGCAGACCGGGAAAGGGAGCCCGTTCTGGAGCCTGCCGTGCTGATCGGTCACGCCTATGGCAACCGGCTGGCACGCGCCGTCGCGTCGCAATACCCGGAAGCTGTCGAGAGCGTGATCCTGCTTGCGTCCGGAGGCCGTCGCCATGGCACCGGTCGTTGCCAAGCGCTCTTCGATGTGTTTGACACTTCGCTTTCCCCCGATGCGCACTTAACTGCGGTGAAAACGGCGTTCTTTGCGCAGGGCAACGATCCGCAAGTCTGGTATGATGGCTGGTTTGGAGCGGTAGCCATGCAGCAGCAGGCGGTGGTAAAGAACTCACCGGCTGAAACCTGGAGCGAAGGCGGGCGTGCTCCGATCTACATTATCCAGGCAGCTCAGGATTTGGTGGCACCCCTCGCCAATGCCGAAGCGTTGCGCGCGGCTCACCCTGGACGCGTCAAATAGCTATCCTCGGAGAATGCGGGACATGCGATGCTGCCGGAGCAGCCGGGCGGCTGGCGTGGTGTTGGGGACGACTTACCGGTCCTGCAATCGTGATCGATAGGGTCTGTCTCCGCAGAATTGTGCTCGAAAAGCTGCCGTTCCGGATCGTCCGCACTAACCGCCAGAACGCTGAAGAGCTTCTTGCTCCATTTCATCGCGCATCGCCTCCGTACTGGCTGCGGCGGGCATTCTCCTCTCATCAGAAATCTTTGGCGGCTTAGGCTGCCAAGCCGCTATGTTCCCGCCAACTTGCGCATGAAATTGGCTGGCACCTTGAAGCAGGTCGGTCACAAAATTCTTCCTCTGCGCAAACTTCGCACCCAATTCCCGAACCAGAAGCACTTCGAAGGTATGCGGTGCCATGTTCGGGCGTTCTTGGGCCGCCACCTCCGTGTCAGCTCTCAAGAGAGCAAGCGGGTATTGGGTGGGCTGGGAGCGGCCTGGCCAGCCTAGTCGAATATGAAGATCGGCTGGTTCTGAGTTCGAGAGTTGACGCAACAGCCACGACAAGCGTGCCTTGGTCGACTTGCGATCCCCAGGAGCCTTGACCCGCATTGAGAAGGTGAGTGTTCGTTTAGGGATATCAGCAGACACCTGGACGCGTGCCGCCGTACCAGGGACTATAATCTCTGTTGTGAGACATGAATTGGTCGTAAGGCAAGATAACGCGGACTTGGTCCGCTTGGCCGGGTCGCTGGCTTCGTCACCGCTCATTGCAACTTTTACATGCTCGCCAATTTGGCGGCTCAGGGTCCCGGTCATGCGATCCAACGCTTGATGCCAGCCTCCAACCACATCAAGTGCAAGACCATTTTTTGCTGACAGCACGGCACCTGACGCGACTTGAGCGCATACATCCGCCCAAGCAGGCGGCATTTGATCGAATTCTTTCACCCCGGACGATGGATGGAGCAGAAACCTTTGCAACTCAGACAGTAGAATCCGCTGTTCCCGATCTTCTACGACACCCTGCTCCCGCAACAGCTGGGCTTGAGTGAGAACATAGCCCCAGGACCAATGAAAAAGCCCGACCTTCTTCACAAGGCTCGCGCTGATATTGAGCGGGTGATGCGTGGGAAGTGGCGTGAACTGGTTTGACAGTGTGATGACCGCATCAATGCCATTCAGGCGGGCAAGGGATAAATAGCCTTCAATCTGGCTATTCGTCAGGTCATTGGATCCGACCTTTGCTTCCACCAGAGCAGTCCAGACGGTGCTGCCGTTGCGTAGCACAATGAGACCATCCGGTCGCTCGCCCTTTTCCGCCGACGTCTTCTTGAAAACGACCTCGGTGAATGTATCGATTTTCGCGCGGCTGCCTGCTTTTGCGCCTAGCCCACCGAGCATCACACGTCCAAATTCGCCAACATTCTCAAGGCAGGACAGGAAAATCGACAGGGTGCGGCCTTCTTTCGAATTTTCCGAGAGAACAGGAAATAGCCTTGAAGCTTCTCCCACCCTCAACGCTTTTCCCACCCTCAACGGCATGGCCAATTTGAAATGCACCGGCAACGCCTGAAATTTGAATGATTTAATGTTGTCGATCAATCAAGGGGAATATCAAATCTCCTTCCGCTCTGTATCGGCGGTATGAATGTCATATTTGATCAAGATTGATTTACCGACTTCCGGTTCATGCCGAGGAAGCGGCATTTGGAGATTCTCATAGATTTGCCTGTATGCCACGAACATTTCCGAACTGACTGAAATCACGACATGCTGGGCAATCATCGACCTATCTCCCAAAGATCATTGTTGATTCAAATCACCGATTCTCATCGACTTGCGTGGCATTTGATCATAGCATCCTTCGAAGGGAGGCCGCGATGCGCAAGTGCTGGCTGATGCTATTAACTGTCTTTGTTGGAGCCGCAGCCTTCGCACATGGTGGCGGCCTAAATGCCAGTGGTTGCCACAATGATCGCAAAAATGGCGGCTATCACTGCCACCGTAGTAGCCGAAAAGCGTCAGCCTTTCTCTCAAGTCCTGCAAAGCGCAAAAGAGCGGTATCAAAGATCAGGCGCGGCGTCACCAAAGCGCAGACCCTGTTTGATCGCTCTGAAGTCTATTTCGCCAATTGCAGTCAGGCGCGCGCGGCTGGTGCCGCCCCGGTCCGCTATGGCAGTCCGGGCTACGCCCGCCACCTCGACCGGGACAGCGATGGCATTGGCTGTGAATAGGGATTCAAATGGGTCTGGTACCAATCATAGCCGCCGGGTTGACCTTTGTCTGTACACCGACCCATATCTGGGACGGTGATGGACCGATCTGGTGCGCGGAAGGGCCCCGTATTCGGCTCGCGGGCATCGCTGCTCGCGAGATTGACGAAAGCTGCCGGACCAACCAACCTTGTCCGGAGAAGTCAGGCAAGGATGCGCGGGATCATCTGGTCAAGATCCTTGGCGGATCGCGCGGCAAAACAAGGAAGGTCATGTACTGGTGAGTGGACCCCGCTTGCATTGCGTTTCCGAAGGATCAGCAGGTGGTAACCGCACGGCTGCCTGGTGCCGGATCGGTCGATCCGGCGACTTGTCTTGTATGATGGTAGCCACTGGCCATGCCCAAAAATGGCCGCGCTATTGGAGAAGCAAGCAATGCCTCGTAGGAACACATCATCAGGAAACCGGCGTTCTGATTGAGGACGCCAATCAACTGCTGCTGCGGCGGGATCATGGCGGACATTGGCGGCTAGATGCCCCGCGAGGATCACGCCGCTTGCTGGGGCAGCGAGTCCAAATCTGCGGGACACGGACTGGCTTCGACTGGCTTGATGTCGAGTCCATAGCGACGAGAGGTGAGATCATCCGGACTGGGTTATTCAGCAGCTGGCAGTTCTCTGCCGGGGTTGCGACAATCCTTGTTATCCTCTCTCTCATCATGACGATTGCTGGATGGCTGGCATAACCGAATGGGAGCTTTGGGCTTGCGCCCAGCAGGTCTTGACCCAGCATCAAAACGGGGCCGATGACTTCGTCGCGGAGCGTATCGCATCATTGCAAAACGCCGGAGATACAAATGGAATCGCCACCTGGTTCGCCATCGCCGAGCGGCTGAAGCAGCTCAGGCGAAGTTCGTCTCGGGACGAGTCGGTCCAGTAAGTTGATTTCGAAACAAGGGCTGTAGGCATGCTTACGCCAAGCGCTTGAAACCCTGACGATCCCCACAATTGAGCGTGCGCGAGACGATATCCGCTTCTCCGGCGCAATTGGCGAGCACGACCCTAAAAGGCTACGCTGGATTACCAGTTCGCACCACTGCGGTATCACTGTTCACCTCATCGGCGACCTGGACAGCGAGGCGATTGGCATTTTCGATGCTACAAAGCCTAGCGCGTAGCGATGATTTGGAGATGGCCTGGGTGCTATTGCTCATGGGACGGTCTTTCGCGCAAAAGAGCAAAATCTGGTCATTGTCTGGTCACAGGACCAGGCACGATCGACCAGCGGCGCTCCATCAGTCGCGATACCTTGCACAGCGCGCTCGTGTCTGGCCTCTGGAGCAGAATTGCTCGTTGTCTTCGCACGACGTCAAACTCTCGGCCTTCATAGCCGTCGCTGAACCGCACCGGCTCTGGGAAGATCAGACGGTCGCCTGTCCTGGGCAGTTTACGACCGGTAAGGAGCAGCCGCGCCCGACACCGCGCTCGCCATTCGCGGGCATAGTCATTCGTTGGTTCGGTTAGGAGATCCAGGATCCGTGCCGGACATTGGCTTTCATGCGGCCCACAGCTTTCATCCATGTCCTTATACGCAAAGATATACCCGTCACGGGCCTTGGGGTTCCAGCGGGTCAGACAGACCACAGCAAAAACCGACTTGGTCCCCTTATCGTCATAGCTTTCGACAGCGGCATAATAGACATGGCCAACCATCGACGAACGCAACACGCGCAAGCCTGTGTCACGCTGCTTTGCGGCGTCAGGCGCAAAGCTGAACTGTGCGTCGAGATAGGCTTGGGCCTGGTGTCCGCCCATTCCGGCAGCCGTCATTGATAGCCAACCCATGTCGTATCTCCTTGGCCTTTGCGTCTGAGACGCTCAGACGCGCGGGTGTTGTGGATAATCAGGCGGGTGCCAACGCGTCCTGCCGGACGGTTTCGGGCGCCAGATGGAGGTCACGTCGCAAGAGCCTCGCAAAGTGCGCGGCGTCGACGGCCACCGAGATGTCGGCAAAATGGTTGCGGTCGCCGCAATAGTCGCGCCGCCCGTTGCAGCGGCGATAGAGGATCTCGCGTCCCGGCCCCATCACGCCGCAGCTGATCTGGACATAGACTGTTTCACCATGCAACGTGACTTCGCCCGAAACAGCGACACCGCCTGCATTGACCCGCAGATCATAATCACCCGGCACCAGCCCGAGTTCGCGCGCCAGTGCTGCTAGCGCGTTCCGGGCTTCGCGATGAAAGGCGCGCTTCGCTTCCGGGTCATAGGCTACACCGCGCCGAGCGAGCGGAACGATCGCTGGTTTGGCCCGAAGCTCAGCAATCCGCTCAAAACAGGCCTGCCGCATCGCACCGTCTGCAGGATAACTTGCCGCAGGATCGAGTCCGGAGGCAACCCGGCCCAGATGGCGACCGAGCAGAATGACGGCGGGATCGCGCTCGATATCGCAGCCTGCATTGCGGGCGTCTTTCATCGCATCGGCAAGGGCTGCGCAGGCGTTCTGGATCGTTACCAAGGCATCGGGCTGGAGCGCACGGGCAAAGCGGAAAGCGAGGTCGTAGGTCATTGGTGTCTCCCCGCTTGATGAATTCAAGCGCGAGAAAGCCTTTCCCCCTCCCCTCTCTTGCGATTATGTGCTGCGGCCAGCGGTAAGGCTCCAACGCAGTTTCTTTAAGACTATTCGAACAGCGTGGCGACCTTGGCGAGCACCTCGTCTAACAATGCCGTCGGCAAGGTATCTACTTTGCGGCCACCGCGTTCTGCAATGTCAAGCACGCGAGGCTGGTCGCAGCGCACTATCCCCGTGGTCTTGATACCAGAGATCGCCACAGAGAAGCCGAGACGACGGGCAAAATCTCCCCCATTTGTGATCGGCAAAACGACAGGCATTTTGGTTGCGGCGTTAAATTCGGTTGGCGAAATGACCAGCACAGGCCGGTGTCCCTGTTGCTCGCGACTTTGGGTAGGGTTGAGCGACACCATATAGATGTCTCCTCTGTTCACAAAAGCTCCTTGCCCACAGTGGGTGCGTCAAGCCATTCGCGATCTTCCGGTGGAAGCGCCTCGGGATAATCAGATACCGCGAGCAGTTCCGCCAGCGAATAGCGCGGGCGCGGTGACGCTTCGATAACAAGGCGTCCGCCATCAACAACAACCCCAACAGAGGCACCGGCTTTCAGGTGCAGCAAGTCCAGCAATGCCGGTGGCACTGCAAGCATCACCGATCCGCCGACCTTTCGAAGATTGGTAATGTGCATTGACTGGTCTCCAATAGTTATATTTTTGTATAACATGAGCTGCCAAGCCGGTCAACATCCTGCCAAATCTGCACCGTCCCTGCTGTCACGCTGCAATTTTGAGAGGCGCGGCCTCAGAAGCGCTGCAGCAACGCAGCCAGGTGACCGCTTGCTCGGCTTTGGCAGCAGCATGAATGATCGCGGTCTTGTCGCGTTCGAGCACATCGATCCATGACGCGATGTAAGAAGCGTGGCTGTCGTGGAGACTGGCTGGTAGCCCGAGTTCAGCCGAGATCAACGACTGGCCGAGACAGGCGACCAGCTCCTCAAAAGCATAGGCCTTGTCGCCAAAACGCCTGCCAAACTGACGCTTCAGTCGGTGCTGAGCGCCGGTTGCGCGAACGCATTCATGCGCGCGTCGACCAATAATGGTCGAGCGACTGAAATGGCGGGCACGCGGCATCTGGATATGATCGCTCGACGGACTGTAATAAGCGCGGTCACCGCCGTGCCGGACGGGGACTGGAACGGGGTCGAAAAAGGCCTCGATACCCAATCGCTGTTCGACCGGATCGTTCAGGCAATCGGCGGGTTCGGGATGATAATGCGGCGGCAACCCGTCAATCTGGTCGGCATTGTAGACCGCATAGCATTTGAGGAAGCGGAACCTCCGGTCGCCTTGCTCACCGGCAAGCCCCTGCCCGCCTGCCCGCTTGGCCGTCGCATAATAGACGCTGATCGCATGGCGTTCACCGCCTCGAACTTGTGCGCCCAATTCGGCAGCCTGCCGCGCGGTCATCCAATAGGGGCTGGTAAACCCCTGCGCATCGGCAATTGCCCAGAGGTAGAGCGTGTTGATCCCGGTATAGGGCAAACCATTGTGGCGCGCAGGGCGCATCCCGTTGTCGACCAGGGGTCGCACCCAGGCGCGGTTCCGGTCTTTAACTTTTCGAGATGAGCGCGGTGACGGTAGCCGCCGCGTCGATTTTGCGAAACGCTGGCATAGAAAATCTTCCCGTGAGTTCGTCCAACGGACTGCCGCGCAAACCGATAAACGGCAGGCGCGGCAGGGTCAGGCAGCAAGGGTCAGGCGTCGACTAGATCTTCGACGTCGCGATGTTGTTCGTCCTCAGATTCCACCAGGCGTTTCTGCGATGTCAGCAAGCTCGGCGTCTGCGTCAATTGCACCGTCAACGGTAGGTCCGAACCGGATCGCATCGGGCACCCGGGCAAAGCGCGGCGGCCTTGACCTCCGGTGCGACGATGGTCTCGCCTGCGAACAGTTTCTCGCAGGTCTGGGACAGGTCGCCTTCTTGCTTCGCCATATAGCTCGCCGCCATCGTCGTCCCGCCGATGTCGGTGATGTGGCGGAGCGTGCTGCTTGCCGACCCGGTCAAAATAATTGGCAGCGTTCGGGCGCCAATGCTGGGCGACGTCGATTTGTATCAGACCAGCAAGATGGTCGTGCAGGTCGTTGCCGCTGGGACCTTGATGGCCAATGCGCGCGCCACCGATGCTGGGTTCGAGCGATTTGGCAACGACATAGGCGAGCCAGCCAGCCTTGGCGTCATCGTCAAGTCCGGCAAAGGCCTCGAAGCGGGCAACGGTCGTTTCAGGCTCGGTCCAGCTGGTGTCGAGACCGTCGCGGATTTCAGCAAGCTGTTCAAAGGCAGGTGAGGCCGGATAGGTATCGAGATAGCAAGACGGTTCGGGCGCCCGGATCGTCGTCCCGCGGTCGTCGCGGCCATAGGTTGGCGTGCGGTCGGCGATGGCGAAGATCAGGAGATCGAGCGCGACCGCCGGATTGACCGCGAGATTGGATGCCAGAATGTCGCGGCGCTGCACCGACAATTCGCCAATCAGGCGTTGCGAGAGCGGTTTGATTGCCCCCATACCATCTTCGCCGTCGCCTGTGCCGTCACCTGCTCCGTTTCCTTCGCCAGCGCCGCCCGTCGTTGCCGTGCTGCGCTGCTTGCGCGGCGTGGTTTCGCTGTAAAGCGTGGCGTCGATGACCGGCCTGCCTTCGCCATCCAGGATGACAAAGCAGCCGACGCTTGGCTTCATCTCGTCAGACACGATGCCGGGTTTGTCCTGAATGCGGACCAGTTCGGCTTCAAGGGCAACAAATCGATCTTCAAGCGCGTCTGCGTCACCATCATCATCAAGCCCGGCCTCAAACTTGGCTTCGATCTCCGCCATTTCATCGGCGATCGTCGCGATCCGTGCCTGTTCGTCTTCGCTCAAGGGAGCGACCTGAACCTGGATGCAGCGCTTCAACCGCAGCATGGTCCACCCGAGTGCCAACCAGCGGACGCACCCAGCCATAGCCGGTTTCGGTGGCGACCTCGACCGCAAAGGCCTGCAGCTTTTCGCCTGCAATGGAGCGCAATTTCGCTGTCGAGCCATTTTGTCGCCGGTCTCTGCTGAACAGGTCGATTCGATGCGGCCACCGGCTTCGCGATAGGCTCTTCCCCAACATATCGGGCAACGGGCGAGGTCGAAGGGCAGAAGCGTGCGCGATCATCCGGCGGATGGTGTCGGCATTATTGCCCTGCCAATGGTTCGCCATCTGCTCCCAAACCATCAATTGGCGTTCATGGCTGGCGGTGCTTGCATAGGCTTTGGCGATGTCGAGCGTGATCGTGCCTTCATCAAGTGCGGCAAAAATCGGTTCAGCCAGATCGGCAAGTCGCAACCGGGCTTCGATATGACGGCGGGTCAGCCCCAAACGCCGGGCAATGGCATACCACCAACATCGCCCCTTCATTGATGAAGTGCTTGAACGCGCGGATTTCGTCGGTGACGGTCATCTTCAATTGCATGAAATTCTCGGCAAACGACACTTCGCTTTGCTGCGCGGGATCGCCCTGCAGCGACCGGCAATCAACGCTCACATCCTTTGGCCATTGGCCAATCTCGACGAGCCGGTTCATCGCGCGCAGACGGCGTCCGCCGGCGGTCACACAATAATGGCCCTTGGGCTTGGCCATCGGGGCAACGACAAGGTTTTGCAGCAGGCCGTTTTCGCCAATATTGGCGGCGAGTTCGTTGATGAACAACTGGCTGTCATTTGCGGACATTGGCGGGCGAAAAAGATGCAGCTTCCGCAAGCGGGATCTGAGTAAGGCCTCATGGACGGAGTCTCAATCAGGTCAAGGGCGCGACACATTGCAGCGCCACTCCTGCCCAATCCCCTCCTCTCTCGATATCGCTGCGCCGCTCAGGCGAGCAGCCGCGCGAGGATATCAGGCGCCGCATCAAGCGGAATAGAAGACCCGCAGTCTTGTAGGCGATGATCTCGGTGAAACAGCCCATCGCTTTGAGGCTTGGCAGTTGTGCAGCTTCACCCCCGCAATCTCTGAGCCGCTTCTGCCCGGTGACGCGCGACGTCTTGATCGTTGCGTTGGAGGGTGTTTGAGCGCGTAGCTGCGCCCAGCGGATCGCTTGCGCGGGCTTTCCGGGGCGATCGCCACCGGCTCGTTTACTTCCAAAGCCGATTGAGAACGCCCCTCAACATAAATCTCCGGAATACGCCGCCCGAGCCAGCCATTGCCGCTTCGTCACGAGAATGCGCATGACCGACAGATCTTCCTTGGGGAGGCGCCCCAGACGGGCAACAGGCCCGTCGCCAGATAGAGGCGTATCGGACACCAGATCAGTGGGCATCTGCCTCGAAACTCAGCCTGCCAGGCGGCATCGAACTCGGCAGGTTATGGTCTCCCAGGCGCTTTCGCCGATTGCATTCGAGAATAACTCGCTGCGCAAGGGCCTGACCAGCTCGAAGCGGATGAGGGTATTGCCCTGATCGTCCATATGCGGGTGGGCGGGGGATACGAAGCGCGACCTTGCCGCTGCGGCTGTTGCGCAGCCACGCCACGCGCCATCCTGGAGTCATGGCCTTGAGCCGGGTGAGCGCGAGAGGCTGGCGGCGCTGCGTGAGAATTTCAAGCGGGACGTCGCCCCGTCTGGGGATCGGTGCGGATGATCGTCAAGATTTCCAGTTTTGACGAGCAATGTTTCGACCCCGACATCGAAGGTGCCTGCATCCTTTGCAGCCGAGACGCGTTTCGAGCCGGGGCAATGAACTCGTCGAAACTCGCGTTCTGGGTGGCGATACGGAGCGCCGGCAGCCCGGTTGAGCCAGCGCTGGATTGGCGGCAAATCTTCACGATGACGCCGTCCTGATCGGTGAGCTTCAACCCTGTGTCGCGTTCAAAGCCTGTGAGCGTGCAGCTCTGGAGCTTTCCCGTACCAGCAAATGATACCAGTCGATGAGCGCGGCCTTGGCATAATCGCTTTCGAGATTGTCCGGAAGGGATCGAACAGATTCGCCACCAGTCTGCCGCTGGCCTCGGGTGAGCGCGCCTAATCATCGAGACGCCTGGCGATCGTGCTGGTGAAGCGCAATTCGCCGCGGCAATTTGTGGTGACCGGTCGGAACAATGGCGGTTGCGCCTGATGGGTGCGTGCGTCCGCCCCAATCCTCGATCGCCCGGTCCGCGCCAGCCCGGTTCGAGCAGAAAATGGACGCGCCGCGCCTGATTTTGACGTCGAGACTGGCGTGGTAGCTTCGCCCCATGCCGCCGGCGATCGGAGAAGATCAGCACCCGCTTGCCGCTCATGAAGGCCTGGGTTTCGACCAGATTGGAACGTGCCGAGCGGGATTCGAGCCGCTGGCTGCCGTCAGCCGACCGCATCAATCGTTTTGACCGGCCCGTCACTTCGGCAACCATGTCTAGACCGAAGCGCAGGATGATGGCATCAAGCGCTGAATATGGCGGGCAACGCGCAAAGCTGTTCAATCGACGCATCGCGCGCCTCTTCGGCTGGGCATTATAAACCCGCACGTTGATCATCGAACATTGGCCGCGAACGGGTTTCGCGTTATCATCCTGATATTCGACCATCTGCCGGGTCGGAAAGGCGCGGGCGAGTTAATCAATCACCAGTTCTTTGCAGTCGCAATTTATGTCGAGTGTCGCAGCCGGAGGCGCGGGGATTGCATCGGTTGTTCGTGATTTTACTCCAGATAATACCAGGCGTTGAAGGAATGTCCGGGGACGGGCTGCAACGTCTCGGACGTCGGCGACATGGTGATCAGTGCGTCGGAGGGCGGCTTAAAAGCGCCAGGTTTGATCGCGCCAGCGGCCTGGGCCGGGATCTGCAGCTTCTCCTCGGGATCGGCGCAGATAGGTCTCGGTGCCTGATGCTGGCATGGGCGCCGAGCCAAGGCGTGACCTTGCGGATGCTGCCCGTCGCCGCGAGCGTGTGCATCG
>JADKCA010000015.1 GCA_016714795.1 Sphingomonadales bacterium | reverse complement strand
GGAGCTGATCATCCTTTGGGGGAAGATCGAGCGCCGCCGCCATAATCGCCCGGATATCTCCGTTTCTGATGATGTGCGGCAAGTCGGACGGGGCCGCTTATTCACGTCCAAAGACACCTGCAGAACCTCGTGTGCAGAATCCTCCGCCAGAGCAAACAGGTTGAAGTTGCGGACGGTATCGAACCGGCGCCGGGCCACGTATTGCGAGCTCGAAGTATGGCACCAATCGTAAAAATGCGGTCGATCCGGGTGTGTTGATCGCCAAAACCGGCTGCATAATCGCAGGGCTTGTAGCTGGCGCTCCTGTTCGTCAAACTTGTGCCCAAGGTGACGATGAAGCGCCATTGCAGCGAGAAATGCGGTCTCAGCATGAATCATCTCCCGCCAAGGCTGCGCGATCTTCATGAGCATCGGCAGATCGACCCGGCGTAAATGGCGGTGGTCTCGGGCGAGCTGCGGCGCAGGATGGTCATCCCACGGACTCCAGACCCGCGCCCGCACGCAGCATGTTGCGTGGCAAGCGAATGCCGGAACGGTGCACCCGGTTAACAGTCCTTCGATCGAACCGCGCTCGAGCACGCGCGAGACGATGCCGGCTGATCTCGCTGACGAACTGAACGGCCTGAAAGGGCCCGACGCGGACGAATGTGTTCTCATCGACCTTGGGACGGGCTGATGCTGTGTATGTAAGGATGGCGTCACCGACATCCCGGCAGAGGCAGCCGATCCGCTCGGTCTTGCCCTTGACCTGAAATGTACCCAGCCCGCCAATCGATATCGTTCAGCCGCATATCGCGGATATCGCCAGCTCGCAGCCCGGGAGTCCAGCCAGTAGAAGAACGATGGCCTTGTCGCGTACTTCCACCGACAGCGAGTACCGCATGCCGCAATGATCTTCTCGACCGTGACCGCATCGACGTAGCGCGGCAATGTCGAGAGCCTGGTACCACAGACAGACGGAATCGCGTGCAATAAAGCGCCACTTCCTAAGCACTCACCTTGCCCGATCAGAAAACGAATATAGCTCCTCATGATCGTGACGATCAGCGAGGTGGATCCCGGCGTCTCCTTGTCTATCGTTCAAACGCGCGCCGTAAGCTGGCGGCATCCCATTGCGACGGCTCCCAACATCGGGCGGGGCCAGCCGCGCGATATCGGCCCGGTATCGGCGGATCGTCTCGGCGGTCGCGCCCTGATGCTGCTTTGAGCCAACCTGTGTAGGCTGACATACGGGTCCGTGTCCGCCACCGGTTCTACGGTCGCCGGACCTCTGCCCCGGAGGAACTCGATGAAACGCCGTGCGCAACGCCGTCGCCGCTTCGTCCTCGACCTGACCAGCTTGCCACGCTTGGTGATAGACCGGGCAGCAAGGCAATCATGGTGGGCGTACCGTTCGATCAGCGGGATCGACATCAGCCCATGCCGTGCGTGACACTTCGCAAACCATGCAGCGGAAATGTTCGGCATCGGATCGGTAGGCTTGGGCCACCCCTTAACGAACTGCTGCTTGCGATCGTTGCCGAATAGGCGGCCAGATGCCCGCCGAAATCATCACGTCAGTCGGTAACATCGACATATCCGGGCGGATCCTCCAGAAACTGGACAAAGCGTCTGACCTGCGCCGCAATAAGTCTGCCTTTGTAGACCTTCTCGTGCGCCGCCGAATATCCGGGGCAGTGTAACGATGCTTCTCGAAACGCTGCACAATGCCGTCGTCGAGCGAGCCAAGAAGCATCCCGCGCCATCCAACAATGCAGAAAGTGCCGAACCCCTGCACTGTACAGGACCGAACATGCCGCCCTTCGACCGAGAGAGTGAGAGGATCGTATGAGTAGGGCGTCGTGAGTGGCGGGTCTTCGGTCCTGCACGGCACAGCCCAAACGAAGCAAATTGATCTTGATGACATCGCGTTCCTTCGACTTGTTGCTGAGGTCGAAGGAAACGATAATATCTGAGTAAAATCATGAACAACTGCCGCAATCCCGCGCCTCCGGAAGGCGACACTCGACATAAATTGCGACTGCAAAGAACTGGTGTAATCTTGAGATCCAGATTACACCAGCTCGCGCGGAGAAAGATCAAGGTCGAGCTCTTCGCGTTCCTGCGGATCAAGATCGGCAAGCCGCCGGTCAAGAATGGCCTCAGCCGTCGAAACCAGCTGGATCACCACGCTGTCGTTGTCGTTCAGATGCTGGTCAATTGCGGGAAAGAGCGATGGCAGCTTCATCGACAGCAAGATTTGCCCGAAGAAGCGCTGCTTGGCGCTTTCGAAGCGCGATCGGGCCGCCGCTTTCGCCTGCGAATTGAGCGTCGCATTCTCGAGCGCGTCGATAATCCCGGTGATCTCGAGCGCTTCCTCCATGTTGCGGTGGATGATCGACCAGGCTTCGGCATATTGGTCGTACACCTGGATCTGATCTGGTGTGATCGTGCTGGAGGATGTCATATTCAACCCCGGCAAAGCTGAGCGCTCGCGAGAGATAGAGTCCGCTGGCCTTGAGATCACGCGCCACCAACTCCATCGCGGCAATTTCGCCTTCGCGGATTTCGGTGATGAATTTTTCGCGGGTCGCAAAGGCAGCCCCGGACCCCAGAGACCAAGCCGCACGGCATAAGCCAGATTGTTGATATCCGAGGCACCGGTCGCCGAAGCGTAAAGCACGCGCGCCTTGGGCAGCCGGTTCTGGAGCATGACGCCCGCAATGCCTTGCAAGGAGCCATCCTTCGCCCATCGTGCCCTCGCCGCCCGCCACCCCGCCGAGCTCATGGGCTTCGTCGAGCACGATCACGCCTTCAAAATCGGCACCTGCCCAGGCAATGATCTGGTCAAGGCGGGTCTCATCAACCCTGGCTGATCGCAATGTCCCATAGGGCACGAACAGGATGCCCTCGGGCGCGGAGATGGGCTGGTTGATTTTCCATGCCGCGAGCTCGATAATATCTGCCGACAAACCGCCCAGCGCCGTCCAGTCGCGGCGCGCGTCTTCGAGCAAGGGCGCGTTTTTGGAAATCCAGATGTGTCGGCGATTGCCGCGTAGCCACTGGTCCATGATGCAGGCAGCGGCTTGCCGCCCCTTGCCGGCGCCAGTGCCATCGCCGAGAAAGAAGCCATAGCGATAGCTGCCACCTCAGCGGTTTCGGTGAGCTGGACGGATTTGGGATCCACGACAAAGCTTCCGGCATGCGCGCGCGACCAGGCATCGCCTGCATAGACGACGGTTTCCAGTTGGGCGGCCGACAGGAGCCTTTTTGCGACAATCTGTTCGGGCAGCCGCGGCACATAGGCTGGTTTGGGGGCGTTGATCGACGCCATGGCGGCGGACTCGACCAGCATCGTCGGATGCTCGCCCGCATCGGTAAAGACGAGTCGTGAAGGCCGATAGGATGAATAGACACCCTGTTGTTCACCTGCGGGTGCCGGTTCATCGAGCACGGTATAGCCGACATCCGCCACTTCATTGCGCTGTGGCGCGCGCACGATCACGGGACGTGGTGTGGTAGATTTGACCGAACGGAAGAGCGAGAGCTTGCCCGACCGCGGCGAAATCGGGCGGATAGCCGGTGCCAACATCGTCCGGGGCGGCACTTGGGAGATCGCATCGAGCAATTCGGCAGGCGTGGCGCGATTGATCGTCACGCAGCCGAGCGATCCCGGCACCTTGTCGATAACATAGATGCGCACTGCAACTGATGTGCCATGTTTGGCATAGGCGCCGCGATCAAGCCGTAACGACATGGAAACACGCATGCCGTCGAGCGTTGTCTGAAAGACCTGTTCCGTTCGCGGCCCCGGTGCAAACCAGTCGGGCATGATCGCGACGGCGCGGCCGCCGCGTTCAAGCCGGGTGAGGGCCGAAGTTAAATGTCGGGCGGCGGCATTGCGGTCATTGCCGCGTCCCAGCGACATTGCGAATGGCGGGTTGATGAGGAGGACGCTGGGTCGGGGATCTTCTGCGCGCAGCGACGCGATCCGGGCACCGTCATGCTCGCTGACATCGGCCCCTGAAAAGAGCAAACGCAGCAAACTCGCGCGAACGGGATCATATTCGTTGAGCTGCAGCGTTGCCCCCGCCCGCTTTGCGAAAGCCGCAAGCAGGCCTGTCCCGGCGCTCGGTTCAAGCACGATGTCGGAAGGTATGATGGCCGCAAGATATGCAGCGAGCCAGGCAATGTCGGCGGGCGTTGAGAATTGCTGGAGCGTATATTGCTCCTCGCTGCGCACGGTTTGGGTCGGAAGACGGGCGACCATCGCCGCGATTGCAGCGAGATCGGCCTTCGGGTCGCCTTCCTGAGCACGATGCATCACCCAGAGACTGACAGCCGCTTCAAGCGCGTCGAAGCTTTGCCGTTGGGTCCATGCGCCTGTGGCATCACTCGCACCAAAGGCGCGCTGCATAGCAGCATTGAGTAAGTTTCGAGATATAGCTTCGTCCGAAGCGATAAGGGAATGGATGTCGCGGGCGGCAAGGTTCAGCCCTTCCACCAATGTCGTCATCATGCGCAAGTCTGGCCTCCTGATGCCCGTACCAATCGTCCGGCACGCCAGCCCAGCCCCCTTTCCTCATAAACAGTTGGTCGGCCCAGTCATTTGCATGAGTCGGTGGGGCGCATGTTGGACCGCAAGTCCTTGGGTACGATAGGCGACAGCCGCCTTGCGCTCGGCGGCCTCGCCCTCTGGATCATTATCGCGCAGCAGGATGACAGTGTGCACTTCGGGGGAAATCGGACTTGCGGAAGCCGCCTGCACCCATGCTCGCCCAAGCTGGAATGTCGTGCAGTTGAGTGAAGGCGGCAGCTGTCTCGAACCCTTCAGCAAGAGCCACTTTGCCGCCCACGATGTCGTTGGTCCATGCAGCGCCGATGGACTGGCCAAGGACGATTTTGGCCGTGCAGCGTGCGGTTGATGGATCAAGAAATACTCGCTGGATCGCCGTCAGTCGGTTCCCAAGATGCATCCCGACGATGAGGGCTGGTTCAAACGTCGCCGACTTACCGGCCCCGCGCGGGCATTGTGGATGAAAACGCACATGGTTCAGGGGTTTAGTGAGCCTGCGGGTCTCGCAAAGATAGCGCTCGCCAAGTGTTCCGGTGACAGGCCGAGCGGCTTGCCAGATTGCCCAGTGGGGGTTGCCCGATTTTTCGGTTGCCCGCTCGATTTGCCTTTGCCAGCGACTGGAATTGGAGATGTGCGCGCGATGGCCCTGAGCATCTTCGCTCGCACAGCCTAAAAAGCAAGTGACGAGGATCGAGCGATCTCCTGTCTGATACTGAGCGAGGCGTGCGGTCTTCATGTGCTGGACAGCGGCACATTGCGACAAGTCCGTGCCAGTGCCCCTAGGCGATCGACGAGCTGCAAGGTCTGGAATGTAGGCTTGTTGGCAATTGGACGCATAGCGCACCTCCTGCCTTTTTGATCCCCCTTCCCTCGTGTCCCAGGCTTGTCCTCTTATTGCCGCTGGAGCGATCGAGTTCGTTGCGTCGAATCAGGTCCAAAAGTTGGACCGATTTCGCCCGTAAGGGAAATTTTAAGAATGGGATTGAACCAATTTGCACAGAAATGAGCCGATCTTTCCAACGGAGGTTGGCTAAGAAGATGCCCATCTAAATTGACCAGATTTTACACTTTTCCTAATTGCCCATGCCGAATTCCAGATCGATCTGTGCAAGTAGCTTTCCTATTTTGATCGTTGAAACGCCAACTCCCACATCTTTGCTCACACCCGCCCAGTCAGCGATAGCAGCGCGCACTTCGTCGATGATAGACGTGATCCGTCGAGGTAATATTCCGTGACGCAGACCGAGTGTCTGTACGTGGGCACGAGTGATCGCCCTGCCGTCGCCCGCTATAGCCATGTAGTGCTCGCCGCCGGGACCATGGGAGAAGGTCAGATCAAAAGCAGGGGCAAGGTACCACTCACCCTTCTCGCCCATCAGAAAGGCGTGCTGGCGGACATGGTCGTCGCGATTATGGGCGAGGACATTGAAGACCATCCGGCGGAACACCGCTTCAACATCGCGCATGTCGCGGGTAATCGACAGGGCTGCGCTCAGGAAGCCGTCATAGTCCACGCTCGGCATATGCGGTGATGCTTCGAGAGCGCCGCCAAGGCTAACCATATGCAGGCGCTTGCCCGGCGCTGGCCGGTCAAAGCGGCGAGTAGCGAAATGGCCGGGGCCTACGGAAGACGGAATGAGACGGGTTTCAGCCATCTCTATTCCGGCGGCACGTGCCATGCGGGCATAGGCCTCTTCGACAGGGCCTATATCGGGCGGGTCATTGAGGGCCGGAAATTTGACGATCCATTCACTACCTTCCTCGCCCGCCAGCTTATCGCCAGCTTGCATGCTGCCGTCGCCCGCAAACGCGACATGCACCTTGGGTCGCGCGCCGCCCGAACCGCCCCCCAGCCGTGCGAGCAACGCGTCGAGTTCACCATCTTCGCCCAGCATGACCAGGCGCGAATCTTCGGCCAGTTGATCGAGATCGATGCTGGCGGCAATGCCGTCGTCCAGCGTTTCTGGCTGAAAAACTAGAGCCCCCCTGCCACGTCGCCCGACCAGTGCCAGCCTTTCCACCACGTTGAGTTCGTCAAAGCGTTGCCCGAGTTTCGCCAGGCGGCGGCGCAGCAACACGGTCCCCCATGCATCGGGCAGACTGTCGGCAAGGAAACCATGGAGACCATCAAACTCCTGGCTCCGCGCGGCGTGCAGGCCCGGCTCCAACGGGAAGGTTTCGTCGGTCGGCAAGCGGATGGCGAGTGGCGTTCCGGTGTGAGCTTCATGCCCTCGCCCGTCTTGCTTTGCGTCGCAGACCCCTGTCCGCAGCTATCCTCTGACGGGCCAGCAGTTCATCCATGCTGCTTGCGGCTAGCTCAGGAAATAAGGCGGCTATCCCGTGCTCGCAGCGCAGAGTAATCGCGGCGCGGACCAGGTCCTCGATTGAAGCACTCCCATTCTTCTCCATCCGCCGCCACGTGCGATAGGCGACGCCCGCACGTGCCGCAGCATCGGCCTGTGTCAGGTCCATGGCGAGCCGACGTACGCGGATCTGATTGCCGGTTTGGGTCAGGATATCTGAAACAGTGGGGTTCATTGTCCGTATATGGACAAACATACATAAAAATGCAAGTTTATCGTCCAGATAAGGACGTGACATTCTCGGACAATCTGACAGGGAGCGAAAGCATGATCTCGGGCCGGGCGACAATTCTCAAAACCGTCCAGAGAGGACACAGGCGTAAACGAAAAACGGGGGCCGTAGCCCCCGCCTTATTTGGTGCAATTCAGATTGATTGACACCATGCCGGGCAAGCCAACTCAGAACGGTTTCGTCGAAAGCTTCAACGGGCGAATGCGTGACGAGCTGCTCAACGCGACGCTGTTCATGAGCATGGGGCTGCTTCGCTCTGCATAGCCGGAGGCTAAGCTACGTAGCACCTTGCTTCACCCGCGCCCACGCGCAACAACGATGCCGAGGCTCTAATCGCAACCGGATGAAGGTGGGGTCACGTCGGGCGTCATAGCAGTTCAGAAATCGCGGTCCAGCTGTTACGCCGAACCACGTCGGCGCTCCGCGTATCGCTCTACGAAACTACTCCAAATACGCAGCCATTCGGCCTCTGTTCTCAATTTATCGATGCCAGCAAACCCTCGACGAAACTCGGTCGCTATCATATCGACGTCCCACGGTTTTCCTTTGTCGAGCCCAACGTTATAAAACGGTCGTCCTGCATCGCCGTACCGGACTGTGCCGGTGGGAAAGGCTATCAAATTAGCTGTCGGCTCAACCTTCTGCTTCGATATCTGGCCAGCACCCACCGATGATGTCAGAGCCGTTCCTGCTGTCGGCTTTTTATCCTGGCCAACTAATCTCAAATGCGGACCGACTGAAGTCTTTTCGAGCGGCGCGTGCGAGGGCTTGAGAACGATCCGCTTTCCCGAAAAATCGGCATTGGCGTTCGGATACACAGAAGAGACAATCTGCCAGGTCTCCCGGACTGTTTGTCGGAAGCGTTTGCTGTCTGCGTTATTGCCAAGATGGCTGGCAAGTTGGTCCCATGAGATCATTTGGCCTTTGTCAGATCCAATGCGTGGGAGCCGATATGCCAGATAGGTGTAGAGATCGAGTGCTGTCGGAATTGCCTTCAACTCACGGACCGCAACCTCATTGAGTGGCACGGCATGCTCGACGAGATGATTGTAGAACACTTCGGACATGCGTATTTCACGTGCGAAGGCTCCGTCCCGATCGAGAGAACCGGCATATTCATTTGAGATCTTAACGTCACGGACTGCGAAGGCGTTATCGGCATCCCCCTGCCCTTCCCAACGAATTTGCCACTCACAGGCGAGTAGCCGGTCAACTTGTTCGCGCATCAGGTTTGCCGTGCCGCGTGGGCCGTAGGAAATAGTCTGATAGCCGAGCCGACGCATCCACTCAGTGAAATTTCGCCCAAGATAGACATCACGTGATCGTTTGGTCACTGCCTGGGAAAGCAAGTAGATGAGAGCAACCCTTGGATATGCGCCATAGGGTACGCCCAAGCTTTTCACGACTGCCTTTCCATCCACGTTCTGAATGATAGGCCGGGGACTGATAGCCAGAGCGTATTTGCCGTCTTGGCGAAGAATCGGGGCGGTCTCATCTTTTGGGCGCTTGGTGGGCAAGGACATTGCACAAAGTGCGGAGTGGAGGAAGGCTGGTACTGGCTCCTCCGTCTGGACTCTCAAAAATGCGTCGAGCATCGATTGATCACCAAGGTTCTTGGCCAAAGTGCGGAGCTGTGTTTCCCCGCCCTCGATCAACGCCAAAGCGTACTGTTGTCCAATTGGCCCTGCCTTAACTTGGTCCACGCCGTTCGACCCTCCTTGATCATCCGGCATTGGACAACAGGTTTGGTGACAGAAATCAAGCCTGTTGGCACTTTTGAGGGCATTTATGGCGCAGAAGTTGCAATTTTACCGATGATCTCCGAGCCGTTCTGTCGGAGTCGTGTCGCTAGGCGGCTAACGCCCTCCTCTTTCCCCGAAATTTTTGCGACGATTCGCGAATCGGGATTCTGGAATAGGGTAATATAGGTATGTGCTCCGAGATCATCGGTCCAATGGAACGTTGATCATCGGTCACTGGCACTGACTTCATCGGTAAGCACCGAGATCATCGATCGGTCAACAGCGAACACTGCTTCGCAGACTCGTTGCCAGCACTTTTTGACAAGTTGGGAGAGATTCCGGCCATCCAATTCCGCAGTATCTATCAAAACGGCTCGGAGATCATCGGTCGCGTTGGAAGTTTGATGGCCAAATGTTGATTAAAACTGCCAACGTCGGTAATAGGACCTTCGAAACTGACAGGACTTGCAAAATGGCTGATACGGATGTGACTGGAATCTCAATTCAACCCAGCTTGGGCGATGATCTCGGGTCCCTTCATGCCAAAGCGATGACGATCCTGCGGCGCATCCGGGATGGGGCGCTTGATCCCGACACAGGTCAAAAACGTGGGCCTACATTCCCGATTTCAAAAGCCGCTGCACTTGTTGGCAGAACGGCTTCCGCGATCCGCGAGGCTGAAAGGGATGGCCGCCTCCCCTCTCGCGGGCGGACGAACTCCGGTCACCGTGTACAATACAGCCTCGAGGAACTGGATCATATGCGGTCGGTGTTTGGCACCCGGCCTTGGCGCTCACCTGACGACGTTCCAGCGGTCATTTCCGTTTCAAATTTCAAGGGCGGTGTCGGCAAGTCTACGTTAGCGCTTCATTTGTCCCAGCATTTTGCAATTAGGGGATACCGCGTTTTGCTTGTCGATTGCGACAGCCAGGCCAGCACCACGATGATGTTCGGATATCGGCCAGATATCGACCTCACCGAGGACGACACTTTGTATGGCCATTTTCACGATCCGGAACTGCTCGGGCTGCGTTCGATCATTCGCAAGACGCACTTTCATGGCCTGGATCTCATTCCTGCCAATTTGAAGCTTTACAATCTCGAATATGAGATTGCCGGCTACCTTGCACAGAACCAAAGCTTTGACATCATCGATACCATTTCGAGCGCGCTTGAAACAGTCATCGAAGACTATGACATTGTGATTATGGACCCCCCCCCTGCCCTCGGCATGGTTTCAATGGCCGTGATGCAGGCAGCAAATGCGATGGTGATCCCGGTTCCGCCAAGCGTTATGGATTTTTCTTCGACAGTGTCATTCATTGACATGGCGAGAACGACAATGGCGCAACTCGAAAAGCTCGGTGGCCGTGCGCGGCCTGCCTATAATTTTGTCAAACTGGTTGGCAGCCGCGTTGACGAAGGCAAGTCGATGCATCGAGAATTGCTGACGATGATGCGGCATGTGTTTGGCGGCGCAATGCTCGGTGGCGTGATGAGAACGAGCGCTGAAATAGACAATGCCAGTTCTCGCATGAAGACCGTTTTCGAGCTGGAAAAGCCGGTGACGTCCCATGAAGTGCATACGCGTTGTGTGCGGCATTTGACGGATGTGTGCGGGGATGTGGAAGCTGAGGTTCTGCAAACTTGGGCAAGTCGGGCAGGGGAGGCACGGCTATGATGCAGTGTCGTTGCCACGTGGCAACTCGGTCATGCTTGAGTGGTGTTGCCACGTGGCAACTCTTTCGCAAACGAAAAGAATCTTGAGTTCAGCTGAGTGCAAAGGAGTGTCGCAATGAGTAGAGGAAACAAAGGGTTTGGCGATTTCCTCGCTGCGGATTTGGATGCTCCTGATGCGGAGGTGGAGAAGGTCAAACCGGCTGATTCCATCATGGCCAGCAGAACCGACGCGCTTGCCCGCATCGCGAGCGGGAAGGTCGTTACCGACAGAACTGAGTTTGTCGATCCGGCGCGCTGCAAGCCGTGGAGACTACACAATCGCGATCTCGATCACCTCAACGAAGAGAGTTGCCGCGATCTGATCGATGCTTTTCTGTCGGCCAAAAAGCAGCGAATACCGGCAATCGTGCGACGAGTGGCAGGCGATCCCGATCATGACTATGAGATCATCGCGGGCGTCCGCCGTTGGTGGACGGCAAGGTGGCTGCGCGAAAACAATCATCCTGAATTTGATTACTTAGTAACCATCCAGAAGCTGACCGACGAAGAGGCCTTCCGCGTTTCGGACGTTGAAAACAGGTCGCGCAAAGATATCACTGATTGGGAGCGCGCCCGTGAATATACGCGGGCCTTGGCGGAATTTTACGACGGCGCGCAAAGCCGGATGGCCGAGCATCTGAACATCTCAAAGAGTTGGCTTTCGAGGCTCATCGACGTTGCTCGGCTTCCAGAAGAGATTGTTGCGGCTTTCGCAGATCGGCACGATATTACCGTCCGCGTCGCAAGAGATATCAAGCCGTTGATGTCGGACCGTAAGGCGCTGCTCCGTATGATCGCAGAAAGCATGCGCATCCGCGAAGATCGCGATTCGGGAAAAGGAACATTGACCGGCCCGGAAACGGCCAAGCGGCTTCTGGTAGCCGGTAGAGAGCCGAAAGCGAAAGCAAAAAAGGAAGCGCTGCAAACGCGTACCGATCTGCATGGCCAGGCAGTGCTACGCTATGGCTCGACTGGACGGGGCAAGGTAACGCTTGCCATCGAGCCTGGCTCGGGAGTGTCGCGCAAGGCTATATTGGAGGCGGTCGAAAGCGTTCTCGTCGAACTTGGTGTCATTGCTTCTGAGTAAAATGGAAGCCGTGCGACTATGATGGCTTCCCCTGTCTCGAAAGCAGCTGATCCACCGCATCCATTGCCGCATTGAACTCATAAAGCGCGGGTGAGGAGGGCAAGGGCGGCAATTGAGCGGCCTCTACTTCATGCTCGGGTTCACAGGTGTTCAAAGTCACCTTCCCGCCAAGGGAGCGGCGCACGATAAGCCCGGCGTCTTCAAGCGGTGCGAGCAGGGCATAGACCCCCCTGCGACTGATCTCGAGCGCTGTCACCACCTGTCCCATCGTCATGGGGCCGAAGCCTTTCCAAGAGTAGCCAGAGCTGCGGAGCGCGAGCCGTTGACCGCAAACGGACCTGACGGGATCGCATGTTGTGGACCTTGACCCGTGCGGCCGAGGCCAGTGCGACCATCCTGGACGCACAGGCATGAAGGGCCTGCGCCTGTTGTATGGCGCGCTCCATTGCGTTCAGTCTGGGCTGTAACGCCTCCGCACGGATCGCATCGGGGCAGGGAAGGGGAATCGAGAGGGCCTCGCTCTCGACGAGCATCTGACCCAGTTGGACGCAGACTGCCCAAAGCGGGGTCCGGAGCGCCCGCGCCTCAACCATGCGAGTCGGGCCAGCAAAGGGCGACGGTGACAGTCCGGCTTCTATCGGTGCGAACATGGACGACTGGCGGAGAACGCTGTTCAGGCCTGCCAGATGGGCAAAGGGGAGGGGGGCGGATGTCTTTTTCGTCGCAGACCTCACAAGCGTGCAGGCAGCGTTCAAAGCCTCTCGTTCGTCATCCATGGCACCGGCGCTTCCAAACCGGTTCATGCGGGTGACGATGCTGGCGACCTCGGCGAGTGGCGCCCAGGAATGGTAGCCGAGCTCTGCCAAAATTGCCTGAACGATCGCAGGAGCCTGAGCGGTGGCAACAGGGCTGTCGTCAGGCCCACGCCCGCAGCCGCAAAACCAGGAATCAAATCGCATTCGCGCATCGGGATAGCTTACTTGGTCCAGTGCCGAGCAATACCTTTACGAACGAGGCTGGCGCAAAACAGGGTGGCTTCGGCGTCGGAGTCCTCCCAGCAGACCGTCAA
>JADKCA010000014.1 GCA_016714795.1 Sphingomonadales bacterium | reverse complement strand
ATCTCTTGACCGCAAACTTCTAAGAGATCTCTGGAGGTTCCGCGCTTCGGCATTCGGAATTTGCATCGTCCTTGCCGTGGCAACCTGGACCTTCGTTCTGGCCAACGGAGCTTACCATTCGCTAGATGCTACTCGCGAGGCATATTACAAACGTAACAATTTTGCGGATGTCTTCGTGAATTTCACGCGTGCGCCGAGAAGTATCCTCGACGATGTGCGGGCAATCGACGGAGTCGGCACGGTCGAAGGCTCGATTAGGCAATATGCCACCCTCGACATGCCCAACCAGGCAATTCCCGTGAGGGCTCTGTTCAATGCGCTGGGAGACAAAGGCTTCAACAGACTTAATAAGCTCACATTGAGAAGCGGCAGGATGCCGCGTGCCGGCTATGCCAGCGAGGTCGTGGTCGACCAAAACTTCGCTTCCGCCAATGATTTGGGTCCCGGTGATACAGTCGATTCCATCATTTACGGACGCAAGTTCAGGCTGGACATCGTAGGTATAGGAAGTTCGCCCGAGTTCATTTTCACGCTGGGGCCGGGCGACTTTTTGCCCGACGAGGAACGTTTTGGCGTATTCTGGATGAACGCGAAGGCGCTCGAGTCCGCGACCGACCGCATTGGAGCCATAAATGCCATTTCCGTCGCTCTGAGCAAGGGCGCGCCGGAAGCCGATGTCATTCGCAAGATCGACAGCCTGACCGAGAAGTATGGCGGAACAGGGGCCTACGGCCGAAAATATCACCTGTCGCACGCATTCCTATCAAACGAGCTCAAGCAGCTCGAATCTCTGACGGCGGTCATCCCGCCGGTATTCCTGTTCGTTGCAGCCTTCCTCGTTTACGTCGTGTTAGGTCGGCTTGTTCGGACAGAGCGGGTTCAAATCGGCTTACTCAAGGCGCTAGGTTATTCCGATTGGTCTATCGGTCTGCACTACCTGAAATTTGCGATGCTCATTTCCGTGGTCGGGACGGCAATCGGTGCGGTTGTAGGGTTTGTGGTCGGACGTCATGTGACCTCGCTCTACGCGCAATTATATAGCTTTCCATTTCTTGAATACCGGTTGCCAATAGCAGTCTTCCTGCAGTCTCTCTTGCTGGCATCGCTTTCGCGGCACTAGGCGCAATCAGTGGGTGCGCCTCGCGATCAGGCTTGAGCCGGCAAGAGCGATGGCACCGCCTCCCCCTCCCGTCTACGAAGCAGGACCTGCAGAAAACCTCGGCCGCAGGCTTAGGCTGAGCCCTGTTGGTTACATGATCCTGCGCCACCTACTCCGTTGGCCCATGCGTTCGGCCATGACGAGCATAGGTGTAGCCCTTTCGATCGGCCTGACTTTCGCCACGGTACAATTCGTCGATTCAGCCAGGACGATGATTGCTTCCTCTTTCGCACGAGAGCAGCGGCAGGACATCACGATAATGTTCAACGAGCCAAATAATCAGAACGCCGTCCAGGAAGTCGCCAACATCCCAGGTGTTCTTCTTGCCGAACCTTCGCGTCGCTCGCTTGTGAAATTGCGGCACGGTTTTCGCGAGGAACGGACGATTATCGACGGTCTGCTGGCAGATGGGCAATTGTCGGTTCGCGTCCATCGCAATCTCGGCATCGTTCCGTTGCCGCCCCGCGGCCTGATGATCAGCCAGCATACCGCGAACAAGCTGGACGTTCGGCTTGGCGACCAACTCGAGGTTGAACTGATGGGAGGAAACCGCACAAAGACACGGATGGAAATTGCGGCGATCGTGGACGAGTTCGTGGCGTCGCGCGTCTATGCTTCGGCTGAAACCATGCAGATAATCACGCGAGATGACACACCGGCCGACTCAGTACTGGCCCGAATCGACCAAGGACAGCGCGAAACAATATACAAAAAACTTAAGGGCATGCCGCAAGTTATGGGCGTGGTTGAGAAAAATGCGTCGATCCAAAAGTTCGAGGAACTCATCGATCAAAACATCATGACTCTCATACGCGTCTTTGTGGTTTTTGCGTCGGCTGTCTCAGCGGGCGTAGTCTACAACAGCGCAAGGATCATTCACGCAGAGCGAGCGCAGGAATTCGCGATCCTTCGCGTACTCGGATATGAGCGGCGGCAAGTGGCCATGATCTTGATCGGCGAGCTGGCTACGCTGGTCGCGATAGCTGTTCCATTAGGTTGTGTGATCGGCACATATCTGGGCCGTTTCATGACGTCTATGATCAGTTCAGACCTGTTCCGACTGCCGTTCGCGCCAACAAGAAGCACATACGGAAGTGCCGTGGTAATTTGCCTGATTGCTACGATGCTGAGCATCGCATTGGTCGTTCGGCTGTTTTACACGAAGGATCCGGGGCTCGAAATTCGGCAGGATCAGACTTCGTGATTTCGTGACGTCGCGAGTTGCCAATCCTCGACCTCAAACCACTACCAAAGTCATGCCAACGCTGCTAACCAATCGCGACTCCGGCCCTTTGCTGGGCAGCCCAGCTCGTTGATTTATAGAGGATTTTTGTCGATGGCGAACTTTGTTGCTAACACCCAGTTCTCGATCGACGCCATAGATCTGGGTTTCTACATAGACAACATTGCTGGCAGTGGCTTCGAGGAGGACAGCAACCTCACTTTCTTCGGAAGTACCTACCCAGACCGCCTCTACGTCCTGGCGGACGATGGTAACGAGAATCGACGCCTAGATATTTACGGCCAAAACATTACCGTTGGTTTCCTCGGCACGCCCACGGGAGGAACTATCAGTGCTGTTGGTGAATTTGACATCAATGCCGGCATTCAGCGCTGGTATGCTAACGGATTTTCTGCCGACGCAGTTGCGACGTTCAACGCTGCAACGTCTGCCTCGACAGCGGATGATATTGCCGTAATCCAAAATGCATTGGCCGGAGCTGACACGATAACTCTGTCAGCACTCTCGGACGTTATGAAGGGGTTCGGTGGCGACGATACGTTAAAGGGGGGCGGAGGCGACGATGATCTCGATGGCGGAGCCGGGTCTGACACCGCTATTTACGATCCGAACTTTGCCCAAGCGACGATCAGTTTCGAAGGGCGATGTTCTGATAGTCTCCACCCGTCCGAAGGGACTGATCGTTTATCCGGCTTCGAATTTGTAAATTTCAACGGCGATATACGCAGTGTGGTATCCCTATTACCGGCTAACGATCCGCCGGTTCCGGTTCCTGCCACAGCTTCAGCCACCGAGGATGGGGCGGTAGTTACGGGACAGTTGCAGGCAAACGATGCCAATGGCGACCCCTAACCTACTCACTGGTCAGCAACAGTTGCCGGGCTTATCATCAGCTCCAACGGAGCTTACAGCTTCAACCCGACTCTAACGCCTTATCAAAGTTTGAAGGCTGGCGAGATCCAGCAGCTCATTGCTACATATCGGGTGTCCGACGGCCGCGCTTCAGCGAATTCCACGATTACGATCACCGTCACAGGCGTCAACGATGTGCCGACATTCGC
Organism: Sphingomonadales bacterium; assembly: GCA_016714795.1. Lineage (GTDB taxonomy): Bacteria > Pseudomonadota > Alphaproteobacteria > Sphingomonadales > Sphingomonadaceae > Aquisediminimonas. Next base: position 17,086 of record JADKCA010000014.1, on the reverse strand, counting down.
GCTCGGCCAACGGAGCCTGAACACAACGGCAGGCAACGAGGTCGCCTTTGCAGTGACCGCATCGGACTTCGATGGGGACCCGCTAACCTACACTCCTTCGGTTGCTGCGCACGGCACGATTACGACAAATTCCCCGGGCAGTTTTGTCTATACACCTGACGCGGGGTTCACAGGGACAGACGGATTCACCGTAAGCGCCTCGGACGGGAAGGGTGGCACGGCGATTCAGACCTTTTGCTGTCGCAGTGGCAGCACTTAACGCAAATCCAGTTATCTCGGACCCGGACTTCAAATCACGACTCCAGTTGGGACTGCGAAGACATTCACCGTCAAAGCGACTGACCCTGCCGGTGACATATTGACGTACAGCGCCGCCGAACCCCTACACGGGAGCATTACTGTCGGTAACAATGGGCAGCTCACCTACACGCCCGACAACGGGTATACCGGAGCCGATTCGGTGGTCGTCACGGTGTCGGATGGACGCGGCGGATCTGCGACCCAGACATACGCCGTCACGGTTAATGCAGGCAACTCCGCACCAGTCATCGCCGCCACGGGCCTTTCGTTCTCGACAATTCTGAACGCATCAAAGCCCTTCATTGTGGACGCAACTGATCCGAACGGAGACAATTTGACATATAGCGCCGCTGATCCGACGCACGGCACCGTAAGCGGCGGTACTAACGGCCAGTTCGTCTATACGCCAGACAACGGATTTACTGGCACGGACAGTTTTACGGTCACCGTTTCGGATGGCAGGGGTGGCACTGACGTCGAGACGTTCACAGCAACTGTTTTAGCCAACTCCCTGCCCTCCCAGCGACTATTTAGTCTGTTGGCGAGTGGCGGTTTTACGGGTTCGGTCGGCGGCTATGGCAACATTTTTGGTACATCCGGATCGGAAGAAATTACGGCGTTGGATCGTCCCGGCGCGCTTACCCTTGATCCATCATTTAACAAGGGAGGAGACGTCATCCGCCTGTCGGGAGATGCTGGCGACTGGCAGATTTTTCGTAGTGGCTCGACGGCGATCCTGTCTGACGGTGATACATTCCTAGAGATTCCAACGGGCACCTCGGGTATGGCTATCGTTTTCGATGACGGCGCGCGAGTACTTCGCATCGACACGCAGATTGGCTCACTGACGATCGGCTCACAGGCCTTCGGAGAGCAAAGCGTTCAGATCGCTGCGCCAGCGCAGAGCGTGACGCCGCCAACCGGGCTCAGTCCCGAAGCTTTCGCGAGCGTCCTTTTGCAAGCGGATGGGGAAATCTCAGCTGGCGGCGTACTCAACTTGTTCGGAACGGCCAGTGGCAATGAAACGGTAGATCTAATATCTGGCGATATCGACTTTGATCCGTCTTTCAACAAGGGCGGTGATTTGGTTGTTTTGAATACGCCGGCTGAAAATTTCCAGGCGAAGGTGGCGGGAAGCGCCGTACTTCTGACGAGCGACGACCTCAACGTTACAATTCCTGCCGGCATCGTCGGAATCGATATTGAGTTCGATACCGGCGATCAGCGTATGATGTATATCGATCGTGACGTCGGGCTAATCGTGCTGGGCAGCCAGCAAATTGGCATCGATCCGATTGTGCTTGCAGCGGTCGTCTAAGTTCGTTGAGGCGACAATCAGTTGCGTTGCGCCGGCCAAGCGCCGGTACGTCGTTGAATTTATTGGAATGCAAGCCTGCGAACTGTCGAGCCTGAGCCAATGGTCCAGACCGTCGCGCGAAGTCACGAGCGATCGCTAGCAGGTCCATGCCATGTTCCTTCTGGAAGGCAGCCTCGCCGATCTGGTGCTGTTCGGCGTGGTGGAGGCGGCACAGACTGATCGTGTACCTGTCGGAAGGCTTGAGGCCGATCCCTCCGTTGGTTCCGAGACGGACATGGGCGCATTCGATTGGCTGGTTTCTTGCATCCGGGTACTGAGCAGTGATGACGCCTCACCCATGCGCGATGGGCAGGGACACTCGCGATGAGCATCAACCCTGCGCGACCTCGTGATCTTGGCAGGCATGCGATCATGCATGGCTGACCTCTTCAGTCCGCCTTCGCCCAGTGACGGCATCGTCCAGCGAAGTGATCGCGGCGGAGTCCTTGGTGTCAATCGCGAACCTGTGAGTAGCTATCGATAGCTCGCGACGCCTCTGGGCATTCGCTGCACCAATGGCAGCGAAGAGGTCGGATCTCTGCCTGGAGAGAGTCCGCAGTTGGTCGCGGTAGGTCGTCTGCACACGGGAGACGGCCTCGTCAGTGGTGCAACCACCGATCAGCTTGCAGATCTCCTGGCTCCACTGCTCCCAGCCCATGACCGGATCTGCATCGCTAGGGCCTGCGCCCTCGAGCCAGTGGCTCTCAGCATCAGAATCAGGTAGGCCTGCAGGGATACAGAAGGCTTGGAGCATGGCCTGCTTCCAGGCAGCCGACATGGCCTTGCCGTGGCCTTGTCGCCGCCATCGATGGCCTCGCCGCAGGCCTCGATGGTGTGCATCGATCCATCGCGCACGCTCACGATGTCGAAGGCTACCTTGAGGCACACGCTGACAAGGAGGCTGCGCCTCTCGCCGCTACGCTGCTCCACGCTTCGCTCGAGCACACGCGGCAGCACGCACAGACGGTGTCGTGCCAGCAAGGGGGCCAGCACCTCCATCACATCGTCAATCCCTCGATAGCGGTAGCCCTCGTTCTTGTTGACCTGTGACTTGGCAATGCCGGGGGATGCCAGCTCGGAGGCAAGGGCATGGATGGCTCCATAGACACGCGGGACGCGCAGCTTGATCTCGCTCATGCCTGCAGCTCCTTGATGGAGAGTGCCCCAGCCTTGCTGCGCCTGGCTTCGATGCCGTGACCAAAGGCGCGGGCCACGTCAGGATCGACCAGACCCTTCAGCGTCGCGGCGGCTGCCTTGTGGCGCCTCGCCGCATCCTGGCAGGCAAGCCAGTCACCAGCTGCTGCTGCCCATGCATTGTTGCCTTCCAGACAGACCTCGCGCACACCAACCGGAGCCGGTGGCGCCGGCACAGGCGCTGCAACCGGCATCTGGCCAGTTCGCACGCAGTCCCAGAAGCGGCTTTCAGCGATCAGCAGCTCTTCCTGGTACAGCCAATCCGATGCAACCTCGAACACTTCCCACTTGTGGTTGCCAAAGATTACCGAGAGCAGGGCCACGTCTGATCGGGCCACTGCCATGTTGTGTGGAGCTGGGGCATGTAGCGGCCAGCACTTCCTCGCTCTTTGCAAAGGCATTGACGTGCTTGGCCTCGAAGACTGCCTGCTTGCGGCTCACGTAGCCATCGAGCGTACAGCGCCGCCATGCATGGCGCGCACATCCCAGCGATACCCCTACCTGTGTCACCAGGTAGCCGGTATCTCGCTCGTACCACTGTCGATTGAACGCCTCGGTCCAGCTGCCGAGCATCACCGGCAAGACGCCGGTGAGGTCTTCTGCCTCGACCTCGCCGCGCTTCTCGCGCCACAGCTGCATGATCTTCTCGGCGTCGCCAGACAGGATTACATGGCATCGCTGCCGCCGATCCCTGACCGGCGTACAAACACCAGCTCGCGGCCAAGGCCCAGCTCCTCAAGCCGGGGCCAGAATGGACCTGCATCGCCGAGATCTGCGTCTTCAAAGTCATTACCTGCAGAAATGGTCGTGTGTGCGTTTGGTACGGCAGATATCGCACCGCCTGCTTCAGACAATGAGTCGGCGAGGCTGTCTTGCACACCAGGGACTGCATCGGCGCCACTGGCCCCCGCATTGCGCGAGGTATCAGCAAGGCGTGCACTCACGTCCCGTTCAAGTGTTCCCAATAGCGTTGCATCTGCATTGTCATTCGTGGTCATCATCGATCCTTTCCAAGCTGGAGGGATCGCCTTGCTTGCTCTGACCGCCACCTAAGTCAAACACCTGAAAAAATTAAGAATAATTGTCAGAGTGTTGCTGTATTGGTGTCGGGCGGGGATCACCATCCGGTTTGGAACGCGACACGCGATAACGTACCATTACCACAGATATCAGGCACTTGCGCATCAAAGGTGCGCCTGGGCAGCCACCACCTTATCGGGCAAAGCGCCTCACTTTCCAGGGACACCTGCTGGATGTCCAGCTACAAACCCGCTCGAGGACCAACCGGAGGCATGCAGCCAACTGGCTTGCCACTGCCTTGTCCGCTGCCATGTCCACTGGTTTGTTGCCACAAAATCTTGGCGATAAGATCCCCGATTTCGCCACGTGACGGCCCCCACTGGGTGGTCCGGGTTGATTGTTAGTGCAGATTGCTTCCGGCGCCATGGCTGGCCGCAGGGGAGCGAAGCGGGAACCGGGAAGCGGCCGTGACGGTCATCGCCGCTTTCTGGGGCCGGCGGTCGGTAACCCAGTGAGCTGGACACCCGCAAAAACCCGTCGCTTTGAGGCTGTTGATGTGATTCATTGGGTGCATTGGACGGAGAGTCTTGATGCACCCACGGAACCTGTTTTCGCTGGCCGAGCACCTGGAGCGTTTGAGCAAGGACGGCGACCCGCTGGAGGTTTTGGCGGGCACGGTGGATTTCGAACGCTTTCGGCCGCTTTTGACCCGCGGGCTTGGCTATAGCGATGGTGCCAAGGGTGGCCGTCCACCCTTTGACCCGGTCGCGATGTTCACGGTGCTGGTGGTTCAGGCGCAGCATAATCTGTCAGACGCACGCATGGAGTTCATGATCCGCGACCGCTTGAGCTGGATGCGTTTCTTCGGCTTTGATCTGGGCGGCGCGATGCCGGGCGAGAACACCATCCGCCACTATCGCAACCGGCTGACCGAGAGCGGCACGCTTGAGGCACTGATGCAAGCGTTCGAGCAGCAACTGCGTGAAGCAGGATACCTGGCGATGGGTGGTCAGATCGTCGATGCCACGCTGGTGCCCGCACCCAAGCAGCGCAACACCGAGGAAGAAAAGGCCGCGATCAAAGCGGGCAAATCGGCGAAGCAGATCTGGCGGGGCAGGCCGAACAAGGCCCATCAGAAGGATGTCGATGCACGCTGGACGGTGAAGATCGGCGGCAAGGTCCGCTATCGCCCCGACGGCACGCCGCTGCCGCAGATCGCCATGCCTGTGTTTGGCTACAAGGCGCATATCAGCATTGATCGGCGCTTCGGCTTCATCCGCAAGGCAGCGGTGACCTCAGCGGCGGACAGCGATGGGCGCCAGTTGCGGCGGGTGATCGACACGGGCAACACCGCTGGCGATGTCTGGGCCGACAGCGCCTATCGCAGCAGAAAGAACGAGCCATGGCTAAAGAGCAACATGCTCAAGAGCCGCATCCATCGCCGCAAACCATAGGGGCAGGCGATACCCGAGCACATGGCACGGGCCAACGCTGCAAAGTCAGCGATCCGGGCCAGGGTCGAACATGTCTTTGCCCACCAGAAGAACCGCTACGGCCTCTTCATCCGCACCATCGGCATTGCCCGCGCCCAAGCAAAACTCACGCTCGCCAATCTGGCCTACAACTTCGATCGCCTGATCTTCCACGAGCGGTCTGCAGCCACGGGATAGGTGCGCCTGGAACCCGCAGAAATGGCCGAACGACACAGAAAACCGCACCAGCGTGGGCAATCAGTCCGGCAAAATGCTCTCCTCGCGCAAATCAAGTAGCAACGCGGCCGGTCGGCCCGCCAAAACCATGGTTATTGCGGGTGTCCAGCTGTGCGGCCTGACGGTGTTGTAATGCCGGCGCCAAGCTTCGATCAGGATCTGGGCTTCATACCAACGCGCATTGATCAGAACCCATGGGCCCACTGACGCAGTCCGAGGGACATGATGCGCCAGGGCTGATCGACGAGCAGGTTCCAGGCGAAGCAGCAGTGATCGACGATGTCGTCGTAGGATTTGAAGATGCGGTTCGACAGCCAGTTGTCGCGCATGAACTGCCACACGTTCTCGACCGGGTTGAGCTCTGGGCACCTCGGCGGCAACGGCATCAGCGTGATGTTGGGCGGGACGACCAGTTCGGCCGATCCGTGCCATCCGGCCTGATCGAGCAGGATGACTGCATGTGCGCCTGGCGCGACGTGGAAGGCGATCTCCTCAAGGTGCATGCCCATCGCCTCGCTGTTGCACCGGGGCATGACGATACCGGCAGCCTTGCCTTCCGCCGGACAGATCGCCCCAAACAGCCATGCCGATGATCGCCGCTGGTCCTTGGGTGCCGAGGGGCGGGTGCCGCGCTTTGCCCAGCGTCGGGTGAGCTTGGTCTGCTGACCAACGCGGGCCTCATCCTGCCACCACAGCTCTACCGGCGTTCCTAGCGGGAGCCGCTGCCTGATTTGCGCCAGACGGGTAGCGAAGCTTTTTTAAAATCGGCAATGTCGTCAGGCTTCTGGCCACGATGACGGGGTCTCGCCGAGAGCTTGCGGTAGCCCATCGCGCGCAGCTCGCGACCGAGGGTGTGGCGCGTGACGGAGAGTGCGAACTCGTCCCAGATCCACTGCGCCAGATCAGCAAGCCGCCAGCGCACCACGCCGTGCGCCGCAGGAATCGGCCCCGCCTCGACTATCGCCGCAAGCTTGGCGCGCTGATCATCGTTCAGGATCGAGGCCCGCCCCGGAGCTTTACGGGTTGCAAGGCCCTCCGGGCCACCTTCGTTGAACCGCAAGACCCAGTCGCGCACGATCTGCAGCGTCACACCCCCGATCTTCGCCGCGTCGCTCCGGCTCCCGCCGTCCAGGATCAGAGCCAACGCCAACAGCCGCCGGACTTGATCAGGATCGCCGCTTCGACGCGCAAACCGCCGCAAATCCGCCCCGGTGTAGTCAGATCGAACCTCTATCGCTGCCGCCATCGCAAGCCTCCTTCCGCTCGCAACGTCGAATCAGATTTTCAGTCCTTTGGGAATCCCTGACGTGAGTCAGCATCAGCGCGCGTTGGTATCAGCCAAGGTGTAGAAGATCTCCCCGTTTAGCAGTTCGTCACGCATCGAGCCGTTGAAGGACTCGCAGTAGCCATTCTCCCACGGACTGCCGGGTGTGATGTAGAGCGTCTTCACGCCGATCTTCGCCAGCCATTCTTGCACGGCATTGGCGATGAACTCGGGGCCGTTGTCTGACCGTATGTGTGCCGGCGGACCACGAGTGACGAACAGTTCAGCCAGTGCTGCCAGCACATCTTCGCTTCGCAAGCGTCGCGCCACCGGCAAGGCCAGGCACTCCCTGCTGGCCTCATCGATGATCGACAGGATGCGGAACTTGCGACCGTCGTGCGTGCGTGCCTCGACGAAGTCGTAGGACCACACGTGCCCCGGATACTCGGGCCGCAGCCGGATACACGATCCATCATTGAGCCAGAGCCGAGAGCGTTTGGGCTGCTTTTGCGGCACCTTGAGCCCCTCGCGTCGCCAGATGCGTTCCACCCGCTTGCGGTTCACATGCCAGCCGGCATCACGCAGCAAGGCCGTCACCCGGCGATAGCCGTAGCGACCATATTGCCGGGCCAGGGCGATGATGTCCTCGGTCAGTGCGGCTTCGTCATCTGCCCCGCGCGGCGCCTTGCGCTGTGTCGATCGATGCTGCCCGAGCACGCGGCAGATCCGCCGCTCGGACACCCGCATCATGCCCCGGATATGATCGATACAGCGCCTGCGGCGCGCGGGGCTCAGAAGTTTCCCCGTGCAGCCTCCTGCAGGATCAGCTTGTCCAGCGTCAGGTCCGATACCGCCCGGCGCAAACGGGCGTTCTCCTTCTCCAGCTCTTTCATCCGCCGGGCCTGATCCATCTTCAGGCCGCCATACTCCTTGCGCCAGCGGTAGTAGCTCTGCTCGGTGACGCCGATCCGGCGACACGCATCCCCCTCGTTCCCCCCCCGCCCCCCCCCCCTCCCCGTCCCCAGCCGGCGCTTGATGATCTCTTCCGGCGGCCGCGTTGGCCCGCTGCGCCTTCCCCTCCGCCCCCGGCGCCCAAAATAGAGCCGGGGGCCCCCAGAAGTGGGCGGGATGAATTCTTCAAGGCCGCAATAGGTATGGTAATCGCAGCTGTAAGGTTTGTAACCAGGGGGTATATGCTTGTGGCATTTCGCATTAAGAATCGTTTTATTGCCAAGACTTGTGTTCCGTTTGAATTTCAGCCTCCAAACGCCTTCTCTCTCATATTATCGATATATGACCGCGCACCAGCAGCAATCTGCTCCGCCGAAGAATTGTCGCCGTCTAGAATGGCGGCAAGGATATCATCGCTTGAATTTATGCGCGGATATGGCTCAGCTGGCACCGGGACGTTGAGGAATGTGCATATAGGCTCCCAGCCATCACCCAGTTGCCAGACAAGCAGACGCTCGGGCGGAATTGCGCTGATCACCTCTGCGTTCCAGGTTCGAAAATGTTCGAGCATAAATTCTCGATCTTCGAGCCGTTCAGGAGGATAGTCCAAAAGCATCTTCGTGAGGATTGGAATCATCGGGCTTTGCTCGGACTTCTCGCGTGCTTCCGGCGACATGACTGAACGTTGCAGCGAATCGAACCAGCTTTCTGCATCCCGAGTAGACAATATCACCTTAGCGTCCGGAAAATATGCGGCGAGATCTCGCCAATATTTGTTGGTTGGGAAATCGACGGTCGAAAGAAACCCGTCGAAAACAGCGTCCCAATCCGGCATCCCTTGCACGACCCTCATCCAGAGCGGAAACTGCTCGGACATACGCGAAAGAAGTTCAGCCGCGTGACAGCAAGGCCAAAGCCAAGATGCTCGAGCGCGAACTTTAGGGATAGCGTTCCAGTACGACTTTGTCCGGCGCCGATGACTTTGAGTGCCATAAAAACTCTGAGCCTTTCTGCTGAAAGCAAAAATGTAGGCCGAAACACAGGATGTGGCGAGAAGAAAGACACTGGTTGTTTTTGGGTGAGGGGCCGATGCGACCTCTGGCTTTGCCTTGGAGATCGCCTCGTGGCTTTCGACATCTCCTGCAGATCGCTGATGCCTGCAGTCGCACTGAATTCGTCATCGCTGCAGTTGCACGAGGTTTGGGGGGTGGGATGGCAGTTAACGCGCAGCACTTCGATCATCGGCCATGTGCCACGCCGCCTAGCATCCTGCCCAGAAATCCGGGACCAGCGAACGTCCCTTGAAACGGACATTCGCGGCGGTATAGGCCCCTTATAGACCATTAGAGATGCTTGCCGCAGAGCCTTGTCGGTCCGTTAAGCAATGTCTTTCTCGGAAATTTATGCATTTTTGCTCTAAGCCCAGCGGCCAAACAGGTAAAATTGACAAAGAGTTACCACCTAGATGCCTGCACCCACCAGTCAAGAACAGTATCTTCTTGAGCTCATCAACGAAGCACGGCTGGACCCGCTTCGCAATGCAGAGCGGTACATTACTTCCTATACGCCGTTGATCTCGACCGATGCCGACATCCAGAAAGCAATCAATTTCTTCCGTGTGAGCGGAAGCGCGCTGCTTGCCGCGTATCAAAGCCTAAACGCCGTTGCGCCGCTTTCCTGGAACAACAACCTTTCGAGTGCAGCGCAGAGCCACAACGCGGAAATGATAGCGGCGGATCAGCAATCGCACCAAATTCCAGGCGAAGACAGCCTCGGCACCCGCATCAGCAATGCGGGCTACGTTGGCTGGACCTCACTCTCCGAGAACGTCTATTCCTTTGCTGAAAGCATGATCTACGGCCATGCCGGTTTCATGATCGACTGGGGCAATGGCCCCAACGGCATGCAGTCGCCGCCTGGGCACCGCAATACGATTATGTCCGGCAATTTCCGGGAAGTCGGCATCGCGGTTACCGCGGAAAATAGTTCGGCGATCAACGTAGGCCCCTATGTCATCACGCAAGACTTCGGGACACGCGGCCTGCTATTCGTGTTGGGGGTCGCCTATTCCGATAACGATCAGGACGATTTCTATTCAATCGGCGAGGGGCGCGGCGACCTCACCGTGGAATTGGCTGCGTCGTCGACTAGTTCCGCCGCGAGCGGCGGCTACTCACTTGCGATTACGCCGGGACTCCATACCATCACTATGAGCGGGGGCGGCCTGTTCGCTGACGTGCTGGTGACGACGAATATATCTAGCAACATCAAGCTAGACGTCGTCGACGGGAATACGCTGCTCACTTCCGGTTCGGTCGAAGTGTCCGGACCGAGTCCGATCATCCGCGCCATTAGCGCGGTCACCTCCGGTGTCACGATTACCGCGGGAACGGGTAACCAGCAAATCTTTGGCAATTCCGGCAACGACACGCTCAAGGGCGGACATGGCGACGATGTGTTTTCGGGCGGCGCAGGAAACGATGCGATCAACGGCGATAGTGGCACAGACACAGCCGTCTATGAAGGCGAGCACAACGATTGCACCGTCAGTAGCCTGAGCACCGGCAACTTCACCGTGTCGGGTCCGGGCATCGGGACTGACACGCTGACCAGCATCGAGCTGCTTCGTTTTGCTGACGGCGAATATGCCTGAACGCTGGTAGCGGCCATCTAGTCGCGGCCAACTTGAATGGGCCACCCACGGTTGCCGCCAGCCAAAGCGTCACGACCAACGAGGATACAGCCTTGCGGGTCACCGTCATCAGCAGGGATCCCGATGGTGACACGCTTAATTTCGTCTCCAGCCGGAGCAGCTACGGCACCGTCAGCGGGGAACGGGCGGCGTTTTCACTTATATGCCTGATCCCGGGTATCTTGGTTCGGATAGCTTCACCGTGACGATTTTCGACGGAAACGGCGGCATCGCGAGCCATCTCGTCAGCGTTTCTGTGGTCGAAATTCCCACGGCAAACAAACTGCGCCTGGTCACCGGCGACGGCTTTGTAGGCGAGATCGGCGGCAGCGGGCAGGTGTTCGGCACGACGGACTTCCAAGACATCACTGTGCTCGATAAGGCTGGGACGATCGCGTTTGATCCCTCCTTCAATAGAGGCGGAGACATCGTGCGGCTTTCCGGCGATGCCGCCGACTGGCAGGTCGTGCAATCGGGCTCGAACACGATTTTTTCCGACGGCGACACTTTCGTGCCGCTGCCGATCGGCAGCACCGGCATGTCGATCGTATTCGATGACGGCGTGCGTTTGCTCAGGTTCGATCCGGACGCTGGCATCGTCAAAATCGGGGCGCAAGGCTTTGGGGCAGAACTCGTTAAGGTCACTGCGCCTGCCGATGGAACACAGCTACCCGCTGGCGCCGATGCGGAAGCCTCGGCCCAGCTGATCTTCGGTGAAGGCGCGAGCGCGTCAGCAGGCGGTCATCTCATCGTGTTTGGCACTGCGGAAGCCGAGCAGCTCGCTTTCACTGGAGGCAAAGTCACACTTGATCCCTCGTTCAACAGTGGTGGCGACACGCTGGTGCTGCATGAGCAGGCCCCGAATTTCTTGGCCAGTCGTACCGGGTCGAACCTTTTCCTCGAAGGAACGGCGAGCGACATTCTCATTCCGGTTGGCACTGCCGGTATGACGCTTTCGTTTGCCGGAGATGACAGGACTCTCCTTTTTGACACGTTGCTCAACAGTATCGTCATTGGGACCCAGGAATTCTACACGACCCCAACCGCACTTGTCGCCTTCGGGTGAGAGGCCTTGTGCAGAACGGAATACCGTTTGTTCCTCGGGCATCCGGGAACCGGTAAGAAGCACCCTGCGGTGGCACTGGCCCGTAAAGCGATCCGGCAGAACTAATCGGTCCATTTCGTCATCGCGGTGACGCTGGTGGCGATGTCGGCGAAGGCACATGACGATTGGGCGCTCGACAAGCTGGACACCTTCTGTGGTTGCCGCCCGCAGTGCAAGAGGATTTCGACTGGTAGAGTGTGACCGAGAGCGCGCTTCTGTAAGGCCTTTGAGGTGCGACATGTATTCCGCTGGCCGGTATGGTTGTACGCGGGATCAGGTCCAAATCTCGAAGGCGAGCTTGTTGGCTCGGGGTGTCCAACTGGTTTTCCTGATCCAGATCTGTTCGATCATTTTGCCCATGCAGGTCGTCGTCTTCTCACACCTCCCGCTGTCCCGGCTTTAGACTGCCGTTCCATCAACATGCAGCAACCGCCCTTGCCGGATCCCTGAAATCCTCTTGTCTTGTGGCCATGGCCCAGATCGTGCGCGCCATCTTGTTAGCGAGCGCGTCAGCCACGAGCATACGCGGTTTTCGCGCTACCAGGCGATCCAGCCACGAACCTTCGCGGATCGATTTGCGACCGAGCCAGTTCAGGCGCGACATCGCGCCGATGATTAGGAGCCGACGAATGTCGCGCTGCCCGGCCTTGGACACTCGCCCGAGGCGCTGTTTGCCACCGGAGGAATGCTGCCTTGGAACGAGGCCGAGCCAAGCGGCGAAGTCGCGGCCGCAGCGGAACGATCTGAGCGGCGGCGCGAAGGCTTCGATTGCCAGGGCCGTGATCGGCCCGACGCCAGAATGGTCTGCAAGCGGCGCGCATCCCTGCTATGTGCGGCCAAGTCCTTGATCCGTCGGTCCAAGCCCTGAACGGCTTCGGTCTTCCCGGCGATCTGCTCAAGCAGGACCCGGCCCAGGTCTCTGACCAACTCGGGCAGTTCGCTGTTGGACTCGTTCAGGATTTCCTCAAGGCGGCCAAGATGCCCAATGCCTTGAGCAACGATGTAGTCGTATTCGTAGAGATGCGCGCGCAAGGCGTTGATCAGATCGGTGCGCTGGCGCACCAGCTGCTCTCGAGTCCGGAACAGAATAGCCCTTGCCTTTTGCGCCTCGGTCTTGGTCTCGACGAAACGCATTCCTGGCCGCTGTAGCTGCTCGACGGTTGCCCCTGCATCGGCAGCGTCGTTCTTGGGGCGCTTGATGAAGGGCGTCACGTAACGAGGGGCGACAAGCTTTGCTTCATGGCCGAGCCTCGCCATCTCGCTAGCCCAATAAATGAGCGCTACCGTAGGCCTCCATCGCCACCATGCACGGTTCCTGTTCAGCCATGAACTGCGGAAAACGTTGCCGGGTCAGCTTTTTGCGAAACCGCACCTCCCCGGACATTGAAGCCTCGTGCTTGAAAAACATGTCTTGCCAGGTCCACCCCTATCATCGTATCTTTCGTCACGGTTGCCGTCCTTTCCGCTCTGTGGCTGTAAACACCACAATCTTGGCACATTGCGATGCCGTCTGGGGAGGGCGGCAACCACCCCATCTCGAAGAACGGGCTGATTTCGGTATGATGGCGCTGCAAGGGCGCGCTGTGGTTTGGGTAGCTCCGGTTTCGTGACTTTGATTTGCTGATTTTCGTCCTCGACGTCCTTTGCGGAGCGGGGTTTTGCGTCACGCAGGCGCAGTACGCCCCTCGAGCCAGACGAGGCGTTGGAAGTGAAAGCGGAGGCAGGCATGGCGAGACAGCCGGGGTTTCTTTGATCTTTCGGACCGGTACGAGGCGCTAAGCGCGGCGGGTGATCCGCTCGAGCGTCTGGCGTCTGTCGTTGACTTCGAGGTTTTCCGTGCTGGAGGAAAAGTGGGAGCCAAGTCAGGTCGAGAAAGTGTATGTCTTTCATCCAGCCAAGAATGCAGCTAGAGGGAAACCATGATTACGCTCAAGAAAATGACCGCAGACTATGTTGACCGCGAAGACAGGATCGCCTTGACCGGCGAGGCGGAGGATGGCCGGATCATTAGGCTTTGGCTGATTCGCCCTCTGACGCGGCAGCTGGCTGTCGCTTTGACAGATCTTTTGAAGCTTCAGTCGGGTGAGGATCGTCACGCGGAAGCGCAAGAAGCGTTTAGGCAAGCTGCTGCCGAACAACAGCACAAGCCAATGCCGGCAGTTCAATATATAACCGTAAGCCTTCCCAGCGACCGAGTGCAAGCTTGGCCAGCGGTACTTAGGGCGGAGAATGGAAATGAATGGCTCGTGCTTCAGATTGATGCAAAGCTTTACTCAGAAGGGGTCACGATGTCATTCCATGGCGCCGATGACGAACAAATTGCAGGATGCGGCCTTTCCGACGAGCTGCTTCGACAGTGGTTGGGGATACTGCGTAAAGTTTGTCATGGCGCGGGTTGGATCGGTCCTGACTGGCCTGCCTGGATGAACGCCCCCATGATACTCGAAGAGGGCAGCGCCGCAAATTAGTCTGAAGGATTGCCTCACATAATGCAGAACTGGGCTTCATGTCATGGCTCGCTTCAGTATTATGCTCGGGCGCGGGTAAACCAAGCAGTGCAAGATAGGGTTTAGCGTACGAGCAAAAGGCATTCCATTTTGTGAGACCGTCCCGCATCATCGGGAAGGCGCGACCTAAGATTGCGCTGCAATTGGCCCATTAATGGTTACGTTCTCTTTCGCTTCGATTTCGCGCTCTGAACAACACTCTGCTCAAACAGCGCCAGTGAAGTACGAGTGATCCGCTCACCCCAGGCAAGCTGGTCTTTCCAAGTCTGGAAGATCCCGCTGGCGCCATAGAGCGCGCCGGCAAGCTGGCCGGTGATCGCAGCAGTGGTGTCGGCATCCTCGCCAAGGTTGGCAGCGAGCAGCACGGCGTCTGTGAAGGTGCCCGTGCGGCCGACGCACCACAGGGCTGCTTCGAACGAATGAGCGACATAGCCTGAGGAGTGGATCGCATCGCGGGGCTTGCCGCGCCACGAGCCGGCAAGGATCGAGGCAATTGCAGGCTCGAACGCTCCGGAGCGCGGGCGAAGGATCTCGCTCCTTGGCGTGCCGGACATGGCCTGTGCCAAGATCTCGGCCATGGCGATGCAGGCATCGACCGCTTCGCTCGCAGCATGGGTGGTTCTGGACTGGCGCGCGGCGACATTGCGCAACGTGGCCCGGTCCTGGCAGTGGCGCACGACGACAGGCGCAAGCCGCATCAGGCTGCCATTGCCCGCGCACATGGGATCGGTCGAGCCAGCCATCGGGTCGCCGGTGCACTTGTAGCGCGACAAGGCGGCCCTGGTGGTGATCCCGATATCGAAGCAGCGGCCGGTGCACGAGTAAGTGCCCTGCTGATGCCACGAGACGAACCGGTCCATCAGGTCGCGCTCATCAAGCATCGGATGGGCGATCAGGCTGTCCATCAGCGCCAGGGCCATGGCGGTATCGTCGGTCCATTCGCCGGGCGCGAGGTGGAACGGACCGGCGCCAGTCATGTCGGTCAGGCGCGATTTGCTGTCGCGCGGCGCAAACTCGAGCGTGGTGCCCAGTGCATCACCGACGGCAAGCCCGAGCATGGCGCCAAGCGCCCGGTCGAGCTGCCCGGCAGCAGAGCCATCTACCGCAGGCTCGGCAACCGGACCAAGTCCAAGGACATGGTCCTGCTGCTCGGCGGTCTCTATGGCGCCAGGGCGCACGGCGCGCACCGCGGCGATGGCAGCCTGGGGCTCCCAGCCCAGCTCGACCAGGAGCCGCGCGGCTACCGTGCCGGCCCGCCCGAGCCCGCCCTTGCAATGGACCAGCACGTTGAACCCGCTTTGCAGGATGGCGCGCAGTTCGCTCCCCGCAGCTGTCCAGCTCTCCTCGAACGAGGCATCGGGCACAGCGACATCGCGGATCGGCAAATGATACCAGGCCATGTGCGCGTCGCGCACAACGTCGCCCAGCGCTGCTACCCCAAGGATGTCGAGTTCGTGCTGTTCGACGAGCGTCACCACCGCAGCGGCGTTCCAGCGCGCGATGGCAGCAACATCAAGCCCAAGGTCTCGGTTCCACGCACCCGTTGCCGCCTGCATCTGCTGCTTGCCGGGACAGAAGGTGAGGCCGATCTTGCCCATGTCCGGTCCTGCGTCGATCTCGGCAATCTCGAGCGGGTGGCTCTGGCTGGTGCGCATGGGGCAAACTCTCTTTCGTCTCGCGCCCGCTCAGATTGCCCGGCGCTCACTGCAGGGAGCTGTCCATAAGATGCAGAACGTCGCAACAACTATATGAGAAAACTAGAAATTACCGGGACAATAGTTTGCATCGGCTTCCTTCGTCTGTTCGATCATCAGGCAATACCAGCCTTGGTGCGCACTCGAGGCTTGACATGACTGGCCCAATTGGATTCATATCAATATATGAATCAGAATTCGCATACTTTGCGCCTGCATGATTTCCTGGTGGGCGGCGAGGGTTGGGGCAGCAAAGCTGGGATAGTTGCGCGCAGGAAACTGCAACAGCGTCTCGACAACCGCGCCTCTGCCGAACTCGTTCGCTTGTCGATGAGCGGCGTTCGCAAGATCGATGTTACCTTTGCGAGCGAGGCCATTTGCGAACTGATCAAGGAGCATCGCGACAAGCGCGCGATCTGTCTGGTGGACGTCGGCGACGAGGATGTACGGGCGAACCTGGTTTCTGCGGCAGCGCTCGGGAGTCCCACTCACCCTATGGCATGCGGGCGCGGTTGAAGTTGCCGGTCGGCCACTGGGGCCCGCCATGCGCAAGGCTCTCGCTTTGGTGCTCGGTCGGCCGCAGTTGCGTAGTGCCGATCTTGCGGCCGAGCACGGTTTAGGGGCCTCCGCTGCAAGCAACCTGCTACGCCAGCTTGCCCAGGGCGGCTATGTGCTGCGGCAGCCAAGCACCGCTGCCAGCGGCGGAATAGAGTACGCCTACAGCCGCATCGGATGACCCATTCTTCCGGTTCAGATTAATAACTGGACCGGAAGGCGCTGGTTATACTGAGAATATTAAGCAGAATGCATGGGCTGTCGATCAAGGTCCCGATTCATGGTATGCGGTTCCCGCGGTGCCTCGGAGCAAATCGCGCCATGGGCGCCCCCCTACTGACGGGCCGGCAATTGTGCTGCCGTCAGTGCTGACACGATGCGATGACAGCACCTCTATTCGCGCCGAAAAGCTTCTTTGTCAGGACAGAGTCAACCGGTTGTCAGCACAATTTTGGCGCGAAAGTGCACCAAGCGAGGGTCCGATTTCGCGCGCTGGAGCATGCCGACCTGCCTGTGCTGTGCTGTGCCCAAGTTCCAAACGGCGGCAAGAGTCGGTCATGCGGGCGGGTCCGATCCATTTATGCGGGCGCCCGATTGCCCCGGGGCCTGGGCTGATGGCTGGCGGCTTTCGACCCCAGGGACGATAAGCCTCCCTTTTCATCGTGAGGGAGCTATAGCGATAGCCGTCGCAAAGTGTCTGAGTGACCACTGCGACCCATGGCGTCTACCTTCAGGCGG
>JADKCA010000013.1 GCA_016714795.1 Sphingomonadales bacterium | reverse complement strand
TTTCCGTGTTCGATGGGGGATCGGGATATAGAATATTCCGATCAGGGCGTAGCTATCCTGACCCAGTTCCTGGGCGCCGGTCAGGGCGAGGTAGATCGGAAGATCGAAACCGAGGGCGAGCTTTGTATTGGCGACGCGAATGAAGCCTTGGTCGGGAATCCGGTCAGAATAGACGATGGCGGGGAGAGGGTGCCGGAGGCACAGTGTTCCCATTACGTCGATCGGTTTCGCTTCGCGGATGGTGGGAATGTGCCAGAGGTTACCGGTATCAATGTCTTCGCAGCCCGGGGTCCGTCCAAGGCCTGCCTCGTCGGCGTAGACGGTGCCGATGATATTCCGTTCCTCGGCGCAGTGTTTGAATGCTTCATGCTTTGCGCCGTTCAGCACGCGGTTCTGTTCTTCGGCGTCGAGCGCTAGGTAGCCAGAGTCCGAGAACACGCTCCGGGCGACGCGGTGTTCGAGCAGGCAATGGCCGCTGCTTTCGATGACATCGACATTGGCTTGCTGGACGCCGAGATCGTCGGCGTAGCGCCAGAATAGCTCGGCGGCGAGGTCATGGATCTGTTGATTGGTAAAGGTCATGCTGTTGCTTTCCAGCGATCTAGCGATGTTTCAGTCTGGTATCGGTTCAATGATGGTTTCACCAAACCTGTCCCGTAGTTTTACCAAAGGTCGGCGGTCGGTGGTCCACAAAACGATGTTTCGGCCGCCCTCGTGGCGGCTCGAAGCGTAGATCAGTCCGTCTATGCCGTTCGCTGCGAGGGCTTTTCGCGACGCGCTGTGTTAGTGAATCGTGATTGTCTTTCAAGCCACCGACAGGTCATCTGCTGTAAGACCGCGTGCTCGCGGTGTCGATCTACGGCCATGTCGAGGAGGCTGGCGCCAATAATGTCAAGCAACAGAGCCAGCCTGGTCGGTCGAGCAGCGAGGCCGTATATTCTGCATAGGCGGTCTGGGCGTCGAGCGAACAATAGAAGGCGGGCATTCCACGTGGATTGTATCGACCGCCGTGCGTGCTTGCACCTACGCCTGATACCGGGTCGTGGGCCCAGGCGCGGGATATGATCCGGTAGCCCTGCCCGGTAAAGACGATCGGAATGGACATGCTGTCAGCTGTACGCGCCGTCTTCAAGCGCGAGCAGCCATTCGATCACGTTCTGGGCCTTGCCTTCCTTGACCATGTCGATGGGCCGCTTTCCGCCGAAGGGCGGCTCGGGTTGGTGCCTGAACCAGATCACCGCTTTGTCGGTGTTTCGAGCCATGTCTGCTGCCATCGACAGAATGGTTGCGATCGGGCTCAGAGCCAGTTGTATGTCGCGTGAGCCGGGATTTCGGGCGAGTGTTGTCCGGTGGACGCCGATCATCGCGGCGAGCTCCGCTTGTGTCATATGCAGGATTGTGGCGATGCGTTTCGGGTCGATGTCGTGCGTTTTCGTATCGACCAGCCTGTCGATCATCGTGTCGGGAGCGGCGCTCGCCATCTGCTTCTCCAGTGCATCATTGGGTGTGCGACAATGTAGCGATGTTGTCGCTTTTGTCAATCTGAACTCAGGTTCAGTCTGCAAAAGAGAGGCGGGCTGCCTTGGGGCGAAGGCGGCCCGCCTCTCGGGGGTCTGGCGCGCGGGAGGTGTCGCTGCCAGTGTGCATGGTGATGGGGACCCGCGTGGGCCCCCATCGCGTGGGTGCTGGCCGTCAGGCGTCGACCAGCGGGGGGAGCGCGGGATCGCTGTCGTTGACCGAGCCGGTGGTGGCCTGGTCGGTCTTGGCGGTCTGGCGGCCGTTGCGCTTGGGCGGAGCCGCGGTGCTTTCGCCGAGGCCGTCGCCGCCAGCGTCGTCGTCGCCGGCGTCGGCACCGAACAGGTCGCTGTCGCGATAGTCGCTGGTGCCGATCTCGGTGTTGCGGCGCTTGGGGCGCTGCCAGGCGATGGCGTATTCGCCGTCACCCTTGGCGAACATGGCGATGTAGAGCGGCTGATCCATGCTCGGATCGTCGATCTTGCCCTGGTGGAAGACTTCGCCGGTGGCGTTCATCGCGAGCTCGAACAGCGCGCCGACGACGACCCACTGGCGTTGGGCATTGAGTGCGACGATGTCAAGCATGGGGCCTTGGGGTTGTTGCTGGTGACGGGGCGCAGGCCGATCGTCAGAGCAAAGGCCGATGGTGGCGATCGAGCCGATCAGCTGGCCCGACATGTTGCGTTCCCCAGTACCGATGTTCATTGACTTCTCCTCGTGGAACAGTTGGAATCTGACCGAACCCCCTTGTCCGATCATCTTCTTCCCCCCCCCTTCCCTCTCGGCCGTCAGGCCGACCTGCGGGCTTGCCCCGCAGAGGTTCGAAGAGTGCGTCATGCGCCGCGTCAGCATCGGCGCGCGGGTTCACGTCAGCGTTCGTGCTGCATCGCTTTGTCGAGAGAATTGAAGGCGTGCGTTGCTACTTGAAGGCGTCGCGCAGCTGGTCCCAGACAGCTTTCATGCCATAGGCCCAGAATACAATAAGGAGGATCCCTACCGGCTTAATCTCGCTTCTGAGCTTGCTCCCAAGATCGCTGATTCCGACAAGGAAGGCCATGTTGAAGATCAGGCTTATGGTTGCCAGAAGCTTGTCGGCCGTTCCCGAAAGATCGATGGTTCGGACATAGACGCAAAAGGCAAATGTGCTGACCGCGAATCCGGCGATCATGGCCATGCCGATCAGGCGAGGCATATTGGGGAAATGGAGGTTGGCGATAACAGCCGCGTGCGCGATCGCCCAGAATGTGATGAGCCAGGCGAGATTTGCTATTGGCAGCCGCGTGGGTTTCATTGGCGCTTGGGTTCGTTTGCTTCGGCTGCTGGCGGAGCTGGTACGCGCTTGAGCAGTTTGCGGTATCGGTGTGCGATCATCGGTTCGCGCCACAGTTGCCGGCCTTTGTCCGACAGGAGATAATAGTCGCGCAGGATCGTGATGTCGGCTTCGGTCAGGCCGAGTGTCGCGGTGAAGTCCTCGCGGGTTTCGCCGCCTGGCTTCGCAACGGTGATCGGTGGGAGTGCGATTTCACCGAAATAGGAGAGGATCTTCTCGGGTGCTTCATCAGGATCGAGCAGCATCATGGCGGCATGGCGCGAGCAGAATATGCTTTCGGGTAGCGGCTCGCCGCGGGCATTCCATGCGGTGCGGTAGCCTTTGGCGAAGACAAAGAGAAAGACAGCGAGACTGGCTTGGTTGCGGTCGTAATAGGCGTCCGTTCCAGGCTCGGGTTCGCTGTTCGAGGCGACTTTGGCTGCGCCGGTTGGGGGAGCGGGCTTCATTCGAAGCGTGCGATCTGCATGGTTACGATGGCGAGCAGGGTGCCGACGATCGCGGGGATGATCGGTCCGCCGTAATAGTCGTCGAAGATAAACGCCATGATCCCGAAGTCTATGGCGAAGAGTCCCAATAATGCCGGGTAGCCGATTGCGGGCCGCGGGAAGTTGCGAATTGAGAACATGGGACATCTTTCGTCACGGTGCGCCAAGCGCAGTGTCTTGGGGAGGTTAACATTCGGTCGTGGAATCCACTTCGATATTGGGTCGGTTAGTTCGGGTTAATCCGCACTGCCGCTCGGCGCATTTCATGAAAGCGGGTGCCAAGCGCAGCGGACGGTCTCGACTTGGGCTGGCGTAGCCTGGTCGAAGATCCAGTCGGTTACCGATGCCGGGTCGATTGTCCCCATTGCTTGCTCGGAACCATCGTGGTCGCGTGGAGCAGTCGCGGCGTCGGAGAACATGGGACCTTGGGGTTTGCCGCCCGGTTTAGCACCGCGGTGGTTGAGCCAGTCAGCGGGTTCCGCCGTAGTTGACGGGATGTCGTGGCGCACGGCTGCGCGGGTCTGTTGTCCGGGAACGACCCAGTGATCTTCTTCGAAATAGAGTTTTGGCATGGCTTCCCCTTTCAGGCGGCGGCGCGCGTCAGATATCCGGCAAATTCGGGCGGGATGACGATATTTGCACTAGCAGCGTCAAATAGCGGCGCGATTTGTTCGTGTCGGTATCCGGCGAGGCCGCAGCCGATTGGCGTCAGCTGAAACGATAGTTGCGGTTGCTCGGCTGCGTAGATGATGAACTCGTCGACGTGGCGGGCGATCGCGGCGATCGGCAGCGTTCTGAGGTGCCGGTCCTTCGTTGGGATGGCGTAGAATGACCCTGGCGACCAATCCGCGGCCATAGAACCGCACCCGGTTGGCCCGCGCCCAGAGGGCGCGCCCTTGCCGTGGCGACCGGCGAGATTCGATCCGAAGACAAAGATGGGCGGCTGGCGCTCCCAAAGGAGTTGGACCCTTCCCTCACCCCTCCTCGGACGCGCGGCTTATCGGTGTTGGGTGGCCTATCTGGGGAGTTCAAGCCATTCGGGCTCATCGTTGGCGATCACGGTGCCGAGCTCGTCGGCTTCGCTTTGCGTGTAGAAGGTGGCGTCTTTGAGCGGGCCAAAGCCGGTGTCCTTGTTCCGAATAATGGCCCGGATTCGTCATTGGAGGTTGTGAGGACCATTTTGGGCTCAAGCGCCGGTTGTCGTAGATGTCGTGCGGGCTGACCAAAGGTGATTCCTTGGCGGTCGATGCGGAACGCCGCCATGAAAATCGTCGAGACGGAGCTTGCTGCACGAGCTCGACCAGGTTGCGATGACCGGAGCGTTTCTTTGACGATCACGGCGATCAGCGTTGCGGTGGCATCTGGGTCGAATTGGTCGCCGTAGACCATCATGCGCTGGGCGGTCTTTTCGTTGTCGACGAGCTCGAATTTCGCGCCGAACGTCGGGTATTCGGGGTCGGGAAAAATTGCGGTGAAACCCGACCATGGATCGTCGTCGGTCGGCGGGAATAGCGCGCGGAAGTCTTCTGGCAGTTGGCTCCAAAACCGTGTGAGCGATGGGACATCGATGTTGGAGCTGAGTTCGTCAGCTGCCTGTGCGGCTTGGAGTAGCAGACCCGCTTCGTTGGCAGTGACATCGAAGGCGAAGCAGGTTTGGACATAATGGTCTGACATGGAATGTTCCAATCGGCGGTGAAGGGTGGCTTTGATCGGCGCATTATTTCGGCCCCCCCTCCCCTCGCGTTGGAAGGCGCGGTGGCCGGGATGAGGCGTGACAATCGCGAGAAGTGATTCGTTTTTGAGGCTTTGGATAGCCGTTTGGGCTGGATTTGAGTGTCGAAACCGTCAAGTGATGACGTGTCGAAAAAAAATTTGTGGTGCTCAAAGTTGCTCATTGATGTTCAAAGCTGTTCAAAGCCGTTTCAAGCTGTTTCACGGGCGTGGGGCGTGTGTCGTGCGGCGTTGTTGACTTTGTCAATTGGCTGCTCAACCTTGGGGTTATGGCGACTATAACAAGCCTTTCTGTAGACGATTTTGCCGGTTGGCAATTGCCTGCCAACGACGTCGTCGTTGGTGCCGGAATGGTCGTCGGTTTTGCTGATATCGATCGTTCCGAGCTGGTGATTGAAACTGTCGAACCTGACGAGAGCTTCGCGGGGCGGGACCTCGTTCGAAAAATGCTGTTGGTGCTTACGCCTCGTGAGGAGCGTGTGGTTCGGATGCGCTATGGGATCGGGTGTCGTGAACATGGCATCGATGAGCTGGGTGAGTTGTTCGGGATTTCGCGGGCGCGTGTAGCGCAGATCGAGCTGAAGGCGATGCGCAAGCTCAACCGTCAGGCGGTTCGGGCCCGGTTGACGCGCAATCGTTGCTTCGGAAGGTGAGCGAAGAGCAAGTGCGGAAAACGCCGTGCGGGCGGAACAGCTCCGCGCCGAGGCGGCTGAGTGCGCCGCGTTGCGCGTGAGGAAGAGCAGTTTTGGCAGAAACGGCGAGAAGAGCAAGCTCGTGCGCGCCAACAGGGATCGTGTGCCGAAGAGCGGGCTCAGCAGCATTGGCAATCGTCGTCGAGCTGGCATTTTCGGACCGATGGTGACGGTATGGACGAAGCCGGCGCGGTTAACTTGTTTGACCGCCTCGGGGGTGTTTTTTCGCAATTGTTCAGACGGGCGGGGTTCGCGCCAAATAGGAGAGGAACTAAGTCGTGAAGAATGATGTGGATGTCTGCCGGGCTGAGGTGCAACATCTCAGGCTGGCTCGCGCTATCGAGGATCAACTTACAATCAGGGCCGGACATTGACGATCGCGGTCGCGAGCCTGATTTTCGATTTTGCGGCTGCGCTACTGCGCGACGCGCAAGAAAGCCGCGGTGACGATGGAGCGCGGCTTGTGTCGGAAGGCTAGGCTTTGGTTTTAACCCTGGATGATCTTGCCGGATGCCATATGTCATAGAGCTCCTGGGCCAGCTGCTCGCCCTTCTTGGTGTCGTTGGTATAAGACGCTAGCGTTGCGATGACTTCGTCTTTTTCGGCATTGGCGTCGTCGTTTCGCGGCGCGGTAAGGATGAAGTCACTTTCGGTCATCCGGCTGTGCAGGCCGTGGAATTGGAGGAGAGCGATAAGTCGCGTCAGGTTGCGGCGGCTCATATGCGGCAGTTTGAGGATGAATGGTTCCGATAAACGGGCGAGCTTTTCCAATGATGTTATGTCTTGCTCTTGCAGGCTTTTGCGTGTTTGCCACTCTTCGATATAGGGGAGCGGGCATATTGCGAGTATTTCTCGGGGCGGGATATTGATGTCTCGAGCGGTGCGCCGAAACGCGCGCACTTGGTCGGCTCCCATGCTTGGTTCGAGATCAACGGTTCTGATCATGGTGTCCATAATCTGGAGTTGGGTCCAGGTCACGCACTGCCAAATCGTCGGGCGAGGATCGTAATAGGGCTTCGTCTTGACCAGGTCTCGGACGGTTTGATTCTGAATTCTGTAAACTCCTCGTGCGCGTTGGCGTACGATGCAATGAAATCGGCGGGGACGTCGAGGTAGGTCCGTTGCGGTGTTTGGGTTCGGTCATTATGTTCGTTGTTTCTAGCCAGCGTGGCCTTGGTTGGTGTTGAGCTTCCGTTCGATTGGGTCCTGGTGGGTTATTATCGTCGGCGTCTGCCGTTGGTTCGTTGCCGATGGGCTGGCTCCTTTGCCCTTGCGTGATTCGGCTTCGCGGCCGCTCGATCCCACGGCCCGATCTTTACATCGGGCGTCCCTGAGCTCGCCAACTGGGCGCGCAGGTCTCGGACCTTGATCGTGTAGTCGTCGCTGAACATCTTCTCGACGGTGTCAATGTCGTGATCTGCGCTCCGGACTGCCTGGTCGGCTTTCCAGAGGAGCCAAGCGTAGAGGGCGAGCATGGCCAGCACGGCAAGTGTTGCAAGCGAGTTCGGTAGATAGAGCAGCAGGGCGTATAACAGGAGCGTGACCGCGAGGCAGGCGAGGCGGTTGAGGCCGAGTGAGCGCCGCTTTCTGCTGTTGTGTTCGCGCATCAGTGCGAGATATCTGGCACCAAGCTGGGTTCCTTCCTCGCCTCCGCCACTCGTGAGTATCGTTGCGTCGCTCAGACGAATGTCATCGTCTGGATGGCAGGCGTTGAGCTCGGCGACAGATTTGGGGCTGACGAGGCGGGTCATCGTTTGGTGCTCTGGGGGTTGGCAAAGGTCGCGCTCGCCCGGGCAGGCTCGCTATCTTCGGCAAAGGCTTGGGTTCGCCGCTCGCAAGCATGTCCATGAAGGCTTTGATGCGCGGGTCAGGCGTCGGCCATAGAAATCGAAAACGGGCGTGTTGAGCGCGGCGAGGCCATAGAGTTCGAATGCGGCGATCGCAGCGAGTAGGCCGATCCTTCGAGGACGCGGAGCCAACCTGGTTGCGCGCCGATAAGCAGTGTCGCAAGGCCGGCAGCGAACAGTAGGCGCATTGTCCACTGGACAATCCGGATTCTGCGCACGAGGCGGCCCGTGTCTTCGTCGATGAGTGCGTAGCCTTTGCCGAGATCGTCCGGGTAAAGGTAGCGGGCGAGTGCTTCGCGGATCGGGATGCTTTCGGTGTGTTCGGTCATGGGTAGCGATCGGTGTTGGTTTCAAGGAAACGGCGCAGCTGCGTCGCCATATAGGGGTTTGGTGCGCGGAAGAGGCGCCTGCGTTCGAGCTTGGCGATGATCGTCTCATAGTCTTCGCGGGTGGCGAGTTCCTTGCGCCATGTGTCGAAGAAGAATCCCTCTCGGCGGTGGACCCAGAGTTTCGCGGTCGGCCAGTAGATGTGCCAATGTTCAAAATGGCCCGGGCGCTCGTTGCGGTCGAACCATGCCTTGATGAATGCCGGTGGCGGCGGGGCTGGCTGGCGTCGTTTCGGGTATCGGATTTCGACGCTGAGGACGATCAGTGCAAAGGTCAGCCCGAACAAGCCGATGGTCATTGGCCAGCTTAGTGTTGCAACTTGATCGGCGAAACGCAGGTCGCGCGTTTTCTCGTCGATCGAGGTCATTACCCGCAGGACGGCAGGACCTGCAGGCACGAGTGCGAGGATATAGATCAGGATCGCCATGAAGGAGCGGCGGTTCATCGGCGCGGTCGCGGCGCGTTTGTGATCGAGGATCGCCTGGTCGATCCTTTGGCGCGCGGCCGCTGGATTCGCAGGGTCCAGGTGGGCGATGAGCTGCTGATAGGGCTCGTCCCAAGCGCGTTCTTGGCTTTGGTGGTCGTCGACCCGCATTTCGTAGAAGTCGAGGATGTCGTATTTGCTGCAGAACGCGCGGCCGTCGAGCGTGTAGACGTCGTCGAACATGGCTTCTATTGTTGTCGGCTCGGGTAAGAGATCCGGGATGTTGCGGTAGAAGATGGCGGTCGAGAGCTGCGCGAGGCGTGAGGCAATCAGTGCGACGTGGCCGGGTTCGTCGTCGGCATAATATTCGGCGGTATATTGGTCGAGCACGTCGGCGACATAGGCGGTGAACGATCGCCCGAGTTCGCTTTGCGCAAGTTCGCCGGCATTGTGCCTCTCGAGCTGGTCTTCGATCATTTCGAGCGTGATGGAGTCCATCAGGCGCTCGGTTGCAGGACTTGGTTTGTAACCGTGATCGTGGGGTTGGCGGAACGCAACGAGCGCGGCGATGATTTGGGGGCGGTCATGGTTCACGTGCCACCGCGCCGCTGGCGTTTCTGGAAAGTGCGTTGATGATGGCAAAGGCGAAGATCGCGCGCAGCTCGTCGGTCCGGCTGCGGACGAACGGGCCCGAGACGGTTATTTCGATCCAGGACTGCGCGTTTGTGTCGAGGGCAAGGATCATGCTCTGGATCACTTCTGGTGTGGTTGAAATCACCGCGAGCGCCTTGTCGGGGCGTTCAAACCAGCAGACACCGTTGTTCGAAGAGTTGGGCGCGACGGGGGATGGCAGCCAGGTGTGCTGGCGGGCGAGTTCGTCGAACATAGCGTGTTCGCCGACGATCAGTTCTACCTCGAGCGTGATGTCAGTAGTCGAGTTGCCGATTTCCAGTTCGAGCCGGTGGGTCCATTCCTGGCTTGGTTGGTCAAGCGAGGTGATGCCTTGCTCGCCCTGCACGATGGTCAGGCCGTAGCATTGAACTTGTGCGCAGACGCGCGGATGATCTTCGTCGAACAGACCGGCAAGAGCTTGGTGGACTGCCTGGGTCATGATGGTCGCTTTCTGGGGAAGATGGTCCGGAAGGTGAGGTTGATCCGGTCTTCGCTGCTTGGACGGGCTTCCTTGTCGATGCCGTGTTTCCAGTTGGCCTGGGTTTGGCGGGCCATGATGAATAGGCTTCCGGGCCGCAGCAGGACGCGGGCGGGCTTGCCTTGCCGTCCGGGCTTCGGTGCAAGGCGCAGCTGGGCCGGTCGGCCAAGGCTCAGCGATGCGATCACGGGTTCGAAACCGAGTTCGGGTTCGTCGTCGGCGTGCATTCCGATCGAATCGCGGCGTCCGGCGCGGTAGAGATTGGCGAGGACAGAATTGAACGGCGCCGCGGCGATGCCGGCGTTGCCCAGATGGGTCTGGATCAGCAGCCGCAGCTCGTCGAGCTCGGGCGTGAGCGGTGCTGGATCGAGTGTGAGGCCGGAATAGCTGTAGGTTTCGCCGTGCCATGCTGTGAGGCGCGGTTCGTCGTAGGAGATCCCGGCGATGGTCACCTGGCGCTGGCGCCACGACAGCGTTGTGCGCGCAGTAGGCGTTGGAAGTGGCTGGCGCGCTCGGGGTTGAGGAATTCGCTGTCGAGGTGCATCATCGCACCGGGTAGCTCGAGTGTCTGGAAGGGCATGGTCTCGCTCCGCATCTGTTCCCTTCCCCTGCCCCGCTCTTCTTCAGCCCAGGTGTTTGGCGAGCTGGTCGACGGCGATCGCGACGAACGGGAGGATAACCAGCGCGCTGACAAGGGCGATCTCGAATTTCGAGACCGGCTTCTCAGGAGCGCGGATCGGGCCAGGGTTTCAGCGGATGTCCTTCATACTATGTGATCGTATAGAAATATCTTGCTATGCTCGCTTTCGATTTGCAATCTTTACGTTGGTCGGCGGGTTCGCGCTGGCGAGCGTAGTGTTGTCTCATTCGCAATGAGATGTGGGTTATCTTGGTGCGATCTATGTTTGCTTTCGACTTGAATGCGAGGTGAAACGATGGGGATCGGTTACGTCCGTGAAGTCGAGAAGGCTCGTTTTTATGTCGCTGAGTGCGTTGGCCGCGGCGATGTTGTGGATGGCATTGCGGTGATTGAGCGCTACCTCCGTGCCTGTGCGTTGCGATCTTTTTGGGTCAATGGAGCGATCTGTGTTCTAGGCTCGGTGCCTGCGATCGCGCTGGTGTTGCTTGGAAACGCTGGAGTGGTAGCGCGCACTGCGCTCGTCGGCTCGATGATGGTTGTCGCCTTTGTGGCCTCGATCGACTTTGCCCGCACCTTCCTCAATCACGAGGGGTGGGAGTGGGTTTGGCCGCGCCCGTCAGAGGCGCTTTGGCGGCGTTTGACAGGATGTGGCCCGGCGGCGTTATGGTCTATTTGGACACGATCCGGATCATGTGCGACCCTTTCGGCCGCCGCCGCTGCGTTCCCGAACTCCGGCTCAATATGGCGCACCGGATTTGAGATCGCACCCGATTGACGCGAAGGTGCATTCGGTCCGCCCAGCAAGCCCTGCCCCCTTCATTGCGCGAAAATGTTCTGATGGTTGTCCGCGTCTTGCGTAGCGGTGGTCGTGAGGGTGGTGTCGAACGCCCAGGTCAGCACCGATCATGCGCCGCTTGGCGCGCGAACACAGGCGCAGCGTGTTCGCAAGCCTAGCAAAGCACAGCGGGTATGCCGGGAAGTGCCGCGAAAGCGCGGCATCTTTCCGGTGCGAACGAACTGCTGAACTGGCGCAACATTCCCAAAGTTGGTCAGGGCGTTAGATTGTTTCATATCGTTCAGATTTGGTGTAACGATCAGAAACGCGCGGCAGCTGCCGCGCCCAAACTCGAAGGAGGAAAGCGCGAGAGGTCGGACGGGCAGCGTCGGATCGCGGGATATGGAGAGACTTATGGCTCAACGCTATCTGGTGCTCGGCCGCGTGGTCGAAGTGGGCGATTCGAATGATTTGCAGAAGATGCTGGCTGAAGCGCACCGCCGAAAGGACAAGGCCTTTTGCCTGTGCCGCAAGGGGATTGAGTTGCCCCTGTACACGGCGCGTCGGTTCGAGAATTTCGTTCTGGCGCGCTGGCCAGGATCCGGTGCCGGACATTCGACGGATTGCGATCATTTTGATGCGCCGGATGATCTGACTGGTCTCGCACAGGTGCGCGGGGCAGCGGTGATCGATGATAGCGAAAGCGGCGAAAGCGCGCTGAAGGTCGGGTTCCCGCTTACGCGGGGACCCGCGCGTAGCGCGCCATCGGCTCTCACGAACGACAAGCCCGTGGTGAAGTCGACTGGACAAAAAGCTGACAATGCGCGGCTTGCTTCATTATCTGTGGGATCGTGCTGAACTCACCCACTGGCACCCGAAGATGCAGGATAAGCGGACATGGGGGGTCGTCCGGCGCGCGTTGTTGGAGGCTGCAGCGGTCTGCAAGGTCAAACAGCAAGGGATGAGCGACGTGCTGTTCATACCGGAGGTGTACCGGAGTGACGATGCAAGGGAGTGGTCGGCGCGCAAGCGCGCGGCGCTGGCGCGGGTCAAGGCTTCGCCTGATAATATGATGATCGTAAGCGGAGAGGTTCGCGAAATCCGCGAGGTGGATCACGAAGTGAAAGTGATCATCCGGTATAATGGCGAAGAGAGTTTCGACATGGACGCGGATATGAGTCGCCGGTTTCTGAAGCGGTTCGCCGATGAGATATCGCTATGGCGGCGTAAGCAGAATGATGGCCACCTGGTGATGGCGGCTTCGTTCTGCAGGAGGAAAACGGGCTTGCTCGATCTTGTCGAGGTGACCGTGATGCCGGTTACTGACACTTGGTTGCCGTTCGAGGCGTCAGGAGGAGCAACTGCTAAAGGAAGCGGTCGCGCGCCGGCGCAGGTTCGTCAAGGGGATGCGGGTGAACCTGGAGAAGGACGTGCCGATCGCGAGTATCGTTCTTAAAGACACCGGGGAGCGGGCGACGGCGGTTTATCTGCATGATCCGGAGGAGCGCGTCGAAGATTCGCTGGCGAACAGGATGTCTTTTCAGGGGATCGACCACGCGATTTGGGTCAAGGGCGAGGATCTGCCAAACCCGGAACGAAGGGCCTATTATCGTCGTGAGCCGGTCAAGCAAGCGGAGGCCGGGGCTGCGGCCTGAGGCAAAGTCTCAGTGAAAGGTGCGAATTGCTGCTTCTACATAGGCCGGATCCCTGCCTTTGGCAGCAACCAGCGCGCGGGCTTCGTCTTCAGTGATGATGATCGATTGATCGGTCAGGACGGTCCAGACCTTGGGAGTGCGTCCCGCGCTGTCGCTCAGCGCATAGGGCGATCGGGAGCCGGTGCGGGTAAAGATGGATCAGCACCATCGCGAGCGCAGAGAGGTCGGGAGCGCCCTCGATGTCGTGCAGCCGAAGGATCTGTGCGGGCGCGTCGTAGGTACAGTCGATCCCGAAGTCGTCGATATGGTTGCAATATTGGCTGATGGTAACAGCCGCCTTCTGATTGTATGCAGCGTCCAGTTCGGGGGTCGGGAGCGGGTTGGGCCTGTTTTTGCGGTCCCAGAGATAGATGACAAGATCCATGAACAGCTTGGCTTCGTCTTGCGAACAGGCGATTTCGACCGCCAGTGTTTTCTTGCTCATTTGGCACTCCCCTGCTTCGTCATAAGCTCGTCTCGGACCGATTCAAGGATTTGCCCTAGCCGGTTTCCGCCGCGGTAGCCGACAGGACAAGCGACGATGCCCCAAACGGTGTCATTCCAGCGGGTCGTTTCTTCGAAGATCGCAGCGTGCCCGGTGGCAATCAGGCGGTTGCCGAGGACTGGATCGGCGAATTTTCTGCGGACCAGTGCCAGCATGAAATGGGTTTTGGCGGCTTCCCAATCGGGACGGAGCGTTACGCGGCGTCCGAGGGCCTTGGCAGCTGCAGATCCGGCAGCACGCAGCATCGCGAGGCGTTCGTCCGCGGAGCTGCTTTTGGCAGCCTGATAGGCATGTTCGACCGACGGGTAGGTAGCACCATACATCGGGACCGGGGCCAGCCAAAAGTTCGAGAGGAATCGGTAGTCGCCAAAGAATCCAGCAATTGCGCCGTCAGGAAGTTCAAAAGCCTCTGTCTTGGCCTTGGCACGAGCGTCGATAGCTTGCGCGCGCGTCGCGAGCGTTGCAGCGGGCAGTTCGTCGAGAAGCAGATTCTGCATCGGTTGTCCTTTCGATAGCGGGCGCGCGGAAACGGCCCTCGCAAGAGGGGGTCGGTTTTCGCGCGGCGAGCATGGGTCAGACGCCCAGATGCTTCTCGACGTGGCTGCGTTCGCGCGGGCGCTGGAGATTGTAGACGGGGACGTTGTGGGCGAGCGCGATGCGGATGGCCTGGCCTGTGCCGCCTTCGGCTTCGCCGGTTGGTGTCCAGCAGAGTACGAATTCGGAAGGAGCGGTTAAGTCGCGGCCAAGGACTTGAAAGACGTTGCGGGTGTGGAGGTTCTGGACGAATTCGGAAAGCGTCGCAAAGGCAGGATGGTGTTTGGCAGCGATCATGCGGGCGCGGTGCCAGATGTTTTGGGCCGATGGCTTCGGGGTGAAGCGGACTTGGTGAGCCGCGCCAGCGCGGGGCCGGGAGATAGATCTCTGCATTGGTGCCGGCACCGGCTTCGAAGGCGCTGTCAGCACCGTCAGCATGGCCCGATCGGAGCAGATATCCCCGTTTCGCAAGCGCGAAGCTGCAGCGTGTCATAAGTTGTAGGATTGGTTGCGGGGTGGCGCGTGCGCCGATGCCTGCATAGGTTCTCATCGTCATTCTCCCGTGTCGTTGCTTCGCTCCCCTCTCCCCTTTGGGCAGCGTTGAGCGATGTTTCAGGAGGCGGCGATGAATTCCGGGTATGCGCCGCGCAGACGGGGTGGATGTGTTCGTTTTCGGGCGGATAAAAGCTTCCATCATCGCGCGGGCGGGTGATTGCGAGCGCGGAGAGGATGCAGGCTTGTAGCGTCGTTGCGAGCGGGGCTTGCGGATTGGAATAGTCGACGGGCGCGCGAAAGCCTGCCGAGATCCATGTCAGTGGGAGATGCAGGCGTTCGGCAACGATGTGCGCGAGGTCGATTGGGTACGTGTTCGGGTCCGTTTCGAGGACGAGCGTGCAGAAGGTGCCAAAATCATGATGGTTGGCATGGTGCGCGTAGCCCATTCCGGTGGGCAGCGGCGGGTTAACTGCTGTGATTGCGGCTTGGTAGGCTTGAAGTTCGAGGATGTTGAGGGTTGCGAAGTTGGCTGTGCGGCCGAGCTGGGCGCAAGGCTCGTTTGCGGGTCCGGGGCCGAGGTCGGCGATTATGTGCCGTTTCATGCTCGATCCTCGGGATACCAGGTCAGGATCGGTGCTTCAGGATTGGCGGTCTCGAAGGCTTCGATGGCGTCGCGGGTGAGGTAGGTTTCCGGTTTGGAGAGTTCGACATAGCCGCCGTAGAATTTGCCGCGATAGGCGACGAATTGTGCGTGGACGTCGTCGGTCGCCGCTTCGATGATGAAGAAGCCGGGTGCGCCTTTGCGGTATGCGGGCGGTAGGACCTCGAGCATTTGATCATGGAAGTCTTCGGTGACGCGCGAGAGCGGAAAGCTCTTGAGAGCCTTGGCTTTGCTTTCGGCGAGATAGGCTTGGGTTTCGGGGTCGAGCATGGCGGGTCCTTCAGCTGTAGGTGGGCGGCGTTTCGGGAAAAAACTCGGGCGGGATGCGTTCGAAGACATAGGCTTGATGGCGGCCGCCGGTGTAGATGGCGGAGTGGACCGGGGTCTTCTTTGCTTGCAGGCGGTCGAGGAGACGGTTTGCGCGGTTGGCGACGCGCCAGGCGGCGTTGGCGTTGGCATAGACACGGTAGAGCCTGACAAGCGTCCCGGTGTGATAGTGCCACCCGCCCTCCTCTGGGCCGCCAAACGCAAGGCCACTTTCGTAGAAGGCGACAACGTATTTCATGTTTTTGGTCCTCCGCTGTTCGCGCCGAGGTCGGCGATGGTGGGATAGGGCTGCGTTGGCAGGGCGCGTGAGCGGCTTCGCGCCCGCGCCGTCAGGGGAAAATTATAGACGAAATAGCCGGGGTGTGTGGTTGGACTGAGCGCAGCTGTGCGTTTGAGGGATTGTAGCCATTCGGCTCCTGTTTCTCTGTTAGATGGCGTTCTCGCGCCCAGCGCAACGAGCCGTGCGATCGCAGCGTCCGCTCCGGTTTCCTTGTTTGCGATCTTGCTGAGGGTTCGTCCCGGAAATGTCAGACCGGCGATTGACCAGCTCGTGCGGGGACGGGTACGACCACGGTGTGCGGCGGAGGCTGCGGCATAGATGTGACCGATGTGGCCAGCTGCAGGATCGGCATAGGAAACGACGGCTTCGATGTGCGGTTTTTCTCGTCGGAGCGCCGAATGCGCTTTGGACAGGAAATGTGTTTCGCCGTTGGCGGGAACATCATCGAGGAGAATGAAACGAGCCAGCGTCGTACCGCTTTCGGGAGGGAGACCTGCATGAGCGGGGATGACCGATGGGTTGGATGGGACCGCAAAGATGGCGATGCCGGCGATCGGGGCTTGGGTCGCGCCGTTTCGGGGTCCGAACAAGGCTACGCAGAGCTGAGACGCTGGCATGGCGGGAAGGTAATGGTGGCGCGCGATGAAGCGGGCTGCGCGTTCGGTTTCGATGCAATCGACGCTGTAGCGACGGGTGTCGATCAGTGCGGTGTCACCGACATAGCGGCAGCGGCGTTCGAACCAGCGCATGGTGCGCTGGGTTATCATGGTACGATGGTGAAGGTAGGGATGTCGCGGGTGAAGCGGGCGACAAAATCCTTGATGTCCTGGATGGTTTCGAAGCGGCTGATTTCCTGCAGCGTGAGAACGGGATGTTCGTCTTCGGTGGCGGTGATTTCATGTTCGTCGCCGGGTCCATAATAGACGACGAGCTCCGGATGGAATGCCCCCGGGCAGCCGCCTGACCAGCGGCGGAACTGGAGGGCGTTTGCTTTGCAGAATTGCTCGAGGGTCTCGACAAGCCCGCCGTTCAGCTCTTCGCCGAAGAGGTTGAGCATTTCGCCTGCTGGATTGGTTTGCGGGTCGTAGGGGTTCCCCGACCAATCGGTCCGCAGGTCATAATTGGCGACATGGCCTGCGAATTCTTCAAGCAGTGCGGCGGGGAGATTGCCGCCGATTTCGATCGAGCATTGCGCGCGGTCGCCCATGGAAGGTTCCTTTCGGTGCTGGTGTCAGCATCGAAAATCCCCCTCCCCTCAATGTGGAGTGGGCGTCTTTGTTCGGGCGATGAGGAGTCCGGCGGCCGCTGGCATGAACGTGAGCGGAAGCTGTAGTTTCCAGAGTATGGATGGGCCGATGAGCAGTCCGCATATCGTAGCGATGAGCGGGATGGCGGCGAAGCGCAAGTCCGGCTTTCGGCGAGCGTTTCGTGCATATCATGATGCCGACGGCCCGAGCGTCGTCATGGTTATGATCATGATGTCGACGAGGTCGCCGGCGCGCGGATCCCGAATTGCTGTTGCGATTGCTGTGGCAATCAGAAAGGGAGCGGTTGCGATTGCAAAGTTGGTCGGTCCCTAATCCTATGAATTGGCGTGGCATTTCGTGTCTCCCCTGGGGGTGATGATTAGGCATGGCGTTGTGCGTGTCAACGTGGCGTCACGATTTGGGCCTGTTGGTTCAGTCTGCAAAGAGAGGCGGGCTGCCTTAGGGCGAAGGCGGCCCGCCTCTCGGGGGTCTGGCGCGCGGGAGGTGTCGCTGCCAGTGTGCGTGGTGATGGGGACCGCGGGCCC
This sequence comes from Sphingomonadales bacterium, assembly GCA_016714795.1. Classification (GTDB taxonomy): domain Bacteria; phylum Pseudomonadota; class Alphaproteobacteria; order Sphingomonadales; family Sphingomonadaceae; genus Aquisediminimonas. The sequence continues at coordinate 3,335 of JADKCA010000013.1, read as the reverse complement.
CATCGCGCGTGGTGCTGGCCGTCAGGCGTCGACCAGCGGGGGAGCGCGGGATCGCTGTCGTTGACCGAGCCGGTGGTGGCCTGGTCGGTCTTGGCGGTCTGGCAGCCGTTGCGCTTGGCGAGCCGCGGTGCTTTCGCCGAGGCCGTCGCCACCAGCGTCGTCGTCGCCGGCGTCGGCACCGGACAGGTCGCTGTCGCGATAGTCGCTGGTGCCGATCTCGGTGTTGCGGCGCCGGGCGCTGCCAGGCGATGGCGTATTCGCCGTCACCCTTGGCGAACATGGCGATGTGAAGGCGGCTGATCCATGCTCGGATCGTCGATCTTGCCCTGGTGGAAGACTTCGCCGGTGGCGTTCATCGCGAGCTCGAACAGCGCGCCGACGACGACCCACTGGCGTTGGGCATTGAGTGCGACGATGTCGAACTTGGGGGCCTTGGGGTTGTTGCTGGTGACGGGGCGCAGGCCGATCGTCAGAGCAAGGCCGATGGTGGCGATCGAGCCGATCAGCTGGCCCGACATGTTGCGTTTCACAGTACCGATGTTCATTGACTTTCTCCTCGTGGGAACAGTTGGAATCTGACCGAACCCCTTGTCCGATCATCTTCTTCCCCCCCCCTTCCCTCTCGGCCGTCAGGCCGACCTGCGGGCTTGCCCCGCAGAGGTTCGAAGAGTGCGTCAGGACTGGGATCAGCTGCGGCTTGCCGGCCTGATCGAGCGGACTTTCACGTCGTTGGGCGGATAGAGGTCGCGCCACGTTTCGCCGTCATATTTGCCCGATATAAAGGCGGCTTGATGATCGATACGGCTGCGTACCTCGCGGCGGGCTTCGGCGGCTGTCAGCCATGTCGGAACCGAGACGGTAAGCGTCATGATTATCTGTTTGCGGCGACGGGTCATCGGGCGCGCTCTGGAGTCCGTGCGGCGCGGTTTTCGGCGGAGCTGGGGCGCTGCCAATGGATTGCATAGCCTCCATCGCCGGTTGGTTGTAGCGAGAGGTAGAGGTATTCGCGCCGTTGTTGAGCGCCAGGCGGGCTCTGAACTGGCCGGCGTTGGCTGCCCAGACATGGCTGGCAGGATTGGTCCTGCGGCCCGAGACGAGGATCTCGTGGCTAGGCCCCGCTGCCGCGGCGAGCGGCTTCAAGGTGAGCTCCTTCCGGGCGCCGTGATGGTCGATCGTGCCTTTCAGTTCTCCGTTGCTCGCGAGCGCGAAATGTCCGATTTTCATGGTTCTTGTCCTTTGGTGGTTTTGGCGAGGTCGCTCATCGTTTTGAGATGCCTGCGGTGGGCGCGGAATTCGGCTTCTTTGGCTGCGTCTTGAAATGGGTAGGCAGTGATTGCGGCCGACGGGCATAGCGGAGCGAGGATGCGCTTGAGCCGGGTAAGCTCGACGGTCTCGAACATCGGTTTGACCGTAATCTCGAGCCCTGTGGACGCGGGTGCGATTTCGAGAAAAAGGATCCCATGGCCGAGGTTGCCGCAGAATGTCGTAGGGAGTTCGTCAAATGGTGATTGCGGGTCGTAGCGTGGCGGTCTTGGGATTGGCGAGAATAGCTCGCTGAAACTGCCGCCGCGAAAGTCGCGGTAGATCACGGGCGCTTTGTTGACCCATGGCTGGTCTTCGGGGTTGGTTTTGCCGGTGACGGTGGAATGGATGAAGTCGGCGAAGGAATAGGCTGATTTGGGATAGGGACTGGCGTTCCAGGAGCGGCGTGCTGTTTGGCGTGCTGCAGGGGGAAGGCTGTAAAGGCGTGTTCGGGCGCGTTTCCAGACCTGGGCGAGCTCAGCGCGGCGGTTCATTTGGGCTTGATGCCAGCGGCGTGCGTAGGACTGGATTTCCTGTGTGGGGGTCGGTTGTCCCTCGGCGATCAGGGGTCCGAGTAATGGCAAGGCGTCGCGTTCGCGTTGTTGCTTGCGCGCAATGTTGGTCAGTTTGCGCGGCGTTTCGGCGAACGGGCGCACTTTGGGTGTGCGTTCGAAGATCATGACAGCGCGGCGATGAGCGGTGGTTTACGCAGGAAGAGCGATATCACGCCTTCTGGTTTGGTTTTCGGACCGGGGCCCTTTTGTTGGTCGAGGCGAAGGCGCTTGTGGATGTCGTGCGGTAGTTCAGCCAGGGGGCGTGCGTAGGCGATCGCGTCTGACGGGTCCGTGACTTCCGCGTAGGTGGAGCCAATCCAGCGCAGCAGTGCTGGGTCGCCATTTTCGTCAGGTGGGCCGAAGGCAGCAACGAAATAGGTCCCGAGCGGTTGGTCCCAACCTATGGAGATTTCGTAGAGACATCCCAGATGAGAAGCGGGCGGGCAATAGCGGCTCATCGGCACGGCCTTCGGCGTGATCGCGCGGCGCGTTGCATCAGTAGTCGCTTGCGAGCATCATGGTGACGGTCGGTAGCTGCTGGTTTCGTCCCACGGCTTTGCTGCGCCCCATTGAAGGCTCCGTCATTTTCGTAGACGTCGATCTTCCAGAAGATTTTGTTCCCGTCATCGGGGCTGGCCAAAATCATGTTCGCGGTGCGGGTCGTTATCGGCGGTGAATTCAGCGGTAGCCATTTTGCGGAGTAGCGCGGACTGGATCAGGACGCGGCGGAGAGCTTGCTGGTCAGCTGGCAAGCTGTCGTCGATGAGTCGCGAGGAGATTCTGGTGAAGACCGTTCGTGAATTCCTGAGTCGTTGGTGACGTGCTGCATCGTTCAGTTGGGCGATGCGGGCAGTGTTTTGCTCGGTTTCGATGGGTGGTGTCGGGGCGGTCGACATGGTCTTAGTCCTCCAAGTGATACCCAATTCCCGCCCCTCTTTGCTCTCTTGACCTGGGGCGCGCGTTCACGCTATGTTCGATCCCAGGATCGATAGCGATGGTGTGGATTTTCGGGAATTATGTAGGGGTTCGATCTCGATATCGTTCTGCGCGACTGTCCTGCGACGCAAATGTGATGCCGGTGGGCCGTGCGATAGCGGCGCGGTGCATCGGGGTGGATATCGATGACGCGTATTGTTCAGTCCGCGAATTGCGTGAGGCAGTTGCACTCGTGCTCGAGGATGCGCCTGACGGGCGCGGAAAGCTTGTCCGGATCCTCGGCAACCGGTGCGATGATTTCCAGCGTCCTATTTACTATGCGCTTGCGGGTCGCGGTGTCGTGGAAATGCTCGAGGCACTGGATTGGTCTGCGTCATTTTGAAGGGCGCGACCGCGTCGCAGGTTTTTGGGGCGACAGCGGATTGTCCGGAAGTCTTTGGTTTCGCCTTACGTCGGCGAGGAGCCTGACGGGCCGGTTGTGGCGGCTGATCCTCAGTTTCCGCTGGGCCGTTCATGGTCTGTTGAACGAGGGCCTGGCCCGTA
>JADKCA010000012.1 GCA_016714795.1 Sphingomonadales bacterium | reverse complement strand
GGCGTCGGGCGGCTCTTGTGGCTGGATTACTTCCAGAAAATCAGCGTCGTCAGCACGTTCAAAGCCAAGGATGGGATCGAACGCCGCTCTTTGATTTCGTGCTGAAGCAGGACGACCAGATCCAGAATGAGAAGGTCGAGCCAGCCGGATCGACCTGACAGCCCTTCATTCTTCGTCCGTTTCGATGGGTTGCGTGACAACGGCTATATGTCGAATTTCCTGGTCGAGACAGCTTCGTCTTTCAGCATCTGACATCGCATTTCCTGCCTACGTTCATCGGCAAAAAATGCCCGCAGATTTCGGTTTGTGTCGGCGATGAGACCCGCCACTACCCAGCCGAAATCGACAACATCGTTCATCGCAAGACGGCGGACATTCGGCGAGACCGAAGATTATGGCGTGTTGTTCCTGACGTTGATGGAATGCGACAAGGTCGCCAGTGCCGACCTCAAAGGCCATCATTTCGTTCACTTCATCGCCACGACCGCACGGTTCAGTCGCAAGCATCGACGGCAAGCTCGGTTTGAAATATTTTGGCGAAGACGGCGACCGGGTGTTCCACGCCATTTTGACCGGCGAATATCTGGACAAGATCAGAATCAGGAACGCACGGCGTTCATGTTTGAAGATATCGTGCTGGATCGCATCATCAACGACGTTTGCACCTCGCACATCGAGGTTTCTGAAAGAACCGCTCGAAAAGCTCGGCGGTGAGCAACGCGAAAAAGATCGAGCAGATCACTGAAAAGCTATCCGTCGAGTGCCGCCTTCGGCGACACAGACGAGCTTCAGGCCAAAATCCCGTCTGGCGAGCTGAAAGAGGACGCCATCTACGGGCATCTTGCGCGCGAGCGGTTTCGGCGAGATCAGCGGCAGGCCGAAAGATCAAATCGGTTCTCAGCCGATTGCGCGGCGGCGAGACCGACGCGGCAGCTTTCTCAGCCGCTATCACCGAAGCTGGCGCCGCGATCGAAGACGCTGAGCAACGCAGTCTCGCGGAATATATCGTGCGCCGGAAAGTCGTTCTCGATTTCATCGAGATACTCCTGGAAAAAGTCCGCGACGATACGCGGGGAGACAGCTCATACCAGCGTGAAGACACCTCCATTCGTTCATTTGCCGCTGCGCGTGAACACGATTGAGGATGGCACGAAAAAGGTTGAATCAGCATCGTCTCACGATCTTTGGATCATCGACGAACGGCTCACCTTCGCGCAGTATTTCAGCTCGGACGTCGAGTTTTCCACGTTGTCGCAGGCTATCGAAAGTGACGAACGGCCCGACGTTCTGATTTTCGATTACGTCCACGGTTTGCGCCAAACCGAGGAGCCGTCGAAAGTTCTACTGGTTGAGTTCAAACGACCCGGACGGTCCAGCTATGCCGACAACGAGAACCCCCAAACGCAAGTTGAGCGGTATGTCCGGCAATTGCAGGGGGGCGGATTGAACGACGTAAAGGGCCGACCGATTAAGCTCGATGATCGCACGGTTTTCCATTGTTTCATTGTAGCTGATATTGTCGGCAAACTCGACGAGTGGACATACTCTTGGCAGCGCACGGCAGATGGTCGGGGACGCCTCTACCAACCGCAAAGCGGATTCCGGGGTTCGATTGAGTTGATCGGATGGGATGCACTTTTGGGCGATGCACGGGCGCGTAATCAGGCATTTTTCGATCGCGCAGGGATTTCCAGAAAGAGTTATTTCAGTCCCGATTGAACGCCTGCGGGCAAGCCCGCACCGCGCTCTATTCCGCAATCCCGTTGCACGGGCTCGCTCCACCGAGCCGCCTTTGCCGTCTCGGCCTGTCGGTGACGATCACTGGCGCAAAGTGAAGGCGCGGCCCTGATGATCCGCTGAAATTGAGCGGGATTTTCCAGGGACGCACTCTGTCCCGCGCTGCGCGCTCCTGAGGGTGCGGCGTTTTTGTGCTGACCCGCAGGCACTCTTGCCTCTCTCCTGGCCGGACGCCCGCTGGCCCACAGGCCCGGGCGCAGGGCGTCCGTCGGCGTCGCACCGTGCAAGGGTGCCGTTTCCCGTTCGGCCGCTGCGCGGCGATACTGTTGCAATGACATTCGACTGATTGCGGACGGCGCGGATGCGCCGGCGCTTTGGTTGCCGTCCCGAAGAGGATGGGCGGCGCTTCCAGCTAGGCCCGTCGCGCTCAGGCGCAACCCGGCAAGCCGGGTCTTTCACTCTGTTACAGCCTTACAGGTGCGCCTGATCGCGCCGGGCCTCTTGGTCGCTCTTTGCCGCCCACCCCCCTCTCCGGGGGCGTGTGGTTTTAGAGGCGAGGAGGCGACGATGGTGGATCAACGGAAACGTGGTGGCGGAGAGAGGCAAAGGGCGGGGCAGAAGGCGGCGCGTCACGCGCATCGCTTTATGACGAGGTGACGGCCAAGATCATTGCCCAGCTTGAAGCGGGCCGCTTCCCGTGGGCGCAGCCGTGGAGTTCGGCGGCGGCAGTGCCGGGACTCCCCCGCAACGCGGTTTCGGGGCGTCCCTATTCGGGCGTCAATGTTCTCATTCTATGGGGCGCGGTCATTGAGGGCTGTTACCCGTCGCAGGATTGGTTGACCTTCCGGCAGGCGCTGGCCGCTGGCGGATGCGTTCGCAAAGGTGAGCGCGGGCATACGATCTTCTACGCCGACCGCTTCACCCCCGAAGATGGGCGCGAGCAGGGCGAGGGCGCGGAGGGCGAACCCCGCTCGATTCCGTTTCTCAAACGCTTTGTCGTGTTCAATGCCGCGCAGTGCGACGGACTGCCGGAGCGGCTGACAGCCGACCCGACGCCGTTGCCGCCCCGCGAACAGCATGAGGGCGCGGAGGCGTTGATTGCCGCGACGGGTGCGGATTTCCGCATCGGCGGCGCGCGGGCCTTCTATGACATTGGCGGCGATTATGTGCAGGTGCCGCCGCAACCGGCGTTCACCCATCAAATCGACTTCTACCGGACGGCCCTGCACGAGCTGGGCCATTGGGCGGGCAGCAAGGGGCGGCTGGCGCGTGACCAGTCGGGGCGGTTCGGTTCCGCGCTCTATGCCCGCGAGGAACTTTGCGCCGAACTTACCTCGGCTTTCCTGTGCGCCGCGCTCGGCATCGTCCCCACCGTGCGCCATGCCGATTATCTCGGCGCGTGGCTTGCAGTGTTGCGCGCCGACAATCGCGCCATTTTCAAAGCCGCCAGCCAAGCCAGCAAAGCGGCGGACTTCCTCTTGGCTTTCGTTCGGCAGAACGAATCCAGCTTGGCGCGCGCGGCATGAGCGCCGCGCTCCGCTTATCGTCCGAGCAGACCCCCATCGGTGAGCAGACGCTTGTTTACGGCGTTGCGCCGATCACGCCCCGCGACCGGCTGGCCATGCGCGCCAACGCGCCGCTGGAGCCACGCAAGGCGCAGCGCCCCGCCGATCACGGCTTGTTCGACACCAACGCCCGCAATCAGATCGAGATGTTTTGAAAGGATTTTTCCCGTGCTGCTACTTACCCAAGACTTGCGCGTGCGCCTCATCGCCAACGGCAAAAGCCGTGGCGATCATGTGCCGGTCGTCAAATTCTTCAATCCCGTAGGGTCGGGCACTTGGCTGTTTTCCGAACTGGACGAAGACGGCGACACGCTGTTCGGGCTTTGCGATCTTGGCTTTGGTTGCCCCGAAATGGGTTCGGTCAGCCTTGCCGAAATTGCGGCGGTGACGTTGCCGTTCGGCCTCACCATTGAGCGCGACCTTTGTTTTGAAGGGCGCTTCCCGCTGACCATTTATGCCGATGCCGCCCGTCTTTGCGGCGGCATTACCGAGGACGAGGCGCGGCTTGAGGCCGCAGCCATCGCCATCGCCAACGAAAATTCAGAGCTTCCGCCACCTTGACCCCCTCAAGGTGCGGCAGACCCCGCGCGGGATCGTCCCGCGCGGACAACCGGCCCCATCCTCACCGCCCCCCAAGATGCCCCGAGGATGGGGCCACCCACAAGCGAAGGAGTAACCTACCATGCACATCGACCAAATCCCGCTCGACCATCTTTCGGTTTCCAAGGCCAATATGCGGGCGGGCAAGAAGCCGCCCGACGTTTCGGACATCTTGCCGTCGATCATCAAGCGCGGCGTGATTTCGCCGCTGTTCGTCCGGCCCAACTGCAATCCCGGCCATTTCGAGATCGTCGCGGGCAAGCGCCGCTACTATGCCAGCCTTGAGGCCGCGCGGCAGGGCCAGGACGGCGTGACGCTGCCCTGCATCACGCTTGGCGAAGGCGACGACGCCGAGGCGCTGGAAATCTCGATGATCGAGAATATGCTGCGGCAGAACCCCGATCAGGTGACGCAATGGGAAAGCTACACGCGGCTGGTCAAGGAAGGCCGCAGCGTCGAGGACATTGCCGCGACCTTCGCGCTGACCGAGTTGCAGGTGAAGCGCATTCTTGCGCTGGGCAATCTGTTGCCTCGCATCCGCGAGGCGTTCCGCGCCGAGGAAATCGACGCGCCCACGGTCAAGCACCTGACCTTGGCGACCAAGGCCCAGCAAAAGGCGTGGCTGGCGCTGTTCGAGGATGCCGATGGCTATGCCCCGCGAGGGTCACAGCTGAAAGCATGGCTGTTCGGCGGCACGTCGATTGCGACCGGCGCAGCGCTTTTCGACCTTGCCGCTTTCGATGGCCAGATCGTCAAAGACCTGTTCGGCGATGAAGGCTATTTCGCCGATGCCGATCAGTTCTGGGCCGCGCAGTCCGCCGAGATCGAGCGGCGCAAGGCCGCCTATCTCGAAGACGGATGGAGCGCGGTCGAGATCGTCCCCGCCGGTGTCTATTTCCAGACATGGGAGCATGAAAAGACCGCCAAGCGCAAAGGCGGGCGCGTCTATATCGACGTCAACGGCAAGGGCGAGGTGGCGTTCCACGAGGGCTATTTGACCCACAAGGAGGCGCGGCGGCAGGGTGAGGGCGGCGGTGATGCGGGCAAGCAGCCCGCAGCCGCACGGCCGGAAATCACCGCAGCCATGACCAGCTATGTTGACCTGCACCGCCATGCGGCGGTGCGGTCGGCGCTTGCCGCGAATAGCGGCGTGGCGCTGCGCGTCATGGTCGCCCATGCGATTTGCGGTTCGCCCCTGTGGGGCGTGAGGGTGCAGGATCAGCGCAGCCGCAACGAAGCGATCACCGAGAGCATCGAAACCAGCGTCGCCGAAGCCCGCTTCGACGAGCGGCGGCGCGCGGTGCTCGCCGTGCTGAACTTCGACCCCGACGAAGCCAGCATTACCTTGGGCCACGAACCGAGGAACGGCGTCAGCGGATTGTTCCAGCGATTGCTGGAACTGCCCGACGCGGTGGTCATGGAGGTTCTCGGCATCGTCATGGCCGAGACGCTGGCAAGCGGAACCGGCCTTATCGAAACCATCGGCACCCACCTTGGCGTCAAGATGGCCGACTATTGGGTGGCGGACGATGCCTTTATGCGCTTGTTCGTGACCGCGAGGTTTTGACCGAAGTGCTGCGCGAGGTCGGCGGCGATGTGGTGGCGCAGGCCCATGCCGCCGAGAAGGGCAAGACGATCAAAGGCGTCATCAATGACTTCCTGACCGGAGGCAATGGCCGCGCCAAGCGTGACCATTGGGTGCCGCGCTGGATGGCGTTTCCGCCATCGGCCTACACCACTCGCGGCGGGGTGGCGACGGTTGCCGCCGCCAACCGCGCGGTATGGCTGGCCGAACCCGAAGCGCCGCTCGATCCCGACCCCGCCGCCGCAGATGCGGCGGACGAGGTGGAGGGCGGCGATACCGAAAGCGCCGATGCGCTGGAGGAGATCGACGAGCAACGCCTTGCGGCGTGAGCGGGGAGCGGGCGGCAATGTGCCGCCCGCTCTTGTCCGCGTCACGCGCGCCACAAAGCCCCGTCCGGCAGAGCCGGACGGGGCTTGAGTGCTTGGTCATTTTGGGTTGCGGCTGGGCACGAACCTGACCGGATGATGTCGATACCAGCCTCCGCCCGCGAACAGGCGGGCGGATCGGGGCGGGGCGGGATGCAGACCTGACGGAGCCTGTCCCCGCCTACCTGCGGTTTGCGCCAGCAGCCCTGTCACCGGCAGCCACAGAAATCCGGCGCGACGACGCGCTTTCATTCACGGCACTATCGGCAGAATGTCGCGTCTTGGTCGGCAAGCCCACAAGATCAGTTTCGCGGGGCAGGGTGCGTCAGCCAGACATTGAACGCGCCAACCAATCCTTGCCAAACATCCTTGCGTCCGATGGCCAGAACCGCGCTCACCCACGGCCTCGTCAATGGCTTTGGTTGGCAGCGGACGGCTGCGCCTCTTGCCCCTTGCTGCAACGGTGCAGCCCAAAGTTTCTTCCCCTGGGCTGCGCCCATTCCTCGCGGGACAAGAAACCCCGGTCTGCCCCGTCCTCCACTGCGTTGCGGCCCTGCGGGTGCAGCGGTGCAAGCCCCTGCCTTTAACCAGCCATCGAGGCCGCGAATGAGCGCGGGGTTCGACCAACGCAAGGAGAAGTATCATGGCAAATATCGGCACCTTCAAGAAGTCCGGCGACACCAACTACACCGGCGAGATCGTCACGATGAGCTTGCAGAAGAAGAACGTCACCATCGTCGCCGAGGAAGCGAGCGAAAACGAAAACGCCCCCTCGCACCGGGTGTTCGTGGCCAAGGCCGAGATCGGTGCCTGCTGGCAGAAGACCTCCAAGGAAGGCCGCGACTATCTCTCGATCAAGCTCGACGATCCCAGCTTCACCGCCCCGATCTTCGCCAGCCTGTTCGCCGACGAAGACGGCAAGACCTTCAACCTGATCTGGTCACGCGCCCGCACCTCGAACGGCAACTGACCACCGCACCCACGCCCCGCCCGGCACTGCCGGGCGGGGCTTTGTGGTGTTGTTCTTCTGCTTTGCGGAGCGAACCCCGACCATGAGCGTGGCCTTGTGCGGAATTCCGCGTGCCCCGAAGGTATCGCGAACTTACCTTGATTGCGACCATCATCACCTGCGATGTTGGCGTGCATGACTGACTCGAACCTTGCTGCTTGGCCCCGAGTTGCCAACAAGCAGACGATATATCCGAATTCGGCTGGCGTTTATGCGCTGTTCCTTCACGAAGATGCGACCATACCAAATGTGCGACCGGGCGAGTTCGGATTGGTTTACGTCGGATTGGGACAAGGCGCACGCGGACTGGCGGCTAGGTGTCACTTCAAAGGCAAGACTGCTGGTCATTCGCCCCGTCGTAGCCTTTCGGCATTGCTAGCTGACCAACTGTGCTTGCGGCCTATCTTCATCCGCAAACCATCCGGGGCCACGACCTTCAAACTCGACAAGGCATCGGAGCAGCTACTCGACCAATGGATGGAAAACAGCCTCAGTGTTGCATTTCAACTCAACGATAACCCAGGCGAACATGAGCGCGAGTTGATTAGGCGTTGGGAACCGCCGCTCAACTGTGACAAGAAAATCTGCCCTTTGAATGCCCAGCAATTGTTCGTCCTGGATCGCCGTGACAAGTTCAAAGCAATGGCAGCACAAATGGCCAGCAACGGTTAGCGACCTCCCAATTTTGCCTCGGAACAGAACCCAACGGGAGCGCCCGCCATCCCCTTGCAAAGCGATTTGCACGCTGGATCGTAGCGCCAGCGTCTGCACCGGCTGCGGTCGCACACTTGGCGAGATCGCCGAATGGGGGAGCGCGACCGCCAGCCGTCAGCATGAAATAGTCCGGCGATCTTCGTCCCGCATGGGAAGCAGCGCTTCACATCAAGCCTGAAGCCTCAAACCCCAAGCGCACCCAAAGCCCCTTATTGTCAGAAGTAGAAAGCCGCTTTGGGTGCGCTTGTCTTAGGGGGTTTGTCTGATTTGTCTTTAATGCAGGATATGCCTAGCGGCGCGTGTTGTCATACATTGCCCTTGTTTCACGCGGGCATGTTTGATGGCGACAAATCCCCTGCCAAATACCGCGATGCTGAGCATTCGGCTCGACGCCGATGCGCTCGCGGCGTTCGACAGGTTCGCGGTCGGGCGTGGCGGGCGAAGCGCGCTGGTGCGGCAGATGATCGAACAGACGCTGCGCGAGAGCATGGGTCGTCCCCATATTGACCGCCCCGAGGGTGCGTCGCGCAATCGCGTTTCACTCCGGTTTACCGATGTCGAGATTGCCGTGATCGAGGTTCGGGCGGCGCAGCGTTCGTCCGATCGCGCGGGCTGGATCAAGGCATTGGTGCGCCGCCACCTAGCCTTGAAATCGCGGGTCGATGACGGGCTGCTGGCCGAACTTGCGCCGATCAGGATGCAGTTGCTGCGCATTGGCCGCAATCTCAATCAGGCGATGAAAGCCGCCAATGCGGCGATGCTCGAAACCGGCGACAAGCAGATCGAACCCGAGCTGCGGCGGATCGCCGACATGCGGATGGAAATCTCCGAGCAGGTGACAGCCGTTGGCGATGCCATGCGCGGCGATGCGAGCTACTGGACGGTTGCGGATTGATGGGCCTGGAATCCGCCTTGTGGGAAGCAACCCGTCCGGCGTTTCGGGTGCGCTATATCCATGACCCCACCAGCACGCCGCGCGTTCCGCTCTATGCCAGTTACGGCTTTGCCACCGGCCCGACCGCGCGGGCCAAGCTGGCGCGGATTGTTCGCAAGGCACCCGAGGTCGTGGTCAAGGTCACGGGTCGCCAGCGGGGCGGAAACCATGTCAAAGCCCATCTCGACTATATCGGGCGCAAGGGCGAAGTGGATATCGAAACTCGCGACGGCGAGATCCTGACGGGCAAGGATGACATCGTCGAGCGCGCGGCGGAGTGGAGCGACGCGCTCAACTGGCGGTCGCGGCCAACGGTGTCGTCGGTGTCGCTGATCTTCTCGATGCCCGAAGGCACCGACGCCGACAAAGTTCTTGGGAGCCGTCCGCGCGCTCGCCCATGCCGAGCTGAGCGACAACCACGATTATGTTCTGGCCCTCCACACCGACACGCCGCGCCCCCATGTCCATCTGACGGTGCAGGCCGAGGGGCTGGATCGCACAAGGTTCAATCCCCGGCCGGTTCAACTCAATCGTTTCCGCGAACGATTTGCCCGTGAATTGCGCGCACGGGGAGTAGCAGCAGAAGCAACGCCGAGACGCGCGCGCGGACAGGGGATTGCCGGATCGAGCATGGCGCTGGTCAAATTGCGGGCGCGGCTGCGAACCGAAGGGACTCGGCAGATTACCCAATCCGACCGCCGCACCAATGAGCAGGCCATCGCCGTCGCCAAGGGCGAGGATCAATTGCCGCCGTTCATCGCAGCCGGCACATTCCGCTGGCAAGAGATACGCCGCGCCTATGAGCAAACCGCCGCTGCGCTGGACGCCACCGGGCAAGCCGACGACCGGGAGCTTGCCAAGGATGTTCGCACGTTCCTCGACAAGCATCAGGGTATGAATGCCACGCCCGAGGTGTTCGCCGCGCATCATGCAAGAAGAATGGCGGCCGGCCCCCAAAGGCCAAGCCGGGGCGTTCGCCGCTGGTCCCCGCCCGTCCGCCCACCGAGCCCGGGCCCCCGGCCCGGGGGGGCGCTGAGCCTATCAGGCTGACAGCCGCGCCGTTGGCCGCGCTTCCTCGTCGTTTGTGCGCCTCCAACTTTTAGTTGGTTTTGGAATAGCGGGCTGGGCCCGGCCCGTGACACGATCACCGCGCAGCAGGATGCTGGTGGCGCATGAGCCCCACATAGAGCTTCGCCCCCGCCCCCCCGGTCTGGCTGAAATTCCGCAGATCGCAGGGCATCAACATGACGTTCTCAAACTCCAGCCCTTTGGCTTTGTGTATAGTGCTGATCGCTTTCGGGGGCAGTTTAGGTCGGGCATGGGTGCGCCTGCGCGCGATTTCGGCGAAGCCTTCATCGGGATCATCGAACCTGACGAGCTGGATTGCTTCAGCAAACTCGCGGGAATGATGAACCTTATATCTGAAAAGGCAGCCTCGTTCGCGATCAGGTCGCGCAAATGCGCTAATGCGTTGGCAATCCCTCGATGGTCAGGGGCATCGACGATATGCCTAGCCAAAGATTGCAGGTGCAGCGGTTTTCCGGTGCGGTTGCGGCGCAACCGTTCTGGGCTTCGGTCACAAAGCGATTACCAAAAGCCGTGGGCGAAAACCCGGAAGCCACCCCGCCCATGAATGCCACCATTCCCTTGGCAAGTTCGGTCGGATTGCCTTTGTTTGCGGCGGCCAGGGAGACGAGGCTCGCAAGGCCGTCACGGACATGGCCTTCCCAGATTGGAATTCTCCGACCGAAGAAGGCGCGAAGCGAAGTAACGGTCGCGTTCTGGCCAGGAGACAAGGAGGCGACCCTTGGGCGTTTGACCGCGCATGAATCGGGGCGCTGAGATTGTTCGCTACACTAAAGCCACCGTGCCGGTGTGTGTTGTCGGCATAGTGGACAGTGAGGCCCGCCGGGAGATTTCCGGTGAGGTCGATCTGGCCGCCGTCTCGAAGGGCCGCGCGGGCGCCAAGAATCCAGGCTCCCAAATCAGGCTGGCTGCTCGCCCATCGATGGGCCTGGTCCAGCTCTTCAAATCGGTCGGCAGCATTCTTTAGGTCGATCCATCTTTGATCGGCGGCCGCCATTTCCGCGCTTGGCACCGCTGAATATCTGCTGCATCGGGTCGGCGAAGATGCGGAGCTGCGCGCCTGCGCTATGGAAGGCCAATATTGATGGCATGTTGGTCGGCGCTGGCGTCCTGGTGTTCGTCGCAGATGGTTATAGGAAACCGGCGCGCCAGGTCGCAGCGATCATAGGGGGTGAGACGCGAGGAGCTTGGCCACCTTTGGGCGGCGGTGCTGTATCCGTTGCCTCCTTCCGCCTAGCCCAAGCCGCTACGTCGGCGCAGGCAAGCCGAGGGCTTTGTGGTGTTCAGGCAATTTCGGTGATCAGGCCATCAATAGTGCGGATTTCCACGCGACGATGAAGGCGCGTTCGCGCAGCAAAGACGTCGCATGCCGCATTGGTGTGGGTCAGAATAAGGAGCCGACCATCGCCGAGGGCCGCGGTGCAATCTCCCGGGCATAGCTCGCGCCTGATATGTTTTCCCGCAACCACCCGGTGCTTCCACGACGACAAGGCGCGGAAGATCGTGGAGCTTCGGCCCACGGGAAGCGTCGCTCATCAATCCACCGTCTGCACCGCTGGCAAACCAACAGCGTCTCGAGCAGCATTCACGAACGGCAAAAGCTGGGGCTGCACCTCGGGGCCAAAGGCCAAGAGCAAACATTTTCTCAGCAAGCTCCACGCCACCCGCGGTAGATTTGGACCACGCTGCCCGTGTTTCTTCCACGCCTTCTTTGTATTCTCCGCCACTTCGGCGGGGGCATTGCCGCAAGCTGCATCGATCATGAGTTGCCGGATGTTGTCGGTCGCGGCCTGTATGGCAGCCAATGATTTGTCCTGACTTCCCGCGCGATCCGCCAAGGTTCGCAAGCGCTCCCCGTCGTCCCCGTCTGGGTCGCGGATGAATGCCTCAAGCTGGTCGTCGGCTAAGTGCGGAATTAGATTGGTTTCCAGGCAGCCATTGTCCCAACGCATGAGCAGCAGCCCCAGCTTATCCTTGACCTGCTGCCACAGGCCCATCTGGGTGCCCTCGTTGTCGACGAAGCCCGCGACCTTAAGTCCGCTGTCCGCGATGCCGCGCAATACGGCCAGTGCTTCGGAATTGCTCCCTCCGTCACTGACCCAAATCCCGTAACGCCGCATGTCTTCGCCAAGCGAGCGATTGATAAGGGCGGTGACAAAGCCGACCTCGGTTGCACCCTCGGCTATGATGGCCACGCGCCAGGGAAGGTTTCAGGGTCGCGCTTCTGTTGCGGCCCGACTGTAGCGGGCAGTTCCCCGACCGTGCCGCCAGCGTCCACATACCAAAGGCTAGCACCGACGGCGGCACTAACCGCCGGGGCGCGCCAGGGGTCGTCACAAAGACCTGGGACGGTCGGGCAATCAGTTCCTCCATCAATACGCGCTGACGGTAGGATTCCAGCCGCGCTCGATTTCATCGACGACCATCACCGGATGCTCAACCTGATGGGCGGCTGCCACTTCCAGCGCCGCCAGTCGTCTTGTGCCAGCGCCCCAGCTAGACAGCGGCAGCATTGTTCCATCCTTTGTCGCAGTGAGGCCGATCAATGCGTTCAATGAGAAGCCCGGCCCACCGACAAGCCCCAGGCTCAAATCGGTTGGAAGCGCACGCTTGCCGAAGCGCTTGTCCAGGTTGCCAAGCGCAGTTTTCGCATCGTCTTGCAAAACGCCCTCCACGTCGGTCTTGGCGATTTCGTTGCCCGAGCAGGACCGCAATGTCTTGTCGCTCAGCAGACGTTCGACCCCGATCTTGAAACCGTCTTCATATTTGCGCTGCCAATAGTCCGCATCGGAAAGGGTGCTGGCATTGGTCGGATTCAGCAGTAGCGCGATTGCTTCAAGGATTGTGGTCTTGCCGACATCACCGCCGCCGAGCAGGCATTCCACGCCCTTGCCCGGATGCCACAGCAGCTTCTCGATGCCCCGAAACCGTCGAATTGACAGGAAG
>JADKCA010000011.1 GCA_016714795.1 Sphingomonadales bacterium | reverse complement strand
GACAATCTGTGCCGCTTCCTCCACGCTGAACTCGGTACCTTCGATGAAGTTCGAGAAGTATGATTCAAAGAACGCCAGTGTCGCATTGGCCTCGGCGGTTCGGTGCGGAACTGGGCGCATCTCCACCATGGTTTCGCGAAGCGTCGCAAACAGCCCCTCGAATAGCCTGATACGATCCGGATCGAATAGATGCCCGGCAAGCCGCGCCTTGCCAATCTCGCTCTGCATTTCCGCTTCACGCGTCCCGAGCAACGGTCCGATCAGGGTATCAAGTTTGTCCGCTTCGAAAGCTTCGCGAAAAACCCGAGCTCGAGCGCGATCCTGCGCGCGCGTCGTCGCGCAGTCGATTGACCCCGCCTCCCTTGCTGGCGGATCATCGCATCGAGCCGTCTTTCCAACTCCTCGCGTTCGACCCTCGCGATGTGCGCCTTTACGACCTCTCGAGGCCGCAAATTTTCGAGATAGGCACGCGCTGTCGAAGCGAGGCGCGCACCTCCGAAAACGCGGTCGCTGTCCACGCGCCGGGTCCCGGCGCGGTCGCAACACCAGTCCCGGAAGTTCGGTGTCGCGTCGCTTTGCCGAAATCAGAAAGACCGGCCCATTTTCGGTCGACTTGCTCTCCAGTCAGTCCGGTCAAAAATGACGGTGCATCTGGACAGGACGCGATCGAAGGTATACCAGTTTCGGCGCACGAGCCGTTCGGGATCCTTGTCGTCGAGGTTCCGGGTGTAAAGACGGGTTCCGCGTTGCAAAAGCGTTGCCCTCGCCGGGCAGCCTCGTAGACAGCTCCCGAAATCGTCCCGTCCGACACGAAAACTTCCGGCAATCCGGCACTCGAAAATTTGGACATAGGGCTGCTCCTGACGGAGCACCTATCTGAGTTTTCGTGCTTTAAGAAGAGATTGTCCGAGAAAACGAGATTTAACTCCCAAAATTCTCGGAGATTTTGCGAGGGCATGCAATGGTCATGCGCCTGCGACGTTTTTGGCTCATTGGGACCACTCATCGTTGTTAGAATATCGCCCCATTTTTCTAACAGGATTTTTGACTGAACGGCATGCGATCAGCCGATGTTTCGCTGGCGGCATTGGCCTGATCGAGCAGATCCATGAATGTCCGAGCCGCGTCGCGGTCGCGCGGGTCCTTGAACGCGACATCGAGGTGGGGCGCCGAACCCGGCATGGTAGAGTAGCGACCACATGGCAAACCTGCGCCCTTTGTCGGTCTCAAGCCCAAATTCGACCAGCATGCGCTCGATCTCCGGCTGGCCAGCCCTTCGGACGAAACCGCTCGAGATCATCGGTCCCGAAGCCCGCACATCTGGCCGTCGAATTCCATACCGCACTTTCCTTGAGCAATGGACTTGTAACGATCATCAAATCGCCCATCCGCCAAGGGGTAAGCGCAAGCCCCGCCGCAATCAATGCCCCGCCTGTTCGCCCCGTTCCAACCCGGACGCTTCCAGCTGATCGTCGATCATGGCCATAACCTGTCCAGCGCGGCTTCATCCTTCGCCTCCGCGCTGGCGCTGAGCACGTCTTGCGTGTTGCTGGCGCGGGTAGCCACCAGCCGTCGGGCGTGTTGACGCGCGGCGCCGTCGGTGCGGTTCAGTCCGCGCCGGACGCTGTCAGCCGCGCCAGCACTTCGTCGATCACCGCGAATTTGCGACTCTCGTCGACCTGAAAGCGCAATTCGGGCGTGTTGATCATGTTGGGCATCCGGCTCTTCAGTTCCGTCAGCGAAACGCCCGACGCGTCTATGGCTGCGATCAGGCGCAGCGCGGCGTAAATGGCGTCGTCAAAGCCGTACCAGTCATCCGCAAAGAAGATGTGACCGCTCATTTCACCCGCCAGCGGCCAGCCGGGGTTTCCTTCATCTTGGTCTTGATCAGGCTGTGTCCGGTCTTCCACATCAGGGGCTTGCCGCCCAGCTCTGCGATGCGGTCAAAGCATCTGGCTACCCTTCACATCGCCGATGATGATTGCGCCGGGCAGCTTCTTCAGAACTGGTTCCGCCAAAATGGAGAGAAGCTGATCGCCTAGACCACGCGCGCCCAGGCCGTCCACTGCTGATCCGGTCTGCATCGCCATCAAAAGCCAGTCCGAAATCGGAGCTGCTTCTCCGCGACGAGGGCTTTTGAGATGCTCCAGATTCTTTTCTTCCTGTGGGGTCCGGGTGGTGGTTGCGGGAAAATTGCCGTCAATGTCTTTAGAAGAGCAGATGATGCTCGCCGGGCAGGTTGCCGCGAGCCGCTCGATGATGCGCCCGCCTGCACCATTGCCCGCATCCCAGCCGATGCGATAGCTGCCCAGCGACAGGCCTTCGATCAGCCGGGCGAGATAGGCGTCTTCCATGTCCTGATCGGAAACGGAGCCGGTGCCGCTCTCCCAGTCTCCCGCTGCCGCCATCACGCCGAGCGTCTGGATGTCCGGCCCAAAAAAGCTCTTGTGACCAAAGACCATCTTGAAGCCAATATAATCGCGCCGGGGTTATGGCTGCCGGTTATCTGAATGCCGCCATCCACTGGAAGGACAGCCTCTGCATAATAGAGCATTGGTGTGGGGCCGGAGTCCCGTGCGGATCACATCGCACCGCTGGACCGTCAGCCCGTCCACCAAGGCCGTGCACAGGGCCGGGGAGGACAGACGCCCGTCGCGACCAACGGCCACGGTTGATCCGCCACCGCGCTTGATGATCGTGCCGAATAAAGCCCCGATGGCCCGCGCATCTTCCTCACCCAATGTCTGTCCGACTATCCCGCGAATGTCATATTCGCGGAGGATGGTGCGGTTGAAACGATAGGCCATTGCGGTTTCCTTTTGAAGTGTGATCCTTCTGTGTTGGTTTAGGTATCATCGTTGGTCATGTCCATCTTGCCGGGTGTGGGGCGAGCCCCACACCCGGCGGCAAAGTTTCAGGCGGCCAAGGCAAGCTGTATCTGTTCGGTGAGCACGTCGTGCGGTGTGCGATACTCGAGGCATTTGCGGGGTGTGTGATTGAGGCGAGCGGCGATGCGATCCAGTTCGCTCACGCTAACCACGGCTAGATCCGTATCCAAGGGAAGAAAGCGCCGCAGTCGTCCGTTTCCATTTTCAACGACACCTTTCTGCCAGGGTGCCGAAGGCTGGCAGAAGTAGCTGGTAATCCCGAGCTTGGCTGCAAGAACCGGATAGGCCGCAAACTCGGTACCACGATCAAACGTCATGGTGCGGCGCAGGCAGGCGGGAAGGAAGCCAAGCTGCCTGTCGATCCCGGCCATCACGCCCGCCGAGTGGCGACTGCGGTTGTGCGCCAGTAGCATGTAGCGGCTGCGGCGTTCGATCAGCGACGTGACATTGGCTTTCCCATGTTCGCGCCGGAAGATCATCAAATCACCCTCCCAATCGCCAAAACGCGTGCGTTCACCAATCTCTGGAGGACGGCTGCCGATAGTGTTCTGCAACGGGATATGGATCCCGCGCGGACGCCGGGCAAAGCGACGCCGGCGCATGCGTCGTTGCGGCGGAAGCAGGCGCCAGAGTTGGCGGGCGCGGCCCTGCGGGCCATAAACAAACTGATAAATCGTCTCGTGGCAGACCAAAAACTCGCTATCCGATTGCACGCGCAAATAGCCCGCAATCTGCTCTGGCGACCAACAGTCTGAAAGCCTGTCTCCCACATAGCGTGCCAACGCTGCATCACGAACAATCTTGCCGCCACGCAGGCGACGACAGTCGAGGCCCTCCTGCAAAACACCAAGCTGCGCTGCCGTCACGCGCATCACACCGTCCTGGATGCCGGGCCAGTTGAAGCCTCCGGACTCCAGCCTCTTGGCCATCAGGCACAGGCCGGTGCCGTCCACCAGACCAGCTTGTTCCGGTCAGCGCGCTTTGCCCGGAAGACATAGGTCACCCCGGAATACGGGTCGCCGCCGTAGTCGGCACTTACAAGTGCGGCCAAGGCATCAGGACCTTTGCGGAAATCCACGGGACGCGTTGCAACCATCACCCGCGCGCCAGGACCAGGGCCGATCAACGCTGCACCTGAAGAGCCTGAAGAACAGCGGTTGCCAGTCCGGGGCTCACCGTTCGTCCGATCCGGACCACGGCACCGCCAAGCTCGACCTCAATCGCTACATCGTTCGACCTGGGCTTGGGACTGTCGGCCACGACCGGCACAAACATCGGCGCATGACCGCTGTCAGAGTTGGTCACCTGATGGGCCGCCGCCGCATAGCGGAACTCACGACGCCAAGTGTAGAGCAGCGAAGTCCGAATATCGTGCTGGCGTGAAAACGCGGCGATTTTGCCGCAGCGCTCCAGCTCAGCGACAATCGCCAGCTTCTGCCCCAGCGTCCAAATACGTAGTCGGCCAGACATACCGCGCAGAACTTCCGGGCGGCCAACGGCTCCGAGCAACTCCAGTGCCGGTCTCCAGTACGCTCGTAGGGTTGTCTCGTTCCATCCAACCCAGCGTCTGCCTTAATCATCCAGCGATGCAAAGTGGGTGGTAAACAGCGCTTACGATTAATTGCGGCGAATTTTCACATGATGATACGTCCAATCGTCAATGGTGAATTGACCATTCGTCAGTCAAAAGGCGTCGCAATGTCACTTTCAACCACGTACCAATACCCGGCCACCGTCATGACCCCAGTCTGCCTGTCAATCTGCGTCAGCGCTGATGCCGGCTGGTAGCGACGATTCCCGATTTGGCGGACGCTACGACATAAGACTTGTGCTGATCCCCTCTTCCCATTGGCCCAGCATGCGCGTGCCGATCTCCCTGAAGTCAGGGTGGGTTTTGATATATGCGCGCATCTCGGCCATGACTTCACTGACGCCATCGGCGATCAATTCGAGCATGGCTTTGAGCGCCGATGGTGATCCGATCTGACGAGACGTTCCGAACGCCAGCAGCTGCTTGGCGGTGGGCCACCTCGTTGTGCCGCCAAGCGTCAGCGCCATTTGATCCGCGCGGATATAGGCTGTCGTCGTCACGACATCGTAAACGGGCGCCAGCGCCACCTCGCCATCAACATAGTCATATAGGACACCAAAGTTCTTGAGGTGAGCGTCGCCGTTACGCACGGCGGCATTGAGCGCAAGCATCCGAAAGATCGCTTCGGAACCGCTCGCCACCTGCCCGGGGGATGCGAACTCACGGAACCGCTTGAGAACCGCGGTTTCATAAGAGCCAAGATATTTGTCAGTTGTTCGACGGGCATTGAGGACACAAAAGTCCTCGAGCCCCCGGTATCGGCCATCCGCCCGCAGGTCGAAGCGATCAATAACAAGCGCGCGCGCATCATCAGACAGGCGGTAGCGTGGAACCACCAGACCGCAATTTTCGGCTGCCCTGAGGCAAAAAAACTCGTTCGCGGCAAGCTGCGGATACTGATCTTCCCAGAATTTGACGATGTGCGTGGCGCCCTGAACGCTCGCCCGCTCGCTTGCCTTTGCTGGCTCGCCCCATGCTTCGTCATCGCGGATCAGCAGCTTGGGCTGAACGCCGCTGACGCCCGAATAAAGCGCAAATTTTTCCAGCAAATATTGAAACAGATTCCCGTCCCACCTGCTCGCCAGGAGTTCGTCGACCGACTGGAACGGCACCAATTGGTCAAGTTCTGCAAATTCGTTCGTGTAGCGCAAACGTCCAACCTGCGACCGACCCACAATCGCGAGCAAATCCAGATCATCAAATGTCCCTGTCGCCTTGGCGAATGCCATTCTCAACCGGTCCCGCAGGACGCCTTCCGGCAGGTTCATCTCGAAGATCGGCGGCAGCCCAAAATCGCTGTCCCATGAGGCGAGCCGCACCGGCATCGTCAACGAAACGGCTTCGCTGGGCCTCGCCTCAGGCGCATAGGCAAATGCGGCACCGCGCGGGCCATTCGTCCCGAGCAAGCCAGCGGATGTTCCGTCCGCCCAAACCTTGATTGTCATGACCGTTCGCTCTCAGCGATGAGATCTTCCAGCGTCGGCCGACCGCGATTGGTTTCGCTGATTTTGAGCGTCAGGCCCAAGGCTGCCAGGATTCGTCCGACCTTGCCAAAGCCGAGTTCTGAAGCGCGCCCATTCTCAAGAGCATCAAGCGTCGAGCGACCTATCCGCGCCCGCCGTGCGAGCTCAGCCTGGGTCAGCCGCTGAGCGCCACGGTGCTCGGCAATGCGCTGTCCGAGTGTGTGCAGATCGAGCATACTGCATATACAGAGCATATTCCGGATTTTCAAGTCATTTGCACAATATACGGTGCAAACGTGAAGAACGAAATTTGTGACACTGTACGTCGTGTACTCATGAGCCGTTGGCCAAGAGGCCCTCCTCAGTAGGATTTAACCTGCAATCGCCGGAAATCGGAATTTGCGGGGTAAATTGTTCATCATGCCGCGAACTGAAATTCCCCCTGCGGTCCGCCCTTGCGCGTTGGCGCCACCATCCGCCGCCCCAGCGCGGCCATGACGACCGGCTTCACGACATACACAGCATGCCGCTTGGCCCCGCGATTGGCGTGGTTGGTGGCGTAGCCTGCATAGTGACGGCTGACGAGACCGGCCTTGACCAGATCAGACATGGCACGGCTGACATTTTGCCTGCCGACCTCGAGCACCTGATCGGCAATCTCCGCTTCGATCATCGCAGCGTCTTCCGCCTCAATGCCAGTGAGCTTGTCCGCGACGTTTGCCACAACCCGCGCCCGCAAAGCAGCACGCCTGCCATCACGCGCACTCATCGGTTGGAGCTGGGTGACCAGCCAGTCGCGAATGGTCGAGGTTACATTGCCCCGTGCAATGAACGGCCCTGCCCTGCCGCTCCCGTCAGCCGCATCGGCGACCAACTGCAACAGCATGAACGCATAGCGCGGGCGGCTGGAATGAGAGGCCAATGTCGCAACAATGCTGCCAAGGCCATCGATGGGGGTCTCGTCCTGCATGGATCAGTATTGAGCACAAAAGGTGAATCCTGTGAATCCCCTATCTTCGCTCTTTGCATTTTTGTCAGTCTTGACACTTTGCCCACAGGCAAAGTGTCACAAGTGCCGTGAAGTACGCCTGCAATTATCGTTTTTCCATAGGCGGCGAACTGGTGCCAATAATCGCGATACCGCGCCTAAATTCGCGAATTGGTCTGCCGAGAAAGGCGCCGTCGGCGCATACTTTAAGTCCTGCTCAGCAGTCGTCACTTGCCAGACGAAAGCAGGTGGCAAAGCGCCCACGATCAGAGCCGCTCACTCCGGCTTTCGTGAACTGTTCTTCCCAGCCTTTGGCCACCCGCGCGCGCATGTCTTGGACCACGGCTTGGGCCTGATCAGGGGCAAGATCGAAACCGGCAGCGCCAGCGAGAGCATTGGCGGCCGTGGCTTCCCTGCCTTGCGGGCCAACACCCAGCACAAGTCGTCTTTCCAGACCGACCTGCGGCTTGGGTACGACATCGTAGAGCGGAGACAGTCGCCAGCCCTTGCCGTCGAACAGGAAACCGTGATTGCGCAGGTGATCGTCTTCGTTGGTGACGAGGATGTTGAACACCATGCGGCGGAAGAGTTCATGGAGGTCGCGGCGCACCTCGGTGCCATGCTGGCGAAGGACAGCGGCAAGGTCCGCATAGCTATAGCGGCTCCCTTCGCTTTCGTGCGCGCCGAGCATGGTCAGGCCAGAGGCAAAGGGCCGCCGCTCCAGCCAGTTGCTGTGCGGCACGCGATCAAACCGCTCGATCAGATAAATGTCGCGCTCCAGCACGCGCCTGAAGGCGAGCGCCGGAACGTCGAGCCCACATATCGCGGCAAGGCGCATGGTGGCCAGTTCGACCCGGCACTCGGGGAAGCTGTCATTGCGTGCCTGGAACTTGGCGATCCAGGGCTGACCATCTATTTCGGTCGCGGCCTTCGGACGTGCGCCGCCAAGCGACGAACCGGCTGTCAGCAACCGCCGCAGGTTATCATCGAGTTGATCGACATGTTGCGCGCGTTCTGCAGCTTCGGCCAGTTCTTCCAGGGTGGAATGCTCGCCCGGGGCATCACCGTCGCCCCATGGTGTTATTCGCTCTGGGTGTTCGAGCGTCGGGCCGAACGCCAGTGTGCCGACCCGGTGGTCGCCTGAGCCCAGGATCAGATCGATGTCGCTAGGCAGGCGGTCGCCCATTGCCTTGTACGTCAGATACTGGCCCCAGCCATCGGGAGCTGCGTCGCGAATCCCGCCGAACACGGCAAAGCCCTCTTCGGTCTGGAAATTGCGCTCGGTCGCCGGATCGTGGAGTGGCAGCGCCACCGGATCGACGGGGACGCGGTCCGGGCGAGCAAGGTAGCGGCGACCATAGGCAAAGGTCGCGAACTGGTTGCGCGGCTCGTCGGTCATCGTCAGCAGCCCTGCCGGAACAGGGCCATCTGCGAGGTGAACAAAGACGTAGGTTCGGACCGTTGCCATGTTCGTCAGAAATCCAGCTGGTCGCTGCTGACGGCATGTGTCGTCTTGGGCAGCCGGGCGAGGTCTTCGCTCATGCCTGCCCGGTCGGTATCGGGGGCGACGAGCTCGGCGAGGCGCTGAGTCATGCCGAACACATGGAGGGCACTGGCCAGCACGGCCAGACCCACGGTCGCATCACCAGCCTCAAGCCGCTGGAGCGTCTGCACTGAAACCAGCATGCGTTCGGCCATCAACCGTTGCGGCAGCTTGCGGCGGCGGCGGGCAATGGAAAGGTCCTTGCCTAGCTGCGCGATTGCGCGCTGGCTTTGGGGCGGCAGGCCGCTGGCAGCTCTGGAGGCGCGGGACATAATTTACATGTGCTATATCATGTCAATAATGTCAATTGAACATGATATGTCAATTCATTTTTCGAACATCACTCAGAGAAAGTCAATCACAACCCTCCCTCCGCAATGGATGGCCAGGAGGGTTGACAGCAAAGGATGCGGTTTCTCTCATGCTGGAATGAGAAAGGAACTGCTTCTTGTTGGTGCGCTTGCAGCTTTGAGCTTGCCGGCGTTGGTTTGGGCCAAAGGTGTGGAAACCGGCGTAAAGCGAGCGCAAATGCTCGATTTCAGCGGTCGGACAGCGGCAGAAACAATCGAGGTCGGCGGTCGCGCTGCCACGCCGGTCCTTCGGTTGCCGAATATCGAAAATGCCATGCTGAGCAGTTTTGCCGATCGGGCAGCGGTAACCGAAGCCGGCGCGATGGATGTCGTCCCAAGATACGCAGCGCAGCTCCTCAAGGGAAGCGCATTCGGAGGGGGCGAAGGGTTCGTCCGGATGCCGCGCGTGTTCTTGCCTGCCTGGATGCGGCCGGGCCACGCTCAGTTTGCAGGCCAGCTCATGCCGGTCGGCCTGCCGTCAATCGGGAATTGTGGGCCGCGTGATTATGTCCCTTCGGGAATGCTGCGCGCGCGAGGCGAGGAGCGGAGGCGAATTCTGTATCCGCTCGTTGTCCAGTCGGCCTGTCGGTACGGCATTCCCGTTGGACTATTCGACGCGATGATCATTCAGGAAAGTCGCTATAATCCGAGCGCCGTCAGTCCAAAAGGCGCGTTCGGACTTGGCCAGTTGATGCCGGGAACGGCGGCCGATTTGCGGGTCAATCCCTACATGATCAGCGATAATCTCGAAGGGGCGGCCAAATATCTTTCGTTGCATCTGCGCGAATTCAACGACCCGGTCCTGGCGCTGGCCGCCTATAATGCAGGCCCGGGACGGGTGCGCGTCAGTCGCGCCGTGCCGCGGATCTACGAGACGCAGGACTATGTTCAGAAAATCATGTGGAACTGGCGGACCCTCGAGGTGGCCGCTCAACGCTTCTGAGCCGCTCAGGCGACTTTCATAAGGTCGAGTTCTTCGCGCCGGGCGCAGATCTTCTCCTGATGCGTGATGATCGTCTCGGCGATCCATTTCGCGAGTTGCTCAAGCGCACGAGGGTGCATGGGTTCGATCGAACACATATCGTCCGCGTTGAACGCATCGACGACGAGCGGAAGCAGGTCGACAGCGACCTTGAGGGTGGGGTCGTAATATCGATGCCAATCCTTGTAGCGGTCGATTGCAAAGATTGCGCGTGGCTTATCAATGCCCAATGCCGTTGTCAGATCGTTCAGCAACGCGGCGGACAATGGCTGCTGCCCAGAAAGTATCCGCTGATACTTGCGGATCTTCAGACCGACCTCGTTTGCGATCTGGGATTGGCTTTTTGAGGAAACAGATTGCTCAGACTGAATCAACAGCCTGAACTGTTCTTCGGCTTCGGACGGGCTCAGTTTGGTTGATTCATCGATCAACTCTGCGTTGTTGAACAAGTCCATAGAGCGCGACCCCCTTTTTCGTTCTCAGAAATGTTGTTGTGGATAGCTCGGTTGGTCAACCCCCTTTGACGTGCTTCCAGAAATATTGGGAATGTTTTTTAGGTGTTTTCGGGGGTGTTTGCATGATTTCTGAGGTTCAATCGGGTGATTCGTTTCACCATGCGTCAGATTTTGGCAATCGTCCGCAAGAAACTGGCGGGAACCACGTCAATTTCTGACAGAGGTGACGTCAGAATCTGACGCAACACCTGTCAACAAGTGACAGTGCCCCTGTCGCCAAGTGACGCATCCAAAAAATAATCGCACCGCGAGTCGATTTTTTAACGCACGCCCAATCTGTGCCGCTTGCCGCCCGACAGGCCGGGCGAGCTTAGTCCTTTGAGGCGCTCTCGTTGGAGTGTCGTTTACCGGCGCTCGCAAGAGCGTCCTGTCAGAGGAAAGAGCAATGACTTCATTGGCTTTGAAGAAGGGGCAGGCCGACAAGATCTGGATGCTCGCTTTCGCGGTGATCGCGATCGCAGCGTTCATCGTGTTCGTTGGTCCTGCGTTTGCCGGGGCGGACACGACGTTCAACACGGCTTTCACCAAGTTCACCGGTTTCCTGGAAGGATCGGGCGGCAAGATCATCACCCTGCTGAGCCTTGCGAGCGGCGTCATCGGCATGGCTGCAGCCGGGTTCCGGCTTGGCCAGGTTGCGATCCCGGTCGGCGTCGGCGTCGCAGTCGGCACCGGCGTGCCGATCGTGACGTCTACGATCACGGCGCTGATCTAGGGACAGCGCCTTCCTCTCGGGAGGGTGGGACATCAGCCATGGATAGATACGCCATACCAGTGTTTCTGGATGAGCCTGAAAGGATCGGGCTGTGGACCGTTGACGAGTTCGCAGCGATGGCCGCTCCTTTCATCACCGGAATTCTCTCCCAGCATATCATCATCGGTCTCGTGGCCGGTTTTGGTGGGTGGTGGGGCCTCCGCAAGGCTAAGGCGGGCAAGGCAACCTCGTGGCTTCTTCATATGGCTTATTGGCATCTCCCGTCGACTGTGACGGGGATCCAGCACGTCCCGCCCTCCCATCTTCGTTTGATGGCGGGATAGAGATATGGACGTCGGTTACAGTCAGGCGCAGGCGCAAAAAATTCTCAAGCAGCGCAACATGCTTGCGATGGCCGCTGCCGGGTTCGGGGCTGTCGCATTGATTGCAGGCGTTGGCGCTGCGTCGCGCGATCGCGAGGTCATTTTGCAGCCCGTTCACGGAAATGTGCTGGCGATCTCCTCGGAAGGGGTGAGCCGCGAATATCTTGAACTGGTGACACGCGACGCAGCGATCATGATGTTCAACCGCAATCCTGCGAGCCTCGAATATTGGATGGAGGCGGTTCTCAAGATCGTCCACCCTTCGGCCTATGGCCAGATGAAGGGCGAGCTGATCAAGATGGCAAGCGACCAGCGTGGGTCGTCGGTTGCCTATTTCTTCACCATCGAGCGACTGACAGTCGACCCTGACACACTGACTTCGGAAGTCTCAGGTGTTGTTCACACGATGGTCGGTCGACAGGAGGTGTCGGCACTCCATCGCACGTTCCGCTTTGGCTGGTCTTACACCGGCCTTGAACTTCGCCTCCTCGAGTTCGGCGCGGTGGCAAAAGAGGGCGAACCAGCGGCGGGCGCGGCGACGGCGGCCCATCCCGACAGTTCAGAACTGAAAGTCAGGTGACGGTGTGGGCAGTCTCGTTCTCGGCCTGGCGCTGCTTGTGATTGGAGCGGTTATGATGATGAATATCTACTGCAGCGTATCACGCGCGACGGGTGCGGCGTTGTTCGCGGCAGGCGTGCTCGTTGCGGCGTTTCCCGCGCATGCGGACCAGGCGCTGTCGGTTGAAGATAATGCGGGTGTCGATTGCATTGCCTCGGCGCGCGATCTGACCCGGATCAGTCTGGTGGGGGACGAATTCGCCAGCGTGTCAAAAGTCCAGGCGCTAAGCCCGATTGACGACTTCAACGTCGTCAACGAGCCGACGCGCGGCGACATTTATGTCGGTATTCCCGAAGGGTTCAAGCGCAAGAGCTTCTCGTTTTTCGGCACGAGCAAGAAGGGCTTTGTCTATCGCTTCACCTGCAAGGTCGAAGCCATCGAAGCGCAGCAGATTTTCGTCACCAACCCGCAGGTCAATGCGCTGGCAAAGTCGGCGGATCGGAGCGATGGCGATATCGAAGCGCCCGACCAGCAAGAGACAGCGATCCGTCTCGTCCAAGGCATGGCGACGCAGCAAATCGTGCCCGGTTTCCGGATAGAGCGCGCGGCGCTGGTGCCTGTGCGGTCAGGTGATCTGACCGTGCAACTGGTCTCTGAATATCGCGGCTCCGATCTGATCGGGCGGGTGGTGCGGGTCGAGAACCTCGGCAGCAAGCCCGTCGAGCTGTCCGAAGCCATGGTCGCACCTGCCGACGCAGTGGCGGTGAGCATTGGCAA
The DNA here is from genome assembly GCA_016714795.1 of Sphingomonadales bacterium. Lineage (GTDB taxonomy): Bacteria > Pseudomonadota > Alphaproteobacteria > Sphingomonadales > Sphingomonadaceae > Aquisediminimonas. The sequence continues at coordinate 37,345 of JADKCA010000011.1, read as the reverse complement.
TCGGACGCTCGGTGCCCGGCAGGCGACGGCGGTTTATGTGGTTCTGGACAAAGGGAGTGCGCGCTGATGGCAGGCTTTCTCGACAGGTTTCGCCGCAAGAAGGCGACCAGTAGCGTTGAAGATGAGGCTGCCGCTGCGGTCGACGGCAGCATGGACCTTGGTGCCAATGAAGAGCGGCTGAAGCGGCAGCGCATCGGTCTGCTGTCGGCGGGCGCAGTGATCATTCTGGGAACCGGCTACTGGATCCTGGGCGAGGGTTCAACCGACGATGCCGCGTTGAAGGATCGCGCCACTGGCCAGGCCATCAGGGTCTCCACCGACGATCTCGCCGGTCGAAACCTGTCCGAGCAAGAATGGATCTCCATGTCGGAAAACCGCCTGCAGACGCAGGATAACCGGCTGCGATCGATGCAGGGTCAGGGTGATCAGATTGCGCAGATGCAAGAGCAGATCAACCGGTTGCAAAGCGAGAATGGCAGCATGGCCGCCGATGGAACACGGGTTGTGTCGGCCTATGAGACCGAGAACCAGCAACTGAGGTCGCAGCTCGCGGCGGCGCAATCTGCGGCGACGTCCGCCGCCGCCGGGCCAAGGGCGCTTTACGGTGTGAATGGTCCAACAGGCTATCAGGCGCAGGCAATCCCTGCCGGACTGGGGCGCCCGAACGAGCTCAAGGTTATTTCATTCGGATCGACGGGTGCTGCGGGAAACGGTGGAACACCGGCACCGCGAGGGACGGGAAACGGTGCGGTGGAATCATCAAGCATCAACTATCTCCCGGCCAATTCGTTCGCGCGCGCGCGCGTGATCGTTGGCGTCGACGCGTCGTCCAATGTGAGTTCACAATCTGATCCGTTGCCGGTCGTGCTGCGTATTATCGGGCCTGCACGGTCGGTCGCCGATCACGGCAAGATCCTGACGACCAAGCTCGAAGGGTGCCTCGTCAACGGCGCTGCGCGGGGTGATCTGTCGAGCGAGAAGGTCTATGTCCGCCTCGCCAAGATGACCTGTCCGGTACCTGGCGGGCGCTTTGCCGAATCCGAGGTCAAAGGGTTCATCGCGTTCGGCGGCAAGACCGGCGTACGCGGGCGTGTGGTCAGCCGCGAGGGAAGCCTTGCGACGCAGGCGTTTATGGCCGGGCTCGTCGGCGGGATCGGACGCGGGTTCCAAGCCAACACCCAAGGGGTGCTCAACGGCTCGACAACCGTGGTCAATGGCCAGCGGCAAAAGCTGTCGCCCGGTGAGATTGCAGGTGCCGGGTTTGGCGAAGGCGTTTCGCAGGCCGGCGACATGGTGTCGCAATATCTGATCGAACGGGCCGAACAATATCAGCCGGTGATCGAAATGCCGACGGGCATCGAGGTGGAGATTGTCTTCCTCGAAGGCCTGATGGTGCGGAACTGAAGTGGAGACATAACATGAAGGTCAGGACGATCGGATTTATTGGTGCCGGGCTTTTGACGGTAGCGACGGCTGTGTTTGCGCAAGCCACTGTCGATGGGGTGAAGGTGTCGCAGCGATTGCAAGCGCGCCTGCCGCGCACACAAGTGACGTCGGTCGATTGCGCCAAGCTCAACGGGGTGTGCGAGGTCATCGCGGGCAAGACGGTGTTCTACACCGATGCCAACGCGCGCTACCTGTTTGTGGGGCGCCTCTACGATATGGAGACGCGTCAGGATCTGACCGCCGCAAAACTGCTCGAAATCAACCCCGAGACCCTGCTTGGCGGAAATCCCGAGCGCGATACCGGTGAAGAAGCCGCTCAATACGGCGCGCAACCTGTCCCGCGTTCGGCACAAGGGCGGGGCGCGGGACCGAACACCCCTGCCCCGCGTCAGGCGATTGCGCGCGTCGATCTGTCAGGGCTTCCTGCCGCCGGTGCGATCAACTGGGGTAAATCGGGCGGCCAGCCGGTAACGATCTTCACTGATTTTCGCTGCGGCTATTGCCGCGCCTTGGTCGCAACGCTTGAGCAGATGAATGTGCGGGTGATTGAGCGGCCGATTTCGGTGCTGGGCAGCCGCGATCTGTCGGATCGGGTCTATTGCGCCCGCGACAAGGTTCGTGCGGCGCGCGACGCCTATGCCGGTCTCGAGCTCGCGGCAGCCACGTGCGACACGAGTGGACTCGACGCCAATGAGCGGTTTGCGCAGCAACATCATTTCATGGGCACCCCTGTGATCGTGCGCGGCGACGGGACGGTGCTCGAAGGATTTCGCCCAAAGCAATTCCTGGAGGAATGGCTGAAGGCCAGCTGAGCGAGCGCGTCGCCGCGGTTTGTAGTCAGGTGAAGAAAGGAAGAGGGCCATGCGCTCCAAGGTGCAGCGGAGAATGATTGCAGGTCTTGCCGGAACGGTGGTGCTGGGAGCGCTGGTGGGATGCGCGACGCTGGGCGGCAATGTGAAGGGCAATTTCCAGTGCAATGCACCGAGCGGCATATGCGCGCCAACGTCGGCGATCGACGATCAAGCGCTGGCTCAGATTGGCGCCAATGATGACGGTGCCAATAGAGGCAATCCCGCGATCCATTATCGGCCCAAGAGTGGCGGACGGCCGTCGGTTGCCGCTGCGACACAGGGTACGCGCGGGATGCGGATCGTTCTGCCTGGTCGAACGGATCGGTTCGGACGGTGGCGTGAGCCTCAGATCGTCTACGCCGATATTGCTTTTGCAAGCGACGAACAGGTCAGCGGCCAAGGCACGCCGACCCGTCTGTCGCTGAGCGAGCTGGCTTCCGGCGCACCGGCACTGGCATCTGCTCAGCCGATCCGGCACCAGGCGATGGCACCGCCAGAGGCCTTCGATACAAGCGTCAAGCAGGCCTATGCCAATGGCCTTGGTGCTCCCGTTGCGGGATCGGCACCGCGTGCCAACCGGGCAACCGAGAATATCAAGCCGTCAGCAAATGATGGGACGAGCCCCGCGCCCGCAGTTGCAAAGGTGCAGACCGTGAGCGTGTCCGCGCCGGCATTCCCGGCCCCGAACGGGGATGACGACTGATGGCGGGCAGCATGTTCTGGGGTATCCTTTTGGCGATTGCGGGGCTGGTCTTCCTGGTGATTTCCCGATGGGATCAACTCGCCAAGGGGTTCGCGAGCCCGATCAAGGCCGAAAAGACGCGGCAGTCAGGCTTTGTGCCCATGCTGTCGCATTGGTTGCCTTACCGGACATTCGATCCGCGCAAGGGCATCTACCACAATGCCAATTCAAAGGGGTTCGTGCTCGAGCTGACGCCTCTGATCGGGGCTGATGAGCGGACGGGCGACATTATCGGCCAGTTCCTCTCCGAAGGCGTACCCGAAGGCGCGTGCATCCAGATCATGCAGTGGATGAGCCCGCGGATCGGCGAGCGATTTCGCTCATGGTTCCTGCCGCGCTTTCGGGTTGGCGGAATCTACGAGCTGATGGCACGGCACCGCTCCGAGCATCTATCGAAGGGCGTGTGGGAGTCGCTGTCGGCCGACGGTCCGTTCCACCTTCGCTCGCACCGCGTGTTCTGCGCACTAGCAATCCCCGAGAAGAAGAATGTCAGCGAAGACGAGCTGATGCTCTTGCGGGATTCGATGATCTCGATGCTCAAGTCGATCGATGTTGGCGCGGAAGCCGTCGAGCCGGTTGGCATCCTGGCGCTGATCGATGATCTGACCGCGCCGACGCGTGCCTCTGACGAAGACGTCAAGGACTATAACCCGTTCGACTCAATTGCGGATCAGGCGGTGCGCCGCGACGTCGATCTGCAGGTCGAGGCCGATCGTATCTATCTGCGCACCGAGCGGTTCCGCGCAACCGGAGTGGTCATCGACGGATCGCCCGAGATCGGTGAAATCTACCCCGACAAGTTCGATGTGCGCAGTTACGCGGTGCGGAACCTGCCCGTGCGCTGGGCGCCGTGGGATACCGCGCGGCTGATCGGCGATCCGTTCATGGACAAGCTGCGGATGCCGTGCCCGGTGGCGACGGTTCTCGCGATCCATTACCCGGATGAAGAAGCGCAAAGCACGCGTGCCGGCTACAAGTTCATGCGGACAACCAGCCTCGCCAATTCGCATTCGTCGCGCTTCATGCCCAATTTGCGCGATCAGTCACGGGAGTGGGAGCTGGTCCAGGACCAGCTGCGCCAAGGGCAAAAACTCGTCAAGGTGTTTTACGGCGTCACGGCATTTTCGCCGGTCGGCAAGGGTGACATCCACGAGCGCAACCTGAAGGCGGTGTACAAGGCTTCGGGCTGGGACCTGCACGACGAGCGCTACATGCAGATGTTCGGCTTCATGTCGCTGTTCCCGATGTCGTGCGGCGACGGCGTGATCGGCGATCTCGACCGGATGAAGCGCCTGCGGACCATGCTCACGACGACAGCGGCCAATATAGCGCCGTTCCAGGGCGAATATCTGGGCGGACCGATTCCACATCTGCTTCTGGTCGGCCGCAGGGGCCAGCCCTTCTTTTGGTCGCCTTTCGAGAACAAGGCAGGAAATCACAATGTTGCGGTGATCGGCAAGTCGGGGTCAGGCAAATCTGTGGCGCTACAGGAAGTGGTGGCCGCGCTCGTCGGGGCTGGTGCCAAGGCCATCGTCATCGACGACGGCCGTTCGTTCGAGCACAGCTGCAAGCTGCAGAATGGCGATTTCGTCGAGTTCACGATGAGCTCCGGCTTTTGCCTCAATCCATTTTCGATGATCGATCAAGAACTGGCTGCGATCGATGAAGATTACCGTGTGGATTGCATGGGGATGCTCAAGTCGATCGTTGGCCAGATGGGTCGGCACATGGACCGGCTCGACGATACAGAGCGCGGGCTCATCGACGGCGCTGTGAATCAGGAATGGGAAAAAAGCGGGCAGAACGGGTCGGTCGATGGGGTGATCGCGGCGCTTGACCGGACGGGTCATCCGCAAGGCATCGGTCTTGGCATTTCGATGCGGGCCTTCTCGTCGTCGGGAACCTATGGTCGCTTCTTCATCGGCAAGGCCAGTCTCAGAATCAACGCCGAGCTGACCGTGTTCGAGCTCTCCGATCTGTCGGCGCGCGAAGAGCTCCGTTCTGTCGTTCTGACTGCAATCATGTTCCTGTCCACCCAGGCGATGCGAGCAGACCGTTCGGTGCGCAAGGCGTTCGTCATGGATGAGGCCTGGCAGATGCTCAAAGGAGGTTCGATGGCCGAGTTCATCGAGACCTATGCCCGGACCTGCCGCAAATATGGCGGCGCGCTGATCACCGCCACCCAGTCGCTCAACGATTATTACAAGTCCGAAGGCTCGATCGCAGCGCTTGAAAACAGCGACTGGACCATCATGCTTCAGCAGAAGTCCGAAACGATTTCGGATTTCACCCGGCTCGGTCGGTTCGAAATGAGCGGAGCGACCGAGGCGATGATGCGGAGCCTCAAGCGCAATGGCGCGGAATATTCGGACATGCTCATTCGCGGTCCGGACACCGAGGCGCAAGGGCGGCTCGTGCTCGATCGCTATTCGGCGACGGTATTCTCCTCGAGCCCGCAAACCTATGCCCATATTGAAAAGCTGGTCGAAAGCGGTCTTTCGATGGCCGACGCGATCGAACGTGTCGCCTATCCCGAAGGCGTAGACCGGGCGCGCTATGACGACGCTTCGGTCGAATTTGCGGAGGCGGTCGAATGAGCGGGATCGGCGAACGGCGTGGCCTAACGGCTGCGACATATCGGGTGTTCGTCGTTGCCGGATGGCTGACGGTGACATTGCTCATCGCGATCGGGGTCATCTGCGTTTTCTTCGTCATGTTTGCAAATGGGACTGCTGAAGGGACCTTTGCCGAAGCCGAGAATCTTGCGCGTCATTTTCTCGACGCAGATGCGTCGCGCCGCGCTGCGTTTCTGTCCAATTTGCAGACGGGTTTCCTGATGGTGGCGCTGATCGTGGGCGCTTTCCGGGTGCGGTGCCTCGTGGAATTGCTGACCCCTGGCGACATAGAAGCGCCAGTCGCCCGCACAAATGTCGTGAAAGGATAGATGATGGGTGCTGAAATTGTCGCAATGGAGGGCCATATGGCGGAGCCGTTCTTGCCGCTCGGGCCGCTGCCTGAAGTCGCCAGCGATGGCGATCTCTTGGGGGCCAAAGGCGCTCGGCATGTCAGGGGCTTTGCCGGGTTTTCATGGGGTCAGTTGCTGCTCGGCGCGGTGCTCATGGCGATGATCGTCTGGGGCTTCTGGATCACGCGACAGGTGGACAGGATGGGCGACAAGCGGATTGTCGCCGTGTCGCTGTCAGGGATGGTGAATGACTTCATCGCAACCGAGGCGCGTTCGGGGAACGGTCCCGAGCAGGTGCAAAACGACACCAAGCGGTTCATGATCCTGATGCAGCAGGTTCTTGGCGAACGCGCCAAGCGCGGCGAAACCGTGATCGTCGGCGAGGCTGTCGTGGCGGGTTCGGCCCCCGACATTACGGCCGAGATTCGCGGCGAAGTGGGCAAACGGATGATGGCGGGGCGGACTGCTGCCGGGCTCAGCGGGGGCGGCGAGTCGGCGCCCCAGACTATGAGTGCGCCTGCGCTCGGTCCGATGATCGCACCCGGTGCGCCGACGCGAGCCGTGCCATCTTCGGGTTTCGACCCGAATATGGGGCAATGAGCGATGCTGTTATCATCGTCCTGGGCGCAGCGGACGCTGGCGCTGGCGGGCGGGCTGTCGGCGCTCGGCGCGTGGAGCTGGGTCGACGCCTTTGCCCATGACCATCTTTTTCTGGTCAACCGGACCGGATCGCTGCCCAATTGGGCCTTTTTCATCGAACGGCAAAAGCACGCCGCGCTGGGCGACACGGTGTTTTTCGTGCCCCCAAATGATCCGCTGGTCGTGGCGCATTTCGGGCGTGAACCTGCGCCGTTCGGCAAGATCGTTTACGCAGTCGCCGGTGATGAGGTCGTCCATCGCGGCAACGTCGTTCTGGTTCGTTCTGCCGGGACGAAGGAATGGCGAATGGTTGCCCTGACCAAGCCTCTCTCGATGCGCGGGGAGAGACTTGAGGCTGGCCCGAGCGGGACAATTCCTCCGGGCTGCCTTTATGTTGGCACCCCGCACAAGCATGGGTTCGACAGTCGCTACAAGGCGATCGGGTTCGTCTGTCGGGATCGCCTGATCGGCGTTGCCAAGGCGATGATATTGTGAGCCGCTGGGTGGTCAAACTGGTCGCGGCAATGGCCGTGTTCGCATGTTCACCAGCGATGGCGCGCGATTACGGTCAGCAAGGCGCTGTCTTTTCGGTGCTCGAACAGGATCTCTTGGAGACGATCGAAGTTCAAACTGAAGGCGCTGCAGGCGAACGGCGGGATCGACCGGATGAACCGCGCGCTGGCCGAGCGCACAGAGCGCAAGGTGCGCAGGCCCGATCCCGTAGCGGGAATATCCTTGGCGACGCGCGAGCGGACCTGGACCTACGATCCCTCCATGGTCATGGATCACGAGGTGCGCGACAAGCAGGGCAATATCATCGCGCGCGCAGGCCAACGGGTAAATCCCCTCGAACTGCTCGTCGTCCGCCAGGCGATGGTCTTCATCGACGGCGACGATCCCGCGCAGATGAACTGGGCGCTGAAGCGCTACACCGCATTCAACGCGAAACTGATCATGGTCAAGGGCGCACCGCTCGATTCCATGACCAGGCACCAGCGTCGGTTCTATTTCGACCAGGGTGGAACGCTGGTCGAGCGGTTTGGGATCAAGGCCGTTCCAGCGGTTGTGGAGCAGCACGGCATGGTGATGCGCGTGCGCGAGATCCCCGTGCCGCTTCAGCGGGGGTCGTGACGATGCGTGGTTGGTCTCGCGGTTTGATCGCGCTTGCGTGCGCGTTGCTCGTTTTCGGCGGTGTCGCCGCAAAGCTGGTGGCGCAGACGCTCCCCAACATTCAGGGGTCGATCGACCGTGCAGGCGAAAGCAGTGTCCCAGGCGATAACACCCCCGGTAAATGCACAGGCAGGTTCGTCAATCCGGTCACCGATATCTGCTGGGGATGCCTGTTTCCGCTGTCGGTTGGCGGCTTGAAGATATTTCCATCGACCGCGCACCGGGCCGACCCCAAAAATCCGGCGTCGCCCATTTGCCTGTGTGGAACGCCACTTCCCCGGATTGGCATTGCGATGGGGTTTTGGGAGCCGGTGCGGCTCGCCGATGTGACGATGAAGCCGTGGTGCTTCACCAATCTGGGCGGCAAGAAAATCTCGCCGGGATTCAACATCGGTCACGGTTTTGCCTATAACGACCCGGAGAAGAAGCGCGGTGGCGCGAACTGGCAGGTTCATTGGTACATCTACCCGCTCATCTATTGGCTCGAGGTGCTGGCGGATGTGGCATGCGTTGAGCAGTCTTCGTTCGATATCGCCTATGTGACCGAGATCGACCCGTTATGGGCCGATGACGTATTGACCGGCCTGATCAATCCCGAAGTCGCATTGTTCGCCAACCCCATCGCGCAGGTTGCGTGTGCCGCGGATTGCATCGCGTCGACGACACATCTGTCGCTCGACGAACTGTTCTGGTGCGCTGGCTGCGAAGGGCCGATGTATCCGCTCAATGGCAATGTCGCCCAGCATATCGGCGAAGTGCAAAGCAGCCGCCTCGCCCTCGCCCGCTTTGCCTATAAGATGCACCGACAGGGGATTGCCTGGGGGACGATGGGCTCGAAGGGTCTGTGTAAGAAATATCTGATGCCGGTGATGCGCAAGCAGCAATACCGGGTCCAGGCGACCAACCCGATCGCGATGGTAAGCGGGCGCTATGCCTGTCCCAATATCGGGTCGTCGGACCTCTTCCCCAAAACCGGTCGCGCGCTCCCAGCTGTCGGCGAAGACTTCGGCTATCTCGTGTGGCGCAAGCGCAATTGCTGCGTGGGAGGGATTTGATGGCGAGGAAGATGATCATCGCAGGGGTTGCAGTGGCGCTCACCGTTGGCGGATGGGCGCTCGCGCAGACAGTAGAGACTATCAATGTCGGCGCGCTGTTGAACAAGGCGGAGGCCGATGGCGCAGACCAGGAGGCGTTCGCGCGCGACGTGATGAAGCGCGGCGAAGCGATGCGCGAACAGGCTTCGGAGACGGCTGCTGCTGGTCAGGCGGCGGCACCTTTTGGCACCCGCACGATGCGCATGGGTGCAGACGGCAAGATTGATTTCGATGCGGTCGTCGATGGCGCGGGCGCTGAGCAGGACGAAGCCGGTGTTGCCCCCCGATTGATCGTGTTCGCCTCGCTGTCGATGCCGACGGATAGTTTGAAGGCTCTGATCCGTGATGCGGGCAAGGCCGGTGCTTCGGTGGTATTCCGGGGATTCCCAGGCAATTCGATGAAGGCGTTTCAGGAGGGAATCCTGAAGGTCGTCGCGAAGGATGAGGAATATGGCAATATCGGGATCGACCCACGTCTGTTTCGCGCGTTCAATGTAACAGGGGTCCCGACCTTTGTCGCGGTGAGTTCGGATTTCGATCCGTGCGATGGCTTTGATTGCACGACACAGGTGCCGCCGTTCGACCGGATGAGCGGTAACGTCACGCTGGGGTTTGTTCTCGACACTTTTGCGAGCGGCAAGGGACCCGGCGCGCCGGTTGCAGAGATCGCGCGGAGACGCATGGAGGCCGGTGGGAGTTGAGCCTTGCCCGTCGCCTCTTTGCCTATGGGCTTGCGCCACTGGCGCTGTTGCTTGGATGGTCCGGGGCTGTCTTCGCGCAAACGGCGCAGGACCATTCTTACCGTGACGGGCTAGAAACGGGAAAGAAGCTGCGTGATGGTGCGCAGTCAGGGACAGAACAGCCGGTATCGCCGGACCAGTTTCCAGGGTATCAGGACGCCCCTGCCGAACTGACCAATATCTACGATCCGCTCGACGACAGCGCGCTTGTCGCGGGCGGCAATGCAGCGGCTGCGAGCGAACCTTACAGTGTCATGCGCCAGGGCGACACCAATCGTTCGCGTGTGCCAGTCCATGCAACCGATGACATCAAGGCGCGCGGTGAGGAAATCAACGCAGACCCGGCTGCTTATGCGCTTGGCATTGATGCGTCGGGCGAGCAGGGAAAATGCGAGGCGATCACACGGCCCGGCGCGACGCACTATTACGAGGCGTCCTGCAATGTCGGGTCGGGTGTCGCGGCATCGCATCCGAGTTGCCAGATCGCGCTCGATCACCATTTTTCACCGGGCTACAAATATAGCTGCAGCGATGTGAAACTCCAGGGGACGCTCTGCATCAACGCCTATGGGCTCGGGTGCATCCCGATCAACTACACTGCGTCGAGCGGCTGCGGGACGTTTGCGGCAGCGGGCTGTCCAGCGACGGCATCCGGCTCGAACATCTTCTACACCTATGGTGGGCTGAATTACAGCGAGAACAGCTTCTCCTATAATTGCCCGACTGCGGTGACGTATAGCGTCACGGGTTCGCCGGTGACGGTCAATGGTGGAACCTATATGGCCACCGCGTCAGGCCCAGCGGGGAATGGGGCGTATATCAATTCGACCCAGAACCTGTCGATGTGTGCCGACAATCAGCTGACGGGGTGCCCATCGGGATCGACGCTCGAAGGGTCGCAGTGCGTCACGCGTGTTGCTGCGACTGTCACACTTGTATGCGAATCCGGGTGGACGCTGAACGGCACGCAATGCGTGCAGACGATCTCGCAGCCAGCGGCGATAACGGGATTCAATTGTCCCGCTGGTTACACCCTCGAAGGCGACGTCTGCGTGTCGCGTGTTCCGGCAACACCTGTCTATTCCTGCGATCCGGATTGGACGCTCGAGGGCACGTCCTGCACGCGGCCAACCTCTCACCCGGCAACGGGAGAATGGTCTTGCCCGACCGGATGGACCCTGACCGGTACGCGCTGCTATCAGGTCCAGACTGTACCGGCGACGCCTTTGGCGAGATGCCCGATTGGCTGGACGCTCGACGGCACCAATTGCACGCGCCAGACGAGCCATCCTGCAGCGGGCATTTATAGCTGCCCTGCAGGTTGGACCCTTTCCGGCACGACCTGCAGCCAGCCTTCGACGGTTCCAGCAACGCCGAATTATTCCTGTCTGATCGGGTGGACCCTCGCCGGGACCAACTGCACGCTCGACGAGGTTGTTCCCGCCACCGGCACACCCCAGTGCAACGCCGGAACTACATTTGACGGTTCGCGATGCGTCCTCAATTGGTCGTTCGCTGCAACCCCGTCCTATTCCTGCCCTGGCGGCTACGCGCTGTCGGGGACGACCTGCACTGCCGGCGGAAACTACGCTGCGACGCCGACCTATGAGTGTTTCTCGATTGGTAATGTCGGCAATGGTCTATGTATCACTGGCGGTGTTGGTGGGACCTGTCCTGCTGTTCCGGGGCTTGGGTCTGGTAGCCCCACGATAATCGCAGGCCCATTCGGCCCGATCACACTGTGTTATTATAATGCCGTAACGACCTATTCCTGCCCGAGCGGCGGCACGCTGGAAGGAACGACCTGTGTCGCCGCCGCCTCACAGCCAGCAAATGTGTCATTTAGCTGCCCGGTCGGCACCCGGTCTGGAAACCAGTGCGTCGGGCAGACCTTTGAGGCGCCGATCGGGGTGGGCTACACCTGCCCGTCGGGCTGGACGCTCTCGGGGTCGAACTGTCTGCGGAGCAGCAGCCAGGCGGCGACGCTCGGTTATGCGTGCGATCCCGGGTTCACCCTGAGTGGAACCTCCTGCACCGGGACCGCCACGCAGCCCGCGACAATTGGCTATGCGTGTGCACCCGGCGAAGCGCTGTCGGGAACCGAGTGCATCATTGCCGAAACGCAGCCGATCATAGTCACTTATGCGTGCGAGCCGGGCTTCAATCTCTCGGGGACGATGTGTACCGGCGCTGTCACCAATCCAGCGACGTTCGCCACTGTCTGCAGCGGCGGCGAGACGCTGGTCGGCACCGACTGCATCGGTGTCGAAACGGCGGTGGCGGCGGTCAATTACAGCTGCGAAAGCGGGACTCTGGAGGGGAACCAGTGCGAGATGACGGCAACCCCGACGCCTGCAGGACTCGACTGTCCGGAGGGGTTCAACCTGTCGCAGCCGGGGTTCTGCTCGAAAGCGACGAGCGTTCCCGCCGGGGCTAACTATCAATGCCCGGCAGGCATGGCCTTCAACGGGACCGAGTGCGTGTCGTTCACCAACCCGGTCAGCAACCCGTCGGCTGAATGCACGGTTGAAAGCGAAGTCTGCAGCGACGCCTCGCCGCAAACCCGCGTGATCGAAGGCGTGGCGATCACCCAGTCATGCTGGGCCTGGACGCGGACCTACAGCTGCACCCGGGTGACGACGGGCAATAATGACTGCCAGGATTTCGCGAATAATCCGCAATGCACCTATTTGCGCGATAACTGCCTCGACGATCCGCCGAATGCGGCTGGTGGCTGCTCAGTTGCAGAGCGGGTCTATAGTTGTCCCGTCCCTAGCGAGAGCGGGACGCCTCAGACTGAGCTGTTGTGCGGCGGCGACATTTATTGCGTCAACGGCGTTTGTGAACAGGTCGAGCGCGAAGCCTCAAGCGAGATGAAAGATGCGCTGGTCGGGCTAGGGGCGATGGACCAGGCCGAGAAGGAATTCGATCCAAACAATCTGAGCCTGTTCAAGGGAACACGCGAGACCTGCCACAAGCCCGTCTTCGGCCTCGTCAACTGCTGTGCGGGCAAAGTGTCGGGGTTGCTCAGTACCGGGGCCGGCGCTGCGGCGCTGGCCGGTGGCCCGGCTGTGCTCAGCGCCGTGGCGACGCAATTCCTCACCGTCTTTCTCTGTTCGACCGCTGAAAAGCAGCTCGACGTCAAAGACCGGATGGGCCTGTGCCACTATCTTGGAAGCTACTGCTCATCGAAGCTCCTGGGCATCTGCAAGACGTCACGCAAAGCCTATTGCTGCTTTCAGTCGAAGCTGACGCGCATTTTGCAGGAACAGGGTCGACCGCAAATCAGCAAGCCGTGGGGGCCGCCAAAAACCGAGCAATGCGCAGGCTTTACCGCCGACGAATTCTCGCGGCTCGATCTCTCTGTCATGGATTTCTCGGAGATCTACAACGAGTTTCTTGAGAAGGCCAAACTGCCTGCCGAGGCCGAGATGGCGGGCGAAATCCAGGCAAAAATCAGAGCCTATTATGCGACGCATGGAGCAAACTAATGGCCGCAACAGGCAGGGAGCGGGAGTTGCCCGAGACGACCCTGAAAGGAAAGGAGGAAGGCGATGATGACGCGCATCTGCTCAGCACCGAGCAACTCGCTGCGATCGGAAACTTTCATTCCGGCCTCGCCGAAGTGTCGGTCCAGGAGTGGGCAATCCTGCTTCGCTGCAACGGCGACAAGATGGTTGCGGTCGATGAGCTCGTCTCCAGTTTGCTTGACTGGTTTCCAACCCCGCTCTCGGCAGCCGAAGTCTCCGATTTCATCGACCGTCTGGTCGGACAAGAATTTCTCATTCGCGAGACGGGTGGCGCTGGGTTCCAGACGACACCGCGCGGCGCGGAAGTGCTGAGTCAAACCAAAGTGCCTCTCATCAAGGGCGCGATGTGGAGCCTGGGGACCAAGGATGATGAAGGAGGCAATTATGTCAGTCGGTAAGATCATGATGGCCCTGAGCGCGCTGCCGTTGGCCGGTCAGGCGCCCGCGCAGGATATCGGCCTGAGCATGGTGTCCCAAGATGTTGTGGCGCTGCGCGGAGCGGTTGCGGGCGCAGGCGATCAGGTGCCGGATGATCAGCAGACTGGGGACCAGTTTTACTGCAAGGAGCGCAAGCTCGGAACCTGGTTCTATTGTGATCGGGCGAAGCGTAGGGCCCGCGAGGCTGCGGCGGCAACACAGCCAGTGGCTGCGGCTGTGCAACTGGCGGCCATCACCAAGCAGCTCGAGGAACTCAAGGCCCGCGCCGTGCTCGATCCGAGCGAGGCCAATGTGACGGCCTATATCCGTTTCCAGCGCGAGCAGCTCGATCGCGCCTCGACCTTCTCGGATCAGTGGCAGCGCGTGATGTGGCAAAACCCGGAGATCGACTACACGCTCCAACGCCCAGTCTCGACACTTGGAAAGCGCGCCTGGATCGATAATCGCCGCGAAGAAACCGACACTGTCATGCGTCAGCTCTCGCAGCGCTACGGTATCTTCTATTTCTACGCACAGAGCTGCGGGGCCTGCGAGATTTTCGGGCCTATCCTGAAGTCGGTTGCCGATACGAGCGGTTTCAATGTTGTTGCGGTGTCGCTCGATGGCGGTCCCAACCGGGTGTTCCCTAATTACGTCGTCGATTCCGGCCAACATCTGCGGATGGGCCTCACCTCCAAGGCGACGCCGGCGCTGGTGCTCTACGACACCGTGGCGCGGCGGCCGATCCCGATCGGCACCGGGGTTATGACGGTCGATGAGATCAAAGAGCGCATCTTCGCGCTCACCAACACCAAAGTCGGGAGTGATTTCTGATGGCGATAAATCACAAGAGCAAGCTCGTCCGCTTCGTGTCCTGGGTCGCCTTGTCGGCGATGGCGGCGGTGCCGACGGCCCAGCCCGCGTTTGCAGGCGTCGGGTCGGACATGGCCGCGTATTTCGACGACATGGGTGCGGCCGCGAACGCGACCGGCGCAAGTGCCTATCAAGGACAGTCGGCGGGCTATTACACGCTTGGGTCGGCTTGGTCGCGGTTTCCGCAAAAGACGGTGACGCCTGCCAATTTGCAGCTCCCCAAGGTCAGGGCTGGGTGTGGCGGGATCGATATTTTCACCGGGTCATTTTCGTTCATCAACACGGCCGAATTTGTCGCGATGCTCAAGGCGATTGCGAACAACGCCATCGGGTTTGCGTTTCAGCTCGCGATCGAGAGTATCAGCCCGCAAATCTCCGGCGTCATCAAAGACATGCAGGACATCGCCAACAAGGTGAATTCGTTCAACATAAATAGCTGCGAGGCCGCAGCGGCAGCGGTGGGATCGATTTGGCCACGCATCGACAAGGCCGAGGACAGAATCTGTCAGTCGATCGGCACGTCAGCAGGCCGGTTTGCGGATTGGGCCAAATCGCGGCGCGGGTGCGGCAATGGCGGCGAGCGTGCGTCAACCAATGCGAGCAACACCGATCCGGCGCTAGAGGCGCAGAAGCCGACCAACAAGAATTACGCGTGGGACATGATCAACAACTCTCCGCTCAAGGATGAGAGTCAGGAAATGCGCGAGCTGGTCATGAACCTCGTGGGCACCGTCATTGTGCGCGCGCGCACGGGAGGTGATGATGGGCCGGTCAGCATCGATCACATCGGGCCAGGCGACAGCGCGATGCTCGACGCGTTGCTCGACGGAACCAGGCCGATTTCAATCCGGGGGTGTGCTGATAGTGCGAAATGCTTGTCCCTGACCCCCAAAACTGTTGCGGCGCTCGGACCCAATGCGTTGAAACCGAAGATTGACGGGCTCATTCGCCAGATGACGCAGAAGGTGCATTTCGATCAGCCCCTGACGGCCGCTGAGCGCGCCTTGCTTGGGATTTCCTCGGTGCCGCTCTACAAGATCATTGTGGTCAATGAGGCTGCCGGATTCCAGCTCTCGACCAACGAGGTTTCGACGCTGAGCGAACTCGTCGCGGTCGATACGCTCGATTCGATCATCCAGCACACCCTCGATCAGGCAATCTCGGGCAACAGCGGCAATCTGAACCAGGCGGACACCGATATGCTCGCGGAGTTCCGCGATCAGGCGTTCCGCTCTCGTGCGCGTTTGGCTGACCGGCTGTCGCGGCTTCAGGACAAGGTGAACACGACGTTCCAGATCGTCGATCGCGCGATGATGATCGAGACGACGCTCCAGCGCAAACTCGCACCCGGCTTTTCCGCCGCGCTCAATTTCTCGCGGGGGCTCAATGCCTCCGGCGTCCAGTGAGCGGCTGGTCAGGACAAGGGTGAAGCAAAGGGTTGGCAGGCGATGCTCGAAATTTTCACGGTCGGCGGGGGGGAATATATCGTCAATGTCCTGAACGCGGTTGCGGCCTGGGCGGGTGGCGGTGGCTACAAGGCGCTGATCCGCGTCGTGATGGTCATGGGCTTCACCTACGCCCTCCTGACAATGGCGTGGAATCTTGACTACCGCGTCCTGTGGAAATGGTTCTTCCAGGCAACCGCCATGTATCTGGTGCTGATGGTCCCGACCGTTACCGTCAAGGTGACTGACCGCGTCAATCCCGGACTTGCACCGGCCACGGTGGCAAACGTTCCACTTGGTCTCGGCATGATGGCCAGTTTCACCAGCCAGGTTGGTGACTGGCTGACCCAGCGGGCCGAGACTGTCTTCGTCATGCCGAATGCGCTGCAATATTCGAGCGGGGGCATCATTTACGGCGCCAAGCTGCTTGAATCCACCCAGAGCCATACTCTGATCGATCCCGTGATCGCGACCAATCTGCAGGAGTATATGAAATCCTGCCTGTTCTACGAAATCCTGCTCAAGCGCCGGAATATCAAGACGATCATGGAATCGCCGAACCTGCTGGCCGATATGGGGCCAGGGTCGGTGTCGCTCTCGATGTCGATGGTCGACAACGCCGGAACCGAGACGATCGTCGCGTGCAACGTCGGTTACGGGCAGGTGGTCGCTGCGTTGAATGCCTATTATGGGGCGAACAAGACCAAGATCGCCAAGCAAACTTTTCCCGGTCTCGGCAACGCAGCGGCAAGTGCCAAATACGACACTGATATCGCAGCCGTCGGAGCCACAGCGTTTGGCGGCGGGCTTACAAGCGCACAGCAACTCACAATGCAGGCGATGCTGATCGATAGTGTGTTGCAGGCGCGCTCGAGCTTCGGCGCGCCGGGACTTCAATCACAGATCGATTCCTTTGCCCAGCACCGAGCAGACGTGCAGACCCGCAAAACCTATGAGACGATCGCAGGCGGAGCAATGAAGTGGGTACCGCTCCTCAACATCGTGCTGACCGTCGTGTTCTACGCGATGTTCCCTATCGTCTTTCTCCTCATGCTCTTGCCGAATGGGGGCCTCTCGGTTGCGCGGGGTTATGTTACGGGCTTCTTTTATCTGGCAAGCTGGGGGCCGCTGTTCGTGGTCCTCAACATGATCTTCATGAGCCGCTGGGTGTCGGCGATGACCGCCTATCAGGCAGGCGGCATGACGATGACCAACTTCAATCCGGTCAGCGAGATCAATCAGGATGCGGCCGCATTGGCCGGTTACATGATCATGTCGGTGCCCTTCATCGCTGCCGGTATGGCCAAGGGCGCAATGGCAATCGCCTCCCATTCGGCGAGTTTCCTCGCACCCTCGCAAAACGCGGCTGAGCAGGCTGCGGCCGAAGCCACCACCGGCAATTATAATTATGGGTCATCGAACCTCGCGTCGCGCAGTGTCAATAACACGACGATGGACCAGCACCGGACCGCGCCAACCTATGAGACTGGGTCCGGCTATGTGCGCGCGAACCAGGCCGACGGCACATTGATCAGTCACACGGCTGACGGGTCGCTAGTCTATAACTCGGAAGGCGGCATGTCGCGGATGCCGATCGGCGCTGGCGCAACGGATGATTTCATCAAGGATCAGCGCGAGGTGCTGTCGCAAGGGCTCGGCGTTGTGAACTCGAAACGTCATGCGGAGACGCAAGCTTGGTCGGCTGTGCGTTCGGACGGGGCATCGCTCTACGATAGCGTCGAGCGGCGGGTTGCGTCCGGGACTGAAAACGGCAGCGGTCTCAGCGATTCCTATAATCGGGTCAATTCTCAGACCGATACGTTGTCGCGGCAGTTGCAGGATCGGTTTGGTCTCGATGAAGCAACGTCAACGAAGATAGCCCGCGAAACAGTTTTGTCAGGACGAGCATCGATTGAGGGGGATATTGGTTTTCAAGCCAGTCGTGCACCGGCAGGTGCGAAAGCGAAACCGACTAATGTGGGAGTCCAGGGAGGCAAGGAACCAGGAGGTACTGGAACTTCGGGAAACGCCAGTTCGGGCGGAAGAATTGGGGCGAGCCTGGATGGAGGAACGTCGGCAAGATATGTTTCGGAGCAGGATTTCAGGGCCTCAAATGGCTATTCGAATATGCAGAGCTTCTTGAACGCCAGTGTGGCCTCCGAAGAGTTTCGCACAGGTCGAGACACCTTCATGCGGCAAACATCGAGCTCGACGGATAGTGCCGTGTCCGGGGCGTCGCAAAAGCTGGATGCATCGTTGTCCGAAGCTCGAAGTGCGTCCATCGAGGCGGCGACCGCCGAAGAACGCTACACCACGGTACAGCCATGATTTTTCGGAAGCGCAGAGCAACGGGCTCAAATTTTCGGCAAATCTCAATCAGGATCTGGCGCAATATATGACGGCCGAGCTGCAAAGGCCGGAAAACTATCTGTTGCGCTCCACCGGCTTTACACCAAACCTTGCCAGCCCGAACGCCGAGCAGCGTCAGGTTCGCGACATGCTGGTCGACCGATTCCGCAGAGAGAAGCGCGACGAGATGGCGCGTGATCTGGGCGTGCTCCCAGTGGCACCAGACCTGAAGCTGTCCGGTCCTGCGTCTGCCTCTCCAGAGGCGGTTCGGGCATGGGGTCGCCAAGGCGTGGCTGGGGTGATGAGCCAGGCACCCGACGTGAACATCACGCGAGACAGCTCTGATCCCGGGCTGTCGGGCTTTGTGCAGACGAGGATCGGCGCCGAGGCTGCGCGTATCCAGGGTGGCGGCGCGGCGTTCCGTGGAGAGAATTTTGGTGCGCGCATGGATGCCGATGCCATCAGGGACGAAGCATTCGCGCGTAATCATGCGAGCCTTGCGGGAACAAGTCCGGGCCTCGGCCCCCTGATGACGACGCTCGGCCTGCCGGGTTCGGTCGACAATCAGTACAGGGCACCTCCATCCCGAGTCGGCACCCACAATCGACCGATGGGAGGGCCCGTGGATACCCATTTGCCGTCACGCGGGGCGGGATTCACGACCTATGGGCGGCAGTCCGGCGGAGCAGATCAGGTCGGCACCGAGGCGTTTGTCGGCGAGTTACGCGACATCGGCGCGACATGGGCCACTGTAGGAGGGCCGCGTGTCAGTTACGGCGATATGAGCCGTACGGGCGGTGGCCATATGCCTGGACATGATGCTCATCAAGGCGGGCGCGAGGTCGATATCCGCCCCTTCAGGCTAGATGGGCGAAATGCCCCGACGACGTGGAACAGCGTCAACTATGATCGCGACACCACGCGCGCGTTCATTCAGACGGTGCGCGAGCGCAACCCCGATGCCACCTTCCTCTTTAACGATCCCACCCTCATTCGCGAAGGTCTGGTTAGTTCGTGGAAGGACCACGACGATCATCTTCACCTCAGACTTGGTGGAGCTGCTGGCGGCGGCAGGCGGAGGCGCGGAGGCAAGCCTCGCAGGAAATAATTCTATCGCAAACAGTTCAGAACACGTTTTCGCGCAACGCGACAGGGTGTAGTGTTGATTGAACGGCTGTGGCGTGAAAGTTGATACATCAGTTGAACAAGTAGGTGCTTGCGAGGCTGAGGATGATGAAGACAAGAGCGCCATAGGCGAGTTGCCCATAGGTGAACACTCCGGTCGGATTACGGTCCGTGGATGTTTGATAGCCCTGATCGCCCAGATAAACGGTGTAGAGAGGATTCCGGAGATCAAATGGGCTGTAGCGCGATTGATCGTCGTTGTTGTAGTGGTCATCGTCCATCGTCCTGACCTTCAATGTTCAAGACCAAGAGAGCGGCTCACCTGCAATCATTTCCCCACGTCGGGGAAAAGTCTTGCCTTTGCTCAATAAAGCGCGCGTTACTTCGACTCGATGCCCTCCGAAAGCAGATCGAGATAGGCCCGGTAAGCGAACTGGCGATCTCGCTTTCTGCCGGTGATTTCTTCAAGGATACCGAGGCGCTGCAAATGACGCACAGATTCCCGAACGGTCGGCAATGACAGGCCGAGCTGCGCTGTGGCTCCTGCAATCGAGACGATCGGTCGCGATTGCAGCATTTCGTGCACGCGCAACGCCGATCCCGCCGCGCGACCGAGCTTTTCGATCCGTTGTCGATCTTCGGCAAAGCGGCTGCGCAAGCGGCGCGCGGTTTCGGCGGCCTGATCTGCCGTTTCGACAACACCTTCGAGGAAAAAGGCTAGCCAAGCTTCCCAATCGCCTTTGTCGCGCACGCGTTGCAGCAGATCATAGTAGGTCTGACGGTGCGTCTTGAAAAAGAGGCTGAGGTAAAGGATCGGCTCCTGAAGCACCTTGGCCTCGCACAGCAGCAGCGCGATGAGCAGGCGGCCAATACGGCCATTGCCATTGAGGAATGGGTGGATGGTCTCGAACTGGACATGGGCCATGCCGATGCGGAGGAGCAGCGGCAGCGCATCGTCTTCATGTAGAAATTTCTCGAAGGCATCGAGGCAGGCAGTCAGCTCGTTCACCGGTGGCGGCACAAAGGTCGCGTTTCCGGGGCGGGTGCCGCCGATCCAGTTTTGCGATGTTCGAAACTCGCCGGGCTGCTTGGTCGCGCCGCGTCCGAGCGCCAGCAATTCGGCATGCATCTCACGGATCAGCCTAAGGGAGAGCGGAAATCCTTCGCGCAAGCGGGCAAGGCCATGCCGCATGGCCGCGACATAGTTCGACACTTCCTGCACATCGTCGAGCGGAACGCCTGGGGCTGCGTCATTCTCGAACAGGAGCAAGTCCGAAAGCGAGGATTCGGTGCCTTCGATTTGGGAAGAGAGCACGGCCTCCTTGCGGACATAAGCATAGAGAAAGAGATCCGCGTCTGGCAGGATGCCGGTTACACCGTCGAGCCGGCCCAGTGCGCGATTGGCTTCGTCATGCAGTTTCGAAAAGCCAGCCATGTCAATTGGCGGATTGGGCGGCAGTGGCGGCGGAACCAGCGCGCGAATGCGTTCGCCGCCCACGACGGTCACGGCAACGCGACATAGTCTTGTACTCTGATCGCGGTTGGCGAGCACGTGACATCCCTTCTTTTCAAATTCGAAAAAGAAGATTTAATGCAATATCCCTTCATAAGGAAGCTGGATAAGAAAGGTTCGAGCAATCGGCGTTTGGTGAAGCCGTGCGCAAAACCGCTCTTTCCGGGAACGCGGCTCCGGCTTTTGAGGCTTGACTGCTCTGGTCGATCGCAACGGCTGCTGAACAGGACAATCAAAGACTGGGTATTGAGGATTGTCAAAAGAACCCGTTCCGGCGGCTTTCGCGCAGTTCTTGATCACTGAGGTTAGTCGTGTCACGACTGATCGCGACGCGCAATTTCCGCCCCTGCTGGATGCTGATATCGCGGCGGTCGATATTGTTGCGCGCCGCCCACTGGTTGATCTCTTCCTGGGTGTCGAAACTGCCGATATCTTCGTAATTGCCTGACATGGTGGTGCTCCTTGGTTGATGGTCAGTGTCCCGCTGGTCCTGGTTGCGGTCGGGGTTCGGCGCCGATGACGCTGAAAGGACATGTGAGGAGTATGGCGGTCAAAACGATCGCGGCGAGGCGCGCGTTCAGGAGGCGGAAGATCACAGCTCCATCCCCTTCGATTTGTCGAGCTGCGGCTCTTCAGGAGCGAGTTTGGTCGTTTCTGCCGGTTGGTGTTCCTGCGCCCTGGCGTCGGCCTTGGCGCTGGTCTCGATAGCCTCCCTGCGGCTGTCGGCCGCAGGCGTTGTACGCGTTTCCCGGCTGCCCGGCCCCAGTTCGACCGAAGGGCGCGATTGTGCCGGGGATCCGCGACCGGCTCGCGCCGGATCATGGTCCTTGAGCAACTGATCGACCGGCAGGACGCCAATGCTTTCGAGCGCACTGGTCTTGTTGCCCGGATTGATCTTGAGCTGCTCCTGCAGCTTCGCCTTGTCGTCGGTAAAGAGAATCGCTTCGAATTTCTGGCGGGTGAAGTTGACCAGGAACGAGCGTATGTTCGAGAGGTTGCGCTCCCACGACTGCATCACGCCCATTACGCGCTCGCGGGTGATCCCTTGCGCCATATGGGTGTTGATCGCGTAGGCCAGGTCGATCCGTTTGAGCATCGGGTCTTTGAGGTCGAACTGCATGGTCTTGCCGTCGGCGAGTTTGAGCGTCACCCCGTCGCGGCCGATCTTCTTGACCTCCATCAAGGTCTGGTTGGACAGCCCGCGCTTCTTGTCGTTGTCGGTCCAGCGCAGCTTGTCACCTTCGTGAATCCGGATCGTTTTCTCGTTGGCAAGCCGGAGTGAGTAACCGGGCTTTGCGGGGTCGAGCTTGAGCGGATCGACCTTGATCCATTTGCCATGGGCGTCGCGCAGCGCGACCTTGCCGTTACGATTGATAGAGGCGATCCGGTAGTCGCCGCGTTTGAGGCCGAGCTGGTTGTTTTCGTTGCTAACCTCGAGCAGCTGCGCTTCGCGCCAGAAATTGCCGTAACGCATCTGCTCTTTTTCAACATCGGCGCGTTCTCGCACCTGCAGCGCGATCCCCTCCCCCTTGAGCGTGCCCTCGGCTTTCAGACCTTGCTGGATCGTTGCATTGGCTTCGGCGCGGCCAGCGCGTCCAGAGGGCAACAACACGGTCTTGTCACGCTCTGCAGGTGATAGTGCGAGCCAGGCGCGCGCCGCCGCCCGGGTCGGCTCCCCGTTTTCGATAATGTTCGCGCCAAGCGCGCTGAAGGCTTTGCGCAAGTCACCACGATCTGCGGCATCGGCGAGGTTCTGCATTGCGCCTTGGGCCTGACGACGGTTCTCGGTGACGTGCGGAAAACGCTCGCCCGCTCGGTGCATTGCGGCCTGGATTGTGCTGAAGGCCTTTCCCCATTCGATCGAGGAGAGCTGTTTCTGGTCGCCGATGATGGCGAGACGACCGACCTCGAACAGGTTGGCGATCCGGATCAGCCTGTCCATCTGGGTTGCTGAGACCATCGAGGCTTCGTCGAGCAGCAGGTAGCGGCCTTTGAGTTCCGATTTGGCAGCAGCGAAGCCCTGCGGACTGGTGGCTTCGTCGAGGTGGCGGCCATATTTGCCGATGAACGAGTGGAGCGTGCTCGCCTTCATGCCGGTGTCGGCGCGCAGGTCGGCGACCATCTTGTTCTGGAAAGCGAGCGCTTCGGCATTGCCGCGCTGCTCGACGGTCAGGAGCAGCGCGTCTTTGCCCATGGACTGCAGCGCGTGTCCGGCGGCATCGAGAATTTCGGCTTTGGCGACCGGTTGGAGCATTGTCGATTTGCCCGACCCGGCGCGACCCTGGACCACGACGATGCGGTCTTTGGATGACACGATGGCAACGGCGGCGGCAAGCTGGTCGCGGCCGAGCTCGCCTCTCGTCGAAAGGCTCTGGAGCAGCTCCGGAGCTTTATCGACGGGAACCAGCGGGCGGGCTTCGCCCCTCCCCTCTTCGATCGAGGACAATATGCGCCGTTCGGTCTGGATGGCTTCGCGCGTCGTCACCTTGTCGATCGCGCCGTCGAGCCGGGTCGACTTTTCCGGGACCAGCTCGCCGCGCTTGGTCAGTTGTTCGATCCGTGCTTCGACGAGTTCAACCGTCACCCCGCGCTGGCTGAGTTCGAGAGCCGACTTGACCAGTGCGGCATGATCGAAGGCCGCCTCCTTTTCCGACTGGATGCGGATCGCGCTGGCAACGGTATATTGGGTGCGGATCTCGGCGGGGCTGAGCGCGAGCTTGGACAACCCCTTGTCAACCAGCGGGTCATTGGGTCGTCGCAGATATTCGCTCAGATTGTCTCTGGCGTCAGCGATGATCCGCCCGACCGTCTTGGTTGCGCGCGCGACCGGATTGGTCGGTTCAGCGGCGCGCGTCAGGGCTGCGGCATAAATCTCGTCACCGTTATACCCGTATTGCTCCCCCTCCCCTCGCCAGTCCGCCTGCAGCTGAACCCGGTCCTCGACCTTGATCTTGTCGTCGCGTGTCGTGACGGTGATCTTGTCTCGTGCCTTGTCACTTTGGAGGCCGAGCTGGTTGGCCTTTTCGTTGACCTGGGCCGCGCGTTTGGAATAGCCGACGACAGAGTCCTGGTTCACGCCGTCGATTTCGAAATTGGCATATTTGCCATTGCCGACCGTTTCGTAGCCGAGCTTTTCGATCCCGGCGCGCAGCGAACTATGGTAGATCGTTCGCAACACCGGGTTGTTGCGGATGAACAATCCGTTGTGCCAGGCGCGCCAGCCATGATCCTTGGTCACTGTGCCGTCGGCGTTGGCCTTGTCCGGGTTTCGGAACTTTTCCGGGAGCTGCGTGACGTTGGCCGTCACGGCATGGACATGGAGCTGAGGATCAAGCGCCCGGCTCGTGTCATGGGGAAACAGCGCATAGGTGAGGTTCCCGGTTCTGATCGGCACGGCAGTATCGCCAGTCTTGATCCGCGCTTCGGACAAGTGTTTTTCACCCCACGCCATCGCCGTCTTGACCGCTTCGAGATGGGCTTCGACGATCCGCTTGTCGCCAGTGACGAGCGCGAGAAGCGAAACGCTCTTGGGTGCGGAGAAGGTGATGTCGCTGCCAAGCGCGCGGTTCCTGGGATCGCCGACCTGAGTGCCATCGGGCAGTGTGCCGTTGAGCAGCTTCTCGAAGATCTCGGCCTTGACCTCTCCTTGCAGGCCCAGTCCCTCCGCGCCCTTTCCACCCCATTCCGATGTCGCCTCGCCCTGCTCGAGGCTATAGTAATTATCCTGCGTGAAATAGTTGGACGCCCCACCCGCAGTGCGGACCTTCGCGAATGAGACCGTCATGACCATGGCCCCGCATTATTGAATGGCAGCGTGACGCGTTCCGGCGGGATGAGCGAGGCCGCGATCACGGCTCCATATCCGGTTCATTCGGATCGAGCAGGGGCTCAGCGCCGCTCCTTGGTCCAGTGCGGTGTTCAATATTATCTCCGTCGCCGAGATCGGTGGTCAGTTCACGTTTGATATCGCGCGACGAAGTGCTTTCCTCAGGGACCTTGCCGTCTCCCGGTCCAGTTGAGCCGGATTTTGGCAATGGCGTGTCGAGCGCAATATGCCCCTCGGTTTGGATACGCGCTCCGCGCCGCATCGAAAGATTGTCGCGCGTGTCCGGCCTTTCGGGTGGCAGTTGGACCTTCTCCGCCTGGGTGCGTTGCCGTTCCTGATCGTCGAGAATCCTTAGGAGGCCGGGCCGCTCTTCGTCAGGTTCAGGCGCATCCAGAGGATTGGGAGCGAGCGACGCCTTGCCCCGGCGCTCGCCGGGTTCTTCGCCGTTGTCAAGATCGACCACGCTCGCACGATCCTGCCCTCCTCCCTCTTCGCTCTCCGTGTCCGCACCTTCCTCGTCCAGTTCCAGCGGCGGCGGCGGTTCCGCCTCCACAAACCCCTCCGCGATTGCCGGATATTTGACGTAGGGAATGCGGATATAGGTCGAAGGAAAGTGCTCGGGGAAACGGACAAAGGCATGGAGGTTCTGAAGGCTGGTAATATCGTCTGCGATCACCAGCGCTTCTTCTTTGGTGGTCGCGGAGAGGGTCGACGCGTCGCGCGTGGCATGGGCTCCGTAGGAATAGGCTTCATCGACGGTGCGCACTTTTCGGTAGCCGATGATTTTTGACAGCTCTTCAGCGGTCTCACGGTCGGCGGTGCGCATGATCATCTTGGTGCCGGTCAGACTGATGATGTTGCGCGCGCCGTCGTCGCCATAAACCTGCCGTAAGCCGGCGAACGAATGGACCCCAAGGACGAACGCGCCGCCAAAACTCCGGGCGGTCTGCAAACCACGCGCGAGCGAGGGCAATTGGTGCAACGCGCCAAGCTCGTCGAACATGAACCAGGTGCGCAAGAAGCGGGTGTGCTTGAGCGTCATCATCGTGTTGATGGCGATGTTCATCCACAAAGTGAGGAGCGGCTTGCTCATATCGAGGTGGGCGTATTGCGCGGTAATGAAGAGGATCGACGCACCCTTGGCGTCGTCCTCGATCCACTTCTTGATGGAGAAGGGTTCTCCTGCAGTTGGCAGGTACCGAAGGGCTGCGGCGTGGGCGTTCACGACAGCACGCACCGATTGTGCAAGTTTGGAAGCGTCGGGCGCTGTAAACGGACCTGCGACTGTCCCAGCGAGGCGCTTGTGAATTTGCGCGAGCGTTGCCTTGAACAATTCCTGCGACAGCGCCTCGTTCGAAGTGAGTCCGTCTTTCTGGAGGCTCATGCAGGTCTCGGCGATCAGCGAGCGGGCCGCATGTTCCCAGAAGCCACCATCGCTTCCATGGTCCGCCGGAATGAGCGCGGTTGTTGCCGAGACATATTCGCTTGGCGTCCTGCAGTCGTTGAAGATCGTCCAGTTGCAGCAACGCGCGTCGTTGAGGTTGAGAATTTTGTCCCGATCAGCCTTGTAGAAGGCTTCCATATAATGGCCGGTCAGATCGAACAGGACAATGCTTTCTCCACGCTCAATCGCCTGTTTGACGAGCGCACGCATGGCGGTGGTTTTGCCCGCTCCGGTCGTGCCAATGATCATCGCATGGGTCTGCTCATGGCCCATCGGATAGGGGAGCGTTCCGAACTTGTACGGTGTGACAAGTCCGACGCGCTTGCGACGCTCGAACGGCAGGTCCATTGCTTCGGGATAAGACATTTTCGGGAATTCGTCGGCCGCGATCTGACGCAGCTGTTTGGTGTTGTGTTCATCGATCTGGCGGATGAGATCATCAGCATCGACGAGCTCTACGCCGCGCTCGTGATGCTCGTTGAGCATGATCTTGCTACGGCTCTTCGACCACAGGATGAACCACACCGAAAACGGGATTGCGATGACGGTTGAAAACAGCAGCGAGCCAAGCAGGCTGTGCATCAGTTTGGACCATGCAACACGGACTTCAGCGACATAGGGAACATAGCCGATCGGGGTTTGGATGATGTTACCCGACTGCAGTGTCAGATTGACCCGCTTCATGGGATCAAAATCGATGAAATCCCAGATAGCTGAAAGCGTGCGCATCGAGATCATCTGGAACTCATGATCGTCCAGAATGACGACCAGTTTGAGCCACAGGATCAGTACGAACGAACCGAGCCAAATGAGCGGCGGAACGCGGGCGCCGCGCATCCACATTGAGAGGTCGTGACCGATCAGCTGAGAGCCGCGTGTGAAGTGTCCGGCGTTGCGGATCGGGTTGGTATTCGCACTGTTCGCGCGAAGCCTTTGCGGGAGCCGTTCACGCATGGAATTTGCGCAAATTCTGTGACACATCGGTCAGGATTTCGTCGCGTACTCGGTCGCCGTAACGATCAGACAGGATGTGATCCATCGCCATCGCCGTGAACTCGATGAGCTCGTGCATGCGGGGATTGAGTTTGGCAGTGACCGGGTTGTCAGCGCGCTCAGCGAGAACGCCGCAATAGTGATCAACCGCCATGCGAATGACATCGGCTTTGGAAGTATTTGTTTCGACCGAAATGGCGTCCAGTGGGACTTCCTGGTCGATGCTGAGACGAAGTGTAAATTGACGCACTGTAGGACCTTCCACATTGAGTGTGGATGGCAGGGCGTCCGCGTGGCTAAGGCAGGCAAGGGAGTTTTTACGCCTGACGCTCTCAAATCTCAAGCGGGGATGTGCGCAAAAGCGAGGCCCTTTGTAGTCGCAGAAAACGACGTCGTTTCAATGTGTTACAGATTGCAGTCGCGTGTAGTCGCTCGAATATTTCGGAAACGCCCACAACCGAATACATTTGTCGTCGCGCTAACGCATTGATTATACGTCTGTTTTTCCCATCCTCGTGAAAGCGCCTCGGTGCATAGCGTGTGCCCTTCTACTATCTGCATCCCATCGCTGGTTGCAGGTAGTTGTACCTCATCGGGGCATTGGGACCCGGTGGGTGCGTTTCCCTTTCATGGAAACGCTTGCCTTGTCGGGCTGGAGGTTTCTGAAGGCGCATCCGGTCAAAGCGAAGCGCAGATGGTTGACGCAACTCCCACTCGCGCAGCGACCAGAAATTCCTGATTGAACCAGATGCAGTTCACGGTAGTAATAGCACCAATCGAGGCACTGCATTGACAGGAGGTTGAGCGATGGCGAGACCGGCAAGAACTGGAGCTGGTGTAACAGCGATTGACGAAGAGATGGCACGCGTTCAGCAGCGTCTGGCCGAGCTTGCTGAGCAGCGTAAGGCCGCCCTTTGCCGCTGAAGCAGACAAGGGACGTCCAATGCTGCTCGCAGCACCTGGCAAGGTCAGGATCGCGTCAATGTCGAAAGACGAAGCCAAGACCATTGCAAAGGCGTTGGGCGATCTCGGGCCGTCCCGCGTCGCACAGATTTTAAGCCAACGCTGAAGCGTATTACGGAGATAGAATGAGAAGGTTCGCCGACAGGATCGGCGGACCTCTTGCTTTATTCCGATTGACTTGCAGCACGCATGAATATGGGTATGTTGTTGCTGTAAAACTGGGCAGGCTTTTGAAGAGTGTTCAGGGGGATGTCGGGATGCAGCGCTATTACATTCTCGAGCGCGAAATGGATGCAGAAGATGAAGGCTTCGCATCGGTGGTATCGCAGGCATACGCCTTGCGGGAAAAGCCGGTTTGCCTCTGTCGTCGCGATGAGGTGCTTCCGCTCTATATCTCCTTCCGACACAATCAGCATGTACTGTCGCGCTGGCCCGGTACGGGTGCGAAGCACGCGCCGGGCTGCGAGCATTATGAGGCTCCGGACTTCCTGACCGGCCTTGGCCAGGTTAGGGGTTCAGCGATCGTCGAAGATCAGGATACTGGTGACACCGATTTGAAGTTTGCGTTCCCGTTGTCGAGAGGTCCGGCGCGCGCGGCTCCCGCCGCGCTGACCAACGACAAACCATCGGTTAAGTCGAATGGGCAACGGCTGTCGATGCGGGGAATGCTGCACTATCTTTGGGACCGTGCGCAACTCACACATTGGCATCCCAAAATGAAGGACAAACGCAACTGGTATATCGTGCGCAGGGCGCTGCAAGCGGCCGCGCTCAGCTGCCGGGCCAAGGGTGAAAATTTCGGGCAGATGCTGTTCATTCCCGAAACCTTCCGGCTCGAAAAGAAGGACGAAATCGCCGCGCGGCGCGAGTCCGAACTGATGCCGGTTCATGCGTCGCGCGATGCCATCATGGTCGTGATCGGCGAGGTTAAATCGATCGAAGAAGCGCGCTTCGGAGAGAAGATTGTCCTACGCCACCTGCCCGACTGGCCGTTCGTTCTCGACAAGGACATGGCACGGCGCTTTCACAGGCGCTTCGCGGTCGAACAGCAGCTCTGGAATTCAGATGGCGGGAAATGCCATCTGGTGATGGCGGGAACCTTTTCGCTCTCGGATTCGGGACTGCCCGAATTGATCGAAGTCACGATCATGCCGGTAACCGAGCAATGGCTGCCGTTTGAAACGCTCGATGAGCGCAGGCTTATCGACAAGGCGATTGCGGACGAACGCCGGTTCGTCAAAGGCCTGCGGGTGAACCTCGCCAGGGATGTACCGATTGCGAGCTTGTCGCTCACCGATACCGGGCCTAGCGCGACTGCAGTGTTCCTCGCGCATAACCGGGTCGATCCGGCTTATGATGAAGCGCTCCATGCTTTGATGAACACACCGGGTGTCGAGCATATCGTGTGGCGAACGGGAGCGCAGCTTCCCAGCGCGCGCAGTACCAGAACCGCTCGGCCGGCGCGCTCCAACCTGACATTGCAATAGGCTCTGGGGCTGCGCACCCATAGAAAGATGCGCAGCCGCACGAGTTTGCGGCAGTGTGGTCTAACCAGGTCGGCCAACCCCTCGTCAAACGCCTGATATTTGGCGTTTCTTCGCCTAGCCCCCGCTCGATGGATCGGGTTCACCGCTGTCGAGCCGGGCCTTTGCGGCCTCCCAGATCGCGGGAATCTCGGCGAAGGCATCCATCCCGTCGCACCAGGCATATTCGATGAACAGCTGCTCAAGCGTCATACTGGTGCTGATTGTGTCATCAGCGGCAAAAGCGATGATGGTGCCGACGCGCGGGCCTGCTACGTCCTTCAAGGCGAAACTTGTCAGGTACGGGCTTTGATGGCCAGCGCTGGTTTCGATCACTTTGCGCCGGAAAAGAGCGTAAAGCTTTTCGACGGTTTCAGACCATTCGCGCTCGGCAAGTGTGTCGATCAGTTCACTCAGCAATTGCTTGTGGGCCGCAATGACCTCAGTACCGAAATCGTTCCAGTCATCGTCACCCACCACGCAGTCCGGATCGGCCGTGACGGCTGGGCTGAGGTGCGCCGTGAGCGCGTCGCGGACCACTTCCGAACGGCTCTGACCGCGCTCGCGGGCGGCCGCATCGAGGAGAAGTTGCAGCTCCTTCGAAAGACGAAGGTTAAAAACATCCATCGGCGGCGCTCTTCTGCGTAAGACAAGGCGATAGCCGCGTAAGACAGAAACATGTTGGTCGCAACAGCTGCGGATACCGTCTGCGGCGCGGGCAGATCAGTGGACCGACCAGCTCTCGGGTGGACCGATTGGCTCATCAGTTTTGAGCTGGACCGCAAGCCGCGTGTAGATCAGGATGCGGGCGTTCTCGGCCGAGAGGGAACCCGGCGCACCGGTCAGCGCGCGGCGGACGATGCCGGAGTTGGTTTCGATCAGCCACGCAACCCATTGATCCGCAGCGCGATCAATCCGGATCCTATAGCCAAGACTGGCAAGCGCCTGGTCCACAATGGACATTGGATCGGGCTCCACAATGTCGTCTTGGGCGGCCATTTCAACGGCACGACGACTGGTGTTTCGAACGCTGGTCTGCGGCGTCGAGTCGAGGACCTGACAGGAATTTTATCCCGTTAAAACAATGATATAGGCAGTTCGCTGATCGGTACATTGATCAAATGTATCCGTTATGAGCGCAATCGCAAGAATTGGACTTCGCGGCGAAGGGGTGCCTGCCTCACGCCATTCTGCGATCAAAGTGGCTCGATGCCGCGTTGATCGCTTGGGCGGTTCGCACAGAAAACGGGAAGGAGCCTTTCGGCCCCTCCCCTCAGCGGCCCTCAAAAGGGGCAGTCTTCGGCGTCGAAATCCAGATCGATTCCGGCAGTGCTGCGATACAGCGGTGCATCGAAATCATCGTCCATCTGGCCTTCGACGGTATAGACGATCCGGTCGATCATCTCCTGTGTCAGGGCGTTATAGTCGCCTTCGTCGACGGCGATGAAACCTGCTTCGTCATCCTCGATGATGTGCTGGTCGAAGAAGCTGTGCTGGGCGCGGATCGATGCCGTCCGGAAGGCTGCGTCATAAGCGGGCTGATTGAATGCGGTGATGGTCTGAGTGGCGAGTGCTGACATGATAACCTCCTTGTTGAAAATCGAAGAGGCTTCTTCAGCGAAGATCGGAGCTGGTCCGGGTCAAGGACCGAGGGCCGCGTCAGCGGGGCGTGGGGGTGCCGATTTTTTGTGGAGTGGAGCGCAAGCGCAATGGAGCAAAAAATTGGGGGCACCGCGCATCCTTGAGGCGGGCCAGCTCAGGTCTTCACACTGGGCAACTTTGCGAGAGTGTGTGTTTGGGTTTTGGGTACACCGGTTCCGCAAGACACCCGTCTCGGCAGTGCCGAACGGACAAAAAAAGGGCACCAGACCAATTGGCCTGGCACCCTTGGTGGCGAGGTTGAAGTGCTCCTCAGCCGTGCATTACCGACCGCTCGCGCAACACATGAAGCGGGATGCCTGCGGTGCGCAGCTTGTCGGCAAGATTGGCCTGGATGCCGGTTCCGCTGCAGACGATCGCTTCCACCGGACGGAAGCCGACAATCCGGTCGTTGCGCACAAAGGCCGCTCGGTTGCCCAGAGCCCGGTCGAGACGGCACAGCACGACCTTCACCTCATTCTTGGCCGCCCAACTTGCCGCGATCACATCGGCTCCCTTATTCTGCGCCGTGGTTGCCAGGATCATCGAGGGAATACGCGCCTTGATGCAGTCGAGATATTCCCAGATCAGGTCATGATCGACCCAGTTCTGCCCACCCGAGAAGGCAACGACGGCACCCGAGGGCGCATATTGCTCGCGCCGCTGCGCTGCCCGGCTTGCAATATAGTCTCGGGCTTCGATCATTGATGCCGTAGCTTTGGAGGCAACCCGCGAGCCGCGCACCGGAGAGAACGGCCTTCCGGTCTCGACATGGTAGATGAGGGCGGCATGTTCGCGCAGACATTCCATGGCATCGCGGCATTCGGACAGGCTCCGTGCCGCCATCGTCAGTTCCTCGACTTCGGTCTGATAGACTTCAGACGGATCCCAGGCCTTGAGCAGTTCGGTGAGCTTCTGGCTTGTCGCATCCTCACGGTCATCGAGCCGCTTAGCAACCACATGGAAGCTGTTGGCAAAGCCCCACGCCACTTCTGCCGAGAAATCCTCCATACGGGTATCGCGGAATAGATCAAAAACCGTCGCCATGATCATCTCCAAAGCGGCTTGCGCCTTGTCAGGATCGGGCATCTCGGCATTGGTGGGCGCGTCGGCAATCGAGAGCCGGGCCATCTCGGTTTGCTCCATGAATGCGCTGCCATAATCAGGCGTAGCCACCTGCTCGGCATAATGGTCGGCAAGATCGACGAAATTGGTGAAACGTGTGGACATGATAACCTCCAATTGAAAACCCTCTCATCCCCGATGGATGAAAGATGGAGATCAGCTGGACGCTGGTGCCAGGCGGTCATGGACGACGCGCGGCACGCGCCGTCGCGGCCCCGTCCGCCAGTGGGGGAACCGATTTTGTTGGGGTGGTCCAAGCGAAGCGGACCGCACGGACAAAATTGGGGGGACCGCTGGTCCTTGACGGCCGCCAGCACCCAAGCGTCATGCTATGGCGATGAAGCGTCAGCCTGATGGCGAGATGAGAGAGAAACAGATTTGCCCGGCCCGCCTGCGCGGGCCGGTTAACAGCAAATCGCTTGAACCTTGCAGCGTTTGAAGCCCTGACGCGTCGCCAGCGAGCCGCCATTGGCTGCCGCAAAGGCCTCGAGCCGCTCGAAATAGCCCGCCTCGCAGATGGTCAGCACCACCCGGTCATGCTTGGTGAGCGTCACCGGCTGCCCCAGTGCGAGACCCAGAAACTCGCCGGTATTGTTGTGAAAGCGCGTGAGCGGCATGCTCACGCGTGGGCCCGCGCAAGCGGCGAGAATGTAAACAGCAGAAAGGGCGGCCCTGCCCGTCCGGGCAGAACCGCCTGATGATATATGTGTCAGCGCTCAGAGGAAGAGGACTTCCTCGGCGATGATCTCGACCGAATAGCGTTCGACCTGCTCTTTGTCGGTCCATTTGGAATAATGGAGGCGGCCCTGGACTTCGACCATGTCGCCTTTGGCCTTGTGCTTGGCGACGGTCTGGCCGAGGCCGTTGAAGACAGTGATGCGGTGAAACTCGGGGATGGTCTCGGTATAGCCCGCCTCGTTCTTGACGGTCTTGCCGTCGACGATACGGGGCCGGTCGGTCACGAGCGTAAAGTTGGTGACGCCGGTGTTGCCATTGTTGCGGGTTTCCGGGTCGATGCGATGCGCCCGATGAGAATGACCAGATTTTCATGATGTACCTCCTTGTTGACACTCGCCGGAACTGCCCGGCGATGAACAGGAGGAGCGGCGGGACAAGGACGGCGGCACACCGCGCGCCAGCAGCGGGGAACCGGTAAAGCGAGGAGTGGTGCGGCAAGACCGCAGGGCTTCCCGGTCCGCTGCTTTGCCGGTTGTGCCCCGTCCCGACCGCCGCATGGTTCATCGCAGTCAAGGGTGGTTGGCGGCGGCGATCATCGAGGATGCATCCCGAGTTGAATGTCATGCCTATCGAGCGCAGCGCGCTCGCGAGCCCGGTGCGGACATGTGCATATCATGTACACCACTACGGGCTTGGTTGCAGCCGGATCTGGCACCGAAGCCGTGTCGGCAGCTTTGTCCAGCTATGCCTCCGCGATGCCGAGCCGTTTGCGCGCAGCAGTCGGCTTTGCAGGACTCTGTCCAGGCTTCCGGCCAAGGCCTATTTTGAGCGCGAGGGCCTTGCGAACAGCGGTATAATTTTGGGCAACAAGCGGATAGTCGGCGGGCAGGTTCCAGCGCGCGACATAGGCCGCCGGGCTCAAGTCATGGCTCACCCGCAGATGACGTTTCAACGTTTGCATCTTCTTGCCGCAGTCGAGACAGGTGATCGTCTCAGGCTTGACCGAGGAGCGGATGCTCACGGCGGGAACAAGCGCTTGCGCCGGTGGTTCAGCTGGGGCGCCGAGCGCTGCAAGCGCGTCATAGACCGACCGGATCAGAACAGGTACGTCAGACAGGGCGACATGGTTGTGGCTGACATGGGCAGCAACAACGTCAGCGGCCTGTGTCAGAAGCATTTCATGATCCATTACTGATGGCCTTTTCTCGATGGGCGGAAGAATTCGATACAGACCAGCGTTGAACCTGTCTGCGCAAGACGGGTTTAGTGGGGTATTGAAAAAGGGCAAGGACCCGCTCGCAGATGCGAACGAGCCCTTGCGAGGGTACTGGCCGTGCCCGGAGGGTCAGGCGTCGACCAGCGGAAGCGCGTCTTCGGGCTTGGTGCCAGCATCGGCACCGACCTTGGCCTTGCCCTTGCGTGGACCGTCAGCGGTGCTTTCGCCCAGGCCATCGCCGCCCCGGTCTTCAGGGCCGCCGCGATTGTCCGCACCGTCGAACATGTCGCCCTCACCATAGTCGGCAGCTTCGAGCGTGCTCGCACGGCGGCGCGTTGGGCGCTGCCAGGCGACGTTGAACGAACCATCTTCCTGCGCGAACAGCGCAATGTAGAGCGGGTTCGCCATGCTGGGGTCGTCGATCTTGCCCTGGTAAAAGCTTT
This sequence comes from Sphingomonadales bacterium, assembly GCA_016714795.1. Lineage (GTDB taxonomy): Bacteria > Pseudomonadota > Alphaproteobacteria > Sphingomonadales > Sphingomonadaceae > Aquisediminimonas. The sequence goes on along the minus strand of JADKCA010000011.1, from coordinate 2,597 downwards.
CGCCGGTCGCGTTGGCCGTCAGTTCGAACAGCGCACCAACCACGACCCACTGGCGGGCGGCGTTCAAGGCGACAATTTCGAACTTGGGCGCGCGCGGGTTTTTGCTCATGACGCTGCGCAGACCCACGGTCAGCGTCACAGCGAGCGTGCTCACTTGACGACTGAGCTGGCCAGCGGCGTTCTTCGTGATCGTTCCGATGTTCATCGATATTCTCCGGATGGATGGTCTGGTCAAACCCTTGTCTGACCACTTTCCCACCCCTTCCTCTCGGCCGTAAGGCCGATCGCTGCGCGCCCGCGCGCAGTCCCGTCACAGGAGGCTCCCAAGGAGGGCATCAAGCGTGGGATCGAGGGCGAAGCCCAGATCACGCGCCAACCGCGCCGCTTCGAGAAAGTCACTTTCGGAGATACCAAACTCAGCCACCACGGCCCCAAGGTCGGCAAAGCGCCCGGCGCAATCTGGATGGAGCGCGCCATGCGCCTGAGTCACGGCATTCGGCCGGTGTCGGCCAGACCGACGATGCGTTCCGAGGCAATGAGCAGGATGGCGCCACGGCTGATCGCCGCGTCGGTCTGCTGCATCATAGGCATTACCGCTCGACGCAAAGCAGAAGGCGCGCGCATAAGAGAAAGCGAAGCGGTCAGGTTCGAAGTCCATGGGAAAGGCTCCTCGTGAGCAGTCTCCGTGCCGACGTTGCAGTAGCGACGCGCAGGCGCGGCCCAGCAGTTTAACTGTAGGTCGGACGTTCGACCGGAAAGCTGGCAGGTGGGGGACCGGCGAAGACCAGTGCTCGAAAGCGGCCACCGTCATAGGCCGCCGCATGGACCGGGCGATGATGGCGCTGGACTCGGTCGAGCAGTCGGTTGGCTCGGCTTGCAATGGCGAGGGCTGCGCCCTCGGTTCTGGTGATCGAGATCAGCCTGACAATCTCGCCGGTCTCGTACCACCAACTGCCTTCCTCAGGCCCGCCATAGGCCAGTCCAATCTCATAAAAGGCGATGGTGAAGCTCATAACGGATTGCTGGTGAGCTGGAACGGCGGCGGATCGAAACGGCTGCGTTCGATCATCGCCAGGATGGCGTCGTAACTGCCGAGTTCGGCGATTGCGTCGGGACCAAGCGCGATGATCTCCCCTTCGGAAGCCGCAAAGCGTTCGGGCCGGCCATCGCCGGTAAAGACAATGATCTCGGGGTCGAACGCCCCGGCTGCGCCGCCCGCCCAGCGCCCGAAGGCCAGATTATAGGCTACAAACAGGCTTCGAGATCATCTAAGCTGCCATTCAGTGTTTCGAGTGCGTAAAGATCAAGCGGGCCATTGGCAGGCAGAACGGTGCGATCAAACGATTCGCCATCCCAATCAAAGCGCAGGTCATAAGCGGCAATATGTGCAGACAGTTGGTCCAGACATTCAGTGGCAAGAGTGCCGCCAATCTGGATACGGGCGGGGACGCGGTCGGCCATGGGGATCCTTTCGAGCGAAGCGAGCACCCTGCCCGCCTCCCCGTTCGCCCTCCTCCTCTCTCACGCCGGAAGCTGAGGCAGCGCGCCAAAGCGCTTCCCAGCGATAGTCCGGGCTGCCCTCCCAAATGAGCCGAACTAAATTGCCCGACCACCGACTGGACGACGTTGGGCCAGAGCGCTGCAATGCAAATCCCGCCAGGTGCCGCACCGAAGGGTGGATGGTCCCGTTGTGACCCTGCGCGCGCGCTTCAGCCGCAAGCGCATTGCCCGCTGCATAGCCGGTGGCAGGATCGGGGTCGAGCGCCGCATGACCAACAGCCGCGCGCAGGTCAATGAACAGCCCCGACATGCTTGCGAGCATCTCGCCATAGTCAACCACGGCGTTGAAATCGCCTGTGTCCGCCAGCGCCAATGTCAGATGATGTCCGACCTCGGCGATGCAAGTTTCGGAGCACAAGGGCGCATACCAGGCACCGCGATTGGCCGGGTTGAAGCGCATCGGCGCGCGGTTTGCATAGGCAAGCTTGCGTTGATGAAGGGGCATGCAGGACACCGTGGACCAGTTCATCCGCCGCGAGCCCACCGATCCCGCGTTCTTCGGCGATCAGCCTGACCGCTGGTCGCGCCTTCGATTTCCGGGCAAGGAGGGCGCGTTCGTCGTCGTCATCGGCCAGAGGTGCCAGCACCGCGTCGCGCAGCCGGGCGCTTGCGACCAGCCGGATCGTGCGCGGAAAGGCCTCGCGAACCAGCGGGTGCGCTGGCGGCGCTTCAGAGCCCGCCACGCAATGCGTCGATGTAGAGCCGGGTTTCGAGCATGCGCGGGATGCCGCCTTCGATCATCGCCTCGACCGGTGATTTGGCACTGAAGATCGGGCCGCGATTGGGCAGACGCGGCCAACGGTCGGCCCTCAGGATCGGCAAAAGCAGGTGCAGACCCTTGAACACGCCGATCAACGCCGAGGCGCGGGGTGAGTTGGTCCTGGCTGAGTGCCGTTCCAGTTCCCGGCCTTCATCCGGTCCCAGGTGCTTGTCGATACGCCGAGCAGCGCCGCACCTTCAGTATTGTCGCCGCCCCAGGCCCGGACGAGCCGTAGCACCGCTTTACCGCAGGCCCAGTCAGCCGCTTGCGATCACCG
>JADKCA010000010.1 GCA_016714795.1 Sphingomonadales bacterium | reverse complement strand
AAGACACGCAATTCATAGCCATTGTCGATGCTCAGCAGTGTGCGGCCATGGTTGGATTTTGGCAATCAATTCGGTGGCTGATTCCAAAGGCTCCCCAACACCTCAAGGCAAGGATGGTGGTGACGTCACGGCTACGTCCTCCGGCAAAAGCCTTGAAAATGAGAGATTTGCATCGGCAGCTCCTCAATGCAAAAGTGCCATGGCCGAGTTAGAATTGATCTTTGGGGTGTGACATAGCTTGCTGACTGCGCTTTGGCCGAGAGGAGGGGATGCCAGAAAACCACTGCAACAATATAGGTTTGCATAAAAACACACCAATTTCGGCACTATACGTAATAATAAGTTACGGCAAACAATATATCTCGACAATGGGCCGAAACCCGAAAGGCGCGTCTGATCACTCTCTGACCCCTGATGCCGTCGAGCGGTCGACCCTGGCCCCACAGGCAAACCGAAAACGTTGTCAGTCGAGGTCGCTGACGCCTCGCAGCCGCCGGTTCGTCGCAAGGGCGCTGCCAAGTCCCATCATCGTCGATCGCTTGGCCGCTCTGTCTCCGGATGCGCCGCCCGCCAGCTTGGCGGCGTCAGTCTGATCGGTTTTGAAACCGCCTGGAGGCGATGGCGCCGAGACACGGCGCGCGCTGATCGATGATCTCAGCTACAATCTTACCTGGTGTGCAGCTGAGAAGCGGTAGTACGCTCCTGGCGGACCCGGAAGATCTGGTCCGCTACTTGCGCTAGTTCGAGTAGGGCAGGGGGTTTAGGCCCGCCACCCTCACCCGCCGCATTGCCAGCCTCTCGCGTACTCACTGCCGCATGTTGGACCTCTCGCGCGAAACTCCCTGCCAGACGCGCGCAGCGATGGTTGCAGACGCGCTCAAGGCCGCACGCCGACGGAAAGGCAGTCAGCAGCGTCAGGCCGCCGCCATCCGGCTGGGAGTGCCGATGAGCCCGCAAGACGATGTGGATGGTGTCACGCTCACCATGTTGCTGGCGGTGTGCGGCAGCGACCTCCAGGGTCTGCGCGATGGGGCGTTGCTGGGAGTCGCGTTCGGAGTCGGGCTTGCGCGTCAGCGAACTGGCCGCGATCCGCATCCGCGATGTTAATCCACAGGCCGATGGGCGCGGCATTTTGGCGATCGGCAAGACCAAGACCGATCAGGAAGGGAGGGACGTTTGGCTTGGCTTTCCAGCCGATACGATGCGGCGGATTGGGGGCGTGGCTTGAAGCCTCAGGCCTTGATGAAGGACCGCTGTTTCGGCGCGTGGTGTGACCGGCGGCTGGGGCGCCCTGCACGCCCGCCACAGGATTATTTTAGCATTCCCGGGCATACGCGCCACTGGCAGGAACGGTTGCAGGGCAAGCCCGCAGTTCCGCCGCTGGCGCGCTATGCCATTGGCGAGGGCGCGCTCACCCGACAGGGCATTGGCGCGATCTACAAAAGGCTGGCGCGCGCCGTGATCGACGAAGGGCTGGTCAAGGTCGAGCCGGGCAGGAAGGGGACCTCCTCCGCGCGATCAGCACGCATTCGATGCGGGTGGGTCTGACGCAGGATCTGTTCGCGAGCGGCGAGGACGGGGCAGGGGTCTGTCAGGCGATCGGCTGGAAATCGGTATCGACCGCGCTGCGCTATGTCCGCAAGCAGTCGGTCAAGGGCGGGGCTGTTTCGCGGGTTTTCGACGGTTTGCGGAGATGAATGAGGTTGGACAGACCAATGCTTCACAAGTTTTAGCACTACTTTGGCAGAAGTGTGATTTTTGGGATTGAACGAACTCGCTGACGCTCGACTGGTGCGTTTGGACTGGTGGGGATGACCTTCTGGATGGAAAGATTTGGTTGCCCGCCAACCTCCTCACCAGGACCATCCCATGACTGAAGCCACAGTAGCGGCCAGCCCGCTGCGCCGTCGTATGATCGACGACATGAGCCTGCGCAACCTGTCGCCAGCAACCCAGCGTTCCTATTTGCATGTGGTCACGAAGTTCAGCCGCAATTTCGGACGATCGCCGGATTGCCTCGGACTCGAGGATGTCCGCGCCTTTCAGCTCCATCTGGTCTCGCTCGGCATTTCCTCGGGTAGATCGTGTGTGCACTGGGCTTCTTTTACGGCGTCACGCTGGATCGGGGTGAGATACCTGTGCGGATTGTGTACGCGCGCATGCCGCGCAAATTGCCTGCGATTCCGGGTGCTGACGAAGTTGTGCGATCTTTTGGAAGCAGTGCCTTCGCTTAAAGCCCGTGCTGCGCTGACCACGGCTTGTACGGCAGGCCTTGCGCGTTTCCGAGGTCGCGAGCCTGCGGGTCGCCGATATCGACTCTGACCGGATGCGATCCAAGTCCACCATGGTAGGCTCAAGATCGCACCGTCATGCTCGCCGCGCTGCTTGCAATTCTGCGCATCTACTGGCGTCTGGGAAGTCCACAAGAGTGCCAGTTGTCCCCGACAAGCCGATTACTATCACCGTTCTGCACGCGGCGTGCCGCTCGGCGACAAAGGCTGCGGGTCTGACCAAGCGTGTGAGCGTCCATACGCTGCGGCACAGCTTTGCCACGCAACTGCTCGAAAGCGGGGTCGATATCCGGATCATTCAGGTGCTGCTGGGTCACCGCAACCTGTCGACAACGGCGCTCTACACTCAAGTTGCCACATCGACGATCTCTTTGACACAGAGTCCTCTCGACCGCTTGACACTCGAGGAGGTGCCAACCGCCAAGGCAATGAATCACCGCAAGCCGCCGTGCGCCAGAGGTTTTTCAAGGTGTCCATTTGTAAAAACCGCTGCCCGCCCCTAAGGCGGGCGGCACACCAACAATGATTTGACTTGGAACGGAGGACCGGCATGCGCGTTGCGGTTGTGGGATCAGGATATGTCGGGCTCGTATCCGGCGCGTGCTTTGCGGACTTTGGCCATGACGTGGTCTGCATCGACAAGGATGCACGCAAGATCGAGAGCCTGAACCAGGGCATCATGCCGATTTTCGAGCCCGGCCTCGACGTGCTGGTGTCCACCAACGCCAAAGCGGGGCGGCTCCATTTCTCGACCGATCTGGCCGCCGCCGTCAAGACCGCCGAAGTGATCTTCATCGCGGTGGGCACGCCCTCGCGCCGGGGTGATGGCCATGCCGATCTCTCCTATGTCTATGCCGCCGCGCGCGAAATCGCCGAGGCTGCGACCGGCACCAAGACGGTGGTGACCAAATCGACCGTGCCCGTCGGCACCGGCGATGAGGTTGAGCGGATCCTGCGCGAAGCCAATCCGGACGCCAGCTTCATGGTTGTCTCCAACCCCGAATTTCTGCGCGAAGGGGCGGCCATCGACGATTTCAAGCGGCCCGACCGCATCGTCATCGGCGCGCAGGATGAAGAGGCGAAGGCGGTGATGCGTCAGCTCTATCGCCCGCTTCACCTCAACGCCGCGCCGCTTGTCGAGATGTCCCGGTGCAGCGCCGAGCTGACCAAATATGCGGCCAACGCCTTCCTTGCGACCAAGATCACCTTCATCAACGAAATCGCCGATTTGTGCGAGAAGGTGGGTGGTGATGTGCAAGACGTCGCGCGCGGCATTGGGCTGGACAACCGCATCGGCTCCAAATTCCTGCATGCAGGACCCGGCTATGGCGGCAGCTGTTTTCCCAAGGACACGCTGGCGCTGCTCAAGACCAGCCAGGATTTCGAAGTGCCGCAGCGCCTTGTTGAAATGGTGGTGGCGGTTAACGACACCCGCAAGCGCGCCATGGGCCGCAAGATCATCGCGGCCATGGGCGGCGATGTGCGTGGCAAGACGGTTGCCATTCTCGGCCTGACCTTCAAGCCCAACACCGATGACATGCGCGATAGCCCGGCGATTGCGATCATCCAGTCCCTGCAGGATGCCGGCGCCACCATCCGCGCTTATGATCCCGAAGGCATGGAGCTGGCCAAGCCGCTGCTGGGTGCGGTCGATTATTGCACAGGGCCGTATGAGGCGATGGAGGGCGCGGACGGCGTCGCCATCGTCACCGAATGGAACGAGTTCCGCTCGCTCGATCTGGAGCGCGTGCGCGATCTGCTCAAGGCCCCGGTGCTGGTCGATCTGCGCAACATCTATCGTGCTGAAGAAATGGAAAAAGTGGGCCTTTCTTATACCAGTATCGGGCGCTGATGCCCGTTTGACACCTGCCTCGCCGCAGCCCGCACCGCACAGACCCCGTAGCGTGTAAATTTTCGCGCGCGGGTGAGGCGGCGCAATAGGTGTTTGAAGCGGATCGATTATTATGGTTATACGCCACGGCACCCACCCACCAACAATCCGGGCATGGGGTTGATCATAATGTCTATTGAACCGGTCGTATCTGCGCCGCCCTTTACTTCGGGAAGACCTGCGATCTCATTCATCGGCACTTTCGGAAAACGGATTTGACCCAGATCATGACCGCTGACGCCCTCAAACTGGAACAGGAAGTCTCCTCGATCCGGGATCGTTACGCACGCCGTGGTGACGATATGCTGGAGAAGGGTGTCTTTCTGCAGCACCGGCTGGCGACTTTTCTGGAAAAGCAATCGGCCATGGTGCGGACGCTGACGCGCAACCTCAAGGTGCCGATCGGCGAAGCGCGCATTTTGGGAATCTTTGAACGAACTCGCTGACGCTCGACTGGTGCGTTTGGACTGGCGGATGATCTCCTGATGGGAAGGTTTGGTTGCTTAACACCAACCCCTCACCGTGGAGACCATCCCATGACTGAAACCACGGTAGCGGGTCAGCCTGCTGCACGGTCGTATGATCGACGACATGAGCCTGCGCAACCTGTCGCTACAAGGACCCAGCGATCCTATTTGCACGCGGTTACGAAGTTCAGCCGCTATTTCGGACGATCGCCGGATTGCCTCGGGCTTGAGGACGTCCGCGCCTTTCAGGTTCATCTGGTATCGCTCGGCATTTCCTAGGGATCTTTGAACCAGATCGTCTGTGCGCTGCGCTTCGTTTACGGCATCACGCTAGATCGGGGGAGATACCCGAGCGGATTGTGTACGCCCGCATGCCGCGCAAATTGCCAGCGATCCTGAGCGCCGACGAGGTTGTGCGTTTTCTGGAAGCGGTGCCGTCACTCAAGGCCCGCGCTGCGCTGACCACGGCCTATGCCGCTGGACCGCAGCCGCCGGGGTCCCGCGACCATCCAGCACGATCTGACTCGGTAAAAGAACGGACTATCGCGCCGTCGTCCTTCGCACTTGCAGCATGACGCCCCCCCCCGCATACCCTCCCGATGAGTATACTTTAAGAGTGAATGCGGATTCGACACCATCATCTTCAGGCCAAGGCGCTGAGGAAGTGGGCGACAAGAGGGGCAGTATGACCAGTTCAGAAAGTCACAGTTGGTACGTTGCCGAAACGCAGCCGCGCAAAGAGGCCTTGGCAGCGCTGCACCTGGGGCGGCAAAGTTTCGATTTTTTTCTTCCGCGCTACCGCAAGGCCCGGCGCCACGCGCGCAAGTTCGATACGGTGCTGGCGCCGCTGTTCCCCGGCTACGTATTTGTGAGGTTTGATCGCGAACAGGCCAATTGGCGCTCGATCAATGGCACCTTTGGTATTCGCCGATTGCTTTGCGGCGAAGATGGCATGCTTCAGCCAATGCCGACGCGCGTCGTCCAAGCGCTTCAAGCACGGTGCAACGGCGACATTTTCGATGCCTCGCTAGACAGCCTCAAACCTGGCGAGAAAGTCCGGATCCTGCACGGCCCGTTTGCGGATCTGATTGCGCAAGTGAAATCGCTCGACGACCGGGGCCGGGTGGCGCTGCTGCTCGATATCATGGGTGGCGGGCTGTATCATAGCGAGACGCGCAGTGTAGAGCGGGCTTGAGTATCAAGCGGGATTAGCCTAGGGGCCGCGACGACTACTTTAGGGACGCACAACTCTCGAGGGTACGGCATGGTCGGCTCTTGACGATCCCTCTGGCGATGTCGCCGGGCAGGGTCGATAAATAGATTTGAATCTTGAGGTGCGAGTGGAACATCGACCGGTCATAGGAGCTCAGCGAGCAGTGCGTTTTGCGCACTATCACGGTCGTGCGCGCTGGTTTCTGCGGGCACTCGCCTCCAACCGGTTCGTGCTGGGCATGGCGTTGCTGCTGGCAGTCATAGTGCCCGAACTGATCCATCTGACGCGCGTGGGATCGGTTTACTGGGCAGGGTTAATCACGAGCCAGATAGAGCCAACATTGATCACCTCAGCGGCGGCCATTGCGCTGGCCCATCTTTCGATCCAGCGTATTGGAGTCCTTCCGCTGGTCATGGCACGAAGCCTGATCGCGCCGACGCTACTGGTCAGTTTCGGGGCAGGGCTGTTTGCAATGTATTTGGCAAACTTACCGGTTGCCCGTTTGCACTACGCCGCCGCGTTTATGGTCGCGATTGGCTGGTACTTCGGCGTGGCAACGCTGCGCAGGCGGCACTTGCCCCCCGTCATTGGCATGATCGGGGTCGAACCTCAATTTGCCCAGAACTTGCCTGGTCAGGTGACCTGGATATTGCTGAGCGAGCCTTGGCTTGATCGGCGTGTTTCGGCAGTGGTTGTCGATCCCCATGCCGAGCTCAGCCTCGAATGGTCGCGCTTCATCACGCAGCTCGTGCTTCAGGGTGTGCCCGTCTACCACCGCGCGCACATCGAGGAGGGCCTGACCGGCAAAGTGCGATTTAGCCATCATGCTGACAATGATTTTGGTGCCCTGTTGCCCTCGCTGCTCTACTTGCGGATCAAGCGGGTCATCGATTTGCTCGGCGTGGTGGTAGCACTCCCGCTTGTGCTACCACTACTGTTCATCGCGGCGATTGCCATCCGGCTGGAAAGCCCCGGGAATCCTGTTTTCCGGCAGACCCGGATGGGGCATCGCGGTCAGCGATTTACCTGCTATAAATTGAGGACCATGCGCCATGACGTCGAAGGCCCTGCCTTCACCGTCGATGCAGATCCGCGCATCACGCGCGTCGGCAAGTATTTGCGCAAGTGGCGGATCGATGAACTGCCGCAGATATTCAACGTCCTGCGCGGCGAAATGAGCTGGATCGGTCCGCGCCCGGAGGCGCTTTCGCTCGCACGCAATTACGCTTGTCATGTGCCCTTTTACGACTACCGCCATGCGGTACGGCCCGGCATTTCAGGCTGGGCTGCAGTGCATCAGGGCAATGTGGCCGAAGTGGAAGCGGCCACGGAAAAGCTTGAGTATGATTTCTACTACATCCGCTATTTCTCGATCTGGCTGGACCTCCTCATCCTGATCAAGTCCATCAGGACAGTCTGGAGCGGCTTTGGCTCGAAATAGGTGACACAGGCGCTGTGACACAGTAAGGTCATGGCGACTGGCATAGCACGGCGTGCGTCTATAGGCATGGCGGAGGCAAAGTCTGCGGCAGATCCTTGGATTTGGCGCAAAACGAGAACAGGATTGACAGTGCGGGTGACTTTCACCCGCACTGCGGTAGCTATGGCGAGCAAGACAAGTTCATTGATTTCTGACAAAATATGTACAGCTCGCGCAAATCCCCTTCCCGCCGCCACGGCCACACACGAAGTAATGTCCCGGCTTCGGGCCATTCTCAGGCATTTCTGGCGCTGAGCGCACTCCTTATCCTCATCTTTGCAACAGGTGGGGCTTCGCGTGCGGATGTGGCATCCTTGCCAGTGCTGCGCCCTGCGGCGACGGCATTCCTGTTTCTTGGGCTCTACTGGCTGAAAGCGGAGCAGGTGAGCCGTCACCGGTTTCTGTTTGGCTGGGCCGCAGCCATCGCGCTGCTCGCATTGGGTCAGTTGATCCCGCTGCCACCGCATGTGTGGCAAAGTCTGCCTGGCCGCGATCTGATCGCCGAGATTGACCATACGGTAGGGCTGGGCGAGATCTGGCGCCCGTTGACGATGACCCCGGCCGCGACGCGCAATGCCTTCTGGAGCCTGATGCCGCCGCTCGCGTGCCTCGTGCTGGCCGCTCAGCTGGAAGCGACCGAGCACAAGAAGGTCCTCAACCTGGTGCTGCTGTTCGGCCTCACCAGTGCGGCGATGGGCATGCTGCAGTTGCTGGGTGATCCCAATGGTCCGCTCTATTTCTACAAAGTGACCAACAACGGTGCCGCGGTCGGCCTTTATGCCAATCGCAACCATCAGGCCCTGCTACTGGCAACGCTCCTGCCCATGCTGGCTGTCTGGGCGCTGATGCAAACAGATGACAGTCATGTTGCTCGTTTACGCGCCGTGCTCGCGATTGGCGCCGGTGGATTTATTGTACCGTTGCTGCTAATCACCGGTTCGCGCGCCGGTCTGATCCTGGGGCTGGGGGCACTGGCGCTCAGCAGTGCAATCCTTGCGGCGGGACTGCGCGGCAGTGCAAAAGGAAACTCAACCAGCAACCTCGCTTCTGGCAGCACCCGCGCAAAGCCCAAAGGCTGGCGGATCGGCATCCCGGCCTTGATCGGCCTGTTGCTTGGCGGCGTCGCGGTTCTGGTAGCGATCACCGTCGCCTTCAGCCGGGATCTCGCGCTCGAACGGCTGATCGCAAGGGATATTGCCGAAGACGACCCGCGCCAAGATAATGCCGACAATCTTGGAGATCACGCAGCAGCACATGGTGCTTGGCAGCGGCTTGGGGAGTTTCGAGCAAGTCTACCAGGTCCACGAGCCTGACGCACTGCTTGGCCCGACTTATATGAACCATGCCCATAATGACTGGCTCGAACTGGCGCAGACCGGCGGCATACCGGCACTGATGCTGCTCGTAGTCGGCATGGTCTGGGCCGCCAGACGGATCGGCAGGTATGCTTGGTCGAAGGAATTTTCCGGTGATTTTCAGCGTCTGGGACAAGCGGGTGCATGCTTCCTTATTCTAGCCGGGATGGGGTCGATCGGGGACTATCCCCTGCGGACGCCATCACTTGCCAGTCTCACAGTGATCGCCCTCGTCTGGATAAGCGCTATGGTACAGAGCAGGGCGGGACCGCGCCTAGTCTGACATTGACCCCGCCGCCAAACAGGGTCAAACAAACCCATCAGGCGCATTCAGCTTTGCGAAGAAAAGATGAACCCCATGAAATCGAAATAGATTGTAGCGAGCGTATGCCTCACCGCCCGGCCCGATGACGCGGTAATTCGCCGGACGGTGGCGGGGCAACGCTAGGCGGCGTTCTACAATCTAGATGCCATCCGGCACGGCGCTTACCCGGATCCCGACATTTATGCCAACGATGTGGTCATGGTCGGCGATTCGCGGTCGCGGCGGATGTTCAAGGATGTACTCGCCATCATACCTGCCTTGGTCATACCGTTGATCTTCGGCATCGACCACATAACCAGTTAATATCCAGCTAGGATCGAAGTTTACCCTATGCACAATCAGAACCAATTCCCGACTCCTCATACTGGGGGCGATCTGGCTCCGGTGTCGCAAGACCAGTTTGCAAATGGCGATGGGGGCTTGGCGCTTTCACCGCTGCTGCTCCAATACTGGCAAGCGGTGCTGCGCTGGCGCCTCGTGATCGCAGGGATCGTTGCGGGGTGTGTGGCGATCGGGATCATCGCCACGCTATTGATGGCGCCGCTGTACACCGCACGCGCGCAGATTGAAGTGAGCCGCGAACAGAAGAACGTAACCAATGTGCAGGGGTTAGAATCCGGCAACGCAGGGCGCGATCTCGAGTTCTATGCGACCCAGTATGCGCTTTTAGAGGCTGAATCGCTGGCGGAACGCGTAGCCCGCAAGCTGAAGCTGGCTGATGACAAGCGCTTTTTCGAAGCGCACGGCGCAAAGCTTACGCAAGTGACCGATGAAGCGTCGGGTTCACCGGCACAGTTCGCGAGAGATGCTGTTAAAGCACGCGAGCGCCAAGTGGTAGCGCTGCTGCTGCGCAACGTTCAGATCAACCCGGTCAGAACATCCCGCCTGATTGATATTACCTACACGAGTCGCTCGCCCGAAGTGTCGGCTCGGATTGTGAATACTTGGGCGCAGGAGTTCATTGGCTCGACCATGGACCGCGGGTTCGCATCGACCGCAGATGCGCGGCGTTTTCTTGAGGAACGCCTTGCGCAACTACGCCAGAAAGTGGAAGAGTCTGAACGGCAAGTTGTTACCTACACGAGCGGGAACGGGATCGTGACGCTTGACACCACGCGCGATTCAGACGGACGAACCTTTACCCAGCGAACGCTGGCCTCGGCTGACCTTGAAGGCCTGAGCCAGGCACTGGTAACAGCACGTGCGGAGAGGATTGCGGCTGAAAGCCGGGCCAATGCTGGATCAGCCGAAAACAGTCCTGAAGTCCTGAACAGCCCGGCCATCACCGGCCTGCGGGCTCAGCGAGCACAGGCGGCTGCGGAATATGCAAAACTGCAGGTGCAGTTCGAGCCCGGCTATCCAGCAGCGCGCGCACTCAAACAGCAGATAGACTCACTGGACAGCGCAATCGTCAGAGAAACTGGGCGCGTCGGGGGCAGCCGACGTCTCGCTTACACCGAAGCCCTGAAGAAGGAGCGGGATCTCGAAGCCAAAGTTGAGAGCCTGAAGCACGAACTCGACCGGCAGCGCCAAGCGTCAATACAACAGAACATTTTCCAGCGCGAAGCCGACACCAACCGGCAACTTTATGACGCGCTGCTTCAGCGCTACAAGGAGATCGGGGTCGCTGGCACGGTCGGTGCAGACAACATTGCGATTGTTGATGCCGCCAAAGTCCCAACTTTGCCCTCGGCTCCGAGTATGTCGCTCAACCTAGCGCTTTCGCTGTTATTGGGGCTCGGTCTTGCCGTGGTGGTGGTGTTCGGGCTTGAACAGATCGACGAAGGCATCCGCAACCCGGATGACGTTCGCAATTTCCTCAAGGTTCCGCTGCTTGGCAACGTGCCGCTCAGCGAGCTTTACCCGCTGAAGGAGATCGAAGACGCCAAGTCGCCTCTGTCGGAAGCCTATTTCAGTATCCGCTCGACGCTAGCCTTTACGACCAACCACGGGTTGCCCCGCTCATTTGTCGTGACCAGCACGCAGCCAGGGGAAGGAAAATCGACAACTTCTGTCGCCCTGGCAGAAATCATCGGCCGGACCGGCAAGAATGTACTGCTGATCGATGGCGACTTGCGCTCGCCGTCACTGCACCGCTATGTGGGGCTCGAGAACGGTGAAGGACTCAGCAACTTGCTGGCCGGTGATGCCGTCAATGGCCAGATCAAGCAAACCGGCAAGCGCGGTCTTTCCGTAATCACGACTGGCCCGATTCCCCCAAGCCCCGCAGAACTGCTGAGTTCAGACCGGTTCTCGGAGCTCATTGCCACGTTCCTAGAACAATTCGACCATATTGTGATCGATGCACCGCCAATCCTCGGGCTTGCTGACTCGCCCTTGATGGGCCGGATGGTTGAAGGGGTGGTCTATGTAGCCGAAGCGGAACGGACCTCACGGCGCGCCATTCGCTCGTCGCTCCAACGTTTGCACAGCGCTGGAGCGCATGTGTTCGGCCTGATCGTGACGAAGATCGATTTTACCAAGCACAGCTACGGTTATGGCTATGGCTATGGCTATGGTTACGGCTATGGTTACGGCGAAGACAGCAAGGGGCAGGGCTGAAGGCCCAAGCTCCGGCATAGCCTGCTCGCACACCTTGAAATCCATGCGTATCAAGACGATCCTTTTGGCTGCCGCTGCTGCGTGCCTGAGTGCTACGGCCTGGTCCGATGCTCAGAGCATTCTCTCTAGCTCAGGGCTTTCGTTCGCGGTTCCGGTGCTTACCGGCTCGCAACGCTTCAAGGTCGCTACAGCGGTGCGAGAGACGGTGTTCATGCGGCAGCTGCCGCAGGCGCAGGGACAGAACCTTGAAGGCACAGCATCGCGCTCCCTCGCACGCGAACCGCTCGATGCAACCGCTTTATGGGTGTGGGGCGCAACCAGCCCAACCCCGAAAGCACCCGCTTCAATCTTGATCGCAGAACGCGTCTCTCGCCGCGAACTTGGCGTTCAGATGGAAAAGTTCCGCACGTTAGCCACGAACAAAGACCTGGCGGGTGGCTTCCGCCATCTGGACCGCGCACTGACAGTTTACCCTGAGGCCGGAACTAGCTTGCTGCCAACAATTGCCCAGTCGCTCGATATAACTGAGATTCGCGCGGTGCTTATCCCTTATTCGCGAAAGCCGTGGTTTGCAGACTTGGTCCGACAGGCTGCTCAGAACGCACCGGATCCGCTTGGCGTCGCGGCGCTCCTCACCGAGGCCAAGACGTCGGTCAACGCTCTTACGCCAGGTACGCTGCCGATACTGCTCAGCAAACTACTTAGCGCAGAAGAAGGATACGAGGCCGCGCAACTTGCCATTCGAATGCAGGCGATCAGCGAAGAAGGACTGGAGCAGTTTGGAATATCGGATCAGACGATCGGCCCAGAAAGCCGACCACTGACATGGCAACTCACCAATTCCGATGCCGCCAGCATGAAGCAGAGTAGCAATTCAGCTGCCGCTTTCGTGGTTGAACCCGGTCGCTCTGCAATCTTGCTCGACCGAGTGACTGTTTACCGACCTGGGACTTATTTGCTGAGCAATACACTGAGCGGCAGTGATCCAAGGCTGATTGCGAGCTGGGAACTGCGCTGCATAGAGGTAGGCGGCGAAAAACTCGCCCAGAGCCAACGGATCCCGGTAAACGAGACCCAGCAGCGCACCAACGTGCAAATAGTTTTGCCACAAGATTGCCCGGCCCAGCATTGGTTCTTCAAAGCCTCTGCGAGCGACCTGCAAGTCTCAGCGACAGGGGAACTCCAGGAAATCGACCTTCAGCTTGCTGAAAGCGATTGAAGCAGAAAACGCTAGATGCCGTAATGGGCCGGCGTCTCAAGAGTAGCCAGGTTGGTGGCTGTCCCTCAGAATGATGGTGTTGGAAACGGGGTCCGAGTGATCGGCCCCAAGCATCATGAGAGGAACAGCCATGGAGTATTATGCCGGAATCGACGTCTCTCTGAAAGAGAGCAGCCTATGCATTGTGGACGTGAAGGGTAAGGTCGTCCGTGAGGTGAAGATCCCCAGCGAGCCTGAGGCGGTGGTGCGGTTCTTTGACGAACTGGAATTTTCAGTTTGCAAGATTGGGCTCGAGGCGGGGCCGTTGTCGCAATGGCTGCACGCGGGGCTTGTTGCGGCCCACCGCGATGTTGTGTTGCTGGAGACGCGACACGTGAAGGCGGCGCTTTCGGCGATGACCGTGAAAACCGACCGGAAAGATGCCCGCGGGATCGCCCAATTGCTGAGAATGGGCTGGTATCGGCCGGTTCATGCAAAATCTGTCGTATCACAAGATACGCGCGCCTTACTCGTCGGACGCAAGCTCTTACAGGAAGCTGCTCGACGTAGAGCTTAGCATCCGTGGCATCCTGCGTGGTTATGGCCTGAAGGTTGGCGAGGTCAGTCGTGGCAGGTTCGAGGCACGCATCCAGGAACTGATTGCAGGGCATGGCACCCTGAAGACGGTGATCAGTGCAATGTTGGTGGCGCGGTCAACATTGTGGCGGGAGTTGACCAGGCTTCATCGGGAGATGCTAAAGATCGCGCGTGCCGATAAGATCTGCCATCGATTGATGAGCACCCCCGGGGTGGGAGCATTGGTCGCCCTGACATATCGATCCGCGATCGACGATCCCACCCGCTTTGGAAAATCGAGTACCGTCGGTGCCTACTTTGGGCTGACACCGAAGAAGTATCAGTCCGGCGAGACCGACCGGGATGGAGGTGTCAGCAAGGTCGGCGACGCGATGGTGCGAACGGCGCTGTTTGAGGCGGCGCACATCATGTTGACGCGAGCGACGCGGTTTTCCAGCCTGAAGCGCTGGGCACTCGAAGTGGCGAAGCGTCGTGGCATGAAACGCGCCAAGGTCGCCCTTGCCCGTAAGCTGGGCGTCGTGCTCCATCGCATGTGGGTGGACGCCACGGACTTCCGCTGGGGGGCAACCGCTATGGCCGTTTGAAGGAGGGAGAGTTACAGATCGAGGCGGGCCAGAACGGGCGCGCTTCCATCGAGGTCCCGTCGCTGGGACGCAGGCTTGGCAAGATCGTGTGTAGTGCTGTGGATGTGTCGACAAACCACGCTTCCTAGATTGTTCTGCCAGCTTGGATCTGATGGCATGGTGTGGCAGTCTTCGTGCTG
>JADKCA010000009.1 GCA_016714795.1 Sphingomonadales bacterium | reverse complement strand
TTTGCAGACATTGTCGCACTGTTCCAGCATTTCTCCATGAAGAGCGTGGTCGAGCATGAACTCGCCCGGTCACGGGGGTCATTGCGCGATCCCGGTTTGCTCAACAGTCTGGCGGCGCAGTTCGGCAAGGCCATCGGCAGCGAAGGAGCACTCCGCTATGCCTTGCAGATGATGTCCGACGAGGCGGCAGCCAAGGATGAGCCCCCGGCGCGACTGTCTGACGTGACAGAGCCACATGCGCGCGGGCAATTTCTGGTCGCCGCGGTGTTCGATGCGTTCGTGACCATCTATGAACGGCGCTCTGCCGATCTGCTGCGCATTGCCGGCGAAACGACCGGGCGCGGGCGCGACCTTTCTGCCGATCTGGTGCGGCGATTGGCGGGAGAAGCCTGCAAGGCCGCGGATCAGGTGCTGCGTATGTGCGTGCGCGCGCTGGACTATGTGCCGCCGGTCGATCTTGAATTTGGCGAGTATCTGCGTGCCATCATCACCGCCGATGCCGATCTCGTCCCCGATGATCCCTTCCGCTATCGCGTGGCTGTGGCAGAAGCCTTCCGCAAACGCGGCATCTGCGTGCCCGGCGTGATGTCCATGGCTCCAGACAGTCTGATGTGGGATGAGCCCGATCTGGCGGATCTGCCGCTATTCGGCGCCCCCGGCGATCTGGATAGCCTGTTTGCCGCGCTGCTCGGCACGCTGGAGCTCAATGCCGATTTCTCCGTCCGCGCGACCAAGGCCCGCAAGCGGGCTGGAGCCTCTGCCCGGTTCAACCGCCGCGATGAAAGCGCGCGGATCATCGGGCATAATCATGTGCAGACCTGGCGTTGGCTGACCGGGCAGGCCGATCATGCCATCGATCTGGAACGGCTGCTGGGCATCAAGCTGAAGCGCGAAATCCGGTACTGCGATGCAAACGGACAAGAGGTGGTCAGCACCGCACCCGGCGGGATTGCCCTGTCCTCCGAAACGGGCGAGCCGGCCGTGGAAATCCACGCGGTGCGCGTGGCCCGGCGGCAGGGGCCAGACGGACAGGATCTGCCGCAGCTTGTCGTGCAGATCACGCAGCGGCGGCGCGGCTATCTGGACCCGGAGGAACAGCAGGCGGCGGACAATGGCACGATGCCGCACACTGGCGAACGATGGTCCAGGCCCGATTTCTGGTTCCGGGGAGGGGCCACCTTGCTGGTGGACTTGCGGGACGGGCGGGTGCGGCGATGCATTCGCAAGCGCATCGACAATGACACGCGCCTCGCCGCGCAAACTGCCTATCATGATCGTGAACTCGCCCCTGTCAGCCTTGCGCGCATGGCGGCGGAACCCTTTGCCTTTATTCATGGAGGCCATGATGACTGATCCCGAAATCCACGTCCGCATGTACCGGCGGTTGCTGGGGGACTGTTTCCTGATCCGGGTGGTGGACGGGGGGACAGCGCGGCACATCCTCATCGATTGCGGAGTCTTGCAAGGCACCGAAGGGTCGAAGGAACGGATGACCGAGATTGCCGACGACATCTTTGCCCAGACCGGGGGCGTCATCGATCTGCTGGTGGTCACCCACGAACATTGGGACCATATTTCCGGCTTCGGACAGGCGAAGGAGCATTTCTTCGGCGATAACGGATTCCAGATCAAGACGCTGTGGATGGCCTGGACCGAGCGCCGCGACGATGCACAGGCCAACCGGCTGCGCGCGCGCTTTGCCAAGAAGAAGCAGGCCGTTGCGCTGGTGGCGGATGCCGCCATGAAGGACGGGAATGCCCATTTTGGCGCGGCGCCGCGGCTCGCTGTCAATGATCTGGACAATTTCATCGGAGTGGTCGACGGGCTTGGGGCCGCAGGCAAGGGCGCGCTGACGGGGGATGCGATCATGCGCAAACTCGCCGAACGCGCCGGGGAAACGCTGTATCTGGAGCCGGGCACCACGCTGGACAGCTGGGAAGGCGGCCTCAAGGCGCATGTGCTGGGGCCACCGCGCAACGAAAAGCTTCTGTTCAAGGATCTGCCGACCAAGAGCGGCAAGGCCGGGGCAGATCACAGCTTCAACGAAACGTTGCTAGAGGGACTGGCATCGGACGAGGCCGGTTTTGATGCCGCTGATCATTCCCCCTTTTCCGGCGCGCATCGGGGTGTGCCGGTGGCCGGTCTTGCCGAGGGAGCGGTTGCGCCCGGGCAAGAGAATCTCGCCAGCTGGTTCAGCGCCCATTACCACCAAGGTCCGGCCAAACGCCGGATCGATGCGGACTGGCTTGGTGCGGCAGGCGCGCTGGCACTCAAGCTGAACAGCGATACCAACAATACCAGCCTGGTCCTCGCCTTTGAAATTGCTGACGGCGCGATCATGCTGTTTGCCGCCGATGCGCAGGTAGGCAATTGGGAATCCTGGTGGTCGCAACCCTATGCCGGGGTGAAGATGGATGACCTGCTGCCGCGCGTCGCCTTTTACAAGGTCGGCCATCATGGCAGCCATAATGCCACGCTGATCGATCAGGGGCTGCGCAAAATGGGGCAGGGGCCGCGCGGTCTTGTGGCGATGATCCCCACGGACGAGGCCTTTGCGCTGAAGCAGGGCAAGGGCTGGCGCATGCCCGATGCAACCGTGCGCAAGACGCTGATCGAGGTGACGGGCGGCAAGCTGATCTATGGTGACCGGCCGTGGCGCAAACTGCCCGATGGCACGACACCCGATCCCGCCTTCACCGGCATCAGCGTTGATCAGGGCTTCCGCTCTGCCACCGACGAGACCAACCCGCTCTTTGTCGAATATCGCGTTCAATAGCCGGGTTTGAACCCGAAACCGGCTTTCAGGAGTCAAAGCCTATGCCCATTGCCCTTACACCCTTGATCGAAACCGAAGACGAGCAGCCCCCCGCCCCCGAGAGTCTGGGCCTTGCATTGTCCGGCGGGGGATATCGCGCCATGCTGTTTCACGCGGGCAGCCTGTGGCGGCTGCGCGATGCGGGCCTGTTGCGCCACGTCACCCGGGTCTCCAGCGTGTCTGGCGGGTCGATCATCGCCGCGCGGCTGGGACTGGTGTGGCACCGGATCGACTGGGATGATCAGGGCGAGAGCTTTTGCCGACAGCTTGTCGATCCGATCCGCCAGCTGGCTGGAGAAACGGTGGACTGGGTGGCCGCGGCCGAAGGCGCGCTGCCCTTCACAACCGTCGGGCACCAGCTTGCCAAGGCCTATGGCAAGCATCTGCTTGGCGATGCCACATTGCAGGATTTGCCAGAGGATGGGGAGGGGCCGCGCTTCGTCATCAACGCCACCAATTTGCAGTCAGCCGCGCTGTGGCGGTTCAGCAAGGCCTATATGGGTGATTATCGGGTGGGACTGGCAGAGCGGCCGCATCTGCCCCTGTCCTGGGCCGTGGCCGCCTCATCCGGCTATCCGCCCATCCTGTCCCCCTTCGAACTGGATGGCCGCGAGTTCGAGTTCAAGCCGGTGAAAGGGGCAGATTTGAACCAGCCGGGCTACACGCGAGACATCCTTCTCAGCGATGGTGGCGTTTATGACAATCTGGGGCTGGAGCCGCTGTGGCGATCTTGCGCGCGCCTGCTGGTGAGCGATGGCGGCGGGCGACTGGCAGCGGAAGAAAAGCCCCTGAACCACATGACCGGGCAAATGGGCCGCGTGGCAGGCGTGATCGACAATCAAGTGCGATCCTTGCGCAAGCGCATGTTGATGGCGGCCTATAAGGACCGGCATGACAGCGCTGATTATCGCGGCGGTACTTACTGGTCGATCCGCACCAAGGCCGAAAGTTATGGCGTGCCCAGCATGGCCTTTCCCCCGCAACGCGCCGGGCAGCTTGCCGCGATTGAAACAAGGCTGGCGGCCTTGCCGGATGAAGATCAAATGGATCTGATCAACTGGGGCTATGCCATTTGCGACGCTGCACTGCGCAGCCATGTCGACACCAGCATGCCCATCGGCGATTGGCCCTATCCGGATGACTGACGCGCGCGCTGGAGCGGGATGACATTGCCCTGCACGGGCATCACGTCCCCGCCGCCTTTTCCTTCACCTCTTCCACCACCTTGAATGCCCGCACGGTCCGTGCTTCGCCGGTGAGAGACTTCAGCGCGTCGGCATCTTTCTGGGCCTCAGCCGACTTTTCCAGCGCCCGCGCCAGATTTTTCTCGCGCTGGTCCAACTGCTTGGTCCAGCGGGTCAGCTTGCGCTGGGCATTTTCTGTGTCGAGGGCGAGCGATCTGTCGCGGGGGCGGGCTTCGGCGGCGAGCCGGGCTGTCTCCTCGGCCGCGCTGGCCTTGGTGAGTTCGGCCCTGGCCTCCTCCACGCTCTTCTGCGCGCTCTCCCGCCACGTCTTGGTGGAGGTCAGGCGATGCTCCATCACGTCGCCCGGCTTGCGGCAATATTGCGCAACGGGGGCGAGCGTGTCCTGCGCTTGAGACACTGTCAGCGTGCGGAGCTTCCACAGCTTCTTCACGCCCGCAAACTGCGCGGTATAGGCCCCCACGACCTGCCCCTGTGCGTCCAGAACAGCCCATTGCCCCAGTGCTGTTGATCCGCCGCCCGCGCGGTAGAAGCGCACCGGCTCCGCATCGAGCACATGGCCGGGCATGGCGAGCGGATCGCTCTGCCGGTCCAGATCAAGGCTGCCCGCTTCTGTGGAACCGTTCTGCCACTTGGTGTTCTTGTCGAGGTGGAAGGCCGCGCTCTTCGCCCCGCCGCCTTGCGCCGCCGTGAAATAGGCCTGCATGATGCCAAGCGAAGGCGCGCGCGCCTCTGCAATCTTGGCCGCAGAGCGCGCCGTGCCGTCCATGCACGGATCATAGGTGCCGCCCATGTTCATGGCAGTCAGCATGTAGAGATTGGGATCAAGGTGCATCATATATTGCGCGAATGCGGGCGCGGCCTGGAGCCCGCCCGTTACTGCAAGTGCCACGACCAGAGCCTTGAACCTGTACCGCATCCTTCTCCCCTTCACGCATACCATTGGGACAGAGCTTCCATAGAAGCCGCGAAAAGGCAAGATCATTGCACAGGGCAGGGCTATCGCAAGCGCAAGCCTGATGGCACGCTCTATCCGGACCGGCAGTTGAACCCCAAAGGCTGGGATGCTGTCTACCCCATCAAGCCCAACGATAATGGCGCCGTGTTCTCCGCCATCCTGTGCCAGCGCCAGCCGGTCAAGACCGCGCCTGTCAACGGATACACCATCCCGCAGGCCGTGGCATCGATCATCCGCCAGTTGGGGTGAAGAGCAGGGGCGTCCAGCGCCCCTAATTCACGCTGAAGCAGCTGACACCCGCGCTGTTCAATGTCGCGCAGGCACGGTGCGCGTCGGTGCCAGACAGGCGCAGACGATAGACCGTCCGGGATTTGACCTGCGCGGCCTCCACCGTCATCCGGAAGCGGCGCAGGTCCGGACGGGACTGGAGCAAGCGCGCCCAATGCGCCTCTGCTTCGGCCTGTGAGGGAGCGGCGGCCAGCTGGACAATCTCTCCCCCGGCAGCCGATGGTGGAGCAGGAGGCGGCGGCGGAGAAGCCGGCTTGAGCGGCACAACGGCCAGCACCTTGCGCGATGGTGTCCCCACGGTGCCTGCCAGGTCGGCGGGCTTCGGATCAGGCTTCGGGGCGAGCGCCGAACGCACGGGCAGCCGGTTTGCCAGCGCGAACTGCTGCGCCTGTGCCTCGCTTTCAAGCGGTTCGTCGCCGATCACCACGGTCGTCGCGCTGGCCTTGGTGAGCATGAACAGCGCCTGCGCAAAGGCGTGCGGCATGCGGACACAGCCGTGCGACGCGGCATAGCCCGGCACGCGCCCGGCATGGAGCGCAACCCCGTCCCACGTCAGGCGCTGCATGAAGGGCATCGGCGCATTGCTATAGAGGTTGGAGCGGTGGAACTTGTGCTTTTGCAGGATCGGGAACACGCCCGATGGCGTTTCATGGCGGCGCTTGCCGGAGGAGATGGGCGTGCTGGCCCAATGCGCGCCATCGCTGAACACGAACATCGTCTGCGATGCCTTGCTGATCACGATGAGCGTGCCGGACTTGAGCACCGTTGCCACCGCAGGCGGTTCGATCATCGCAGGCGGCGGCGGCTTTGGCGGGGTGACGGGCTTGGCGGGCACGGGCGCAGCACGGGCCGCTTCATGGGGCTTGTCAGTGAACAGCAGGTACAGCCCGGCGCTATCGACCAGAGTCAACACGGCTATGGCCACCCACAGCAGCTTGCGCGATCTGGAGAATGTTCGCCACCGATCCATCATCCTGTGGAGGGCTATGCGAAGATCCTGAACATAACCAACGATTTATTTGCCATGCTTCAGGATGGGACAGGTTGGCGAGGGGCGCGGCCCTGCCGGGCACCACATTTCAAAGTTCGCCCAAAGTTCGCCCAAAGTTCGCAGGGTCGGGCCTGTTTTGCCCTGCTATGCGAGGTCTCTGCGCCAGCGGGGCATCTGGCCATCCAACAGGTCCGCCACAATCAGAGCGTCTTCCAGCTCTTCGGGATCGAGCCGCGTGTGCGGCGCGGCAGGCTGTTCGGGGAGCAGCCGCTCCAGCGCTTGCGCCACCGCAGCCTGCCCGCCCTCCGCATCCTCCGCCTTGCCCTCTGCCTGCGCGGGAACAGAGACATTCGCATGATAACCGAAGCGTTCGGGAAAATAGCCGCGCAGCAGGAATTGCAGCATCCGGTCACTCTTGCGAAAGCGGCGGCCGACGCGGATGCCCGCGCGGTCAAAAACCGGCTCGTCACTGCCCACCAGCGCGCGTTCGAACGCTTCATCCAGCAGCTTTTTGGAGGCGGACTCGATCGCCGCGCTCCACGCCCGGTCAAACCCCTCCGCCCCCGGAGAGCGCCGCAGCTTCTGCGCGCTGCGCACACACATCCCCACAGAATGGGCCGCCTCCATAGCAGAGCCGGTATCCGCCAGCGCCTCGATAAAGCCGCGCTGCTTCGCCGGAGACCAGCCATCCGTCCGCCGCTTTTTGAGCACGGGCACCCAGTCATAATCAGCCAGATTATGCCCGTGCGCATCCAGCGAGACGGGCGGTTCGGTGTCGGGGGAGGGTGTGAGATCATGGGCCATAACCGGATGCATTAACCGATATGGCTCGTTCTGTCAATGTTTTGTTGTTAATATGTTCTATTTTTGGTTCGTGATGTGATGTGATGAGTGGGGAGGGGAAGCACGAGCATTCAGTAAACTGGCACCGTAGTTCCTCGCTGCAATTTTGTTTTCCATCCCGTTTTCCACACGCTTTGTGGTGACACCGATTGCGTGGGTGTGCCGAAGATCACAGACTGGTTGCAATCATAAAAATAGGGTTGCGTATCCGCGTAATGAAGGAAACGCAAAATGTCTGAAGCAAATGAAAATAACGCTGCGAAATCCGGCGATACATCTTCAAATCCAGAAATTGTTGAGCTGACGGATGAAGAAATGGCTCAGGTTGATGGCGGTGTAATCAAGAAACCGCGCGAACCAATTAACCCGGTTCCCGTTCCGTTCCCAAAATTGATGATGCCCCCAACGACATTGTAAATTTGAACCGGATAGAATGACGGTGAACATCGGTAACGTTCCGGATCATGCAGCCCGGCCGGAAATCGGGCTGCTCCTCTGGAACACCTGCAATGCACGTTGCAAGCATTGCCTGCCTTCGGCTGGCCCGAAAGACCGAAGCAGCCTTTCAGACGAAGTGATCTTTTCGATGATCGATCAGGCTGCCGAAGAATTTGCAGGCGCGTGGGGCTTGGGATTGTCGGGCGGAGAGCCATTTCTCTATCAGGATCGCCTGCTCCGGATCGTAAAACATGCACGATCCAGAAACGCCTCCACAGGGATTGTCAGCAACGGTTTCTGGGCAACCAGCGAAGCAAAAGCAGCCGAGATTTTGACCCGATTTGCGGAAGCTGGCGCGGTATCATTCAGCTTTTCACTCTCTACCTACCATTTTGAACATGTCTCGCCCGAACGCGTGGCCAACGCCTTGAATGCGGCGCATCGCCTGGGCCTGAAGGCGGATGTGAAGGTCGTTGTCTCCAAGGAAAGCCGCCTCCGCTATGTGTTGGGAGGGATAAGGCGCGCAGAGCCCTGGAAGGGCCATTTTCCGATCCAGCCTTTCGCATTATTGCCGATGGGGCGGGCGGGTACGCTTCTTGCTTCTCACGCCGAGCCATCCGAAAACTGGCCATCCGGCTCATGCCCAAGCCCACTGCTCACGATTGATTCGAATGGCAGAACCGGGCCGTGCTGCAACGGCGCGACCGAAGTGGACGGGCTCAGCTTCGGGAACGTCAATGATACGCCCTTTCAGACGATCTGGCATCGTTACAAGCACAGCAAGACATTGAATAGGTTGTGCACAACCGGATCAGAGGCGTGGTTAGACCAATTGCCCCCCGAAGAGGCGACTGACTTCCGCAACAGGAAGTGGGTCAATATTTGCCATCTTTGCGTTGCTATCATGGAACGCAAAAATGCACATCGCCCGCAGAGCACAATGATCGAGCAGAATTGAAAAGCCAAGAAATTCAGCCGCGTCGGCGAACCAATCCGCTCATTTTCGTCCCCGGCAGCCTTCCCCCCTCAACGCCCCTTCACCGGAAACTTCTTCGCCACAAAATCCCCCAGATTGTCGGCAAAGGCGGCGCGCAGGGAGGCGCTGGCGGCGTCCACGCCGGCTTCGTCCTTGGCGGGGAAGCCTTTGACCTTTTTGAAGCTCTTGCCGTTCACGGTGCGCAGGGCGCGCGCGCCCTCATTCATTGACGGCTTCAACCCACTTGCCGTTGAGATCAACAATGAAATCTCCTGCGCCGCCAAGTTCCACGAAATCAAGCGCCACGAAATTGGGCAATCTCTGCGCCACCTTCTGGCATAGGATCAGCCGGCTCTGCAAACTGTTCAGCGCATTGTCTTCTGCCGACAAGCCTGTGGTGGGCACGTTGCGGTAGTGGTTCATGAGGAAAAGCCGCTTGAATGTGCCGCCATCGGTGTCCAGGGGAATGCTGTCTCAGCGCGTTCTACATGTGGTGTCCGTGCCCAGATCGCCCAGGCTCCAATAATTTTCCACATTGAAGCTCTGGTCGTGGCTGAGCCCAAGGCCGCTATCCGCATTCGCAGCCTTTGAGGTGAACAGAATCAGCCGCTTGCCAGCGCTCTTCATGGCGTTCAACGTGGGCCAGCCTTTGGATTTCACAGACCATTGGCTGTCGTTGGGATTGAAGATGAAGGGGGCCGCCCGGCTGGACCGGATGACTGCGGCGAGCGTTCCATCGGCGGTATAATCTTCAAAGAAAATTGTAATAATGTCTTTTTCGTCGGTGTTGGCGGTGAGCCAATCGCCGATCGCATCCAGTGTATCTTTCAGATTTTGCCGCGGAAAAGCATAGTTCGCGCCCGCTATCGAAACGCAGTCTCCATGGCACATATAGACCCCGGCAGGATAGCAGTCTCCAGAGAGGGTCACGCCGCACGCCACGGCCCCCCGCCCGTCGGATTTCCCTTTGAAATCATAGACATCTAGCTGCAAGCCACGAACGCCATTGCTCGTCAGTTGCCCGATGATTCCGCGCGACTGGTTTGGAAACGTCCAGCGCGCATCCGTATAGTTCAGGAAGGCATTGTGCGCCGTCAGCCACGCATATTGGTCAAACGTCCGCACCTTGGTCGCGCGGCCTGCTGTGGGCGAGCGGTAGGTTTCGGGGAAATATCGTTCGCGCTTCCATTGGGCGCTCCACCAGCCGGGTTGCATGGCTCCTGCTGCCAATGATTTGCTTTCATTGTGCAGATATGTCCCCTTCCAGCGATTTTTGATCCGCACATATCCCTCGCCCGCATCTTCAAGCGTCCATTGCGCACCCCACCACCCAGGCTGGATCGCGCTCACCGCCAAGGCCCCGGTTTCGACGTTCAGATACAGGCCCGACTTCCCGTCCTTCAGCAATATGAAGCCATCGTCTGACGCCTCGACAACCCAATTTGTCTCAGCCGTGCTGGCCTGCAGAACAGCCGCACTGCCTTGGGCACCCAATTTCTCGCCCGTCCAGCGATTGACCAGATTGTCAGCCAAAGCCGGAGTTGCAGCCAGTAGCGAGGCAAAGACCAAAAGTGACGCCCGCGCAGCATATTTGGCGAACAGGCTCAACAGAGGTCCCATAACGAGCATTCCTTCAAGAGAGTTGAATTGACGCAACGACAGGAAATGGCGATTCTTGAACGCAAGAATGGCGGGTATCAAAGAGAATGTGATACAGGACGGGGAGGGTAAAGGAATGGAATGACAGGTGCAACACCGCCCCCACAATCTAGCCTCGCTTCAACAGGAGAGGTCCCTTTGCAGATAATCCCATCCGGCCAGGCCTGCGGTGCGACCGTCACCGGCCTTGACGTGCGCCAGCCGCTGTCAACCGATCTGGTCGGCGCGATCCGTGCGGCGTGGTTGCAGCATCATGTGCTGGCTTTCCCCGATCAGGATTTGACCGACGACGATCTCGAACGCTTCACGCTTCATTTTGGCGGCTTTGGCGACGATCCCTTCATCGCCCCCATCAAGGGCCGCCAGCATGTGATCGCGGTCGAGCGCAGACCGCAAGAAACCTCGCCGCTGTTCGCCGAAAACTGGCATAGCGACTGGAGCTTTCAGGCGCGACCACCCGCGGGCACCTGCCTTTATGGCATCAAAATCCCTCCCGTCGGCGGTGACACGCTGTTCGCCAACCAGCATGCGGCGCTCGATGCCCTGCCCGATGCGCTGCGCGCGCGGGTAGAGGGACGCATGGCGATCCATTCGGCGAAACGCGCCTATGCGCCCGACGGCGCCTATGGAGAGGGCGACAAGGCGAAGCGATCAATGGATATCCGCCCCTCCAAAGACGCCGAGGCCACCCAGCTTCAACCCTATATCCGCGCGCACCCCGAAACCGGGCGGCTCGGGCTGTTCAGCTGTTTTGGCTATATCATCGGCTTTGAAGGCATGGACGATGCAGAGGCGCTGCCGCTGCTGATCGAACTCAACCACCATCAGGGGCAAGAGGCGTTCCAATACCGCCACAGATGGCAGCCCGGAACGCTGCTGATGTGGGACAACCGCTCCCTCCTCCACGTCGCCACCGGAGGCTATGACGGCCACCACCGCCTGCTGCACCGGACGACGATTGCGGCGGTGTGATGGGGGATGTGAGGGATGGGTTAGGTGGGAGATTAGGGAAGTGTCAGCGTATGCGACGAATTTAGTGCACTGTCACCGTGATCTCGAATTCTCGATAAGCTGATAAAAATAAGGGGTTATTGCAAGTGGTACCGTGAACCCAAACCTTAACCTTGGCTAACGCTTACCACGTCGATCTGGTCCACCAACTAGCAGGGCGCGTTGTAATCCAGGGTGCACGGGATATGTAAATCCATATCTTACCTTGGGCCTTAATTTCACAGGAGTTCTATCTCTAAAACAATAGTGGGCAAATCCTTTTCCTTGTGAGGCTGGCTCAATGTAACCAATAATATTCAAAGAGTACAGCAACTGAAGTAAATCCTCAGGAGAAGAAGTTAATTCTTTAATGGTAATATTTTTATTTCCTAATCCCGTTCGATAGCGATGAAATGCTGATTGAAAATCAATCCATCCTATTTCTTTTTCTCCGCCCCATTCCGAAAAAAAACCAACAAGATCGTCAAAATCAGAAGTCGGGTGGTAAAAATTTAGATAGTCTTTAACCTCGCCAAGTAAGTAATCTGAAAACATAGATTGACATCTATAAAAACTTTCCTTCGAAAATGTAGATGTGTTGCTCTCATTTTGCTTAACATAATCCTGCATAAACTGCATGTACTGCACTATATCCCGGGGGCGATAAAACGAATATCGCAAAAATGCTACAAATGGATCATCCTGCTTTTCGGAAACCCTCATATTGTCTGTCTCGTATGGAAAATAATGATTCCACACGCCTAATGCTGTCAAATTCCCTGAATCTTGCTGGTTCTTCAAAGTTCCGCAAACAAGTTTAAAGATTGGGGAGTTTTTAAAATTATCATACGTCGTCATCCAATCAAGATTCACTCCGTTGTCTCGGACTTTTGCATTCAAATTTTGAAATCCCATGTTGTCCAAAATATCAGGTCTCATCAAAAGCATTACTTTTATGTGCTTTTTCGAATCTTTAATATTTGCAAAAAATTCAGTATTCAATTCCCATGCTGCATTTGCAAGACCTTTTATACATTCAATATAGGACTCGTAGTCAATTTTCTCCGGTCTAATGTCTATGCCATCAATAAACAATATAAAATCGGATTCCAATTTTAGAGATGACAAGCATTCTCTAAAATTTCTCTCAAGAAATGCCAAATTTACCTGAGTACTTGAAAATGACTGATGTAGCTCCTTTTTCTCTCCGTGGCCAAGTTCGATGTACTTTGCCATTATCTTCGCCGCAGTTTCCGAATTTTCTACAATATCAAGAGACTGATCAACTTCAGGTCGAAACGCTTTGCTATAATATTCATCAATTGCGCATTTAAGGTTCTTAAATTTTTGGAAAATAAGCGATTTTTCTCCAAATCTGTCGTAGATGCCATCGCTAACTAACAAAAGAAGAATGACTTTCCATATATCGACATTAGATGATACGTTAAACTTACCCATCGTCGACATGGAAATAAATCGCCTATAGTCAGTTTGACTTAGACTGACAGCTCTGGATAAAGTATTTCGATAGTCTGAATTATGAAGAAAAACAGAATATGAGCTTTTTCCGGTCCCTTTTTCACCAATTAAAAAATACTTCTTTTTCTCGAGTATTTTGTGGAGAAACTCCTCTTTGTAAATAATTTTCGCGAAAAATTCGCGTTCATCTTTTGTTTTGTAGTTTATAGCATCGATTGATCCAAGATTTAGCTGTGGCACACTTAACATCGATGTTTCTCCTTCACAGCCAATACAATACTAACGGTATACGCATTCAATTTAGTCAGGACAATCAATAAATTATCAGATTAAGTGGTGTGGCGGGGCTTCACACAAACCTTACCCCATCTCCCCGTCAACCACCTTGCGCAGCGCACCGTTGATTCAATTACGGTGACAGTGCACTTAACTCTCAAATCCTCTCCAACACAAGCTCCGACGCTTCATCCCCATCCGCGCTGCGATAGGTTTCGCGGCGCACGGGGCGATCCGGGCTGCTCAGATCGAACGACAGATCGTGCAGATAGCTTTCCTGTGCCGCGTCCAGATCGGTCGCGCTGCGGAAGGTGAAGGCGATTGAGGCGGCAGTGTCGCTCTGGGCCAAGGTCGGCTGGTTCCCCTGCGGGCAATAGTGCGTGAGAACCAGCTTGCCGCCATCGCGGTGATACAGCGTCAGCGAATGCAGCGTCTCGCCGCGAAACCAGCTTTCCTGTAACACCTTGCCGCCTGCCGTCAGCGCAAAGCGGATGCGCAGCGTCGATTGCGGGTTTTGCGCGTTGCGCCATTCCCCCACCAGCGCGGCAAGCCGGGCGAAGTCAGACTCCGCCGCCGCCACTGGCTTGGGGGCTTCGGCGGGGCGGCTTGCCACACCCGGGGCGCCGGCCATGAGCAGGACGGCGCCGATGGTCTTAATCATGCTCCCGATCACCTGCGCCCATATACAGCTCGCGCCCGGTTTCGTCATAGACTTTGCTCATTTCGGCCATGCCCTTTTCCGCCCACTGCTCTGCGGTCTCTGCTTCCTCTGCGCCTCTGCGTGAACCTTCTTCAGCCTTTTCGGGCCCACCCCCGGCCCCTCCCGCATGCGGGAGGGGAGAGGCGGCGAGGAAGGCGGTGCTTTCCTGATTTTGCAACCGCGCAAACTCCCGCACTTCCTGGCTGATCTTCATCGAGCAGAATTTCGGCCCGCACATCGAGCAGAAGTGCGCTGACTTTGCGCCTTCGGCGGGCAGCGTCTGGTCGTGATATTGCTCCGCCGTGTCGGGATCGAGCGAGAGGTTGAACTGGTCGCGCCAGCGGAATTCGAAGCGGGCGCGGGAGAGGGCATCGTCGCGGACCTTCGCCGCCGGGTGGCCCTTCGCCAGATCCGCCGCGTGTGCCGCGAGCTTGTACGTCACCACGCCGGTCTTCACATCGTCGCGGTCTGGCAGGCCCAGATGCTCCTTGGGCGTGACGTAGCAGAGCATCGCCGTGCCGTACCAGCCGATCATCGCCGCGCCAATGCCGCTGGTGATATGGTCATACCCCGGCGCGATATCCGTGGTGAGCGGCCCGAGCGTATAGAAAGGCGCCTCGCCGCACGCTTCGAGCTGCTTGTCCATATTGGCCTTGATCTTGTGCATCGGCACATGGCCGGGGCCTTCGATCATGACCTGCACGTCCTGCTTCCACGCGCGGTGGGTGAGTTCGCCCAGCGTGTAGAGCTCGGCGAATTGCGCTTCGTCATTGGCGTCGGCGATGGAGCCGGGGCGCAGGCCGTCGCCCAGCGAATAGGCGATGTCATAGGCCTTCATGATCTCGGTGATCTCGTCGAAATGTTCGTAGAGGAAGCTTTCCTTGTGATGCGCGAGGCACCATTTCGCCATGATACTGCCGCCGCGCGACACGATGCCGGTGACGCGTTTGGCGGCGAGCGGGACGTAGGGCAGGCGCACGCCCGCATGGATGGTGAAATAATCGACGCCCTGTTCGGCTTGCTCGATCAGCGTATCGCGGAAGATTTCCCATGTCAGGTCTTCAGCCACGCCGCCGACCTTTTCGAGCGCCTGATAGATCGGCACGGTGCCGATGGGGACGGGCGAGTTGCGGATGATCCATTCGCGCGTGTCGTGGATGTTGCGGCCGGTGGACAGGTCCATGACCGTGTCCGCGCCCCAGCGGATCGACCAGACCATCTTGTCGACCTCGTTGGCGACGTCGGACGCGACCGCGCTGTTGCCGATGTTGGCGTTGATCTTCACGAGGAAGTTGCGGCCGATCGCCATCGGCTCGCTCTCAGGGTGGTTGATGTTGGAGGGGATGATCGCGCGGCCCCGCGCCACTTCATCGCGCACGAATTCGGGCGTGACATAATCGGGGATTTCCGCGCCGAAGGATTCCCCGTCACGGACATATTCCTTCAGCCGCGCACGGCCCAGATTCTCGCGCTCTGCCACATATTCCATTTCGGGCGTGATGATGCCTTTGCGCGCATAGTGCATCTGGGAGACGTTCATGCCCGGCTTCGCGCGCAGCGGACGCTGCACGACATGCGGGAAGGGATCAACGCCGCCGCTGCGATCCGGGCCGAGCTGGCCATTATCCTCGGGCTTGGTGGCGCGGCCATCATAGGCCTCCACATCGCCGCGTGCCATGATCCAGTCGCGGCGCAGCGGGGCGAGCCCGGCGTTGATGTCGATCAGGACGTTGGAATCGGTGTAAGGCCCGGACGTATCATAGACGCGGACGGGCGCTTCGCCGCTGGAAGGCTCCAGCTGGATTTCGCGCATCGCAACCTTCAGCGGGCCGACATGGATCTTCTTAGAGCCACGGATCGGGCCGGTGGTTACGCCGATTTCGGCTTTGGTCGGGAAGTCTGCCATCACGTGTCTCCTCAAAGGGGAGGGGAGACGCCTTGGCCAGCGCACCCTCCCTACGCCCGCGTCAACGGGATCAGGTTCAACGGGTCGCTGGGCGTGACACCAGCCTCTCAGTCACATGACTCCCCGGGGATTAGAGGATGATAGCCGAGTCTTGATGGTGGCGAAAGGGGGAAGGCGGCCTCATTTCGCCGCTTGGGCATGCGCCTTCGTCGTTGAGGCTTCGTCGAGCGACGGTTCACATCGCTTGGCAAGCGGGCGCATACGAAATGGTGGAACAGTCAGATTGCGCACGATGTAGCCTTCTCCGGCTGGCTCCAGCACATATCGAAACCGGTCGCTCCGGATATCTGGATCGCTAGAATATGTGACCGCAACCCTGTGGCTTTTGCTTCTGCCGCGAATAATGCGCTCAATCCGGAGCGTTCCATAATGTGCATAGACAAGCTCACGCGGTTCCGCGCTTGATTGGTCATGCAGCAAATCGCCACCGGTCGTTTTCAGGCGACCAATCACCACCAGATCGGAACAGCCATAGGCCACAACCACCTTCTGATCGCCAGCGTGAGCCACGCTGGTCAGCGCCGACAGCAACGCAGCCATTATAGAGCAGGATGCTCTCACCACCATCCCCACCATCACACCGCAAACCGCGCCGGAATGTCCGGATCGCCCGTGTCGAGCAGCGGGATGGCTCCAGCAGGCAGCCCGGCATAGGCCGACGCCCAACGCGCCACCCAGTCAGGATCGACCGCCTTGGCAGGGTTATAGCCGGGGATGAGCGAACGCAGCATCGCGGGCGAGGTATGGAGCAGGAAGCGCGCCACCATCGCCCAGAGCCGCAATCGGCTGCGCGGGCGGTGCCACAGCCCATCGCGCTTGAGCATCCGGACATAGCCCTTGCGGCTGGCCAGCGCCACATGCAGCGTCCCGCACAGCAGCCCCCACGCCCGCCCGCGCCAATCGCCGTACAGATGGTTGTACAGATCCCAGGCGACGGTCTTGTGCTCGGTTTCCTCCACCATGTGCCACAGCACGAGTGAGGCGACCGAACTATCCGCCCCGGCAAAGAGCAGCCCGCGCTGGCGGATCAGCCATTCGGTGATGCCCATCGTCATCGTCTCAAACCCGGCGGTGTAGGCCAGCCGCCACTTGAGGCTGCGCTTCTGGAAAATGCGATAATCGGCCTCAAGCCCGGCCTCCACCTCTGCGAGTTCGGGGTAGGTTTGCTTCAGAATCTCGTTGTAGCGGCGGTGATTGCGATAATGCACACCCTCCTGGCCGATGAAGCCGTGGACGTCGGCTTTCAGCGCAGGGTCATTCACCTGCTTGAGCGCCTCGGTCACTGTCTTGATCAGGAAGGGTTCGAGATAGGGCATGGCGAGCGACGCGCCGTTGACCATATGGCTCCATTCGGGGCGACCGGGATGCCAGACCGGATCAATCCCCTCATCAAAGGCAAAGGGGATCTGGCGGACAAGAATGGGCTGGACGCTCATGGCGCGCTCGCTGCACCGCGACAATGCTGCCACGCCCCCCAGAGCAGCAGGGCGACCGCGATATGCACGCCCACCATCGCCGGCCATCCCGCCAGAAAGATGATGTTGTTGATCGTCACATCGCCCGGAAACGGCCCGCCGCCAAACTCCAGCCCGCGCGTGCCGAACAGGGCATTGGCGATGGCAGGCAGAGTGAACAGCCACCCGAACGCAACCGATGCCCAGAACAGCACCCGCTGCGCGCGCTCGCCCAGCCTGAGATAGCTGCCGCCCGCGCCAATCGCGATCAGCATCGTGCCATTGGTGATGCCTTTCAGATGCGCCATGTTCCATGCGCGCCGGTCGCCGGGTATCTGCGCGGGCAGATCGGTGATGAACGGCCACAGATCAACCGCACCCAGCGTGAAGAAGAAATAGAGCCAGCCAGAGAGGACCGCCGTCGCGATCAGGCCAATCCCGTTGAAAACCAGCAACCCCCGCCGTCGCTCGCTCAGCATGGTTCCCGCTCCCCTCGTCAGTGCCGTCTTATGAAACGGGTTTGACTGAGTTTCAGGTGTGGCACAAGCCTGTTGGCCGCATTGCGGCGCTCGCCGGAGAGCAGCAATGGCGCGTGGCGATACGGCGCTGGCGGTTGAGGCAGTCGGACAGGCTGTTCAATGTGATTGCGAGAGTGTCGCACTTATCCTTTATAACTTGATAACCTCATCTTGCTATTATTTGCCCAGCTTCATGAACAGGGCTGATGTCGTCACATGAATTTCGTTGAAAAACTGATGCTTGCGGGGCTTGGACTGGTGCTGGCGAACAGCGCCAAGGACACGTATCAGATGCAGCGAACGGTCGATCGGCCCGTGACAGACCTCTACACCGATCTGTCAACCTCGCGCCATCTGCCGGGGCGGACGCGCGTGGTTTATGGAAAATCGGGCGTTGTCAGTCAGGTGGTGGTGGCCGGCGACGGCAAGGAAGCGGTCAGCTGGCAGATCATGAATTCGGGTGAGGTCGTCTCGCGCTTTTCCGCCAAACTCATTCCGGTGGGAGGCAACAAGTCCCGCATCGAATGGGAAGAGGAAGACATTACCGACGAAAAGGCCAGGAAGATTGCCGAAGAGGACGAAACCTCCGATGCGATCGATTTGCTGGAAGGTGTGATCAAGGAACAGATTTCCGCCGCGCGCGACAATCGTCCGTTCGACGAGGCGGCGATGGAGGCCAAGGCGAAAGGCGCGGGCTTTGAGTTCCCGAAACCCGGCGAACTGGCGCGCAAGGAAGAGATCAAGCGCGGGCAGGGCAAGGCGCCGCACGATGCCAAGGCGCAGGCCGCGGCGGAACAGGCCGCAAGCGAGGCCGCCAATGCCAGCGCAGACGCATCAAACACGGCAGAGCCTGCCATCGGGCAGACGGCGCAGGCGGGCGATGCGCGCTGGATGGTGCTCACGCCATTTCGCCCCGGCCATTCAGGACTATGCCGGGATCGCTAGATCGAGTTGCCACAATCTGACGCGCTGAGACTTTCCGTTCATCACGAACGGGAATGCGTCAATGCAATGTCATCTCGCACCAGGCGCCGGTTCACCTGCCGTTCATCTTGCCAACCTCAGACGAAGCGTTGTTTTTCGACGACGAAGCGTTTTGAGGAGGAACTGCCATGGCAAAGCCACGATCACCCGGGTTCAAGCTGTTCATTGCCGCTGCGCTTGCCGTCGCGCTCGCGATCCCGCTGTTGATGGTTTATGCGCTGGTCTATGACCGGCAGGAGCAGTCTGAAACCGCGCAGACAGCGATTTCATCGGGCTGGGGCGGGGCGCAAATCCTCACCGGGCCGGTTCTGGTCATCCCCTATGACGCCGAAAGCGTGGAGACCTTCACCGAAAATGGCAAGGAAACCAGCCGCACGGTCAAGACCGTCAAGGAGCTGTTTCTGGCGCCCGAAACCAACCGGGTGACGACCGACATCAAGCCGCAGCGGCTAAAGAAGAGCATCTATGAAAGCGTGCTTTATGATGCAGTGAACAGCGGAACGGCCCATTTTGCGCTCCCTGCGGATTTTGACCGTTATGGCATTCCGCGCGGCGCACTGCGGCTGGGCAATGCGGAACTGCGCTTCGGCATTTCGGATGCACGCGGGCTTCAGGCGGCGAGCAAGGTGGCGGTGAATGGCGCGCCGCTGGCACTCCAGCCCGGCAAGGGGCTGGCCGCATCGGGCCATTCCGGCTTTTTCACCTTTGTGGACTGGAGCAGCACACAGCCGCTGGATGTGCGCTATGACTATGTGGTGCGTGGCAGCAAGTCGCTCACACTGGTTCCGCGTGGGGGAGAAACGGTGTGGGACACCAAATCCGCCTGGCAGAGCCCCAGCTTTCAGGGCGATTTCCTGCCGGTGGATCGCAAGATCGGAGCAGGCGGCTTCACCGCGCGCCATGCCGTGACCAATCTGGCGCTGGGTCAGGCGCTGGTGATGACCGAAGATCCGCGCGGTCCGGAACTGGACGGGTCTGGCAAGTACATGCCCGTCTCTGCGTCTGTTTCCCCACGCGAGGCGGGTGTGACCGGCCTCAGTCAGGCGGCGTCGATTGGTCTGGTGGAGCCGGTCGATCTGTACAGTCAGGTGGACCGGTCTGTGAAATATGGCTTCCTGTTCATCGGCTTCACCTTTCTGGCGTTTCTGATGTTTGACGTGATTGCGGGTGCCCGCGTGGCTGCCGCCGAGTATCTGCTGACCGGTGCAGGGCTGGTGCTGTTCTTCGCCCTGCTGCTGGCCGTTGCGGAAGTGATCGGCTTCACGCCTGCTTATCTGGTCGCGGCGGCGGCAATTACCGGTCTGCTGACGGCCTATTCCGCAGCCGTGCTGAAAAGCTGGGTGCGCGCGCGGATTATCGGCGGGCTGCTGGGCGGGCTTTATGCCACGCTTTATGTGCTGCTCAATCTGGAGGCCTATTCGTTGCTGATCGGTTCGGTGCTGCTGTTCGTGGCGCTGGCGGTGGTGATGTGGGCGACGCGCCAGATCGACTGGAGCGCGCCGCGAGGCGAAGAGGATGGGGCTGGACAGGATGGGGCGGGCGTGGCTTAGCAGCCGCGTCCACCACGGCAGCTTTGGACTGGAGTCATTCTCATGATGCGTCG
Organism: Sphingomonadales bacterium; assembly: GCA_016714795.1. Lineage (GTDB taxonomy): Bacteria > Pseudomonadota > Alphaproteobacteria > Sphingomonadales > Sphingomonadaceae > Aquisediminimonas. The sequence continues at coordinate 20,553 of JADKCA010000009.1, read as the reverse complement.
TTACCATCGCTGGTTCAGCTTTCCGCTGATCCTGTTCCTTTTTGTCGTGACCATGACAGGCGTGGTCCTTCAGGGTGAAGAAGTCGCCAAGATTTCCGAAGCGCGTCTGGCCGCGACTGGCGCATCCGCATTGCCAGAGGATGCCGTGGTGCTGGCGCAGCTTGGCAAGGCGCTGCAACAGACACGCGCGGCCAATCCGGATCTGGCCGCGCAGCGGATCGAGCTGGACTATTCCAGAGGGCAGGCCAAGGCCCGCCTCGCGGTTCAGCCGCGCGGTGGCGCTTCGGTTGAAGTGGACATGAAAACCGGCGAGACCAAGGTCGTCACGGCCCCGCCTCCCAGCCTGCATGTCATGATGATCCAGCTGCACACCGGGCGTCTGCTCGGCCCGGTGGGGCTGGTGATCATGATGCTGGTCAGCCTCGTCTTCCTGGTGCTGACGATCACGGGCTTCATGGTGTATCTGGACATGTGGAAGCGCCGCCGCAAAGCCGCCAAGTCAGGGCTGTTCTGGTCATAGGCCGCTGCGTTAAAGGGCGGGCAGGCGGAACAGTTCGATGATCACGCCCTGCGGCTCTTTGCGGCCCTTGCCGAGGAATTGTGCGTCGTTGAGCGCAGCATGGCGCGAATCCGGCGTGCGCAACCAGATGCTGGACCAGAAGCCCGATGCCCCATGCGCGCGCAGCCCGCGCGATTGCAGCTCGACGCGCGCGCCGTCTGACAGTTCCAGAAGGTAACGCGCCTCGATTTCGGTCGTGCCATCGGGGCGGATGGACTGCCAGTCGGTGCCGCCAGGCAGGATCACGCCGGTCAGCGCTCCCGAAATCGTGCCGCCGGAAATGCGCACCAGCCGCACCGGGCCATTGGTCTGCGCATCGAGCGCGACCGGCGCTTCCACCCAGACATCGAGGCGGAATTCGGCTGTCTCACCAAAGGGCGTCATAGGGACTGCTGTTCCAGCTTGGCCACGGCCTCCTTGGAGAAGGCCGCCGCGCATCCGCCAATCCCGGCACCCTCGATGCAAATTCTCATTCCAGGCCTCATCCGGTCACAGTCGCTCCCGCCGCTAAGCGAGAGGTGCGGGGGAGGCAAGGGGGGAATGCGAGCGATTTCATTAGCCGCGCGATTGCCAAAGCAAGGCGCGCGTGTATCATCTGGTCAAGCATAACCAGAACCACAGGACAGGAGAGACGCCGATGGGCTGGATCAAGAGCGGCGCGCGCACCATAGACGCGGCGGAATTTGAACAGCGCGCGCGCAAGGCCGCGCAAGTCGTTCAGGATTTCGGCGTGGCGAAGGGCGATGGCATCGCGCTCTATCTGCGCAACGACATCGCCTATTTCGAAGCGGTGTTCGGCGCAGGGATGCTCGGCATCTATCCGGTTCCGGTCAACTGGCACTATACGCCCGATGAGGCCCAATATCTGCTGACAGACAGCGGCGTGAAGCTGTTGCTGATTCACGCCGATCTTTATGAGCCCGTGAAGGCCGCCATCCCGGCGGGCTTGCCCGTGGTGATCGTGGACATTGCCGACGAAATCCGCGAGGCATACCGGTTGGAAGACGTTTCTGCGCCCGCCAATCTGCCGCGCTGGGATGCGCTGGTGGAGGCAGCCAAGCCCTGGTCTGGAGAGGCAGAGCCCGCGCCCAGTTCGATCATTTACACATCGGGCACGACCGGGCGTCCCAAGGGTGTCAAGCGCGCAGCCTTTACCGATGAGCAGGCGGCGGCGGTCAACACCATGCTCGGCTGGTCCTACGGTTATACCGAAGTGCTGGCAGGCACGCGCGATCCGGCGAGCATCACGACAGCGGTGATCGGCCCGGTCTATCATTCTGCCCCCAATGCCCATTCGGCCTTTTCGATCCGCGTCGGCGCGAATGTCGTCATCTGCCCGCGCTTCGATGCCGAAGGGCTGCTGGCGCTGATCGAGAAGGAGCGCATCACGCATCTCAACATGGTGCCGATCATGTTCAACCGGCTGCTGCGCTTGCCGGAGGATGTGAAGCGCAAATATGATCTGTCCAGCCTGCAATTCGTGACCCATGCCGCAGCGCCGTGCCCGCCACCGGTCAAGCGCGCGATGATCGAATGGTGGGGGCCGGTGATCAATGAATATTATGGCTCCACCGAAATGGGCAATGTCACCAACATTTCGGCAGCGGAGTGGCTGGCACATCCGGGTTCGGTCGGCCGCGTCCAGCCGGGCGTTACGCTGCGCGTGGTTGATCCGGACGGGAATGACGTGGCGCCGGGCACCATCGGCGAAGTCATCGGCGCGGGCCGCCATGGCACGGGCTTTACCTATCAAAACGCGCCGGAAAAGCGCGCCTCGATGGAGAAATTCGGCCTGATCACACCGGGAGACATGGGCTATTTCGATGGAGACGGCTTCCTCTATCTGTGTGACCGGATCAACGACATGATCATCTCTGGCGGAGCAAACATCTATCCGGCGGAGATAGAAGCAGAACTCCACAAGCTGCCCGGCGTGGCGGATTGCGCGGTGTTCGGCATTCCCGATGAGGAATTTGGCGAAGCTGTCCATGCTGTCGTCCAGCCGATGCCGGGCGTCTCGCTGGACGCCGCAGAGTTGCAGGCCGGGCTGCGCAAGGTGCTGACAGGATATAAGGTGCCGCGCACGCTCGACTTTGCCGATGCCCTGCCGCGCGAGGATTCGGGCAAGATTTTCAAGCGCAAGTTGCGCGCGCCATATTGGGAAGGACGGGAGACCAAGATATGACCGAGACCATTCTGCACCCCGAACTGCCGATCATCGATCCGCATCATCATCTGTGGGACTGGAGCGCGCGCGTGCCGCATCTGCCGCCGCAGACGCACCCGTTCGACGCGATCCTGCGCCAGTCTCCGCGCTACATGCTTGAAGAGCTGCTGGCGGATACAGGCAGCGGGCATAATGTCGTGGGCACGGTCTTCGTCCAGTGCGGAGCGTTCTACCGTGCGGACGGGCCGGATGCGATGAAGCCGGTGGGAGAGACCGAATTCGTCAATGGCGTGGCCGCCATGGCGGCGAGCGGCGTCTATGGCAGCACCAAAGCGTGTGCGGGCATTGTCGGCCATGCCGATCTGGGGCTGGGCGATGCGGTGGCCGCCGTGCTCGATGCGCATATCGCAGCGGGCAATGGCCGGTTCCGCGGCATCCGCCACATGATGGCGCATGATCCCGATCCTGCCGTTCTCGGCCCGCTTGGCCATGCGGCACCCGGCCTGTGCAGCGATGCGCAGGTGCGCGCGGCGGTCGGGCATTTCGCGGCGCGTAACCTCTCGCTTGATCTATGGGTGGTGGAACCGCAGCTGCCTGAATTGGTCGGCCTGGCGCGCGCCTTCCCCGATGTTCCGATGGTGGTCGATCATGTCGGTACGCCATTGGGGCTGGGCGTCTATGCCGGCAAGCAGCAGGAACGGTTTGCAGGCTGGGCGAAGGCCATTCGTGCGCTGGCAGATCTGCCAAACGTCCATATGAAGCTGGGCGGCCTCGGTATGCCGTTTCCCAGCCTGCCGGGCATGGGGCCAGATATCCGCCCATCGTCAGAGCAACTGGCGGCGCTATGGAAGCCTTATATCGAAACCTGCATCGAAGCGTTCGGCGCGAACCGCTGCATGTTTGAAAGCAACTTTCCGGTGGATCGCTGGGGTGCGGATTATCCGACGCTGTGGAACGCCTTCAAACGCATCGCGGCGGGCGCGAGCGATGCGGAGAAGGCCGATCTGTTCGCGGGAACGGCCAATCGCTTCTATCGGCTGGAAGGTGTCATCTAGCTTTGAGCAACATGAATTTGGATTGACGCCTTCCCGTTCGTGTCAGCGCGTCAACATCATGTCATCCTGCTCTAAGGCGCGGTCGGGCATCCGGCCCCTGCGGGCAATCGGGGGCGGGGCACCAGCGCTCCTGCGACACGATGCAGATCGGGCAAGTCGCTCTCGCTCAATTCGGCGGAGAGGCGGGCAAATTGCGTGCAGGAGGCCTTGCTGCTCTTTCCGCCGCCATAGACATTGCTCAGCCCGATCTTGTGCCGATCGTAAGCGAGGCGCGTTTCGCGGGGTGTGGCACCGGTAAAGCCGGTCATCAGCGTCTCGTCCGCCGCCTTGAAGCCTTTGGCGTGGGCCACCAGCATCCGGTCATATTCGGCCATGATGTCCACCCCGATCATGCGGCACCGCAGAGACGCCGCCATCAGCAGCGCATTGAACTCCACGATGCGGGCCGCCGCTGCCAGATCATGCCGCGCGCAGCCCTGCGCGGCAAGCGGGCCATGCACGGCGAGGACCGCGCCGATCATCGCGAGACAGCGGGACAGCGCGGTCATGCGCCGCCGCTGCATGTGGTCCCGCTTACCGGAACCGAAAGGATCGATCCAAACGCGCTCGTCAGGGCCTGTTCTGCCTCATAGGCAGCGGTGGCCGTGGCGTGATAGTCCTTGCTCTCTTTGGACAGCGCGTTGATCGCGGGAACATTGCCCGTCTTGGGAACGACTCGTCATAGGCCGCCCGGAGCCGTTGGAGATGTGCAACGGTCGTCTTGTTGTTGGACGAGGCCTTGGCGAGCAGCGGATTGTAAACATTCTGAACGAACAGGTTCCGCGCTTCTGCGCTGCAAAAATTCGCCGGGAGCGTCAGTTTTTCGACCCACAGTAGTTCTGGCCGTTCGAGCATAGACACACTGGCACTGGCCGGTGGCGCGACGGGAATGATCTCGGCCGGGCCGGGCAATTGAGAGAGCCCCAATTGACCCAGCGCCTCCATATTGTCGATCAACCGTCCGCCTGCCGCCGACGCGGCTGGCACGGCCTGCGCGGCGCTCTGCACTGGCGGCGCGGGCACCGGTGGAACAGCCACGGGCGCAACCAAAACGGGGGGTGCAGGCGCAGGGGCAGGCGGCTTGCCGGTCAATTCCGCCAGCCGTGATCGGGCGATGACATCAAACGTGCCATTGGGAAACCGCTTCAGATAGGCCTCATACAGCGCCGGATCGCGCGTGTTCATGATGGATTGCCAGAACATCAGATCAAACTGGCTGCCCGGCCCGGCTTCCGCTGCAGACGTGGCCTGTTGCGCCGCAAGCGGCACCATCGCGATGTGCGCCATGCCAAGCGCGACCGAAGCAGCAAGGCCACGCCCCGCAAAGATCGCACGCCGCCTCATCTCGGACGGTACACCGTTTTGATACGGGTCATGGGAGACTGGATGCTGATCACCGCGATGCTGCCCCTGAACGCTGACGGAACCGCCATTTGTTTCCCAGAAGTCACGAGGAAAATCAAGCACATCACGGCAGGTGCAAAACCCGCTGGGCTGGCCGGATGCAGGGCGCCTTGGCGGACCGGGTTCCGCCCCAAGATGACGTATTTGGGGATTTCCGCTCAAATATCTCATTTCGTCATCAAATGCGCCAGAAACAGAAATCGCGGTCCAGCTGCTTGTTGACAGCCGGACCTGCAATATCCGTGGAACATCGATTTCGCTTTGCGTCTTTGAGCGATGTGAAATTTTTGCAAATGCGATTGGCCTATGCTGGGCCATTCGCGCTTTTCGGTTCTGTTGGACCGTTCGGAACGGCAGCATAACGGCCCAACCTGCAAAGTCAGACACTCGCACCCCTTCCTCACCTCAATCTAGCACTGATGGATCCAACCGGATCTCCCGCCTGGCCATCGCCTCCCACAAAAACGGCATGCCCAAAGGATCAGACATTTGTGCGACACGCAGACTATCGGGATTGCTGATGGGTTGGCCTTCTCCAAGCACCTCGACATGCCAGGCGAGCCGACAGCGATGCTCCAGCGTGACCGCGCGCAGATGGGCCTGACGGACGGATCCAGCGACAATGAATACGCCATGGTTCTTCAGCAGCGCCCATTTCCCCTGCCCAAGTGCATCGGCTGCCGCTTGCGCTTCGGCGGCTCCATCGACTGTGCCGGCATACTCGTCGTAGAGTTGCGGATCCTCGTCGACATGGCCCGATGTCTGGTCATAGACGGGCGGGATCCGGCCTGACGCGGACCAAACCGATCCCCAGCGCGAGTGGTTGTGGATCACCACCTTCAGATCGTCGCGCCGCCGGTGCACGGCCAGATGCAGGCCGATGGCGGGTGTGACATTCCATTCGCCTTCAATCACCCGGCCACTCGAATCCACCCGGATGATGTCGCTGGCGGTCAGTTCATCCCAAGCCAGTTCCCACGGGTTGACGAGAAAGCTGCCATCCGGCTCTGCGATCGTGATGTGCCCGGCAATATGATCATCATAGCCTTCACGATGAAGGGTTCTTGCCAGCAGGGCGAGCTCCTGACGTGCGGTCAATTCGGGGATCAGCGGATGACGCCCGGGGAGCGGGGCCAGTTCCGCGAGTGTCGGGATGCGTCGGTTCGATATTTCCATGATGAATCTCCTGATGATGGCGTTGAACTGGACCTGCGGATCGCTGGGGTTTTCAATGCAATTCAGTCCAAAAGGCTTAGCTCCATTGGGCCGAGGCGGTCGCTGTGTCGGCCTGTTGTGCGCCCCTGATGCCAAGCGCGGCCCGCGCCTCGTCCAGCGGCAGGCCAAACACATCTTCATATCGCATCATATGGATCGGCGCGGACTCCCTGCCGACCCGCGCACCGCGCTCTGTCGCATTCTGAACGGTCAGCCATGTCTGCGGGTAATGCAGCACCGCCCGCGTCAGAATGCGGCTCGAGCCGAGGATGGAAAAGACGGACAGCTCGCCTGCCAGTTCCGGGCTCAGATGCACGAACAGGTTGGTCAGCCGCATATAATAGGGCACCAGCTCGCCGATGAAATCGAACCCGCCACCGCCAAGCAGATGTTCGAAATCATGCGTCTGCCCGGCGCGGAGCTGGAAATATTCAAAGTCGTTGCGTGGCGTGAACGGCGGAACAATGTCGATCTGCATGTCAAGGCCAGTGAGCTGGGCATGAAACAGGCCGCCCACAGTGTCAGGTCCATAATGCTTGAGGTCGTCGCGCTGAAAGGTCGAAACGAACCCCTCCCTGAACCATGCGTCGAGAGCCGGATTTATCTGCCGTTCCTGCGCGAACAGCGCGTTGATATGATCAATGTCCTGCACTTCGCGCAGAATCTGGACAAGCTGGATCGAGTCCGAAGGTGTGGGAACATCGGGGCCGTTGCGGCGCAGCAAATGTGTTGCGATCCAATCCCGTATCCGGGGGTCGTTCAGATACCGGGACGAACTCACCAGAACACTGCTGTCTGTTTCGATCTTGGTGATACCACTCATCAAATAAGAGTAATCCGCCATTTCATTGGTCCATTGTACAGTGAACGGAGCTTGGCAAACTGGCCATCAGTTCAGCGCTGACTGGCACCGGGAAGCGCAGAAGCATTTGCGCCATGCCCTTGGCCGCAGGATCAAGGCGCGTGCTGGCGTTGATCCCGCCGGCCAGCGCGTCGTGCAGGACAAAGTTGAGCGCGTGAAGACCAGGCACCTCGTACCGGTCGACGCGCGGCGGGCGACCATCGCTGCCCAGATGGCGATACCATGCGCTGACTGCCTCTGGGGTCAAGGCGGCGCGCAGACAGGGCAGATAGTCCGGATCGCGCGCTATGATGGCCAGGTTGAACAAATGGCCCTTGTCGCCACTGCGCGCCCAGGCCAACTGGACAAGATCGACCGAAACCTGTCCCGCCGGGGCTTCGCAGGGAAGGCCTGACAGCGGAGAGAGGGGCGGGCATTCCGGTTCCGGTACGCCCGGCACCACCGGCACCTCCTGCGCGATGCCCCCGATGGTCATGCGGGAGGGCACGGACTGTTTGTCGAGAAGAAACAGGAAGACGCCCGTCATCGGCAGCACATGTGTGGCAAGGTTGATCGATGTGCCAACCGACATGCCCGAAATGCCTGCCCACTGCTCGCGCGCAAAAATCTCTGCCCCCTGACGATCCGGATGATCAGCCACGAGTTTGCAAATGAGTTCGCGGGACTTGGCCTGAACCCCATGGGCACCGAAACTGGCCTCACCGCCGATCATCACCACGTCGGTGCGCGAAAAATCGGGCAGGGAACGGGTGCGCAGCAACATTCGGGCGCGGGCGAACAGCGCCTCGGCCTGTCGCGCCGCCTTTTCCGCCGCATCTTCGCCGATGATCGGTTGATAGGCGATGGCGCGCCAGCCGCCGTCGAACGTGACACAGACCTTGTAGCTGGGTGTCGGCGGACGACCGCGCGCACCAGAAACACGCACCCGGTTGGGGCCAATCTGCTCCAGCTTCACCAGGCTGAAATCGCAGCGCACATCGGCCACGATATAGTCGGACGGGTCGCTCACTTCGTAAAGCAACTGCTCGGCCACTGTTCCGACAGACACCAGCCCGCCCGTGCCTTCGGGCTTGGTGATGACCAAGCTGCCATCAGCGTGGCACTCACCAATCGGGAAGCCGATATTCGCCCAATCCGGGACGTCGCGCCAGTCGGTGAAGGTGCCGCCTGTCACCTGCGCGCCGCATTCCAGCAGGTGGCCCGCCAAAGTGCCAGCCGCCAGCAGATCGAGATCGTCCGGACCCCAGCCAAATTCGTGCACCAGCGGCCCCAGCACCACGGCGCTGTCGACCACGCGCCCGGTCACGACAATGTCCGCGCCCTGCGCCAGAGCGGCCGCGATCGGGAACGCGCCGAGATAGGCATTGGCGCTGATCACGGTCGCGGGAAAGGGCGCTCCGGTGAACATGTCCCGATGTCCGGCAGCCTGCAATTCGTCCAGCCGGTGCCGCAAATCATCACCATCGACAAACGCCACCGTCAGCGCCAATCCCAACGCAGCGATCATCTGCTCAAGCGCCGCCGCCAATCCTGCGGGGTTTACGCCGCCCGCATTGGCGACGATCTTCACGCCTTGCGCGGCAATCTCACGAAGATGGGGGCCGACATGAACCGTCAGGAAGTCCGTTCCATAGCCCGCCGCCGGGTCTGCGGCCTGCATTCGACCGAAGAGTCCCATCGAACCTTCCGCCAGATAGTCGAAAATCAGATAGTCGAGGCGACCGCCTGCCAGCAATTGCGGCACTGACAGCGCTGTATCCGAGAACGACGCGGTCGCTCCACCAATTCGCACGATTTTGCTTGCGCATGTTGACGTCATAAGCCGCCCAAATCCCTTGCCTGTTCGGTTGGAGATAGCATTGCGGCTGGCGCTCAACTGTCACACAAGTTACAATTTCCCAATGAATATCAGTGATTGGAATCTGGCGCTCGGTGTCCTGCGGCAAGCGAACTGGCTGAAAGCCTATCCGATCGAGCTCGCGGAGCGCCTGCTGGCTGAAGGACGACTCGTCCACCTCAACGCTGGGGAATGGGCACAATCTGAAGGAGATGACCGCAGCGGCCTCTATGTGGTGATGGAAGGCGTGCTTCACACCTATTGTTCTGCACCCGGTGATCGTCTGGTTATGATCGGCCTTGCAGAGGCTGGCGCGGTTCTTGGACATGCCACCCGGTTCAGCGGCGGTCCGCGCCTGGTTACCGCGGTCTGTTTGGAACCATGCGTCCTTCTGGAGATTTCGGAAGCCGCTCTTGAACGGGTGGCCGAAAGTCAGGCCGATATCTGGCGCGCCATTGCTGACTTTACCTATGCCAATATGCGCAGCGTTCTGCGCATGGCCGCAGACGCCATTTCGCTTCCGCCTCGCCAGCACATAGTGGCTCGCCTGCTGGCAGCTGCTGCTGTCGGTGATTCAGCAGAAATTCCGGTCGTCAGGATCAGTCAGGATCTGCTCGGCGAAATGATTGGTGTGACACGAAAGACCGTGAATCACCACCTTTCGAAATTGGAACGGGATGGCCTGCTCAAGCTCGGCTATGGCCGGATTGAGCTTCTGGATCTGGAGCGCCTGCGCGCGGTTGCGAATGGATGATTTCAGTAAAATTTAGAGAGTTCGTGACCGGCCGTCACGGCGTGGTCCGCGCTGATTGTCAGTGCATGATTGCCTCATGCAATCCCGGGACGGACAGACTTCGGGCTTGGCAAGCCACCAGCGGCCATAAAATCAGCCATGAAAATGGTCAGAATATCTGCTGAGCTCAATGGCAATCAGCTGCAAATTGTTGCGGACGCAACGCTACTCAATTCCGGCAGAAACTCCGCGATCAACGAGTGGTTCGCTGAGAGTTGCTGTTCGTCGAGAAGAGGGGATTTGGCGGACAGGGTGGGATTCGAACCCACGGTGAGCTTCCACCCACGGCGGTTTTCAAGACCGCTGCCTTAAACCACTCGGCCACCTGTCCTTGTTCGCCGCCCTTTGGCCGGAAACGATCTTTCGTGCAAGCCTTGCGATGAAGGGGATTGGGCGGGCGGGCGGATTGTGGCATGGCGGGGCATGAGTTTGTTCCTGTCCCCCATTCGTGTGGCGCTGATTGGCGCGTCTTTGCTGGTTGGCGGGCTGGCGCTGCGACCAACCGATGCGGTGCAGGCCCAGCAGGTTGCGGTGGACGCGGTGGGCAGCTTCGAAGACTATAAGCAAACGCTGATCCGCCGCGCGCAGGCGGAAGGGGTGCGGCAGGCGACGATCAACGCAGTCATTCCGGGGCTGATCCCCAATCAGCGCGTGATTTCGCTCGACCGCAACCAGCCGGATGGCTCCCCCAACCGGCCCATTCCGGATTTTGCGCCCTATCGCCGCAGCCATGTTGATGCCGCACGGATCAATGGCGGACAGGCCAAATATCGCGAATTGCGACCGTTTCTGGAGAAAGTGGAGCGCGAGACGGGCGTGCCCGAAGCGATCATGATCTCCATCTATGGCAATGAAACCCATTATGGCCGCGTTACCGGCAATTATGACGTGCCCGAAGCGCTCGCCACCTTGGCTTGGGAAGGGCGTCGCCGCGCGCTGTTCGAGGGCGAGTTCATTGCCACGCTCAAGATGATGGATCGCGGCGTGCCCCGGTACAAGCTGAAGGGCAGCTGGGCGGGCGCGATGGGCTATCCGCAATTTCTCCCTAGCGTCTATATCCGTCTTGCGCGTGATGGCGATGGCGACGGCATGGCCGACATCTGGGCAAGCGAGGCCGACGCGCTGGCATCCATTGCCAATTATTTCCGCAACTCTGGCTGGCGCCCCGGCATGGAGTGGGGGATGGAAGTCATCGTTCCGGCCGGGCTGGATCGCGCTGCCATCGTCTCGCGGCAGATGCCCACGCGCTGCGCCCGCGTGTTCGGCCGGCATAGCATGTGGAAGAGTGTGGGCGAGTGGAAGGCGCTTGGCGTACGTCCTTTGGGGACAGGCAAGTCCTTGAAAGACAGCGATTTAGCCACTTTGCTGGAACCAGACGGGCCAAAGTCAACCGGATTTTTACTAACCGGGAACTATCGTGTGATCCTCGACTATAATTGCTCGAACTTTTACGGGCTTGCAGTAGGATTGCTCTCAGATGCAGTGGAAAGCCAGTAAGCTCGCCGGAACGGCCGCAATCGCCCTCATGGTCTCAGGCTGTGGCGGCGGCAAAGGTGGCAAGGTCCGCCCCGATCCCATCCGTCCGCCTGCCGGGCAGAATGGCGCGAATTGGGGGCAGGATGGCCCGGCGCGGCTGGGCGAGCCTTACGACATTGAGGGCAAGCGCTATGTGCCGAGCGATGATGGCACGCATGACGAAGTGGGCTATGCCACCGTCAGCGGCGGCTTTCAGGGACCGGCGGCATCGCTGATCGCACTGGTTCACCGCACATTGCCGGTGCCCAGCTATGTTGAAATCACCAATCTTGAAACGGGCAGGACGATTCTGGCCCGCGTGGTCGAGCGTGGCCCCTATCGCAATGACCGGATTGCCGATCTGACGCCCGCTGCGGCGCAATTGCTGGGGCTGGCAGGTGATGGCACGCCGGTGCGCATTCGCCGCGTCAACCCGCCTGAAGCGGAAAAGGGCGCGCTGCGCACCGGTCGCGCAGCACCTGCGCGGATCGATACACCGCCTTCCTTGCTGACGGCGTTGCGCCGCAAGCTCAATGAGGGCGGGGCACCTGTTGCGCCCGCTCCGGTGGACAAGGCAGCCGATGCGGCGCAACCGGCGTCTCCGTCGGTGGTTGTCAGGCGCCCGGCGCGGCCCGCAGCCAAACCGCGCAAGCCGGGGGCTGATTTCAGCACGGCAGCACCCACGCCGACAGCGCCCGTCGAAGACGGGGTGGCTCCGGCAGCGACTGGCGGCAGCTGGTTCGTGCAGATCGGCTCTTTTGCAGAGCGGCAGCGGGCAGAAGCGCTTGCCAAGCGCGCTGGCGCGCTGGTTCAGGCCTCTGGCAACCGGTATCGCGTTCGCGTCGGTCCGTTCGGATCACGCGAAGAGGCGGCAGGCCCCCTTGGCCAGATGAAGAGCAAAGGCTATCCGCAGGCGACCATCACGCGTTGATTCGCGTCGCCTGAGGAAAGGGTCCCGATGAAGGGTCTGACTGCGGTTCTCGCCGCCGCGTTGCTTGTCGTGCCAGCCGGGGCCGCTGCCCCTCCTTTCCAGACGGCTGCTCCCACGGCCTATATGGTGGACCTGTCTTCGGGTGCCGTCCTGTTTGCCAAGGATGCGGATAGGCGGATGCCGCCCGCTTCCATGGCGAAGATGATGACAACCTATCTCGCCTTCAAGCTGGTGAGCGAGGGCAAGTTCAAGCTGACCGACAGCTTCACGGTGCGCCCGGAAACATGGCAGAAATGGCATGGCCCGGCAGCAGGTTCCACCATGTTCCTCTCTCCCAATGAGACGGTGAAGGTGGACGATCTGCTGCACGGCATCGTTACGCTTTCGGGCAATGATGCCTGTGTGGTTCTGGCCGAAGGAATGCTGGGCAGCGAGGAAGCCTTTGTCGCCCGCATGAATGAAGAGGCGAAGCGGATCGGCCTCACCAACTCGCACTTCGGCACATCGAACGGCTGGCCCGATGAAGGCCGCACCTATGTGACGGCCAAGGATCTCGCCGCACTCGGCATGGCGACGCTGCGGGATTATCCGCAGCTCTACAAGGATTTCTACGGCAAGACCGATTTTACCTGGGGCAAGACGATGGGCGGCGGGGCAATCACCCAGCCCAACCGCAATCCGCTGCTCGGCAAGGTGGCCGGGGCCGATGGCATCAAGACTGGCCACACCGAAGAAGCGGGCTATGGCTTCACCGGCTCTGCCGAACAGAATGGCCGCCGTCTGGTGATGGTTGTGGCCGGGATTGACAGCTTCAACGGGCGCATCGCAGAATCGGTGAAGTTCATGGAATGGGGCTTCAAGGCGTGGGAAGCCAAGCCGCTCGCGCCCGCTGGAAAGCTTGTGGGAGAGGCGCGCGTGCAACTGGGCTCCAGCGCGGATGTTGGCCTCATCACGCAAAATGCCGTGGCCTATTCCGTGCCCACCGGCCAGTCCGGCACGCCCAAAGTGTCGATTGTCTATCAAGGCCCGATCAAGGCCCCGATTGCCAAGGGCCAGCATGTTGCCGATCTGGTGGTGAAGATTGACGGCTTGCCCGATCAGGTGACGCCGCTTCTGGCCGAAGATGCCGTGTCCGAAGCCGGATTTTTCGGTCGCGCCTGGGCCGGTTTGATGTCATTCTTCTGAGGGTGAGCGGCACATTCATCACTCTTGAAGGCGGCGAAGGCGTCGGCAAATCCACGCAGATCGTACTGCTGGCCGAAGCTTTGCGCGCGCGCGGCAAAACCGTGGTGACAACGCGAGAGCCCGGCGGCACCGAAGGCGCAGAGGCCATCCGCGGATTGCTGATGACGGGCAGCGTCGAACGCTGGAACGCGCAGACAGAGGCGTTGTTGTTGCGGCGGCCCGCGCCGATCGTGTCGCCAAGCTGATCCGCCCGGCGCTGGCCCGTGGAGACTGGGTGTTGTGTGACCGCTTCATCGATTCCACCCGTGCCTATCAGGGCGGGGCTGGCGGAATGGTTGATGCGGACATCATGGCGCTGCACCGTGTGGGCAGCGGGGGGCTGTTGCCTCATCGCACGCTGGTTCTGGAAATTCCGGTAGAGGAAGGCGCGCGTCGCGCTGCTGCGCGGGCAGGGGATTCGCCCGACCGGATGGGAAGCAAGGATGCGGCCTATTATGATCTTGTCGCGTCCCGTTTTCGCGCGCTCGCCGCGCAGGAGCCGGAGCGGTTCCGCCTGATTTCCGCCGATGGTGCCCGCGAAACGGTGGCCGCGCGCTTGCTTTCCGCTCTGGATGATCTGCTGTGAGCGATGCCATTTTCGGTCATGAGGCAGAGGCGCATGAATTCCTCTCCGCCATGCGCGGGGATCGCCCGCATCATGGTTGGCTGTTCGTTGGCCCTGAAGGCGTGGGCAAGGCCATGGCCGCGCTTGCTTTTGCCAGGCGCGCCTTGGCGGAAAGTTCTGGCGTGCCGGTGCCGGGGGAAGGCTGGGCCGTGCCAGAGGAACACCCCACGGCGCGTTATATGGCGGGCCATGCCCATCCCGATTTCTATCTGCTCGAACGGTTGCCGCGCGATGAAAAGCTTCAGGGAAAGCTGCGCAACGAATGGCCGGACAATCCCGAAATGGCGCGCAGCATCAAGGTGGATCAGGTCCGCGCGCTGACAGCCCGGTTTGCGACCAAGCCGAGCCTTTCCGAGCGACGGATGGTGGTGATCGATGCGGCAGATGATCTGGAAGCGCCGTCCGCCAACGCGCTGCTCAAGGTGCTGGAAGAGCCGCCTCAGGGCACGATCTTCATCCTGATCAGCCACGCGCCGGGCCGGTTGCTGCCCACCATCCGCTCGCGCTGCCGTGTGCTGCGGTTCGCGCCCTTGGGTGACGTGGCGATGGCGCAGGCGCTGCGTGCTGCTTTGCCCGAAGCGACAGCGGAAGAGATTGAAACACTGGTGCGCTCAGGGGCAGGTGCGCCGGGGCAGGCGTTGCAATTCGCAGGGCTGGGGCTGGGTGATCTCACCCGCCAGATCGAGATGCTGACCAGTGCGGGTGATCCCGGCCTTGCCCTGCGTAGCGCGCTTGCCCAAGCGCTGGCGGGCAAGGCTGCGCAGGAAAAATATGAGGCGTTCCTCACGCTGGTGCCTGCCCATCTGGCCGCGCTGGCGCGCATCGCCGATCCGCTTCGGCTTCCTGCGATCATCTCTGCGTGGGAAAAGGCGCGCGATCTGTGCCAGATGGCCATTCCGGGCTCTTATGATGCCTATATGATCGTGATGGAGCTGGGCAGTCTGCTCGCAAGCCTTGCTCCAGAGCGGAGACACGCTAAAGCCTGACGCCATGTCAGGCGAACCCTTCTATATCACCACCGCCATCGCTTACCCGAATGGCAAACCCCATATTGGCCACGCTTATGAAGCGATTGCCGCAGACGCCATTGCGCGCTTCCGCCGCTTGCAGGGCCGCGACGTGCGCTTTGTGACCGGCACCGATGAGCACGGCCTGAAAATGGTCCAGACGGCGCGCGCAGCGGGCCGAGAGACGCTGGACTTTGCGGACGAGATGTCGGGCTATTTTCAATCGATGTGCGCGAAGCTCAACATTTCGGTCGATGCGTTCGTGCGCACCACCGAGGAGCGGCACACCGCAGCGAGCGTCGCGATCTGGAATGGCATGAAGGCCAAGGATGACCTCTATCTGGATCGTTACGAAGGCTGGTATTCGGTCCGCGACGAGGCCTTCTACGAGGAAAAGGAGCTGACCGAAGGCGAGGGCGGGCAGAAACTCTCTCCGCAGGGCACGCCGGTGGAATGGACAGTAGAGGAAAGCTGGTTCTTCCGCCTTTCGCGTTATCAGGAGCCTCTTCTCAAGCTGTTTGCCGAGAATCCGGACTTCATCAAGCCCGACAGCCGCCGCAACGAAGTGATCCGCTTTGTCGAAGGCGGTCTGAAAGACCTCTCGGTCTCGCGCACCAGTTTTGATTGGGGCGTGCCCGTGCCGGATTCGCCGGGGCATGTGATGTATGTGTGGGTCGATGCGCTCACCACCTATATGACCGGCGTCGGCTATCCGCAGATGGATGGCGATTTTGCGCGCTACTGGCCGGCGGACGTGCATCTGATCGGCAAGGATATTGTCCGTTTCCACACCGTCTATTGGCCTGCCTTTCTGATGTCGGCAGATCTGCCGCTTCCCAAGCAGGTGTTCGGCCATGGTTTTCTGCTGGCGCGGGGCGGTGAGAAAATGTCCAAGAGTCTGGGCAATGTGGTGGACCCGATGGACCTGGCCGAACAGTTCGGCGTGGACCAACTCCGCTACTTCCTGCTGCGCGAAGTGAGCTTTGGGCAGGATGGCAGCTATAGCCCCGAAGCGATTGTGACGCGGTGCAATGCAGACCTCGCCAATAATTTCGGCAATCTGGCGCAGCGCAGCCTCTCCATGATCGCCAAGAATTGTGACGGGAAAATTCCTGCGCCGACCAAGCCCGATCCGGCAGATGACGTGCTGACGGCGACGGTGCATGACACCATGGCGTCAGTCACGACTGCGATGGAGGATCTGGCGATCCACACCGCGCTGGAAGCGATCTGGAGCGCGATGACGGTGGCCAATGGCTATTTCGCGGATCAGGCTCCGTGGAGTGTGCGTAAAACCGATCCCGAGCGCGCGGATACGATCCTCTTCAGGACAGTGGACGCCATTCGCGCGCTCGCAATTCTCGCGCAATGGGTGATCCCGGACGGTGCGGCGCGCATTCTCGATCTGGTTGGCCAGCCTTTGGACAAACGCGGCTTTGGCGATTTGGGTGTGGCACTGGTGCCGGGCACGGATTTGCCTGCGCCTGCGGGGGTATTTCCAAGGCTGGAATTGCCGACGGACGCGTGATGCTGATCGATTCGCACTGTCACCTCAACTATAAGGGCCTGATCGAGGATCAGGATGCTGTGCTGGCGCGGGCACGGGCTGCGGGGGTGACGGGGATGCTCAACATTTCCACGCGCGAATGCGAGTGGGACGCGATCATTGCCACGGCGGGAAAGGGGCCGGATATCTGGGCCTCTGTCGGCATCCATCCGCATGAGGCCGATGGCCACGCCCATATCGACACCGCCAAGCTGGTCGCCGCTGCCGCGCATCCCAAAGTGGTGGCGATTGGCGAGACCGGGCTCGATTATTATTACGACCATTCGGACCGGACGCAGCAGCGCGCGAGCTTTCGCGCCCATATCGAGGCCGCGCGGCTGACCGGCCTGCCGCTGATCGTCCACACCCGCGATGCAGAGGAGGATACGGCGGCGATCCTGCGTGAAGAGATGGCGAATGCCCCGTTCACAGGCGTGATCCATTGCTTCACCGCCAGCGCCGCCTTTGCCGAGATTGCGTTGGAACTGGGGTTCTATATTTCACTTTCCGGCATCGTAACGTTCAAGAATGCCAAAGATTTGCAAGCTATAGCTCAGACCATTCCTGAAGACCGCCTGCTGGTGGAAACCGATGCGCCATTCCTTGCTCCCGTGCCGCATCGCGGCAAGACCGGGGAGCCGGCCTTTGTGGCAGACACAGCGCGCAAGGTGGCGGAGTTGCGGGGTGTTGTCGTCTCCATACTGGGTGCGCAAACCAGCGCGAACTTCTTCAACCTGTTCACAAAGGCGCGCGCATGAACAGCGGACCGGACGGACCATCGATCATCTGGGGTGTTGTGATGGTCGTGATGGCGCTTTCCGCGCTGCTTGCGCGCCGCATTCCGTGGCGTCAGGCCTTCCCGATGATTGGCGCATGGACCGTGGGTTTTGCGCTGCTTTTTGTGGCTTTCTCTTACCGCGAACAGGCCAAATCAGTCTGGAAGCAGGTGACGCAGGATTTCAGTGATGAACCCCGCACCGAAGCGGGCGGCATTGTCCGCATTCCGCGCGATGACAGCGGCCACTTCATCGCCAAGGCACAGGTCAATGGTCGCGATGTGGCCTTTCTGATCGATACGGGCGCCACACACACCGTCTTCCCCGAAGCCATGGCGCGCGATCTGGGGATCGATGTCGATAAATCCGGCTTTCCCAGCGTGTCGAGCACCGCCAATGGCAATGTGATGGACTGGCGCGCCACCGTGGCTTCGCTGCGCGTGGGCGGGATCGTGCGCAATGACTTTCCGGTGCGCGTGACCGAAGGCAAGCTGGATGAGGCTCTGCTGGGCATGAGCTGGCTCTCCACGCTCAAAAGCTGGCGGGTTGAGGGCAGCGAGATGGTGCTGGAGCCTTAGTTCAGCGCGTTGCTTGGCCTTTTGCGCACCAAGCCCAAAAATCTGAATCGCACCGCTCAGCGGTTCCCTACGATGAGCGAATGGGACAAGTGGGGCGGGGGTGTTTACGCCCCCGCCTTGTCCTTCATTTCCATCTTCAACATGTCCGCCAGCTCAAATGCCAGTTCCAGAGACTGGCCGGCGTTGAGGCGCGGGTCGCAATGGGTGTGGTAGCGTTCGGCCAGCGCCGATTCCGACAGATCCATGCCGCCGCCGGTGCATTCGGTGACGTCTTGCCCGGTCATTTCGATATGAATACCGCCGCCATGCGTGCCTTCTGCCCGATGCACAGCAAAGAAGCCGCGCACTTCGGCCAGAATCCGCTCAAACGGGCGCGTCTTGTAACCATTGCTGGCTTTCACGACATTGCCGTGCATCGGATCGCAAGACCAGACGACCTGACGGCCTTCGGCCTTCACGGCGCGCACCAGCTTGGGCAGATGTTCTTCGATCTTGTCATAACCATAGCGCGTAATGAGCGTGATGCGGCCCGGCTCGCGGTCTGGATCGAGCACGTCGAGCATCCGCAGCAGCGCGTCCGGCTCCAGGCTCGGCCCGCATTTCAGGCCGATGGGGTTGATGATGCCGCGCAGGAACTCGACATGCGCCGAGCCATCGAACCGGGTGCGGTCGCCGATCCAGAGCATATGCGCGCTGGTATCCACATAATTGTGCGGCTTGCGCGAATCCTCGCGGGTCAGCGCCTGCTCATAAGGAAGCAACAGCGCTTCATGGCTGGTGTAGAAATCGATCGTGCGCAATTGCGCCACGCTGTCAGATGTGATGCCGCAGACCTTCATGAAGGCGAGAGCGTCTTCAATCCGCGCTGCCAGATCCTTGAACTTGCTGGCCCAGGGGTTCTGGCCCATGAATTCCAGCGTCCAGCTATGGACGTTTTCCAGATTGGCCCAGCCGCCCTTGGAAAAGCCCCGCAGCAGGTTGAGCGTGCCCGCCGACTGGCTATAGGCGCGCAACATGCGCTGCGGATCAGGGATGCGGTCATCTTCGGTGAAGCCGATGCCGTTGACGATGTCACCGCGATAGGAAGGCAGCGAAACGCCATCAATATCCTCAAAGTCGGACGAGCGCGGCTTGGCGAACTGGCCCGCCATGCGCCCCACCTTCACCACCGGCACACGCGCCTGAAAGGTCAGGATGACCGCCATCTGGAGGCAGCACCTTGAAGGTATCGCGGATATAGTTGGTGTAGCTGACTTCTTCATTCAGCGACGAGGCAAAGGGTTCTGCGCAATCGCCGCCTTGCAGCAGAAAGGCTTCGCCCGCCGCCACCTTGGCCAGATCAGCCTTCAGCGCGCGCGCTTCATCTGCGATCACCAGCGGCGGAAAGCGGCGTAGCGCCTCCGTCACTTCCGCGAGCTTGGCGGAGTCGGGATAGGTCGGCATCTGGCGCCCTTCGGCGTCCTGCCAGCTTTGCGGGGTCCAATTCTGTGTCATGACGCGGCGGCTTTGGCGGCATCGCGCTTGAATTGCAACAAATTGGTGTAACGCGCAGCTTCAGGCCGGGGCGAACACACCCGTTCCATTGTCCATGACCTGCAACACACCATCATCAATCGCGAAAAACGCGCCGTGCAGTTGCAGTTTGCCAGCGGCTTCCCGATCCCGGATGCACTTGAAGCTGCGCAGATTGTGGAGGCTGACACGCACCGCCGCCAGTTCCATTTCCCGATGCGCTTCCGGGCTGTGCAGGTCCGCATGGCGGGCGGCCACGTCTGCCCGCGCTTCATCCAGCATGTTGATCCAGTGCCAGATGAAGCCACCTTCACCGGGTTCTGCGCCTTCAAAACTCTGGTGGAGTGCCGCGCGGCAGCCGCCACAGCCGCCATGGCCCATCACCACAATCTCGCCCACCTCCAGCTGCGTCACCGCAAATTCAAGCGCGGCGGAGACGCCATGACGTCCGCCGCCCCGTTCAAATGGCGGCACCAGATTGGCGACGTTGCGGACAACGAAGGCTTCCGGGAGAGGTGTCGAAAATGCGGCAGGATCAACCCGGCCATCCGAACAGGGAGATGATCGCCACCCGAGGGCTCTGGCCTTCCGCCAGCGGGCCCAACGGGCGCGCTGGGCCTGTCCATCCGGTGGAACGGAAGCGGCGATAACCGCTATCATGGTGCTGAAACGGTCATGCCGCGGACATAGGCGGATGCGGGGGTGGTAGGGGGGCTGTGGTTGGCGCTAAGGGCAGGCGGTCGAACGCTCCCACCCTGTTGAACGCGTCCGCAAGCCGGATCATCCAGCGTCAAGGCCCCTACATCCAAGGGTTATGAGGAAACGCGCGCGTTGATGCGCTTCCAAAGCCTTTGCTACCGTGTGAGGAGGCCGCCCGCCCCAATATTGGGGAATGCTGGTCTCAAAAA
>JADKCA010000008.1 GCA_016714795.1 Sphingomonadales bacterium | reverse complement strand
GGCATGGCAGCGGTATCGAAGCTGTCGAGCAAGCGGATATCCCATTCTGGTTTGACGCTGGCCGAAACGCGACTGCGCAGGCGGTCCCCGACCGATTTGGAAACGGATGGATCAACCTCTGTTGGCAAATCGGCCATCACCAAGCCGGACGCCAGAACGGCGGCCTCGGAACCCAAAGCCACAGTCGCAATCCAGCCGCCCAGTGTTGCCGCGACGATAACCGGGCGTCCACCCATCTGGGCCAGCACCGCACGCAGATCTTCGACGAAGGATTCGAAATCGTACCGCCCGTCGGCAGGCCATTCGCTGCCGCCATGACCGCGCAGATCGAGATTGATCACCCGCCGTCCCGCAGCGACGAGCGCGCGCGCGGCGACTTCCCACACTTTGCGGGTCTGTCCGCCGCCGTGGATCAACAAAACGCTGGGAGCATCAGGATTACCGAGATCATCGGCTTCGAGGCGGATACCGCCAAATCCCTTGAAACTGACAATCGTCATCGCACGTCCTTCCTGAAATCGAGACTCTTAGAAGTGCCCGCCCCGCATCGCTGCCACGGCGCCGCCATCCACGCGGATGTCACTCCCTGAGATATAGCTCGCCGCGTCGGACAGCAGAAATTGAACCGTCAGGGCAATATCCATTGCAGTGCCCCAGCGGCCGGCGGGTGTGGCATCAACCAGCGCTTTCGCACGCCGCCCGCTTTCGGCTTCGCGGCGGCCCATGGCAGTCCAGATCATGCCCGGTGATAGCGAAACGATGCGCGCACCCCTTTGGCCCCATCCATCTGCGCGGTCTTCACACAAGCGGATGATCGCGCGTTTGGTGAGTGAATAGGCATGGCCCTCCATCGTGCCGCCATCTCCTTGCGCCAATGCCGACAGCCTCGGCTCAAGCGCTTCATCCAGGCCGGGCTGCAAGGGCGAAGCCAGCAAGGCCTCTGCAACTTCATCACGCGGCCCCAGATGCCCGGCAACCGACGCGATCATGACACAGGCAGCGCCTTGTGCGAGCAATGGCTCTACTGCCGCCAGCAAGCGCGCCGGCCCTATGGCATTGGCGGCGAGGATAGCCCGCCAGTCCGCTTGAATGGGCGACAGGCCGGCTGCGTTGACGATGGCGCGCAACGCTCCGTTCTGCCCAACCAGAGCGGCGAGGCGATCAGCCACGGCTGGTTGTGCCATATCTCCCGCCACGGCATCCACCTCAACGCCTTCATCTCGCAGGGTCTGGACCAGTGTCTCTAGTCGGTCTTCGGCAACATCGTTCAGCGCAAGGCGATGATTTTGCCCCAACAGGCGCGCAATGGCGGTTCCCATCCCGCCAGACGCACCGGTGATGATGGCGACGGGCTTCATTTTACTTCAACACCCGCAACACGCGCTTGGCCGCTATCCGTCCTGCAATGCCGGAAACGCCGCCGCCGGGATGGCTGCCCGCACCGCCAAGATACAGCCCTGGCACCGCAGGCTTAGGCCCACCAAATCCTGTCGCGGGACGATGCACGCCTGCGCGCAAGGCCCCAAAATCGACATGCGTGACACTGCCATTCGACACGTTCAACCGCACTTCGCGTTCGCGCGACGTTTCCACAAAACGCCCCACTTCATGCTGGAAGCCGTCACAATAGTCCGACAGTTGCGCGATGATTGACGCCATCGTCTGGTCCTTCAAGTCCTGCGACCAACCTCGCGCTCGACGGCCACCGGCGGGCAGATAGAGATAGGCCATCGAGCATCCTTCCGGCGCCTGGGACGGGTCGATGTTGGAGAGCGGGCTGAGCGAAATGGCATGACGTTCTGGGATGTCGCCGCGCCTGGCCGTCGCAAAGCTGTGGCGCACATCATCGGCCAGCCCGATCAGGCCCACAGCCTTGTTCAGATCTGCATCGTCATGCCGCAAATCCTGATGTTTTTGAGCCGCAGAGGCGCGTTCATCGCGACATTGGCAGGAAGGTGCAGCATTGGACCGATTGGCCGGACATGCTCGATCCGCTGCATCAGGCGACGTTCGACCGCGCGGGGGTCGTCAGGGCGAAGTGTCGTCCGGGATCACTCGTTGCAATCACGGTTTTACCGCGCAGCACTCTACCGTCGCTCAACCGAACGCCCTTGGCGGCACCGTCTTCGATCAAGATTTCGGCCACCGGGGCGTTGAGCAATATCTCCGCGCCGCTTTCCGTGATGCTGCTGGCCATCGCATTGGCAAAGGCTTGCAAGCTGCCCACCGGCTTGCCTGTGCCCAGCCGGTGGGTGACGGCAAAGATCATATAGGCAGCCGCATTGCCATCATCATCGACCGGCCCGGCCCCTGCTGCAATGCCGTTGAGCAGGGCAATCGTTGCGGGATGTTCAAACCATTCGCACGCCACCTGATCCGCCGTGCCCTTGGAAATGGCGATCAACTGATCCTTCAGCTTCACATTCCGGACGGCGCTGGAGATCAGCTTGGAAAGGGTTTTGAAATCCGGCCGCCCCGGCTCCGCCATCATGATGGGGAAGCCGATGTCCATCATCGCGTCCATCACCTCCATGAACTTCAGATACTGCTTGCCATCGCCCGGATGGATGCGGGCAATATCGTCGGCTGTGCGCTTGTAATCGCGGAACAGGGCAATCGACTGGCCATCGGGGTGTAGATAGGCATAGCTGGGATCAGGATCGATGGTGGTCAGGCCGTGGCGCGTCAGTTCCAGATCCTCGATAATGCCCGAGCCGCGCGCGAACAGCAATTCCACCGCGCAAGGCGTCACCATATAATCTGGCGCTTCGGGGATCATATAGCCCGAACTGGTCATCCCGCCGACCTTGGCCATGCGCTCGACGACGACCACTTTTTTGCCAGCACGACTGAGATAGCCCGCCGCTGCCATGCCATTATGGCCAGCGCCGACAATCACAGCATCGTAGAGGTCAGTCATTCGGGGCGTCCTTCACTTTGCGCTATTTCGGTTTCAATATGGCGGGAAGCGATCCAATAGCTGGCGATGGCGAGCAGCAGGAACAAGCCGAGCAACATCAGCGCCTGTTGCAGCCCAGTGCCCGATGCCGCCGCGCATTGGGCAGAGGGTGTCCCTGCCTTCCGCGCGAGGCAATCCGCCGCATAGCTTACCCCGTAATGGCTGCTGGCCAGCCGGTCGCTCATCCAGCCGAGAAAGACCGAGCCGAGGCCCAGCCCGAACACCGTCTGACCGAACGCATGGATCGCCGCCGCCGTCGCTCGCATCCGGGGTTCGACCAAGCGCTGCGTCACCGTCATGATCGTCGGCAAAAAGGCACCGCCAGTCATCCTGATTGATTGCCGCCAGAAACAGCGGCAAGGGCGGCAGCGCCGAACTGGCCATGGGAAGCAGTCCGTAGCGCTGGTGCTGGTGCGCAGCGAACCTGTCCGCCAGCATCCCGCCCACCACGCCGCCGAGCGCCGTCGCAGCGCTGAAGGTCAGCGCGAAGGTGATCGCCGCCTCTTTCAAGTCGAAGCCGAAGCGACGGACGAGAAGCGGGATCAGGAACAGGTTGAGCCCAAAGCCCACCAGCGCGACGATACCGCTGCCAAAGGTGAAACTGACAAAGGCACGCGACTTGCTCACCCGACGCAGCACGACACCGAACGCAGGCGCAGGATCATCCGCATTGAGCCGCACAGGCTCCTTGATCGTCAGCCACAGCAGAAGCGCCAGCGCCAGCCCCGGCGCGCCCATCACTAGAAACGCCATCCGCCAACCGTGATTCTGGGCAATCCAGCCGCCACCCAGTGCACCAATCGCGCCGCCCACAGATACACCTACGGCAATCAGTGAAAACACCGTCGCGCGGCGTTCGGGAGCGAACCGGTCTGCAATCAGCGAGATGACAGGCGGCGTAAACCCGGCCTCGCCAATGCCCACGCCCATGCGCGCCAGCAGCAGATGCCAGTAATTGCCCGCCGCGCCCGACAGCATTGTCATGACCGACCACAGCGCTGTGGCCGTCGCGACAATCCCGACCCGGCTCACCCGCTCTGCCAGCCGCGCGAGCGGAATGCCGATGCCACCGTAGAATAGCGCAAATGCGACCCCGCCCATGATGCCGAGCTGCAGATCGGACAGGCCGAACTCGCGGCGGATGGGTTCTCCCACTACCGAGATGATCATCCGGTCGATGAAATTGAACATGTAGATGGAGCCGAACAGGATGATGAACCACCAGTCGCGCCCAGCAAACCGATTCATGCCTTGGCACCTGCCCTTGCGCGCGCATCCGACATTTGCGCAACAACATGAACGACGATCAGGCACATGGCCATAGTCGCAGTCCCGCCAGCCCACACCGCCCAAGTCGGCCAGCCCGAATTAAGGGCCAGCGAGACGGGCGCGGTGGTTGATCCGAGCGTCGAGCCATAAGTGAAGCTTGGCAGGATCAGCAGCCACAATCGCCGCATGCCTTTCAAATAGGGCATGAACAATGTCAGCGCCGCACCCAGCACAAAGCCATCGGTCGCATCGCAGAACGAGAACCACAAAGGCGACCCGAACAGGTGGTAAGGCTGGTTGCCGTAAAAGGCGCTAAGGCCCAGCCATTCGCAGATGGACACGGCCAACCAGTCCACCACAACCGTCCCCGCGAACAGTGCCCAGATGCGGCCCTTGGTTGCTCCGCCTTCAATCACCCGCCAAGTGAGATAAGCCGATCCGCCGAAAAACCACGCATAGCCCAGCGGCACAAACAGCGGGATCGTGCGATCATAAGCGCGGTAGTAGGACAGCGGATTTTCCGCCGGATACCAATACAATAGGGTGTTGTCGAAAATTGGCTCGATCATGATTGAAGACAGCGCAGTTCCGGCAAAAATGAGCGGCATCACCCAGCCATTGCGCTTCCGCTCTCCACCAAACGCCCACCAGAGCAGGAAGCCCGTCATGATGATGATCGTTCCGGTCAGAAAGATCATTCCCGCAGGCTCCGGCGCTGGCATGATCGGCACGGGCGGTATTGTGGTGTTCATTGCGGTTTCTCTCCCCCAAACTACCGCTATCATGATCTTGCGCGTTCGCGCGATGACCTTTCCTTGGGCAGGTCACGAGCGAAGGTCTCTGTGGCTCGCCACGAGACAATCGGAGCAGCGAAATATGAGGAGTTTGGGATGACGGGACGGCTTGAAGGACGCATCGCCATCGTCACGGGCGCGGCAGGCGGCATTGGCGTGGCTTCCGCACGGCGCTTGGCTGCAGATGGCGCAACCGTGATCCTTGCCGACATTGATGCCAAGGCGGCCGAAGGCGCGTCATCCGGCATCGCCGGGTCAGTCTCTCACGCCGTGGACCTGACCGACGAAGCATCGGTGAAAGCGCTCGCCGATTTCGCCATTGAGCGCTTTGGCCGGATCGACATCCTCCACAACAACGCCGCGATCCAGAATGATGCGCAGCGCCAGAAGGACCTCGATGTCGTCAATCTCGATGTTGCTGCCTGGGATCTGGCGATGGCGGTCAATGTGCGCGGCGCGATGCTGATGAGCAAATATGCCATCCCGCACATGATATCGCAGGGCGGCGGATCGATCATCCACAGCGCATCGGGCTTTGGTGTGCAGGGGGAATCGACGCTGACGGCTTACGGTTCATCCAAAGCCGCGCTGATCCACCTAAACCGCATGATCGCGACGCAATATGGCAAGCAGAATGTCCGTTCCAACTGCATGGTGATCGGTTTTGTACTCACCCCGCTAGCCGTTGAATCGACGCCCGACGTCGTGAAGGACATTCTCCTGTCGCACCACCTGACGCCAGAACTCGGCGCGCCAGAGGACATTGCCAATCTGGTGGCGTTCCTGGCGAGCGATGAAAGCAAGTTCATCACGGGTGCTGCGATCCCGATTGATGGTGGCGTGACGGCGCATCAGCCGAGCTATGCCGATTTCCAGAAGCTCTTCGCGCAAATGGGCAGCGGGAAGCTGTAAGGCTGGTTCGTCAATCTGCCCCCCGTCATTCCAAACTTGATTTGGAATGACGGTGTTGAGTCAGCCCGCCAGTTCCGCCAGCCGGTCCATGCCTCGGATCGGATCAGTGACCCCGTCCCAAGTGACATGGGCCTTTTCCATCAGGGCAAGCGAGCCGAGCATCGCAGGCGAAAGCTCCATCAGTTCGACATAGGCCCCGTTGCTGGCGCGGGTGTCAAACAGGCAGAAGCGCTCGCCCGAGGGCATCGTGCCGCTATATGCCACCCGATGCCCCGCTGCGGAGAGGCGCGCATAGCCTGCATCGAAATCACAGCGCGGCATGATGTGGTGGAGCCCCTCGCCCCGCTCGCTCAGAAAATCGCGGAACGGCGAAGTGCCGTCATTCGTCTGTTCCAGCAATTCGATCAACACACCGCCCGAAAAGCCGAAACCGACGCGCATCGAAACCTCTGTCGGCGCACCATAGTAAAGTTGGCCCGGCAACACCGGCACGTCGAACACGAAGAATGGCCCTGCGCCCAGATCGCGCGTCCAGTGAAGGAGCGCGCCATCCAGATCGTGAGTGACGTGGCATAGCTCGAGGATCGATCCTTCAGCCTGCATTGCGCCACCCTTCCTGTCTCGTCCGCTGTGCAAAGCCTCGTGCGCGGTTTGCGATTTGAGCGCGTCGGCCCTCCAGATCAATTTTGGGAATCGTGTCGGGAACCGCGTCCATCTTCACCAGTTGCACATCGCGGATCATGGTATCGAGTTGCACACCCACAGGCACGCCCTGCCAGCGGGTCAGCATCCACCCCTCATGCAGGCCGCAGGTATCGATCCAGTTAGCCACCCTCGGATCGGCCAGAGCAAGTGCATAGGTAACAGTTCCATCCGCATTGGGTGTGACCTGCGCTTTATTGAGGCTCGCCAGCCGGTGCATCGGGTCCGGGGCGATGGTCCAGGGGTCGGTGATCTGGAAGCCGGTATAATAACTGCCAATCGGATCAAGCGTCACAAGCAAGGCCTCATCATCGGCGATGCAAAATCGCCCGCCCGCCAGATAGCCCCAATTGCCGTCTCGGCCATGGGGCCCAACCAATGTGTTGGTTGCTGGAAAACCGAGAAAATCATTCTTGAAGCCGCTCCAGAACGCAATCCAAGCGGGCATATCGGCGATGATCGTTGCCGCAATGTCATCCTCATTGCGGGAAACCCAATCGGAGGGCGGATCAAGCCGACGGACTAAGACTTCCGCCGGACATTGATCCCAATCGGCCTGACTGTCGCGCGTGTAAATCTGGATGCGGCCCGGTTCGCTTTGCAGATGCAAGGGCCCACCCGCCTCTGGCCCGACAGTTACCGTGACGCGGCCCGCTGCGTCGCAATGCGGCAACAGTTGTTGCAGTGTCAGCGCGCCGATATTGCGGCCCAGACCGGCGTGATGCGCAGGCTCCATTTCGATCACGATGCTGAACTGCGGCGGGTTGGCGGAAAAGCGCAAATCGATCACATAACGCCCCGCGCCATCAATCGGGATTTCGCGGTTGAAATTATCCGGATTATCCACGGCGACCGCCGCGCCGTGATAGACATGGCCAAACCAATTGCGCGGCGGATTGGAGACGTTCCACACCACCGTTGGCGCGGCGGTATCGCCATTGGCCTCCCGCATGGCGAGCGCCAGCACCCATTGGTCGAGCGCATTGTCGAGCGTGAGGGAACCATCCAGCGTCTGCGCAATGGGATCGGTCTTCATCGCCCGCCGAGCGGCTTCCCGTGCGGCGCGCACATCGGCGCGCTCAATTAGGCGCAGCGCGAGCTTTTCTGACGCCTCCTGATCGGGCGTGTAGAGCGGATTGCTCATGAGATGGTGCCGACCCGGCCCCCTTCGACAAAGACGGTGCTTCCCGTGGTGTAGCTTGATGCGTCCGAGGCGAGCAAGATCGCCGCGCCCACGGCTTCATCGGCCGCGCCAAAGCGTTTGATGGCGTTGCGTTCGGCAAGGCCCAGCCCTTGTGGATCTCCGCCTCCTGCCCGTCGGGACTCATCGATCCGACGCACAGCGCGTTGACCCGCGTGTGCGGGGCCAGCGCCTTCGCGAGTGAGCGTGTCAGAAACGCCAGCGCTGCCTTGCTCACCCCATAAGCGACAGCGGGCGGAATCGGCGTGAAGCCGCCGCAGCTTTGCACAGAGATAATCACGCCCTTGCCATGCGCCTGCATGTCCGCGCTGGCGAGTTCCGTCAGTCGCCATGTTGCCAGCACATTGACGTCCATGGCCGTTTTCCAGACCTCGTCCGTATTCGCCCAAAGGCCGCCATCATGGGCATAAACGACACCCGCCGCTGCATTGTTGAAGACGATATGGATCGGCCCGAACGCTTCGCGCGCTTTGGCGACCAGATTTTCAAGGTCAGCCTTCTCACCCGCGTCCGCCGCAACCGCCAAAGCGCGGCCACCGTCCAGCGCATTGATCTCCGCCGCAATCCGGTCGAGCCGGTCCTGCGAGCGCGCGGAAATGACGACATTTGCGCCGAGTTCGGCATAGGCCTTGGCCACATGCTCACCCACGCCGGGGCCAACGCCAGTCAAAATGGCGGTGCGACCATCCAGACGGAAACGGTTCAAAACGCTCATTCTGGTCTCCCCAACAGAACGCCAAATCGGTCGTAATACTCAGCCATCCGCGTCCGCACTTCATCCACATCGATGCCATATTGTTCGGGCGAATGCTTGTGCTTGCCCATGCGCTTGGCGGCAGGGTTTTCAGCGAGGAATTGGTCGATGCGCGCCTTGTGATCCTCGGAAAACTTCAAGCCGAACTTGTCATAGATGCGTTGGATTGCGCCCTTGGGATCAGCCACCACATCTTTGTGCGCCAGATCGATGATGCGGCTTTCAATGGCCGGGTCTGCCCGCGCAGCAAGGCCATTGTTCATGGCCGCAATCCAGGTTTCCACCACATCGCGGCCAATCGCGGCCTTGTCTTTATCGCCTCCAAAAGCCGCGAGGAAACCGGCAATGAAGCTCGACAGTGACGAGAAGGTCAGCGCCGGGTCACGGTGCGTCCACACCAGCATCGCGCCGGGATAGACGTCCAAAAGCGCAGGCAGATCGAACAGATGTTGCGGCGATTTCAGCGTCCAGCGCCCCTTTGGCCCCTTCCACTGGAAATTCTGGAGCAGCCGCTTGTGCGAGACATATTGCCCCTCGATGCGATTGTTTCGCTGCCACTCTGCAAATGCCGGCACGCCCAGTTCCGCGGCAAAATTGGTGCTGCCGAAATGATATTGCATCCCGTGGTTGCACTCGCCCGGCTGGGTGCAGTCAAACCGCTGAATGTCGAGCAATTGCGGCGCGTGTTGCAGCCAATTGTCGTACATCGCCGTGACCTGTGCGATGCGGGGATCGGTGTCGAACGTCGCCGCATCGGTTGGCGGCCAGGGAATATACCATTCCCATTCGCGCGGAGCACGCGCTTCAGGATCGAGGCAGAGCAGATCATAGCTGATCGTCGTGCCAGTGCGTGGCAGGCCGATGACGATCAGCGGCGTGCCAATATCCTGCATGGCGATGTCGGGATGGTTCTTGTCATCCTCGACAAAGTGCAGCCGGGTCGAGAGTTGCCCAACGATATTGTGTGTGGCGAGGTGGCGGAGCTGATCATTCGGCCCCATCGCCTCCACGGCAGCGACAAGCCGTTCAAACCCTTTGCGCCAGCCAGTGTCCGGACCGAAGTCGTCGAGCCCAGTGGCTGACCGCGCGGCGACTTCCAGCCCGGCAACGGTCAGCGGGGCGCTCATCAGCCGAGCGCCTTTGCCATGAAGTCCATCAGATCGGCATAATGCGGCTGGTGGATCAGCCCGCCGCCGGAGATCGAGATATTCTCTCCGGTAATGTAGCGGCTTTCGTCCGAAGCCAGAAACGCGACCAGTGCGGCAATATCATCCGGCGTGCCAAATTCAGGCGTGAGGATATGGCGCTTGATGATTTCCTTCAGCCCCGGAACCGTCTTGTCCAGCGCCTCGGTCAAGACCACGCCGGGCGCGACCGAGTTGCAGCGGATATTCTGCCGTCCATGCTGGGTCGCGATATATTTGGTCATGGTGATGATCGCGCCCTTCGACGCACCATATGCAATGCGTGCCAGATCACCCGCTGTGCCGCTGTTGGAAGCAGTGTTGATGATCGAACCGCCGCCGCCCGCGATCATGTGCGGAATCGCATATTTGCACCCCAGCAGATAACCGCGCAGGTTGATGTCGATAATCTCGTCCCAGATGTCGATGGGAATAGTGACGGCATCGGTATCAAGTGGATGCTTGGCCGGATCGGTCATCGCGGCATTATTGTGGAGGATATCGAGCCGCCCGAAATGGCTGACGGTTGTTTCCACCATCGCCTCAATCGAAGCCGGAACAAGCGCATCAAACTGCACGGCGAGCGCTGCATCGCCGAGCGGTTCTGCAGCAGCCTTGGCCGAGTCCATGAACACGTCGGCAATGGCAACCTTGGCGCCTTCGGACACCATCCTGCGCGCCACAGCTGACCCGATGCCGCCGCCACCGCCAGTTACAATCGCGACCTTGCCCTGCAAACGTCCCATAGCCTTCACCCTCCGGTAAACATCTTGTTGAATTCGACGAAGCCGACTAGGCGCGCCTTGCGGTCTGCTTCTACCTGCGGCTGTTTTTCCTGCCCCGGCCCGTCGGGCACGATCTGGATCGGCTCACCAGCCAGCAAGCCAGCCAGTGCATTGTGCGTTACGTCAGCGGGTTCATATGCGGTCGAAAGGTCAAAGTCTTCGGGCACCAGACGCAGCAACGTTGGCGTCTTCATCAGCGGGGCGGCAATGCCGATCACGTCGATGCCGCGCTCATGATATTCAGCCCAGAGCGATTCTGCGAAGTTGATCTCGAACGCTTTGGTCGCAGAATAAAGCGCCAGATTGGGCTGACCGCCCAGCCCCGCGCCAGAGGCCATGACGATGATGCCACCAGTACCACGCTTCAGAAAGCCCTGCCCGAAACCATTGCTGGCATCGATGAGGGTTGAGATGTTCATCCGCACCAGTCGGTGTGCGCCTTCGGCACCGTCTTCAAAAAAGCGGGCGAAATCGTCCGCGCCTGCATTGGAAATATAAAGGCCGACATCAAGCCCTGAGGCTGCTTCCAATATGCGCAGGCCAGCACCTTCCGCCGACAGATCAAGCGCAGCAGCACGGTAGTCGATGCCATAGCTGCCCTTCAGTTCCTCCCCGAGTGCCTCCAACGCCTCCTGACGGCGTGAGACCAACACCAGATTGATCCCCATCGCCGCCAACTCACGTGCGTAACATGCCCCCGTCCCCTCCGATGCCCCGGCAATAACGGCCCAGGGACCATATTTCGCGGCAAAGGCCTGTGTATCTAGAGCAAGCGGAGGAAGCTCACGCATGTTCAGCCATCCTTCTTTGCAGCAGCGATGCGTGCCTTGGCGGCTTCAATGCCCCGGAACAAAGCCGTGCAATTCCCAGCGCCTGCATAGAAGAGCAGGAAGAGCGGAATCTGATCGAGTTGTTCATCGGTAAATTCGCCGTTGGTCAGCGCGCCTGTCATCTGGATTTCCACCAGATCCTGACGTCCCAGCATCGCGGTCGCGCCGAGAACCATCAGCCGTTTTTCGCGGATCGTGAAGGCGTCATTCCCCACAGATTGGCGAACTGGTTGCCGACAATCTCCTGATTGAATGGCGAGTCCTTGTACGGCTTGACCATTTCCGACGTGCCCGGCCCGTAGACCGCGTCGAACACTTCCGTGCCCTTTTCCCAATTTTTCTCACTCATCTGATTGTCCTTTACGGTTAAAGAGGTTGGCCCATCGGGTGTTCAAGTCCTGATGTGGACAGTGCATTGTCGCGGATCAGTTCGACCATCGGCAAGCGCGCACCAAATTTGGCGGCTTCTTCAATGGCGACTTCAAGATCCTTGATCATCAGGCCCATAAAGTAATTGCGGATGCCCGTTTCCTGCTCATTGCCTGCGGGTTCAGGGCGGATCGCCATCGCCAGCGCGCCTTCGAGGCCGCCGCCGGAATCGGGGTCGCCAGACAGGGCCTGACGCAATTGCCCCATATCGACACCGTAATTGCGCGCGATGACCGAGCCTTCATAGCCCGCACGAATGCAACCGAAATAGGTCGTGTTGCGCGCGATCTTGGCCGCCATGCCAGCGCCCGGCCCACCCATATGAATGACAGAGCCTGCAAAGCCATCAAAGATCGGCTTGGCCGCGGCCATATCGGTATCAGTGCCACCCGCCAGGCAGATCAGGCCATTCTGCCCCGACTTTGGACCATTGGTCACGCCGCAGTCGATCAGCATCACACCGGCATCAGCGCAGAGTTTTTGCGACGTGGCGAGATCGGTCATCGAAATCGTGGATAGCAGGATGACCATCTGCCCCGGCTTGTTGGCAGCCAGAACACCGTCCGGTCCGTCCAGCACGGCAATGGTCTGCGCACCGTTCAGAACCGCGATGAGTACACAATCCGATGCGGCGGCCAGATCACGCGGCGTGGCCGACATGGCCGGTGCGCCCGGCACGTTTGCAGCAGCTTCTGCCCGCACATCAAAAATGGCTGTCAATTGGCCAGAGCGCTGAAGGCACTGTGCCACGCCGCCGCCAATGCCGCCCAATCCGATAACGCCGCCTGTGTTCATGATGTCTCTTCCTTCTCTCAATTTTGTGTTCATTTTGCCACGAGCATGGCTCGCAAT
This sequence comes from Sphingomonadales bacterium, assembly GCA_016714795.1. Lineage (GTDB taxonomy): Bacteria > Pseudomonadota > Alphaproteobacteria > Sphingomonadales > Sphingomonadaceae > Aquisediminimonas. The sequence continues at coordinate 119,831 of JADKCA010000008.1, read as the reverse complement.
GCGGCCTGAGCCTGTGCGTCCACCCCGGCCTGTTCAAAATAACTGGCGAAACCACCGTGTGCCTGATCGACCTCGCCCCAGGCTGTTTCCAGATAGTCAGGCCGGACACCAACCAGAGCCTGTATCTGCCCCGGGCTCGGCAAGAAACCGTAACTCCCCATGAACCCAGCCTCGATCGTTCCGGCACGAAACATATTCTCGCCAAAAATATCGGACGCGAGATAATCCTGCATGATGGCGTCGCGCGGCACGCCCGCCAGTTCAAGCAGAAGTGCAATGGCCACGCCCGTCCGGTCCTTGCCCGCCGTGCAATTGACAAGCGCTGGCACGTGGCCATCAAGCAGTGTTTCCGAAATGACCGGCCAATGGTTGAGCAGCGACCTGGGAATGAAGCGATAGGTTTCCTTCATCGTTTCAATAGCGATTTCGGGTTCCGGTCCCTTGGCAAGCCGCTCCCGACCGTCATGGCCGAACACGCGCAAATCCGCCTCGACATCCAGGCCGAGCCATTGGCAGTCGCCGTCATGCCATTCATGCGGGATCTCTTCACGTTCTTCGCCAGACCGCAAGTCAATGATGGCGCGGATGTTCAGCGCCTGTAATTCCGCAAGTTGCCCGACGCTGAAATTGCGTGGCCCTTCGCTGCGGTAGAGCACGCCAGTCCGCATCATGCCACTGGCGGCAGGCAGGCCACCCAGATCGCGAAAATTCAAAGCGGTAAGCGCGGTCATGGATAAACCGGGATGGCGGCCGCCATCTGGCTGTAAAAGCCGTCATCGAACCAGACATGCTCGATATAATGGCCCAGCGTCGCGCGCTCGTCAGTATAGGCAAAACGCATCAGATCGGCCATGCCGCCGCTATAAGCGACGGGATGCGCGGTCGAATCAATCGACGCCATATGCGCTTCGAAATTGGCAAGCGGACCATTGATGCGCATGCAAATGTGATGAAAGCGCACCGCAAAGCTACCATCCTTGGGTAAAACATCGCTGTACATCGCATTGCCATCCAGCGGCTGAATCAGCTCAATTTCTGTGCCCCCGACGTTGCCGAGCGCGATTCTCAGGCGGTAAGGATGCGAACATTCCATCCCGGGCGCGTCATTTTCGAACACGAAGAAGGATGTCACGTCAAACGCATCGCGCCAGAGAGCAAGCGCCTGATCCATATCGGTGGTGACATAGGCATTCTGATTATGCCAAGCGTTGGGGCGCGGAAACACGGGACCTTTTCCTTCTAGTTATTGATGATCTTGCCACCATCAATGATGAGCGTGTCACCCGTATGATAGCGGGAAAGATCGCTGGCGAGATAGACGGCCGCCCCCCACAGATCATCGGGATTGCCCGCACGACCAATCGGCGCCTTGGCCGATACCGCGTCAGCGATCATCTTACCGATTTCAGGGTCCGCCATCGTCATTTCGGTGATGATGAAGCCCGGCGCGATCACGTTGCAGCGGATGCCGTGCGGACCGAGCTCTGCGGCGATCCCCTTAGCAAGTGCGGCGAGCGCCCCTTTGGCCGCGCCGTAATGCGTCATCGTCGGCACGCCCTGAAAAATCGAGCCGCTCCCGCAGACGATCATCGATCCACCGCCACCTCTTGCCACCATATGCTTTGCGACCTCGCGCAGGGTGAAGACGACGCCGTGCTGGTTGACGTTGATGAGGTGGTGATAGGTCTCGGCATCCATGTCGATGAACGCCTTCTGGCTCGCGATCCCGGCATTGGCGACCACGGTGTCGATCTTGCCCATGGCCGCCAGCCCGGACGCGACGCCCGCAACAATCGCGGCTTCGTCCGACACATCCACACTCTCGGTATGGACCTTCACACCCAGCGCGCGGAGCTTGTCTGCCGCGCGCTCGTTCGCGTCCGCACGGCGGCCCCACAGGATGATGTCGCTCCCGGCGCGAGCCAGCCCTTCGGCAAAGCCAAAGCCGAGCCCCGAATTGGCACCTGTTACCAGCGCTACCTTGCCGGTCAGATCAAACAGATTTTCTGCCATCCCGATTGCCCATCCTCACGCCATTCTTCTTTGGAGTGTGGGGCTAGCCCAGTGCAGCGCGCGCACTGCATATCTTTTGGTAGGGCAAGGCTGGAATTTTCCCTTGTCTAGGAACGCAAGTGAAAATGGCAGGAGGGCGCATGGCCGGACGTGAGAAAAAGGGCGAGATATTCGACATTGCCGATATCCGTGCGCCTGTGCTGAGCGACATTCAGAAGATGGCGCTTGCCGGGGCAGCGCAGGCCAGTTTCGACTTCTCATCCGACGCGATCCTTAGCGCTGCCAAGGCGCAGACCGGCCTCTCCGATTTCGGCGCGATGGATTTTGTCGACCGGCTCAATTTATGGTGCGAATGCGTCAAGGAAGACGCCTATCTCTCTCCCGTCTCGCACGCTGGCCTTTGGACCATGTTCGTGCGTTACGCCGCGGACCGGTTGCGGGTGGAGGATATTTGCAAGCGTCACCCCGAAATCCTCGACATTCAGATTGATCGCCCGATCATCGTTGCAGGCCCGCCGCGTTCGGGCACGACGCATCTGCTCGGCTGCGCGCAGCAATTCGTTGCGAACCAATCCCCAACCCCGTTTGCCGCGCATCTTGGGATGCCAGTGCGTTAACCGCGCTTCGTTCCAGAGATAATGGAGCAACCCCCGGATGCTCAGCTTGGTCCCGTCGGATTTGACCGAGGGCTTGGTCTCGTTGGCAGTTGCCATGGCAAGGCGCGCAGGGCCCCGGCTCATTGGGAAGGCAAGCTTCAACAAGGTTTCGCCGGTCGCTTCATCATCGATAATCGCCTGACCGCGCAACTGGCCAAGTCCGGTCAGATCATCATGCGGCTCATAATGGTCGCAGCCGGGAGCATGGGCTGGCCCGCTATTGGGCATGCGCTTCAGGTGATATTTCTCGAAGCGGCGGGCGACATAGACTTCAATGCCGTCGCCCACACCCAGACACATGCAAAAGGGCCGGATCCGGCGCGAATGGGCCAGGGCAACACGCGACAGAAATTTCGGATCGTCGCTGGCAAGAACGTCTCCGCCAAATTTGTAGCATTGGGTCATGATTGGCTCCTGTTCATGACATTGCGAGCAAAAAGCCGGTTGCAGCGAGCAACAGAAGGATGACGCCGATTGTGCATTTGGCGACAGACGCGGTGCGCGCCTTGTGCCCAGCGTGGAGTCGCCCCCAATTCCTCACAAGGTTGGCGCGCAGGCCCAGAACGCCATCGCCGAGTTCAGCGATGCCTTGGACAGCAAAGGCCATGGCACTCAGCAAAATGACATGCGGCAGAGGAACCATCCGGGCGACGAGGCAGGCCAAGGCAAGAAACGCGAGACCCGCTGCCACACAACGCATGCCTTCGAGCAGGCTCATGATCCGGAAGGCACGGAAAGGCCGAACCCGAACCGGCACCAGTATCAGCGGCCGCCTGCAACGACGACAGCGTTCAACCCATGCATGCTGCGGCCAAGTGGCAACCACGTCCCCGCACACCGGGCAGGCCGCATGCGGCAGATGTTCAGCGCACATCATGGCGTCAGGCGGCGGGTTGAAAGCGGCAATCCAGACAGCGCGCCTGGCTGGACCGCCTTTCGGGGCAATCTGCGCATGCGACGCAAGTGTCGCAGTCCATCGCCCGCTTGATCGGCAGGGCAGAAGCAGCGCTTGCCATCATTTGCACTTCTGCGCGCAGTGCCAGCAGGACTTTTCCTTGCCGGTCTTCGCTACAAGGCCAGCCGGGGGCATCGATGCGGTGCTCTGCTGCATGCTCGGCGATGATCTGCCAGACCGCGTCGGCATCGCGCGACACGCGCAACGCAACATCGATCGCAACTGCGTCGTGGGAATGACCGCGCGCGGGTGCTTTTGCATAGGCTGGAAGCGCCGCGAAGACCCCGAGGATGTAAGCGATGTGAAGGGGTGAAATGCGCATGGAACTGCCTCCCAATCTCAAGAAAAATAGCCGGTGCGACGTCCGTAAGTGAGATCACCCCGTGCGGTGTCGCCAAGCGCGGAGCGGCGAACGCTGAGCGTCACGCCCCGATCGCTGCGATTGCGCACATGCAGGTCGGCGGGTTCGATATTGTTGCGTTCCGCCCATTCCCGGGCATCGCGCTCGGAGGCAAAATCCCCCGCTTCGTCATAATCATAAGCCATGGGTCATCCTTTGCTGTGGGACAGGGTCATGCGAGATCTAGCCCGAGCTTCTTTTCGGGCACGGGGAGCATTTTGGGTTCGGGTGTCGGCATAACAGCCTCCACCTTGGCTTTGAGCTCAGGGCTCATTGCGAGCGGCGGCAGGTCGCGCTTCGCAAAGGGATCGGAGGGCTTGCGGTCAACTTCAATGCGGCCAACCGCTTCAAGCGCAGAGGTCTTGTTCCCGGGCGTCCGGTCGAGTTGAAGCTTCAGCCGACCAAGATCGTCGGTCACGACCCGGACATCGTCGGTCGCGCGGGTGTTGAGGACATTTTGCGTGCGCTGGGTTGCCAGATTGCGCTGATAGGACCCGATCACTTCGATGGCTTCGGGCTTGGTCATGCCTTGGGCCATATGCGCGTTGAGCGCATAGCCAAGATCAAGCCGAGCCAGCATCGGGTCACCGGTTGGCAAGCGGAGTTGGCGTTTGTCGGCCAACTCAACGGTGACGCCTTGGCCATCGGCTTTGACAATTTTTGCATAGGTTGATTTGACAATGTCGCGGGGCTTGTCGTGCTCACGCCACAAGATCGTTTCGCCGTCATGCAGCTTGAGACTGACGCGCTCCGACAGGCTTATCCGGTCCTGGCGATTGGCAGGGTCGATCTTTTGAGGATCGAACCGGATGGCCTGTTTGCCATCGCGCAATGTTACCCGCCCGCGCGCATCGATCCCTGAAACTGCATAGCTGCCCTTTGGCAGGCCGATTTCGGAAACACGCGAGCGGGCCTCGAGCACCTGCCCGACCTGATAGGTCGAAGTATGGCGCAGCTCCTCGCGGCTGTTGTTGACGCCCTGCAGCACGGTCACCGGCAGCCCAACACCCGAAAGCGTGCCTTCCTTGAGCAGGCCGTCCTGTATCAATGTATTGATCCGGGCGCGATCATCGCGCCCTGCGGTAAAGATCGCTGTGCGCTCTCGCCCCTCCTTGCCAAGATCGAGCCAGAGCTTGGCGGCAGCCCCGACATGATCCTTCTTGTCTTCGATGACCCGGTCATGGGCTGCGAGCAGGTCAAGCGCCTGGCCTGCAAAGCCTACGTTTGAGAGACCTGCAACCGCAAGCAGCAAGGGCGAACTGCGCTGACGGATATTCTCGTCCATACGCACCATCGGTGCGCCTGCGGCTTGCGCAACAGCAAAGCTCTTGCCCTGCTCGATTGCCGACAGTTGCTGGCGATCCCCAATAAAATGCAGGCCATCCACCGACAGCTTTTGCGCAATCTCGGTGAGTGTGAGCATATCGCGGGAGGAGACCATCGAGGATTCATCGACGAGAAGAATGGTGTTTCGAAGTTCTGACCTGGCGGCCTCGAATTTCGGACCTGAACCTTCATGGGCGGCACTGGCAAAGCGATTGACGAACGACGCGATGGTTTGCGCCTCGATGCCGGTGTCCCGCAAATCGGCAACCATCTTGTTCTGAAAGGCAAGGCCCAGCACCCGGATGCCCTCGCCCGCTGCGACGCCTGCAACGGCTGCGATCATCGTGGATTTGCCTGCGCCAGCGACACCTTGCACCAGCGTCATCCGGTCACTGCCTGAGAGTATCCGCACGGCGGCACTTGTCTGACCTTCATTGAGAAGGCGGTCGCCTGACGCTTGCTGCAATTTGGCGAGAACCCCACCGGGCGCGATCAAGACCCTACCCTGCCCTTTCCCCTCATGGATAGTGTCGAGGATGGCCTGCTCCATTTTGAGGGCAGCCGGGGTCGTCACCAGATCGAACTGGCCATCGGCGCGGTGCGATTGCCCGGCAATCAAAGCGCCAGATGCGAGCAGTTCAGTGACGCGATTGAGGACTGGCTCGACCTCCAGCCCCTTGATCTGGAACCCGAGCGCGGCTCTGACGATATCGCCCTGTGAAAACGCAGCCTCGCGTTCAGAAAGATGCCTTATGCTCGAGGCAACCGCATGCTGTGCTTTCAGACGCTCGGCAGGCATGAACACGGCGGCCATACCGCTCGTCACCAACGGATCGCGCGCACGAAACAAGCCCCCAATCCGCTCCTTCAGATCGGAAAGCGCCGCGTTGCTCGTCTCGATAAAATTGGGCCGACCAGACAAGGCAATTCGCGCCATCGCGGCCCTGTGCAGCGGATTTCCGTCAAAGCCCAAAGCCTGCGCCCGGTCTTTCCAGTCTTGCAGCAATGCATCCCGGTCGGAAACATCGAGTTTGGGGTCGCGGGTCGCCAGTGTGACCAGTTTCTTTCCCGCAGGCGACGTAACGCCCAGTTCCTTGACCTTCGCGTCGATCTCGAGGGGTCGCCGCGAAAATTCGTCGCGGACCTCTTTGGAGACCCCCTTGATCTCGAATGCGCCATGCTTTCCAACCGCCTCGGTTTCATAGCCAAGCTTTTGCAGTTCGGCGCGAAGGGCCGCATGGTAGACTTGACCGATGACGGTGTTGTTTTTCCAGATTTCGCCGTTCCACAGCGCCTTCCAGCTGCCGTCAGCCATCCGGGTCAGATTGGCGACGACAGCATGGATATGCGCCTGCGGGTCGAGCGCACGGCTCGTGTCATGGGGAAAGAGCGCATAGACGAGCTTGCCGGTCCTTTCAGGCTCGCCGTGGCGGTTGCGATCATAAGTGCGGCCTTCGGCATAGCGCTGCTCGACAAAGGCCATGGTCTTTTGAACCGCGCGCATATTGGCCTCGATCACCCGACCGTCGCCTCCAATATAGGCCATCACCGAAGCCGATTTGGGCATGGAAAAGGTGAGATCGAGCCCTGGCCGCCTGCCCTCCACCTGCCCCACTTTCTCGCCGCTTGGCAGCTCACCATTCAAGAGACGCTCAAAGATCTGCGGCTCGACCACACCTTCCAACCCCAGCTCGCGCGCACCCAGCCCGCCCCAGACTCCGCCTTCCGCGTTCTGCTCGGCGGTATAATAATTGTCCTTGGCAAAGTAGGTTGCGGCACCGCCTGCAGACCGGACGGGGGCGATCGAATGCATGGCCTAAAGGTCCAATTCGTCGTCAGGTTCGAAGCCATCATGACCTGTGGGTCCGGAGACGGTCCTTTCGATCCGGGTTTCGGGTTGGAGAGCCTCATCAAGTTCGCGACGCGTCACGTCCAGCCTGAGCTGGTCCTGTGGCCGGCTATTTCCCGGATGTGCCGGACTGGTCTCGTTCGTGTCCTTTCCGTCTGTCTTGTTCACGCTGGACGATATGGAACCCTCTTTTGCTACAGTCGCGTTGCTGATTTGGCTCTCGGGGGCGGTGGGCGTATAACTGCGCGATGCAAGCGACTGGCTATCAGCTGAAGTCAGTTGCACCGGAATGGCATTGGTTTCCTGCGCAGAAGACTCCTCGACACCTGCCTCGTCAGCACCAGCAGCGCGCGATTCCGGGATTTGGGCGACCGCTGGCTTGTCTTCGATCACAACTTCCGGTGTGGCGTTGCCTTCGCGACCACCCGCTTCAGGATTCTCCTCTACATCGGCGGCAACGAAGCTGAGCGGCTCTACATTTTTTCGCGGCTGATAGGCATCGGCGACCGACGGATAGTCCTTATATTCAAGCTGGATGCGTGCAGCGTCAAATCCTTCGGGGAACACCAGAAAGCCGCGTAGCGATGGCAGCTTCATGATGTCGTCAGGGATGACAAGCGGCTCGATCTGCTGGCGCGGCGTGATCGTTGCCGCATCGCGGATGTTCGAATAGCCATAGCTATAGGCCTCATCCATCATCCGTACCTCGCGGTGCCCGATATAGTCCGCACAATGTTGGGCGGTATCCCGGTCAGCCGTTGCGAGGATGAGCTTGGTCCGCGCTAGCGAGGCAAGATTCTGCGCGCCCTCTTCGCCATAGGTTTCAGAGAGCTTGGCAAAGCTGTGGATACCCAGCACGAAGGCGCCGCCGAAACCACGCGCCGTTTGAAGGCCATCCTCGATCGCCGGCAGACGGTGCAGCGCATGTACCTCGTCGAAAAAGAACCAGGTCCGCAAATCCCGGGTGCGTGGCAGCCGCATCAAGCGGTGGACAGCGACATTCATCCAGACTGTTAGCAGCGCACGGTTCAACGCTAACTCGTTGTGGGTTGAGGTGATGAACAGGATGCTGCCGGGATTCTCAGAGCGCTCGATCCAGTCGCAAATAGAAAAGGGCGGATTGTCTTCAGGCAGGAATCGCAGTGCCTGCGCATTGGTGTTGAAAACAGCCCGGATCGATTCCGCCATGCGGGCTGCTTCGGGCGCGGTCAGCGGGTCCGCAACAGTATGCTCGAGCAGCTTGTGGACGTCCTTCAGGTTGGCCATCATCAAACGGCTGGCCAGATCGCGGTTGGTCGCCTTGCCCGCCTGTTTGAGCCGCATGCAGGTTTCGACAAATAAAGTGCGCGCCGCCAAAATCCAAAATGGTTCGGAAGCACCCCCGTCTATCGGCATTAATGCCGCCGCTACGCTGCTAAAGTCGGCATGACTTTCGCACTCGTTGAACACCGACCAAGAGGGACAGCGCCTGTCCATCGGGTTTAGGATGATGTCTGTCTGCGGGTTGTAAAAGGCTTCGACATAGGCCCCGGTCAGATCGAAGACGACAGCCCGGTCGCGCCGCGCCCGCATCTGCGCGATCATATCACGCATCTGGGTGGTCTTGCCTGTACCGGTCGTGCCGATCAGCATGGTGTGCGACTGTTCGGTCCGCCATGGATAGCGAATGCCAGCCAGTTCATAAGGGTGATGGACACCGCCTGCCCTGCGTCCGGCAAAAGACATCGCCAGAACGGCGTCCCGGGTCTTGTCGGGGAAGCAACGCTGGGCCTCCTTCTCGAACTCGGCAGCATTGTGGGCGGCGATCACTGCCGACAATTGGTCGGCATCTACCAACATGGCGCCACGCTGGTGGCGCTCCTCGAGAATACCGCGACCACGTTTGTGCGAAGCATCAACGAACCAGATGGTGAGAGGCACCGCAATGACGGCAGACATGAATGCCGATCCCCAGAATGCGCGCATCAGTCTGCTCCAGGCATCGACCACGTCAGGATGGTGGCTGACCATATTGATCGGGGCGGGAATGACCTCCCCCGATGGCAAGGTCAGGTTGATCACCTTGGCTGAGTTGAACTCCATGAACTGCCATCCGGCGGCATAGAGCTTCATGAGGATCATCTGCGCTTCACGTTCCCTGATAACCAGATAGGAAGTGATCGAGAAGGTGATGAGGAAGAGGAAGAACCAGACCGTCAGCGGGATCCGAACCGAGCCGAACCACATCATATATTCGTGGGTGATGAGCTGTGATCCGCGGGTGAAATTGCCCGCGTTGCGCGGCATCGACCCCCGTGCTGAATGGTGGGTGAGTTTACCCGACCGGCGATTGTCGGAATAGGTGTCCGGCTTAGTCACGGAGGGCTCGCGCGCGCCGGGCTGCTTCTTCGAGCATGCCTTGATAGACGTTATGATGCTTGGCGCGGATGATATGGTCGAGCGCCATATAGATGAACTCGTCAGCCTCGACGCGACGGAGCTCGACATCGGCAAGGATCGCATGGCGCGCGATGAAGAAGCGCAGCCCCTCGCGAATGATTGACGCGCGGGACGTTCCACGCTTGACAGCCTGATCGTCGAGGAGATCGACCAGATCAGGCTCCAGCCTGACCGGCACAAATTTGAGGTTCACCGTTCTAGCTCCTTAAATGGAGCCGGTGGTCCTTACGCCGCAATTGTGTAGCAATTTACAGGTGGCGTTGCAAGCCGAAGTCCAACGTTAGTCTTGAACAGATCGCCCAACGTCAGGATTTGCGGACCTTTCAGCGGTTCCGTTATCGTCGCCTTTTGCGGACGGTCCGGTTAGTCAGCTTCACCCTCGTGGAACTAAGATAGCGGACATTCGAACGCATCGAAGCCAGCTTCCGGGTCCAACCAGCGCCAGTCGTTTAGATCATTCGCGGCAACGTCCGGGCCTGACAAAAGTGCCGATCGCGTCACCCAAGGCGAAATTGGTGGGAGAGGACGGTCAGGATTTCTGCCCAGCCAACTAGACACCGCCCGATCGCGATCTTCGAGCAAACCTTCTGAACTTTAGTCGCCCAAGCCAGCATTCGGAAGGTGGCGATAGCCGCTTCGACCGCCCGGGATCATGTTGAGCCGCCTGCTGTCCCCCCAATGACCGCGCACCAGTGCTTCCTCCGCTTCGTAAAGCGCCTCGACGTCGGTCGTGACGGCCATAACCTTGTGGTGGATGTAGGTCACTCGCTTGGACTCCAATTCCTCACGTAGCTTGCGGTGGAACAGCAGGTTGCTGCCCTTTCGCATCGCGCGACGATGCTCGGTCCAGCGAGTCTTCCAGCTCCGCGTCGTGATGCCGACGTAGAAGTAACCATCGACGGGATAGGAGCCGCCCTCGCCGAAGATATGCTGGTAGAGGACGAACGACCTTTTTGGCCAGCCATTCGGCGCGATTAGGATGTGCGCAGGTGCTGAGAACAGGATGCTCGGTTCGGTCACTTGCGCAGACGGCATGTTGATGTCGAACCTGCGCGCCGCGGCCATGAGCGCCGGGTCGGTCACGAGGTCGAGACGGATCACGGGCGATAGGATGAGCTCGCCGGTTTGTTGGGCCTTACCGGACCTATATTCGTCCGTACCGATCGACACGCTCCGGTGCCCCGCGCGCATGCGCTTCTGCGGCGCGACGAACTTCAAGCCGTTGCGCATCACGACCACGTGGAAATCCGGGATGGCGTCGCCAGCATTAATCCGGATCACGCCACCAGGCGTCCGCGCGCTGCTGAGCCAGAATTTACCGTAGTCCAATTCGCACCAAGCGCGTAGCCGCCGTTCGACCTCCCCGCGCAGCTTGTGCATCGAGGTTGGAGTCAGATGCTCCCACCACGCCCTGTCGATCGAGACCGGACCGACCACAGCCTATTCAGCCGCTGGCTGCCCGGGAGCGTAGGCGGGCGGAGCAGATGCACCGGGAGGAATCGCAACTGCGTCCACAGGTGCCGCAGCAACCGCACCATCTTCCGGGTCGTCATCGCTTATGCGCATCATCATTCGGTAGTGAGCGCCGTGTCCCGTGCGCTCGAACACTTCTCTGAACACGCGTAGGTAGCCTTGCACCGCATTGTCATCGACGGCTACGTAGATATCGTCGTGCGAGCTGTGTGATCCGTCGTTGATCCACGAGAACAGCGAGGCGCAGATCTGGGCGTCGCGACCTTCAAAACGTGCGACGATCTCGTCCTGCTTCAGCCCACCCAGGACGGTCAGATAGTTCTCGACGATTCGGCGCATCGTGTTTTGGATCGTGAGGTTCGGTCGATCCGAACTGCGCACGTCATCCCACAGCAGCTCGTATGAGGTCTTGACCGGGTTGTAATCGTAGCGGGTGAGCGAGGACACGTTTTCGCGTTTCCGAACGATCCAGAAGGACTCGAACGACCGCGCGTTGCTGCGGCGATCTCGGTCGAAACTGACCTCCTTGTGAAAGTAGATGTTGTGCGTGAGCACGAACACCTGGCGGACGTTGCCTACATTCTCCCGCACGTCGGATACGACCTTCCGGATCAGCGCGCTGACCACGAACAGGACGTCGGCGTCGAGGCTCGAGACTGGATCGTCGAATACCACAACTTTCTCGACTGCGGTTCCTGTACTCGAGGTGCTGCCAGCTAGCTGGTGATAGAAGTAGAGGAAGGTGATGAAAGAACGCTCACCCTCGCTCAAGGAGTGCGCCGCCTCGCTCCCGTCCAGTCGCACGATGCGATACATGTTGCTGCGCTCACCAGCCACTTCGAGGCGAAAATTGGTGAAGCCATACTGGCCTAGGATTCGATTGATGGAATCTACCGTCGGGCGGACGCTGGTGATCGTCTCCTCAATCGCGGAACGCTGGCGTATAAGGTCCGCTCGCCGCGTGGTCTTGTCGTCGATGCTGCGACGCATTCCGTCGATCGCGCGCTGAAGGGTTCCGGCCGTGGTCTCGTAGGTGTCGATATCCGTGCGTCGTTCCTCGACGACGAACCTCCATATATGCGCGGTCAGAGCCGACTTCGCGCTCGCGAGATTGCGGATGGTGGCGTTATACTGCTCGGTCGCCGCGTTCGTTGCCGCGATCAGGGCGGTGATAGCAGTCGTCAGCTCGGCCGTAGTGTCGAGCTCAACCACACCACTTGGCTCTTTCCGTTTCGCCGTGATGCGTTCGATATTGAGTTCGAAAGCGGTCTTCAAAGCCGTGGAGCGCTCGCCTAGGGCTGCCATGTCCAAAAGCCGATGTGGCGCTGCTACGAGGGCGTCAATGCGTTCAACGACGGCATTGGCCGCCTGCTGATACGACGCCGCCAGAAGGTCGATCGAGGCGAGATCAGCCTCATATTGCTCGTCGAAGAACGCGTTGAGATCGTCGAGCAATCCGGCAGGCGCTGGTTGCTGGCAAAAAGGGCACGGGCCGTCCGCCGCGGTCAGATATCCAACGCCCTGCTTAACCCAATCGCTGTTGCCAAGACGGCCGATGAGCGCGGCCACAACTACGTCGTCGCGGCCCACGATGCTGCGGGCAAGGATCGAGGAAGCTTCCAGACTCGCGAATCGGTCGAAGGAAATAGGTGCGATCGCGATCTCCGGCGTCGTGGCATCTTGGAAGACGGTCGTCGCCTCCGCCGTCAGCGCGTCCAACGTCTTCAACTCCGAAGTGTTACCCTCTGCCTCGGCCAGCAGCTTCGTGCAGAAGTCCTCCTTCTTGCCACGGAAGCCGGTGAATGCGCCTATGAACGCGTCCTTGTGGTCGACCTGCGACTTCCAGCATGCCTCGATCAGCGCCACGCGCGCCGCCACGAGTTCAGCCTCGCGCCCGCCGGTGCTGTCTTCTCCAACAAGATTCCGGCGCAGGTTGACTATGTCGCTATCTGGTCCAGCAATCTCGGCCGTAAGGCGCTCGATCTCCGCCACTGCTCGGTAGAGTCCTCGCCGAGCGTAAAGATGCCCTGCATTTGATCCCCGAAGCTAGCATCGGCGAAATCTCGATTAAAGACCAGCGTCGCAAGCTCGCGTCCATCCCGCCAATTGACGGTATATCCCGTGCAGATGGATGGGTCGTGGATCGCGCGCGAAATCGTCGTCTTGCCGCAGCCATTGTGGCCGAACAGGTAGTTAACCTTCTTCAGGTCCGTCAACCGCTCGCCGGCGGCCGGATAAGTCGCCACGTCCGCGATCTCGATCTTGCTGATCAAGTGATTCCCCCCCTAATACCAATCCGCCCGCAATATTATCTCGAGACCACCAAATAACTGACATAGTACTCTCATCAGCCCTAGGTCGTGGCCTAACATCAGCACGAACAACCTTTGCTGGCAACCATCATCTGTGTAATCTCTGAGCGGATAGGTCGAAGCTATGACGTTTGATAATATCCTGCGGGAGAATATTAATCCAATCCTCAGCCCGCCACGCCCGCGTCGACTAGGTCCCAGTGCCAACCCGGATCCTGTTGCCCGGGACGTGCCGGAACGCTCGGTCTCGGCAAGTCAACAATATGATCTGCATACGTGTTGCGGCTTCGGTGAGAATTTCGATCATGGTGTCGAGACGGCCATCGTCGGAATAGACTAGCGGGTCGTCGAGGATCAGCGAAACGGGTTTCCCCTGCTCAAGAAGCAGGTCCGCGAACGCGATCCTAGTCAGAATGGCGAGCTGCTCCTGGGTGCCACGAGAGAGGTTGGCGCAGCTTTCGTCCACGCCAGTCCGGCTAACCCTCGCAAGCGTCAGATCTTCGGCGAAGGAGAGGTCGCATTCTGGCAGTAGCTGTGAGATATATCGCTTTGCGCGTTTCGCCACGGGGCCAACGAACTTGGCTGCGGTTTCGTTTCGTGCGCTTTCCAGAGTGTCGCGGAGCAGCTTGAGCGTATCTGCCTCTTCGGTAATGCGCTGAAACGCTGCGTTCGCCGCCTCCACTTCCTCTTGAGCCGCCGCTGCGCGATCAGCTAAGCCAAGGCCGCCCTCGCTCTCAATGGTGCCCTCAAGTCGGGCAATCTCGGTCTCCAGTCTGGTGCGCGTTTCAGCGGCTACCCGGACGCGCGCGTCGATTACCTCGATCTTGCGATTGATCGCGGCGACATCATGCGCCGATGCGTTTCGCTCGGCCTCCTCCAGGCGGACGGCCGCCTCGGCTGCCGTTTCGCGCGCCTGGTCGAGGTCCACATCAAGCGATGCCCATTCCGGGCGAGCCTCGATCTCTTGGAGAAGGGCCGTCGCGTTGGCGAGATCGCTCATCGCGCCGGCTTCGACTAACGCGAGCGGCGCATCAGCTTCCTCGGAACGCCGGAGTGCCGCTATGGCACTGTCTTGAGTCCCTTCAGCGCGCGCGAGCTTCGTATCTGCCGCCTCAAGCGCCTCTGCCAGGGCCGTTAGATCGGGAAGCGCATTATCGTCCTCATTTGCCTCCGGCTCGAGCCCCGCAACAAACAGTTTTAGCGCCTCCGCGCCAGCCGCGATCTGAAGTGTCTCATCGGCGGGTGTGACTGCCTCGATGCGCGCAGCAAGCGTGCGCAGTTCGCCGGTGGCGTCGCGCGCCGTCTGGTTGCGCGAACGAGCGGCTGCAAGATCGGCTATCTGAAGCTCGTCGAGCGCAGCCGTCCGTTTGCGGATTGCGACGGCGAGGGTCTCTTCGGCGCTCGCGGCCGCGGCCGGCGGGCTGACGATCAACTGGGCCTCTCCGATCACGATTTGGGCGGCACGCGTGATGGTGCGCTCGCCAGCTGGCATCGGCTCGCCGTCGATTGTGACCCCGTTGATGGTGCCAGACAGCGCCAGACGTGTTGCGCCTGCGTCGAGGACGGCCTGAGCTTGGCTCACCGCGCGGTCATTCGCCTCAAGCATTTCGACCGTCTCGGTCGGTATGGAGGTTGCGGCCAGGGCCTTTGTATCGCGAAGCAACTGCTCGAGCTTCAGCAATTCTTCATGCCGACGGCGAGCGGCCGCGGTTCCGGCTTGGCGACGGCTGAGGCGGACAGCCTGTTCACCATCTTCAAGCGCTCTTCGGGCGTCTTTTCGCTCACTGCGCGCCGCCTCGAGATCCTCACGCGCGGACACGATCTTGGTCTTGGCGGCCGAGAGCGCCTCGCTGAGCTCCGCACGCTTTGCCCGAGCTATCTCCACGGCAGTCGTGGCGTTATCGCGGGAGCTAGTCGCCGACGAGTGGCGAGATTTCAGGTCTTCCAGACCTTTCAGTTTCGCAGCGGCCGCCGCCTGTTCTGCTTTCCGGGTTGAGAGGATTTGCGCCGCCGCACGGGCGATCTCAAGGGAGTCGACCAGGTCTTTGCGAGCTTGCGTATCGGTCTCATCCGCGATCTCTCGCTGGACGATCTTGAGCCGGCCACGTGCGGCGTCGAGGTCGGAAAAGCTCTGCTCCAGTGCCGCGAGCCGTTCGTTGGCCTCGCGTGCTGCCGCGTCTGCAGCCGCTAACCTTTCTCGCGCATCATTCTGCCGGCCGCGCTTCTGGCCGCTGGGCGACCAATAAAGCTCATACTGGGCGTCTATCCGTTGACGCACCCGCCGATAAGGCTCTCCCCCCATGATCGATCCAACCTCGGCTTCGAGGGTGGATGCGATCGAGTCGCGAACAATCTGTCCAGGCCCCGAGACGGCAAGTGCCTCAGTCTGCGCGACCCACAATAGCCCCAATGCTCCGTATGAAGAAACATCACCGCCGCGACTGGTGTCACGGACCGAGCCCAGCAGTACGTTGAGCTGTGCTTCCGCGTCATCGCCTTGAGCCCGACCCTGCGGACTCGAGATCTCAAGCGAGGGATTTCTGAGGAAGCGTTTTGTCAGCGACCAGGGAGAGCCGTCGATTTCGAAGGTCACCTTGATCTCAGGGGCCACTGCCTCGCCATATGGTGCGAAGGACTGGGCGAGCTGGTTGCGCGTGTTGTGGCGGACAAAAAAGGCTGCACGAAGCGCCTCCAGCAACGTGGATTTGCCGGTTTCATTCGGCTCGATGACGATGTTCAACCCGTCCGATAGATTTTCAATCGCGAAGGGCGTTCGAAATTTTCGGAAGCCGTCGACCGCGATTTGCCGGATGACGAGGCTCATGCACGGTCACTCCCGGCTATACTCGATGAACAATCGCTCGAGTGCTCGCTTGGCGAGGGCACCATTCGGACCGCCTTCAGCGATCTTAGTGCTGAGTTTGGCTGCAGCGGTCCCGAGCATTCCTTCGACGGCGATCGTCGCGAGGTCTTCCTCGCGTGGCCGGCCGACCAGATCATCCGCCCGCACAGCCAGATACCGCAGACGATGACCGAGATCGCCTTCGAGCCGCCCAAGCATCGCGACCCGTTCGCTGAGGCTGGTAATGCCAGCAAGGGCTAGCTGCAGAAGCGTGTTTGGAGCGTCGACACCGGCAAGTAGCTGGTGGCATTCGGCGTGGAAAGCTGCCTCGTCGTTGACCGTCCAATCGCGCGTGAGCCATTGGAAGCGACCCGTTCGGATCGGCGTCACCGTAGGTGCATGCTCGGGCTGGAGATCGACGACGAGTGCGCTGCCTGGCTCGTCGCGCTGGAAGCGGTCAGTCTCCGGTGTACCCGAATACCATGTTCGCGCATCAACCTTGAGGGCACCGTGCCAGTCGCCGAGCGCAAGATAGTCGAGGTTCGATAGCCTGGCGCGTTCCGGGTCGATCTGGTTCTTGGTCTCCCCGCGCGATCCAAAGTCCCTGATCGATCCGTGTGCGACGCCAATGCGTAGCCGGGCGCCCGGGGTTTCCATGGAATCGAAGAGGGTTGTTGGATCCTCCAGATTATGTCTATGGATCAGCGGTGCGGGCGCAGCCATATCCTATCCGCTATCTCGTGGGGCTTGGGTTCCGAGAGGATGACGATTTTATCGCTGGCTCGCCGCCGAACACGGTCCCACAAGCCTCCGTTGCGCGCGAAATCGTGGTTCCCCGGAAGGAGCCACCAGCGGCAGTCGTGCCGATCCATGCGCGAAATCGCCTGCACGATCGTGCGATCTTCGGGACCGTCGGTATCAAAGATATCGCCGGCTACGAGGACGTGCTGCGCGCCGTGTTCCGCAGCAAGTCTTCCAAGTTCGTCGATTGCATCGAAGCGGGCCTCCGTCAGCGCCCCTCGGACATCGGGATCGAAGCGGCCGTAAGGTTTGCCGAGTTGCCAGTCAGCGGAGTGGATGAACTTCATCCCTACATCTTAGCTATCATCGTGCCGATTCAAAGCAGTACATGTTAATTGTTATTCGGGCTCTGCCTGTTTCAACGATTGCCTCACTAAATTGAAATGTCCGCTCGTCCCCAGGCTGCCGCCTCCGCCGGCGTATGAAGTTGCGGCGGCGCTTAGCCATTCTTGATATGATGGGAGTAGATCGCTTTGTCCGCCCATCAGTCTTTGCGGGCTATGCTGAACGAAAGTCGGCTTACAAGGAAGGCATTTAGCATCTTGAACGGCGGCTATGTTAGCGGAAGGAGCCCTCAGCTTTAAACGTGAACTTACTGCTTCGACACCACATATGCAGATACGCCGTATTCCGTTTAACGTATTGTTATTAAACGATTATAGTCTATTTCGGTGAAGCGGATACACGGTATCCGAACGATGCACCAGCTGCCTTGGCGCAGAATTCTGGTATTCCTGGAAACGGAGATCCGTGTAGGGTGTGCCTGTCAATTCCGTATATTTTCGGCCTCAAATCCTGTCTGTTGGGCGTGGTCAGATTGGCATAAAAAGAGCGATTTTCTGCGGGTTTCGCCGCCTCTGCGGCAATCGAGCGAATGATATGGCGCTCCTTGCCCCAGTCAAATGTTCCGGCTTTGATCCGAATTGGGGACCAAATAGCATTCAAGAGCATGCAAACTCCTCAACGCCGAAAGCGGCAGCGCTTTCGACCATATTGAGCCTGAAACTGTCGCGATGAAAGACATGAAAATGGCCCCGGCGGTTTCCTGCCGGAGCCATTGATTTTCAGGTTCGGATGAACCGAGGCGGCGCTACTTGGTGCGCCGCTTCTTGGGTTCATCCTTGGAGGCTTCCTTCGCCTTGGCGAGGAAGTCGACCTGCTCGGCGATGATCTCACAGCCGTAACGGTCGGTGCCATTCTGGTCGGTCCATTTGGTGTAATGGATACGGCCCGTGACCATGATCATCGCGCCCTTGGCGACATGCTCTGCGACGCATTTGCCGATGCCGTTGAAGCAGGTAATGCGGTGCCATTCGGTCTCGGTCTGGCGGTTGCCTTCGCCGTCCTTGAAGCTGCGGGTTGTGGCGAGAGAGACGCTTGTGATCGATGCGCCTGATTGGGTGGTGCGGACTTCCGGCGTGTTGCCAACGAAGCCGACGAGAGTGACTGTGTTCTTCATGAGATTGACCTTTCGAAGCTGTTTCAAACCGTCCAAGGGACCATCCCTTTGACTGAGCCCCGATAAGACCGGGCACGGTCAGGACTGCACCGAACGCAGTGAGGGAAACCCCGCTCACAGGAGTGGTGCGGGCAGCGGCGCGAAGCGCAGCAACACGGTCCGCATGAGCGCGGGTTGCAGACCTGGCCGGGTCCGGTCAGGGGCTTGGATCAGTTCATGAAAGGGGATGTTTTCTTGGGCGGTGACGGCTTTGTTTTAATCGGCCTCTGAATGCACTCACTTCGCCAACGTCGTGGCTTGGCACCCTTTGCTGGCCTGACACCAAAACCTTGCAGGGTCTTGGGCGGCTTCATGTGCCTTTCTCCTTTGAGCGTAGTTCACCCAGCAATCACCTTACGAGCCCGTCATCATCCGCGCCCCTTCCAGCGGATCATGAAGCGGCAAGCGAACAAGAATGACCGGGAGTGGGACGAAGCCGTCGTTCACTGACGCGACCGTGAATGGCGGGTTTCCGATGCAGCGGCCGTTCGAAGGGCGTGCGGCGAAAGCAAGGTCGGCCGTTTGCCCTCCGCTCGTTTGGTAGCAGCCGCCTCAGCCAAACGGATGTTGGCAGCAGGGCAGCGGTTTTCAAGCGGCCGGGCTCTAAAGGCGAATATCTCTTAGCCAGCCGTCGAGGACAAAAGACCCACCTGCCAATCAGGGTGTTGCTAGTCTAAGCAACATAACGCTAGAGCTTAGAAACAGTATCAGGTCCTGAGGCGGGAATACATGAACGAAAGCTCCAGTCTTCTCGAAGACCATCTTACTGCATTTGAGGTCGCGATCGCAGCGCAGGATTTTGACGGGGCACGGCTCGCGTTGCGTCGTTACCTGTTCAGCACGGCGGATGTTCCCGTCGAGGGGTCGACTGCCGATGCAGTGATCGCGGTCTCCCAAGCTCCCGCCGGACGCGATCTTGCTGCGGCCGTGGTTCTTCGCGCGCTCGAGGCCGGGGTATTCTCTGACGGACGGCAGGACGCGTTGGCTCGTAGCGTCGTATCTTTATGCGAGGCTGCCCTGCCGAAGCTATGTCAGTTCGTCGGGGTGCAGCCGAAGACTCAGAACTACGAGAAGCTCGAGCAACTCCGGGGCGCGCATAGCAGTATAACGAAGATACTAGAGCCGCTCGGCACGCCCTATGCCAGCCTGAATACGCTCGTAGGTGCGAAGGGTCGGCTGACCGGTGCCCTGCAACATTCTCAGGTGCGCACCTACTGCAGGCCGTGGCATGTCGGCGAGGTCGCGGAGGTTATCGACCACCTCACCTCTTCGCTCGCTCGTGTGCTTCAGATGGATGCCGGCTTCGAATCTGATCTCGAGGCCTCGCGTCAGGAGATCGCAAGAGGGGCGGAGCTGGCGGATCGTCGACCATCCTTCCTGACGAGTGCGCTGCGTGGCTTGCTCGAGAATGCCGAGCAGGCTCTGAACGTCTTCCTTGGTGCTATGAAGGGGCGGCTCGCGGCACGTGTGGTCCGTGCCGAGCGTGAAAGCTTGGCGCTGCAGAAACGGTATCCGCTCCACGAGGCGGAACGCGAGCTACGGGTGGTAATACCTTTCCGCAACGAAGGTCCGGGCCCCGCAATGGATGTGGTGTATCGCGTATCGTGCTCCGACCCGTCGGTGCTTGTCGACGATCAAGAGCAGATATTGGGCGAGATAGCTCCCGGGGAATTCGGAGCTGCCGTGGACGTCATTGTGGCAACGTCCTGCGATGCGATCGACTTCGACGTAGAGGTCCGCTGGCGCGAAGCGGGAGAAGTTAAAGGCAAGGAGGAGATATTCGGCGTTCGGATGCTCGCCCAGCGTTCAGACGTGGATTGGTCGAAACTGGAAGTTCTGGAACCCGTACAGCACCGAACCGGCCGAGGGGCCGGGCTTTTATGGGCGCAAGGAACAGGTGGAGACGCTGGTCGCGCGGTTTCTTCAACGTCCGATGGAGCCATCCTACGTCACGGGCCAGAAGAGAGTCGGCAAGACGTCCCTCGCGCGGACGGCAATGGCCGAGGCGCGCGCCGAGGACCATGAAGGCGAGCTTGTGACGGGTGAAATTCTTTGGGGCCGCGTCGCGCATGAGGATCCGAGGCGCTCGATGAGTCAGCTCGGCCGAGCGATGGAACGCATCGTTCTCGAGGGCATCGACGGCGAAGCTCCCGCGAGCGCGGAATACGACGGCAGCCTCGCGCCGCTGATGGATCTTCTCGACGTCGCGCGCGACCGCAATCCGGCGCGACGGTTTGCGATCTTCATTGACGAGTTCGATGAGATGCCGGAGGCGCTCTGGCTTCACGGCGACTTGGCGGTCACGCTCTTTGGCAACATTCGCGCTCTGACCACCAGTACGAACTTCAGTCTCTTGTTGGTCGGCGGTGAGAACATGCCGTTCGTAATGGAACGTCAGGGTGCAAGGCTGAACAAGTTCAACCGGGTGAACCTGACCTATTTCTCACGCAGTCAGGAGTTCGATGAGTTCACGCGCATGATCAGGGGCCCCTCCGAGGACGTGCTCACCTGGCATGCGGATGCCATCTCAGCTGTGTTCAACATGACTAACGGCAATCCGTATTTCAGTAAGATCATCTGCAAGCAGGTAGCTGCCGCAGCCGTCGCCGAGCGCGACGGGGACATCACCGCGCGGGAGGTCGAACGCGCGGTCACGAGAAACGTCTCGGCACTGGACACGAACGCCTTCATGCACCTGTGGGAGGATGGGACTGCGAGCGCCGTCGAGGATCGGGAGGCGGTCATCCTCAAGAGGCGACGCGCGCTGGCCGCCGTAGCTAGATGTCTTCGGGCTGAGAAGCCGGCGACTCTTCAAGCTATCCAGGCGCACCGAGGCCCTAGCGCCATCGACGAGGTGGAGCTTGCACCCGTGCTGAACAACCTCGTGGACCGCGGTGTACTGGTCGAGACCGACGCGGGCTTCGATGTCGCTCTTCCAATCTTCCGTCGCTGGCTGCTGGAGGTCGGCGTTAGTCGACTTGCGAATGATGGATTGTCGGCAGAGCTGGCCGGTCTGCAGCAGAAGCTGGATGACGAGGCTTACGTTCAAGCGGCCGAGATCGTGGGGCTGACCGAACGTTGGAAACCCTATTGCGGGACTCAGGTCGGCCCCGAAACCGTGAGGCGCTGGCTTGAGCAGAGGCCGGGGAACCGCGATCAGCGCGTGCTATTCGAGCTTCTGCAGTCGGTACGGATCGTCGGTCAGGATGAGGTCCTCGTTCGGCTCAGGCAGGCGGGACAGGTCATACGCGATGTGCTCGGCGTTCCCTCGCGCCGCAGTCGCGCCGAGAAGCGAACGGACGTCGTACTGACCTACGTGGACGGAGAGGGCAAGAGCGGACAGCGATACGCTTCGGACTACGCCGAGGCTAATCTAATCGAGACGCTTGGCATCCTCTCGCCTGCCGCGTTCGAGGAGGAGTTCGAACGCTTCGCGGCAAAGCACGGAACGCCCAAGGCGATCGTGATCGTCGATGACATCGTGGGCACCGGAGGGACACTTTCGAAGAAGATGAAGGCCTTCGTCGAACGTCACGCCCAGTTGCTCACCCGTTACCAACTGAGGGTCGAGGTCTGTTCACTCTTTGCAACTGAGGATGGGCGACGTAGGGTCCTCGAGACACTCAAATCGCTAGAATATCCCGATGTGGACTTTCGGACCGGCGATGTACTACCAAGCAGTTTGTTTGCCTTCTCGGGTGCCACGGGTGTTTTTTCGGGGCATGACGAATACGATCGCGCAAAGTCACTCGCTACCGAGATCGGCGCGAACATCTATCCAGACAATCCGCTGGGTTATGGCGGACAGGCATTGCTGCTCGTGCTGCCCAATACGGTGCCTAACAACAGCCTTCCGCTGCTTCATACGGCGTCGCGCAAGGCGAATCACCCGTGGATCCCTTTGTTCCGTAGAATTGCCAACGGTTAATCATGGAGGGGCGGTGCGATCCGCTGAGCGCAGGCGAACGGCCGCCTCTTCTGACACTGTCATATCCTCTGTTCGATTTTCGTCGCTGGGCGATCATGCCACCAAAGAAGCTGGCCCTTATTGCGGAGATCGTCCAGTAGAACCTGGTCCGTCAGGTGGCTATCGGTATCGCCAGATCTGTTTTCGCCATCGCCCGGGCCAACGCGTCGCGTGGGCGGCAGGATAAGGGGCTTGGTCTGCTAAGCGAATAGTGCGGACCGCCAAAGGCAGCGCCCGAAAGTTACTCAAGTCCAAGTTTGTTGAAAAAAACTTTGTTGCGCATCTCAGCGTCTTTCAAAATTTTATCCCAGCTCAAAACCTCCATGTAGAGGCGGTTATTTGGATACCAGGTGAACCAGCCCAGCCCGTCAGGCATTGGCGTGAAATTCTTTTCACGATCCAGCCAAGTCTTCACCTTTTGCGTCAGCTCACACACGACATAGCCGTAAAAGGGGGTGTTTTCGTTTACCAGAATCTCGCGGCCCTTGGGGGTTTTGAAATTACCGTCGCGGATTTGGTTCACGTATCGAATGATCTGTTGGACGGGATCTTCTTTGGATGAAGGATTGGCAAAGTCATCTCTTGACGGCTTTTTGAATTCGAAAATGGTGATCGGGTTGCTCGCCTCATTCTCACCACGAAATGCAACTCGCTTATCGAAAATGGTGATGTCAGTGCGGCTTCCATTGCCCGCGTTAATAGGCTTTTCGGAAGAGACGTAGGCAGCAAAGTTCAAGCGTTCATCTAGCATCCAAAGATTGTGGGTCTCCCAATCGATCTCGTCCGAATCCTTTTTCCGCTGCATGATAATGTCGTGTACCTCACCCTCGGATTTGTATTTTCCTTGCTCGTCCCGTTCGAGGGATTTTTCGAAGATATCGAGCACGCATTTCCGCATGGAGACATAATGGATGAGGTCGCTCTTGCTAGTTTCTGAAATCCGTTTGACCAGTTCCTCGACCTTACCGTTTAGGTCGGCGTGGCTATCGTCCGCCAAAAGCGCCGCAACCTGGGTGCGAGTTTGCAGTTCGGTCTCAAATTTCTTGGCTTGGAGATGCGCTTCGATTTGTGGCTTAGTAGGCTTATAAGGTAGGTCGCTCAGGTCGGCTTGGGTTATCGTCAAACGATGCCAAGGCGCTTCCGTAGCGACGTATTGTTCGATGGTCTGCTGCTTTCGCTCTTTGCGTGCAGCGATCTCCGATCCTACTGCGGCTTGGGCGATT
This sequence comes from Sphingomonadales bacterium, assembly GCA_016714795.1. Classification (GTDB taxonomy): domain Bacteria; phylum Pseudomonadota; class Alphaproteobacteria; order Sphingomonadales; family Sphingomonadaceae; genus Aquisediminimonas. The sequence goes on along the minus strand of JADKCA010000008.1, from coordinate 96,077 downwards.
TCGGCGGCTTTGTATTCGATGTCTTTTTGCGCGATCCCGCCCGACAAATCGCTTTCGGTCTGAAAGCGGAATTCGCCTCTTTCCAACGAAACGTTATCATTGAGGTAATCGCCGAACACATAGGCCTTAATCAGAAAATTGCGGTCCCGACCTTCGGGCACAGGCTCGTAAAACTCTTCAGCAAATTCCGGGATGTATGTTTGCAGCGTCGTTTCCGTCACCTCACGCCGATGTGCAACCAGACTGATTTTGCTTTTGCTTTCCCGCGGTGAGTAGAATTTGAAAACGCGGACCTCGAATTCCTTGGGGCCATCGGGCGAGGACAGTGAAAATTTGCCGTTGGCAACAGGCATCTCAACGATCTGGCTGTCCGCTTTGCCCAGATAGTCATTGAGCACGATATTGGTGTCAGGCTTCTTAGCCTCCCGAATTACGATGCGGGGGCACTTTTTAGCCTCATCCCTTTCAACAAAATAGGGCAGCAGCTTTTCGACAATGACACGAGCAATGATCTCAAGGCCTTTGTCCGGGAATTTCACCGATTTGATTTCTGAGATTTTGACCAATGAGCCGGTGCCGATCCGCTCGATGGTCTCAATCGCCTCTGCTACTATTATTTCCTTATCCAGTCCCATTTTGAAGGACCGCTGGAAGCATTCGTCGCCTTCTTCAAATACGCTGCTAACCTCAACCTTGCTAAAATATTTGAGGCAGGTGAAGCGACCGAATCCTTTGCCGCCATCGCCAATTTTTTGCTCGGTATAGAGCGTGTCAAATGAGTCTCGGTGCGTACGGTTGAAGCCAATACCGTTGTCGATGACGTTGAAGCCGTCGACAGATTCGAGCTTGTCCACCATGTCAGATTGGCCATCACGCACGGTCTCGATTTCGACCAATCCAAACTTCGCGATCTTTTTCTCGTCAATCGCCTGAATGGCATTTACCACCAGTTCGACAATGGGCGTGTAGATATTGGTGCCAGAACGGATATTCTCGACCAAACGACGGACATTGACGTTGCTCATGACAATTTTCCCAAGGAGGTATGCACCAAGCGAGCAGCCTTGGCATCGTATCGGCACTCCGTAATCGTGCCGTCTCGTATCCGCTGAACAGCCTCGTCGATCACATGGAGCGGCACGAGAAACCATTCACGGGGCCGGACGGGCTTACCGAAGCGATCAGTAATTTGGATGTCGTATGCGGCGTCAGCGAAAAATCGGTGGATCAGCCTTTCCAACTTCGTCCGGTTGATGTTGAACAGCTTGTATTCGGCGATGATCTCGACGCCGGCCAGCAGGTAGGTTGCATCGTTCTCCGCTGCCGCAATGCGCGTCGTGACACTGCCACCCGTCACGCCGATCTTGTGGATCAGGTCACGGTGCTGGGCGATCTGGGGATGGTCGGACTTGCTCCGCAAGACATAGATCGTCCCGCTTTCGGTGTCGTCTTCGTCCGCATTGTCAGAGAAAAGCGGCCCCGCCGCTGGATCGGTAATGCGCCGCCCTGCATCATCCTTGTAAAGCGCGCGTTGCAGGGAGCGGCGCAACAGGTTGCTCTCCGTCCCATTGGAATAGATGACCCTTAAGCGAGCGTCGAACTCGCCATTTGGGGCCTTAATGGTCTCGCCAACCTCAGCCACATAGGCTGTCTGACCGCCCAGGATGAAAAATTGGCCCGCGCCGATGTCGGCTTTCAGAAATCCGGCGTCCTTTACGAAAGGGCGGGTGCTACGAACGCCGGAATCAAGTTCGAGCTGCACATCGGCAAACAGCGGCTGAAATTTCGCAAAATCAATGCAGCGTTCGCGGTTGGCGATCTCTTCGGCGGCCTGCCGTTCCTCGCGTGTTTGCACATGGCGAAGCTGCGTGATGTCATCATCGCCGCCAGGATCAATGCCTAGTTCAGCAAGCAACGCATCATCATCCAGCGCATCGGGAACGATGTGGCTGGCATCCGTATTCGCCTCAAGCAAACCGTGCTTGTCCAAGCCTGCCAAAAGCGAACGGCAATCCTCCAGCTCACGCAGGCGATCGAGCCTCACTGCATAAAGCCGCTCGAATATGTCGCGCTGCTCACCGTGCTGCGGCGCGCGGCCATGCTCATCGTGGAATTTGAGAATGTCCTCAAAGCCCGCGATGATCCGCTCCTGCTGCGGCGTATAGGCGCGTGCAGCCTTTTGCTCGACGCTAACGCCGAGTTCTGCGAGCAATTCGTCGTCCGACAGATCAACCATTGGCAGACTCTTGAGCTGCCTGCTGGGCGCGGAATTTCGCGAGGGCGGCAACGCCTTCGGCAAGGCGCTTTTCCCACGGATCTTGCGACGTGATCTCGGGCGCGCGTCCGCGTTCCTTTTTCCACTGCAAAGCGCGCACGGCCAGGTCGCGGGCTTCGTCATAGGGAATGCTGACTTTGCGCTTGCCGATCACGGCGGCAACCTGCTTCAACGTCCCTTCGTTCATCGCCTTGGCGAGAACGGAATAGGCCGCTTCAAAGGGATTGATCCGGTCGATCAGGTCAATGTCGAGGTCTTTCACCTCAATCGTGAATTTGCGAACGCCCTCGATCAATGCGGTATTGGAGCGCGCCTCGCCATCATCAATGTCGCCTGCTCCAGGATCGCCGCTGCCCGCAAGCTGCTTGGCCTTCTGGGTCAGGTTCAACGCGGCAACCGCGTGCTGGCGCACCGCCTCCTGATCTTCACCCGATAATTCGGGGTAACGATCCCGCACGATTTTGCCCATTTTGAGCTGGGTCAGTTCTTCCGCCAATGTTTCGCCGCCAACGTGCGCACCATCGAACAAACCGCGCTCAAGAGCAGACTTATCCTGCACGAACGCGGTGATGACTTCGTTCAAATCTTCGGCGCAAATGCGGGTTGCTTCGGGACTCTTGGGTGTCACAAGCCCCTTGATCTCGAAATGGAACTGGCCGCGTTCTTCGTTGAAACCGACGTTCGTTTGCCCTTCCTGATACCCACCTTCATATTTGAAGTCGGGCAGCGGCCCGTTATCCTTCGGGGTAAAATTGAAACGCGGTGCAAGCACCTGCTCCATGAGCAAGCTCGCCGCAATGGCTTTCAGCGTATCGTTGATCGCATCGACCACGGCAGCTTCGGACGCATCGGGTTCCGCGATCAGATTGGTGAAACTCGCCACTTCCTTGCCCGGTGCATCGCGGGTGGCACGACCGATGATCTGAATGATCTCGGTCAAGCTGGAGCGATAGCCGACCGTCAGCGCATGTTCGCACCAAATCCAGTCAAAGCCCTCCTTCGCCATGCCGAGCGCGATGATGATGTCCACATGGTCGCGGTTGTTCTTGTGCGCGGGGTCTTTCAGAGCCGCCAGAACCTTCGAGCGCTTCACCTGATCGCTGTCGTCCACAAGGTCGGCAATCTTGATCGTGCGGACGTTCCCGTTTTCATCGGCGGGCAATTCGACCAGGTGGAAGCCGGTGACGGGATCGGCACCCTTCCAATCGCCGAGATATTCCATGATCTCTTCGACTTCCTTGATCTTGTCCTTTGTGCTTTCGCGCGAATTGACCGAAGGGATATGAACAATGGTTTTGCGCGACGGATCAAGCACGGCCTCAATCGCGCCCAGATAGCGACCCGTGTAGAAAAAATAGCCGATGTTGAGCGATTTCAGATGCTCATAGCCATTGAGCTGTTCGTAATAGGTATAGGTGACAGTCTCGAATTTCGCCTCATCCTCGGGCATCAACACGGGAACGGCATCGCCCCGGAAATAGCTGCCTGTCATGGCGACAAGATGCACCTTGTCGCGGTGGATGAAATCGCCAAGCTGGCTGCCCAGCTTGTTGTCGGCACTGGCGGAAACGTGGTGGAACTCGTCCACCGCGATCAGGCGATTGTCGAACGCCTCAATGCCAAGTTGCTCCACCGCGAAGCGAAACGACGCATGGGTGCAAACCAGCACCTTGTCATCGCTGGCGAGGAACTGCCCCACGGCGCGAACCTTGGAGGGGTCAACGCGCTCTTCATCGGGGCCAGGTGCGTTGCACAGATTCCATTGCGGCTTGACCGTCCAGTCAGCCCAGAAGCCGAATTTTGAAAGCGGCTCATCGGCAAAGCTGCCGCCGATGCTCTTTTCAGGCACGACGATGATCGCTTGTTTGACATCCTGATTGTGAGCTTGTCGAGCGCGATGAACATCAGCGCGCGGGACTTGCCCGATGCGGGCGGCGATTTGATCAGCAGATATTGCTCGCCGCGCTTGGCATAGGCGCGTTCCTGCATCTGGCGCATACCCATTTCGTTGGGTTTGGCGGATGCGCCTGTTCGCGCGGTCTGAAATGAGACTGCGGGGATGGGTTTGGATGTCGTCATGGTCAAGCTGCCACTTTCTTGGTTTTGACGACTTTCCAGTATTTTGAGTCATCTTCGTGTAGAGTTCAAACAGCTTTTCCAGCCGCTCGGTGTCATTCTTGAACCGCCGCCCGATGTAGATGCGTTCCAGCACTTCGTCGTTTGCTTCATGGGCGCGGCGGAGGTTCTGCGGCATATCGTCCGGGTCGTATAGTTCAGCGATGGTCTTGGGAAAATGAGCCTCACGAGCGAGAAGGATGTCCTCGGCGCAGCGAGTTAGTTTAGCCCTATCTGTTTCTGTCAGTTGAGCGACTGGAAATGTGTTGTAACAAGTTGCCGGTGTATAACGAATGTCTTCACGTAGCCGCCCCGCCACGGCCTTCACCCAAACAACGTGTAATTTCGATGAAATAACTGAGAATATGTCTAGTGTTGCATTGTGGACTATAGTAGCAGAATTGCTCACAATATATTCATTTGTGAGATAACCCGCCGTCACATATTCACGCCGTTCTGAAAAATGTTTAGGAACTATTATCTGTTCGTTCTGAGACTGATTTATCCATGCAAATTTATGTGGCCGGTTGATAGCCGTTTGCGCTCGAGTGCCCGCCTTCAATCTAAACTGATAAGTGGCATCGATCCTGCGTTGAATTTCAGGAAAGGTGGCAGCGTTATCACGATCTTCGTCAGCGATCCAAACGCACCATCGTAGAGAACCTCTGATAAACTCGGTCGAACCAGTATAAGGTCGTATAAACTCCATTATCCCTGATGGCTTTTGAGTAAGCATTTCCGCCAACTCGTCAGATGTAACTACCAGATTGCCTCCATCGAGCGCTCCACATCCGTCGGTGATCTCCGCACTGAACCCAAGAGATTCCCCGCTAGGCTCAATAAACACATTTGGTGCGGGAATTAGGTAGGGATTTATATTATTTACGAGCTTTAAAAGGGTGCTCCCATCATCTGCTAACGAAAAGAGTTTTCGAGCAGAAGTCAGATTCCGTGAAATACCAACAATGGAAACCGTCACGCCCGCATTGTGGCTAGCTAAATTGGCCCACTTAAAGCTCGTGTGGGCGAATGAGATTTCGTGACCAGTTTCAAAAATAGGTGGCCATATGATCGATGCAATTTGACCTTGATTTACTGAGTTAGTGGTAACGAAGGCAGAGGAAGATTCAGTTTTGGTGCCAAATTCAGCCGCCTTAAAAAACCAACCAAAAATATAATCCACCTGCTTCCAATTGATTTTCCGTTGCTGAAACAACCTTTGTAAGTCTTCTTTTTGATCTATAGTTTGCCAGTTGGAGCCCGCATACGGAGGATTTCCACAGATATATGTCTCACCTCCCTCATTCTCGAAATCAATCTGAGCCTGATCAAGCGGGGTGTTAAACAAATCGTCGCCTTGCATTTTCACACCCGTCCCTGTCGGCGGGCAGATGCCCAGCCAGTCGAGCCGCAGCGCATTGCCGCAAGTGATCCAGTTTTGCGCGTCCAGCGGGAGCAGTTCCGCCAGCGCCTCTTGCTGCCCGCGATAGGTCACGTCGCACTGATATTCGGCGATGATGAGCGCCAGACGCGCAATCTCAGCCGGAAAATCGCGCAGCTCGATACCACGAAAATTGGTCAGCGGAATGTCGCTGCGCCGCTCTTCCTCGTTGCGGCGCTGGTTGATCACCGCCTCAATCGCGCGCATTTCCTTGTATGCGATCACAAGAAAATTGCCGCTGCCGCAGGCCGGATCGAACACCCGGATTTTCGCCATGCGGTTACGCAGGTTGAGCAGCTTGCGCCCATTGTCGCCCGCCTCCTCCAACTGCGCGCGCAGATCATCGAGAAACAGCGGATTCAGAACCTTCAGGATGTTTGGGACGCTGGTGTAGTGCATACCCAGCGCGCCGCGTTCCTCATCATCGGCAACGGCCTGAATCATGCTGCCGAAAATGTCGGGGTTGATCTTTTTCCAATCGAGGCTGCCGATATTGATCAGGTAGGATCGAGCAATCTTGCTGAAGCGCGGCACTTCGGTGCTGCCTGAAAACAGCCCGCCGTTCACATAGGGGAACACGTCGGCCCAGCGCGGTAATTTCGCATCCCCGCGATCCGCGATCTTGGTGTTCATCGCTCGGAACATCTCGCTGATGACGTCGTGCGTGTTCGACGAATCGCGCTCGCTCATCTGGTCGGTCGTCGCAGTGAACAGGCCGGTGCCATTGAAGATGTCGGTATCCTCCGCGAAAAAGCAGAAGATCAGCCGCGCCATGAAATGGTTCATGTCCGGTCGGCGCTCGGCGGTCGCCCATTCGGGATTGTCTTTCAGCAGCTCGACATAGAGCTTGTTGAGCCGCCCCGTGGCGCGAATGTCGAACGAACTTTCGCGGATTTGCTTGACGGTGGTGATGCCTGCCAGCGGCAGGAAGAATCCGAAATGATCGGGGAATTTCGCATACTCACACGCAATGGGCGGGTCGTCGCTGGTGACGTCTTCCGCCTGTAGCGTCTCGCCATCGGTGGCGAGAATGAACTTGGCTTTGGCCGATGCTGTTTTCGGACTGTCGCGCAAGGCCTTCAACGTCGCATCGACCTCACCCGCCGCGCATGTCGCCAAGTGAATGTTGTTACGCTGGAGTATGCCGCCAGGAACATCTGAGGCGTTGGAGCCACCGGCAGCGCGAAGCCGCTTTATGGTGGTTTCTTTGTTCCCAAAGGCGGCTAGAAATTGATACGCGAAATCGGCCCGATCAAAGGGCTTTCTTGCAAGTTCCGATACTGCTTCTTCAATTTCTACAGCATTCATTCGTCGATATTTTTCTGCACCTCGCAGGATGCGTTTGACCAGCGATTTAAGGGTGACGCAATGTTGCGTCGAATGATCTTCAAGGACTAGCGTGTGGTGCCGCGCTTGTCACCGAGTTCCGAACTTGCGCAGACACTTATTTGGGTGATCGCCAGTCTTGATGAGCAGTTTTGCCGAAGCAACGCCGAGAAGCAGAATTCCCAACTACCTGACGTTCAAACCTCATCCCCAACCGGCAGCGCTTCCCGCTTCGCCTTGTCGAGAAACGGCAACATATCCGCGGCCTTGGCCTTCCCAGCCCGTCGCGAGAGAAAATCAGCCGCAGTCTCTACAACCCCGATCTTCTGCGCGATGGCCACAGAAATCCATTGGTTGAGCGACACGCCATCTTCCTTGGCAAGGCGTGCAGCGGCAGCCTTCACTGAGGCTGGCAGTTTGAGCGGGTAGGATGCTTTGCTCATGACCGTAACTCCTTCAAAAACTCGCCGGGTCGCAACACCCGCAACCCAAACCTTTCCGCGCCCTTCACAAAATCACGCACATTGTGCGTGATGAGCGCATCGGCCTGACCGTTGACCGCTGTTTCCAGAACCATCTCGTCATTGGCGTCCGACAATTGCGGTCGCCACTGGAAGCTGACTTCGACCGCTTCGCAGGCTGCTGCCAGAGCAGACAGGAAGCGGTCAATGTCGCGCAAACCAAGTCCGTGGACAAGTCGCTGTTCGGGCCGTTTCAGCACCGCCTCATATTCGAGGAACAAAGCTGGCGTGACCAAAGGCGTAATCCGTCCGTAGGCCGCTTCACGCAAAACAGCATTGCTGCCACCGGTCGCACTGCGCAGCGCCGTCACGATGATGTCGGTATCGAGAACGACTCTGTACATATCCTATGAGATATCATGTTGCATGGGATACTGCAATGGAGATTAGTGTTTGCCCGTCAGCATTGCCCGCTCGATGGCTGCGCCAATGACCTCTGCTGCTTCAAGCAGATGGTCGTCATCAAAATGGGCATAGCGTGCAGTCGAAGCCACCTTGGCATGGCCAAGCAGCTTACCAACCATCGCCAGATTCTCCTTCCCCATCACGGCATGGCTGGCAAAAGTATGGCGTAGATCGTGTAGATGGGCATTCTTGAGGCCAACTTCGTTCCGATAGCGATCCCAAACATGGCCAAGGTTGCGGATTGGCTTCTTGAAGCGCCAATTCCAAAACAACCAAGGAGTACTGCCCTCACGAGGGAGCGCCTGGACGAGCGCGCGTGCCTCGTCGCCTAGCCAGACGGTACGTGGCCCTGTCTTGCTATCGCGCAGAAGGAGGCGGTTCCCTTTGACGTCGCTCCATTGCAGCCCGAGAATCTCACCCATGCGGCATCCCGTCAGGATCAGTAGCAAAATCGCCGTTGCATGGACCTGTTCCATGCGATCTTCGCTCTCTCGGGCTCCGGACAATGCCACTCCAAGCCGGGTGAGTTCGTCGTTCGACAGAAAGCGCGTGCGATGGATGCGCTTGTTCTGACGCACGGCAAGGCAGGGGTTGGTGTTTTCAACGCGATAGCCCCAGCTCTCCGCCTTGTTGAAGGCAGCGCGCAATATTTCCCAACAGCGATTGGCAGCGCTGGGGCCGGAATTGTCCGTGAGCGCCACAAACCATTTGATGACCTCGGCCTCGGTCAGGCTGTCAACGAAGGCCTCCGGAAACGCCCCATCGATATGGCAGCGACGATAGCCGGTGGCCGTTTCGACCGTCGATGGCTTCCAACTGGGAGAACACTTCTCCCAATACTCGTCCATGAAGTCGTCCATGCTCGGCGCATTGCGGATTTGCTGCCGCGTGGTCGCCGGGTCATGGCCGACGCGCACATGCGCAATGACCCGCCGGGCAACTATCATCGCCTGATGGCGTGTCAAAACCGATGCTGGGCCAATGGTGACGGTGCGCATACGGCCTGCCATGCGCATCTGGACGATATAGACATGCCGACCACTTGGATAATGACGGATGCCAAAGCCATGCTCGACCTGGAGCCACGTGGTTGTGCGCGCTTTGCCCTTGGGCTTGCGCGCAATACGCGGATTGGCACCGACTTCAGCCAGCGCCTTCTCAACGACTTGTTTGAGCGAAAGGCTCGTCATGCCGACAGACCCAGTGTTTCGGCAAGGCCGCCAGAAACGCGCTGGGCAGCCTCGGCAACAGTATCATCAGCGAGGTGGGCATAGCGCGCGGTCGTTTCGGGTAAGGCATGACCAAGAAGGCTGCCGATCGTTGCGAGTTGAACCTTCTCCCGCACTGCCACCGATGCAAAACTGTGCCGCAGATCGTGAAGGCGAACGTCGGGCATCGCGCAGCGGCGGCGGAATTGCAGCCACCACGGATCAAGAATGATGGGCGCATTGCGCTTTGCATTGGGGAAGACAAACCGGCAGTCCCCGTGTCGGGCGACGCCATCAAATATCCGAACGGCCTGACTGTTGAGATAGATGGTTTTGGGACCGGTCTTGCTGTCAGGCAGCACCAGGCGCGGCAACTGCACCCAGTCCCATTGGAGGTCGCGGATTTCGCTGATCCGCGCGCCGGTAAAAATCAGCAAGCGGACAATGGCGACATGCACTGGATAGGACGCCGCGTCGGCATCCAGCTCACGCGCGAGCCTGCGAAACTCGACCGGACTGAGAAAGCGCTCCTTCTTGTTCGGTTTAAAACCCGGCATGCCTTTGCAGGGGTTGGAGTTCTTGCGAATATAGCCAAGCTGCTCAGCATATTTGAACATTGCGCCCAAAACCGGAACAGCGCGGTTGTAACGCGAGCCGCGCCCATCGGCATAATCGTCGCGCCACCGGGTGATCTCTGCCCGACCGATCAGGTCGATCCGCATGGCTCCGAACGCTGGCAGTATTTCCTTCTCCAAGGCATTCCGGTTTCGCCTTTGGGTTGAGGGCTTCCAGTGCCGTGCGCAATCTGTCCAGAACTCATCCACATAGTCGGCGAGTACTGGAGCCACTTTCGCCGCGACCCGCTTGGGCAGTCCGTCAAGGGCAACTTCTGCCAACAGCCTACGCGCCTCGCCCCGCGCGATCGGTGCCTCGACATCGTCGGTGCATCCCAGCGAGATACGGCGGTGCCGTCCACGTTGGCGCAAACGGACGAACCAATAGCGCTTGCCCGACGGACGGATCCGCAGACCAAAGCCTGCCAGTTCATTGTCCCAGATGACCTGATCCAGGTCAGACTCACCCATTTTCCGGCGAACCAGATTGCCATCAAGATAGGCCCGATTCCCGGGCAAGAGCCGATTGGGGACCATATGGCATGCATTTATATCAAAACTGCCCTCCAGAGTCCCCGAAATTCCGCCATTTCTGGGGACCAGACAGCATTCATCAGACCCCAAACTGCCGGGAGTTTCGAACGTCAAAACTGACGTATTTCCGCCATTTTTGCCATGAAACTGCTTTAGCAGTGTAGGGTCTGCTCATATTTCAGATTACCCAGCAGAGTAGCTTGTCACTTTTGGAGTTGATTTTGCTATGATGCGGGCATTGACCGGGGTGCCGTCGGCCAGCGATCAGGACCGAAAGATGGTGTCAGTAAAGCTGCTGGCAAGCAAGCCACGGCAGGGCTCGATGCCGCGCCGTGGCTTTTGGGTTCGCATAAAAAAAGGGGAAGGAGCCTTGCGGCCCCTCCCCTTGGCTGCGCTCAGAATGGGCAGTCGTCGGCGTCGAAATCGAGATCGATACCGGCGGCGATATGGGAGGCTCGGGCGTAGTCGGGAAGGTCGAAATCATCTGCCATCTGCGCTGCGATGGTGTGGACGATCCGGTCGATGAGCTCCTGTGTCAGGCCGTTATAATCGCCTTCGTCGATGGCGATGAAACCGGCGTCCTCGTCTTCGACGATGTGCTGGTCGAAGAAGCTGTGCTGGGCCCGGATCGATGCCGTGCGATAGGCTGCGTCATAAGCGGGCTGATTGAAAACGGCGATGGTCTGAACGGCAAGTGCTGACATGATAACCTCCTTGTTGAAAATCGAAGAGGTCTCTTCAGAGAAGATCGGAGCTGGTCCGGGTCAAGGACCGAAGGCCGCGACAGCGGGGCGCGGGGGTGCCGATTTTCTCTGGAACGGAGCGTTAGCGCAGAGGAGGAAAAAATTGGGGGGACCGCGCATCCTTGAGGCGGGCTAGCTCCGGTCTTCATCCTTGGAATTCTTGCGAGAGTGTGTGTTTGGGTTTTGGGTGCCCTGCCCGCCACCCGATCCTTCGGATGTGCGAACGGGCAAAAAAGGGGCACCAGACCCGTAAGGCCTGGCACCCCTGATTGGCGGATGGCGGATTGGATCAACCGTGCATCACTGTCCGCTCGCGCAAGACATGAAGCGGCACGCCTGCGGTCCGCAACTTGTCTGCGAGATTGGCCTGGATACCGGTTCCGCTGCAGACGATCGCTTCCACCGGACGGAAGCCAACGATCCGGTCGTTGCGCACAAAGGCCGCGCGGTTGCCCAAGGCACGGTCAAGACGGCACAGCACGACCTTCACGTCATTCTTTGCAGCCCAGCTTGCCGCGATGACATCGGCACCCTTGTTCTGTGCCGTGGTGGCGAGGATCATCGACGGAATCCGTGCTTTGATGCAGTCGAGATACTCCCAGATCAGTTCATGGTCAGCCCATGTTTGCCCGCCCGAGAAGGCGACGACAGCCCCCGATGGCGCATATTGTTCACGGCGTTGTTGGGCCGACTGGCAATATAGTCTCGGGCTTCGATCATTGATGCCGTAGCTTTGGAGGCAACCCGCGAGCCGCGCACCGGAGAGAACGGCCTTCCGGTCTCGACATGGTAGATGCGGGCGGCATGTTCGCGCATGCATTCCATCGCGTCGCGGCATTCGGACAGGCTCCGCGCCGTCATCGTCAAATCCTCGACTTCGGTCTGATAGACTTCCGACGGGTCCCAGGTCTTGAGCAATTCCGTAAGCTTCTGGCTGGCGGCATCCTCGCGGTCATCAAGGCGCTTCGCCACGACATGGAAGCTGTTGGCAATGCCCCAGCCAATCTCGGCGGAGAAATCCTCCATGCGTGTATCGCGGAACAGGTCGAAGACTGTTGCCATGATCATCTCAAGCGCGGCCTGCGCCTTGTCCGGATCGGGCATCTCGGCTGTGGTCGGTTCCTCTGCAATCGAGAGGCGCGCCATCTCGGTCTGCTCCATGAACGCGGTGCCATAATCAGGGCTTGCGACCTGCTCGGCATAATGATCTGCAAGATCGGCGAAGTTTGAAAAACGCTGGGACATATAGACCTCCAATTGAAAACCCTCTCATCCCCGATGGATGAAAGATGGAGATCGTCTGGACGCTGGTGCCAGGCCGTCAGGGACGACGCGCGGCACGCGCTGTCGCGGCCCCGCCCGCCAGTGGGGGAGCCGATTTTGTGTGCGGACAAGCGAAGCGGTCCGATGCGCAAAATTGGGGGGACCGCTGGTCCTTGACAGCCGCCAGCACCCAAGCGTCATGCTATGGCGATGAAGCGTCAGCCTGATGGCGAGATGAGAGAGAGTATAGGATTTGCCCGGCCCGCGCCTGCGGGCCGGTTAACAGCAAATCACCGCAGACTGGTCAGCATTTGAAGCCCTGCCCGCCTCGCGCGGCACGGGCCGCCATGGGCGGCAGCGAAGGCCTCAAGCCGCTCGAAATAACCCGCCTCGCAGATCGTGAGCACGACCCGGTCATGCTTGGTGAGCGTGACCGGCTGTACCAGCGCGAGGTCGAGGAACTCGCCGGTATTGTTGTGAAAGCGGGTGAGCGGTACACTCACACGCGCCGGTGCGCCGTCCGGCGCATTTAGCCATGATCAAATCCCCTGTTTGTCGGCTGCCAAAAGAGCAATTTTGGCCCATATAGCATGTGCCGCAAAGAGCAGGAACCGCAAAGCGCACTGCCGATAGCGCCGCTCTGTGCCGGACCAGTCCGCCTAGAGGAAGAGGACTTCCTCGGCGATAATTTCGACCGAGTAGCGTTCGATCTGGTCCTTGTCGGTCCATTTGGAATAATGGAGGCGGCCCTGAACCTCGACCATATCGCCCTTGGCCTTGTGCTTGGCGACGGTCTGGCCGAGGCCGTTGAAGACCGTGATGCGATGAAATTCCGGGATGGTCTCGGTATAGCCTGCATCGTTCTTGACCGTCTTGCCGTCGACGATGCGGGGCCGGTCGGTCACGAGCGTAAAGTTGGTGACGCTGGTGTTGCCATTGTTGCGGGTTTCCGGGGTCGATGCGATGCGCCCGATGAGAATGACCAGATTTTTCATGTGATGTACCTCCTTGTTGACACTCGCCGGAACTGCCCGGCGATGAACAGGAGGAGCGGCGGGACAAGGGACGGCGGCACACCGCGCGCCAGCAGCGGGGAACCGGTAAAGCGAGGAGTGGTGCGGCAAGCCCGCAGGGCTTCCCGGTCCGCTGCTTTGCCGGTTGTGCCCCGGCCCGACCGCCGCATGGTTCATCGCAGCAAGGGCGGCGGCAGATCATCGAGGATGCATCCTGAGTTGAATGTCATGCCTATCGAGCGCAGCGCGCTCGCGAGCCCGGTGCGGACAGTGCATATCGGCGAACCACTACGGGCTTGGTTGCAGCCGGATCTGGCATCGAAGCCGTGCCGGCAGCTTTGTCCGCATGCCTCCGCGATGCCGAGCCATTTGAGAGCAGTCGGCTTTGCGATACTCCAGCTTCCGGCCAAGGCCTATTTTGAGCGCATGGCTCTGCGCATGTTTTGGGCAACGTCGGATGGCGGGCAGGCGCGCGAAATCATAGGTCGCGAGCGCGCTCAAGTCGCGGCTCACTCGCAGATGACGTTTCAACGTTTGCATCTTCTTGCCGCAGTCGAGACAGGTGATCGTCTCAGGCTTGACCGAGGAGCGGATGCTCACGGCGGGAACAAGCGCTTGCGCCAGTGGTCAATGGGGCGCCGAGCTCAAGCGCTCAAACTGACCGTCAGAACAGGCACGCAGACAGGGCGACATGGTTGGGCTGACATGGGCAGCAAATACCTCAGCGGCCTGTGTCAGAAGCATTTCATGATCCAACTGATGGCCTTTTCTCGATGGGCGGAAGAATTCGATACAGACCAGCGTTGAACCTGTCTGCGCAAGACGGGTTTAGTGGGGTATTGAAAAAGGGCAAGGGCCCGCTCGCGAATGCGAACGAGCCCTTGCGAGGGTACTGGCCGTGCCCGGGAGGGGTCAGGCGTCGACCAGCGGGGGAAGCGCGTCTTCGGGCTTGGTGCCAGCATCGGCACCGACCTTGGCCTTGCCCTTGCGTGGACCGTCAGCGGTGCTTTCGCCCAGGCCATCGCCGCCCCGGTCTTCAAGGCCGCCGCGATTGTCTGCACCGTCGAACATGTCGCCCTCACCATAGTCGGCAGCTTCGAGCGTGCTCGCACGGCGGCGCGTCGGGCGCTGCCAGGCAACGTTGAACGAGCCGTCTTCCTGCGCGAACAGCGCAATGTAGAGCGGGTTCGCCATGCTGGGGTCGTCGATCTTGCCCTGGTAGAAGCTTTCGCCGGTAGCGTTGGCAGTCAGTTCGAACAGCGCGCCAACGACGACCCACTGGCGGGCGGCGTTCAAGGCGACGATTTCGAACTTGGGCGCGCGCGGGTTGTTGCTCATGACGCCGCGCAGACCCACGGTCAGCGTCACAGCGAGCGTGCTCACTTGACCAATGAGCTGGCCAGCGGCGTTCTTCTTGATCGTTCCGATGTTCATCGATATTCTCCTGATGGATTGTCTGGTCAAACCCTTGCCTGACCACTTCCTCCCACCCCCCTTCCCTCTCGGCCGTAAGGCCGATCGCTGCGCGCCCGCGCGCAGTCCCGTCACAGGAGGCTCCCAAGGAGAGCTTCAAGCGTGGGATCGAGGGCGAAGCCCAGTTCGCGCGCCAATTGCGCTGCTTCGAGAAAGTCACTTTCGGAGATGCCAAACTCAGCCACCAAGGCCCCAAGGTCGGCAAAGCGCCCAGGCGCAATCTGATGGAGCGCGCCATGCGCCTGAGTCACGGCAATCGGCCAGGTGTCGGCCAGACCGACGATGCGTTCCGAGGCAATGAGCAGGATGGCGCCGCGGCTGATCGCCGCGTCGGTCTGGGTTGCATCATAGGCATTGCCGCTCGACGCAAAGCAGAAGGCGCGCGCATAAGAGAAAGCGAAGCGGTCAGGTTCGAAGTCCATAAGCGGGGCTCCTTGGAGGAAATGCTCGCGTCTGCCCGATGCAACGCTCAAGCGAAACAGCGCAGCGGTTCAGCTGTAAATCGGGCGCTCGACCGGGAAGCTGGCAGGTGGGAGACCGGCGAAGACCAGTGCACGGAAGCGGCCACCGTCATAGGCCGCTGAATGGACCGGGCGATGATGGCGCTGGACTCGGTCGAGCAGTCGGTTGGCGCGGCTTGCAATGGCGAGGGCTGCGGCCTCGGTTCTGGTGATCGAGATCAGCCGGACAATCTCGCCGGTCTCGTACCACCAACCGCCTTCCTCAGGCCCGCCATAGGCCAGTCCAATCTCGTAAAAGGCGATGGCGAAGCTCATAACGGATTGCTGGTGAGCTGGAATGGCGGCGGATCGAAACGGCTGCGTTCGATCATCTCCAGGATGGCGTCGTAACTGCCGAGTTCGGCGATTGTGTCGGGATCAAGCGCGATGATCTCCCCTTCGGACGCCGCGAAGCGTTCGGGCAGGCCATTGCCGGTAAAGACAATGATCTCGGGGTCGAACGCCCCGGCTGTGCCGCCCGCCCAGCGCCAGAAGGCCAGATTATAGGCTACACAATAGGCTTCGAGATCATCGAAGCTGCCATTCAGTGTTTCGAGTGCGTAAAGATCAAGCGGGCCATTGGCAGGCAGATCGGTGCGATCAAACGGTTCGCCATCCCAATCACAGCGCAGGTCATAAGTGGCAATATGTGCAGACAATTGATCCAGTTCATCTGCGGCAAGACTGCCGCCGATCTGGATACGGGCGGGGACGCGGTCGGCCATGGGGATCCTTTCGAGCGAAGCGAGCACCCTGCCCGCCTCCCCCGTTCGACCCTCCTCCCCTCTCACGCCGGAAGCTGAGGCAGCGCGCTAAAGCGCTTCCCAGCGATAGTCCGGGCTGCCCTCCCAAATGAGCCGAACCAAATTGCCCTGGACCACTGACTGGACGACGTTGGGCCAGAGCGCTGCAATGCAAATCCCGCCAGGGTGACGCACCGAAGGGTAGATGATCCCGTTGTGACCCTGCGCGCGCGCGTCAGCCGCAAGCGCATTGCCCGCTGCATAGCCGGTGGCAGGATCGGGATCGAGCGCCGCATGGCCAACAGCCGCGCGCAGGTCGATGAACAGCCCCGACATGCTTGCGAGCATCTCGCCATAGTCAACCACGGCGTTGAAATCGCCTGCGTCCGCCAGCGCCAATGTCAGATGATGTCCGACCTCGGCGATGCACGTTTCGAGCGCAAGGGCCGCATACCAGGCACCGCGGTTGGCCGGGTTGAAGCGCATCGGCGCGCGCGGCTTGGCATAGGCAAAGCTCGCGTTGATGAAGCGGGCATGCGGGACACCGTGGACCAGTTCATCCGCCCCGAGCCCACCGATCCCGCGTTCTTCGGCGATCAGCCGACCGCTGGTCGCGCCTTCGATTTCGGCAAGGAGGGCGCGTTCGTCGTCGTCATCGGCCAGAGGTGCCAGCACCGCGTCGCACAGCCGGGCGCTTGCGACCAGCCGGATCGTGCGCGGAAAGGCCTCGCGAACCAGCGGGTGCGCTGGCGGCGCGTCAGAGCCCGCCACGCAATGCGTCGATATAGAGCCGGGTTTCGAGCATGCGCGGGATGCCGCCTTCGATCATCGCCTCGACCGGCGTTTTCGAGGCAAAGATCGGCCCGCGATTGGGCAGACGTGGCCAGCGGTCGGCCATGGAATCGGCAAAAAGCAGGTGCAGACCCTTGAACACGCCGATCAGCGCCGAGGCGCGGGTGAGTTGGTCCTGGCTGAGCGTGCCGGCCCAGGTCCCGGCCTTCATCCGGTCCCACGTACTGGTCGATACGCCGAGCAGCGCCGCACCTTCGGCATTGTCGCCGCCCCAGGCCCGGACGAGCCGCAGCACCGCTTTTACCGCAGGCGCGGTCAGCCGCTTGCGATCGCCGTCGCCTGCAAAGGTCTGGAGCCCTGCTGGAGCGGTCGGATATTTGGGCTTGAGTACAGCACTTGCCATAGAAACGCTTCTCCTGATGTGTTTATACGCATCATTTGGTGCGATTGTCAAGGTTTTGTCGGAGACTCGGACGGCAATGAACTGGGCCAACGCCCAATGTTGACCCTATTGCAATATCCAGCTGCTCGGGTTTTTCGGCAACCGGTTCTGGTCGTCGATGACGAGGAGCCGATGCGGTAGTTCGCCAGACCAGTCGAAAAACACCATGTTGCGATCGCGCGCAGATGCACCCGGCGCGAAGCTCGGAACGATGATGGCAGCCACGCCCTGCGCGCGCAGTCGGGTGGCCAGTGTCCAGCTCGGTGGTTCGAGTCGCCGCCTTGCCAGATCTTCCCAGCCACAAGACAGATCCTCGTCGGCGATATTGCAGGCCTGGCGAACGTCAGGATCGGCAAGATCAAGCACGTCGGCCATATCGACATCATAGGCGCAGAGCGTCAGCGGCTGTGCCTTGAAGGCAAAGCCTTGCTGCGCTTCGGCCCAGGCGGTCTCGGGCCGAAGCGCAGTATAGAGCGCTTTGACCCCAAGAGGATTGAAGCGCCCACCAAAGCGGGCAGCACCTTCGCCCGACAAGGGATCATACGCCCACATTGGATGATGGCCTCTAAAGACCGTGCCGGTGAACCGGCTGAGTGGCAGGCTCACGCAAAGCCGCCGGCAGCGATCCGGTCAAGATAATGGCGCACATCGTCAGCGCGGCCGTCACGCACGAGCTGCTCGGCAGTTGCATCGCCGAACGATGGTAGGCTCTGCGACCGATACCAGGCGTAGGCCGCAAGTGGCGATCCGGCCCAGGGCAGCACACGATTGAGGATGTCGACGAGCTCGCGCAAGCGCGTCTGCACCGAAACCGTGCGCACGCGGCTCGATTTCGAAACGGCCTCACGCGGGATGCCAAGCGTCGAGGCAAGCTCGGCCTGCGTGATGTGCAGCACGTCGGTGATGCCAACTGGCACCACATGATCCCCTGCAAGCGCGTTCGGGAAAATAGCGATATTCATAATATTGCTCTCTTAAATGCCATATTTGGGTATCATATATGAGACATTTTGCCTTGGTCAAGGCCGATATCGTCGGTCAGGCATAGGTGCCGTCTTCGAGCGCATCGAGCCAGCGCAACACCTCTCCCGCCTTGCGGCCATGGACGATATCGACCGCGCGCTTGTAGCCAAAGGCGGCAATGGGCTGATGGCGAAACCAGATCACCGCTTTGGCAAGGCCGCCGCCCACGTCGCTTGCGCGCGACAATATGGTGGCAATCGGCCCCAATTTGGCCTGGACTTCGGGCGAACCGGGATTGCGCGCCAGCGTGGTCCGGTAGACGCCAGCCAAGTCGGCGATTTCGGCCTGGGTCATATGCAGCATGTCGCCGAGCCTTATGGGATCGATGCCAAGGACCGCATCAACGATGAGCCCGTCGATCACTGGATCATGCTGTGTCTCAACCATGAAGCACCTCCACGCGATCAGCTATTGAAAACATCCTCTAGCATATGGGCGACAGACATGCACGTGCAGGAGCCGCGCCCTACGAACATCCACCGCATCAAAATCCCCCTCGTCTCTCTTGGGTCCGAAGGGACAATGCGGGGCGAACACACACTATCCAGCAGACATCCAACCATCCGCACCCGCTTTTGCACATAGGCCTTGCCGTTACCCGCAGGGCTGAGACCGGCAGCGCCGGGCTAAGCGCGCAAGCCGAGCGATGGCATCGTTCGCCCACATCCGGCAGCGCGCGGAAGGTGTCCGGCGCCCATGCGCGCGCCGGGCAATGCCCCTTTCCCCGCTCGCCCGCCCCCGCAGCGGAACAGGCCACGCCAAAGACGGCACCCTCACCGCAGGGCCAGAGAGAGATGCCAAGGGCCAAGGATGCGAGGCCAGCCGGGCGCAGGTCGGATGGCCCGCACCCGCCAGCCCAGCATCCCGGACCGGCGGGAGAGTGCCTGCGCGGTGACAGACAACGCCGCCCCCTGGCGTAGCGCAGCGCAGCCGGTGGGCGACACCAGCCCGCGCTCCTTTGTCCTGCCCAAGGCCGCGCCAGCGGACGCAGGCAGAAGGCAAAAAAATGGCCCCGGCGCATGCAGCGCCAGAGCCAGTAATTACCCATAGATCCACCCCGCGCATCACGCGTCAGCCAAGCCGTTCCTACCAGTCAAAAGTGGCAAGGCCAGTCACGACCGGCCCGTCACAATCGAGCATCACGCCACAAGCCTCGGGTGTCGCCGCCGCGATCGTCGTCAACAGCTCGGCAAGATCGCATGGAAGGCCATCGCGCCACTCGAGTGCAGGCCCCAAAGGGATGCGGTAGCGATGGTCGGTCGCGTCACAGAGGATCGGCAGTCCCGCAAGCGCTGCAGCTGTGGATGGCGCAAGATGCGCGGTCGACAGGACGATATAGGTTTCGCGTTCAAGCAGCATCGTTCAACTCCATTTGGCCCCACTGACTCGCGCAAGCAGATAGTGGGGGAAATCCGGGCCAAATTCGGCTATGCTGAGTCGGCGACCCGAGTGCTTTTGCGCGAAAGTGCAAATTCCTCTCATCTGAGGCCCGTCTGACCGGCGGGCCTCTTTTTTGCCCGGATGAGCGAGGTGCCATCGTTGCGCACCTGCTGACGGGTTCAGGTGCGCCAACCTCCTAGCCCTTTCGAAGCCACGCCCTACTCAGGCGAGATGCACCGGCGGCACCCGGCGCGGAAGCGACATCCATTCTGGCGCGTCGGCGGCGACCACCGTCACGCGCTCGGCTTCGCGGTCGGTATAGACCGTTGCTGCCGCAAGCGGGCCAAAGCCTGCGTCCTCGTTCCAGAAGAGCGTTTCGCCGTCGCGACCGCTGGTGGTCAGCACCAGCAGCGGATCATCGAGATCTGGATTGATGATATCGCGGATATCGAACCGCGTGATCTCGATTGTCCCGCCGCCAAAACCATTGTCGCGATATTTGGAGCAGGTCGAAGCCCAGCCAAAGCGCAGCGGCAAGGCGGACACACAGCAACGGCGGATCAGCTCAGCAATCGCATCGGTGTCGACTTGCGATCCGGCAAAGCGGATCATTGCCCCCTCCCCGGCTTCGCCCACGATCTCGCACCCGAAGTCGGGATACTCACCATCGCTGAACAGCTGGCGGAACCCCGAACAGGCATCGCCCTCGCCTGCGGGACTTGGCGGAAACAGCGCCGCGAAAGCCGGACTGAGCGAGGGCAGCGCCTCACCCGGCTTTGCAGCGATCAGTGCATCGGCAAGCGCGACAGCTTCAGCCACAAGCGCGGCTTCCTCAGCTGTCACCACAAGGCTGAAAGCGGTTTCGGTCTGATAGTCGGTCATGGTCTGCCTTTCGGTTTGGGCCAAAGCGCCGCAAGCGCTGAGCGTTGCGCGGGGCGGTCCACCGAGCCGCCTTCGGCTTGACGATCGGCAGCAAGCAGCGCCGCCAGCCCGTCGGGAATGACGGCATAGGGTGCCGCGAACGCGATGGCGGCTTCAGGGGTGATCAGCGCGCCGGGTGCGGCTCCTTCCCAGAGCAGCGGCGTGAGCTCGTCGCCGCCTGGGGCGGAATCATCGTCGTCAGGGGTGCCAAAGATGATGACGAAGAAACTGCCCAACGGACGGTCCCAACCAATGGCAATTTCATAGATCGCACCATGCTCGGGCAAGGGCACAAGGCTGTGGCGGCTCACGGCCTCAACTCCCGACCCGGCATCAATATTCGCTCGCAAGCAGGATGGTGAGTACGCGGTGGGTTTTGGACAGATCAGTCGGATCCTCCGATCCGAAACTCAGCGTCGGATCATAATAATCGATCTTCCAGAAGAGTTTCTGCCGCTGATGCTCGAACACGCCGAAATCGCGCTCGCCATGCGGGTCGTCGTCGCCGCTGAATTCATGGGTACGCACCTTGGCGGCAAGTGCGGCCTGGACGGCGAACAGGCTCAGCTGATCTTCGGGATCGCAAAAGGCATCGATGCAGCCGCGCGTGAACACGGTGCGTGCTTCGCGCAGCTGGCCTGATCGGCAGAGATCGTTGAGCCGCGCGCATTCGCAGGCGCGCTGCACGTCATCAGGTGCAGCGTCGGCAGGCATGGTCGTCGCCATCGTCATTCTCCTTGGTTGCTTGCAAGAGCTGCAGGACAATTGTCCCGACACCCCTGCCCTTCCCCCTCGCCTCTCGGTCACGGGGAGTTGACGGGTATGTTCATGATATGTTCGCAATTCGGCCCGACTGCGTGCGCCGGGACGTCATCTCCAGACTAATGGCCACTCTGGGCTTGACCGGGCCTTTTACCAATTCGATCTCGACATCGCCCTGCGCGACGCAGCCTGCGATCCCGATCTGCGCCCGCAGCAGCGCGCGGTCGCCAATCTGTGCCTCGGCATGGGGATCGACGATGCCTATCTCTCGGTGCGCGAACTCGCCCAAGCGGTCGACTGGGTGCACCATGGCGTTCCTGAGGGGCGGGCCAAGCTGGCGGCAATATTGAGCAATGCCTGCGACGATTTCCAGCGCGCGATCTATTATGCGCTTGCCGGACGCGGCGTCGTTGAGATGCTGGACACGCTCGACTGGCTAGCAGCCCTGCTCAAGGCCAGAGGGCTTGTCGCGGCACGTTTGAACCGCAAGCGGATCACGCGGCGCGACCTTGTCTCGCCCTATGTGGCCGAAGAGCCCGATGGCCCCTTGGTGTCGCCCGATGCCGGGTTTGAACTGGGTGCCGCATGGTCGGCAGACCGGGGACCAACACCGCATTGAGTGTCAAGTTGCCGGGCCGGAGCCGGAACACCGTAACACTCAGCCTGCATTCCAAAACCCGCTCTTGCGGCCATGCCGCAGCCTGAGGCCCGCTACAAAGGCGTCGTGATCTGCGTGATCGCCAAAACTCTCAATCCGCTTGGCCAGATATTCGCAGCTTTGCATGTGCCGCGCGGCATGGCCGTAACGCGTGGCTTTGGCCTTATCGAGCGAATAGCCGATCATCGCGCGCAGCATCAATGTGGCGGCCAATGGATAATTCTGTTCCAGCGCCTCAGCGGCGGGGGTCAACAGCCCATAGTTATTCCCGTCGATCTCGGCGTGGCGCGCCAGAACCAGTTCTGCTGCCAATTCGTACGATGGCCAGCCGACAAGGAACCACAGCGCATGGTGAAAATTGGCGTATTGCTGAACATGGGCCAGCGCTTTCCGTTCCGCGTCCACGTCGTCAAAGTCGGGCAGCCGCTTGAGATAGGACCGTACATATTCCGAGCTGAGCGTGCGCTCGAAAACAGCCCAACGCTCTGCCTGCGCTTCATCCATACGCCCCAATGCTTCGAGCACATCGATCTTGACCCGTAGCCAATCAGGCCAATGGCCGCCGGCCTGCGATGTGGCTTCGGCTCCAGTGAGCACCGCCATGGCTTCTTCCGCCCGCTGGACGCCAAGCAGCCGTTCGGCGATCCCGGCAGCGATAGCCGGGTTGGTGCGATCTTCATCCGAAAAGCGGGCGATATAGCCATCAACATCACCAAGCGCATCGGCAATGTCAGTGAGTGCGTGTTTGACGAGGCGGGCATGGTGCGTGGCTTCAAAGTCGTCCTCATATATAGGGCCGCCTGAGCCATAGGCGATGATGCGCCGTTCATCCTTATTGGGCTTTATCGGGGGCCTCGCTGCAAGCTCTTCGAATTTGGCTTTAAGCAGGCCAAGTCCTTGTTGCCCCAGTGCTCCCGCCATCAACGCGATCAGCCCATCAAACTGACCGTAATCGTTGCCGCAAACGCCCTCAAATACCCTTTCGGCGAGCTTGCCCTTTTCGAGATTAGCCGGACCAGCGACAATACCCAGATCATCCAGTGCCGTGCTGATGACAGTGCCGATTGTGCCATTGCTGTCGTCGCAGCGCTCATAGATTTTTGGAGCCATCTCAAGCATCCGCCAGAGCAGATCAAAGGCTTCGCCGGGTTTTTCGGGCGCCACATGCGCCATGATTGCAGCGCGCTGCATGTCGAGATCATTGGCCAGCTCTCTGATCCTGCGCCAGTCGACAAAGGATCTGGATTTGGCAATCGAGGCCAACCGCTTGCGAATTTCCGCCCCGACATCGCCACCATTGCGGCTTGCCAGTTCCATCCGCAGAGCGCGCTTCGCCGCAGCATCGCCTTGCGCCAGTTCGAGCAGTAGCTCAGCGAGCCGATCAGCGCCCAATCCGGCGAGATTCTTGGCGTTGAGGGTCGTTTCGGAAGGCATCCATATCGTGTGAAGGGAAGGATTTGGGAGGTCAAGGCTGACAAAATGTGTGCCTTTAATGCTACTCTGCCGATCGCGAGCACCTGACGGTCCGCGAGATGACCTGCGCATCGCCCACGCAATTCGCCAGCACCACCCTAAAAGGTTGATCGGGATTGCCGGTTCGCACCACAGCGGTATCGCTTGCGACATCATCGGCGACCTGGACCGCAAGTCGATTGGCATTTTCAATGCTGCACAGCTGCGCGCGCAGGGGTGATCCGGCAATAGGCTTGGTGCGCGTTGTCATACAACACTCCTTCACGGATGGGGCAAGCCACGATTACAGGGTCGTGGTCGGACCGGGAACGATCGACCAGCGGCGCTCCATCAGGCGCGATACCTTGCACAGCACGCTCGTGTCCGGCCTCTGGAGCAGAATTGCTCGCTGTCTTCGCACGACCTCGAACTCCCGGCCTTCATAGCCATCACTGAACCGCACCGGCTCTGGGAAGATCAGACGGTCGCCCGTCCTGGGCAGTTTGCGACCGGTAAGAAGCAGCCGCGCCTGACAGCGTGCGCGCCATTCGCGGGCATAGTCGTTGACCGGTTCGGTCAACAGATCAAGGATCCGCGCCGGACATTGGCTTTCATAGGGGCCGCAGCTTTCGTCGAGATCCTTATACGCAAAGATATAACCGTCACGGGCCTTGGGGTTCCAGCGGGTTAGGCAGACCACAGCAAAAACCGACTTGGTCCCCTTATCGTCATAGCTTTCGACAGCGGCATAATAGACATGGCCAACCATCGACGAACGCAACACGCGCAAGCCTGTGTCACGCTGCTTTGCGGCATCGGGTGCAAAGCTGAACTGTGCGTCGAGATAGGCTTTGGGCCTGGTGTGTCCGCCCATCCCGGCAGACGTCATTGATAGCCAACCCATGTCGTATCTCCTTGGTCTTTGCGTCTGAGACGCTTAGACGCGCGGGTGGTGTGGATGGTCAGGCGGCGGGAGCCAGGGCGTCCTGCCGGACGGTTTCGGGCGCCAGATGGAGGTCACGTCGCAAGAGCTTTGCAAAGCGCGTGGCGTCGACGGCCACCGAGATGTCGGCAAAATGGTTGCGGTCGCCGCAATAATCGCGCCGCCCGTTGCAGCGGCGATAGAGGATCTCGCGTCCCGGCCCCATCACGCTGCAGCTGATCTGGACGTAGACTGTTTCACCATGCAGCGTGACCTCGCCCGAAACAGCGACACCGCCTGCATTGACGCGCAGATCATAATCGCCCGGCACCAGCCCGAGTTCGCGCGCCAGTGCTGCTAGCGCGTTCCGGGCTTCGCGATGTAAGGCGCGCTTTGCTTCCGGGTCATAGGCTACGCCGCGCCGAGCGAGCGGAACGATCGCTGGTTTGGCCCGAAGCTCAGCAATCCGCTCAAAGCAGGCCTGCCGCATCGCACCATCTGCGGGATAGCTTGCCGCCGGATCGAGTCCTGAGGCAACCCGGCCCAGATGGCGACCGAGCAGAATGACGGCGGGATCGCGCTCGATATCGCAGCCTGCATTGCGGGCGTCTTTCATTGCATCGGCAAGGGCTGCACAGGCGTTCTGGATCGTTACCAAGGCATCAGGCTGGAGCGCTCGGGCAAAGCGAAAAGCAAGGTCGTAGGTCATTGGGCATCTCCCCACTTGATGAATTCAAGCGCGAGAAAACCTCTCCCCCTCCCCTTTCTTGTGATTATGTGCTGCGGCCTGTGGTAAGGGTCCAACGCAGGTTCTTTAGGACTATTCGAACAGCGTGGCGACCTTGGCGAGTACCTCGTCTATCAATGGCGTCGGCAGAGCATCCACTTTGCGGCCACCGCGCTCTGCGATGTCAAGCACGCGAGGCTGGTCGCAGCGCACTATCCCCGTGGTCTTGATACCAGAGATCGCCACAGAGAAGCCGAGACGACGGGCAAAATCTCCGCCATTTGTGATCGGCAAAACGACAGGCAGTTTGGTTGCTGCGTTAAATTCGGTTGCTGAAATAACCAGCACAGGCCGGTGTCCTTGTTGCTCGCGACCTTGGGTAGGGTTGAGTGACACCATGTAGATATCTCCCCTGTTCACAAAAGCTCCTTGCCCATAGCGGGTGCGTCAAGCCATTCGCGATCTTCCGGTGGAAGCGCCTCGGGATAATCCGATGCAGCGAGCAGTTCCGCCAATGAATATCGCGGGCGCGGTGACGGTTCGACAACAAGGCGTCCGCCATCAACAACAACCCCAACAGAGGCACCGGCTTTCAGGTGCAGCAAGTCCAGCAATGCCGGTGGCACTGCAAGCATCACCGATCCGCCGACCTTTCGAAGATTGGTAATGTGCATTGACTGGCCTCCCATAATTATATTTTTGTATAACATGAGCTGCCAAGCCGGTCAACATTCTGCCAAATTTGCGCCTTCGTGCCTGTCACGCCGCAATTTTGAGAGGCGCGGCCGCAGAAGCGCTGCAGCGGCGCAGCCAAGTGACCGCTTGCTCGGCTTTGGCAGCAGCATGAATGATCGCGGTCTTGTCGCGTTCGAGCACATCGATCCATGACGCGATGTAAGACGCGTGGCTGTCGTGGAGGCTGGCAGGAAGACCGAGTTCAGCGGAGATGAAGGATTGGCCGAGACAGGCGACCAGCTCCTCAAAAGCATAGGCCTTGTCGCCAAAACGCTTGCCAAACTGACGCTTCAGCCGGTGCTGAGCGCCGGTTGCATGAACGCATTCATGCGCGCGCGTCGACCAATAATGGTCGAGCGACTGGAAATGGCGGGCACGCGGCAACTGGACATGATCGCTCGACGGGCTGTAATAGGCGCGGTCACCGCCGTGTCGGACGGGGACTGGAACAGGCTCGAAAAAGGCCTCGATACCCAATCGCTGTTCGACCGGATCTTTCAGGCAATCGGCGGGTTCGGGATGATAATGCGGCGGCAACCCGTCGATCTGGTCGGCATTGTAGACCGCATAGCATTTGAGGAAGCGGAACCTCCGGTCGCCTTGCTCACCGGCAAGCCCCTGCCCGCCTGCCCGCTTGGCCGTCGCATAATAGACGCTGATCGCATGGCGCTCACCGCCCCGAACTTGTGCGCCCAGTTCGGCGGCCTGCCTTGCGGTCATCCAATAGGGGCTGGCAAACCCCCGCGCATCGGCAATTGCCCAGAGGTAGAGCGTGTTGACCCCTGTATAGGGCAAACCATTGTGGCGCGCGGGCCGCATTCCCGTCGTCGACCAAGGTCGCACCCATGGCGCGGCTCCGGTCTTCAACTTTTCGAGAATGAGCGCAGTGACGGTGGCTGCCGCGTCGATTTTGCGAAACCGGGTCATGACACAACCGTTTCGCGTTCGCGTGGGAGAAATGTGGCCGAACAGCTGGTCCCGTCATATTCGAGTGACAGCACCCTGCCCTTTGGCACCAGCCAGGCAATGTGCCTCCCGAAGTCATGTTTGATTTTGGCAAGATCGCTTTCATCGCCTGCTTTCAAGCATTCAAAAGCGCGGTGGAGAGCAGCCTGTTCATAATGGTCACGTTGATCATTGTAGCTGCCAGCATCGCTATCGTCGCAAAAGCAAAATCCAGCACATGTGATATAGGCGGCAAGCTCGCTCGGGCTGAGATGACTTTCCCGGGTCACAAGCATGATCATCTCGTCGGCGGTGCCGTATTCGTCTGGGTCAGCTTCGAGATAGAGATCGAGGGACAATCTCCGGTGCCTCCCAGACGAAAAGATGAGGTCAAGCGAGGCTTCATCGATGCGCGTGTTGACGTCGGACAGCCTTTTGGTCTGGTCCAACACAAGAACGGAACCATCATGCGCCAGCTCTGGGCGACAGTCGCTGATCACTTCGAGCGCATCATACCAACGATAGCCTTGATAGGCGGGGCGAGCATCCAGCAGTTGTGCGAAGGGTGGAGGTCCAGCAAGCGCAAGCGCACGGTGCAACATCTGCGCGGTGAACGGATCTAAAGACGGCACAAGAAGCGCATCTATACCCGGTTCGACAGGGTTTTCGCGTGCTGCGCCAAAATATTCGTCAGCAGTACCGGGCTGCCACTGCGTGAGAAGCGCATCGGCTTCGGGAAGGTCAATGCCGAGTGTGGCAGCTTCATCCCAATCCTTTTTGGGCAAACAGTGCCGCCCGCGTTCACGGATGGCTTCGAAGATCGCGGTCTTCACCAATGTGTCGAGCGCAAGACTATGCGCGTTTTCGACCAGCTCCTTGCGGGCTGGAAGCACCAGCTGCAGCTCGGGCGCATCGATAATGTCGATACGGGCAGACCAGTGGTGATAGTCGGTTTCAACCAGCGAAAAGAGCCGCTGCCGCAACGTGAGGCCGTGGAAATTGATATGGTCGTCATAGGTGGAAAACGGCCTTGAAAAGACCCCAATGGCAAGTCCGGCCACCTGCTTGATGTAGGTTGCACCGTCGAGAAAGTCATTGCGTGATTGGCGAACACCATTGAGTGTCACGTCGACGGGCAAGTATCGTGCAGCGCGCTCGACAGCGCCCCCAATTTGGCGCAGCCAATCGTCATTGGCCGCAAAAACAATGGTCGTACCACGTTCATGTGTGGCGCTGTCGACATATAATTCATGGGCGCCAGTCCAGCCATCCTCAGGAATGGCCAGTCTGAAAGCGTCGCCGCCGGTCGACGAAGTAATGGTGGTCGCGCGTCCGGCAAGCGAGAAAAAGCCCATCCCTGCCGGATCTTCGCGCAGCGTTGCTGCCGCATCCCAATCGGATTCGCCAAGCGAAAGCAACGCCTGCGGGCTGGCGATGCCCTTGCCATCATCGGCGATGATGATTTTCGGGGTCGGCTCAGTGCTGGTCGAAACCGCGATCAGCGTTGCCCCTGCCCTACGGGCATTCTGGAACAATTCGGTCAGGATATCGTCGAGCGACCCGGAAAACATCCGGGTTACTTTGCCTATGGCGGCAGCCGCCACGCGAGCGCGCACAGGTTCATGCTGTGTCATGGGTGAGAGACCTTCATGGACTATGAGGAAGAGCACCGCGCCGCAGGCATGGCGGCGCGGTGCCAAGGGGCGTGCGAAGACGGATCAGGCTTCGACCAGATCCTCGACGTTGTGGCGCTCCTCGCCAGCGTCTTCGACCGGCGGTTCTGCTGCACCTTCAGGCTCACCGGCTGCATCGGTCGTCCCGCTGGCAACTGCGCCAAACCGGATCGCATCGGGCACCCAGGCAAGCGCGGCGGCCTTGACCTCGGGTGCGACGATGGTCTCGCCTGCGAACAATTTCTCGCAAGTCTGGGACAGGTCGCCCTTCTTGCTTGCCATATAGCTCGCCGCCATCGTCGTCCCGCCAATGTCGGTGATGTGGCGGAGCAATTGCTGCTTGCCGACCCGGTCAAAATAATTGGCAGCGGTCGGGCGCCAATGCTGGGCGGCGTCGATTTGCATCAGGCCAGCAAGATGGTCGTGCAGGTCGTTGCCGCTGGGACCCTGATGGCCAATGCGCGCGCCACCGATGCTGGGTTCGAGCGATTTGGCAACGACATAGGCGAGCCAGCCAGCCTTGGCGTCATCGTCAAGCCCGGCAAAGGCTTCGAAGCGGGCCACAGTCGTTTCAGGCTCGGTCCAGCTGGTGTCGAGGCCGTCGCGGATTTCAGCAAGCTGTTCAAAGGCGGGTGAGGCCGGATAGGCATCGAGATAGCAAGACGGTTCGGGCGCCCGGATCGTCGTCCCGCGTTCGTCGCGGCCATAGGTTGGCGTGCGGTCGGCGATGGCGAAGATCAGGAGATCGAGCGCGACCGCCGGATTGACCGCGAGATTGGATGCCAGAATGTCGCGGCGCTGCACCGACAATTCGCCAATCAGGCGCTGCGAGAGCGGTTTGATCGCCCCCATACCATCTTCGCCTTCACTTCCACCATCGCCGGTTCCGGTTCCATCGGCGCTTGCGCCAGTCGTTGCCGTGCTGCGCTGCTTGCGTGGCGCGGTTTCGCTGTAGAGCGTGGCGTCGATGACCGGTTTGCCTTCGCCATCCAGGATGACAAAGCAGCCAACGCTCGGCTTGAGGTCGTCAGACACGATGCCGGGCTTGTCCTGAATGCGGACCAGTTCGGCTTCAAGGGCAGCAAATCGATCTTCAAGCGCGTCTGCGTCACCATCATCATCAAGCCCGGCCTCGAACTTGGCTTCGATCTCGGCCATTTCATCGGCGATCGTCGCGATCCGTGCCTGTTCGTCTTCGCTCAAGGGAGCGACTTCGACCTGAACCGGGTGCAGCGCTTCCACCGCAGCATGATCCACGCGGGTGCCGACGAGCGGACGCACCCAGCCATAGCCGGTTTCGGTGGCGACCTCGATTGCAAAGGCCTGCAGCTTTTCGCCCGCAATGCGGATTGCAATTTCGCTGTCGAGCCATTTGTCGCCGGTCTCTGCCTGGAACAGGTCGGATTCGATGCGGCCACCGGCTTCACGATAGGCTTCTTCCCCCACATATCGGGCAATGGGCGAGGTCGAAGGCAGCGACGCGTGCGCGATCATCCGGCGGATGGTGTCGGCATTATTGCCCTGCCAATGGTTCGCCATCTGCTCCCAGACCATCAATTGGCGTTCATGGCTGGCGGTGCTTGCATAGGCTTTGGCGATGTCGAGCGTGATCGTGCCTTCATCAAGTGCGGCAAAAATCGGTTCAGCGAGATCGGCAAGTCGCAACCTGGCTTCGATATGACGGCGGGTCAGCCCCAAACGCCGGGCAATGGCATCAACATCGCTGCCTTCATTGATGAAGTGCTTGAACGCGCGGATTTCGTCGGTGACTGTCATCTTCAATTGCATGAAATTCTCGGCAAACGACACTTCGCTTTGCTGCGCGGCATCGCCCTGCAGCGACCGGCAATCAACGCTCACATCTTTCGGCCATTGGCCCAACTCCACAAGCCTGTTTATCGCGCGCAGCCGACGGCCGCCTGCGGTCACGCAATAATGGCCCTTGGGCTTGGCCATTGGGGCAACGACAAGGTTTTGCAGCAGGCCGTTTTCGCCAATATTGGCGGCGAGTTCGTCGATGAACAGCTGGCTGTCATTCTTGCGGACATTGGCGGGCGAAAGATGCAGCTTTGCAAGCGGGATCTGAGTAATGCTCATGCGGAGTCTCCAATCAGGGTCAAGGGGCGCGACACATTGCAGCGCCACTCCTGCCCAATCCCCCTCCCCTCTCGATATCGCTGGGCCGCTCAGGCGAGCAGCCGCGCAAGGATATCAGGCGCCGCATCAATCGGAATGAAGACCCGTGTCTTGTAGGCGATGATCTCGGTGAAACAGCCCATCGCTTTGAGGCTTGAGAGTTGTGCAGCTTCGACCCCCGCAATCTCGAGCCGCTTCTGCCCATTGACGCGCGACGTCTTGATCGTTGCGTTGAGCGGGTGTTTCAGCGCTGTAGCTGCGCCCGGCAAGGATCGCTTGCGCGAGCTTGTCGGGGGCAATCGCCACCCGGTCGCTGACCCCAAGCCGATTGAGCACGCCCTCAACATAAATCTCCGGAATACGCCGCCCGAGCCAGCCATTGCCCGCTTCGTCGAGAATGCGCATGACCGACAGATCTTCCTTGGGGAGAGCGCCCCAGACGGGCAGCAACAGGCCCGTCGCCAGATAGAGCGTATCGGACACCAGGTCATTGGCATCTGCCTCAAACTCAGCCTGCCAGGCGGCATCGAACTCGGCTTGGGTTATGGTCTCCCATGCGCTTTCCGCCAGATTGCGTTCGAGGATGAACTCGCTGCGCAAGGGCCGGACCAGCTCGAAGCGGATGAGGGTGTTGCCCTGATCGTCCATATGCGGGTGCGCCGGGATACGAAGCGCGACCTTGCCGCTGCGGCTGTTGCGCAGCCACGCGACGCGCTTGTCCTGGGTCATGGCCTTGAGCCGGGTGAGCGCGAGAGGCTGGCGGCGGCGCTGCGTGAGAATTTCGAGCAGGTGCGACGTCGCACCCGTCTGGGGATCGGTGCGGATGATCGTGTCGCCCAAGAGTTCGCAGCTTTCGACGAGCAATGTTTCGACCCCGACATCGAAGGTGCCTGCATCCTTGGCAGCCGAGACGCGGGTTTCGACAAGGGCAATGAACTCGTCGAAAATCGCGTTCTGGGTGGCGATCCGAAGCGCCAGCAGCCGGTTGAGCCAGCGCTGGATTGGCGGCAAATCTTCACTGATGACGCCGTCCTGATCGGTGAGCTTCAACCCTGTGTCGCGTTCAAAGCCTGTGAGCGTGCAGCTCTGGAGCTTTCCCCGTACCAGCAAATGATACCAGTCGATGAGCGCAGCCTTGGCATAATCGCTTTCGAGATTGTCCGAAGGGTCGAACAGATTCTGCCCACCAGTCTGCCGCTGGCCACGGGTGAGCGCGCCCAAAGCATCGAGGCGCCGCGCGATCGTGCTGGTGAAGCGCAATTCGCCGCGGCAATTGGTGGTGACCGGTCGGAACAATGGCGGTTGCGCCTGATGGGTGCGGTGCGTCCGCCCCAATCCCTGGATCGCCCGGTCCGCGCGCCAGCCCGGTTCGAGCAGAAAATGGACGCGCCGCGCCTGGTTTTTGACGTCGAGGCTGGCGTGGTAGCTGCGCCCCGTGCCGCCGGCATCCGAGAAGATCAGCACCCGCTTGGTGCCGTTCATGAAGGCCTGGGTTTCGACCAGATTGGACCGAGCCGAGCGGGATTCAAGCCGTTGGCTGCCGTCAGCCGACCGCATCAGCCGTTTTGACCGGCCCGTTACTTCTGCGACCATGCCGGCACCGAAGCGCAGGATGATGGCATCAAGCGCTGAGTATATGGCGGGCAACGCGCAAAGCTGTTCAATCAGCGCATCGCGCGCCGCTTCGGCCTGGGCATTATAAACCGCATTGCCATCGACATCGAACATGGGCCGCGAGCGGGTTTCGCCAGTATCGTCCTGATATTCGACCATCTGCCGGGTCGGAAAGGCGCGGGCGAGATAATCAATCACCAGTTCTTTGCAGTCGCAATTTATGTCGAGTGTCGCAGCCGGAGGCGCGGGATTGCGGCGGTTGTTCATGATTTTACTCCAGATAATTATCGTTCCTTCGACCTCAACAAGTCGAAGGAACCGCGATGTCATCAAGATCATTTGCTTCGTTTGGGCCTGTGCCGTGCAGGACCGAAGACCCGCCCACTCACGACGCCCTACTCGCCGCATTCCTCTCCTCTCTCTCGGTCGAAGGGGCGGCATGTTCGGTCCTGTACAGTGCGGGGGTTCGGCACTTTCTGCATTGGCTGGATCAGCGCGGGATCGCCCTTGGCTCGCTCGACGACGGCATTGTGCAGCGTTTCGAGAAGCATCGGTGCCACTGCCCCGGATATTCGGCGCACGAGAAGGTCTACAAGGCAGACATTGCGGCGCGGGTCAGACGCTTTGTCCGGTTTCTGGAGGATCGCGGATATGTCGATGTTACCGACGACATTGATGATTTCGGCGGGCATCTGGCCGCCTATTCGGCAACGATCACCAAGCAGCAGTTCGCCAAGGGGGTAGCCCAAGCCTACCGATCCGATGCCGAACATTTCGCTGCATGGTTGCGAGTGTCACGCCTGGCATGGGCTGATGTCGATCCAGCGCTGATCGAACGGTACGCCCACCATGATTGCCGCTGCCCGGTCTATCGCAAGCGTGGCAAGCTGGTCAGGTCGGGGACGAAGCGGCGACGGCGTTGCGCACGGCGTTTCATCGAGTTCCTCCGGGGCAGAGGAGTCCTGGCGAGCGTAGAACCGGTGGCGGACACGGATTCGTATATGTCGGCCTACCTGGGTTGGCTCAAGCAGCATCGGGGCGCGACCGCCGAGACGATCCGCCGATACCGGGCCGATATCGCGCGGCTGACGCCGATGTTGGGGGAGCCGTCGCAATGGGATGCCGCCAGCTTACGGCGCGCGTTTGAACGACGGAGCAAGGAGACGCCGGGATCCATCTCGCTGATCGTCACGATCATGAGGAGCTATATTCGTTTTCTGATCGGGCAAGGTGAGTGCCGGCCGGCGCTGTTGCACGCGATTCCGTCTGTGCAGCGGTACCGACTCTCGACATTGCCGCGCTACGTCGATGCGGTCACGGTCGAGAAGATCATTGCGGCATGCGGTACTCGCTGTCCGGTGGAAGTACGCGACAAGGCCATCATTCTTCTACTGGCTCGGCTCGGGCTGCGAGCTGGCGATATCCGCGATATGCGGCTGAACGATATCGATTGGCGGGCTGGGTACATTCAGGTCAAGGGCAAGACCCGGCGACCGGATCGGCTGCCACTGCCCCAGGATGTCGGTGACGCCATCCTTGCATACCTGGCATCGGCCCGTCCCAAGGTCGATGAGGAACACCTGTTCGTCCGCGTCCAGGCCCCTTTCAGGCCGTTCAGTTCGTCGGCCGAGATCGCCGGCATCGTCTCGCGCGTGCTCGAGCGCAGTTCGATCGAAGGACTGCCAACCGGGTCACACATATTCCGGCATTCGCTTGCCACCAACATGCTGCGTGCGGGCGCGGGTCTGGAGTCCGTCGGGACCATCCTGCGCCACAGCTCGCCCGAGACCACCGCCATTTACGCCAAGGTCGATCTGCCGATGCTCATGAAGATCGCGCAGCCTTGGCCGGGAGACCAGTCATGCTGAGCACGCACATTTCTCGCTACGTGGCGCTTCATCGTCACCTTGGGCGCAAGTTTGACGAACAGGAGCGCCAGCTTCGGAAGTACCGCGATTATGCAGCCGGTTTTGGCGATCAACACACCCGGATCGACCGCATTTACGATTGGTGCCATACTTCGAGCTCGCAATACGTGGCCCGGCGCCGGTTCGATACCGTCCGCAACTTCAGCCTGTTTGCTCTGGCGGAGGATTCTGCACACGAGGTTCCACCTGCAGGTGTCTTTGGACGTGGCAAGCGGCCCCGTCCGACGCCGCACATCATCGAACCGGAGGATATCCAGGCGATTATGGCGGCGGCGCTCGATCTTCCCCCCAAGGGGATGATCAGCTCCCACACCTATCATTATCTGTTCGGCCTGCTCGCGGCGACAGGCCTCAGGATTTCAGAGGCTCTGTCGCTACAATGCAGCGATCTGGTCGACGATGGCCTGATCATTCGCAACGGCAAGTTTGGCAAGCAGCGCCTGGTGGCATTGCAACCATCGACCCGTCAGGCCCTCCAAGCCTATCTGGCCATTCGGGCTAAGCTGGGCGCCAGAGGCTGCGATCTGTTTGTTTCGATCCGCGGGCGGGCGCCGCACAAGGTGCGAGCACACATCGTTTTCGTCAGGCTGGCTCGACAGCTCGGATTGCGGGGACCAACCGGCACAGCAGGCATGCGGCTTCACGATCTGCGACATACTTTCGCCGTGCGATCGCTCGAGTCCTGCCCGCCGGACAGGGAGGCGGTTGCGCATCATATGGCCGGGCTCAGCGTTTATCTGGGGCACGCCTCGGTGGCGAACACCTACTGGTATCTCGAAGCCACCCCGGTGCTGCTGCGCGACATCGCTGCCGTGAGCGAGCAACTCTACCTGGGAGAAGCGGCATGACGGCGCTCGCTCCCCATCTCTCGGCCTTTCTGCGCGAGCATCTACCGCGGGAACGCGCCGTGAGCCCGCACACGGTGAAGACATATACCAACTGCTTCGTCCTGCTGGTTCGGTTTGCTGCCGATCGGTTGAAGCGGCGTCCCACCGAC
The DNA here is from genome assembly GCA_016714795.1 of Sphingomonadales bacterium. Taxonomy (GTDB): domain Bacteria; phylum Pseudomonadota; class Alphaproteobacteria; order Sphingomonadales; family Sphingomonadaceae; genus Aquisediminimonas. The sequence goes on along the minus strand of JADKCA010000008.1, from coordinate 60,796 downwards.
CTCGCCGTCGAGGATTTCGGCACCGATTTGATCTTGGCCTTTCTCGACCATGTCGAAGTTGGGCGCGGCAGCTGCGTGCGAACCCGCAATGGCAGGCTCGCGGCGATCAGGTCCTTCTTCCGGTACATCGAGTATCGGGTCCCGGCCTGTCTTGACCAGGCGCTTCGGGTCCGCTCGATCCCCAGCAAGAAGACAGACAAGGCGCTGATCGATTATCTCGACCGGGCCGAGATCAAGGCATTGCTCGACGCGCCGGATCCTCGGACACGGCTCGGTACGCGCGATCGGGCCATGCTGCATCTGGCCTACGCCTGCGGCCTCAGGGTTTCCGAACTGGTGTCGCTGCAACTTCGCGACTTCCCGGATCGCTCGCTGTCCACCGTCCACATCATGGGCAAGGGCCGGCGTGAACGGGTGTTGCCATTGTGGAAAGAGACCCAGTCCGCGCTGCGGGCCTGGCTCGCGATCCGCCCTGATGTCGAGGTCGCCGAGGTGTTTCTCAACGCCAAAGGCGTTCCCATGACCCGCGACGGCTTTGCCTTCCGTCTGTCCGAGCACGTCAAGGCCGCCGCAAAGACGCAGCCATCGCTGCTGCGCAAGCGGGTCACGCCCCATGTGCTGCGTCACTCCTGTGCGATGCACACGCTCGCGGCGACGGGCGACATCCGCAAGGTCGCACTGTGGCTCGGCCATGCCAGCATCCAGAGCACCGAGACCTATCTGCGCGCCGATCCCGAGGAGAAGCTGCAGATCCTCGCGGCCCATGGCGCGCCAGCGATCAAACCTGGGCGCTTCAAGCCGCCCTCCGACGCACTGATCACCATGCTCACCGACGTCCGGAGACGGGCTTAGCCCGTCCCCGGACATTCCTTCAACGCTCATATTATCTGGAGTAAAATCATGAACAACCGATGCAATCCCGCGCCTCCGGCTGCGACACTCGACATAAATTGCGACTGCAAAGAACACGTGTAATCTGGATCTCAAGATTACACCAGTTCGCGCGGTGAAAGATCAAGGTCGAGCTCTTCACGTTCCTGCGGATCAAGATCGGCAAGCCGCCGGTCAAGAATGGCCTCAGCCGTTGACACCAGCTGGATCACCACGCTGTCGTTGTCGTTCAGATGCTGGTCAATTGCGGGAAAGAGCGATGGCAGCTTCATCGACAGCAAGATTTGCCCGAAGAAGCGCTGCTTGGCGCTTTCGAAGCGCGATCTGGCCGCCGCTTTCGCCTGTGAGTTGAGCGTTGCATTCTCGAGCGCGTCGACAATCCCGGTGATCTCGAGCGCTTCCTCCATGTTGCGGTGGATGATCGACCAGGCTTCGGCATATTGGTCGTACACCTGGATCTGATCTGGTGTGAGATCGTGCTGGAGGATGTCATATTCAACCCCGGAAAAGCTGAGCGCTCGCGAGAGATAGAGTCCGCTGGCCTTGAGATCACGCGCCACCAACTCCATCGCGGCAATTCCGCCTTCGCGGATTTCGGTGATGAATTTTTCCCGGGTCGCAAAGGCAGTGCCCGGACCCCAAAGACCAAGCCGCACGGCATAGGCCAGATTGTTGATATCCGAGGCACCGGTCGCCGAGGCATAAAGCACCCGCGCCTTGGGCAGCCGGTTCTGGAGCATGACGCCGGCAATGCCTTGCAAGGAGCCATCCTTCTTGCCCATCGTGCCCTCGCCGCCCGCCACCCCGCCGAGCTCATGGGCTTCGTCGAGCACGATCACGCCTTCAAAATCGGCACCTGCCCAGGCAATAATCTGGTCAAGGCGGGTCTCATCAACCCTGGCTGATCGCAATGTCCCATAGGGCACGAACAGGATGCCCTCGGGCGCGGAGATGGGCTGGTTGATCTTCCATGCCGCCAGTTCAATGACATCAACAGATAATCCGCCGAGCGCTGTCCAGTCGCGGCGCGCGTCTTCGAGCAAGGGCGCGTTTTTGGAGATCCAGATGTGGCGGCGTTTCCCGCGTAGCCACTGATCCATGATGCAGGCAGCGGCTTGCCGCCCCTTCCCGGCGCCAGTGCCATCACCGAGAAAGAAGCCATAGCGATAGCTGTCGCCATCGGCAGTTTCGGTCAGCTGGACGGATTTGGGATCGACGACAAACCTTCCGGCAAGCTCGCGCGACCAGGCATCGCCTGCATAGACGACGGTTTCCAGTTGCGCTGCGGAGAGGAGTTTCCTTGCGACAATCTGTTCGGGAAGTCGCGGCACATAGGCCGGTTTGGGGGCATTGATCGATGCCATGGCGGCAGATTCAACCAGCATCGTTGGATGCTCGCCCGCATCTGTAAACATGAGGCGCGAGGGGCGATAGGACGAATAGACACCCTGTTGTTCACCAACGGGTGCCGGTTCATCGAGCACGGTATAGCCGATATCGGCCACCTCATTGCGCTGCGGCGCGCGCACGATGACGGGACGTGGTGTGGTGGATTTGACCGAACGGAAGAGCGATAGCTTGCCCGACCGCGTCGAAATCGGGCGGACATCCGGTGCCAGCACCGTCCGGGGGCACTCCGGAGATCGCGTCGAGCAATTCGGCAGGCGTGGCGCGGTTGATCGTCACGCAGCTGAGCGATCCCGGCAGTTTGTCGATGACATAGATGCGCACTGCAACTGATGTGCCATGTTTGGCATAGGCGCCGCGGTCGAGCCGCAATGACTGGACAACATGCATGCCGTCGAGCGTGGTCCGAAAGACCTGTTCCGTTCGCGGCCCCGGTGCAAACCAGTCGGGCATAATCGCGACGGCGCGGCCGCCGCGTTCAAGCCGGGTGAGGGCCGAGGTTAAATGTCGGGCGGCGGCATTGCGGTCAACGCCCCGCCCCAGCGACATTGCGAATGGCGGGTTGATGAGGAGGACGGTGGGTCGGGGATCGTCTGCACGCAGCGACCCTATCCGGGCACCGTCATGCTCGCTGACATCGGACCCTGAAAAGAGCAAACGCAGCAAACTCGCGCGCACCGGGTCATATTCGTTGAGCTGGAGCGACGCCCCGGCCCGCTTTGCGAAAGCCGCAAGCAAACCCGTCCCGGCGCTGGGTTCAAGCACGATGTCCTGGGGTGAGATGGCTGCGAGATGCGCAGCAAGCCAACCTATGTCGGCGGGCGTTGAGAATTGCTGGAGCGTATATTGCTCCTCGCTGCGCACGGTTTGGGTCGGCAGACGAGCGACCATCGCAGCGATGTTGGCGAGCTCAGCCTGCGGTTTGCTTTCCTTGGGGCATTGCATCACCCAGAGACTGATAGCCGCTTCAAGCGCGTCGAAGCTCTGGCGCTGCGTCCAGGCCCCGGTCGCATCATTGGCCCCAAAGGCGTGTTCCATCGCTGCATTGAGCGCAGCTCGGGTGATCGATTGATCTGTATCGATAAGTTTATGGATGTCGCGGGCGGCAAGGTTCAGTCCTTCCACCAACTCTGTCATCATGCGCATGTCTGGCCTCCTGATGCCCGTACCGATCGTCCGGCACGCCAGGCCCAGCCCCCCTTTCCTCACATAAACAGTTGGTCGGCCCAGTCATTTGCATGAGTCGGTGGGGGCGTATGTTCGACCGCAAGCCCGTGGTTACGATAGGCGAGAGCCGCCTTGCGCTCGGCGGCCTCGCCCTCGGGATCATTATCGCGCAGCAGGATGACAGTGTGCACTTCGGGCGGAAATCGGACTTGCGGAAGTCGCCTGGCACCCATGCTCGCCCAAGCTGGAATGTCATGCAGTTGGGTGAAGGCGGCGGCTGTCTCAAGCCCTTCAGCAAGTGCCACTTTGCCGCCCACACTATCGTTGGTCCAGGCAGCGCCGATGGACTGGCCAAGGACGATTTTGGCCGTGCAGCGCGCGGTTGCAGGATCAAGAAATATTCGCTGGATCGCCGTCAGTCGGTTGCCGAGATGCATTCCGACGATGAGGGCTGGTTCAAACGTCGCTGACTTACCGGCCCCGCGCGGGCATCGCGGATGAAAACGCACATGGTTCAGCGGTTTAGTGAGCCTGCGGGTTTCGAAAAGATAGCGCTCGCCAAGTGTTCCGGTGACAGGCTGTGCGGCTTGCCAGATTGCCCAGTGGGGGTTGCCCGATTTTCTGGTTGCCCGCTCGATTTGCCCTTTGCCAGCGACTGGAATTGGAGATTTGCGCGCGATTGCCCTGAGCACATCTTCGCTCGCACAGCCGGCAAAGCAAGTGACGAGGATCGAGCGATCTCCCTGTCTGATACTGAGCGAGGGCGTGCGGTCTTCATGTGCTGGACAGTGGCACATTGCGACAAGTCCGTGCCAGGTGCCACCTAGGCGATCGACGAGTTGCAGGGTCTGGACTGTAGGCTTGTTGGCGATCGGACGCATGGCGCACCTCCTGCCATACCGATCCCCCTTCCCTCGTGTCTCAGGTTTGTCCTCCTATTGTCGTTGGAGCACCAATGGTCTGAGGTTATACCCCTCAAATCCAATCTATAAAAAATACCCAAACGGAGTGCGGGAGTTTTCTAGATTCAGGGATTCTAAGATTCAGGGCCAAATTTTCGAGTAACACCAATGCTTTAGGGGTCTTCTATATGAGGCTATGGGGGCTGTAGCGTGAGTGTCCGGGGGCTTCAAAATGTGGAATCGGGGGACAGATCGTGAGCGATTGGGGGACCATGTGAGAAATTGGGGGCGTGGTCGATTCTGAATCAAACCAGCCCGTTAAGCTACTGATTCACAGAGCCTTGTTCGCCATCAACCACGATATTGCGCCATCCGAGTCGCTTCATGTGAGCAATTGGGGGCTCGCGTTGGACAGCCGCTTCAAACCCTGCGGAATCCGTAGAAGACCGAGTTCGTGAGCCTTGTTCATATGAGTGATCGGGGGGCGGCTCGAAAACCGCCTATTTCTGCGGCTTTGCGAGGGCCTTTATGTGAGTCGGCGGGGGGAGCCCGATTCTTGCATATGGGAGCGTTTTCCCGGCATCTTGAAGGCCCACTTCATTGTGAGAAATCGGGGGCTACGCGCGTAAAGTCGCAGGAATCCAGACCCTTTATATGAGTATTTGGGGGCTTAGAGTGAGTTGCTTAGTATGAGCCACTCATGCTAAGAGACTCACATGGAGATTGAGGCATCTGTCGAATCGGATGAGCCCAAAGTTGGCTTGACCCTTCGTGTCGCCGAAAGGATCACGAAGAGCAACCAGGACTTCGTCAGCAAGCCGGGTGAGTTGGTCGAATCCGAGTTCGAAACCGGCTCCTTGAGTGCTGCCGCGCGCAAGGCCTTTGCACTCATGCTGCGCAAAGCGGGCGGGGATGCTGCGGAAGACCGCGTTTTTACGATCACCAAGAAGGAGCTGCGCCGCTCGCACAAAGGCAATGAGCGTATCCAGGCTGTGATGGACGAATTGATCCGCGTGATCGTCCGCATCAAGACAACGTCGAGCAAGGGTCGTCCGGCAACGCTATCACAATCCCTTCTGTCGCGCTGCGTTGAGGAAGTGGCCGAGGATGGTTTGAGCGTCGTCGAGTTCGAGCTGTCCGATGCCCTGCGCACAGTCCTGCGGGGTTCTGACTATTATGCGCGGGTCAATCTGGGAGTCACACTTTCGCTCCAGTCACGCTACGCGCTCACCCTTTATGATCTGGGGTGTCTGGTTATCAACCGACAGAACCGTACGGTGAAGATGTCGATCGAGGATTTGAGGCGTCGTTTGGGCGTACCCGATGGGAGCTTCAAAAATTATGCCGAGTTCCGTCGTGATGTTCTGAACAAATCCAAGGCTGAGATCGACCAGCTTGCCGATTTCACTGTTGAATGGACCGAGATCAGGGGATCGGGCCGCGGAAATCCGGTGAAGGAAGTTGTCCTGAATTTCATGCCAAAAGTGAGCGAAGAGCAGGAAGCCGCCGCGCGAGAGCTGGATCGTCCGCGCATAGGGCGAAGGGCTCGCCGCGATGGCACGGTTGAGCAGATTGTTGGCACCCCCCTGCCCCGCATCACCGAAGAACCGCTCTTTCCGAGCGGGTCGCTCCACTTTTGTGGCGACCAGAAGCTGCTGACGATCGTCTCCGATTATGGCGGCGGCTGGGACAAGAATATCATTGCGGAGGGCTATCGCCAGTTCATGGGAGACAAGCTTGAACGCATGCGCGGCGACCGAATGTACAAGTCGTGGGAGGGCTATTGTAAGGGATATGTGAGATCCCATGGCAGAGCATAGCGCTCGGTAGCGCGCTATTTGGGAACCTCGGGCATTTGAACGTGGGGCGCAAGCATGACTTAAGGAAGGGCAGGTTCGGCTGACAAACCGCCTTTCTCGGATCAAAAGCAGCTATTCCGAAGCGGTCGTACAATCACATTCGAGCACGCGAACAAGAATGACTGGGGTTGGGACTTAGCCGTCGTTCCCATACCGAAGAATGAAAGTCAGCTCTTGTCTGAAGCCGACATTCAGCGCTTGATCGCTGGGGAATGATCGCGCAGGCTCGGCTGATGCGCATCAACGACTTTGAACGATCTGTCAGCCTAGTCATCAAGGATCGTCAAGGCGCCGAGATGCGCGTGTCGGCGGTCTTCCACCAGGACGCTCACTATCTCCATCACAACCGTATCGCGCTGATCGGCACGCGCGACCAGGAGATCGAGCTCCTTCGGCTCGATACCGATGGCGAGATCGACTGGGCGCTTCATACCCGGCCTGACTGGAATCTGAGCGAGGACGGCAGCTACAAGCAGAGCGAAACGGGCAAAGGCTGGGTCCGCTCGAGTGGCATGATGCAAGGGCTGGCGATTGCTGACGATTCGATCCAGCCATTCGCTGATCTCCAGATCCTCGAATCGTGTGAGCGGATCGAGCACGGCTACCATGGCGGAATAGGCGCCAAATATGTGTTCCTGCAGCGTCCACAAGGCTGGTATGTTCACAACAGAGCGTGGCGGACCCCCGATCCGCCCCGTAAGACAGGGGTTTGGAAAAAGGTCAAGCTGCTGGGGATCAAGTTCCGGCTGCTTCAGCTCACCTTGCACCGCGACGATCCCCGTACCGCGACCGAAGTCGAGCGGCTCGACCTGCCTGGGATCGAGATGGCGCCGATCGCAAGCGATATGGACCCGGCGGCCTTTTACGAAGGCGCCGACCGACTTTGGTTCCTAATACGGCTTCTGCTGGTGTTCCTTCCGCCAGTTCATCACACCGCTCCAAGAGGTGAGGAGCGGCGGCGGCAAGCACGACGTTATTTGGCATAGCGTCAAGCTAGATCCGCGGGAACGAGCCCTCGACCACGCCGATCCACCTTTCCTCGCCCCGACTGAGACCTATCTCGCCAAGGGGGCGACAGCGCTGTTGGCGCTAGAAGGAAAACGCGAGCTGCTCCACGCCGCAGCCTATGGTTATGCGAGTTCCTACACATCGGGCGTGATGGAAACCGGGCTGACCTTGTGTGTCGAGGGTATCGAGCGGTTGGTCGAGGCATTCGAGCAATCGCGCGGGCTGACACGCGAGACCGTCGAGAAGAAGCGCTGGAATAGCTTGGGCAAGGCGGCGCGCAAATTGGCGACTCCGCTTGCCGAGACCCCGACCGAGCGGCAGGCGATCGAGCGCGCGCTGTCGATGGTGCCGACGATGACCCTGATTGAACGGATCACGCGGATGGTGGCTGCGATCCGCCCCGCATGGCGCACGCTCGCAAGCGAACTGCTCGAGCGAGCGCCGGCCATGATCAAGATGCGCAATGACATTGTGCACGGCAGAATGGTCGAGGACATAAATGCCCTGCGGATCGAGCTGATGCGTGCACAGGTGCTGTTCGAACGCATCTGGTTGGCCCAGCTCAAGTGCGGCGATTTCCGCGGATCAGGTTGGCCGCTGCTCGCGATCCGCAACCACGATGCCGACGTCAACGCCAGAGCCGAACCCGGGGGCTCCTCGTGACAAGACTCCCCGCACCGACCCGCCCCAATCGGCCAATCCGCGACGCTGAGCTCGCGCCGACCAGCAAGCCCCGCTGTAGATGCGTCCGCTGTCAGGCGAATGCTTCAAGCATCTGAATGTATGGGGTGGTGGCGAGGCCGGTCGGCTGGTTTGTGCGATCCTAAGGGCGGCTTTATGCAAAAGCCCCCGCTCACATCAGCGGCGCAGAAAGTCCTAAACTGTTCGACCGGCGACTGGCGGGTTAGGGCGACATTCGCTGGCGGCATTCATATCCGGTCGGCATTAGCGTGCTCGCATTCCAAGCCAAGGTGGTATAATGCGATGGATGACTGGTGCAAAACTGTTACGAGTCCAGAACATCCTATAGCACGCGTCTGGCTGGGCCGACGGTTTGCACTAATTTGGTTGAGCATGCCATGATCCTCAAGCCGCCGCCGCCGGCGAAGGGAGATGCCGGCCTTGAGGCGTTTCGGACGGACGCAAAGTTATACGAGGATACATTGAAGAATCGCACTAGCCGTGCGTTCTATCGAAACGATCTTTCCAAATGGCAAAAGCTTTATGCAACACTCTCCGGGAAGCGTGTGCCAGGCTCGCTGGCAGCGATCCACTTCTCGAAAGTCTCGCAGCTGTGCCGCGAGCTCCTTGCCGAGTATGGCCCGGAGGCCCCACCCAAGAAGCGGCAGGCTAAGTCGGCGGTGTCGGTGCCGCTGACCTACCCCGACTTTCCCGACGACATCACGCATCGTATTCATTTCCTCGAAGGCCCGGGCATTCGCAGGCAGCGCGCAGTCGATCTGGCAACCTACGCGTCGGCCGTCTACCGCCAGACATCTGCTCGCAGGCGCGTTCTCGTTTCGGTCGGAGTACGCAAGGACCAGGTTTGGCTCTATGAGCGGCTTGTGGAAGCTATCGGCGACTTGGTGATGGGCGACTATTCGGCCGCCGGGTTCGATATCGGCTATACGATGCGGCCCGAGGGCATTCCTGCTGGTCAATCCTGGACCGCCGTACCGCTTGAGCCAGCGTTGCCGATCGCGCGCGTCTGGGAGGATAATAATCGCTCCCGCGGATATGGCCTGCAGGCTCGCCTGATGGGCAACCAATGGCGCGGCGTCGATGGTACAGGGCTGCCGGACGACCTTCCCGATTTGAATGTTTACCGGGACCCCGACCCGCATTGGCAGCGTATGCTGGATCTTACTGAGGCGGACAGGCTTGAGGAATCCCTTGAACTGGTAGAGGTGATCCCAGGCCGCGACCGGGAAGCCCTGTTCGACGAGGTCATTTACCTTCGGCATCTCACCAAGACGCCGCTTCAGGCCCAAGATATTCGTGTCGCGCGCAAACATGCCGAGGGATCCCTGATCTCCGGCCGTTTACTCGAAGAGTTTGAGGCCTTCCTCGATCATCTCGACGCCCAGTTCGTCCTCGAGCCGCCAGTTCTTGAGGAGATGACGAGGCTGCGACCAGACTTCGGATCGTCGATGATGCCGCCGCTCCCGCCGTCGGCGGATTGGGCCACCTACCGGAGTCACATGGCCCAATTCTCTAATCCAAGCGGCCAACGCGGCCGGATATTCTCTAGGAACATAGGCGTCGCTGACACCGGCGCGTCGGAGTTCTTCGCGAGCGCGATGGTCGCAGCAGAGGAAGCCTTTCGTCGGGAGCGTTCAATTCCGGAAATCGGACGTGGCTGGATATCCGAGGTGGCGTTGCTCGATCTTGTCCGAACGATCTGGCCATCCGCCGTCCATCAATGGCGTCCTCCGTTCCTTGGCTTGCAGTCGATCGACATCTACTTGCCCGAGCTGGGAGTAGCCATCGAATATCAGGGCCAGCAGCACTACGAGCCGATCGCGTTGTTCGGGGGACAGGAGGGGTTTGACCTCACCTGCGCTCGAGATAAGAAGAAGCGCGCTTTGCTCGAACGGCACGGCGTGCGGCTGCTCGAATGGCGCTACGACGTCCCTATCACGCGAGCCGAACTGACATCCCGGCTCGCGAGCATGGCGATTTTCGTTCCAGAATAGAGCACGATCGCATTCTGCTATGCAAGAACTACTGCAATACAAGGCAGACTGCTGATAACGAAGGGCGCTTCAAAGTCCGCTAATCGCAATGCCGCGACACATGATAAAGCAAAGGCCGCACTCAGGGAGCCGTTTTGGGCTGTTAAATGTCTACTGCGTTGGCGGCTTTGAGCGAATAACTGAATGTCCGCGGAATGAACGGTGTTGGCCCCAGCACCGCACTGGAGCGGCTTGAGCTGGTCGGTAGCCACCACCCCTTCGGTCAGGACGGGGCGACTTCGCCGAATCAGCGGTAATTTGCACTACTCTCGGTGGGTCCAAAAACAGACTCTGGTCAACTGGATGCGACCAGTTTATCTCACCAGCGCATAAGAGTAATTTGATCACTTAGCCCGGTGCCACTTCCAATATTTGATTTGATTGTGGCATGAATCACTTGAGGGCCGAAATGAGACGGAAAATAATCGAATGGCACCCAAACCCTGCTGCCGAGGGCTGGGAACAAACTGAACCTGATGGAGTTGTATGGGTCGACGTCACCAAACTCGATGCTGCTTGGCAGCGCACCGAACAGTACGTTCTACCCGGCGGTGCCAATGGACAAGGCAGCCGATACGAGAGGGTAGAGCAGTGGTTTGAAGAGAACTGCTATTCAAACATGTTCTTTGCAGTCATTTGTGATGACGGCATTGAATTCGGCGAAGGCCGCCACCGCTTTGCGTGGTTACGAGATCGAGGAGTGGAAGCAATTCAGCTCCAAGTACCTTCAGATCAAGAGCATCACTTCATTTTTCAGTTCGGTACAGAACTACGCGAATCGGTCTTGATGGCGTGAAGCGCGAACTCAGCTCCCATTCACCGTCCAGATTGCGTGCCTCAGAACTTGCCATACATTCATATTCTGACCGCGCATCGCGAATAGCAAGAAGCGGGACAAAACTGCCATTCGAGGGTCTACCGACGAATGACGGGTTCGGCCGAAAGCGGTCGCCGCGGCAAGATCATCTGCCCCATCCGACTTTGTTTCTATTCTCAAACAAGTGGCGCTACCTATAGAGGAGCGATCAACGTCGGGGGATGCATGCATACTTGTGATCCGCCATTCGCAGCGATGAAGGTCTTGCTCAAATCGTATCCGAGCGTCGAGGCCAAAGGCGCGCCGCCAAGCCGGAGGCTTGGCGCGCACCGGGCCGGGCGATGCTGCGGCTTCGACAGATGACCCGAAGGGCGACGGAGCCAACTCGCTCCAAATGTTCGCCTCAGTCCATGTCTCGCTCCACAATCACTTCGCTGCAGACCGCCATCTCGTTAATCGCCAACCCGATTGCGCGTGACATCAGGTAACCTCCGATGACACTCAAGATCAATGTAAGGGGGATGATCCAACCAGCCGCGTATCTCGTCTTTTCCGAGATGTCCTCGTGGCGCGCGATATCCCGACCGGTCAAAAGAAGCGCGCCGTTCCGGAGACGGCTGATTTTGAGAAGCGCAAGCCGATCTTCTTCCAGCCCCGACTTGTAAATGTCGGCTTCAATCTTGACCCAGTCCGCTGGCGGCAGTTCTGGCATCGCGGGGATGTTGAACAGTGTCCAGACCCCCTGCGGGTTCTTGTAAGCGGCTATAAACAGAGGCCTTTCCGATGACCTGGCCAGCCTCTCCAATCTCCGGAGTGTCGCGTCCTGTCCGTCGACGATCAGCATATCGGTCAGTTCATCCGCCTCGACTTGAATGAGCTCCTCGACTTTCTGTATCGGGTGATAGACATTTGTCCAATAGAAGGCAGAAAGCATTGCAGAAACTGACGCCGCGAAAAGAATCGCATATGTAGATGCGAGTCGAAATGAAAGAGATCTCAGAATGATCAAGAATCATATCTCATGACATAACCAGCACCTCGGACGGTGTGGATGAGCGAGTTCTCAAAGCCGGCATCGATCTTCTGACGTAGCTTGCTTACATGCTGGTCAACGATATTTGTTTGCGGGTCGAAATTATAGTCCCAGACAGCCTCAAGCAGCATTGTGCGCGTCACGACCCGACCGGAATTTCGGGCGAGATACGAGATGATCCGGAATTCCCGCGGGGTAAGCTCAATCCGCTTACCATCCCGTTTGACGATCTGACCCAGCGTATCAATGGTCAGAGGCCCGTATTCGACAACTGGGCTGTTCGTTCCGCAATAAGCGAGCGTCGCAACCTGGTCGACAGACGCCGGTAGCCCTTGGGACTTTCCCGGCGTTCCACAAAATCGTGTCGGACGTCAGCACTTGCCGAAAGCCGGCATTCAGCGGGCGCCAAGGCTAACCCCGAGAAAAACAAAAAGGGCCGGTAGCGGATTGTCGGCTTTTAGGCCGTACACACAGTTAGGCAGTGACGACCAGGGGGCTTCGCCGGCTATATCGCGCAATTAGAGAAGTAAATGGCGGCAGATCGCAGCAAGCTCACTGACGAGGGGCGGAAAGGTTTCGCGTTCCGCAAGGATGCGTTCAAGTTCCTCTCTCGGAACACGCAGGCGGCCGCTCCCCAGCGCTACGAGAGCTTCGCAGGCAGCTTCGCCCCGCGGTCTGTGCGCGGCGTCCATGATCCGGCAGATCGCCCGCCCGGCCTCGCGGGCGAAGTCATCCTTGGTGGAATAGTCGATTTCGACTGGTCGCGCAGCCCGCAGGATGCTCGCCTGAATGACCCCATCGTTGAAGCGCCCCAAGTTGGCCGGATCGAGGCGCGTCTGCTGGAACCAGTTGGTCCGCAGGGCGCGCCCCTCCGGATTGGGTTTGTTCGTTCGCAATGCCTGCAGGACCGAACTGATTGTGTAATACACATCCGCCTGCGAGGATTGCCGCGGCGGCTGGGAAGTCTTGCTGGGCCAGAAAACAAAGCCAGGCTGGATCCGCAAGGGATTTTCACCCGCTGGCAAGAAGAGTTCGTCGACTAGGGGTTCCGACGAGCGCCCCAGCCGTTCGAGACGCGCGGCGAGCGTCTCACCCAGCTCTAGCCCTTCGGCCACGGCGCGGTTCAGGAAGTCGGCCTCGGCCAGCCAAGCGTGCGGCGGGCCACTCGCCGGAAGGATGATGTCCTCGACGCTCGCGAAGGCGTGCTTCGCAGCTGCGTGGGTCTGCACGACGGTTTTTTCGAGTTCCTCCCGCCGGGCGGGCGACGCGTTCTTTGCGCATCCGATAAGGTAGATCAGTGGCGAGCTCGATCGTGACCGGCGCAAATCGCGGCTGACGTCCCTTAAGGAGCGCCCGCTCTCCACAACCGCCGCCACGATAACGACGGGCAGACCGTCAAGTCGCATCCCGTCCTGAGTCTCGTCGCTCGTGTCGAGATCGTCGACTTCGCTTCTCGCAACGAACCTAGGTGCAATGCCTGCCTCCCGGGCCACTAGGTCACCGAATGCCCTCGATCCCTCGTCGAGTAGGACTACCTCCCTGGTCATGGAAGGTATGTGCCGCCGAGCGAGGTATGCGGTCCGCTTGATGAAAGTCTCGGCGGCCGCGAGGCTTCCGGCATCTACCAAGAACTGCTTCGCGCCGGCACCCTTGGTAGTCGAGATCCGGAATGCGTCGGTCCCGGCTATCCTGTCCATGGTGGCCGAAAGACCGGGCGGGGCATCGGTTTTGAGCATGGTAAGGGGCTCGAAGTCCGGGCCTCCCATATCGAACTGGTCGCCCTTGAGCGGAACAGGGATCGATCCGGCGGCGCACAGCTTACAGTTGCCGTCCTCGTAGGTTTCCCTATCGTTTCTGACCCCTTCCGGGTTACGATTCTGGTCGTACGAGAGGTCGACGGCCCGCCGGACGCGTTCGTCCTCTTCGCCGAGGTAAAGCACGTGGCCGATCCGGTCGCGGGGTACCCTCCTAGTGGCAATCACCTCGGCGAGCGATCCGCTTGAGGAGGCGGATATCAACACGACGGGCTCGCCGCCCGTCGCGAAGTCGTGTGCGCGCACGCCCAGGTACGAGCGGAAGTTCTCGCATCGCAGCCACGGCCTTTTCGGTGCAAGAACGCGCAGGTTGTCGTTCACCGCAGAGATTAGCGCGAACATTGCAGGCGTATCGACATGCGCGACTTCGGCCGATGGCGGCACGAGCGGTAGCATGGTCATCGCGAGGAGCGAGATCTCCGCGGAGGACGACAGCAGGTTCGACAGCCGGATGAAGCGGTCGGTGTGGCGCTGCGAAGGGTTGAGGAAGTGGTAGTTCGAGTTCGCCTCGACGAAGCCACCGTGGATGGCGAACATCGACGAAACGCACCGGCGGCCGATCTCTTCGATGGAGATCCCGCTGATCTCGCCGGTGTCCCGGATTACCTTTCGCGAGTTTTCGCGGCCGCCTGCCCCGAAGCTGATCACTGTGATGGTGGCACGACCCAGCCGGTTCCGGACGCCTTCGAACGCCGCGTCTTCGCCGATCGCCACAACGCAGTCGGCGAAGGCTGTCCGGCGGGTCAAGAGGATCGTCTCGTCTGGCGCGAGGGCGTCCTGGACCTGCCTGTCCACGAGCGTCGACAGCTCCTCCGCCCTGAGCTCGTCGGAGGCCAAGAACACGATCAGGACGTCAAGGGTCCGTCCATCCACGTCCTTGGTAAGGCGAAATGAACATAGGGAGGACAAGCGCTCAGGCCTCCAAGGGGAAGATTAAGGTGAAAAGCGTGCCGGCTACCGGTGACACTTCGCCACCTCCGCCGAACCAGTTACGCAACTCGGGAGGCTCGCCGAACCGGCTGATGGGATCCTGCCGGAAGTCGGCGTAGAGGGCGCAGCGGCCCGTCCTCAGCCTCATGAACCCGCCTGCCTCGCTCAACGCCTTCGTGAGGTTCGGGAGACCCAGGCCCGAGGACGAGGCGTGCTTCCGCGAGACGTTCTTGGCGAAGCAGCGCCTAACCGCCGAGAGCTCATCCTCCGGTGCGAGTGCCGAGAGCTCTTTTCCTGTGAGGCTCGCGCCCATGCCGGGGCCGGAATCGAAGACGGACAGCTCGATTAGCTGGACATGCGTGTTGCCCGCGCGTGCGGGTGCGAGGCGAGAGCAGTAGGTGTGGAGCGGGGGCGAGTCGGCGGTGATCGCACTGAGACCTTCGGGGGTCAGCAGGTGCTTCTTCGCCTGCATACCGCGTATCGACTTGCGGCGGGTGTCCCCCCGATCATCCATACGTCCATGCTCATCGGTGTTTCGCACGAGCTCGTGAAGGGCGATCGCCATGGTTCGCTCGAAACCGTCCGGAAGGTTCCGCCGGTAACCTCGGTGGACCAACCTCCCAATGATCGCATCGTCGACCAGCTTCAGGAAGGAGGGCAACTCCTTGACCTTGGCCAAGCCGTCCTTGTCTACAATGTAGAGAGAAGCGGGATGTGACAGCGCGAGATGGTCCGCGCAGACGATCTCGATCTGCGGGCCCCGCGAACCCGAGACGTCCTCGGTGCCGAGTTCGCGTATCCGTCGCATCGCCATCGCGCGCGCAAGGGACGTGATGTCCCCCTTACCGACATCGTTTATATGATCTGCCAGCGCGAAGGCGCTCGTACCGTAGAGCCTCCGAACCAGCTTGGCGATCTGCTCGTCTTCGGGGGACCCTGCATAGGTTCGTACGGTGGCGCCGCGGCCAGTTCGCCCCAAGTCGCGAGCGCCTGGACCACCGCCGCCTCGGCACCGGCCGCCTGATGCTTGCCGCTCGTCGGCAGCAGCACTTCCTCCTCCGAGACGACCTCGGCGAGGAATGCCTCAACTGCGGCGAAGGTCATGGAAGCCGGTAACTGCATTTTTCCCTTCCTGCATCCAAGTCTGCCGGGACGCAACCATCCGGTTTCAAGGCGACAGCGATCAACGGATCGCGGCGCGCAGAATGGCGGGTTTTGGTGTTACCCGACGTTCCCCGTGCGCCGTCGGAACGGCTTAAAATGTAACGAATGCAGCTGCAAGCGAATGTTGTGTCGTGGGACATTCCAGCCGTTCACAGCCACTCGTCGAACTACAGGGTTTTTGCCAGAAGTGGACATCAGTTCGTGAGGCTCGGAATGGGCACGATTGCCCCTTATACCTGCGGCTAAGACAGCTTCGGCACATCCCTCCCAGTCACTATGGCTAGTACGGAGAGATGCGCCTGCACGGTTTGAGCGAGATACTTGCTGTCTAGGGATTGCCGCAACGTTACGAGTTACCGATCAGCCTCGCCAGCGTCTTCCTGGACAAACGCAGCCGACCACGCGATTACTGCCGCCCAAAGCGGTCTCAGGGCCCTGTCCTCAAGCTCGATACGCGCGCGCTCCCGAGCGATTTTGAGTCGCGCTTTCCCCCGCTCCAGCCGTCCGCACAGAAGCTCCGCTACACCAATGAAGTACTCCGTCGCAGTGTCACCAGGTCGCACAACCAGTGCGGCCTGATGTTGCAGCAACGCTTTTTCGTGTTCGCCATAATCTCGCAAAAGCAAGGCAAACTCATTGTGTAGATCGTGACGCACGTCTGCAGGGATGGAGGCCAAAGCGAGGGCAGCGCTAGCGACATCTCGTGCACGATCAGCATTCCTAAACCGAAGGGCAAGCGCGAGTCCCCTCATTGCACGAACGTCTCCCGGCTCCGTCGCGAGCAGCCGTTCAAAAACGGTGATAGCTTCATCGAGCTTGTCGAGATTGGTGAGCGTCCGTCCTAGGTAGTATGTGGCTTCGGCATTGCTCGGTTCGAGCTCGTGGACGCGCCCAAAATGGTCTAGGGCTGCATGGTAATCGGACCTGCGATAGCTGAGTTCTCCAGCGACAAGTTCACGCATCAGACCGGAACGGGCCACGACTTCACTCATTAGACCGTCGTGATAGTTTCCGATCTGCGTCTCAAGTTGGGCGATTCTATCATCATAGATAGCTTCGAGCTCCTGACGTTTGCGGTCGAGTTCGTCGATGGAAGTGCGCAGCGCGCGACCCAGCCGGTTGTTTCTTGTCACGGCGAAACCGAAGTAGGCGGAAAGGCCAAGAGCCACAGTAATAATGACCGCTAAGATAGTTATTAGCACCGAGGCGGCCGTCGCATACGAACCAATGTACGCGGCCATTCGATCGACCTGTGCTTGTATGCCGTCGATGCGATCAACGACTGCAGCCAAGGCCTTCGCCTCAAGCATGGAGGATGGCACGATCGGTCCCATCTAACATAGAGGAGAGGAGCGTGCGAACTTCCTCCTGAAACGGCGAGGAGAAATCGCACCTCGATCCGATGAACATTATGTCATTCTTGCCGTGCACCGATTCGAGTTCGAAGCTTTGAAAGTGTAGCCCAGTTCGGCTCAGCCTTGAGATTGCGCTGGTTCGAGTTGCCGCCACCCGGGAGACAACATTGAAGGCTATGAGCCCGTGGTAATCGAGTAAGTTGGAAAGACTACGAGCTTGGTCTGGATTCACAGGGAAGTGCAAGGCGAACGAGGCCAAAATCAGCTGAAATGGTTTCTGAAGCAAGTCGTCTAACTCGTCTGGCCGGCAAGTCGCGTACCCGCGCTGAGAGTTCAATCTATTCGCATCTTCGTCGAGATCGCAGAGGACGGCACCGACGGTGCCCAGCGGGACGACCGGGTCGAGTCCAGGCCCGATTTCTAGGATGGGTCCGCTGGACCGATCAACCAATGTGCGAAAGATCGACTTGACCGCGCGGTTGTATGCAAACTGCGGGTCTGATGAAAAGGCCGCGTTTCGAAAGCGATTGATGACAAACACCTGCTCTGGGTTCAAGCGGTGAGTTGCGGCGGGAATATAGAGTCTATCCAAAAACCTCGTGTGAGGTCGCCCACCGATCATTCGAACATTTGGACCATCGTCATTCCCAGCAACCCATATTCCCTGGCCAAGTGGGCGCAAATCGACAGGCGTTCGCGTGCGACGGCGACCGCGGTAGTTGCGCGATTCTGAGCCGCGCATCGCTTGCGTTTGAGTGTCCATTCATCTCCCCAACGCGTGAACTTTAGCGGGTAAACTCACGTTTCAAGAAAAGGAAGTGACTGACTTCCGCTGCGCTAACGATCGCCGTTCAGCTTGTTTGCGATGCGGGCGCCACGCAGCCTAAAACGAGTGGCAAGTTTCGATGACAAGACTGGGCCATCGGAATGGCGGTTACGTCCGCGGTTCTACCAGGAGCTCAGGCAATGCCAACAGCAGGTTCCAGCGTGAGCGGACATTCAAGCGCCTTTTGCGAAACGGCGAGAGTTGGGTCGGGAGCAGCCGCTCTCCATCGCGCAGCATGGAGGCGGCAGCCGCCTGAATACCTGCCGCTGAGCAGTTCGTCCTAACTGCACGCCACTCTTGCCGGCTCATCCTGATCTTGCGCGGACCGGCGACAAGGCTCATTTAGTCGCCAATGGCCAAGTCAATAGATTCCCCTGAAAGATTTGAATTCACTCGCACGTTTCGCAATCTCTCGCGGGAAGAAATCGCCGACCCAGACAAGCTTGAGGCCTATGAGTCCATGGGTCTCGGCGGGCAGACGGACTGGGGTGACTTGCTGGGATCGAAACGGGTTCTGATTGTTTCCACAGCGGGTGCCGGCAAGACACACGAATGCCGGGAACAGGCCAGACGACTGTTTTTGGAAGGGAAGGCCGCTTTCTTCCTGACCCTCGAGGGCATTTCCACTAACGACATTCGCTTCCTGCTCGAGCCGGCGCAATTGGCCCGCTACCGCCACTGGCTTACGGATGGGCATACTGAAGCTCACTTCTTTCTGGATTCCGCCGACGAACTGCTTCTGTCGCATGGCGATTTCCGGCTCGCGCTACGCAAGCTCGCCGCCGCCATTGATGGGCAATTGCACCGCGCCAGCATCGTCGTCACCAGCAGACCTATCGCGCTCGACCTAGATGCCTTCGCCAACGAGTTGCCGGTTATCCCTCCGCCTCCCGAAGTCGAAGTCGTCGATTCTCCCGATGAACCATTCCGGCGCCTGATCAGCGGGGAAGAGCGCAAGGAACATCACGGAAGCAACAATAAACCTCGGGATCTTGACCCTGAGACCGGGGTTCGCATTGTAGGTTTGACATCGCTGAGCCAACCCCAGATTGAGAGGTTGGCGGCTTCGCGCGGCGTCAGGGACGTGCCTGCCCTCATTGCCGAAATCGAGCGCAAGCGGGCCTGGGAATTTGCGCGGCGACCGCAAGAACTGATCGAGATTTGCTCCTATTGGAACGAACATGGGCAGTTGGGCACCCGATCCCAGCAGGTCGCCGAGGACATCCGCAGGAAGCTGCAGGAAACGGGTGAGCGCAAGCGTTACGTCACCCTGACCGATGCGAAGGCGCTGGAAGGGGCCGAACGCCTTGCCCTTGCCCAGATCCTGACACGCAAGCGCACGATCCGCTTCTCGGACCTATCGCTTGATGCTGCCGAGCAGGAGTCGGCCACCGATCCTTCGCTCATTCTGGGTGACTGGTCAGAAAAAGAGCGAACCGAACTGCTCCAGCGCCCATTGTTCGGGTTTGCGAGCTATGGGCGGGTTCGCTTCCATCATCGGTCAGCAGTCGAGTATCTAGCCGCGCAGCGCCTGAACCGGTTCTGTCAGAACGGGCACATGGCCAAGTCTGCACTGTACGGCCTGCTATTTGGCGAATGCTACGGCCAACAGCTCGTTTTTCCGTCAATGCGCGCAGTTGCTGCCTGGCTAGCCATCGGGAATGACGCTGTACGCGACGAACTGCTTCGCCGCGAACCCGAAGCGCTGATGGACGACGGTGACCCCGAGAGTTTCTCGCTCAGCGCGCGGCGCCGAATATTGGCCGAATATGTCCGTCGTTATGGCAAGGATGAGTGGCGCGGAGTGCGCATTCCATATCCGCAGGTCCTGCGCTTCGGCTCGCCCGAACTGTCGCCGACCGTTCGCGAACTCTGGGGCGAAGGCAGCAACAGCCCTGAAGTGCGCGAGTTGCTGATTGATCTGGTGCAAGCGGGTCAAATGCAGGATTGCCTCGACATCGCATCAGAGGTGGCCAACGACCCCGATGCCACCCCGACTGATCGGGTAACCGCGCTCACGGCGCTTGCCGAAATGACCGACCCCGGTGGCCTCGACGCACTGACAGCCTCGATTTTGGCTGAGAAGCACTGGCCCTCGCGGGTCAAGGAAGGCGTACTCGGTGCGGTGTTTCCCAAGCACATGACAATCGATCAGTTCGTCGAGATGATTGGGCAAATCGAAATCACTAAACACACCGTCGGCGGGATCGATTGGACCCTGCCGCGTTTGATCCCGGCCATGTGTCTCGACAGTACCCAGTCAAGGGAGTTTCGGGCCGCGCTCACGCGGTTGATGGAAGCCAGCATCGAACACAGTGAAAATTGGCCGCATTTTGCAAGCCGCTACAGACACCTCTCCTCGGCGCTTGCCACCTTATGCCTTGCGGAACTGACAAGCGATGCGGTCCCGTCGCGAGACCTGATCGCTGCGGCGGTCATTGCAACGCGCCTGTGCGGCCATGAATATGGCGACGAAAAACCGGGAGCGGACCTCATCAACCGGTTCCACCGGGCACCGCGTTCCTGGCGCAAGGATGTCTATGTGGCTGAAGGCGCGTTCTGCGCAGCGCACATTCCGGCCCGCAATGGCAATGAGTTCGGCGCGAACCTGACGCATGGCACGCTGGTCGGCCAACTCGACAATGACGACTTCGGCTGGCTGGTTGCCATCTGCCGTGACGCAAGTGTCGAGCAAAAGACCCGCGCGGCCGCGTACTGGGATGCGATGTGGTTGATGAGACCAAACGGCACGCTCGACGACAACCGGGTCAGCGAACTGCGCGAGATAGCGGCCGGCGAGCCCTCATGGGCGGAGAAGCTCGAAGAACGGCTTGCTCCGCCAAAACGCGACAGGACGTACGAAGCGCAGGAAGCCAAATGGAAGAAAGAGGCTGAAAAGCGAAAGGCCAAAGAACAGGCCGCCATCGAGACCTGGGTCACCTGGCGCAATGACGTGGTTAGGGACCCTGACGCCTATTTTACCAAGACCAAAGATAGCCGTGTGGTCTGGGACTTTGCCCAGGTGTTGGAGCGTGACCCGCAAGACCGCGGCTGGCGCGCACACTGGAATCGTTCGACAATCACGGCGCATTTCAGCGAGGCGATCGCTGATAAGGTCCGGGCGGTGTTTTGCCGCTACTGGCGCACCATCAAGGTGCCCCTTCGCAGCGAACGTGCCGAGGAGGAGCGCAATACGGTTTGGAGCCACTGGGTCCATGCCATGGCTGGCGTCTATGCCCAAGCTGAAGATCCGGACTGGGCGAAGGGCCTGACCGCCAAGGACGCGGAATATGCGTCCAGGCTGGCACCCGAAGAGATGGACGGCGTGCCACCGTGGCTGACCCAGCTCGTCGAGCATCACCCGGATGTTGTTGAACGGACGTTGGGCAAGGAACTCACAGCACAGCTCAGCGACGCGGTCAGCTTTGCCTTCCCTGGGCTGCTCGCCGATTTTTCGCGCGCGGATCACACCGTTCTGGAATTTTTCGCCCCCCGCGTAAGCGCATGGCTGTCCACTGCGCCCGCCAGCTTCGATGGCGAGCACGAACAGGCGCGGGTCTACGATCACCTCGAACGGGCGATCGACTATCTCCTGCGTAGCTCAGGCGACAGATCGCAGTTGCTCGACCTAGCCCGCCGACGCCTGGAGACCGACCCCGCAAGCCCCTTCGTTCTGCTGTGGCTCATGTTGTTGCTCAGTACCGCTCCGGAGGAGGCGATAGAAGCCCTCGAGCAGATTGTTGACCCACTAGACCCGCAGGCGCGCTACCAGATCAGCATCAATTTGTTCGCTGCGTTCAGTGACCGACGCAGCGCGCGCTTCTGTCCGGATCTGTCCGATCCACGCTTCACCCCACCGTTGCTCCTGAGGCTGGTCAGGTTGGCCTACGCCGAGATTCGCTTGGCCGACGACATCGATCGCGCAGGCACTGGCACATACAGCCCCACCGCACGCGATGAGGCTCAGCACGGTCGGAGCGCCGTGTTGGGAGCACTGCTCGCCTGCACCGGGCCTGAGGCCTGGGCGATCAAACAGGCCATGCGGGCAGACCCATTGTTCGCGCATTTCAAGGATCGGCTGGACCAACTCGCGCGTGAGAAGGCGGCGAGCGAGGCGGAAGGTCCTCCGCAGGCAGACGCTGATATCGCTCAGGTTGAAGCCCATGGCGAAGCCCCGCCGACGGATCGCAACGGCATGTTCCGCCTGATGATGGATCGGCTGGCCGACCTTCAGCATGACATTGCCGCGCATGAGTTTTCAGAACGCCCGATCCTGCTCGGGATAACGCTTGAAAAGAACATGCAGGTCTGGTTCGCGAAGCGCCTGCAGGAACGCGAGAACGGCGCCTACCGGGTCGATCGGGAGGCATTGGTAGTCAACGACAAGGAGACCGACATCCGCCTCCTGTCTGTCAGCTCGAACGCGCAAGCCGTGATCGAAATGAAGCTTGCGAACAACGGCTATACGATCCCTGATCTGGAGAAAGCACTCGCGGAGCAACTGGTCGGCCAGTACATGCAGCACGATAACTGCCGAGCTGGATGCCTGCTGGTGACGATGAACAAGGCCCGGCACTGGGATTGTCCTGACACCGGCGCGAAACTGAATTTTGAGGCCGTTCTGGCGCGACTGCGGACGCAGGCCGCGGAACTCGAGATCCGGATGAACCATGAGGTTCGGCTTGCGGTGGTCGGAATTGATCTTACCGAGGCGTTCTGATCCGGATCTGCAACAGCACGTCAGATCGCTGCTATTGGCCCTGGATCCATTCGTTCTTCTCTTCAAGGATGAGATCATCCCGAATCAAGGTCTCAATCTCGAATGTCCCGTCGGTCGGACGTAGATAGCTGACGCGCCGGCTTTCGGCTGGATATGTCGGCTATCCCGATTGGCGCTCCTGAAAGGAGCCGTTCCGGACAGTCCTACAAAAGGCGACGATAGCGGAACCGCGGAGTTTCCATTTTTGCTTAGCACCAACGCTTAAGCCCCTCCCCTGCCCTTCAATTCGTAGATCGTCGATAGTGTTCAATGAGGATCATAATCGTATCTGGAATGGACCGGTTGAGCTCGTCGCACAGCGTATTGAGTTCCGCTTGTTCGCGAGGCTTCATCCGGAAATTGATCGCCTTGGTGCGGGTTTCCATATCTCCCCGTCGCCTGGGGCGGCCCCCTCCCCTGCCCGTGTCCGGTGCAATATTTGTAACAGGCATGACCGACGGCATGCTGTCCTCAATCGGCTTGGGCGCAAAACTGGACAGGGTATCGCTGAGCGAGGGTTTATCCTCCGGTGCTGTCGCAGCCGCTTTGCGTGCGAATGGATCGGGTGGCGTTGGACGGTCTCCCATAGCCTAGTTCCTCTCTTGTGCGTCGGCGGCTTTGATGTCTTCAATCGTCTGGCGAAGCACCTCAGCTGCAAATTTGCGGGGCCTATCAGCGTTTGCGACACGCTGTTCCGCAACCTCTTCGAGCGTTAATCCATAAAGGTCCATCGCGGCGTAGGCGTCGTATTGACGCAGCTCTGCGTCGAAGACAGGCGCCTTGTTGCGCGTTGCATTGACCACATGCCGCTCATTCTTGGACATGATCAGTGGATTGGTCATAGTGAAGAGGATCCGATGCGGTATGGAGCGCCCTCCCCTCATGCCGACAATGGCCTCCATGTCGATGTCGAGCAGATTGGCGGTGGCTGCGGCATCAAGCGATGTCGCCTTTTGCGGTATGATCCACATATCCGATAGCGAGGCTGCCCATTGCATGCGCTGCGAGCGCATCCCTGCCGGATCGACAATCACGAACGGAAATTTCGCAGCGGCATCCTTGATATGCCCGCGAATATCGATGTCTCGGTTCAAGCTCGAAGCGTCGATGACCGTGATCCGGTCTTTTGCCTGCCATTTCTGATACCAATTATAGGCGCTGAGCTGGTCATCGGCATCGATGATGCACACTTCACTACCTGCCGACCTGATTTCGGAAGCGAGCGCGAGTACGGTCGTCGTCTTGCCGCAGCCGCCTTTTGAAGAACCAACGGTGATCACTGGCATAATGTAACTCGCTTTGTCTTTGTAATGCGATGTGTAACGCGCATCACCTCCGAACAGGTAACGCGCATTGCAGGGCAATAGCGCTACGTAAAGCGCAAGCGCAAGTGAAAACGCATTGTAACGCGAAACGTAAGGCGCATGCCAATGTAATGCGCTTTATATAGCGCAAGTGTATGTAACGCGCGTTGTAACGCGCATGGTAACGCAAGTATGTCCGAAAACCCGCAGTTATCCGTCGTCGAAGGGATCGACGTCGGGGACATCGTCGACAGAATAGGAGCGCAGCCATGTGGCACCTGGCCAGCCGAGACGAAAACTGCGAACCAGCTCGAAAGCCGGGGAGGGGGACTGGGCTGTAGCGAGACCTGCGCTGGCGAGCTGCTTCAGCATCTTGCGGGCTCCTGGTTCAGTGCAGCCAACAAGCCTGGCCAATGGGGTAGGGGAGAGTTCTCCCAGTCCGGCGAGAAAGACAAAGGCGGTGCCAAGGCGTGAATTGCGACGCAAATCCGGAAACACCGCTCTGAAACTACGCACTGCGTGGATGCTTTCGAGCGCCACTGATGACAGATGGTGGGCAGCTTCCGTCAAAGCAGCACTTAAGGCTTGGTGCCGCCAGGCTTTGGAGCGGTCAAATCGCAGCATCTCGCGACTGAAGAGGGCAGGGAAGGGGGCGGCAGCCTTCGATCGGCCAAGCATATCGAGCCGGTTGGCGCCCGCCAGATTCAAGGCCCATGCGACGCCAAACTCCAGCGTTTCCTCGAGCTTCTGGCACCGGCCGATCAGCAGAGAGGCGCGCTTGATTGGATCGATATCCGCTGGAAGTCGGGCAATCTGATCGCAAACCTCCGCGACTGCGTCACGACTGTCGTCAATCACACTCTCATAAAGCTGATTCTCCTGAACGGTCAGGGCAGGGGAGTGGACCCGGATGATATTGTTGGCAGTCACAAGGGGTGGCCAGTCCGCCAGATCATCGATCAGGGTCGTAAAGACACGCAATTCATAGCCATTGTCGATGCTCAGCAGTGTGCGGCCATGGTTGATTTTGCAATCAATTCGGTATTGATTCCAAAGGCTCCCCAACACCCTCAAGGCAAGGATGGTGGTGACGTCAGCGGCCACGTCCTCCGGCAAAAGCCTTGAAAATGAGAGACTTGCATCGGCATGCCCCAATGCAAAAAGTGCCATGGCCGAGTTAGAATTGGATTCTTTGGGGTGTGACATAGCTTGGTTGACCGGTGCTTCTTGGCCGAGAGGGGAGGGGATGCCAGAAAACCAATATAACAATATAGGTTTGTATAAAACACACCAATTTCGGCACTATACGTAATGATAAGTTACGGAAACATTATATCTCGACAATCTCCCCATACGCAGGCAAAAAGGGCGCTGTGACAACGTTCTCTGACCCTGATGCCATCGAGCGGCCGTCCAACGCCTCACAGATCACCGAAAGCCTTGTCATCGAGGTCGTGGGCGCCTCCCAACTACCAGTGCGCCGCAAAGGCGCTGCCAAACCCATCAGCGTCGATCGTTTGGCCGCTTTGGTCTCCGATGCACTGCCCGCCAGCTTTGGCGGCGTCAGTATGATCGGCTTTGAAACCGCCTGGGAAGCCATGGCAACGGAAACCCGGCGCGCGCTCACCGACGATCTCAGCTGCTATCTGGCCTGGAGCGTTTCCGAAAGGCGGCAGGCCTTCCCCGCAGACCCGGAAGATCTGGTGCATTACCTGCGCTGGCTCGAACAGGGCAGGGGGTTCAGACCCGCCACGCTCACCCGCCGCATTGCCAGCCTCTCGCGTATCCACCGCATGCTGAACCTCTCCTCGCGCGAAACCCTGCCGACACGCGCAGCGATGGTTGCAGACGCGCTCAAGGCGGCACGCCGACGCAAAGGCAGTCAGCAACGCCAGGCCGCCGCCATTCGGCTGGGGGTCCCGATGAGCCCCCAGGACGAGGTAGAAGGCGTGACGCTCACCATGTTGCTGGCGGTGTGCGGCGGCGACCTCCAGGGTCTGCGCGATGGAGCGTTGCTGGGCGTCGCATTCGAGTCTGGCTTGCGCGTCAGCGAACTGGCGGCGATCCGCATCCGGGACGTTGATCCGCAGGCTGATGGACGCGGGATACTGGCGATCGGCAAGACCAAGACCGATCAGGAAGGGGAGGGGCGCTACGCCTGGCTTTCCGCGGATACGATGCGGCGGATTGGGGCATGGCTTGACGCGTCAGGCCTTGATGAGGGACCGCTGTTCCGGCGGGTGGGTGTGGACCGCCGCAAGGGACGCCCTGCGCGCCCGCCGCAGGACTATTTTGGCATTCCAGGGCATACGCGGCACTGGCAGGAACGCTTGCAGGGCAGGCCCGCAGTTCCCCCGCTGGCACGCTATGCGATTGGCGAAGGGCCGCTCACCCGGCAGGGTATTGGCGCGATCTACAAACGGCTGGCGCGCGCGGTGATCGATCAGGGGCTGGTCAAGGTCGAGCCAGGCAGGGAAGGGGACCTTATCCGCGCGATCAGCACGCATTCGATGCGGGTAGGTCTGACCCAGGATCTGTTTGCGAGCGGCGAAGATGGGGCCGGGGTCTGTCAGGCGATTGGCTGGAAATCGGTCACGACCGCGCTGCGCTATGTGCGCAAGCAATCGGTCAAAGGTGGGGCGGTGTCGCGGGTGATGGATGGGTTGCGGCGGTAATCTGCTGGGCAGAGAGCAGGTTGCCTTGCACAATCCATTAATCGTTCATATATGATCTTTAATTGCTAATTGTGCATCATATATGGAAGATAGCATGAGCTCACCAAAATCCGGAATGGCGCTTTTGAGGCTAGGCCAGGACATTCGCAATGCGCGACTACGTCGCGGAATATCAATAGCAGATTTGGCGCTGCGAGCTGGCACGTCAACAAGCTCAGTCGCGCGCCTGGAAAGGGGTGACCCTGGCCTTGGGATTGGCACCTTGGCCGACATTCTTGTCGCGCTTGGCCTTATCGATCGGCTCGCGGACCTGATCGATATCCGAAAAGACGATCTCGGCTTGGCGTTGGCCGCCGAACAGCTTCCGCAGCGCGGAAAATCGTCGTCGGCGATGTTGCGTAAGAAGCGGAGCAAGCTGAACCATGACCCGTCTGCGACAGGCGCATTCGACCGGGATGGCATCGGCTTTTGATGGCTAATTTCCATGCCCAAGTTGCCCTTGGAGAAACGCTGGTGCCAGTCGGCCAGCTTCGCTTCACGCAGGTCGGTCCGCGACAATTCTCGACCTTTGCTTATGATGCCGCCTGGATCGACGATCCGCGCGCCTTTGCCATTCAACCGGCCTATCCGCTCGAAAGTGGCCCCTACCACACTTCTGGGCCCCGGGATGCTTTAGCGAGCGTTTTTGCAGACGCCGCTCCCGACAGCTGGGGCCGGAGACTTCTCGAGAGGGCCTATGCAGTGGACTTTCCGAATTCGAGTATCTGACTCTTTCGGACGACCATTGTCGGCAGGGCGCGCTGCGGTTTCTCGATGATAGTGGCAAAATAGTCCGGGGCAGCACGCCCGAAGCGGTGCCTCGAATTGTGGATCTCGAAGCGTTCACAGCAATTGCTCGTGCGTATGAACAGGGCCACGACATCAGCGCCGAACAAATGCAGGCATTGGCAGGCGCTGGCGGTTCCGGCGGTGCCCGACCCAAGGCCAATGTGCGGGACGGTGACACGCTATGGCTTGCCAAGTTCACATCGGTCTATGACCAGCATCCAATCGAGCGTGTCGAGGTCGCGGCCCTCCGATTGGCGCAAGGCTGTGGAATCCGGACACCAGAAGTGAGGCTTGAATTGGCCGATACGGCGTTTCCGGTTGCGCTGATCAAGCGGTTCGACCGGCGAGGTAGCGCGCGCATCCCCTATATTTCGGCGCGCACCGCCCTTGGAAAAACGGGCGCGGAACTTGGTTCCTACACCGAGATTGTCGATTTCATGCGAATGCATGCCGCCGACCCGGTAGCAGAGTTCCACGAACTGTTCCGGCGCCTTGTTTTCACGATCCTTGTATCGAACAAGGACGATCATTTGAAAAACCATGGATTTCTGTATGTGGGCGCTGGCCGCTGGCACTTGTCACCCATGTTTGATGTCAATCCTGCCCTGATCGAAATCCGCATCTCGAAACTGCAATTTTGGAAGGCGGTCTGCATGACAGGTCAATCAATCTGGCCCTTGAAGCATGTGCGTTTTTCGAGATCAAAGAAGTTTACGCGCGTAGGTTGATCCGTGAAATGGCGGACCATATTGCTGGATCATGGCGCGAGGCGCTGAAAGAGGCTGGAGTCTCAGGCGCCTCGGCGCGAACGTACGAGGCAGCATTTGTAAATGATCAGACCGAACTGGCTTTAGGGTGTTAAAGCCAAGTGTGATGGAAAATTCGCGTTTAGGTTTTGAGCAGGGGGTCGAGGCCCTAAATATGGAAAGGCAGCGTTTACTGTCTCACTATTTGATGCTTTCATGCGTCGCATGATGTCGTCGTTAGAGAGTAAGAGGTAAGTTCAAACTGCCGGTTTGAGCGCGGCGCACGATCCTGACACGGCTGCAATAGCTTCTCGTAACGGCAGTACCTCAACTCCGTCCCGCGCAGGATAGCTTTCGCTGCCAGGGTAGACGACAATGCGGCGTTGTGCCGCGATATCCTGGGCACCCCTGTAGAAACCCTGCTCGATTTTCGGAGCGGTGGAGCGCTTGATCTCGATGGCAAAAGCAACCTTTCCTGCCCGCTCGATCACCAGATCGATTTCCGCGCCGTCTGCGGTGCGATAAAAGCTTGGGAAGGCGCGCGGGCCTGCGGCATCGATCATCGCTTCGATTACCAAGCCCTCCCAGCTTGCTCCGGCAACGGGATGGCCCAGCAATTGCTCAAGCGTTTCGATTTCCAGCAGGCCGTGCACGAGGCCAGCGTCGCGGACATAGATTTTTGGCGCTCTGACAAGCCTCTTGGTCAAATTGCCACTCCAGGGCTGCAGACGGCGGACGAGAAGCAAATCGTCTAGCAAGTCGATATAGCGCCCAACCATTGGCGACGTGACAGCCAGCGCTTGTGCAAGACGCGACGCATTGAGCAACGTCCCCTGGCCATGCGCCAGCATCGTCCAAAGGCGGCCAATCATTGCTGTCGGCATGCGTGGCGCGAACATCGGCACATCGCGCTCCAGGTAAGACCGGATGAAATTTGTTCGCCAGCGAAGGCTTCCGGCGTCGTCATTGGCCAGAAGGCTGTCTGGAAAGCCGCCACGCAACCACAATTGGTTTATGGAGATATTTGCATCGTGCGCTTCATCCGGACCAATTGGTGGCAGTTCGACATAGGTGACGCGCCCGGCCAAACTCTCTGCACTTTGCCGAATCAGATCGAGTGACGCCGAGCCCAACAACAGAAACTGAGCGGTGCGTTGGCCCGCCCTGCGACGCTCGTCGATTAGCACGCGCAAATCCGCAAAGAGATTGGGGGCTCGGTGGACTTCGTCGATCACCGTCAATTTACCTGCTGTCGACAGCAAAAAGGCGGACGCATCCTGCAACTTCCTGAGGTCGGCTGCTTGCTCCAAATCCAGAAAAACACTGTCTTGATGCTCAGCGGCTAACGCCCTTGCAAGGGTGGTTTTGCCGATCTGGCGCGGTCCGAGAAGAACCGTGGCCGAATTGTCAGAGAGCGCTTGGCGGACAAGTTTTGTTGCAGATTCGCGGCCTATAATCATACCATAAATTCATACTCACAGTTTAAATTTACGGCAATATAAAAATGCGACCGGATTGAGCCGGAAGCATTCCTTCTTTAGCCCATGTGCACCACATCATCGTCTGTCTTGACCAAATCGAGAGGATATGGTCCATTCGTTGGGCGTAGGAACCACCAGCACGCACCTCTAAGGAGAGTTGTCGTGCTGAAACCGAAAATTCTGAGAGCTGTGTTTGTGGCGGGCATTGTGCTAGGCCGCGTTGACAAAAGACTTCAGCCAGAGGCGTGAGGCAGCGAGGTTGAGGAAGCTCTCGAAGGACAGGACAGTCTTGTCGTAGCGTGTGGCGATGCGTCGTTGCTGTTTGAGCTTGCCGAACATGCGCTCGACGCGGTTATGATCCTTGTAGCGCCGATAGTCAGGATGGACCGGCGCTTTCCGGTTCGAGCGCGGCGGGATGATCGGCAGAATGCCGCGCATGAGCAGGTTTTCCCGGAACCTGTCGCCATCATATCCCTTGTCGGCCAGCAGCGCTTTGGGCTTGGGCAAAGGCAGGGCCATCAGGTTGTCAGCGGCCGTATAATCCGATGCCTCGCCGCCGGTCAGGATGAAGCCGATAGGCAGTCCCTGATTGTCGCAGCGGGCGTGGACTTTGCTCGTAAAGCCACTCGGCTTTGGGAAGTGCCCCCGGCACTTCCGCCGCCTGCGTCGATCGACCAAAAGCCTGCGCACAAGCCCCCCTTTTCCGCCCGCTGCCGAGACATGGCCGCGAACCGTGGTGCTGTCGATCATGTGCTGCCAGTCGTCGGTGAGTCCCAGATCGACCAGCGTTTGCAGCAACGCATCCCATACGCCTTGCCCGGCCCAGCGCCGGAACCGAACATAGACCGAGTTCCACTTGCCGTAGCGCTCGTGCATGTCCCGCCAAGGACAGCCGACCCGCAAGACATGCAGCATACCGTTGAGGAACCGCCGATTGTCGCCCGCTGGCCGCGCCCAACGCCCACGCTCAGACGGCAACAGAGGTCCGATCAGTTCCCATTCCGCATCCGACAAGTCCCCACGGCCCATGACTGCTCCCCAAAGAGCAGCCTTGAATCAGAACTCACCCCGTTTGGGAATCCCTTTTGTCAACACGGCCTAGGAAAAGGTACAACACGAGGGCGATGACAATAAACGTGATCGCTCCTCCAAAAATCATGCTTTCCGATTGCTCTCTTACGTCTTTTGCAGGTAGACTTGGTGAAGAAAGAAATTCAGATTCTTTTGGATCAAATGGACCATGGTGTTCGGGCGGAAGAAATCCGTCTTTTCCAATACCGATATATGTTGATGGATCGTGTTTCATTTTTCGTGCCTTCTGCACTCTAACTGCTATGCTTCCTCTGCCCTTGAGTCAATTATCTCCTCTCGCACTGTCGGTTGCATTGGTCCGCATTTCAATGCCACGCTGGCTGTTGGCCATGGCCAAACTGCCCACACCCAGACAGCGCAGCTGGTTTGGATATTTACGATAATACGAAATAAGACTTAGTATTTTTGAGGAAATATAAACTAGACATTGGTTTGTAAATGTGCAAAAACACTAAGCATGGCTATGCGTTATGACAACAAGCTAAACCGGCTACAACAGGCACTCCCAGAGGGTCTCTTGGCTGATGCCGGGTGGCTTGAAGCCAATGGCTATTCGTCGGCATTGCGCAGCCATTATGTCAGCGCTGGCTGGCTCGATAGTCCGGCGCGACGTGTCTATCGCCGGTCACGCAGCCCGCTGACATGGCAACAGGTGGTCACATCTCTCCAGACAGTCCTGGATTTGCCGTTGACCGTTGGCGGGCGCACCGCGCTCGAACAACAGGGGTATGCGCATTACCTGTTGGCTGGAATGCAGGAGGTCCATCTCTACGGCCCGAAGCGAGCGCCGACATGGCTGGGCGATCTGCCGCTCGACGTGAAATTTCAGTGGCATAACAGTCTGCGCCTGTTTCCAGATGATGCCGATGCGCCGCCAGAGCCTAATCCTGCCATGCACAGCGCCGCA
Organism: Sphingomonadales bacterium; assembly: GCA_016714795.1. Lineage (GTDB taxonomy): Bacteria > Pseudomonadota > Alphaproteobacteria > Sphingomonadales > Sphingomonadaceae > Aquisediminimonas. The sequence continues at coordinate 29,096 of JADKCA010000008.1, read as the reverse complement.
GGGATGCACTTGCCGATCCGATATTCGAGCAAGGAACGCGCCGTACTGGAGTTGCTAGACGAACTGCCCGAACGTGAGAGTTTCCACCAGGTTGACGCGCTGATGGAGGGGCTGAGCGATCTGAGTCCGCGCCGCCTGCAAACCCTATTGGAAGCGTGCGCAACGTGAAGGTGAAGCGGCTTTCTTGTTCTTTGCCGACCGGCACCAGCATGCTTGGCGATCCCGGCTCGACGTGTCCCCGCTTCGATCTCGGATCGGGCAAGCGCGTCCTCGTCAAAGGCGGCAAGCTCGACTCCACTTACCATATAACCGTGCCCTCTGATCTGGGACGTCAATGAATCCATGGCTTTTCTCGACACATACCGGAGGCAGGTCGCACTTCTCATTCGCACCATTCCTTTCGTGGCGAATGAAAAGACATTCGCACTCAAGGGCGGAACGGCTATCAATCTGTTCGTGCGCAACATGCCGCGCCTGTCGGTGGACATCGACCTGACATACCTGCCCGTCGAGGATCGCACCACGTCACTAGCCGCAATTAACGCGGCTATGTTGCGGATCGCGGAACGGATCGAGGCTGGAATCCCTAGCGCGAAGGTCAATCCGTCCCGCTCGGCAGACGAGAATGTCGTCACCAAGTTGATCGTGCGGGCTGGGGACGTGCAGATCAAGATCGAGATAACGCCGGTGCTACGCGGCACGGTTTACGATCCCGTGCTGACACCCGTGGTGCCGAACGTGGAGAACCAGTTCGGCTTTGCTGAAATGCAGGTCGTGTCCTTCGCCGACCTCTATGCGGGCAAAATCGTTGCAGCGCTCGATCGGCAGCATCCGCGCGATCTTTTCGATGTACGCGACCTGTTGGCGCACGAAGGCATAAGCGACGAACTGCGGCGGGCATTCCTTGTCTATCTCATAAGCCACAATCGCCCGATGGCCGAAGTCTTGGCCCCGACCCGAAAGGCACTGGCAGAGGAATTCGCGCGCGGTTTCGTCGGCATGACGCAAGAACCGGTTGCCCTTGCCGAACTTGAAGCCGCACGAGAGGCAATCATCACAGCGATGATCACTGATATGCCCGACGAACATCGCCGCTTCCTCCTCGGTTTCAAGCGCGGCCACCCCGAATGGGAGCTTCTCGGAATTCCGGAAGCCCAACGCTTGCCTGCGGTTCTTTGGAAAAAGCGCAATCTTGACCAGCTAACAGTCGATAAGCGACACGAACTGACCGAGGCACTTGGCAGGGTGCTGCTTCGATAAGGTACACCACGCGAGCGCAACATTGTTTGCGGCGTTTCCCCCGACGTGCGAGCTGGCAGAGTCGAGAGGCTGCGAATCGTCCGTCAATTCGATTGTTCAACTCTCCGACAGCCCAGCTTCCGCGGCATCAACATTCCAATTGCTGCATCGTGCAAATTTTTCGTCTATGCCACAGTTCCTGCTATGTTAGCTCCATTGGAGCTGAGGCTTGGACTAGGAATGCCTGAACGATCGATCACTGAAGGGATCTATCTGGAAGTACGGTTTGCCGTCCTGAACGGAACCTATTTGCCTGGCCAAATCCTCGACCGCGAAGAGTTGTGCGATGTCTATGGCTGTAAGTCTGCTATAGTCGTTGACGCGCTGAACGTCCTCGTTTTCGAAGGCTATCTCGATATTCCGCGCCGTGGCGTCTTTGGCGTGCGACACTGGAAGGCCACTGAAATTGAAGACCTGTTCGACATTAGGTCATCAATGATGGGGATGGCGAGCGCCCGTGCAGCAGAACGCGCGAGCGAGCACGACCGTAGCAGCATGGCGAAATTGTTAGAGCAGTCCCCGCCGTTCAGTTTAAGCACTGCAGCAAGCACAGAGTCATTCATCCAGGCCTGTGTGGAATTGCAGGGCACGATTGTCAGAATGGCAAAGGTCGCAACGATCAACGAGATGGCGCGGAATGTGGCACCGAATGCCCTGTTCAGAAAAGCAGTGTGGCGTCTCGGTGTGTCTGAGCTGGCAATATTGTGGAAGCTATTGGCACAGACCTGCGAAGCGATCTTGCAGCTGGCACCAGCGGCAGCCCAAAAGTCTATGAATGATTTTGTTGCGAAGATAGGCGGGGCGGTTGTGGCGGATCTCGAAGAAGTCGCAGGCCTTCACTATCCTGAATTTCCGGAAATCCGGAGGATTTCGTGTCAGGCAACGGCCCATGACTGCGTGTTTGGGGCAGGGGAGAGAGAGCCCGGGCTGGACGGGCGCGTCATTCCCTTTGGAGTTGCGCAATCGCGCTATTGAGCAAGGCCCAGTGCTTTAAATTCGGCCCAGGACAGCGGCTCGCGGAACCCGATCGAAAATGGTGGCCTGACGTCATCCGCCGGTCGGAATACCGGATGACTGAGCAAGCGCCGATCATGCAAATTGATTTCGTCGGAGGAGGCCAGACTGTTGAACTGTTCGTTTGCCGCAACCGCGTCCGGCGCAAAGGCTGCAAACTGGTGTTTCAAGAGCTGCGCGCCTGTGGCGTGATCCCGGCTTTGAAAGGCCGCCACCAGCAAGGTCATATCCGCGAGCATGGACCGCAAGCCTTCAGGATCAAGTGATGTGATGACGCGTCGACGCAGGGCAGGAGGCATGCCCGTCAGCATCATCCGACGAAAATTGCGGACCTCGATCGCAGAAATGATGGTCTGCCAAAACACCCACCACCGGATTTGCATGGTCTCGACCTGAATCTCGTCAATGGTGTCCTGAAATTCGAAGGCAACAGCTTCTTGAAGTCGCGCGAGACCCGACGAGTTGATCCGCGTCATGCATTTGGCAATTGCGACGCCGATCAGATCTTCACATGCGTCCAGGAGATCTTTGAACTGCTCGGTCGTCCAATGAACGACCTGATAACGGTGATCCTCTTGCGCGATCAGATATCCATGATCGGCGAGAGCACGCAGGATGTCAGTAGCTACGGATTTGGGAATAACTGCGTGTTCTGCCAAGCGGTGTGGGTCAATCGCCTGGGAGCGGCGCATATTGCCCCGTCAGAATGCGGTGTCTGATATCAAGATAAAGGGCATCGCCAGTCGGGCCAATGGAACGTTCACTCTCAAAAGAGATCATCTCGTCTATTCTGGTAGTCATAGTGCGACCCCCGCTGATCTGCGTGGCTTCTTGTTTTCCCGTTGGTGGCAACACTTTGGCTCGAAATCAATATCCAAGGGTTGCGAATCTGTGATGGCAGCAAATAAAATCAGTTATGACACTTTGCCAACAGCGGCGCTTTGCCTCGAAGGATTTATCTTATGGCCCGACCACACCAACCGCATCGAGAAAATTCCCTGCAATTCATAGTGTTAAGGCGCCACTGGTCGAAAGACATTGCGTTTCATTCCTGCTTCCCGAGCGCGAATGAATAAAGGCGCTTCCCCGCGCTCTATCCTGTGACACTCTACCAAGGGGGGCAAAGTGTCACAGCCGACAAAATGCAAGCGTGCGCAGAAAGGGGATTCACAGGATTCACCTTTTGTGCTCAATACTGGTCCATGCAGAACCACACGCACTCCTCAGGCATTGGCTCCATCTATGCGACGCTGGCAAAGCTGTCGGCGAGGCCCCGTTATGCCTTTCTGGTTCTCCAACTTGTCACCGAGGCCGCCGATGCCAGAGGACGGGCAGGGCCATTGGTTCGGGATGGCAGCAACACCCCTCTCTACCTTCGTGATTGGCTTTGCACCCAATTGCTGCCGTTGAGTGAACGTGACGATCGCCGTTCGGCGCTTCGCGCAAGAGTGGTCAAGACGCTTGGGGATCGTCTGACGGGCAATGCGGAAGCGGATGAGCACGTGATTGCTGAAGCTGTGGAAGAGCAGGTGCTTGCAGCCGGCAGAACCAACATCAGCCGGGCGATTTCCGACCTGGTCAAGGCGGGGTTTTTGAGTCGTCACTATGCTGGCTATGCCACAAGCCACGCAAACCGAGGCGGCGGCCGTCATGCCGTCTATGTTGTCGAACCGCAGATCCTCGCGGCATTGGGGCGTTCCGTTGCAACCGCACCCCACAGACCTCCGAGGGCACCTGTTCAGGGCCAATTATTTGCCATGTAAGGCGATTTATCCTGCAATTCTGCACAATTGAGAATTGCAGGGTAAATGCATGGTTTTGCCACGAACGGAAGAGCGCAGCCGAGCGACCTTATGCGCTCTTTTCATTTCGTCGCGTCGAGCCTCATAACTCTAAGTTACACCCCCGCACTCCTCGTCGCAGAGCGCCGGATCTGGTGACGGATATAACGCGATCTCAGGCACCTGCAGTAAATGAGTGCGCTATTCTCAGCATATATTGCGGCGATTGCCATCCCGGCAGCCTCGAGGTTGCCGAGCTCGCGACTTGACAATGTAAGATTTATTCCTTACTTTTTAGCTGTCACATGGAGAGTATCATGGCAATCGCGCTCGAGGAAATCAGCACCATCACTGCGAAGGGACAGACGACGATCCCCAAGGCGGTGCGTCAGGCGCTGGGCGTCGGTTACGGCGGCCGCATTGCCTTTCGCGTGATCGATGGCAGCGTGACCGTTTGCCGTGCGGATAGCGATGAGGATCCAGCAGTAGAGAGCTTCCTGAGCTTTTTGGCTGCCGATCTGAAACAGCACCCTGAGGCCGTTAAGGCGCTTTCGCCCGATCTTGGCGCCCGCATTGCTGCGCTGACCGCCAATATTCCGATCGATCTCGATGACGCGATCGACGGTGACGTATCGCTTTGAGCAACGATTGCGGCTTGCTCAAGTGATCACGGTCAACGGTTGGACACTTTACGCACATCCACAGTTTCTCGCTCAGCTCGAGAAACTGACGAGTGCCAGTGAGCGCGCCCGCGGAAAAGACCCGATTGCCTATACATCCAGCGCTGACGCCAAATTGCTTGCCGCAATACGCAAGCTGGTTTTCGAGATGATCCCCGTCGATCCCTCACGTCCTGAGTTCCGGCAAGGCGGCACCCTAGGCCGGGAGCGTAAGCACTGGTTCCGGGCAAAGTTCGGAAATGGCCGGTTCCGGCTGTTCTTCCGCTACTCGACTGCCGCAAAGATCATCATCTTCGCCTGGGTAAACGACAGCAACACGCTGCGCACCTATGGCTCAAAGAACGATGCCTACGCTGTTTTCAAATCCATGCTCGACAAAGGCAATCCTCCCGAAGATTGGGACGCCCTATTGGAAGCATGCACGGAATTGACCGCAGGCTGATCCGGGACCAACCAATATCCGGCCCAAGTCCAGCGTCCAGGCATCATTCTGCACTTCGGCTTATTCCATCTCGATCCGGTCGACATCGACGATGCGCCCACACACCCGGACAAGTCCGCTGAGCCCGTCCGCCGAGCGAGCACGACTTCGCTCATTCACCGGATTCCTCGCGGCGTCGGGCAAGAAAAGCATCGACCGAAGCTTCCGGCTTACCACCGGTGCATTTCTTGGCGAGTGCCTGCGCGTGCGCGATCGACTGCGCCACGGTGCGCAAGATTACACCATCCTCGGTTTCCTCAACCAGCAAGGCACCGCCACCGGCGAGGCCGAGCCGCTTGCGGATATCGGCAGGCAAGCTCATCCGCCCGTTGGGCGCAATCGTGACTTGCACCGTCATGGCCTTGCTCCTTCTGGCTCGGCGCAAAGGCATCGAGGCATCACAAAGTCATTGTGGCGCAAAACTACAACTGTGTCACGTAGAGGTGTTCGTGACATAATTGCTTCATTGCCGTCGCCGGCCACCGATGGGGCTGATCAGACATTGGGTATAATCTTCGAAAATCCCGCTGCCTCTTGGGAGAAATCCTGTTAGAAATTGAGGCTATATTTCTTACAAGGATTTGTGGTCCCAAGGGGCCAAAAAAACGGTCGGCAGCATCCGCATGGGCCAATAGGATGACCCCCAAAATCTCGGGAAGTTTGGGAGTTAAATCTCGTTTTCTCGGACAATCCACTTCTTAAGGCACGAAAACTCGGATATACGCACAACATCGACTGGAGCATACTTGCCAGTGCGAGGTCTGCACTGATGGCAACCAATGCCTTTGCCGAAGGCGAGGACGTAAAGCTGCGGCTTCGCTAGTTCAGCTTATCACGGAATTAAGCAAAATCCGGAAAATTTGGGTCCAATCAGCGACCGTTCGACGGGTGACACCAATACTGGCTTGGCAGGGCCGTGCAAACTGGAATTGCTGCTGACTGGGCAACAGGATAGGCATAAGACGCATTTACCCTGCAAATTGAGAATTTCGATGATTTGCAGGGTAAATCTTGCAATTTGGCAATTTACCCTGCATTTTCGTAAAACCATGAATTGCAGGGTAAAGCATGAACTTCCAGCCATTTACCGACGAGCAGGCGAGGGTGATCGTCAATCTCGACCAAGCCTACCAGGTTTGGATGGAAGCTCTGCGCACGTTGAATGATCTGCCATACAACATGCGCATCAAGGAGGTCTCAGGCCGAGAGTACCTCTACGAGGTCACCGATCGTCGCGGGAGCATGAAAAGCAAGGGGCCCGTCGATCCGGAAAAGCTGGCGGAGTTAGACCAGTACAAGGCCGAGAAGGCGGAACTGAAGGAACGTCTTGCCCGGAGCAAGGAGACCCTGAAAGAACAAGCCAGCCTCTATCGCGCGCTGCGCTTGCCTATGCTTCCTGCGGAAGCTGGCAAGATACTGCGCGAAGCCGATCGCCTCCGCTTTCTGGGTGAGCAGGCCATGGTGGTCGGCACCAACGCACTGATCGCGTACGCACTCGAAGCCAACGGGTTCATCCGCGATGCGCCGGACGAGACCCTCGATTTCGATATGGCTCTGACCCGGATCGAAGCTGACGAAGAACGACCGACCCTATGGAAGGTTCTAAAGGAAGCTGACATGACCTACTCGGTGAACACCGAGCGACCATTCCAGGCTCGCAATGCCAAAGCCTATGAGGTGGAGATATTGTCTGCGCCAAGCCGCATCGGCGGACAGGTTGTGCAGGATCGTCCACGACCGATCCCGCTTGCCGAGCAGGAATGGCTTCTGAACGGGAGGCAAATCGTCCGGGTGGTTGGGGTGCGCGATGGCGACGCGGCACGCATGGTAGTTCCCGATCCACGTTGGTTTGCCCTGCAAAAGCTCTGGATGGCAGCCAAGCCGGAACGCGATCCACAGAAGCAGCCCAAAGACCACAAGCAAGGCATTGCAGTGCTTGATGCCGTTTGGGTAGCTATGCGGCATTACCCGCTGGATGATACCTTTTACGAAGAGCTGCCCGATGTGTTGAAACCGCATTTTGAGCTTTGGGCTGCAAAAAAGCCGCAGCGAGGTTGAGAAATTCAACTGTGCTTGACGACACATGGTCATAGACATCGCCGACACCGGCACCGGCACGTGCCATCTTCCGGGCGCAGTCATTGCCCGGCAAGGTGGGAAGCTGGGATTGTATCCGGTTGCCAAATGGGTGTCAGGCGGATCGCAGCTGAAGGATGCATCGAACGAAGGCAATGGTGATGAACATCAGATCTAAATTGAGCCACCTCAAGGCATGGAGCTAGGAAGTGACATCATTATGTTGCTGCTACACTAAATAAGTCCGATAATATATGTTATGTTAAATTTATATCTGCCACTTCGGCTTGGCTGCAGAAATATGGCCGCCCCTGTTCAATGGGGCGGCCAATAATCGTCCTGCTTTAATGCGAAACAAGCAATTAGAACTTGATCGTTGCCGAAGCACCGTAGGTGCGAGGGGCACCCTGATACTGAACTGTCGCGCCCAGGCCCGTATAGTTGTTGAACACGTTGGTAAACCAAGCTTTGTTGGTCAGGTTCCGGCCCCAAAGCGCGAGTTCAAGATCAGGCGACTCAATCTTGAGAGCGATACGACCGTTGAGAAGGCCATAGCCTTTGACTATCGAAGCCGCGTTGCCGATGGCCGTCGCGTCAATAGCTGCCTGCGTTCCACCCTGCGCCAGTGACTTGGCAGTGGCTGCATCCATTGCCCTGCTGGAGATATAGGCATAGTCAGCGTGGAACGACAGATCGCCGAACCCAACCTCAAAGGTCTGCGTGGCACCGATATTGGCCGTCCATTTCGGGGCCTGCGTGACGGGCTCAAGCGAGCGATCCACCAGAATTGGGACTGCTGCTGTACCCTGGTTTTCCGTGCGGCTTCCCTTGACATATTTCGCGTCAAGATAGGCGATGCTGCCGGTGATTTCGAGGCTGCGTGTCGGTAGAGCGGTGGCTTCGAATTCAAAGCCCTTCGCCTTAACCTTGCCGGTGTTGGTAACGAACTGGGTTAGTGTCGTCCCCACAAGGGCATTCACGATCCGCTGCACGTCGGACTGCTTTGCGTAGAACATCGCCAGGTTGGTCCGCAGGCGGCGATCCAAGAAATCGCCCTTGAAACCGATTTCGGCGTCGCGGACCTTTTCTGGGTCAAACTGTTGCGTGAACGGTGCCGGAACGAAGCGCGAGTTGAAACCGCCCGACATCGATGCGCCGCTGGTCTTGGCATAAAGGAACAGTTGATCGTTCACGCGATAGTCAACGCCCAACGTCCAAGCGGGATATTTGAAGCTTGCCGCACGCGGGTCGGTGCACGGTGCTGCGGCTGCCGTCAAACCGTTGTTCGGCCCCACGGTGCAGACTTCAAGATTGTCAGGCAGGCGCCAGTTGTTTGTGCTGTGCCGGTCAATCGTACGCTTGTCCCACGTGTAGCGCAGACCGCCCGTCAAACGCAGTGCTTCCGTGACATGGTAGTTGACCTGCGCAAAAGCGCCGACCGAACGTGAACTATAGTCGCTAAGCGTTCGCGCGGCTTGCACACCGCCCAAAATGAACGCCCGTGATTGTTCGCTGCCTGATTCCTTGAAGTAGTAAACCCCCGTCTGCCAATCGAGAGCGCCCACCTTGCCCGAAAGCTGAAGTTCCTGACTAAACTGCTTGTTGCGGTAGGTGCTGATAAAGGCCGTTGAGGCGTTCGGCAGGAACGGCGTGAACGGATTCGTGGTCGTCGGGAAGCCATGAAGATCAAGGCTGTCATCGGTGAATGACTTACGATAGGCTGAGATCGACTTGACGTTGACCGCGTCACTTTCCCACTCCAGCGTACCCGAGAATGCGTCCACGCGGTTATTGTTCTGTAGTTTGTCAATTTGACCATCGCCAGACCGTGGACGCGAGAAGGTGTCGGTCCAATTGGAATTGGCGGCGGTGAACGCCGGCAACTGCGCGGCTGTTACAAAGCGCGCGAATTCGGAATTGATGTACGCGCCGTATGCCGGCTGCGTCAGGATGCCGGGGTTGATCGCAGCAACAGCGGTTGCGTTGCCATCATCCGCATAGCGCACGAATTCGCCGATGACCGTCGCTTTCAGGCGCGACGAAGGCGGCGCAACGACCAGCGTGCCACGCAGGATGAAGTCCTTGTCCACGCTGCCCTGCGGATAGCCGATCTGATTGTTCTTGAAATAGCCGTCATGGTCACCATAGCGCGCAGCGACACGGAGGCCGACGCCTTCTGACAAAGGCGCATTGACGATGCCTTCGATAACCTTGGAATTATAATTGCCATAGCCAATCTTGAGTTGGCCTTCATATTCATCAGAAGGCCGGTTGCTGGTCAGATTCAGGGCACCGCCCGTCGTGTTGCGACCGAACAGCGTGCCCTGCGGACCGCGAAGAACTTCCGCGCTGGCCATATCAAGGAAGCCAAGATTGCCGACAATCGGGCGCGCAACATAAACGCCATCGATATAAATGCCGACTGAGGTATCAGACAAGGAGTTCGGGCTGTTCTGGGCCTGACCACGAATGGCGAGATAAACGATGGAAGCGGGTCCTGTGCCTCCTGTGCTGATGGTGAGGCTCGGAGCGGTCCGGGCAAGGTCCGTCACTTCAAGAACCTGCTTAGACGTCAACGCCTCCGAGTTCAGCGCCGTCACAGCAACAGGAACAGACTGCAGATTTTCGTTGGTCTTGCGCGCCGTGACCACGATATCCGCGATACCGCCTTGCGTTTCCTCAGCGGCGGCCTGAGCAAAAGCGGGCGTGGCAATTGCCATTCCCAGTGAAAGCACTGTCGTTGTCAAAAGCACGCGACGAGTCTGGAAAATATTCATTCAAGTTCCTCCCTATCATACCATATTCACGGCGCCGTTTGCAGGCCACCAGATTTCATCACCGCCACAACTCGGCCCTGCAGAAATCCACAAGGGCCAAATCACTCGGATCAAGATGATGGGTAAATGGTCCCTACCCCCCGCTCTTCACACCTATCTAAAGGAGGGGTAAAAATTCCGTCCCAAAAGTCGAAAAACTGTTGCTGATATACAACAGAATTCAGGAAGGCGTGTTCGCGGACGTGGATTTAGCAGGTCCTAAGCCTAAAGAGAAAGGCCTGCCCTGCGCCCGTCCTTGATTGCCTCATCGGTTGCGAACACACTCCAGCGCGCCTCCCGCGCATCGCCGATGATCATCACTTCGACACCTGTGCCGATGAGTGCGTGATACAGTCCCTCCTCCGGCGGCTTGGAGGTGACCATAATCGTGTTGTCCACATCCTGCAGCACCGTCTGCTCGCCCGTGAAATAATGGGTGAGGGTGACATTGGCCGGATCAATCGCGCTGATTTGTGTTTGCGGCAGGAAGGTGACTTTAGGAAGCAGCCGCTTGGAGATGACCTTGTTCAGCCCCAGTTCGGTGACCGACATGGCCAGGCCCGAATCGATGGTCACGAAGGTCACATCCTTGCCCTGATCCGCCAGATATTCCGCGATGCCGGGGCCGACTTCATATGACGTATTGTCATAGACGACGATTCTTTGGCCAACACGGGCATGTTCCAACATCAGTTCTTCAGGCGTGAGAACATGCGGGTAATCCGCGCCTAGAATGGCGATGAGCTGGTTTTTGCTGACACCATTCTTGGCGTAGCGTGCGCCAGTGGACACGATCACAGCGTCCGCGCCGAGGTCTCGGATCAGGTCCGGCGTCGCTTCGGTGTGAAGACGGATTTCGACTTTCAATTTGGTGAGCTGCAATTCAAGCCAGCGGATGATGTCGCCGCGATCTTCAAGGCCCGGCAGCTTGGCTTGCAGGCGGACATGTCCACCCAGAGCTTCGGACTTTTCGAGCAAAATCACCTGATGGCCGCGTTTCGCAGCAACCATGGCCGCCTGCATCCCAGCCGGACCGCTGCCTGCAATGACCACCTTTTTGAGAACCGGCGCGGGTTCGTAAGGGGGCTCATGCTCGAAGCTGATATCCGGGTTGACCGTGCAGCCAACCGGATGTCCGATGCAGGAGCGCAGAAAACAGCCTTCGAGATCACCGATGCACGCCCGGATTTCGGCCGTCTGCCCGTCACGCGATTTGTTGGGCCACTCTGGATCGGCAATCACAGACCGAGCCACAAAAATCATGTCGATCTTGCCCTCGTCGATAAGCTGATCGCCATAGGCCGCGTCCAGTATCCGCCCGCCACTGACGACGGGAATATTCACATGCTTTTTCACTTCGGCGGCGGCGTAAACATGCGTGCCCTGCTCACCGAGATAAGAAGACGGATAGTGGTAATGCGTCATCTGCGGCTTCTGCCCGCGCGCCGTGATCCGCAGCCAATCGACCATGCCGCTGTCTGACAGCAATTTGGACATGGCGACGCCTTCGGGCAGGCCATCTCCGCCAAGAGTGGTATCATCGGCGTTTAGGGCGACGCCCACGACGAATTCAGGTTTGCAGCGCGCGCGAATCCCCGCGATGATCTCCATCACCATCCGCATCCGGTTTTCTAGGCTGCCGCCATATTCATCGGTGCGGACATTGTAGAGCGGCGAGGTGAAGCTTTGCAGACCTGCGCCACCGCCGATGGGGAATTCAAATCCGTCTGCCCCGGCCTCTTCGGCATGTTGAGCGGCAATGATATGCGCTTCAACCAGCGCCTTCACTTCTGCTGTGGTCATCGAACGTGGCTGGCTGTCGCTCAGCACGGTGTGCGGGGCCGCGCCAGAGGCTTGCGCCTGAGACGGGTCAGCCTGCATCCATACGCCCTGCACCACGATTTTGGTATCATGCTTGTGGACCGCATCGACGATCCGCTTGATCGCGGGGATGTGATCGGGGTTATAGGCTTCGATGAACCAGCCCGGCGGGACGAGCGGTGCCGGCACAACCTGACAGCTTGCGATGACCATGAAGCCGCAGCCGCCCTTGGCGCGTGCCTCGAAATAGCCGACCTGCTGATCGGTGCCGATGCCTAGCCCGACCATGCCGTGCGGAGACATGAAAACGCGGTTGCGGAGATTGAGTGCCCCGATCTTGAACGGGCTGAACAGATGCTTGAACTTGCTCATTGGATTTGGCCTTCCGCGTCATTAAACTGAATCAGAAACGGTGTGTCTGCTGACGCATGACGAAACGGGATCGCGGCCTGATAAAGGTCTGAATTATACCAGCGCGTGGCCCCGTCTTCATCCTTGAATTTCATGATGATGATGGTCGTGCCGGGGAAATTCCCCTCTAGCACTTGCGGGTTTTCTGCCATCGTCACTTCGACGTCGAAACCGGCGATGCTTTGATAACCGGCCGCTGCGTAAAGACCGTATTTTTCCAGGTCATGCTTGTTCACGACCCCCACGAAATAGGATGCCATTCGCTCTCTCCTCCATGCCCTATCGGCTTGGCGCAAGATGCTATCGAAATGCGGCGCGGCGGGAAGCCCGGTTCTTTTTAACGCGGTAAAGCAGGCAGCGTGATCGACTGAAGGACAAAATCGACGACATGCGCTTGCCAGCGGGCGATGCCCTCATCGGTTTCAAAATCCATGCCGCTGCTTTTGGACATCGCCCAGCTTTGCGTGAAGACAGAGGAGGCGAGCGCAAAGACGGACCAGTAAAAGAGAAACGGGTCTTGCCCACTGCGGAAATGCCGCTCTGCCACGCCACGTTCGAGCAAGGGGGAGATCCGTTCGGTCACAAAACGCTGCAAGGACGGGATATAGTTGGAACGGCGCGAGATGTGCTCGCCCTTGTGCAAATCCTGATCGACTGTCATCCCAATGATATAGGGCCGCTCGCGGTAGGCCTGAATGATCCGTTCGATCATAACGCGCACAGCATCGGGCGGAGACAGAAGGTCATAATCCGGATCGTCCAGCATGGCGCGGACTTCATCCGACACGCGGTCCAGGACGACGCTGTAAAGCTCTTCCTTGGACTTGTAATAATGATAGACGAGCTGTTTGGTGACGCCTGCCGCCTTGGCGATCCGGTCGAGCTTGGCACCATCAAAACCGTGCGTCGCAAAGTCATCGCGTGCGGCCGCCATGATCTTTTCAAGTGTCGTTGCGGAGGAATGTGGCGGTGCCATGCGGTGCGAGTTGCACCACGGTGACGCGCTTGACAATCCCTGCCCTTCGATAGGTGTTGAGACCGCGTCTTTGGTGCGGGAGGCAGGCCAATCCATTTCAATCTGCAAATCGCAAGGAGCGGCTGATGGAAGCCTATATCTACGATCATGTGCGCACGCCGCGCGGCAAAGGGCGCCCGGACGGTGCACTTCATGAGGTCACGTCGGTCCAACTCGTCACCCAGCTTTTACAGGCAGTCCGGGACCGCAACGGACTTGATACCGCGCTACTCGACGATGTGATCATCGGCACGGCGCAGCCGGTGGGCGAGCAAGGCGGCGTGCTGGCGCGTGCGGCCGTTCTGAACGCAGGATATGCCCAGTCAGTTGGCGGGCAGCAAGTCCACCGCTTCTGTGCGTCCGCCCTTGATGCGGTCAACCTTGTTGCAGTGCAGGTCCATTCGGGCATGGTGCAGGCCGGCATTGGCGGCGGCGTGGAGAGCATGAGTCGCACTGTCATGGGCTATGACAGTGGGGCCTGGACATCTGACCCCGATGTCGCTTTCCACAATTATTACGCACCGCAGGGCATTGGTGCCGACATGATCGCGACACTCGATGGCTTCACCCGCGAAGATGTCGATGGCTTCGCCGTCGAAAGTCAGCGCCGTGCCGCGCAAAGCTGGGCCGAAGGGCGCTTCAAGAACGCCATTGTGCCGATCAAGGACAGCATTGGCCAAGTGCTTCTCGATCATGACGAGCACATGCGCCCCACCACCACGCTTGAGAGTCTCGCCAAGCTGAAGCCTGCTTTTGAAGGCATGGGCAAGTGCGGCTTCGCCAACGTCGCCAAGGCGCGCTATCCCGAGATTGAAGAGATTTCCTACGTCCACCACGGCGGCAACAGTTCTGGCATTGTCGATGGGTCCGGCATTGTCATGATCGGCTCGAAAGAGTTCGGCGAAAAGGCCGGACTGACGCCCCGCGCGCGCATCCGTGCTTATGCGTCGATGGGGTCTGAACCGACGATCATGCTGACAGCGCCGGCAGACGTGTCGTTAAAGGCACTGAAGAATGCGGGCATGACCGTAGGTGACATTGATCTGTTCGAACTCAACGAGGCTTTTGCGAGTGTCGTCCTGCGCTACATGAAGCACCTCGACATTCCGCATGACAAGGTGAATGTCTGCGGCGGGGCCATTGCGATGGGCCATCCGCTCGGCGCGACCGGCGCAATGATCGTCGGCACCGTGCTCGACGAGCTGGAGCGCACCGGCAAGGCCACCGGCCTCATCACCTTGTGTGCCGCCAACGGTCTTGGCACCGCGACCATCATTGAACGCGTCTGACGCGTACAGATTTCAGGAAACATCACCATGCGACATCTGAACCTCGTCAAGGCCGATGACGGCTTTGCCACCCTCATCATGGAGAATGCCGACGAATCGATGAACCTCGTGTCCGATGCGTTCATCGCCGATATGATGGACGCCACTGCGCAGATTGCGGCGGACGACGACATAAAGGGCGTGATCCTCACTTCGGGCAAGTCTGCTTTCATGGCGGGGGCTGATCTCAAGCAACTCGTCCAAGGCTATGACACGCTGACGGTAAAGGATGCTTTTGCGTTCAGCCAAAAGGCGACCGCGATGCACCGCGCCATGGAAACATCCGGCAAGCCCTGGGTGGCCGTCATCAACGGTCTGGCGCTGGGCGGCGGATTTGAACTCGCACTGGCCTGTCATTATCGGATATTGGTCGATGATCCTAAAGCGGTTGTTGGCCTGCCCGAAGTCAATGTCGGGCTATTGCCCGGCTCTGGTGGCACGCAGCGCCTGATCCGCATTGCGGGCGTCACGGCGGGAACCGAGCTTCTGCTCTCGGGTCGCGCGGTCAAGGGTGCCGAAGCCTTGAAGCTGGGCATCATCGACGCGCTGGTGCCTGCGGACCAGTTGGAGGCCACTGCACGCGCGTGGCTCGCCACTGGCCCCGATGCGGTCAAGCCATGGGATGTGAAGGGCTATGCCCTGCCCGAACAGCGTGGGCTCATCATCCGATTATTCGGCACGCATGATGTTCGCCGCCGGAGGACTCGCCAAATCGGGCTATAATCTCCCCGCCCCCGCCGCGATCCTTTCCTGCGTCTATGAAGGCGCGATTTTGCCGTTCGACAAGGCGCTTTCGGTTGAATCCAAATATTTCGCCAAGCTGCTGACCAGCCCGGTCTCGCGCAACATCATTCGCACGACTTTCCTGTCCAAGGGCGCGGCAGAGCGCGGCGCGCGTCGCCCCAAGGACGTCGCCAAGACCGAATTCAAAAAGGTCGGCGTGCTGGGTGCAGGCATGATGGGCGCAGGCATTGCTCTTGTTTCCGCGCAAGCGGGCGTTGAGGTCATCCTGATCGACCGTGACGTGGAGACCGCCACCAAGGGCAAGGCCTATTCCACGACCGTGTTCGGCAAACAGATCGCGCGCGGGAGCATGACACAGGACAAGGCGGACGCCATCCTCGCGCGCATCACGCCCACCGATGATTTCACGCTGTTGGAGGGCTGCGACCTGATCATTGAGGCGGTGTTTGAGGATATCGGCATCAAAGCCGAAACCACGCGCAAAGCGGAAGCGGTTATTCCCGCAACGACCGTTTATGCGTCGAACACCTCGACCCTGCCGATCACCAAGCTTGCCGAAGCCTCAGCCCGGCCCGATCAGTTCATCGGCCTACATTTCTTCTCGCCAGTGGACCGGATGGGTCTGGTTGAAATCATCAAGGGCGCAAAGACTAGCCCCGCCACGCTGGCGGTCGCGATGGACTTCGTCGCCAAGCTGCGCAAAACGCCGATAGTGGTGAATGACAGCCGCGGCTTCTATACCAGCCGTGTGTTCCAGACGCTGATCCATGAAGGCGCGGCGATGCTTGCCGAAGGCGTGCCCCCCGCCGTTGTGGAGAACGTGGCCAAGGCCGTCGGGATGCCCGTTGGTCCGCTGGCGCTGCTTGATGAGTTGACATTTGATCTGCCGCTCAAGATCGTTGAGCAGGCGATTGAGCAAGATGGCGAGAAGTATGTTCTGCCCGCAGGCGTTGCGGTGCTCAAGGCCATGAAGGCGGCGGGCCGATCCAGCAAAAAAGATGGTGCGGGTTTTTATGACTATCCGGCAGAAGGCGGCAAGCATCTGTGGAAGGGGCTGGCCGATCTGTTCCCGGTGTCAGCCGATTACGATGTCGCGCAGTTGAAGCAACGTTTCCTCTATACCCAAGCCATTGAAACGGCGCGATGTCTGGAGGAGAATGTTATCGAAACGTCAGAAGATGGCGATCTCGGCGCGGTTTATGGCTGGGGCTTCCCGGCATGGACCGGCGGCACGCTCTCCTATATCGATACCGTCGGTATCGAGACCTTCGTCCGCGACTGTGATCGTCTTGCCCAGCTTTACGGCCCGCGATTTGCGCCGTCTGCATGGCTTCGCGCACGGTCGGCAAAAGGCCAGGGTTTTTATTGATCAGAAGGGGGCAATATGCGCCGCATCACGTTTAATTCCGACCATGAGCAGTTCCGCGATTCAGTGCGCAAGTTCATGCAGGCCGAAGTCGAACCCCATGTCGAGCGCTGGCACGCAGAAGGCATGGTCGACCGCGAGCTGTTCCTGAAAGCGGGCGCGAACGGCCTGCTCTGCACATGGGCGGACGAGCAATATGGCGGGTTGGGCATCGATGATTTCCGCTTTGAGCAGATCATCATGGAAGAAAATGCCCGGCATGGTGATCTCGGTTTCTACATCCATCTCCACAGCGATCTCGTTGCGCCTTATGTCGCCAAGCTGGGCAATGACGAACAAAAGGCGCGGCTGATGCCGGGCATCATCAGCGGCGAGAAAATCCTCGCCGTTGCGATGACCGAACCTGGAACCGGCAGCGATCTGGCGGGCATGAAGAGCCGCGCCGAGGATAAGGGCGACTATTGGCTGCTGAATGGCTCCAAAACCTACATCTCCAACGGTATCCTTGCCGATGTCGTGGTGGTCGCGGCGCGCACCGACCCGGACAGCAAGCACGGCCTTGGCCTCTTTCTGGTCGAACGCGGGATGGAAGGCTTTGAACGCGGTCGCAAGCTCAAGAAAATGGGCCTGAAGGCGCAGGATACCGCAGAGCTGTTCTTCAACGACGTAAAAGTCCCCAAAGCCAATGTACTGGGCGAACCCACCCAAGGCTTCAAATATCTCGCCCGCTTTCTTGCACAGGAACGGCTGGTCGCAGCGATCATTTTTCAGGCGACGGCGCAAACCGCCTTCGACATCACGCTGGATTATGTGAAGGAACGCAAAGCCTTTGGCCAGCCCATTGGCACGTTTCAGAACAGCCGCTTCAAAATGGCCGAGATGAAGGCCGAACTCGACGCGATGCAATGCTATATCGATCAGTCGGTGCTGCTGCTCAACGCGGGCGAGCTGACGTCGGAAGATGCAGCCGCGGCCAAGCTGCTCACCAGCGAGCTAGAAGCGCGAGTTGTAGATGCTTGTGTGCAATTGCACGGCGGCGCGGGCTATATGGAAGAATATCGCATTTGCCGGATGTATCAGGATGCGCGTATCAGTCGTATTTTTGGCGGGACATCGGAAATCATGAAGGAGATCATCGGTCGCAGCCTCGGCCTTGATGATCGCAAACTCCGCAAATGAGCACGCGCCATCTGGTCGATCCTGAATTGCTTCCGTTGGTGGACGGTTTCCCGCCGATGGCGCTGTCTGACGCGAGCTTGCCGATGATCCGCGCCGGGCTCCCGGCGATGCTGGCGGCGCGGCCCCTGCCCGATCTGCCGGTGCGGGTTCAGGATGTGCAAATTCCTTCGGGAGAAGGCGACCGCACGATCCGTTGCATGATGATCCAGCCCGCGACATCGGCAGGCAAAGCCCCCGCCATCCTGCATTTTCACGGTGGCGGCCATGTACTGGGTGTGCCGGAAATGAACAAGCCAACACTGATGCATTGGGCACATGAGCTGCGCTGTGTGGTCGTCTCGGTTGATTACCGACTTGCGCCGGAAACCCGCTTTCCCGGGCCAATGGACGATGCCTATGCCGCGCTCCGCTGGATGTATGAGCAAGCCCATGTGTTGGGCATCGATCCGCGCCGCATCGCGGTGAGTGGCGAAAGTGCGGGCGGCGCGATGGCCGCCTGCCTCAGCTTGATGGCGCGCGACCGGGGGCAATACCCAATTGCCTTCCAGCATCTGGAGCAGCCGCGCCTTGATGACCGCCTGCCCTCCACGAAGAACGCCAATCCGTTCACCGGAGAATTCGTCTGGACGCGGGCGAGCAGTGCCTATTGCCGCGCGCAATATATGAACAAGGGCGAGCCCTCTCCCTATGCGTCTGCCGCGCGCGCGTCCGACCTGTCCGGCCTGCCCCCGGCCTATATCGCAGTGGGCTCGCTCGATCTGTTTGTAGACGAGTGCCTGGCCTATGCCGCGCGACTGGTGCAGGTTGGCGTGCCGACGGAGGTCATCGTTTACTCTGGCGCCTTCCACGGCTTTAAAATGGCCGCAGGTACCAAAATTGTCGAGCGGGCCGACGCGGACAATATTCGTGCGCTGCGTCGGGCCTTTGATGCACAATGACGCCGCTCGATCCTGAAACACTGCTCACTTACGCCATACCCGATGCGCGCGATGATTATGATCCGCGTGATGTGATCATCTATGCGCTCGGCGTCGGGGCTGGGCTGAGCAGCGATGTGGATGAGACGCATTTCCTCTATGAGCGCGGCTTGCAGGCTCTGCCAACCATGGCGCTGGTGCTAGGCACGGCGGGCTTCTGGCCGATGGACCCGAAATCCGGACTCGACTGGATCAGCATCCTGCACGGCGAACAGCGGCTGACGCTGCATCAGCCGCTGGACCCGGCGGGGATCATGCTGGGCACAACCCGCGTGGCCGATCTGGCAGACAAGGGGCCGGGCAAGGCCGCGATGATCCGGGCGGTCAAGACCCTCAAGAACCCAGGCGGTGAATTGGTGGCCGAGGCGACCGAGACCTGGGTCGTGCGCGGTGGCGGCGGTTTTGGCGGCGCGCGCGATTTGCCGGGTGAGGCGCTACCGCCTGTTCCGTCACGCGATCCGGACTATGCCGTTCCCCTGCCCACCTCGCTCGCGCAGGCCGCAACCTACCGATTGTCTGGCGATCGTAACCCGCTCCATATCGATCCCGTCACCGCCCGGCGCGCGGGGCATGAACGGCCCATCCTGCACGGACTTTCCACCATGGGGGTCATCGCGCGCGCGGTGATCCATGCTGCAGATGGCGATGCGGAGCGGCTGCGCGAGATTGCCCTACGTTTCACCGCACCGGTGTTCCCCGGCGACGCGATCGAGACGCGTATCTGGCAGGAAGCGGGCCGCCTGCACTTCCGCGCGATGGCGATTGAGCGCGGAGTGGTCGTCGCGGACAATGGCGTCGCTAAGCTGGTGCCTTGAAGCAATAAGCGCATATCTTGTTCCCATCGGGATCGCGCAGATAGGCCCGTAAGCGTGCGGCACTGCGCCGCGCGGGCCGGGTGCGCCTTCATCCACGCCGCCCGCCGCCAAGCCCGCCGTATGGAACGCATCGACCGAGGCGCGATCAGGGGACTTGAACCCCAGCGTCACACCGTTCCCCGGCGCGGCGGGGCTGCCGTCGAGTGGCTTGAGGACCAGAAACTCCGCCGCGCGCGCGCCGTAAGCCAGCCCTTGATCGAGAAAATCACCCAGTCGCCGGATTCCTAGCGGCGCCAGGGCCGTGTCGTAAAAGCGCCCTGCCCGCTCCACATCATTGGTCCCGACGCAGTTATGCGTGAAGATGCCCATCAGTCCCCCCTCGCTGCCGCTGGCATCCGCACTGCCAATATGCAGAGGATTGCTAGCAGCGATCCCGCCGAAATGATCAGCGAAACGCCTTGCAGCCCCATGCCACTTTCAAACAACATACCCGCCAGCCCCGGCCCCATCGCTGCCCCGGCCCGCCCGAAGCCAATCCCAAAGCCCGTGCCTGTCGCGCGAACATGCGGCGGAAAGGCCATTGCCAGAAGCGCGTAGAAGCCGACCGCGGCGGCGTTGGAGAAGAAGGCCGTCAGCCCCGCAATCCAGCCCAGCAAGGCCAGATCGCGGTTGCCCATACCAAACACATTGAGCATCACGAACGCGCCAGCCAGCGCGATCACGGTCGCCCAGCGCATCCCGATCTTCATCGCGACCAGCCCCAGCAAGCCGCCGCCAATTGCCCCGCCCAGCATGGCATTCGTCAGCACGCCTGCGCCTGCACTCGGTTCAAAGCCCATGTCGACAACAAGCTTGGGAATCCATTTCACGAAATAATAATAGGCCGTGACATGGGTGAGGTAAGCCAGCGTCAAAAGGATCGTTGTGCGGATCATGGCGGGACGGAAAATCTCGATCAGCGCGGCCCGCTCTGCACCCGGTTCGGGATCGGGCAAAGCCTCCATCTTCGCCAGGCCAAAGCGCGCGAGCACCGCGTTGATCCGACCCAAAGCCCCTGCCGGACGCCGCGCGTTGAGCCAGCCGGGCGATTCCGGGATCAACCAAAAGGCCAGCGGTATGCACGCCGCCGTCAGCCCCGCGCCCAGATAGAAGACGTTGCGCCAATCGCCCCCGGTCAGCAGTGCCTTGGCCGCCAGACCACCCAGAAATGCGCCCAGCGGATAGCCGATCACCATCAGCGGGAGAACAAGGTTGCGATAGCGCGCGTTGGAAAACTCCGCGACCGTCGCGTTAAGAGCGGCCAGCATCCCGCCAATGCCAAGGCCGGTCAGTACCCGCCAGATCGAAAGCTGCGTCACATTCTCGGACTGTGGGGCAAGCAGCATCCCTGCCGCCATCACGACAAGACAGCCCATGATCGTCGGCTTGCGGCCAATCCGGTCGGCCAGTCCACCCAGCAGAATCGATCCCGCCGCCATGCCGATCAGTTCCATCGACAAGACCCAGCCCAGCACATCCTTGGCCACGCCCCATTCCTTGGCGATGCCAGGCGCGGCGAAACTGATCGACATCACGTCAAAGCCGTCGAGCGCGTTGAGCAATATGGTCACAGCAATCGCCGCCATCTGCCAACCGCCCATACGGCCTTCATCAATGATCGACTGCGGTGTACGGGCCATGAGCGTCCTTCAGGTCAGCGCGGCAGAATAGGCTCCATCGGGGAGAGCGCAATATGGTCTGCCGCTGGATTTTCGCCCGCGATGACGAGGCAATCGCGTGACAATCGCGCGTGGAGCAGGCGCAATATGGCTTCATCCTGATCCGGCCCTGCTGCTTGCACGAACCGCAGCAATTCGGCCTCTGCCTCTCCCACACTTGCAATTGCTTTACCTGTCAGGCTGGCCACGTCCGCGACCAGAGCGCTGTCGCGCCAAAAACGGTAATGGCCCATTTGCTTCAGACTGCGCGGCAGCGAGGCGAGGATATTGCGCTGCCACTCCTGCATCAACTGATGGTCTGGCAAGCGGGCGATGTCGGCCTCCAGCTTGGCGAGCGCCAGATCCTCATAGAGCGTCGTTTCGGCCGCGGGGAGCTTTGGCCACGCCAGTGTAACGCCGGTAATTTCCGCGAGCGCTTCAAGGGCGCGTCGCCCGATAATCGCGACTTGTACCTGCCCTTCAACCCAGTCTCCGCCCGGGCCGGTATCATACAGGCCAAAGAGTGGGCCGTAATAGGCCTCCGTCAGGAACGCGACGGTGTGGAAGGCCATGGCATGCAGATCGAGCGGTTTGCCCGCAGCTTTGGCATAATGCGCGAATAAGGCGGGCAGATCGCCCATATTCTCGATCGGGTGCCGCCCGCGATAGCAAGCGAGATCGCGCATTGGATCGCCGATATGGCCAATTTCGAAATCCATCAGGCAGGTGACGTTCGGGCCGTCCGACAGAAACTGCCCGCAATCGCCCGTCAGGAAAGACAGGCCCGATGTGTTGGTGGGGCAATTGCGCCGCAACCAGCCTGAGGCAAAAGCGATGAAGCTGTCGGTGATGCCCAAAGTCTCGGACATGGCGTGGAAGCGTTCAAAATTGCCGAGCATTTCCTGTGTGTTGTTCGTCGGCATCTCCGCCCCGGCTGCGGAAAATTTCTCGACCGGAATGGCGTGCAATTCGGCGAGCAACTCCATGTAGCGCAGGCTGGCTTGCCACCGGTCCGGGCTCATGACCGAGGCGTTCTCCATCGCCTCCTGAATGAGGCCGGCATCGCGCCCACCCTCGACCGGGCCATCACGATGGTCTTGGGATCATCCACCCATCCGAGGATTTCGGGGCGACCACACCGTTGCGGCTGAGCGTGATCTGCATGTCGCGCTCATAGTCGAGCGGATAAGGATGCGTTGGCCAGGTGCGTTCGCCTTTCAGGAACAAACGCTGCCGCACACCGTTCCGTGTCACATCGGCGTGCATGATCGGACGCCAACGGCGCATACGGTGGATCGACACGTTAGAGCAGCCAAGCTCATTTTCCAGATAGGCGACGATGCGCGCCTCTTCGGCTTCGATGTCACGATCGGTGGAAAAGCCAAGCTTGCTCATCTCGCGTCATCCTTCTGCTCAACCGGGGTTAGCTTACTCATGAACGCATAGAAATCCGGGCCAAGTTCGGGCAAGTCCATGCCCAGCCGTTCGGCGAGATACAGCGTCATGAAATTGGCGTTGAGCGACTTGTTCTCGGGCGGGATGTTGCCAATCCCAACCTGTCGGTCAAATGCGCCAACCGCGACCAACGCCATGCGCAACGCGACGACAATGTCATAATAATCAAGATGCTGCGCCTTGCGCCCGACCGCAGCCTCCCAAATCGCGATGCTTTCTTCACGCGTCGGCAGACCGTCCAGACGTGCCGTGCCAAAGCGGCGGCTGAACAGATCATCGAAGTAGAGCCACCAGGCCAGATCAAGCTCGGAGGGTCCGAGTGCCGCCAGTTCCCAGTCGATTAACGCATTGACCGAGCCATCGGGTGCGAACATCACATTGGAGGGCGTGCTATCCCCCCACAGCACATTGGTCGTTGTGCCGCTGGGCTGGTTCGCGCGCATATACGCAACCGCCGTATCGACATAAGGCATCACCCGGTCCTTGCGGCAGCCATGATACCAGGCCTCCAGATGCCCGAGATACTGGTCGAGCCCCGGAGCACCCCAGTCACGGTTTTCAAGGAAGGCAAAGCCATCCTTCTGCCAGTCGATCTTGCTCATCTGGGCATAGGCTTCGATTGCATTCTGCCAGCATGCGCCGCGTTGCGCGGGTGTCATATCGGCCAGCCAGCCCTCGCTGTTGTAATTGGGTCGCTGCGTGGCGGATTGGCCATCGACACGGCCCATCACAAGGAAAGGCATCTCCAGCACCGAGGAGTCAAGCTCCATGCCTACCCATTCAGGAACTGGCGTGACCTGTAACCGGTCGAGCGCGGCCATCATATTGCCTTGCAGTGCAAGGCTGGAACCAAGCACAACCTCAAAATTGACAGGCTGCCGCCGCACCACCAGCGTGCGCGATTGCGGGCCTTGTGCATCGTCAAAATCAACATCGACAAAGAAGATTTCCGCTGAAAAGCCGGAGCCGAGTGCGACCTCCATCGGGCGCAGGCGGACGTTGCTCCACCCCTCCACCTTCGCTTCCAGCCAGTCGCGCAACCGCGCCTGCACCTCTGCTGCCGTCCGTGCCATGTTACAGCCCCTTTGCCGCCAGCGCGCGCTTCAGCTCGGTGGTGAGCGGCCCCATATCCTTGGGTCCAGCGCCGTGGAGCAGAATTTCATCAGCACCGGCATCGAGATAGGCCATCAACTGATCTGCACACTGCGCCGCCGTGCCGACCGCCGCGCCATCATCAATCCAGCTTTGCGGCAAAATCTGGCCAACATCGACCAGTTCCTGACGGGTGTAGGCCTGATCGGCCGGCTTGCCATTGAGGCTGGCAATCTTGGGATGCGCCCGAATCTGGTCAAGCACGCCTTTGTCCCATTCATTGATCTCGACGATCAGATCGCCAAAGCCCGGCAGTTCGAAATAGGTGATAGCGCGACCGCGCACCACGGCGTCTTCTTCATCCTTGGGTAGGTCAGGCGCGACGATGATGTTGTGATAGATGCGCACCGACATCGGGTCTCGTCCCGCCTTTTCCGCCGCATCCCGCACGATCTTGGTGCTGTTGCGAACGCCGGTGGCCGATACGAACGGGTGCAGCAACACGCCGTCGCAATGCGTCCCCGCGAACTCCAGGCTTTTGGGGCCAATCGCGGTGAAGATGATCGGAGGCTTTTTGCCGGCATGCATGTCGGTGAGTTTCAGCATCGGGAATTTGCCGAGAACACCTTCATAATTCACCGTTTCCCCGTCCCACAGGCGGCGCATGATCGAGATGCAATCGGCCAGTCGCTCCATGGTGATGGCGGGCGCGCCGAGCATTTTCATATAGGCTGGGACGGCGCGGGCGAACATGATGCTGAACCGATCACCGCTCATCGCCTGCATCAGATTAGCGATGCTTGCCGTCACGATCGGATGGCGCATGGTAGCGTAGAATGTACCGTTGATGCGGATCTTGCTGGTCGCCTCGCTGACCGCCCCTGCCAGAACGGCAGGCTCCTTCAGCGCAAAGCGTTCGGAAATCCAGACGGCGCCCAGGCCGATGCGTTCCGCTTCCAAAGCTTCCTCGATTCCGCGTCGGGGATCATCCACACGGCCCGGCAGGATATAGGTGCCAAATTTATCAAACAGTGCCTGCGCACCCGCCTCCTGAGCCATAACGGCCTCCTCATTTTTATGCGTGTCTCTGCCTCTGCCATCCGCGATCATGCACGTCCATCAACCTGTCGTAAGGCAGGGGCCGGACAGCACAGGCAGGGCAAATGTTCCATCAAAGAGGAGAGTGTAAATGAACAGCCTGGAACAACTTCTCGACATAGAGGCCATCCGTGCGGTCAAGGCGCGTTATTGCCGGATGCTCGATACCAAGGATTGGGACGGATTTGCAGCGCTTTTCACCGAAGATGCGGTGATGGATGTTTCGCAGGATACTGGAAATCCCCCGATCATGGGCATCCCGGCCTTGCTCGATCAGGTGAAATTCGCTGTTACAAGCGCAGCCACCAGCCATCAGGTCCACTCGCCAGAGATCGCCCTGACGGGTCCGGATACAGCGCAAGGCGTATGGGCAATGCAGGACCGCGTGGTCTGGCAGGCTGGTGTCTCACCAGTACCCGGCGTCGCCTCGATCACCGGGTACGGCCAATATCATGAACGCTATCGTCGGGTGGGCGGCTTCTGGAAGATCGCCGCCCTAACACTCACCCGCTTCCATGTGGATATGAATCCCGCATGAGGATCAATCCCATTGCAACTCAAGCGCGGGCACGAATGTGATGTTGCCCACGAAATAGCCCAGATCAAAACCATCCTTCACCCGGAAGGATGGGATGGCCTTGAGCAATTCTTCCAGCGCGACCTGAAGTTCCAGACGGGCGAGGTGCATCCCCAGACATTTATGGATGCCACCGCCCAGCGCAATGTGCGGAGCCTTGCGGTCAAAGCGGATTTCAGCTGGGTTTTCATGCATCTTCGGGTCCTGGTTCGCCAGCGGCGTGCAGACCGAGACATATTCGCCCGGCATGATTTTCTGACCGTGCAGTTCGAGCTCCTTGGTTGCGATGCGGAAGGCCGTGACAGGGCCGAAAACACGCAGAAATTCTTCAACCGCCAGCACAATCCGGTCCGGATTGTCGCGCAATTCCTGTTGCTTTTCGATGCCGTGCAAAGCGGTCACGCTGTTGCCGAGCATGGTCGTGACGGTATCGAGCCCGCCCAGGAACAGATTGAAGCAGTGGCCCAGCACCTCTTCATCATTCCATTTGCGGCCATCCTCAGCCTCAAATTCAAAGATTTTCGACATGTAATCGTCGCGCGGGGCCTTGCGACGATCGGCAATTTCGCCTTTCAGATAGTCCACGGCATTCTTGACCGCGTTGCTGCGCACTTCCCAATCATTGGTGTGGAGCATGTTCTTTTCCCACACCAGGAATTCGGCCATGCGGTCCTGCGGCAGGCCCAGCAGATCGAGCACGATGTAAATGGGGTAGCGTTCCGAAAACTCGTTGACGAAATCACACTCTATGCGATCCCGGAACTTATCGATGAGAGCGTTGGCGCGCTTGCGCAGATCTTCCTTCATCGCCGCCATTTTCTGCGGAGAAAATTGGGGGTTCAGCGCCTTGCGATAATGATTGTGCATGGGCGGATCGACTTCGGTCGGCACGACCAGCCAATTTTCACCGATGCTCTGCGACCATTGGCCCATGCCGTTCTTGGTGAAATCGTCGGCATTGCGCAACATCGCCATCGTGTCTTCATAGCCAGTCAGCAACCAGCCTGGCTTGTCGCCAGGGAAGATGTTGGTGACATAGGTGATCGGACCCAGCGTCGCGTGCATTTCCGGGATCAGCGTTTCCTGCGGGCAATCTTTCACGATTTCGCGCGCGAAATAGGGAAGCCGCATCGCCTTGTCAGCGGGTACATGGGCGGGAAGGGAAGTTGTCACGATTTGGCTCCTTTACCAGATGATGCGCATCTGCGCCGCCAGCCTGCGGTTGCGCAAGGCCAGAGCGCGTTCTTCGCGCGTTACAATTTTCGTATCGGCAGGCAGATGGTCTTTAACCTCCGCCAGCTTGACCTTCTTGATCGTCGGCATCGGCTTTTCGCTCGCTTCAAACCAACGCCCCTGAATGGCGCCAGAAGCATAGCCCGCGGTATCCAGCCAATTATGCACACCGGGATCGCGCGCGGAAATAACCGTGCGGAACACGCCGTCGCTATCCACCACGCCCTGCGTGTCATTCAGGCTGGACTGGTTGTTATACCAGTCGGTCGTCTCATAGAGATCATTGGTGAGGATGATCGACCAGTAACGGAAGCGTGCGGGCACCTTTACCTCGGTGATGAGCGCCTCATCATCAGCCAGTTCATACGCGCCTTCATAGTAGAACTGCCCGGCAAGTCCCGACATTTGCGACACATCAAAAATCTTGAGCGTGTTCAGATACCCATCGTTCCGCAACTCTTCCACATGCGTTGGGAAGGCGAGCGCGCAGACGGCTGTGATGCCGGGCATTTCGGCAAAACCGGTATTGAGCGTGGCAGCAGATGGCCGCCCCTTGGGCTCATCCACATCCAGCCGTGCAATACCAAAGCGCGGTTCGCGCTCCACACCCCAATCGCATCCGACGATGCGGACCATGAATTTCTCGCACAGCGCGTTCAATTCGCGCCAGTCGCCAGCGTATCCTGCAGGACGTTGGGGCGAAATCACCAGTTCGAAATGGCCATTGGCGTCCAGCGTCAGCGTGTCGAAATCAATCTGGCCGAGCAGCGGGTGGTGCTTTCCAGTGCGCAGCGTATCCGGCCCCATTTGCGCGAGGATAATCATCCGCACGGTGCCGCGATCGCCCTTGATGATATAGCTCCCACCCTTTTCGATCAGGCAGCTTTTGTAGATGGTGTCAGCATTGGGCTGGAATATATTCTGCGCGATATTGAGTTCGGGCACGAACATCGGATGAAGGCGATCACCGACCAATGCGTCAGAACTGGCCCGCGCAAAACCGGCGAGCAGCAAGCGCATCGATTCCGCCATCACCTGAGCATTACCGCGCAACCGCTCCGGCATGCGCGCGCGCATGGCATCGCCGAGCGGACGCAGACCGTCAATCAGCTTTTCCCATGCCAGGCCGTCTTGCGCCATCACCCTCTCTCCGCTCAATCCTGCTTCTCCGTCTTTGCGATTGTGCTTGGCTCGCAACCTTTCCCCCGGTAGGTGAAAGCCGACCAAGCCCAGCCATGCTGTCATTTTCAGGAGGGGACGGCGCGCCATGAAATCAACCGACATGATGCTGGATGTCTCCTCCGCTGCTGGGCTGGGAGAACCAGCCCATATCGCTGCGACGCTGCACCTGCCCGATGATATGCCAGAGGGATCGCGCCATCTGATTTTCGCACTCCATGGCGGTGGATACCGGCGGCTCTACTGGCACCCTATTTTTGCCGATGAGAGCTACAGCTTCGCCCGCTGGTTCACTGGTCAAGGTAAAGCCGTTCTCGCCATCGATATGCTTGGCATGGGCGACAGCAGCAAGCCAGAGCCAGAGGATAGCCTGAGCCAGGCCATCATCGCAGCTGCCCATGCCGAAGCGCTCGCGCAGGTCGTAAAATCGCTTGGCCGCCCCGGTCAGCGTCACGGGATCGGCCATTCGATGGGCGGGATGATGATTACCGCCCAAGCAGCAGCCCATCCAACGCTCGACCGGGTGGCGGTGATCGGTTGGGCGAATGAGCCAATGATTTTGGGCGATACAGATGTCGCGACCTTGCAGGCCGGCCTGATCCCAAGCGGCTATCTGCCCACGCCGCGCGTGCCGATGCGGACGTTTTTCTACGGGCCAGATGTGCCGCAGTCGTTGATCGAGGCGGACGAAGCACATGCCTCTTCATCACCTGCCACATTGGGTCGCGATGCCCTAACGCCGGGCATCGTTCACGCCGCCGCAGCGCAAATTTCAGTGCCCGTGCTAATCGTGCAAAGCGTAGTGGACACCAGCCCCGCGCCGGAGCGTGAAGGCGCCTATTTCAAAGCGGCTCCGTCGGTCGAATTGCAGATATTGAGGGACGCCGCGCATTGCCAGAACTTCGCGTCGACCCGGGCCGAGCATTGGGCCGCGCTGAATGACTGGATCGACCGCTTGTCAT
>JADKCA010000007.1 GCA_016714795.1 Sphingomonadales bacterium | reverse complement strand
GTGCCGGGAAAAATGACAAAGCGGGCACTGAATATGCGCTGGAGCGGGTCCGGCACGAATTTGAAACGATTCAGTCCGCCTTGCCGCTGCTGAGCCACTAGCCGCGTGGTGTCTGCGCAAACCCCGTCAGGGGGAAGCCAACGCTACGGAGCAAGCTGCATTCTTTACGAAATCCTTACGCCTGACCCGCGCTTTCCTCATGGAAGTTATACGCCCCAATCTGCTGAAGCCTGATACTCCAACTGTATCGGAACAGCGAAGTGTCCTCCCTCCCCAAACGCAATCCCCGCCAGACCGCGACCCTGACACTCGGTGCGATTGGTGTCGTGTATGGCGATATCGGCACCAGCCCGCTTTACGCCTTTCGCGAAGCCTTGGGACAATCGGCGGAAGGCGGGATTGTTCAGGCTGAAATATTGGGCGTCCTCAGCCTCGCCCTCTGGGCGCTGATCCTCGTCGTCACCGTCAAATATGTCCTGTTTCTGATGCGCATGGACAATGCGGGCGAAGGCGGTGTGCTGTCCTTGATGGCGTTGGCTCGCAAGGCCACGCACAACTGGCCCATTGTCACGGTGCTGGGGGCCATGGGGGCCGCGCTCTTTTACGGCGATGCGATCATCACGCCTGCGCTCTCGGTGTTGTCCGCCGTGGAGGGCATCAAGACTGTGCCCGGCATGGGCGACATGATGACCGAGGGGCGGATCGTCGCGGTCTCGCTGATCATCCTGGTCGGCTTGTTCGCCATTCAGGCGCGCGGCACGGCGTCTGTCTCCAAGCTGTTCGGGCCGGTCTGTGTGGTCTGGTTTCTGGCGATTGGCGGGGTCGGCCTGCTCAACTTCATGGCCGCGCCGGAAGTGCTGTTGGCGCTCAACCCGTTGTATGCTGTTTCCTTCCTGCTGGAACACGGTGTGACTGGCCTGTTCGTGCTGGGGGCGGTGTTCCTGACCGTGACAGGCGCGGAGGCGCTGACCGCTGATATGGGCCATTTCGGCCGCGCGCCGATCCGTATCGGCTGGTTCTCGCTCGTCATGCCCGCGCTTGCGCTCAATTATCTGGGCCAAGCCGCCTTTGCGCTCGTACACATGCGCGCAGCGGAAGCGGCGGGCGCGTCCTTTGCCAATGCGGACTGGTTCTTCCTGATGACGCCGGAAAGCCTGCGCCTGTCGATGGTCATCCTCGCAACGCTCGCCACGATCATTGCCAGTCAGGCAGTCATCACGGGCGCCTATTCGCTCACCCAACAAGGCATAGCGCTTGGCCTGTTCCCGCGCATGATCATCAACCAGACAAGCGAGCATCATTCCGGGCAAATCTACATTCCCGTCATCAACTGGCTCCTGCTGGCGGGGGTGGCGCTGCTCATCGTCCAGTTCCGCACCTCTTCCTCGATGGCGGCGGCTTACGGCATTGCAGTGACGGGCACGATGGTGGTGACGACCTGTCTGGCCTTCATCGTGCTGTGGAAGCTGTGGGCGTGGCGGCCTGCGCTCGCCGCTCTTTTCATCGCGCCCTTCCTGCTGCTTGACCTGTTCTTCTTCGGCGCAAACTTCCTGCGCGTTGTCGAAGGGGGGTGGGTGCCGCTGGTCATCGCTGCAATGATCGGGCTCGTGATCCATATCTGGCTGAAGGGCCGCGCCTATCTGGCAGAAGAGGCCCAGCGCGATCATGTGACGATGGTGGAGCTTGCCAAGGTGCTCGCCGCCCGCCCGCCTCAGCGGATTCCCGGCACTGCCGTGTTCCTGACAGGCGATCCCGAAGTGGCACCGGTCGCGCTGCTCCACAACATCAAGCACAACAAGGTGCTGCATGAGCAGAATGTGTTGGTGACTGTGCACAACGCGACGAGCCCGCGCGTGGCGGATGAGGAGCGCATGACGGTCACGCCCATCGACGCCAATTTCCAATGGGTGACCCTGCGCTTCGGCTATATGGAAACGCCCGATGTCCCCGCCGCGCTGTTTGGCAGCGGTGCGATCCGGCAGGACAAGGCGGGCGCGTCCTTCTTCATCGGGCGTCACATGCTTTCGCCCAGCCATGAGGTGGGCTTGCCCTTCTGGCAGGACATCATCTTCATTATCCTGCAAAGGAATGCGTCAGACCCGACCGGCTTCTTCCAGATTCCGCCGGGACGTGTGGTGGAACTCGGCACGCGGGTAGAGATTTGATCGCATTTGGCTCGACGCCGGGCAGGCGGAATGCGAAAATGCCGGGAATGGCCGACTCCAAGGTTCCTGCTGTGCGTGTCTTGATGGAAGCTCTGCTGAGCGCAGGCGTGACCATCGCAGCGGCGCATTTCGTGCAAGCATGGCTGTCGCTCGCCAATCTGGCATTCCTGTTCCTCGTGCCGGTGATCGTCATGGCTGGCGCGCGCGGCTTGTCCGGCGGGCTGGTGACGGCGTTTCTCGCCACACTCGGCTTCAACTTCTTCTTCGTCCCGCCCGCCTTCACTTTGCATGTGGCGGATGTCGACAATCTGGTGACGTTGCTAGTGCTGGCGCTGACGGCCTTGCTGGTCAGTCAGGTGACGGCGCGACTGAAAGCGCAGGCGATGCGCGCCGAGGCGCTTTCCCAGAATGCTGCGCGGCTCTCGGCACTGGCAGATGATCTGGCGTCGTGCACCACAGAAGAGGCGGTGCTCGCCTGCGCGACCATGTTGATCGAGGGCTGGACCGAAGCAAAATTGTGCTTTCTTGATCCCGAGGGGGAAACATCGCTGTCTCCGCTTGATACCGCAGCCGCGCGCTGGGCGCTGGCGCACAAGGTCGAGGCCGGGCGCGGAACCGAGGTGATGGCGGGAGCCGACGCGCTCTACGCGCCCGTGGAGGGCGGCCCGACCACGCTGGTTGCGCAGCTCTGGCGCGGATCGGGCGCGCTTCCCGTGCCACCCGGCGCACAAGACCTGATCCGTCAGGCGCTCAGCCGGACCGGCGTCGCGCTTCACCGCGTGACCGTGGAAGCGCGGCAACAGCGCGATGCCATGCGCGAGGCTATCCTCGCCTCGATCGGCCATGATTTGCGGACACCACTCACCGGCATCATCGCGGGTCTGGCCGCCATACCGCCCGATGCGCAAGGGCTAGTTGATCAGACCCGAGGAGAGGCCGCAAGGCTGGATCAACTGGTCACCAACCTATTGGGTTTGGCACGGCTGCGGTCGGACGCCGTGCGGGACACGCGTGAAGCGGTTGACCTCATTGATGCCGTCGATGCAGTTCTCTTGTCGCTGACGAGGCCATTGGCCGGTCGCGACGTGCGCGTGAGCCTTGCACCCGGCGTGCCGCTGGTGCGGACCGACCCCCGGATGCTGCACCACATGCTGCTTAACCTGATCGACAATGCTGCCAAATTCAGTCCGCCAGGCAGCGGCATCCTGATCGAGGGGATTCAGAACGCCGAAGGCCTTACTTTACGGATTATCGATGAAGGGCGCGGATTGCCCGACGGCCTCATCGGCCTTCCCCGCCGTGAAGCCGCCGACACTGTTCAAGGCAATGGGCTCGGACTGAGCGTGGTCACGGGTTATGCAGGGGCGCTCGGCATCGGGTTTCACGTCACCAACCGGGCGGATGGGCAGAGCGGGGCGTGCATGAACATTGCCTTCCCGCCAGCGCTGCTCATAGATATACCGGGTCAGGTATCATGAGCCGCCTCCCCACCATTCTTGTCGTCGATGACGAACTCCATATCCGCCGCCTGCTCTGCGCCGCACTCACCCGCGCTGGCTATGCGGTGCTCGAAGCTGAAAATGCGCGCGCCGCGCTGCACATCGCACAGACTCACGCGCCCGCTGCCGCCTTTGTCGATCTCGGCTTGCCGGACCGGGATGGGCTGGAACTGGTCGACAGCCTTGCGCGCATCGGGGGCATGGCGATTCTCGTCGTCTCGGCCCGCGACGGAACGGAAGACAAGATTGCGGCGCTTGATCTGGGCGCAGATGATTTCGTGACCAAGCCGTTCGATACCGACGAATTGATGGCGCGTCTGCGCGCTGCGCTGCGCCGCCAGGGTGGGCGACGAAACGATCTGGGGCCGATCCGGGTCGGCGACATCGAGGTTGATGAAGCCGCGCATCTGGTTCGCAAGCAGGGGGTTGAGGTGCATCTGACGCCCAAGGAGTTTGCGGTTCTCGCCCTGCTCACCCGCTCGCACGGCCGCGTCGTCACTCATGCTCAGTTGCTCCGCACCGTGTGGGGACCAGCACATGAATCCGATATCGAATATCTGCGCGTCGCGGCACGCAGCCTGCGACTCAAACTGGAAGATGATCCGGCGCGCCCCGTGCTCATCAGGAATGAGCCGGGAATCGGGTATCGACTGACCGGCGGATGAGGCTCACTCATATGCCGCGTTGACGGTCAGCGGGTTCCGTACAAGCTGTCACTCTATGCCGACAAAATTGATGGCGGCAGAAAAGGAATGCGAAATCCTGAAGACTGGTCCGGCCTTCTGGTTCACCACGGGAAACCAGATCGTTGCAATTTTCTCTGACAGGCACCAATCAAGAGCGAAGCTATGAAATTGCATGGGATAGGGGCGATGGGACGGACTGCGACTTTCACGATGCTCTGTTTCGGGCTGTTTGCGGCTGGTCAGGCGGAGGCGCGCAGCCGCTATGAAGCCACGGTGACCCGGACGACTTATGGCATCCCGCATATCGTTTCAAACACATGGCAGGGCGTGGGCTATGGCGTCGGCTATGCTTACGCCGAAGATAATTTTTGTTTGCTGGCGGAGGAATTTGCCACGGTTGCGGGGGAGCGTTCGCTGCACTTCGGGGCGCAGGCAAAGGCGGTGCTGGGCTTTCAGGAGGTGGACAATCTCTCATCAGACCTGTTCTTTCGCGCCATGATCGACCTGCCGGCCTTGCGCGCCGGTGTCACCCGTCAGACCAAGGAAACTCGCCGCCTGGTGGATGGTTATGTCGCGGGGTATAATCGCTTTCTTAGGGACGCTGGCCCCGCCGGCATCCCGTCCGAATGCCGCAACAAGCCCTGGGTGCGCCCCATCACGCGCGACGATATGCTTCGCCTGACCGAAAAACAGATGCTGCTGGCGGGTTCGCTGGCCTTGGCACCCGGGATCGCGAATGCTGCGCCTCCCGGAAAGTCGCATGCGCGTGTCGGCTTCGCGCTGCCGCAGCCAAACGAGCCGGGGTTTGGCAGCAATGGCTGGGCCTTTGGGAGCGAGAGCACGACCGACGGGCGCGGATTGCTGATCGGCAACCCGCATTTTCCGTGGAGCGGGCCAAACCGTCTTTGGCAGATGCACATCACGGGCCCAGGCGGTTACACCGTCATGGGCGTGGGCCTGCCTGGTAGCCCGATCCCGTCTCTGGGATTCAATCGAGATGTCGCATGGACCCATACGGTCACTGCCGCAAAGCACTTCACGCTTCATGCCTTGACCTTGGACCCCGCTGACCCAACCCATTATCTTGTAGACGGGAAAAGCGTGCCGATGGAGCGGCGTACCGTCTCTGTCCCCATGCCCGACGGCACGCCCGCCATCACGCGCACACTTTATGCAACCCGGTTTGGCCCCGTTGTTATCGCCCCGCAATCGGGATTGATCTGGAATCATGCGACTGCGTTTGCAGTGCAGGATGCCAATCGTGGCAATCAGCGCGCGATGGAGGCCTGGCTGCGGATCGGACAAGCAAGGAATGTTGGTGATGTGAGGGCTGCGGCGGGCAAGTCGCTCGGCCTCCCATGGGTCAACACGATCGCGGCTGATCGTTATGGCGATGCGCTTCATGCGGACATTACGGCTGTGCCAAACGTCTCTCGTTCGAAAGTTGCAGCATGCGCGACGCCTCAGTCGCAGGCCGTGGCCAAACTGGCTATCCTGCTCGATGGGGCGCGGTCGGACTGCGATTGGGACGGCGCGGCAAGCACGCCCAAAGCTGGCTTGATGCCTGCGCGCGATCAGGCCGCCACCATCCGGCGCGACTATCTGACCAACAGCAACGACAGTTATTGGTTGAGCAACCCGCGCATTCCTCACCCGCCGCTTTCACCGATCTTGGGGAACCATGCTCGGGAACTGTCGCTGCGGACGCGCTCGAATTTCATCGAGACAGAGGCCTTGCTCGCTACGGGCAAGGTCGACCACGCCCGGGCCAAGGCGATGGTGTTCGCGAACAAAAGCCTGGCTGCCGATCTTGTCGTCGGTGAATTGGTCAAGCTCTGCTCAACAGCCGCAATGCCTTCGGCCGAGGTGTCCCGCGGCTGCGCGGCGCTGGCAGGATGGGACCGCCGTTTCGAGGCTGACAGCCAAGGGGCTGCGTTGTTCCGTTGGTTGTGGCCCAAACTTGCCCAGATTGAAGGCCTTTGGCAGGTTCCCTTCGATCCTGCCGATCCGGTTCATACGCCACGGGATCTGGCCACTATGGCTGTTTCTGACAAGCTGCTGGCGGCGGTCGGTGCTGCGGTGGTCGCGCTCGACACGGCCGGAGTGGCGCCTGCTGCACCATGGGGAAAGGTGCAGCGCGTGGCCGTTGGCGCGGAGCATATTCCAATCCACGGCGGGCCAGGCACGGCGGGCGTGTTGAATTTTCAGGATGCGCGCGAAATTCCCGGTGGCCTCGTCCCTGCGCACGGCACGAGCTATATCCAGATCGTCGGCTTTGATGGACATGGTCCGGTGGCAGAAGCGATCCTCAGCTATTCGCAATCAACCAATCCAGCCTCGCCGCATTTTGCCGATCAGACCCGGGCCTATGCTGCCAAGCAATGGCGGCGCCTTCCGTTCAGCCCTGACGAAATTTCAGCGGATAGCATCGCCAAAACCCGCAGGATTGCGGAGTAGGCAGTCGGCTCACCACACATTGCGCATGGTCATCGTCCATTTGAATGGCTGCTTCTGCTCGCCGTCCTGCTCCTCGCCTCGACAAGACCGAGCGGCTTGCCATCATCGCCTGGCAGGACATAATCGACCCAGACCTTGATCTGCGGGTTCGGCATGGGAGAGACCCGGAATTCCACGTCTTGGGGCTCGGCCAGCCTCTCCAGCACCCGCGCCGGACGCAGTGTCAGAGAAATATCTCAAGGTTGGTGAAAGTCGAAAAATGCGCAGTGCATTCTGCATTGATCACGAAATGTTTGAGCGCTCAATTGTCCAGTAATTATCACCATTTCGGTCGAAATTGTATGGAAAAATATCGAACAGGATCGCGCGTTTGAGCGAGTGATTCGCAAAATTTCAAACGATGTGAGTTAAAAAGAAAGATTTGTAAATATTGACACGACTCAAGAACGAGGCATATTCATTGGTATCCAGAATAGATGAGGATGCGCGCGCGTGGCGAAAATTGTCCAATTTCTGCTATTGATTCTCGCTTTTGCAGGAGCAGCGCAAGCGCAAGTTACAGTGCCTATGGCGGCGCAACGAATTCCTGTCCGCTGGAGCTATGGCGGTATCAACTATGAAACCGCAGATGCTGCATGTCATGCAGCGCATGCGAATTTGAATCCCGGTGCGGGTTATCAGCAACCCATACGCACATCTTGGAACGGTTTTACGTGCAGTTGGCATTTCGGAGAAGAGGCGAATCCGCACCTCCCACCGGTCGTAACGGCATGGTGCCCAACAGATTACAGGCTTCTGAAAACAACGGAATGTGCAAGGCTAGAGGACATTGCCGCAGAATGTGAATGCGAAAATGGCGCGGCTTCGAAGTCAGGATCCGAACCCAAGTCTGTCGGCGATCCGATTCTCTTGGAAACCGGCGCTGAACGCATTTCAGAAACGGACTATTCGAGCGCGGACGGGCTGTTGCAGGTTACGCGCAACTACCGCAGTCGGCAGCGCGGTGGCGATCCGTTGTCAGATGGAAATATTCCGGGATTTGGTGCGCATTGGCACGGCCTTATTCCCGGCAGATTGATTGTCGCCACAGATTTTGCTGCCAAGGTGGAATATCTGTCCGATGATGGCCATCTGGACCGCTTCAAGCTGGTCGGTTCGACAAGCAATGGAGCGAACTGGACGTTTGAGACGGAAGGCACAAGCCGCAGGCGGATCTCCATGGTGGCCATTCCAGCCACGCCGCGCATCGC
This sequence comes from Sphingomonadales bacterium, assembly GCA_016714795.1. Lineage (GTDB taxonomy): Bacteria > Pseudomonadota > Alphaproteobacteria > Sphingomonadales > Sphingomonadaceae > Aquisediminimonas. Next base: position 256,045 of record JADKCA010000007.1, on the reverse strand, counting down.
ATATTTTGATAGCGAGGCCGCTGTAGCCAATGGACCCGGCGAAGTAATCATGACTTTGGCCAATGGCGATGCTATTCTGTTTCGTCGCACGGGTTCCATCGCTTTGGGCGGTCAACGAACGCTTGTCCCTGTCGAACAGCGTTTCGCAAGCGGGGCGTCGCTCTTCTATGACTATGCCGACACAGGATTATATCCGTATCGCGTCAGGGACAGCTTTGGCCGGGAATTATTGTTGTCCTGGACCAACGACAAGAACATTGCCGCGATTGCGCTCCCCGATGGCACGACCTTGTCTTATGATTATTCCGAAGCGCGCGGCATGGACAGCGTGTTCAGAACCAATCGCCTGCACGCGGTGCAAAGGAAAAATGCGGCGGGGGTGGCCCTGTGGGGCAGAAGTTATCTCTATGAGGATGCGCGTTATCCCTATGCACTGACAGGCTTTCTGGATCTGAGCGGCAATCGTCTGTCGACCATCACATATGGTGTGTCCGGCCTGGTCGAATCGGCAGAGCAGGCAGGCGGCTACAATCGATACACCGTGACGCATCTCATTGATGCGGCCAACCGGAGCAACTCCTACAGGGATGTCACCAACCCGCTGGGGCGGACGACGCGCTATACCTATTATCATCCGGCGGATGGTGTGACCGGAACCATGCCGCGTCGCCTGATGCGCATGGATGGCCAGGCCACAGCCACGGTTCCGGCTGACAGCAAAGTTTATACCTACAGCAAGGGGCCGGCAGGCGTTTATGGCATCTTCGTCGCGACCGGCTCGACCGACGAGCGCGGCACTGTCACCACGATCACCAACGACATCCCCAACCGCCGCCCCACCGCGATTACCGAGGCCAGCGGCACCAGTGCTGCGCGGACAACCAATATCGTCTGGCATGCCACGCTGGATTTGCCGCTGGAGGAGACGCGGACCGGGCTCAAGCGCACTTATGCCTATACCCCCACCGGCCAGCTCACCAGCCTGACCGAGACGGACACCACCACCCACACTGTGCCCTATGCCACAGCGGGGGAAGCGCGCACGACCAGTTACAGCTGGGCCACCAATGGGCGTCTGCTCTCGGTCAATGGCCCGCTCGCGCCGGTCTCTGGCGTGGATGATGTCACCAGCTTCACCTATGACACGGCGGGCAACCTGCTCACGGCTACCAACGCGCTCGGCCATGTCAGCAGCTTTGGCGGTTATGACGCCAGTGGCCGCCCCGGCACGATGACCGACTCCAACGGGGCGGTGACGCAGTTCGCCTATGACGCGCTGGGGCGTACGGCGAGCGTGACCGTCAAGCACCCCACCAACATCGCGCTCGATGCGCAGACCAGCTTTGCTTATGATGCGGAGGGCCGGGTGACGGCCATCACTGCGCCAGATACGGCCCAGTTGATCATGGATTATGATCTGGCAGGCCGCCTCACTGCGATCCGCGCGAACGATGGCGAGCGCATCGATTTTGCCTCGGATGCCATGGGCAATGTCACCAGCCAGACGGTCAAGCGTGCCGATGGCAGCACGGCCAGCGGCATCACGCGTACGTTCGATTCAATCGGCCGTATGCTCACGGAAACGCTCGGCGTCGGTCGCACGACGGCGTGGAGTTATGACAAGTTGGGCAACCCGACGCAGATCGTGTCTCCGCGCAGCAACGCGACCACGCAGGCGTTTGATCCGCTCAACCGGCTGATCACCACGGTCGCGCCAGACACTGGCACGGAAACCACGGTCTATAACAAGCTGGACGATGTAACGAGCTTCACCGATCCGGTTGCCGTCACGACGGCATTCGTGCGCAACGGCTTTGGTGAGGTAATCCGCGAGACGAGCCCGGATCGGGGAACGAGCACCTTCTATTATGACGCGGCGGGTCGGGTCACGGCCGCCATAGACGGTCGCGGGCAGCGGGTGGATTATGTTCGCGACATGCTGGGGCGGGTTGTCTCGAAGACGCCGCTGGGTCTGGCGGCGCAGGCTGTCAGCTATCAGTGGGACAGCGATGGCCTGACGGGCTCGGCGATGATCGGACGGCTGGGGAGCGTCACCGATGCGAGCGGCGTGACGCGCTTTGGCTGGGACACTCGCGGGCTTCTGGTGGCGAAGGAGCAGAGCCTCGGCGGCACCCCCGCGCAACTGCGCTATGGCTACGACAAAGCGGGGCGGATCACGCAGATCACCTATCCCTCGGGCCGGATCGTCACTTACACGCGCGATGCCAAGGGGCGGGTCTCCGGCATTGCGACGCAGGCGAATGCCGTTGCCGCGCTGGCCCCCCTGCTTTCGGATGGGGCGTATGAACCGTTCGGCGCGCTCAAATCCGCATCGCTGGGCAATGGTCTGGTGATGGAGCAGGACTGGGGCAATGACGCGCGGCTTGCGGGCAAGACGCTGCGCACCAGCGGTGGCACAGCGCTCTCGCACCTCACCTATGCTTACGACAATGATGACAACATCACCGGCATCACTGATGCGGTCGATGCAACGAAGAGCATGGCCTATGCCTATGACAGCAATGGCCGCCTCTCGCGCGTAGACACGGCGAGCGGGGCGTTGCGCCGCACCGACTATGCGCATGACAAGGGCGGCAACCGCACCAGCGTCGCCTATCGCGCGCTCCCCACCGATGCCAATCCGGCGGCGAGCGACACCTACACCCGCACCGCTGGCACCAACCGTCTGGCGAACATCACCACCCCTGCGGGCACACGCAGCATCAGCTACGACGCGCGCGGCAACACGGCGAGTGAAACCCGCCCTGCCGGGGTAAGCGTCTCCACCAGCTATGACGGCTATGGCCGCCTGACCGCCTACACGCGCACCGGCGATCCCAGCCAGACCAACGTCTATAACGGCATGGATGATCGCGTCGCGGTGACGAGCGGCGGCACGACGCACCGCTATGTCTATGACAGCGACGGCCGCGTCATCGGCGAGTATGGCACCAGCGCCGCCGATGTGATCGCCGAGTTTATCTGGCTGAACCCAGAGGTCGGCGACGGTTCCGCGTACGGCGGAGATGATGGCGTCGGCGGCTACGCCCCGCTCGCCGTCGCCTCCGGCCCGGTCGCGACGCCTACGCTGCTGTGGGTCCACGGCAACCATCTCGGCGTGCCGCAGGTCTATACCAACGCCAGCGGCGCGGTGACGACGCCCGGCGCATGGCAAGCCCCCGGCTTCCCCGGGCAGAGCCGCACGCTGGCTGATATCTACTATAACCGGTATCGGGATTATGATCCGAGCACCGGGCGGTATATCCAGGCCGACCCGATCGGGTTGGCGGGAGATACCAATCCTTACGCCTATGCTGATGGCAATCCGGTTACGGGGTTGGATCCTGATGGGCTTATGGCACAAGCTGTAGTGGGATTTTTCTTCGGTGCAGGCGGTGAGCTTGCAATTCAGGGGTTTGACAATTGGCGCAGGGGAAGGAACGTCCTTGACTGGCATTGCTACGAATGGGGTGAAGTGGCCACTGCCGGTGCTATGGGAGCATTCGGAGGAAATTGGGTCAAGGGTTGGGTCAAGCTTACGCAAGGCTCGATGAAATGGAGCAACGCATCCCGACGCATCCGCAGCGCAGAAGGACTTGTAGGGCAGGATGTTGATCTTCACCACTGGCTGGTCCCGCAAAGGGCATTCAAACGCATTGATCGCGTTATCGGCCGTGGACGGGCCGAGCACCTGTTCAATCGCCCCTGGAATCTCAACAAGGTTCCCCGCTCAATCCATCGGAGGGTGCTCAATCCTGCAGGCCCGCTGAAAACGCTCGCGCGGGGCGCTCCGCAATCGGTGCAGGGGGCTGCGGTAACGGCAGTGGGAGCAGCGGCAATTGATCTTTCAGACGGGAGTTTCGAATGATTGAGCCAAGTCATCCCTTTCTGCTGTTTCATCCAAAATTTGTATGCAAATTTGGTACGGAATGGTGGGAAGGTGAGCTGTATCAGAATGTATATGAACTGGGCTGGTATCGCGAGAATTGCTGGGCGATTGATGTTGGCTGTCGTCGTTTTCAACTTCTTGATGTTGTCAACCTCGGGCGCTCATGGTCGATCTTCAATTTTCCATGGTTCGGCAAGAACCCTGTCATAAAAGTCAAGTATGTGTTCGGTCCACCCGAGCAGTTGAGTTTCGATCAGGCGCGCGACATATTTGTTGAATATTGCTGCGATCGTCGCTGGTGGAGTGCAAGTTATGAAACTGAGAAACAGTTTCGCGAGCGCAATGAAAAATATGGAAACATGGGTGAGTTGATTAATCCCGTTAGCCTCAAAGGCCATTGGCCTACAGTAAAGAGGCGAAGAAGATTAGGCCGAAAGTAAATATGGAATTCCGGGATATCACGACACAGGCCTCTGCATCGGGAACTATGACCCAGTCCGCCGTTGCGTCATCCTCGGCCAATGGGAAAGAGCGATTCGGAAACAAGCGGCGATGTTGAGGAAGCGTGGCTGTCCGCCCTTTCTGCTCGCCAAGCAGTCTTGAAGGTCGGCGATCATCTTCAGATTTCAGAACGAGATGCAAGGCAGTGGCTTTACCGACGAGTTGTGAATGGCGACGTGACGCCAATTGCAGCGTCTGTCGTTTGGATACGTGACCTCAAATTAGAGGAGCGCGTCGGCGCTCCTGTCCCCAACTTCCTCTGGAGTTACGGTGACAGTGCACTTAACTCTTGTGCACAACATGGAGTTACGGTGACAGTGCACTTAATTCAGACTGTAGCATCGCCTATGCCTATGACAGCAATGGCCGCCTCTCGCGCGTAGACACGGCGAGCGGGGCGTTGCGCCGCACCGATTATGCGCATGACAAGGGCGGCAACCGCACGAGCGTGGCGTATCGGGCGCTCCCCACCGATGCCAATCCGGCGGCGAGCGACACCTACACCCGCACGGCGGGCACAAACCGGCTCGCCAGCATCACCACAGCGGCGGGCACGCGCACCATCAGCTATGACGCGCGCGGCAACACAGCGAGCGAAACCCGCCCTGCCGGGGTAAGCGTCTCCACCAGCTATGACGGCTATGGCCGCCTGACCGCCTACACGCGCACCGGCGATCCCAGCCAGACCAACGTCTATAACGGCATGGATGATCGCGTCGCGGTGACGAGCGGCGGCACGACGCACCGCTATGTCTATGACAGCGACGGCCGCGTCATCGGCGAGTATGGCACCAGCGCCGCCGATGTGATCGCCGAGTTTATCTGGCTGAACCCAGAGGTCGGCGACGGTTCCGCGTACGGCGGAGATGATGGCGTCGGCGGCTACGCCCCGCTCGCGGTCGCCTCTGGCCCGGTCGCGACGCCTACGCTGCTGTGGGTCCACGGCAACCACCTCGGCGTGCCGCAGGTTTACACCAACGCCAGCGGCGCGGTGACGACACCCGGCGCATGGCAAGCCCCCGGCTTCCCCGGGCAGAGCCGCACGCTGGCGGACTTGTATTACAACCGGTACCGGGATTATGATCCGACGACGGGGCGCTACATTCAGGCCGACCCCATCGGGTTGGCGGGCGATACCAATCCTTATGTTTATGCTGGTGGGAACCCGGTTAACATTGTTGACCCCGATGGGTTAAGTCCGGCGGCAGTTCGAGGCGCAGTTGCCGCTGGGGAGTTGCTGGGCGAAGGACTTGTCTGGTGGTGTAGAAACAATTTTGCGCTGTGTATGAGGACCATCGGTCCTCCAGCCATTAAAGTTGCGAGAGCTTGTAAAGCCCTTACCCAGACTGCAAATGCTGTCATCGATCAGATGGCAGATAACCAAAGGAAGAGGCGAGGGGGATGGGGGCCGTATCATTGCACGAATCCTAGTTGTGGAGCACCTCATGGTGGAGCGACTGGAACAAGTGAGTGTCCGGATTGTGATAGGAAGCGTAAGAATGGCTCACCAATGCCTGGTCCGACGCCTAGGAATTTAGACTGATGAATATCAATTTTGAGAGTCGATCAGGGCGAGAATTAGAACTAATGCTTGCGGGGAAAAAGCCCATGGCATCTTTTTACAGGTATACACATGAGAAATTTGATGAATTCTCAGGTCAAGATTTTGATAAATACGTAAATAACTATATTTTCCGGAAAAAAATATTTTTTATTCAAACTGAAATTGGAAAAATTATATATACCACATTTGCAACTATAAATGAGAGTTGGCGATTGGATCTATACAAAACTATTAAGAAAATTGATGGAGTTTGGAATGAAGATCTCGAATTAATCGAATCATTTTTACTTAATTTTGGAAAATTATAGATAAAGATATGTCAAAATATTCGTTTCGGCAATTAGAGAATTGGGTGTGGCTGCGCTACACCTGTGATTTGGCGGACTGGATTGAGCGGGAACAACGGTGGAATTACGGTGACAGGTGCGAAAACCCCTAAATAGCTCTCGGGTTACGGTGACAGTGCACTTAACTATCCTTCCTTGCAGGCCCTCGCTTGCCCGGCTTGGCATCTCGCCCGACCGCTGCCTGTATCCACGCCATGAAGGCATCGTCCCCCAATGGCCTTCCCACGGTCTCTGCCCTGCGTAACGCCATCGAGAGTGGCTCGTCTTCCCCCGCACGCAGCAGCTGAGATGAACATGATTGGGCATGAGGACCCAGCTCCACACCGCAACTGGCCGCAGCATGCGCGCGCAGCAGATCGCGGTAAAGCGCATAATCATCGTCGCATAAGAAGGCCTGTTGCCGCCCATTTCCGCGCTGCGTGACATGGTGGGGAATACCGGGAATAACAAAGCGCGCCAATCGGCCCATCTCCGCTCCAAAGCAAGCTCCATGTTGCGCACAAGAGTTAAGTGCACTGTCACCGTAACCCTCAGACAGCGTACTAATCGGGCATGGTAGCCAAAAAGGCAGTAGCAAAGGCAGCAAAATATTCCGGCTCCTGCCTCACAAAATCTTCGACGAAAGCTTCTGCTTCACCCTCTCGATCCATTAGTCTCAAACAGCATGCATAGCTTTCTGGGTATCCACCTAGCATGCCAAGTCTCATCTCCAGCAGGGGCAAAAGCCTTCCGTAACTGGCGATGGAATGTGCATAGCTCAGACCAACTGATGCATAGAGTGACGCCAAACGATCCGCTTCGCGCGAAATCGCTTCGTCACTTTGAGATGCTGTGAACACGAACGCTCGTTTCTCCCGCGCGCCTTCAAGGTCGCCCATTGGAAGCGCGAAGGTCGCGATCCCACGGACATAACGCTTACCCTTGAGCTGCGCGGCGAGCTTCTCCACCGGCACCACATGGAGACCGACGAAAGGAACGATTTCCACTTGGCCCGGATCAACAGCAGTGTTTAACCCCACCCAGCAATGGAATCCATCGGTTATCGGCCAATCAACACCTTCCTTTAAAAAGCGCTCGAAGCCCGCCTTCTCTAGAGCACTGTAGCAGGCGAGGCGTACGGATTGTTTTAAAGACATACAATATGACCACTCAGAATGGCCGATCGACCGTACAACTTTTCATACGCGTCGGTTCCCCTGGGCGCAATCCAGCATCTTGGGCATTTCGACCAACCGGGGTAACCTTAAATTCTGGGGACACTATACTTAATTCAGACTGTAGCATCGCCTATGCCTATGACAGCATTGGCCGCCTCTCGCGCGTAGACACGGCGAGTGGGGCGTTGCGTCGCACTGATTATGCGCATGACAAGGGCGGCAACCGCACCAGCGTGGCGTATCGCGCGCTGCCCGGTGACGCCAATCCGGTGAGCAGCGACACCTATACCCGCACCGCTGGCACCAACCGCCTCGCTTCGATCACAACGCCCGCAGGCACGCGCAGCATCAGCTACGACGCGCGCGGCAACACAGCGAGTGAAACCCGCCCGGCCGGGGTGAGCGTCTCCACCAGCTATGACGGCTATGGCCGCCTGACCGCCTACACGCGCACCGGCGATCCCACCCAGACCAACGCCTATAACGGCCTTGATGATCGCGTCGCGGTGACAAGCGGCGGCACCACGCGGCGCTATGTGTTCGACGCCGATGGCCGCGTGATGGGCGAATATGGCACCAGCGCCAGCGATGTGATCGCGGAGTTCATCTGGCTGAACCCGGAGGTCGGCGATGGTTCCGCGTTCGGTGGCGATGACGGCGTCGGCGGCTACGCCCCGCTCGCGGTCGCCTCTGGTCCGGTCGCGACGCCGACACTCCTGTGGGTCCATGGCAACCATCTCGGCGTGCCGCAGGTCTACACCACCAGCAGCGGCACCATCACCGCCCCCGGCGCGTGGCAACTCCCCGGCTTCCCCGGCCAGAGCCGCACGCTGGCGGACCTCTATTACAACCGCCATCGCGATTATGATCCCAGCACCGGGCGCTACATCCAGGCGGACCCCATCGGGCTGGATGGGGATACCAATCCCTATGTCTATGCACTCAACAATCCGATGACCGGGATCGATCCACTGGGGCTCGTTAACCGCAGCTTGATCGCAACAGACAGTTGGTCGGATCGGGCGACTGTTGTCGCGGATGGAACCTTCGATCCAAGCGATGTTTATACGGTTAGTGCCCACGGCAATCGGTCCGGATTCGGCCGTGACAAGTTGCCGCGGAAGAATGGGAAGTTCGATATTGAAGGTTTTCTCAATGACATCCGCCGCCACGGTTGGGATGGGAAGCAATCGATTGTGCTGCTTGCCTGCAACGTCGGCAATGGCCCGATACCGGGGCAGATCGCGCGTCGTGCGGGCGTTCCGGTTATTGCTGCAACCGGCTATGTCAAACCCGGCATCGGTGTGCAAAGGGTTGTGACAAAGCAAGGGCGAGCCAATGGCGGACAGTTCAAGTCATTCCGTCCAAACGGAACAACGAGTACGCAGATTTTTGGAGCATCGGCAGGCCAAGCTGTTGTTGGGCTTGGCATAAGTGGTGGCGGCAAGTCTGGTCTTCCGGTAACCATAAGGTCTGTGACTGTGCCCCAGAACAGCCTTCGCTCGCCAGAGGATTGATCGATATGAAACTTAAGCCGGTTGCAAAGAGTGGTATAGCCCTGTTGTTAACAGGTTTTGCCCTCGCATCTTGCTCGCAATGCAATTCCTGCACTGAGTATCCGCCCTACACAAGGAAGCTGCTCGACCTAGCGATCCCGGCCACCAAAGGCGATATAGAGGCCGCCGATGCCGCTGAGTGGGAATGCTCTGCGCGCGCCAAGATTGACGATTTCAATACGCGTTACGACAATCTTGGCGTATGCGCACCATTTGGTTATTTGAGGATCGAGAACGCGTTGGCCAGTGCCGATCCGGTCAGTATCAGAAATGCAGTCGGTCAGATCGAAAATGGTGGCGCTCCGGGCTTTGCGGACCGGATTGATCTGTACAAGGGCATGGCACGTCCTATCGTAAGGGAGGCATGCGCGAGTGCTCAACCTCCCAAGGGCTGCGCGGACAAGGAAGCGGTCGCATGGCTGGATGATCCCGCCCCGGTTGTTCCTGTTACACGGGATGGACCTCAGTTCAGGTAGTGAGTAACACCAGAGGACGGGGACGGTTCCGCGTTCGGTGGGGGTGATGGAGTTGGCAGCGCAGCCAATCCGGGGGATTGGCGAGAACCAACTGGCGGCTACGCCCCGCTCGCCGTCGCCTCCGGCCCCGTCGCGACACCGACGCTGCTGTGGGTCCATGCCAACCATCTCGGCGTGCCGCAGGTCTACACCACGAGCAGCGGCGCGCTGGCATCCCCCGGCGCATGGCAACTCCCCGGCTTCCCCGGCCAGAGCCGCACCTTCGCAGACCTTTACTACAACCGCCATCGCGATTATGATCCCAGCACCGGTCGCTACATTCAGGCCGATCCGATAGGGCTGGCGGGAGATACCAATCCATATGTCTATGCCGGGGCCAATCCTGTTACGGGGATCGATCCGGATGGGTTGAGCGCCGCGGCGATAGGCGGGGCAATTGTACGCTTTGCCTCCCGCGCCACTCCAGCGGGACGAATCGGTTGGATGATTGGTGCGGTTGCGCGCGTGCTCGTGAATCAGATCAATGTTCAACCCAGTGTTTCGAGGCCAAAGGAGCTAACACGACTTGAAGAGAGGCAATTCGACAGATACTGTGTCAACAGCCAAGATCCTTGCAAGGCTCTCCGACTGGCTGCTGATCAGGCGATCGAGAATGCAAGAATCAAGAGAATGGCTATGTTGAATGATAAGGGCGGAATGTTCGGCCATGTCGGTTGGGCAACTCACGCCGCAGATCTCGCGGGTCGACTGGCTAACATCCATGCAATGATTTCTCTCGGGGAGAAAATGGGCTGCCCGATGTCTGACCAGCGTCGGAAGCTGAGAGAGATTTCTGTCCCAAATTCACCATCGTCAAAAGGTTAAGCCTGATCTATGTCTGTCAAACCAATAACTGTTCACATCGATGTTTCGGTACTCACAGAAAATTCCGCTGTCGGACGGATATTTGGAGATATAGATTTATCAGCGATTCCGCAAATTGGAGATTTCATTTCATTTAATTATTTAGGTGATGATAATTTCAAATATGATGTTCATCTTTGGTCTTTTCAAACTGTTGAACATAGAGTCTTAAACGTTAATAATTATGATTCACCAATATCAATCTCCTTGCGTGACATCGTTGGTGAGGATCGAGTGTCTGTCCTCAATATTTCGCAGGATTTTTGTAAAAAGATGAACCTATTTTTTGATGAGTATTGATGTCCAATTACAATGGCGCGCTCAAATCCGCATCGCTGGGCAATGGTCTGGTGATGGAGCAGGACTGGGGCAATGACGCGCGGCTTGCGGGCAAGACGCTGCGCACCAGCGGTGGCACAGCGCCTCGCACCTCACCTATGCTTACGACAATGATGACAACATCACCGGCATCACTGATGCGGTCGATGCAACGAAGAGCATGGCCTATGCCTGTGACAGCAATGGCCGCCTCGCGCGTAGACACGGCGAGCGGGGCGTTGCGCCGCACCGACTATGCGCATGACAAGGGCGGCAACCGCACCAGCGTCGCCTATCGCGCGCTCCCCACCGATGCCAATCCGGCGGCGAGCGACACCTACACCCGCACCGCTGGCACCAACCGTCTGGCGAACATCACCACCCTGCGGGCACGCGCAGCATCAGCTACGACGCGCGCGGCAACACGGCGAGTGAAACCCGCCCTGCCGGGGTAAGCGTCTCCACCAGCTATGACGGCTATGGCCGCCTGACCGCCTACACGCGCACCGGCGATCCCAGCCAGACCAACGTCTATAACGGCATGGATGATCGCGTCGCGGTGACGAGCGGCGGCACGACGCACCGCTATGTCTATGACAGCGACGGCCGCGTCATCGGCGAGTATGGCACCAGCGCCGCCGATGTGATCGCCGAGTTTATCTGGCTGGAACCCAGAGGTCGGCGACGGTTCCGCGTACGGCGGAGATGATGGCGTCGGCGGCTACGCCCCCCGCTCGCCGTCGCCTCCGGCCCGGTCGCGACGCCTACGCTGCTGTGGGTCCACGGCAACCATCTCGGCGTGCCGCAGGTCTATACCAACGCCAGCGGCGCGGTGACGACGCCCGGCGCATGGCAAGCCCCCGGCTTCCCCGGGGCAGAGCCGCACGCTGGCGGACTTGTATTACAACCGCTACCGCGATTATGATCCAAGCACCGGGCGCTACATTCAGGCCGACCCCATCGGGCTGGGTGGGGATGTGCATCCCTATGTGTATGCGGGTGGGAATCCGGTTTCGGGAATTGATCCGGAGGGGCTTGCGGCACATTTGGCGGCAGGATTTGCGGTCGGTGCTGGCAGTGAGCTAGCGATACAAGGGTTTGACAATTGGCGCAAAGGCCGGAATGTATTTGACAGGCACTGCTATGACTGGGGCGAAGTCGCTCTTTCAGGGGTTTCAGGGGCTCTCGGCGGCGGGATAGGTTGGCGCTGGACGGCGCGCTATGGACCACGATCATTAACGCGGGTAACAGGCAAGGAGTGGTCTCATTTCGTTCCACGCGAATGGGTTGATCGCTTGACTAAAGGCAGGTTGAACAAAGCACTCAACAAGCGCGGTGGAGTAAATGGACGTTGGGCGACGCCCAGGCAGCATTATCGGCATGACGGCAGCAGATGGCCAACGGATCATAGGCAATGGGGCGACCGACTACCAAAATGGGCGAGGCCAATTCATCGCACGCCAGAGTGGCTGCGCGGAGTTGCGGCAGGAACTGCTTTAGGCAGTATTCTGGGCGAAGGAGATGGGAAGTGATGGAATCGGAGGAGAGTCCATATCCAAAGACAATATTTGGAAAATTATTGCGTTCATTCTTTTTGTGGACAGGATCATTGTCGGGAGATGGAAGTAGAAAAATCAGACCAATACACCAAGATCTTTTGAATAAATTTTTGCCTACTTTAGAAGATGAAATTCAGCTAGTTGTTGTTAATCAACTAGAACAGCCATTCTATATGCAATTCAATGATGGTATGGTTAGTATCTTCTACTTCGATGATTTCAATTTATCGCCTTCACTTCGCATATCACATCCTGAATTTCGAGATAGACTTTACAAAATTGAAATGTTTGTCGATGGACGGAAGGAATGGGCCCATATTACGTTTTACAAAGGCCGAATATTTAGCATTGAATTCAAGAATAATTTCAAATTTTATAAGAACAAAGATGTGATATTTGGCGCGGTGGTTCTGGGTAAATCTAAACAAAGCTACGCGGGCGCAATAGACCGCCTCGAGCATGGCAAGAACAGCCAATACGCGACTGGCGAGGAGTAGTCCTTATGCCATGTAGGTTACGGTGGCAGTGCACTTAACTCTTGTGCGCAACATGAAGCTTGCTATGGAGCGGAGATGGGCCGATTGGCGGGCTTTGCTATTCCCGGCATTCCCCACCATGTCACGCAGCGCGGGAATGGGCGGCAACAGGCCTTCTTTAAATTCTGGGGACATTTTACTTAATTCAGACTGGAGCATCGCCTATGCTATGACAGCAATGGCCGCCTGACCGTCTACACGCGGACAGGCGATCCCAGCCAGACCAATGTCTATAACGGCATGGATGATCGCGTCGCGGTGACGAGCGGCGGCACCACGCACCGCTATGTCTATGACAGCGACGGCCGCGTGATGGGCGAGTATGGCACCAGCGCCGCCGATGTGATCGCGGAGTTCATCTGGCTCAGCCCGGAGGTCGGCGACGGCTCCGCGTTCGGTGGCGATGACGGCGTCGGCGGCTACGCCCCGCTCGCGGTCGCCTCTGGTCTGGTCGCGACGCCTACGCTGCTGTGGGTCCACGGCAACCACCTCGGCGTGCCGCAGGTTTACACCACCCGCAGCGGAGCGCTGGCATCACCCGGCGCATGGCAACTTCCAGGCTTTCCGGGACAATCGCGCACGCTGGCGGACTTGTATTACAACCGGTACCGGGATTATGATCCGTCGACGGGGCGCTACATTCAGGCCGATCCCATCGGGTTGGCGGGGGATACCAATCCTTACGTCTATGCTGGTGGCAATCCGGTTACGGGGATTGATCCGAGCGGGCTCTACGAGGTTTCTGGGCATTCCTCAGAAGGCCAGTTCTCGCTGATTGGCACGATTGGCGATGTTTACGGCGACATCAATTGCAACCGGCCCATCACCGTAAACGACACGCCGCGCAGCATTGCGGGTGCCATGATTCTGGGTGTGATCGATGCTGGTGAGCTGAGACTCGGGGCCGCAGCCTTGGGAAAACTGGGAGGACTGACCAGACAGGTAATTCATGGGCATCATCCCATTGCGCGATTCTTAGGTGGAAACAGATCGCAAGCGCTCAGCAAGATCGGATCAGACGTTCACAAGGACCTTCATCGCGAGTTGAGACGAGCATTGAAAGAAAATGGCCTTACTCGAAACGTCGGTGGGCGAGGTGGGGGTAGACGTGAATGGGCCGACGGTTTCAAGGACAACCCAGAATCTTTCCGTCGCGCCATGGATGCCCTGCTTGACGCCTCGCGCGCGACCGATGCACGCCATGGCACATCCATAACTAGCGATGTATGGAAGAACATCATTGATGGGAATTTCAAGGGGCATTGAGAATGCTTGAACGCTTTATGCATCTGCACGAGCGGGGATTGAACGCGACCGATACGGCGAAGGACAATGATCCAGCATTATTCTGTCGAGTATGTAGAACAATTCGTATTGATGCTCGGGATTTCACCATCAAGATCGCAGAGCCGCGTCCCGGCACGAGTCCGATTGCTACCTTAGACGAAAAGGTGACGCTGATCGAACGCAAACTTGTAGATCTGATCGGCGAAGACAGAATTAGAAAGAATCTCTTTGTGGGTAGAGTCATCAATGATCGAGGCAAGGAGCTTGAGAACTGGATGGCCCTGAATGGAGGGTTGCAAGAGATCCTTGTGCGCGGAACCCGTGAATATGGTTATCGCACTTGCGATGGCTGTGATCGAATATTCTATTCCAGTCAGGGAGGTCGTTATATATTTCCGCCTCCGGAGACGAATGGTCGAATTTATCTTACGAACCTCGGAGGCCTGCTGCTGGAAGAGTCATCCATTGACAGGGCGTCGATACCTAAATCGCGCTGGCTCGGCGTTGAAGTGCTGAAGGCTGATCCAAATCCTCGCGATGGTTTTGGGAATCTGGAAGCGCAAGTTGCAAGCGGCGCGCTTCCCCGTGCGTTTCCAGAACGGTTTCCCTCTCGCTGGGAATTGGCGCCGCGTGTTGAAGACTAACCATATTGCCTTCTCACGGAAACGCTCGGCGTCGATCGCACGACGGCGTGGAGCTATGACAAGTTGGGCAACCCGACGCAGGTCGTGTCTCCGCGCAGCAACGCGACCACGCAGGCGTTTGATCCGCTCAACCGGCTGATCACCGCGGTCTATAACAAGCTGAATTGAATTACGGTGGATTTACGGTGACAGGTGCGAAAACTCCTAAATTGACTTGGTGTCATCGTGGCCTAATCTGCGGCCATAGCAAGGTTCCTTCGTTTCGCCCTCTGTCGAATTCCGCATCCTGTGACCCAGCGGGGGCGCTATTCAGCGGTTTTCTCACCTGTCACCGTAATTTAAGCTGAAACACCTGCTCCGGAAAGCCGCTGAACGATCCATTGAAGCAGCATGGCGGCGCATCGGATCACTCCTCGATGCCTTCCCGCCGCAGGAACGCGCCAACTTCCTCAAAATTCGGCCTACGGTGCAGCGTAATGTCATCAAACTCTAAGTTGAGATAGCGCGAAATTTCAGCAATCCAATCGCGGCGAAAGAGAATTTCCCTATTGTTACCGAATTTAACAGCAATTATCGGCACGTTGTTCGACTTTCCATCGTCAGCAATGTTGTTTTTTGAATTGACATTATGGGCCGACGCGCAAATTGTATGATTATCTGAGCATTTGATTCGAACAATTGCGGGTGAGGAGGGTTTAATGCGGTGCTTGAAATTTTTGAGCCTGATCATAGGCTTGTCGTGCACAATTCCTTCGCTCGCAGCTGAAACGATTGTCTACAAATATGATGCGCGTGGCCGACTGATTGAGGTGAAGCGGACAGGTGTCGTCAACAATAATGTTCAGGCCAACTACACCTATGACAAGGCCAACAACCGGAAAACTGTTGTTGTGACCGGCTCGTCAACTCCGTCAGCGCCATAAGAAATCGCGGATGGAGGCGGATTTTTTGTCGATCGGATTTTGCTTATGCGGTTGAGCGGTTTTCTCGGTTTCATGTTCGCCGTGTCGGCGATCGTTGCAACTCCAAGCTGGGCAGGGGAAGTCATTCCGCCCAAGATTGAAACCACAACGCCGACGGGAATCAACCTCTCCGATTCGAGCTTTACCCACAAGCAGACAGATATCTCGATTGGCTCGCTATCGCTTGAACGGTACTACATCGGTGGGAAGCTTGAAGGCCTTCTTGGCGAGCGCAACCAATATGAAGCGCCCCCGTTCGGTAAGCGGATGAGCCACAATTTTGATATTTTTGTGAAACGCGTGTTCAAGCCAGCTGATTACATTGATACCGTTCCTGTTTTGCCCGCCCGGGTTCGTCCTAGAATCTACATGGGGGCGGCTTCAATCGGACCATTCACTGAGATTGCTACAAATCAAACGACGATTCATCAGCAAAACCCCAATCCCGTGAATGGATTGGTTCCCTCCATGAGTCCGGACGCGCGGGCCGGAAAATTGGAGATTCTCAATCAGGCATTTATCTACACGGATCGGGATGGTGCTGTTTATACGTTCAATCCGGCCGTCAACGTGACTTCTATAGCACAAGGCAGCGATTCTATTCGCAGCGAGCGCATCGCTTCAATTGCCTACCCTTCAGGCCGACGGCTGGAATTCAGTTACAATTCCATCAAGCAGTTGAAGCTCATCACTGACAATCAGGGCTATGCGCTCGTGTTCGACTATGACGGAAGCAGCCGAATCACGTCCGTTTGCGGATTCAATGTTACGCAAACGGCCGTAACCGTGGCGTCGACATGCACGGGGGCAGCTTTAAAGGCCACTTATGCATATTCTGGCACAGGCAGCCTCGTCAGCGTGACAGACCCGGCAGGGCGTGTGACGAGCTATGGGCACGGCACGGCCACTGGATCGACAAGTCCGTACCAAGCTAGTCAGATTGCCTGCATCACGCCCCCAGGCCACACTGCGTGCAAGATTGCCAACGCAAACGGGAATGGCAACGTCACCCAGCAGACATTGGCGGATGGGACAATCTGGCAGTATATTGGGGGAGCGGTTAATTGTGTGCGCAGCGAGGATTGCTTCTCGTTCGATGAGCCGGACAATGCTGGCACAAATGTCACCAACCCTTTGGGCCAAACATCAATCTATCGTTTCACAAAGTCATCGCCATACAAATTTACGGACCCGCTCGGTCGCGTAAGCCAATATGAATTTTACGGCGGCCGTGACGACGAAGACATCATTGAACCCTTCCCGTTCGACGAAGGGGCCATGTTGACCAAGGCGATCATGCCAGATGGACAGCAATTCCAGGCCAGCTATTTTGAGGCAGGCCCATCGGCTTCAGTGCCTTACCAATCGAAGATGGTCGCAAAAGCGGGGAGCGGGCTCGCCGACATCGTCGAATTGCGGCAATATGCCTGCACCGCGCTTGTGTGTGCTAAGAAGCCCACCAAGATTACCGACCCCAAAGGCAATGTGACCGATTTCACGTACAGCACGGTTCACGGCGGAGTCTTGACGGAAACATCGCCCGCAGCGCCCGGCGGCGTCAGGCCGCAGAAGCGCTACACCTATGGTCAGTTTTCATCGTCATACAAGAATGTCTGGAACACACAGTCCGCATTCGCCGCGCCTGCCTGGCTGGTTACGACAATTTCGGAATGCCGCACGCTGGCAAGCTGCGCTGGAACGGCCGATGAAATTGTCACCAGCTTTACCTACGGTGCGGCAGGCACCGTCGAACAGCAACAGATGACATCGAAAACAGTCCGGGCCGGTGACAATAGTGTAAGCACGACGACCAGTTTCACCTATGACGCCAATGGAGACAAGTTGACGGAAGACGGCCCCCTTTCAGGCACTGCAGACGCGACGCGCTGGCGGTATGATATTCTGCGGCGTGTCATCGGGGTCATCAGCCCTGATCCGGATGGGTCAGGCTCGCTCAAGCACCCAGCCGTTCGGAACACATATGATGTTTTCGGTCGCCTCTCCAAGGTGGAAAAGGGCATCGTCAACAGCCAGACAGACGCGGACTGGGCGGCATTCGTCGCACAGGAGAGCGTAGAGACCGATTATGACCTGATGGACCGAAAGGTACAGGAGCGGAAGAAGGCAGGGGGCGTGACCTTCGAACTCAGCCAGTTCAGCTATGATCTCGCGGGCCGCCTTGATTGCAGCATCGTGCGGATGAACCCGAACATCTTCACCAGTCTGCCTGCCAGTGCATGCACCTTGGGGACGGAAGGCACCTTCGGACCGGACCGCATCACCAAATTCACCTATAATGCAGCGGGCGAGCTGACGAAAAAGACAGTGGGGTTTGGAACCTCCGCACAGGCGGATGATGAGACCAGAACCTACACGCCTAACGGCAAGCTGGCCACGATCACAGATGGCGAGAATAATCGGACCAGCTATGTCTATGACGGCCATGACCGCCTCTCGCGCTGGAATTTCCCATCGCCCACAACGCCCGGCACCACCTCCACCACCGATTATGAGCAATATGGTTATGACGCCAATGGCAACCGCACGTCGTTGCGTAAGCGGGATGGCTCCACCATGACGTTCCAGTTTGACAATCTGAACCGGAACACCGTGAAGCTTGTGCCCGAGCGGTCCGGTCTTGCGTCGACCTACACGCGCGATGTCTATTATTGCTATGACTTGCAAGGCCTGCAGGCCTATGCGCGCTTTGACAGCGCCACGGGCGAAGGCGTCGCGCAATCCTATGACCCCTTGGGCCGCGTCACATCTTCAACGATAAACATGGATGGCCAAAGCCGCACCATCACATCGCTCTACGACGCGGCCAGCAACCGGACGCAAATGAACTATCCGGGCGGCGGTTCCTTGCTCTACAGCTATGATACGCTGAACCGGCCCAAAGAGATCAAGGATGGCGATCAGGTCTCGCTGATCACATACAGCTTCAACGCGTTGGGCAAGCTCGCGGGAAGGTCTGCTTTGGCGGGCCTGGCGGGGGACCACACGCGCGGTTATGACGCAACGGGCCGTCTGCAATCGGTCAACATCAATGTCGCCAATCTGAATCTCGACACGACGACGCTGTTCACGTACAATCCGTCATCGCAGATCGTGCAGGAGACGCGGAGCAATGACGCCTATGCCTATGCGGGATTATACAGCGTCAACCGCAGCTATACGCCCAACGGGCTGAACCAATATGCCAGCGTTGCGGGAACCAGCTTTTGCCTATGATGCCAATGGCAACCTCACCTGCGACGGGGCCTCTCTCTATGTCTATGACGGCGAAAACCGTCTGGTGGAAAAACGGGCGATGGTGGGGAGCAGCTGCACGGCCACCACGGGCACGCTTCAGGCGAGCCTGCGTTATGATCCGCTGGGACGGCTTTATGAAACCAGCAGCACCAGCAGCGGCATCACGCGCTTCCTGCATGATGGCGATGCGATGATCGGCGAATATGGATCAACCGGCACACTGCTGCGCCGCCATGCGCATGGCCCGGCGGTGGGCGAGGATGATCCGGTGATGAGCTTTGAAGGGGCGACGATGGCGGCCTCTGCCCGGCGCTTCCTGCTGCCCGATCAGCAGGGCTCGATCCTTGCGGCCACGGGCAATGGCGGGTTGGCGCTGCGGCTGTTCCGCTATGATGAATATGGCATCCCGCAGGCCAGCGACGGCGCGGCGCTCACCCCGGCCAACGCCGCGCGCTTCCTCTACACGGGCCAGGCCTTCCTGCCTGAAGTGGGCCTCTATTACTACAAAGCCCGCCTCTACTCCCCCACGCTGGGCCGGTTCATGCAGACCGATCCGATCGGGTATGATGATGGCATCAACTGGTATGCCTATGTGGGGAATGATCCGGTTAATCGGGTGGATCCGAGTGGGCTGTTTTGGGGCGAGGCGGCGCGGTTCGTGGTTGCCGCCGCGGCCACGGACCTTGCCGTACCAGAGCCAACAGATATGGCATGGCCAAAGGTAGTTGCCGAAGTTGTTGTGGTTGCAGCAGGCTCATATTTTCTGTCAGGCGACGCACCAAAGAAAGCTACTCCGCCGCCACCTTCACCTCCAAGGCCTGCTCCTCAACGCCCTTCAAAGACTCCTAACACAGGCAAACCCGGCACGACCCACAGAAACCCGGGCAGTGGTCAAGAGCGGACCTATGGACCTGACGGCAAGCCTTCAAGAGATGTTGAGGGTGCCAAGCTATGAAATCTGAAATCCAGTCCCTACACGATTGGTCGATACTATCGATTAATTTTTCCGAATATCCGTGCAAGTTTATTGTAAATTGCAGGTCCGATTTTGACGAAAAATGCGAAATAAGTTTTGCAGAATGCCGCTTATTGAAGGTCAATAATGTTATTGGTCAAAATATTATATCGCGCGTTATTGTATATGATCAATCAAACTACGTCCATGATGAGGTGGAAAATCTTATAGACCGCGCATCACGCGATGAGGAAGGCGCGCTTTTGATCGACAAAGAGGCGCTCGTATCGTTGGCGGGCAAAATTAGAGAGGGGCAATTGAGCTTGGCATATTTTGAACCGTCGTGGGGGTGCGAACTCTTTGTGGCTGCATCTAGCATTAAGGTTGACAGACTGGTGAATGCGCCGGAGTTACGGTGACAGAGTTACGGTGACAGTGCACTTAACCCTTGTGCACAACATGGGGTTACGGTGACAGTGCACTTAACTCTTGTGCACAACATGGAGCTTGTTTTGGAGCGGAGATGGCCCGATTGGCGCGCTTTGTTATTCCCGGCATTCCCCACCATGTCACGCAGCGCGGGAATGGGCGGCAACAGGCCTTCTTTTGCGACGATGATTATGCGCTTTACCGCGATCTGCTGGGGTTACGGTGACAGTGCGCTTAACTCTTGTGCACAACATGGAGCTTGCTATGGAGCGCACGAATTCCGGGGACACTATACTTTATTTCAAGCGTAAGAAATGGATCGCAGATTGCTCGCAAGCAAAGGGGTGCGCACGCTCATTCGCTATTGTGGTACACTCGCCCCGGCATAGGGATCAAACGCGTTGGGTTGCGCCTGAGCAGGCGGAAGCGGTGCCGGAGGTGCAACCTCCGCAACGGATGCGCCGCTGCCCATATTGGCTCCAACCCCCATCAACGTTCGCGCCAGTGCTACATTTAATGATCGGAGGATAGTGATGAGTTGGCGTGCAATTGTTTTTGCCTTGGTCGTGTTGGTCGTGCTGTTCGTGCTCATGTTTTATTCCGGCATGTTTATGCACGGAGACCCTGCCTGAGAAGGTGTTGAAGCCCATAGCAAGATAGAAGTTATGGCACCCTGTCTGTTGGTTGGGGTGCCATAATCGTTTGTCTGCACATCGTTTTTGCGCCCGTCACCGATGGCACCATAGGCGTGGCACAATTCCGGGGACACTAGAATTCCGGGGACACTATACTTAATTCCGAATGCAAGAAGCATTGCGGAGGCATGTGTACGCGCCACCCTCCCTCAAACTGGCCAATCTGAATCTCGACACGACGACGCTGTTCACGTACAATCCGTCATCGCAGATCGTGCAGGAGACGCGGAGCAATGACGCCTATGCCTATGCGGGATTATACAGCGTCAACCGCAGCTATACGCCCAACGGGCTGAACCAATATGCCAGCGTTGCGGGAACCAGCTTTGCCTATGATGCCAATGGCAACCTCACCTGCGACGGGGCCTCTCTCTATGTCTATGACGGTGAAAACCGCCTTGTGGAAAAGCGGGCGATGGTGGGGAGCAGCTGCACGGCCACCACGGGCACGCTGCTGGCGAGCCTGCGTTATGATCCGCTGGGGCGGCTTTATGAAAGCAGCAGCACCAGCAGCGGCATCACGCGCTTCCTGCATGATGGCGATGCGATGATCGGCGAATATGGATCAACCGGCACGCTGCTGCGCCGCCACGCGCATGGCCCGGCGGTGGGCGTGGATGATCCGGTGATGAGCTTTGAAGGGGCGACGATGGCGGCCTCTGCCCGGCGCTTCCTGCTGCCCGATCAGCAGGGCTCGATCCTTGCGGCCACGGGCAATGGCGGGGTGGCGCTGCGGCTGTTCCGCTATGATGAATATGGCATCCCGCAGGCCAGCGACGGCGCGGCGCTCACCCCGGCCAACGCCGCGCGCTTCCTCTACACGGGCCAGGCCTTCCTGCCTGAAGTGGGCCTCTATTACTACAAAGCCCGCCTCTACTCCCCCACGCTGGGCCGGTTCATGCAGACCGATCCTATCGGGTATGATGATGGCATCAACTGGTATGCTTTTGTCGGGAATGATCCGGTGAATCGGAGCGATCCGACGGGGATGTTTGCTACCGGCAGCCTCACTAGCAATATCTGTGGTGGTGGCTTTTCGGCTTGTTCTAGTTCAACCGGTTCATATTTCCCTTCAGAAACGCGCGTCGCGAATGCCGCCAAACCCAGTTCAACGTCGACAGATACAGGAAAAGATAGTGTCGCTATCACATATAGGATAACACTGAGCACCGATACTGGAGCCGGCAGTGAATCGTCATCAGGCAAAGGGTCCGGACATGCTTGGATTAGGCTTGAAAAAATAAGCGGAGGAAAGATAATTGAAGTCATAACAAAGGGTCTTTGGAAAGACGGTTTTGCGAAATCCAATGGACCTGGAAATGATATACGAACAAATTTGGAATTGAGTCGTCATGCAAGCGCAAGCAAGTCCATGAACATTTCGAAGAATTCCTTCGATGCAGTCATGAGAGATTCATCTAGAAATATAACTTATGACGAAATTAGTAATAATTGCGCTGATTTTGCTGCCAGAGAATGGTTTATTGCAACTGGTCAAAGAATATCGACTTCTTCAAGCTGGACATTGGGAATCAGCACTCCAGCAGAACTCGCAAATGGGATCAAATAAAATGAACATGGTGCTAAAGTTGATTTTTAATATTATAATTTATTCGGGCTGGATTTTACCGTTGTCATTTAGCTATTATGGATTATACAGCTTTGTATGGGATGTCGTATGGATGAAGGCTCGATGGAATTTAGACTATAACTATAATTTTCATATATTTAATTATTCTATGTTATTGTTTTTTATATCTATGATTTGGGTTTTTTTGATAATTTTGTTTCTTTTAATTGGAAAATATAGAAAAGAATTGTGAATTGCGGTAACAGTTACGAGAAATTAAAAATACGGGAATACGGTGACAGGTGCGAGAACCGCTTGATTGCCTCAGGTTAAGGTGACAGTGCACTTAACTCTTGTGCGCAACATGGAGCTTGCTATGGAGCGGAGATGGCCCGATTGGCGCGCTTTGTTATTCCCGGCATTCCCCACCATGTCACGCAGCGGGGGAATGGGCGGCAACAGGCCTTCTTATGCGACGATGATTATGCGCTTTACCGCGATCTGCTGCGCGCGCATGCTGCGGCCAGCGGCGTTGCGGTGTGGAGCTGGGTCCTCATGCCCAATCATGTTCATCTCATTCTTGTGCCGGAAACGGAGGACAGCTTGCGCGCCTGCCTATCCAAAGTTCACCGCGCCTATGCGGGCCATATTCACGCGCGCGAGAAGCGCACCGGGCTGCGCTGCTTCATTGATCCCCCAGATCAATGGCGTGCTCGCTCTGGCAAGGGCGCTTTGGCGGTGGGGCGATGGTGGGGAGCAGCTGCACGGCCACCACGGGCACGCTTCAGGCGAGCCTGCGTTATGATCCGCTGGGGCGGCTTTATGAAAGCAGCAGCACCAGCAGCGGCATCACGCGCTTCCTGCATGATGGCGATGCGATGATCGGCGAATATGGATCAACCGGCACGCTGCTGCGCCGCACGCGCATGGCCCGGCGGTGGGCGTGGATGATCCGGTGATGAGCTTTGAAGGGGCGACGATGGCGGCCTCTGCCCGGCGCTTCCTGCTGCCCGATCAGCAGGGCTCGATCCTTGCGGCCACGGGCAATGGCGGGGTAGCGCTGCGGCTGTTCCGCTATGATGAATATGGCATCCCGCAGGCCAGCGACGGCGCGGCGCTCACCCCGGCCAACGCCGCGCTTCCTCTACACGGGCGCCTTCCTGCCCGAAGTGGGCCTCTATTACTACAAAGCCCGCCTCTACTCCCCCACGCTGGGCCGATCATGCAGACCGATCCGATTGGCTACGGCGATGGGATCAACTGGTATGACTATGTGGGTGGCGACCCGGTTAATCGGGTTGATCCGGATGGGAAAAACGCAGGAGCAATTGCCAATGGCTTTGCCCGGACTGTTCTGGGAGGATTGGCAACTGAAACAGCAACACCGGATCCGAGTGATGCCCTGCCGATGAAATGGGTTATATCTGGCGTTGTCGCAACGGTAGCTGTTGCAGTAGTTATTGCAACGGAACCCGAAGAGCCCACCATTAATGAATCAAGCGCGCATACAAAAGGTAAGAGGCCATCAACTCAAGGAAAGCACGAGGAAGGGCAGGCTCGAAAAGGAAAAGATGCAGGAGGCGAGAAAGGCGATGACCGCAGAAGACCTCCTCGCAAGCCGCCAAATGGCAAAACGCCAAAAGGCGGCTGGCCACCTAAAAAATCTCAGAAAGATAAATCATGAAATTTGATTCAGATTCTATAAATAAAGCTTCTGATCTCTATGAGTTAGCTCTTGAAATGTCGGATTCGATGTCGGGAGATTCGAGTGCGATTTTACAAATTTTGGAACAAGCGTCGGAACTTGGTGATGATAGGGCTACATATGCTCGCGCATCATGTTATTCTGATGGAAAATTTGGATCAGTTATTGATAACAAAAAAGCCAATAGAATGTTCTTTTCATTGAAATCGTCTGATGTTGCTGAGGCATTATTTGCAGTGGCTTACATGTATGATGTTGGAGATGGCGTGAAAATTAGCCCTACGACTGCATTATCATATTACATGAGTGCCGCCTTACTTGGACATCTTGAGGCGTGTAATCAAGTGTCCGAGTTTTATCGTGAAGGCAGGCATGTTAATCGAGATTCTCGGATAGCAAGAGCATGGAAGAAAAGATCGAAGTCAGATGAATTATTAATATCTCCGCCTTGGAGAGTTTGGCTGAGGTAAAATGTGCATATAAGAGTCTCCCCACTATGCAGGGTTACGGTGGCAGGGTTACGGTGGGTTACGGTGACAGTGCACTTAACTCTTGTGCACAACATGGAGCTTGCTATGGAGCGGAGATGGCCCGATTGGCGCGCTTTGTTATGCCCGGCATTCCCCACCATGTCACGCAGCGGGGGAATGGGCGGCAACAGGCCTTCTTTTGCGACGATGATTATGCGCTTTACCGCGATCTGCTGCGCGCGCATGCTGCGGCCAGCGGCGTTGCGGTGTGGAGCTGGGTCCTCATGCCCAATCATGTTCATCTCATTCTTGTGCCGGAAACGGAGGACAGCTTGCGCGCCTGCCTATCCAAAGTTCATCGCGCCTATGCGGGCCATATTCACGTGCGCGAGAAGCGCACCGGGCTGCGCTGCTTCATTGATCCCCCGGATCAATGGCGTGCTCGCTCTGGCAAGGGCGCTTTGGCTGTGTGGCGATGGTCGACGGGCTGACCGACATCACGCCCGTCCGGGACCGCGTCGCGGATTTTTCAGCGCTGCTGCGTGCGGGGGAAGACGAGCCACTCTCGATGGCGTTACGCAGGGCAGAGACCGTGGGAAGGCCATTGGGGGACGATGCCTTCATGGCGTGGATACAGGCAGCGGTCGGGCGAGATGCCAAGCCGGGCAAGCGAGGGCCTGCAAGGAAGGATAGTTAAGTGTACTGTCACTGTAACCGACTGTAACCGTCAGATTCGGTGGCACCCTGGTGGCGGGCGGCATGGCTCTGATCCATATTGGCGTGTCAACGATGGTCACGGTCAATCACCGGAAATTCCATCGGGAGGAAGATGGTGAATCGTCTTGAGCAATTGATGGAAGCGCTGACGATCTTGTCTAGGCTGCGTTGACAAAAGACTTCAGCCATAGCCTGGCGGCGGCAAGGTTGAGGAAGCTCTCGAAGGAGAGACTGGTCTTGTCGTAGCGGGTGGCGATGCGGCGCTGTTGCTTGAGCTTGCCGAACATGCGTTCGACGCGGTTGCGATCCCGGTAACGGCGATAGTCGGGATGCTCGGGTGTCTTGCGGTTCGAGCGGGGCGGGATGATCGGCAGGATGCCCTGCATGAGCAGGTTTTCGCGGAACCTGTCGCCATCATATCCTTTGTCGGCGAGCAGCGCCTTGGGCTTGGGCTATGGCAGGGCCATCAGGTCATCGGCGGCGGTGTAATCGGATGCCTCGCCGCCAGTCAGGATGAAGCCGACAGGGAGGCCTTGATTGTCGCAGCGGGCATGGATTTTGCTCGTAAAGCCACTCGGCTTTGGGAAGTGCCCCCGGCACTTCCGCCGCCTGCGTCGTGATCGACCAAGAGCGTTCTTAAGAGCCCCCCTTTTCCGCCCGCTGCTGAGACGTGGCCGCGAACGCTGGTGCTGTCGATCATGTGCTGCCAGTCGTCGGTCAGGCCCAGATCGACCAGCGTTTGCAGCAGCGCATCCCAGACCCCTTGTTCTGCCCAGCGCCGGAACCGGACATAGACCGAGTTCCACTTGCCATACCGCTCGTGCATGTCGCGCCGGGGCAGCCGACCCGCAGCACGTGTAGCATGCCATTGAGAAAGCGCCGGTTATCGCCGGCAGGACGCGCCCAACGTCCCCGCTCAGGCGGCAGCAGCGGCCCGATCAGCTCCCATTCCGCGTCCGACAAATCCCCGCGACCCATGACTGCTCCTCAAAAAAACAGCCTTGAATCAGAAGTCGGGCCAAATGGGAATCCTTTTGTCAACACGGCCTAGTGAATTCAATGTGCAAATTTCTTACCTCATAGACATTGGATATTTTCAATATGGCAAATCAATTGCTGATTCAACAAATATAGATGAATTGTATCTTCAATTTGAAGATACTGACTATTTGACTGAAGGACTTTTTCGTTCAGGTTTAATTTCCAAGGATGCGGAACTGGCGATTTCAAACTTGAGAAACGCTATTATTCACTTAAGCCAATTCGACGATCAGGATTTTTGGACAGTTTACGCTCTTAGATGTGACCCTCGGTGGTTCACTGTGAGGGAGTTGGCATCCACTGCTCTTTTGAGAATGCAGGAAAGTCCAAATGAGACTACGATGACAGGTACGAAAACCCCCTAATTCGAGGCGTAAGAAGTGGATCGCAGATTGCCCGCAAAGGGGCGCGCACTCTCACTCGCTATTGTGGTACACTCGCCCCGGCGTAGGGATCAAATACGTTGGGTTGCGCTTGCGCTTGCGCCTGAGCAGGCGGAAGCGGTGTCGGAGGTGCAACCTCCACAACGGATGCACCGCTGCCCATATTGGCGCCAACCCCCAACACCGTTCGCGCCAGTGCTACAGACGAAAACAGCAGCACGCCGCCCAGCGCCAGCCGCGCTCCACGCGCCATGCTCGCATTACCGCGCAGCAGGTGAAATCCGAGCAGCGCCACGGCCATCGTCGCCAATCCAGTGGCCAGCGGGCCGCCAAGCAGCGTCAGCAGCCAGTTTGCGGCGTTTCCTATTGGATCAGGGGGCGTTTGCCATTGCATGTTTCCAATAAGCCGATAGAAATGATCCGAGCAACCATGATTTCGGCTTATAGCCCGAAAGAGTCGCAGTGTCGCGCGCGCACCGTGCACAAAAGAGGGTGAGGGAAGAGATTGAATCGCTTAAGAATTTCTGTCCTGCTCGCTTTCCATGTCTTAGGCGAAACCGCTTTTGCGCAGTCCGCCTATCCGTCTGATCCAGAAGGATCGGGGCCGATCATTGGCGCGGTCAGCTGGCTGCAAGGTACCTTGATGGGAACGGTGGCAACAGTCGCAGCGGTGATTGCGGTGGCCTCGGTCGGCTTCATGATGCTCACCGGGCGGATGGACTGGCGACGCGGGGCGATTGTCATACTGGGCTGCTTCGTACTGTTTGGCGCGGCGAGTATCGTGGCGGGTATCCGCGCGGCTTCGGGCGTCTGAGCGTGGCGGGCGCGGTGCTACGGCGGGATGTCGTGTTTCTGGCGCTGACCCGCCCGCAGATGTTCGGAGGGGTTACCTATACCTATTTCGTTGTCAACGCGATCCTCACGATCGAACTGTTCCTGATCTTCAAATCCTTCTGGATGATCGGGCTGGCGCTGCTGATCCATCTGCTCGGCATGCTGCTGTGCCTGCGCGAACCGCGTTTCATGGACCTCTGGATCACGCGCGTCAGCCGCTGCCCACGTGTCCGCAATTATCGGTTGTGGGGATGCAACTCCTACCGCGCCTGAGCCCCGATGCGGGAGCGCATGTGCGCGAGCAGTCAGCAGGCGTGCATCTGCCCTATGCCCGTCATGTGGATGCTGTGACGCTGGAGACCCGCGATGGCTTGCTGATGCAGATCATCCATATGCGCGGGTTGCTGTTCGAAACGGCAGACACCGAAGAACTCAATTACCGCGCGGGCCTGCGCGATGCGATGATGAAGGCGTTGGGATCATCGCGCTTTGCGGTCTATCATCATGTCATCCGCCGCAGCGCCGATGCTGCATTAGAGGCCGAGTTCCCGGACGCTTTTTCGCGCGAATTGGATCAACGCTGGCGGGCGAGATTGGCACAGCGTCAGCTTTATGTGAACGACCTGTTTCTCACTGTCGTGCGCCGCCCGCCGCAAGGGCGCAATGGACTGCTCGACCGTCTGCGCGGATGGGCCGCGCGCACATCGACCGACCGCCAGGCCGAATTTGCGGGCGAACGCCGCGCACTCGACGCAGCGGTGCAAACGCTGATGGCCTCACTCGGCAGCTATGCGCCGCGTTTGCTGGGCGTCTACAGTCATGAACAGGGGCCACGATCCGAAGCGCTTGAGTTTCTGGGTTGCCTGTTCAATGCTGAGATGCGCCCGATGGCGTTGCCCTTTGGTGATCTGGGCCATCACATTCCGGCGCGGCGCATCAGCTTTGGCGATCAGGCGTTCGAACTGGCTCCTTCGGGCAGCAGCCCGCGCCGGTTCGGGGCGATCATCTCGATCAAGGATTATCCGGCGCACACCATGCCGGGCCTGTTTGACGAACTTTACCGCCTGCCCTTTGATCTGACGGTCAGCCAGTCTTTCGCTTTTGTCGAGCGCGCGGTGGCACTGGGGCGCATGAACCTTGCGCTTCGGCGGATGCGCTCGGCGGAGGATGAGGCGGTCAGTCTGCGCGAGGAACTGGCACAGGCCAAGGATGAGGTCGCGGCGGGCCGCGCGGGCTTTGGCGAGCATCATGCCAGCATCACCGTTTTCGCGGATGATCTGGGGACACTGGACCGCCATGTCGCGGAAGTGATCGCCGCGCTCACCGATCTGGGACTGGTGGCGGTGCGTGAAGAAATCGCGCTTGAGCCGAGCTTCTGGGCGCAGTTTCCGGGCAATTTCCGGTATATTGCACGCAAAGGCCTCATCTCCACCGCCAATTTCGCAGGCTTTGCCAGCCTGCACAATTTCCCCGTGGGCCGCCCACGCGCCAATCATTGGGGCGATGCTGTCACCCTTCTCGAAACCTCGGCAGCCGGACCCTATTTCTTCAATTTTCACCAGAATGATCTTGGCAATTTCACGGTGATCGGGCCATCGGGATCAGGCAAGACGGTGGTGCTCAACTTTCTGCTGGCGCAAGCCCGCCGTTTTTCGCCGCGCATCATCTTTTTCGACAAGGATCGCGGGGCGGAACTCTTCATCCGCGCAATTGGCGGGCAATACGACCGGCTGCGCCCCGGTACGCCGTCCGCGCTCAATCCGCTCCAGCTCGAGGATACGCCTGCCAATCGCCAGTTCCTGCTCGAATGGTTGACGCTGCTCGCAGGCGGGCTTGAGCCGGGCGAACAGGAGATGGTTCAGGACGCAGTGGACGCCAATTTTGGCCAACCACGCGGCCACCGTCGACTGTGCCACTTTGTCGATCTGTTGCGCGGTTATGCGCGCCCGCATTCCGGCGATCTTTACGCGCGTCTTAAGCCTTGGTGGGGAGATGGTGCCTATGCTTGGTTGTTCGACAATGCGGAGGATCTGACAAACCTGAACGAGCCCACCGTCGGGTTTGACATGACCGAGCTTTTGGATGACCCGCGTGCGCGGACGCCCGCCTTGCTCTATCTGTTTTACCGTATCGAGGAGCGGCTCGACGGTACGCCCGCGCTCATTGTTGTGGATGAAGGCTGGAAGGCGCTCGACGATGACGTGTTCGTGCGGCGCATCAAGGATTGGGAAAAGACGATCCGCAAGCGCAATGGCGTGGTCGGCTTTGCGACCCAGAGTGCGGAGGATGCGCTACAGAGCCGGATCGCGGGTGCAATCATCGAACAGGCGGCAACGCAGATATTCATGATCAATCCCAAGGCGCGGGCTGAGGATTACATCAACGGATTTGGCCTTACCCGCCATGAATATGAACTGGTCCGCACGCTCCCCGATGCGTCGCACTGCTTCTTGATCAAGCATGGGCATGACAGCGTGATCGCGCGCCTGAATCTGGAAGGCGAAGGTGACCTGCTCACCATATTGTCCGGGCGGGAGGCAACAGTGCGCCGCTTTGACGATCTGGTGAAACGCACCGGTCCCGACCCTGCCGACTGGATGGCGCTGCTCCTGAAAGAAGCGGCATGAGTTGCACTGCCATCACAACCGGATCACAGTTTCTGGCCACGGTGCTGGATCATGTCGATTGTCAGGCCCAATCGATCGGCACTTTCGGATTTGGTGCGCTGGCAGCGAGTGGTTCGCCCGCGTCATCGCTCCTGCTGGCACTATTGACGCTGTTCATCGCGCTGTTCGGCATCCGCGTGATGATGGGGGCGGTGCCGGACGCAGGTGATATTGTGGGCTCGGCGCTCAAGATTGGCATTGTGTTGACGTTGGCGACAAGCTGGCCGGCCTGGCGCACGCTGGGCTATGACTTGGTGATGTCCGGGCCTTCGCAGTTGGCCGCAATCATCGGAGGTGCGTCAGGTCTGCCGGGCACACGACAGGAGCTTAACCAGCGACTGCAAGGCGCCGATGATGGCATTGTCAGCCTGACAGCCAGTGGCACGGGGCGCTTGTCCGGCGCAATAGCTGGGCCGCAGGAGGCCGCGCGCGGCATCGCATTGACTGATCAGGGCGGTTTTGCGTGGGGGCGCATCGCATTTCTTGCAAGTACACTCGCACCGTTGGGCCTCGTTCGCTTGGCCTCGGGCATTTTGCTCGCTTTGGCTCCGCTCATGGCAGGGTTGCTGCTGTTTGCGGGGACGCGCGATCTGTTTGTCGGGTGGCTGCGCGCGCTTCTGGCCTGCGCTGTCGCCGCACTCAGCCTCACGCTTTGCTATGCGGTGGAACTGGTGATCCTTGAGGGCTGGTTGCGCGATGCAATCCTCCAGCGCAACGCAAACCTGCTGACCCCTGCAACGCCCACAGAGTTGTTGGCCATCACATTGACATTTGCGCTGATCAGCTGGGCCATGCTGGCATTGATTTGTCGCATGATGTTCTTTTCCAGCGCACGGATGCAGGGGGCCTTGTTCGCAGATCGATTCAGAGATGATGGGTTTAGGGGCGGATTTCCTGCGTTCAGCACGACCATACAACCCATACCCCATGCCCCACGTCTCGACCTGTCTCGTGCGCAGCAGATATCGGGAGCCATCGCACATTCGCTGAGGATGGAGTCGGCGGGTCGTGTGGTTTTGTCACAATCGGCGGACGGTATGGCAGGTCATCAACAAGAGGAGAGCCTGTCGCGGTCCAACACGTCGTCGCTGGGTTCTGCCTTTCGGCGGACCACACGACGTCATTCCACCGCCGCCAGCCAAAGGGACAGCCGACCTTGAGCACGCAGGAGAAGTCAGACTTGGCGGACTATTATGCGAACGGCGAAAGCTGGGCGGCAGACCGGGCCGCAGCGGAGACCCGCGCGCGGCGCATCGCATGGTGGATCGCCGGAATCGCAAGCCTGATTGCCCTGTGCGAAGCCATTGCCCTGATCCTGCTCTTGCCGTTGAAGACGGTGGTGCCTTACACGCTGCTCGTCGACAAGCAGACCGGCTTTGTGCAGGAGCTTGATCCGCTCAAGCCGCAACAGATCGCGCCCGATGCGGCCCTGGCGCGTTCCTTCCTTGTCCAATATGTCACGGCCCGAGAGAGCTTTGACATCAACGCACTGAAAGCCAACTATCGTAAGGTGGCTCTTTGGTCGGAAGGGACAGCACGCAACCAATATGTCTCGTCACAGCAGGCCAGCAACCCGACAAGCCCACTGGCAACGTTGCCAAGGCAAACCGTCATTGCGACCGAGATTCGAAGCATTTCGCCGATCAATGCGGATACGGCGCTGGTTCGTTTCTCAACGGTGCGGACCGATCCCGGCGGGCAGAGTCAGCCCGCTCAGACATGGGCGGCCACTATCAAATACCGGTTTTCCAACGCAGCGATGAGCGCCGAGGATCGCCTGACCAATCCGTTGGGCTTTCAAGTGTTGCGCTACAATCGTGACGCTGAGTTCCTGCCGGAAATCCCCCCAGCGCCTGCGGTCCCATCAACTCAACCGGTTCGCCGAGACCAGAAGCCGCTATGAGGCGCTGGTGCTGTTCACTTGCATTCGGACTTGTCTGCACGGCTCCGTCGACTGCCAGCTCCCGCGTCAGACAGCCGCATCCAGACTCTGGTCTGGAGCGAAACGGCGCCAGCATGCCCTTGCGAACAGCGGTGGGCAGCAGCCTGACGCTGATTTTCGAGCCCGGGGAAGGCGTTGCGGCTGTGGTGCTGGATAACAAGTCTGCCGTGCGCGTCTCCGTCTCCCCCATGCGCGACAGCCTGACCATCGAGTCGCTGGTCCCCGTGGCTGAAAATGGGATGACGGTGCAAACCAGCCTGAGGCATTATCGCTTCGCGCTCCAAAATGGCACGCCGCAAGATGCTGTCTATGCGGTGCGGATAACAGGGCCGGAACCTGTGGTGATACCCAACAGCACGAGCGAGCCTAAGCCACGTTCAACCGCATCCTACCGGATCAAGGGAGATCGAGCCCAAATGCCCGCGCGTATCGAAGATGATGGCGAACGCATCTATGTCACATGGCATCCCGATCAGGATTTGCCGGCAACCTTTTCCGTCAATCCAAAAGGAGAGGAGGAGACTGTCGACAGCTATATGCGCGACGATGTTCAGGTGATCGACCGGATTTACCCCGCGCTGGTCTTTCGGACCGGAAAAGCCAGTGCGAAGGCTGTCAGGCAGACCATGCCGCAAGCCGAGGAGGTATCCCCATGAACAGCGCCACGTCTGATCCGATGACAGATACCTTCATGCGGCCTGTAGTGGCACGGGCGCGCACCGGCCCCGGCGCGCTCGTTTTCGGAGGTATCGCATTGGGCGGAGCCTTGGGTCTGTTCTTCGTCTTGGAGGCAAGGCGCGCGGACAAACAGGCGCAACCCACCGAGGTGGTGACACAGAGCGGGGGCGGCATGATCAGTGCGCCGCCGGAGTTGGACATTCCGGCATTGGTGCCACAACCGCAAATAGTTGCCCCATTGCCTCTGCCTCTATCAGCCCCCGCCGCTGCGCCGCAGCGCGCTCGACCCCAAGGCCGTTGGACCAGTGCGCCACCGTCAACGGCATATTACAGCCAATCCGGAGCAGCCAACACGCAGCCTGTTGCGAGCGAGTCAGGGCTCGTCTTTCAAGCTCCCGTGGCGTCACTTGCGCCCGGCGCTGACACTCAGGCAGCGACCCGAAACCCGGATCGCGTCAAAGCGACGCGTTTTGCCAACCCCACCACAACGTTGCCCAAGGGCGCCATCATTCAGGCCGTGCTCGAAACGGCGCTCAACTCCACACAGGCTGGCGCGGCCCGGGCCATCATCTCGCGCGATGTGCGGGGCTTTGATGGCTCCCGCATCCTCATTCCACGCGGCAGCCGCCTCTATGGCGAGTATAAGGCGGACCTTTCAGCGGGGCAGAACCGCGCTCTGATCCAGTGGCAGCGGCTGATGCGGCCCGATGGCAGCATGATTGCGCTCGACTCTCCGTCCGCAGACCCGCTGGGCCGGGCGGGCGTCAAGGGCAAGGTCAACACCCACTTCTTCGAACGTTTTGGGGGTGCAATTCTGCAATCCTCGCTCGATCTGGGTGTGACGCTCGCGACACGGCGGATTAGCAACGGCACTGTCATCGTCGGCCTGCCCGGCAGCACCCAGTCGGTCGCCGCGCTGACGCCGGAACGGGTCAAACCCACGCTCAAGGTGGCGCAAGGCACGCCTGTCTCTGTATTTGTCGCTCGCGATCTCGACTTCACTGAGGTCGAGCAGCCGTGACCGGCGGGCAGGCTTATATTTATCTCGAAAGTTTCCTGGTGCCGCTGGCTCCCTACCTGGAGCGCCCTGACGTCACTGACATATGGTGCAACGCCCCCGGCGAAGTGTGGCTGGAACGCATAGACGGCCAGTTAGAACATCATGTCGAGCCACTGCTGACGACTGCGCTGTTGGCCCGGCTGGCACGCCAGATCGCGGCCTATTCGGCACAGGGCATAAGCAGAGAGCATCCTTTGATAGCCGCCGCCCTTCCGGACGGCTCTCGCGTGCAATTGGTGCTGCCGCCTGCAACAAGAGGCCAGATCGCAATCGCGATCCGCAAACACCATTCTGTGCAGGTGTCGCTGGAGGCTTGGCGCAGTTCAGGCCTCTTAGCCGGGCATGGCAAAACCGTGATCGACCCCAAACCAGACACTTCCGACTATCCCGCATTCTTGCGTTGGGCTGTCCGGAACCGCAAGACGATCATGGTGTCTGGTGGCACGTCATCCGGCAAGACGACGCTGCTCAACGCGCTGATTGCGGAGATCGATCGTTCAGAGCGCCTCGTCTTTATCGAAGATACGCCTGAACTAACCTTAGAGCGCAGCAATGCCGTAGGTCTACTTGCCATTCGGGACGGCCAAGGTGAGGCGCAGGTGAGTGCGGAAGACCTGCTGATCGCGTCGCTCAGACTTCGCCCGGACCGCATCATCCTCGGCGAAATCCGGGGCGGCGAAGCGTTCACATTCCTGCGTGCGATCAACACAGGCCACCCCGGTTCACTCACCACCATCCACGCCAACACGCCGCAAAGCGCGCTTGATCAATTGGCCATGCTGGCGCTTCAAGGAAACAGCGGCATGACATGGGACATGGTGGAGCGCATGGCCCGTGCAACGATTGATCTCATCGTGCAGGTGGAGCGGGAAGCGATGGGCGGAGGATCGTCGAAATTTATGAAAGCGGCGCATGAGCGCAGATGACTGGCTTGTGGAAAATGAGGCGCGAGTTGATATGGACAAGGAGAATTCCGTGAATCCGGCTGAAAAACCTAAGAAACTCAACTCAGCCAGCGCGGATATCGCCATTATGCCGTGAACTGGTGCTGTCAGACCGATCGCAACTATTTTCCATTCAGCACGGCTAGGGCAGAGGAGCGCGGACTTCGGGCTGTGACGGACTGCCGCTCGGCTAGGGCGGTCGAGCGGTGGGGCGTGTAGGTCTGTCGATCGACGAGGTGGCGTTCTGAAGCCAGCGGTTGTGCAGCGAGGCATGGACAGAAGCGAACATTTGCCGCGATTTCATGTGTCGAAATCTCAGCATGCCCGGCGCGATGTGCGCCAAGCCTCCGTCATTGTCTTGAGCTGCGATTGTCCAAGTCCAGACGTGCATCGCGGTGCCGTTGTTGACCTAAGTCAACGGTCTGGATTGTGCCTCACCGCATTCCCTCAGAGAGCAGTCACCCTTGAGATCTGGAGGAAGAAATGGACAAGGCCGATCTGGAATTCGCGACGCCCGAAGCAGCGCTTTCATATGATGCCTGGACGCCACATTATGAACAGCCACTTTGGAAAGATCCTCAGCGAACCGTCGAAAAGCGAGGCTATCCCGATGTCGGGGCAGGGATTCTTGCCGACAAGCAGGTCTATTGGTCCAAGGACGCCCATGATCTTGAATGGCAGGCGCTTTGGCGCAAAACATGGCACCTTGTTGGGCATCTGAACGATATCCCGAAGCAGGGCGACTTTCTGAAGACTGACCTGGGGCCTGAGTCATTCCTTGTGACGCGCGGTTCGAACGACGCGCTGACCGCCCTCTACAATTTCTGCACACATCGCGGCACGCGGTTGGTGATGAAGGACTTTGGTTCGGCCACCAGATTCGTTTGCCCCTATCATCGCTGGGAGTTCGAGACAGATGGCGCC
The DNA here is from genome assembly GCA_016714795.1 of Sphingomonadales bacterium. Classification (GTDB taxonomy): domain Bacteria; phylum Pseudomonadota; class Alphaproteobacteria; order Sphingomonadales; family Sphingomonadaceae; genus Aquisediminimonas. The sequence goes on along the minus strand of JADKCA010000007.1, from coordinate 220,078 downwards.
ATCAGGCATGTGCCTCAGCGCGAGACATTCCGGAAGGAAACGCTCTGCCGTAGCCTCGATATGCCCAAGGCGCGGGTTGACACATGGCGAGGCTGGATTTTCCTGACGATGGACAAAGAGGCTCCTGCGCTCGCGGATTATCTGGGTGACGATTTCACGGCGATGCTGGGGGCTTATGATCTGGAAAAGATGGTCCGCGTCGCCGATGTTGCCCAGACTTGGCCGGTCAACTGGAAGACAGCCCATGAGGCCTTCATCGAAGGATACCATGTGCAAGCCACGCATCCGCAACTGATCCCGAACGTCGATACCTATTATGCACAGGTTGATTTGTACCCCAACGGGCATAACCGACAGTTCTTCCCTTTCACTGAGCCTATGACGCCCTATCTGGATGAAATACCGCTGGAACTGTCAGAGGAAAACAAGCTGTTTCTGCGGGAAGCCGGCGTGGCTGAAGCGGACTTCCCGAAGACGAGGGATGGCGTGCCCCAGGCCGTGGTCAAGGGGAAGCGCAATGGCGCAAACGGTGCCATCGACTATTCCAAATTCACGGATGGGCAGCTGATTGACGACTGGAGCTTAAGTTTCTTCCCTGGTGTCACCTGGAATATCCACCCGGAAGGCGTCCTGGTCCAGTCTTGGCGACCGCATGCCACTGATCCGCTGCTGTGCGAATATATCCTGCGGGTTTACGCGGTTCCCGGCATTTCGGAATTGCCTTCCTATATGGGCGTCCCGAAAGATGTCGATACAAGTGGCAAGACGGTCTTGCCGCGAAGCTATGCTGATCCGGAGGATTTTTCGGTGCTTGGCCCTGTCGTCAGTCAGGATCGCGTGCTGATCCCCAGATTGCAGGCCGGGATGCGCTCTGAGGCGTTTGAGGGCGCTATTCTGGGCGAGCAGGAACTGCGCATCCGGGCGTTCTACGATGAGTATTGCAAGTATATCAACGGCTTGAAGCGTTGACCATGTGACAGGCAGGGGGGCATTGCGCCTCCCTGTTGTTACCAGTCCAGCAGCTCAAAACTCTCTTTGCCGTTGCCGCAGTCCGGACAGACCCAATCTTCCACAACATCTGCCCAGCGCGTGCCTGGCGCTATATCATTGTCTGGAATGCCCAGGCTTTCATCATAAATGAAGCCGCAAAAGGTGCAGATGTGCTTTTCGGGCATCAGACCGGCCAGACGATGGGCAGATAGCGAAGGCAATTGGCCTTGCCCGGTACTGCGATCGGCACTGCGCTCGGCTTGATGCTGAACTCCGGGATGCGCTTGAGCCACTCTTGCAGAAATACCCGCAGTTCCGTTCTTGCAAGGAACGAGCCGATGCATTGATGCGGGCCGCGCCCAAATTGCAGCGTTTTCTTGTCACCGCGCGCGAAATCCACAGTAAACGGATCTTCATAACGATGCGGATCAATGCCCGCCGCCGACGTCGGAATCAGGATACGGTCGCCCGCTTTGAAGGTCAGCCCTTTATACTCCATGTCGTGGGCGACGACGCGGGCAATGTTCGCAATGTGAAAGCGGCGCATCATCTCTTCGAGCGCATCGTTGATCAGGCCGGGGTCATCCACCAACGCGCGACGGTGATCCGGATTTTCGGCGAGAAACTTCGTCAGGAAGCCAAGCGTTGACGCCACCGTGTCGAGACCTGCGGCGATGAGCACCGCCCCGAAACTTATAATTTCTTCATCGGTAAACGGACGCCCGCCATCGATCCGAGCGTCCAGAATGGCGCTGAAAATGTCGTTGCCGGGCGTGGCGCGGCGCTTGGGCATGACGTTGTGCGCAATATAGTCGAAGACGCGCTGGAATGCGGCTGCTTGCACCTCAGGATCGGTTGAACGGACGATGTCTTCTGAAATCTGCATCAGATAGGGCGTGTCTTCATCAGGCAAGCCCATCAGGCTCATCACGATGATAATCGGCATCTTGAGCGCGAATTCCTTCACGAAGTCGCATTCGCCCCGACTGTGGAATCCATCGATCAGCGAAATGGTCAGATCGCGTGCAACTTGTTCGAGATTGCTGACCGACTTAGGGCTAAAGAAGGGAGAAAGCACTTTGCGCGCATCCGCATGCAGGGCCCCATCCCATTCAATCAGCGTCAGCGTGATCGGCATGGGCGGAACGGTCTGATGGTGGCTGGAAAATGCAATATTATCCGTCAGGATCGCTTCCATGTCGGCATAGCGTGTCGCCACCCAATGGCCACCGTGGCAGGGGGTGTAAAAGACGTCGGGCTCATCGTGAAGTGACGCAAAATGCGCGTAGACATCCGTGCCGCCACGCATGTCGGCGAAGTCAAAATCGCGCACCAGATGCGCGGGAACATGCGATGGGATGGAAGAGCTTGTCATGGCCGGAACAATCCTGTTGACTTGAATAAGCTGAGAGAGACGTTGGACGGATCAGGCGGTGGACGCGCCGTCGATCGCATAGTCGGCGCCGGAAATGTACGCACTTTCATCCGAGATGAGAAAGCGGACGAGCTGGGCTACCTCTTCCGGTGTTCCAGCCCTTTTCGTCGGCGTCAGCGAAATGCCCACAGCATCCATGTCCGGTCCCAATTCGACGGTCATGGGCGTGCGAATATAGCCCGGCAGCACGGCATTGACGCGGATATACCCATGGCTCCGGCTATGGCCATGTCGCTATCGGGGTGCCGATCGCTATGTTCAGGATAGCGTCACGATCGATAACGAGCCTAGGCCGAAGTCGCGGCGCTTGCCGTCGACCCGAACTCGTAACTTCCAGCTCCGCGATCCACCGGGCGCGACTTCCATCATCAAACCGTCGCCATCAATGTAGCGACCGGGCTCGGTGAGGGTTTTGATCTTGGCTGCGCTCAACTGCCCCATCGCACGTCTCCATTCCGATTTTGCCCACCACTTAGCCCACCAACGGCGGTGGGCTAAGGTGGATGAGCGTGGACGGCGGTGGACGCAGCCAGCGCCGTAAACACAAGGAATATAGCCGTTTTCTGGGGTATTTTGAAGGGTCAAAATAGGGGGTGGTGGCGGAGCGGGAGGGATTCGAACCCTCGATACGCTTTTGGCGTATACTCACTTTCCAGGCGAGCGCCTTCGACCACTCGGCCACCGCTCCGCATTGCTCTGGAAGGCGAGCCCCTAGCGGGAGATGCGGGGTTTCGCAAGGGGCTTGGATGTGGCACGTTAATCCTCATGAAACGCATTGCTCTCATGCCGCTTGCGGCATTGCTGATGGGGGCGGGGGAGCCTGCTGCGCCCGCCAAGCCCGCTTTGTCTCCCTCGGAAATCGTCGCGCAGGCTCCGGCTACGGACTGGGCCGCGATTGCGCCTGCGGACCTGATGGTGATGGATCTGGCGCCTCTCGGCGCGAAGCCGCGTCGCGTGGTGATCCAACTGATGCCTGCCCCTTTCTCCCGAGGCTGGGTTCTCAATATCCGCAGGCTCGTCGCCGCGCGCTGGTATGACGGGGTGAGCGTCAACCGGGTGCAGGATAATTATGTCGTGCAATGGGGCGATGTGACGGAGAAGAAGCCGCTGCCAAGTGACTTAGTTGTGGTGTCGGGGAGCGGATACGAAGCTCGTTTCACCGATATTGGCAATAGCGCGTCTCCGATGAGTTTTGATCCGCCCTTCCGTTGGGGGGCCAGTGTTTATGATCCATACATCAACTCGCATCGGATAGAAGGTCCGCCGCAATTGGGTTGGCCGGGTTTTTCAATCGGATGGCCAGTCGTCGCTGCCCCAACGTTTCCATCACGATACACAGTTATTCGTGAAGTTGCAGGAACGATGTGGCCCGTCCACTGCTACGGCATGGTCGGCGTTGCGCGCAACATGCCGCCCGACGCCGGCACCGGCGCAGAGCTCTACACCGTCATCGGCCATGCGCCGCGCCAGCTGGATCGTAACATTGCGCTGGTCGGGCGGGTGATTGAAGGGATGGAGCATCTCTCCTCGCTGCCGCGCGGCACTGGCGCGCTGGGCTTTTATGAAAAGGCGGAGGAGCGGGTGCCGATCCTGTCTGTGCGGATGGGGAATGAGGTGGCGGGACTGCCAGCCTATCAGTATCTCTCTACCGACTCAGCCAGCTTCGCGGCTTATGCCGATGCGCGGGCGAACCGGCGCGATGCGTTTTACATCCGTCCGGCGGGCGGGGCGGATATCTGCAATATTCCGGTGCCGGTGCGGCGGGTGCCTTAAGGGTTTGCGCAAAGGCGCAATGGCGCAAAGAAGAATGTCGTCGCAATCGCGCTCCGGCCTTCGCCGGAGCACAGGGTAACTGAGATTTTCTTCGCGCCTTTGCGCCTTTGCGCGAACCAGAATGCTTCCCATCCCCGCCAAATCGTTTTAGGGCACCCCTCATTATGGCATCAAAACCCCGCACCCTTTACGAAAAAATCTGGGACGCCCATGTGGTGGATCGGCGCGACGATGGCACCTGCCTGATCTTCATTGACCGGCATCTTGTGCATGAAGTGACGAGCCCGCAGGCCTTTGAAGGCTTGCGCGTCGCGGGCCGCAAAGTCCGCCGCCCCGATCTGACGCTGGCCGTGCCCGATCACAACCTGCCGACCACCGCGCGGCTCGATGCGCAGGGCAACCGCTTGCCCATCGCCGACGCGGAAAGCGCGCAGCAGCTCGCCGCGCTGGAGAAGAACGCGCCGGAATTCGGCATCCGCTATATCGGGCCGAGCGATCTGGAGCAGGGCATCGTCCATGTTGTCGGGCCGGAACAGGGCTTCTCGCTCCCCGGTGCGACGATTGTGTGCGGAGACAGCCACACGGCCTGCCACGGCGGCCTCGGCGCGCTGGCGTTTGGCATTGGCACCAGCGAAGTGGAGCATGTGCTCGCCACGCAGACGCTGCTGCTCTCGCAATCCAAAACGATGGAAGTGCGCGTGGAGGGCGAGGTCGGTCCCGGCGTCTCGGCCAAGGATATCGTGCTCCACATTACCGGCGTGCTGCGCGCGGCGGGCGGCACCGGGCATGTGATCGAATATACCGGCTCCGCGATCCGTGCGCTCAGCATCGAAGGGCGGCTGACCATTTCCAACATGGCGATTGAGCATGGCGCGCGCGCCGGGCTGTGTGCGCCCGACGACGTAACCTATGCCTATCTGAAGGGCCGTCCTTATGCGCCCAAGGGTGCGGATTGGGATGCGGCGGTCGCCTATTGGAACAGCCTGCGCACCGATCCGGGCGCGGTCTATGACAAGGTGGTGGTGATCGACGCGGCCGACATTCAGCCGAGCGTGACATGGGGCACGAGCCCCGAAGATGTGCTGCCCATCACCGGCGTCGTCCCCGCGCCTGAGAGCTTTGAAGACCCCTCCAAGCAGGATGCGGTGCGCAAAAGCCTCGATTATATGGGCCTGACGCCCGGCACCAAGCTGACCGACGTGGAAGTGCAGAACATCTTCATCGGCAGCTGCACCAACAGCCGCATCGAAGATATGCGCGCCGCTGCCGCCGTGCTGAAGGGGCGCAAGAAGGCCGCGAACATCCGCTGGGCCATCGTCGTGCCCGGCTCCGGCCTTGTGAAAGCGCAGGCTGAAGCGGAGGGGCTGGACCGCATCTTCATCGAAGCCGGCCTCGAATGGCGCGAACCGGGTTGTTCGGCGTGCCTCGCCATGAACCCGGACAAGGTGCCTGCGGGCGAACGCTGCGCCTCGACGTCGAACCGCAACTTTGTCGGGCGGCAGGGTCCGGGTGCCCGGACGCATCTGGTGTCGCCTGCGATGGCGGCGGCGGCAGCGGTGACGGGGCGGTTGACGGATGTTCGGGAGTTGGTGGGGTGAAGTGTGGCGTGCACGCCCGCGGGGCCTGCGCTGCGAGCCGGCGCCCCCGCCCATGCGCCGGGAATTCTACATTGCCTTCCGGGCCGGTGATCGGGCTTTGCACGATGCCCTCCACACGCCAGCCTGCGCCGTCCAGCCATGCGCGGACATCCTCACAGACGCGGGTGTGGATGGCGGGATCGCGCACCACGCCGCCTTTGCCGACATCTTCGCGGCCGGCTTCGAACTGGGGCTTGATCAGCGCCATCATCCGCGCAGCAGGCTTGGCGAAACTCATGGGCCGTTCGAGCACCTTGGCGAGGCTGATGAAGCTCGCATCGCACACGATCAGATCGACAGGCTCGGTGATGTGCGCCTCGGTGAGGATGCGGGCGCTGGTCTGTTCGTGGACGATGACGCGCTCATGCTGACGCAGCTTCCACGCCAACTGGTTGGTGCCGCTGTCCACCGCAAACACTTTCACCGCGCCCTTGGTCAGCATCACATCGGTAAAGCCACCGGTTGAGGAGCCGACATCAATCGCCACCGCGCCCGCTATGTCCCAGCCGAAATGATCCAGCCCATGCGCCAGCTTGATACCGCCGCGAGACACCCAGGGATGATCGCGGCCTTTGAGCGTCAGGATCGTGCCTTCGGGCAGTTGCTGGCCCGCTTTGTCGATGCGTTTGTCCCCCGCATAAACAAGGCCCGCAAGGATCAGCGCCTGCGCGCGGGTGCGGCTTTCGGTGTGGCCCTGGTCTACCAGCAGTTGATCGGCACGGGGTTTGGCCACTATTCCGCCGCCGCCAGCAAATCCTCAGCGCCCTGCAAATCGACGGACACCAGTCGCGAGACGCCCTGTTCCACCATGGTCACGCCGAACAGGCGGTGCATCCGGCTCATCGTCACGGCATTGTGGGTGACGATGAGGTAGCGGGTCTTGGTCTCGCGGGTCATCCGGTCGAGCAGGTCGCAGAAGCGTTCGATATTGGCGTCGTCGAGCGGCGCATCCACTTCGTCGAGCACACAGATGGGCGCGGGATTGGTGAGGAACAGGCCGAAGATCAGCGCAACCGCGGTCAGCGCCTGCTCCCCGCCGGAGAGCAAGGTGAGCGATTGCAGGCGCTTGCCGGGCGGCTGGGCGAAGATTTCCAGCCCCGCCTCCAGTGGATCATCGCTGTCGATCAGCGCCAGATGCGCCTGCCCGCCGTTGAACAGCGTGGTGAAGAGCCGCTGGAAATGGGTGTTCACCTCCTCGAACGCGGCGAGCAGGCGCGTGCGACCTTCGCGATTGAGACTGCCAATCGAGCCGCGCAGGCGGTGGACGGCCTCGGTGAGTTCGTCGCGCTCGGTCATGGATTTCAGCCGCTCGCCCTCAATCTCGCTAAGTTCCTGTTCGGCCACCAGATTGACCGGGCCGATGCGTTCGCGGTCCACCGTAAGCCGCTCCAGTTGCGCGGATTCGGCTTGCACCGGCTGGATGGTCGTTTCATCAAACCCGGCGCGCTGCGGCAGGAGCGGGGGCGGGCATTCGAAGCGCTCTCCGGAGACACGGCCCATCTCGATGCGGCGGAGTTCCTGATTTTCAGCGCGCGCAATTGCCCCGGCCCGCGCCTCGCGTGCGGCGGCAAGGGCCTCTCCCGCTTCGGCGGCCTTGGCTTCGATGTCGCGGAGCAGGGCTTCTGCCGCGCGCTCTGCTTCGACGGCAGCGGTGGATTCGGCGGTGAGGTGCGCCACCGAGGCGGACAGGGCGGCGATGCGCTCATCAAGATGCGTGGGGGCGTCTGCCAGCGAAAGTGCCTCCGCCTCCACCGCACGAGCGCGCTTGGTCATTTCATCGATGCGCTTGGCGGCTTCCCCGGCACGGGATTTCCAGTCGCGCATTTCACCTTGGGCAGAGCCAAGGCGAGACTGATCGTCAGCAATGGTGCGGTCCAGTCCGGTCGCTTCGGCCCGCAACTGGGCGACGCTGGCGCGGGCGGCTTCGGCCCCGCTTTGGAGGGTGGAGACCTGCCGGACGGTCTCGCTGCCATCGGGCAAGGCAAGGCGGGCTGTGTGCGCGGCGCGGGTTTCGGCCTCTGCCTCGGTGACTTCGCCCTGCACCCGTTCCAGCCGTTCGGCCACTTCGGCGCGGCGCGCGGCGAGCCGTTCGAGCGCGGCGGCAGCGGCATCCACATCGCGCGCGGACAGGCGGGCGCGATTGTCTGCCTCGGCCTGTGCACGGCGACCGGCATCGGCGGCAGCGCGGGCGGTGTCCATGTGCGATTGGGCCTGGGCGGTGTCACTGCGCGCCGCGTCCACGCTGGCGCGTGCCCCATCGCGTTCGGCCTGCAACGCCACCAGACGGTTGAGGCGGACGAGCCGTTCGGCAGCGGCCGCACCCTGATCGGTGGCGACATAGCCATCCCAGCGGCGCAATTTGCCGTCCCGCGTTACGATCCGCTGGCCAACCGCAAGCGGCGCACCGTCATCATTGTCGACCACACCGATTTGAGCCAGACGCCGGGCGAGTTGTTCAGGCGCTTCGACATGGGTGGAAAGGGGGGAGGCACCGGCTGGCAGGCCGGGATCGCCGGGCAGGGCATCTGCGCCACCCCAGAAGCGCGCGCCCGATGTGCCCACGCCTGCATCCAGATCATCGCCCAAAGCTGCCGCAAGCGCGCGTTCATAGCCGGGCGCGGCCTTGACCTGATCGAGCAGGCGATTGCCGCTGGTGTTGGTGGCTACCGCCTTCTCCAGCGCCTTCGCTTCGCTCTCCAGCGCGGCCAGTGCGGCCTGGGCTGTGGCGAACGCGGATTGCGCAGCATCGCGCGCAGACTGGGCGGCATCGCGCTCGGTATCGGCAGCGGCAACCTGCGCCTGCGCGGCCTCCACATCGGCCTGGGCCTGCGCCAGCGCGGACCGGGCGGCGGTCAAAGCAGATTGAAGCGGCGCATCATCCCCTAGCCCCTTGGCCTGAAGCGCAATCTGGTCCCGCTCGCGCGTGGCGCGCTCCAGACGGGCGGAGGCGGCGGCCATCGCAGCGTCGGCCACACGGGTTTCGGCCTGTTCGCGGGCCTGGGCAGAGAGAGCCTGTGCCAGCGCCACTTCGGCATCGCGACTGACCGCTTCGGCGCGGGCAAGGCGGCTGGCGAGATCGGGGCGACCCGATTCTGCGGCCCTGATCCGTGCCTCCAGCATCTTCACGTCTTGCCCTAGCCGCTCCAGTGCAGCGGCGGCATCATGGGCGAGCGCGCCTTCGCGCTCCCGGTCTGCTTCCAGCCGCTCGGTCTGTGCAGCGAGATCCGCGATGCGCCGGTCCAGTGCTGCGCGTTCCGACGTGCGGGCAGCGAGCTGGTGTCCGGCCTCATTCGCCTGATCGCGTGCGGTCATCGCGGTGGATCGGGCTGCGGCGAGCTGGCCGGTCGCTTCGGATTGGCGGGCGGCGATGATGCGTTGCGCTTCGCTCGCCTGCGCCACCAGCGTTTCCGCCTGTGCCGCTTCGCCTTTGGCCATGTCTGCCGCTTCCGCCGCTTCTTTCCAGCGCGCGAAGATCAGGCGGCCTTCTGCGGTGCGGATGTCATCAGTGAGCTTGCGATAGCGTTCTGCCGCGCGCGCCTGCCGTCGCAACTGGCCGATGCGATTGTCCATATCGCCTAGCACTTCATCGAGGCGGCGCAGATTGGTCTCGGTCGCGCGGAGTTTCTGTTCGGCGTCTTTGCGGCGCACATGCAGGCCGGAAATGCCCGCAGCTTCTTCCAGCATTGCGCGGCGGTCCACCGGTTTGGCGGCGATGACCGCACTGATCTTGCCCTGGCTGACGAGTGCTGGCGAATGGGCCCCGGTTGCCGCATCTGCGAACAGCAAGCCGACATCCTTGGCCCGCACATCGCGCCCATTGATGCGATAGGCTGAGCCCGCCCCGCGCTCGATCCGGCGGACGACTTCGAGTTCGCCATCATCATTGTCGGCGTCGGTCGTGGCGTGGATCGAGACTTCGGCGAAATCGCGGGCAGGGCGCTGCTGCGTGCCCGCAAAGATCACATCCTCCATCCCTGCGCCGCGCAGAGACTTGGCGCTGCCTTCGCCCATCACCCATCGGATGGCCTCCAGCAGATTGGATTTGCCGCACCCATTGGGACCGACAACGCCCGTCAGGCCGCGCTCAACCCTCAGCTCTGTCGGCTCGACAAAGCTCTTGAAGCCAGAGAGTTTGAGGCGGCGGATCTGCAAGGGGCGTCAGGCTCCCGCTTTTTTCAGCTGCGGCTCAAGGGTTTCCCAACTGGTGCCTTCAACCTTCTGGCCATTGATGACAAAGGTCGGCGTGCCGGAGATCTGGAACTCGTCATTGCCGTTCTTTGGCGATTTTTTCCAGCGCGGCCACACCTGCCGGATCGGCGAGGCACGCCTTGGCCTTGTCCTTGCTCACTCCAAACTGGCCGACAAAATCAACCAGCCCCAGCGCTTCGGCCAGAAAATCTGCGGTCTGGTTCGGGGACATGCCCTGAATCTTCTGTTGCGCATCGGCAGGCAGGGTCTGCGCCTTGCCCAGCCAGTCATGCTGGGTTGCAAACAATTGCTGTGAGATCGGGAAGAACGGGGCCGGACCGTTGCAGCGAGCGAGCAGCGAGGCCGGAACGTCAAACGCGTTGAGCAGGAAGGTGCGGTATTCGTAGGAGACCGTGCCCTTCTTCACCAAGGCCATCAGCGGCTCACGACCCACCTTGTCAAACTCTGCGCAATGCGAGCAGGTGAGCGCGCCGAATTCGATCAGCTTCACCGGCGCTGCCGGATTGCCGATCAACATGCCTTCCTTGTCTGTCTTGCTGGTAACAGACAGCCAGTCACCGCCAGCGGGTGCCGCAACCGGCGCGGTGGTGGAGGCCTGATTGCCCGCATCTTCACCACCCGAACATCCAGCCAAAGCCAGAAGCGACGCGGCGGCCAGAACAGCAAATCTCTTCATGCGCGGTTTTCCTTTGATACTCAGTGGGCGGCCAGCGCGGCCTTGATGGAGGGTTCTACAATGGCCCAGCTGGTGCCGGAAATGGCGATGCCATTCACCAGAAAGCTGGGCGTTCCGTTGATCTTGCGGTCGTTCCACGCTTCCTTGGTCATAGCCAGCACCTGATCTTGCGCGGGCTTGGAGGTCAGGCAGGCGTTGAGCTGCGGCACGGTGTAACCGCGCGCCTTCATCAGCCCGGTCAGGCCAATGCCTTGAGCGACGGCAACGAGCTGCTGGTTGACCGGCCGCTTGGAAAGGCGCGGGCCGTTCGTTTTGGCAAAGGCCTCGATCCGTCCCATCCATTGCGGCTGCGCCTTGAAGATGGCCTCGCTATTGCCATGTGTCCGCGCGGGCGCGCCGCAGCGCGCGAGCAGGGCGGCGGTAAAGTCGAACTGGTCCCGCACCGCGTTGCGCAGCTCCAGCGCCACCTCTCCGCGCGCGACATAGCCGGTTTTGAGCGGGGCCGCCGAGTCAGAAACAAAATGCGCGCAATGCGTGCAAGTGTAACTCAGATATTCCACCAGCCGCACCTTGGCCTGGGGATTGCCCATCACCACCGCGCCATTTGCCCCGGTGCTGGCGGTTTGAACCCAATTGACGGGGGCGGCACCGATGAGGAGGAGGCCGGACACAGCGGCAGCAAAGGTCTTCATGAAATCTTGCCTGCAACGGGAAGGGGGGTGGATTGGGCGGAGACACCGCGTGCGAGCGATTCGAGCACAGCGCGCAGCTCCGGATCGGCAATGGGCTTCAGGCTTTCATCCTGTTCCGGCGTCAGCGGCGCAGGTTCAGGGCGCGGCAGCGGGGCTGCGCGACGGATCACTTCACCCTGCACCAGCAGCACGCGGGCAATGGCGGCATAGCCGAAAAAGCGGTTCACCCGCTCGATGATGGCAGGCGTGACATGCTGCATCATCGGGGCATGGGCCGGCACCACCGTCACGGTCAGCGTGCCCTGTTCGCGCTTGCCCTGCGGGAAGCGGATCGATTCCGGGCTGGAGACACGAGCGTAACGATCCCCCACGATTTCCGCCCAGCGGGTGATGACCGAACTCTGGACAAAGCCGAAGCGGCGAAACGCCACGCCACCCACGCTGGGGAGGAAGTCCGCCATGCGCCGGGCGGGGCCACCGCGCGGGCGTTCTTGCTCTGGGAGCGACCGGGACTTTTGCTTCGCCATAGCGCGCCTTCATGCCATAGCAGGCCATGCCCGTCGAGAGTGAAGCCCCTTTTGCCCACAGGATTCTGCGCTGGTTTGATGCCCATGCGCGCGCCCTGCCTTGGCGTTTGCCGCCGGGCGAGCCGCTGCCGCTGGATGATCCAGATTGGCCCTATCGGGTCTGGTTGTCTGAAATCATGCTTCAGCAGACGACCGTAGCAGCGGTAAAGCCCTATTATGCCGCGTTTCTGGCGCGTTGGCCAAGCGTGGTTGCGCTGGCGGGCGCGGCAGATTCCGACGTCATGGCGGCATGGGCGGGGCTGGGCTATTATGCCCGCGCGCGCAATCTGCTCGCCTGTGCGCGGGCGGTGCGGGATCAGCATGAAGGGCGCTTCCCGGCGCAGGAAGCTGCGCTGCGCGCGCTCCCCGGTCTGGGGGCCTATACGGCAGCGGCTGTGGCGGCGATTGCCTTTGGCCAGCGCGCGGTGGTGGTGGATGGCAATGTGGAGCGGGTGGTGGCGCGGCATCATGCGGTGGACGCGCCACTGCCCGGCGCAAAGCCGCAACTCCGCGCGCTGACCGATAAGCTGACTCCCGATCACCGCGCCGGTGATTTCGCGCAGGCGATGATGGATCTGGGCGCAACCATCTGCACCCCGCGCAGTCCCGCCTGCGGCATTTGCCCGGTGGCGGCAGATTGCGCCGGGCGGCTCGATCCGACCGGATTTCCCGTCAAAGCGCCCAAAAAGGCCCGGCCTGAACGGCAGGGGCTGGTCTGGTGGATGGAACGCAATGGTCAGGTCTGGCTTGTGCGCCGTCCCGAGACCGGGATGCTGGGCGGGATGCTGGCGCTGCCGAGTGATGACTGGGATGGCGGCGCGCGCGTGGCTGGTCTGCCCGAAGGGGGGGAGGAAGCGGGCAGCATCCGCCATGTCTTCACCCATTTCGGGCTGACGCTGGAAATCCGCGCGGTGGAGGCCGCACCCGGTTGCACTTTGCCCGAAGGCGGGCAATGGTGGCCGGTGAGAAAGATCGCACAGGCCGGGCTGCCAAGCCTGTTTGCCAAGGTTGCGGCAGAAATGCTCAAAGGGAGGACACCATGACATTCACTACAAGCCGTCGCAGCTTTCTGGCGCTCTCCGGCCTTGCGGGCGCAGGACTTGCGGCTCCTGTCTGGGGCAAGTCCCGCGGCGTCTCCGTGCCGTCTCCTGCGCTTCAGGCCGTGCTGGATCGCTGGGTGGCGGACAAGCATGTGCCGGGCGCGGTCGCTTCGATGGCGCGCGGGCTGGATCAGGCGGTTTTCATGATGGCGGGCACGCAGAGCTTTGACGATGCCGCTGCGATGACGCCCGATTCGCTGTTCCGCGCTTATTCCATGACCAAGCCGCTGACCGGCATGGCCGCAATGATCCTGATCGGCGAAGGCAGGCTGGGCATGGACCAGAATATCGCGGACATCCTGCCCGCCTTTGCCAATCCGCGCGTGATGACCGATCCGGAGCACAGTCTGGCGAGCCGGCCCGCCAAGTCTCCGATCACGGTCCGCTCGCTGCTGACGCATACGGCAGGTCTGGGCTATACCATCACGAGCAAAGGGCCGCTGCTTGATGCCTATCTGAAGAACGGGCTCTATGCCGCGCAGGCCAGCCGCGCGCCGCTGGAGGGGATGCCGAGCTTTCCGCACCCCACCAGCCTGGCCGATTTTGCGGACCGGCTTGCCACATTGCCGCTGATCGCCGATCCGGGAACAATGTGGAGCTATTCGCTCAGCCTCGACCTGCTGGGCCGGGTGATCGAAGTGGTGGCCGGTATGCCGTTCGAGACGTTCCTGCAAAGCCGTATCTTCAAGCCGCTGGGCATGACGGGCAGCTATTTTCAGGTGCCAGACGTGGCGGCCAAGCGCCTGACCACCAACTATGTGCTGAAAGACGGCAAGCCCTTGCCGCTCGATCCAGCGCGCGACAGCATCTATCTGGACAAGCCGCCCTGCACCTATGGCGGGGCAGGGCTTGTCACTTCGCCGCGTGACTGGGACCGGTTCCTGCTGATGCTGGCGGGTGAAGGGGCATTGGGCCGCACCCGCATCATGAGCCGCGAGACCGCGCGCTGGGCCATGTCCAACCTGCTCCACCCTGACACGAAGGTGGGCGGCTGGATGACGGGGCAAGGCTTTGGCGCAGGCGGACGTGTGGTTCTGAATGCCGTTCCGGGCGGCGAAAGCGTGGGCTCGTTCGGCTGGGGCGGTGCTGCCAGTACCACCGGCTGGGTGGACCGAACGAAAGGCGTCCGTGCCACCGGCTGGGTTCAGCTGATGACCATGAACGCTCCGCAACTCTTTCCCATCGACATTGCAAAGGCAGTCTATTCCTCATGATCAAGCCCGGCTTCACAGGGTCTCCGCTCGACCGCTCAGACCATATCCGCAACGATCCGGAGCAGTATAATGCGCTGCTGAATGACTGGCGCGGGCGCGTGCTGGGGCTGGACGGGCTCGATCCCAAGCTTGCGTCCGAAGGCGGGTTGCACTGGCACAGCATGGCGGAAATCTCGGCAGAGGTGGAACTGATCCTGCTCGGCATGGATCAGGGCAAGCCGCATTTCGTGCCCATCGTGGAGAATGCAGGCGGGGAAATGCGGTCCATGGCCGTGTGGCGCGCGCTCACCGTGCTGCCGCCGGAGGATGCTGCGATTTACGGCACGGCGCGCTCGCTGATTGATTGGCACAACAGCCACAAATATTGCGGGCGCTGCGGTGGCACGACCAAGCCGTTCCGTGCGGGCTGGGGCCGCAAATGCGGGCATTGCAACACCGAACATTTCCCGCGCACCGATCCCGTTGTCATCATGCTGGCAGAGTTTGACGGCAAGGTTCTGGTGGGCCGCCAGCCGCGCTTTCCCGCTGGAAACTACTCCGCATTGGCAGGCTTTCTGGAACCGGGCGAAAGCATTGAAGAGGCCGTGCGCCGCGAGATATTCGAGGAAGCGGGCGTGCGCTGCGGCCCCGTGCGCTACGTCACCAGCCAGCCCTGGCCGTTCGGTGGTTCGCAGCTGATGATCGCGTGCATCGCGGAAGCGGAAGGCATGGAACTGACGCTCGACACAAACGAGCTGGAGGATGCAAAATGGGTGTCCAAGGAAGAAGCCCGCGCCGCATTGGACGACGCGCCTGACAAGGTCTTCAGCGCGCCGCCGCCCTTCGCCATCGCCAATTCGCTGTTGAAGCATTGGGCTTGGCATTGAGCCATTGAAACGCCGTCATCCCCGCTCAGGCGGGGGTCCATGACCATCGAGGCCGCATATCCCGGCTGATGCGTTCATGGGTTCCCGCCTTTGCAGGAATGACGGCAGATGTCATCGCGAAGCCAGCGCTCCCCGCGTCGTCCACAATGACCAGCCAATCCCGCCTGCAATCAGGCCCATCGTCACGCCAAGGCTGAGCAGCGGCGGGAATTTGTCCCCGTCCAGCAGGAAGTCTGACACGAAGATCTTTGATCCGATGAACACCAGCACCAGCGCCAGCGCATATTTGAGCGCGTGGAAGCGGTGGATCATCGCGGACAGCGCAAAGTAGAGCGCGCGCAGGCCAAGGATCGCCATGATGTTGGAGGTGTAGACGATGAAGGTGTCGGTCGTGATCGCGAAGATGGCGGGCACGCTGTCCACCGCGAACACCAGATCGGCGAGGTTGATCACCACCAGCGAGAGGAAGAGCGGTGTGGCCGCGCGGACCATGTTTCCGCTCTTTTCGTCACGCTCGGTCACGAAGAATTTCTCGCCATGCAGATCTTTGGTGATGCGCATATGGCTGGAGAGCCAGCGCACCACCGGGTTCTTTGCAATGTCGGGCGCATGATCGGTGGCCCACAGCATCCGGATACCCGTGGCAATCAGGAATGCCGCGAAGAGATAGAGCGTCCAGTAGAAATTCTCGACCAGCGCCGCTCCGCCTGCAATCATCAGCCCGCGCAGCACGATGACGGCCAAAATCCCCCAGAGCAAAGCGCGATACTGATATTTGGAGGGAATGGCGAAGAAGCTGAAAATCAGGCTGATAACGAAGACATTGTCGATCGACAGTGCCTTTTCGATGAAGAAGCCGGTGAAATATTTCATGCCCGGATCGGCGCCCTTTGCGACCCAGATCCAGGCACCGAACAGCATTGCGATGCTGATGTAAAAGGCGGAGAGCTTGAGGCTTTCCGCAATGCCCATGTCGCGATCCTCCTTGTGAAGGACGCCAAGGTCAAACGCGGTCAGCGCGGCGACGAGGCCGGCAAAGGCCAGCCAGAACCAGACTGGCGTTCCCAGCCAGTCCATCATCAGAAAATCCATCGTAAATCTCGCTCAAAGGGTGGGTCTTCGAGGGTTCGGGGCTGGCGCGGCCTTGGAGGGTGGGGTGGGGAAGCCGCCGCCAGCCCCCGGGATCAGGCCGCGACGGGGTTGCGGCGGCCCATTCCCAATTTCGCCAGACGGTCCTTCACCGCAAGCTTCATCTTCTTGAGCGTGCCGATGCGGATCACGTCGGGCAGGCGATTGCGCTGTTCGGCGGAAATCTGGGCATCCAGCTTCTGGTGGATCTGCATCAGGCGGAAAACGGTCATGCTCATTACGGCCACTCCATGTTTCAAGAACAGTGTTGGTCGGAAGAGAAACCGGTGGGTGGGAAGGCAAACGGACCCGCACATCGGCTACTTTTCCGATGCGGTCCGACATCACGAGGCAGGTTGATGGACAATCCTGCCGCGCCAGAGGGGCCCGGCCCGCATTCATGATTTGGGAACCATCAATTTCTATTCAAGGGGCTGGTTCAATTTTTTTTTCGCGCTAAGGCCTCCGCCATGAAAAAGCTCCGTAAAGCCGTATTTCCCGTGGGCGGTCTCGGCACCCGCTTCCTCCCCGCCACCAAGGCCATGCCCAAGGAAATGCTGACGGTCGTGGACCGGCCGCTGATCCAATATGCCGTGGATGAAGCGCGCGAGGCGGAGATCGAGCAGATGATCTTCGTTACCGGCCGCGGAAAATCCGCCATCGAAGACCATTTCGACATTTCCTACGAACTCGAAACCACGATGAGCGAGCGGGGCAAGGATCTGGATGCGATCCAGGGCACGCGCTTCCGCCCCGGCGAGGTGATTTATGTCCGCCAGCAGGAGCCGATCGGGCTGGGCCATGCCATCTGGTGTGCGCGCCACATCATCGGAGATGAGCCGTTCGCGATCTTCCTGCCGGATGAACTGATGGTGGGCACGCCCGGCTGCATGAAGCAGATGGTGGAAGCCTATGAACAGACCGGCGGCAACATTGTTTGCGGTTATGAAGTGCCGGACAGCGAAACGCACAAATATGGCGTGATTACGCCGGGTGAACAGCATGGCGCGCTGGTGGAAGTCAAGGCGCTGGTGGAAAAGCCTGCGCCCGGCACAGCGCCTTCAAATCTGATGATTCCGGGCCGCTACATCCTCCAGCCGGAGGTGATGCGCGTGCTGGAAGGTCAGGCGCGCGGGGCTGGGAACGAAATCCAGCTGACCGACGCGATGGCGCAGATGATCGGCACCCAGCCCTTCCACGCCTGGCGCTTCGATGGCCGCCGCTTCGATTGCGGCGACAAGGCCGGCTTCATCACCGCCAACATCGCTCTCGCGCTCGACCGGGAAGACATTGCGCCCGCTGTCCGTTCATGGATGCGCGACACGCTGGGTTGAAGCGCGAACCGCGCCACATTTTTTCCCGGATTTCCGGTCTTGGGTTAACCCGATCTAAGCTTTTTTGCGGCAATTAATCTCCCTCATTCAGGGAGCTCGTTGTTGACCAAGACGCTGTCCGTCAGGATGTTCCTACCGTTCATCCTCTTGCTTGCGCTGTGTGCGGCAATGATGGCGCTCGTCCTGCACGACACCAGCTCCGAAGCGAACCGGATCGATCTGGAACATACCCACGAATCGGTGAAAACCGCGCTGGCCGACGAAGTTGAGCGGATCAAGCTGCTCGCGGATGACAATGCCTTGTGGGATGATGCCGCGCGCGCTGTTTACGGGGCGCCGGATTCGGCGTTTCTCTGGACATCATGGGGAGCTCCGACCAGCGAAAGCGCCAATTATGACATTGCGGCCGTAATCGACCAGAAGGGCCAGACGCTGATGGCGTTTGAAGGCGGCAAGGTTCGGCAGGGTGATTTGTTGCAGGATCTGGGTGCGCCGTTGCGTGAATTGCTGCGGCAGGCATCCGCCACCAAGGCGGCGTCCGGCGGGTTTGTGCGGCAGGGCGATCAGATTTTGATTGTCGGCATTGAAGAAATCATGCCCATCTCCCGAGAGCTGGAACGGCTGGTGCCAAAGGATGGCCCCTATCGTCTGGTCTTTGCACGGGTTCTGTCCGATTCCGTTGTTGCCGCATTGTCCAAGCGGACGGGCCTGGCCGATCTCAGACTCGCGCCTGTGGCTCAGACGGACAGCAACTGGCCCCGCATTCACGATCCGATGCGCGGGCATGTGGCGGCGATGGTGTGGACGCCGTCGCGCCCCGGTGCGCGCGCGCTTGATGCGGTGATGCCGAAGATCATCTTCGCGTTCCTCGTTGCGCTGGTGCTGGCAGGACTTGTGTCGCGCCAATGGCTGAAGCTGATCCGTGAATTCCGGAACGAAGCCTTGACCGACAGCCTCAGCGGCTTGCCAAATCGTCGTGCGCTGCGCACCGATTTGCAGGCTCGCATCGCACGCAGCGAACCGCTGGCGCTGGCGATGCTGGATCTGGACGGGTTCAAGGCCGTCAATGACCGGTTTGGCCATCTGGCGGGGGACCGTTTGATCAACGAAGTGTCTGCGCTGCTGCAAAGCAAGGTCGGCACCAAGGGCAATGTGGCGCGTCTTGGCGGTGATGAATTCGCCATCGTGCTCGTCGGCCCCAATGCGCGCGACATGATCGAGGCGCTGGCCAAGGATCTGCTCGCCCGGTTCATCCTGCCCTTCCGGCTGGATGATCGCACAACGGGCGTTGGCGTCAGCATCGGCCTTGTCGAAGCCGAGTCGCAGATTTCGGCGAGCGAGTTGCTGCGCCGCGCCGATGTCGCGCTCTATACCGCGAAGCGTGCCGGAAAGATGCGTTTCCGCTGGTACACCCAGTCGCTGGACGAAGCGCAGGCGCGGGCGCGCTCTATTGAAAATGATCTGCGGACGGCGCTGGAAAAGGATCAGTTCGGTCTGGTCTATCAACCGCTGTTCGATCATCTGGGCGGCAGCGTGCGCGCGGTTGAGGCCTTGTTGCGCTGGCGAAGGCCGGGCGGCGAACCCGTCGAGCCGGGAGAGTTCATCCCCATTGCCGAATATTCCGGGCTGATCGACAAGATCGGCCTTTGGGTCATCCGTCGCGCCTGTCTTGATGGTATGGCGTGGCCGCGCATCAACGTGGCGGTCAATGTCTCCATGGCGCAACTGCGCAACCCGGAATTCCCGGAACTGCTGGCACAAGCGCTGGAAGAAACCGGTTTCCCGCCGATGCGGCTGGAGCTCGAGATTTCGGAGCGCTTTCTGGTGGCTGACACGGAACAGGCGCGCAAGATGATCGACGCGATCCGGGCGCTGGGCGTCAGCGTCGTACTGGATGAATTCGGCTCCGGCCTCACATCGCTGGGCTTCCTGCGCAGCTTCAACTTCAGCAAGCTGAAGGTTGACCGCTCACTGACGGCGGAAGCCCATGCCAATGAAGCAACGCGCAACGTTGTCCAGTCGAGTGTGGCGGTGGCGCGTGCGCTGGGCATGGCCGTCACTATCGGTGGTGTAGAGAATCAGGAACAGGCCGATCTGATGCGCGTGGCCGGCTGCGACGAATTGCAGGGCTGGTTCCTGTCTGGCGAACTGGCGAGCGACGAGATTACGACGCTGATCACGCGCCGCGCCCGCAGCGGAGGGCGTCAGCGCAGGAGCTGAGCCCGCGCATCCTTGGCGATCCCATCCAGCAGACCGTTGATGAAGGATTTCTCCTTCTTGCCGAAAAAGGCATCGGCCACGTCCAGATATTCGTTGATGATGCTGCCCACCGGAATGTCGTTCCGCGCGAGCAGTTCATAGGAGCCTGCCCGCAGGATCTGGCGCAGCAGCCGGTCAAGCCGTTCGAAGCTCCAGCCCTCGGCCAATCGCGCGGTGATCAGCGTATCAATCTCGTCGCGCCGGGCAATCGCGCCCTTCACCACATCGTTGAAGAAATCGACCTCTGCGTCGGCATAGGTCGCATCCTCGATGGTCGCGCCCAGCCGGTGCTGGTGGAATTCGTGCAACAAGGAGGCGAGCGGCGTGCCCTCCATCTCGTGCTGATACAGCGCCTGACAGGCGGCGAGGCGCGCTGCGGACCGGGATTTGCTCATTTCAGTCGCTCCGCAACAGAGGCCGCATGGGCCGGAAGTCCTTCTGCCGTCGCAAGCGCAACGGCAGCAGGGCCAAGGGTGCGGATGCTCTCAGGCGTGCAGCCCAAAAAGCTTGTCCGCTTCATGAAATCCAGCACCGACAGGCCGGAGGAAAAGCGCGCGCGCGCCCGGTGGGCAGCACATGGTTCGGCCCGCCGACATAATCGCCAACAGCTTCGGGCGTGTGGCGGCCAAGGAAGATCGAACCGGCATGGCGCACCTTGGCGAAGAGCGGCTCGGGATCGGCGACCGCCAGCTCCAGATGCTCGGGGGCGAGTCGGTCGACCAGCGGCAGCGCCGCGTCCAGCGTCGGGACAAGGATGATCGCGCCATTGTCCTGCCAGCTGGTCCGCGCCGTCGCTTCGGTGGAAAGCGTGGTCAACGCCCGCTCCACCGCGGCCGCCACCTTGTCAGCAAAGGCCGCGTCGTCGGTGAAGAGGATCGACTGGCTGGTGGGGTCATGCTCGGCCTGGCTCAGCAGGTCCGCTGCGATCCAGTCCGGATCGTTCGCGCCATCGGCGACGACGACGATTTCGGACGGGCCTGCCACCATGTCGATGCCAACCACGCCGTAAACCTGCCGCTTCGCCTCTGCCACCCACGCATTGCCCGGTCCGGTGATGACATCAACCGGACGGATGCTCTGCGTACCATAAGCCAGCGCGGCGACGGCCTGCGCGCCGCCAATGCGCAGCACCGCGTCAGCCCCTGCCAGAGCAGCAGCGGCCAGCACCAGCGGATTGGCCTCTCCATCGGGTGTGGGCGTCACCATCACCAGCCGCTCAACCCCTGCCACTTTGGCCGGGATCAGGTTCATCAGCACCGAGGAAGGATAAGCCGCGCGTCCGCCGGGCACATAGATGCCCGCTGCATCCACCCCGCGCCAGCGCGCGCCGATGCGGGTGCCGGTGGCGTCCACGCTGTCACTGTCTTCCGGCTTCTGCTTTTCGTGATAAGCGCGGATGCGGACCGCCGCGAGGTTGAGCGCGGCGCGCAGATCGGCGGGCAGTCCGTCCAGCGCGGCGCGGCACTCATCCAGCGGGATCGACCAGAGGAGGTCATGCTTGTCGAAGCGCTGCGTCAGATCGGCCACCGCCGCATCGCCTTCCGCACGGACGCGGGCGATGATCGCGGCGACATCGCGTGAGACATCACTGTCCGCCTCACGCCGGGCATTGACCAGCGCGGTGAAGGCTGGGGGGAAATCAGCCTGGCTGGCGTCAAGCCGCAGCATTCATCGCCTTCCGGAACGCATCCACCAGCGCGCTCACCGCAGGGTTGGTCTTGAACGCGGCACGGTTGACGATCAGGCGGGAAGAGACCTGCGCGATCACCTCTACCTCTTCCAGACCGTTCTCGATCAGCGTCTTGCCGGTGGAGACCAAATCGACGATGCGGCTGGCAAGGCCCAGCAGCGGGGCGATCTCCATCGCGCCATTCAGCTTTACGCACTCCGCCTGCACGCCGCGCGATGCGAAATATTTGCGCGTCATGTTGGGATATTTGGTGGCGACGCGGACATGGCTCCAGCTGCGCGGATCATCGGTTTCGGCCAACGCCTTGGGCTCTGCCACTGAAATGCGGCAATGGCCGATGTTGAGGTCTACCGGCGCGTAGAGTTCGGAATAGTCGAATTCGTCGATCACGTCCGAACCGACAATGCCGATCTGCGCCGCGCCATGCGCCACGAAGGTCGCCACATCGAACGCGCGAACGCGGATCAGCTCCACATCATCGCGATTGGTGGCGAATTTGAGCGCGCGGCTCTTGCTGTTGTGAAAGTCTTCCGAAGGCTCCAGCCCCGCACGGGCGAGCAGCGGCAGGGCTTCCTCAAGGATGCGGCCCTTGGGAATGGCAAAGATGATTGGCTGGGACATGTCGGGTGCGGCTTTACTTACGCTGACCAGTTAGGGCAAGCTGTGCTTATGACACATGTCATTCTTGACGCTTTCCGCACACAGGCCGCTTTCTGCCGCCAGACCGGATCGGAGCTGACCGCGCGCGTGCTGGAGGCGCTGGTGGTGGTGATGGATCATTCCACCCGCACCGGCGCGCGCATTCTCGACTGGCCGGGCGATCCGATTGTGGACGCGCTCAAGCTGCGGATAGCAGGTGGATTGAACGCGCTCGCCCGTTCCGGGATGGAGCCGGGCCTGACCGCGCTCTACGCCAGCGGGCAGGGCGATTGGGAGGGTGTGATCGGACGGGTGTTGCGCGAACGGGATGACTGGCTGTTCCCCTGGCTGGACTCTGCGCCGCAGACAAACGAGGTCGCCCGCTCCGGCATCCTCTGGCCCGGCATGATGGAGATTGCGCGGCGCTTTGGCCCGCAGCTGGAGGTGTTGGAGCTTGGTGCGAGCGGGGGGCTCAATCTCAATATGGATCGCTTTGCTTATGATCTGGGCGGGGTGAGAGCGGGGGACACCGCATCGCCCGTCCAGCTTGCCCCGCGCTGGGAAGGGCCGCCGCCCGCCTTTGCGGCGGTGCAGATCGTTGCACGGCGCGGGGTGGACCTCAATCCGCTCGACATGACTGCCCCAGAGGTGGCGGCGCGAATGCTTGCCTATATCTGGCCGGATCAGAAGGAGCGCGTGGCGCGGGCGGAGGCGGCGATCGAAATTGCGTGCCGCTTCCCGCCGCCGATGGAGAAGGGCGACGGGGTGGCTTGGCTGGAGGCTCAACTCACGCGGCCTCAGCAGGCGGGCATCACGCGCGTCATCTATCACAGCGTCGCGCTGCAATATTTTCCGGCGGAAGGGCGGCGCGCGGTGCGGGCGCTGATCGAAGCGGCAGGGGCACAGGCCACGCCGGAGCGGCCACTCGCCTGGCTCAGCATGGAGTTTCCAGCGAAAGTGACCGAGGCGCACCTCACGCTGCGCTGCTGGCCGGAAGAAGGGGCGGGGGAGCTGCTCGCGCTGGCTCACTCACATGGCGCGTGGATCAAATGGGGGGCGGCAGCCATCTGAACATCGGCCCCGCCCAGGGTGCCCAGCGCTGCCAGCCACCATGGAGCGAGAACCACTCCCACAATGCCGTGAAGACCAGCGCGCCATTGGCCGCCAGTGCAATGGCAAGCGGCTGCCAATGCTGGAGATAGGCCGCAATGCCGATCCCGCTGAGCAGCACCAGGCCCAGAAAGTGGGACAAGGGGGGGAAGCGCAAGCCGGAGGTGATCCATTTGAAGAACTGGTTGCCGTTGAGGAACAGGATCGGCCCGCCGATCAGCGCGACAATATGGGCCGGGCCGACATGGCCGGTGGGGTGGATGATCACCATTTCGTCCCCCACCGCTGTCATCACCAGGCCCGCGACGATGGGAATATGCAGATAGGTATATGCGTTGCGCGCCAGCAGCCCGGCATTGGCCGACGCGCTGATATGGGCCGATCCGCGCTTTGCGCCGACATCGAAATAGATCCACCACATCGTGGCACTGCCGGCAAAGCTGGTGAGGAAGGCGACCCAATTGGCGTGGCCCTGCTCGATATCGGCAAAGGTTGCGCCCGTCACCAGCACCGATTCGCCCAGACAGATGATGATGAACAGCGCGCAGCGTTCCGCCATGTGTGCGCCCGAAATGTCCCAGTCTTGCCCGGACGACCGACCGAGCCGCGGCGTGCGGAAGAACGTGAATGGCCCGGCATATTCGATGGCGAGCGCTGCGATCCATAGCGCCAGCCGCGCATTCGCCTCCACCAGCGCGCCGCCGATCCAGAAGGGCAGCGAGAGCAGGAACCAGAAGGATATGCGCTGAAAATTGCGCTTGCGGGCATCGTTCACACCGGTCGAGGCCCAGACCATGTACAGCGTGCGGTAGAGCTGCATCCCCGAACATGCGATGGCGAACATCAGCCCCGTATCGCCAAAGGCATCGGGAATGGCGGCAGACAGCACTAGCCCGCCCGCCATCAGAACGATCAGCATCAGGCGGACATGCGCGCGCTCCGGGTCCAGCCAGTTGGTCGTCCAGCTCGTGTAAATCCAGATCCACCACACCGCGAGCAGCAGCACCAGCGTCTCCGCAGCACCCCGCCAGTCGAGATGCGCGAGAAAGCGGTGCGACAATTGGGTGATGGCAAAAACGAACACCAGATCGAAAAACAGCTCGATATAGGTGACGGGTGCATGATCATGGTCGTTGCGCGCGCGGAACAGATGCTGGCGGTGCGGCACGGCGGTCTCCCCCAATTTTTTCGTCCTTTGGAAACCTTATTGCGCTAGGGGAACGGGATGAGCAACGCATCTTCCTCTCGCCCCTTTCCCGTCCTTGTCACCGGTGGCTGCGGCTATATCGGCAGTCACGCCGTGCTGGCGCTGCGCGATGCCGGCTGGCCCGTTGTCGTGATCGATAACCTCACCACCGGCTTTGCCTGGGCCATCCCCGATGATGTGCCGTTGGAAGAAGGTGATGTGGGAGACGCTGCGCGCGTTTCCGAAGTGCTGGCCAAGCACGGCATCGGCGCGATCATGCACTTTGCGGGCTC
This sequence comes from Sphingomonadales bacterium, assembly GCA_016714795.1. GTDB lineage: Bacteria > Pseudomonadota > Alphaproteobacteria > Sphingomonadales > Sphingomonadaceae > Aquisediminimonas. The sequence goes on along the minus strand of JADKCA010000007.1, from coordinate 195,281 downwards.
GATCATCGTGCCCGAATCGGTGGAAAATCCGCTCAAATATTATCGCAACAACACCGCCAACAGCCGAACGCTCATCGAATGCGCGGTGACGGCGGGGGTGAAGCATTTCATCTTTTCCTCCACGGCTGCCACCTATGGCATTCCTGCCGTTGTGCCGGTGAAGGAAGACAGCCCGAAGTTGCCGATCAATCCCTATGGCATGTCCAAGCTGATGACCGAGATCATGCTGGCCGATACCGCCGCCGCGCACCCCATCAACTATTGCGCGCTGCGTTATTTCAACGTGGCAGGCGCAGACCCTGAAGGGCGCACCGGCCAGTCCACGGCGGGCGCGACGCATCTCATCAAGGTTGCGGTGGAAGCCGCTCTTGGCAAGCGCGCCTCGGTCGCGGTGTTCGGGACGGACTATGACACGCCCGATGGCACCGGCGTGCGCGACTATATCCATGTGTCAGACCTCGCCAACGCGCATGTGCTGGCGCTCGACAAGTTGGTCGAAGAACCGACCAAGAGCCACATCATGAACGCGGGCTATTCCAACGGCTTCTCGGTCCAGCAGGTGCTCGACGCCGTGGACCGCGTGACCAACATGAAGCTGGACCGCAAGATCGAAGGCCGCCGTGCGGGGGATCCCGACGCACTGATCGCCGACAATGCCCGCATCAAGGCGACACTGCCTTGGCAGCCGCGTTTTGAAGATCTGGATGTGATCGTGACGCATGCGCTGGCATGGGAACGCAAGCTGAGCGAGCTTCGCAAGTAGGGCGCCTTCCTTCCTTTGCGTCTTTGCGCCTTTGCGTGAGAAATCTGGAATAGACGGGCGTGGCTCGATCTGTGCAAATTCGGTTCACGCAAAGGCGCAAAGACGCAAAGAAGAAGGGGAAATCTTCGCGCGAACCACAGAATCGCAGACGCAATTGTGCACTGAGAGGAAAAGGAGGGGGCGGTCGGCGCGGGTTACGCGCGGGGTTTGGGTTGGCGGAATGATTTGCTGTTGAAGGCCCCGGGCTCGTTCCGTCTCGCATACCATGAGGGCCACTTTTGCAATGCCGGCCCCAGGACTGTCCAATCGGGGGCCAAAAGCGCCAAAGCCCCTGATGGTCTTCAGGTTTCCCCGAAGAGACGGCTTGCGCCGCCATCCTGCCGGACTGGGTGTGCGTGGTTCAGAGCTTGAGATCGCAGGCTCTTTTGAGAGCAACCCGACCCCGACCCGCGCCGACCGTGCTGTGTTGCCACAGCGTCCCCGTCATCCGCAAACTGGCCTAGAAACAGAATGAAATGACGCCCCGACTGATAGCGCGGAATGTGTGAAAATGTCAAGAACAATATGGGAACATATAGGACAATTCGAGCAGAAGGAAGCGTCCTATTGCGCCTTCAAGCCTTCCAGCCGGACGGGTGCGCCCGCGATGCGCTGCACATTTTTGTCAAAACTCGCAAAGCTTTCGGCATCGGCTTCAGCGGCCAGCGCAATGTGCAGCGCATCCGCAAAATCATGGCCTTGCCTATAGGCTTCGAAAGCCCAAGCCACGGCATCGATGGACGCAATCCGGGCATGGGTGTGGCCCAGCAGCCGTTCGAGCCGCGCTGCAATTTCGTTCCGCTCAAGCCGATAGCGTGATTGCAGCACCCAGATGGACTCAAGAATCACAGTGGGCAGCAGCAGGAAGGGATGAAAGGTCAGCTCCCGCGCCACGGCCAGTTGCCCGGCGTCATCCCGCACGAGCAGCCGGACGACGACATTGGTGTCAATCGCCCGCATCGCGCTCCTGCTGGTCAAGGATGAAGCCGATATCGTCGTTGCTCAGGCGGCTGATCCGGTCAAGGGCTTGTGGCTGGCCCGGCCAGTCCGGAATCGCATCAAGCTCCGCCGTCGTCGTGCGCGCGAAGGGATTGTGCCTTTCCCGGGCCTTCAAAGTGACACTCCCCGCCTTCTCGATCACGTCAAGCGGCGTTCCGGGTGCCCAATGCAGCCGATCCCGCACATCCTTGGGGATGACAACTTGGCCTTTGGCGGAAACTTTGGTCTGCGCATTCATGAAAGGGATTATGCGTCTTACTTTTAAGATTGGCAAGTGAGGTTCAGCGATCCTCTGCGCTCCGCTCCAACATTACCTCGCACTTAATACGAGGCTGATCTAAACCTTCCCGCGATGAGCTAAGCCACCAAAGAAACTAAACGGCGCTGGGGAAGGCGCGTGCTGAAGGACTAGCGGATGAAGGGCAGCTAGATGCGTCTGGCAAATTGGCACCGTAGTTACCAAGGCCAATGCTACTCAGGAGACTTAGCAAGTATCGCTCCTATAGGATCGAAGCTTGGAATCGGACCGTCGAGGAAGCTGCGCGTCACCTCATGAAAGCGTTGTGCCACATCGTAAGCGAACTCAGCGTAATCAGCAAGCAATTGGAACATTTCCTGCGCAAATAGGTCCAGTTCTTCAATTTTCACGTTGATGTAGTTTGGAACCTGTGACGGTAAGTTCATGCGAGTGGTCGAAACGCCTGTCGCATTGTCTCGCGTTGTTTGGCCTAGGCGCGCTACCTCAAAATGCAAATCAGACTTGAGTTTGGAAAAGGTATTTAGGCTAGGCCGCGTTGACAAAAGACTTCAGCCGGGAGGGCCGCGAGTGGCCTCGAAGGGGCGGGGCCAACCGGGGGGGGGGGGGGGCCCCGCCGGCTGGCGGGGGCGGCCCCCCCCCCCGCCCCCCCCGCCCCGGGGCCGGCCGCCCCCCCCCAAAGGGGGGGGGGCCCCCCCCCCCGGGGGGGCGGCCGCGGCGGGAGGGCGGCGTGCCGCGCATGAGGTTTTCCGGAACCTGTCGCCATCATATCCCTTGTCGGCCAGCAGCGCTTTGGGCTGGGCAAAGGCAGGGCCATCAGGTTGTCAGCGGCCGTATAATCCGATGCCTCGCCGCCGGTCAGGATGAAGCCGATAGGCGGTCCCTGATTGTCGCAGCGGGCGTGGACTTGCTCGTAAAGCCACTCGGCTTTGGGAAGTGCCCCGGCACTTCCGCCGCCTCGATCGACCCAAGCCGCGCACAAGCCCCCTTTTCCGCCCCGCCCCCCCCCCCCCCCCCCCCCCCCCCCCGCCCCCGTTCGCCCGGCCCCCCCCCCCCCCCGGGGGCCCCCCCGGCCCCCCCCCCGCCCCCCCCCCCCCCCCCCCCCCCCCCCCCCCCCGCCCCCCCCCCCCCCCAAGGCCCAGTTCCGCTGCCGTAGCGCTGTGCATGTCCCCGGACAACCGACCCGCAAGACATGCAGCATACCGTTGAGGACCGCCGATTGTCGCCCGCTGGCCGCGCCAACGCCCGCTCAGACGGCAACAGGGTCCGACAGTTCCCATTCCGCATCCGACAAGTCCCCACGGCCCATGACTGCTCCCCAAGAGCAGCCTTGAATCAGAACTCACCCCGTTTGGGAATCCCTTTTGTCAACACGGCTAGCAAGACACGCTGCGTAACGACGGGAAAGCAGCAAAAGGTCATCCACATAATCGGCTCGCTTGGCACCTATATATATAGCTAATTCTTCTGCGGAAAATTCGATGGACGGTTCGCGCTCGATGCCCGCGAATGATGAAAGTCGCTGATATAAGGGCATATCGGTGTTGCCATCGTTATCGGCTTTTGCCACCATCTCAAGAGTCTGTTTTTGAAAGCTCCCTAGGACGTTCGCAATCACATGTAGCTTCACAAAAATCTGATGCGCAGCGCGCTTGTCTTGGTCTGCACGCGCGGCATTGTCACGTTTAAGCACCTCGTCCGACGCGAGCTTGGCCAGCCGGCTAGATGCGAGGTAGCTGGCTCCGGAACCAATAACGGCACCGCCGATGCCTGACAACAGCGGTATGACCACGTCTTTCACATATTCTAAACTCATACGGGAATCAACTCTTGCAAGGTGACAATATACTACATTGATAACGAAGCGATTCCAGAATTAGCGAACACAGCAGCAGTTTATCAAATACACATACCATTTCGGCTCTTTGGCTTCATTTGCCTTGGTGTGAGGCCCAATTCCCTAGCCGTCATAGCTTCCAATGCACCTCCCCCCTCAAACATCCTCCGCAATCCGCCCATAAAGCTGCGGTCGCCGGTCTCTGAAAAAGCCGAACGTGGCCCGGTGTTTGCGCACCTGTTCCAGATCGAACACGGCATCGAGCACGCCTTCCACGCCGTCGCCGAATTCCGCGACAAAGTCGCCGCGTTCGTCGGTGATGAAGCTGTGGCCGTAGAAGCTCATCTCTCCCTCCACGCCCACGCGGTTTGCAGCGACGACGGGCACGACGTTGCTCACCGCATGGCCGATCATCGCGCGCCGCCACAGGCGGGATGTGTCGAGGTCTTCGGCTTCGGGTTCGTCCCCGATGGCTGTGGGGAAGAACAGCACGTCCGCGCCCATCAGCATCATCGCGCGCGCGGTTTCAGGATACCATTGATCCCAGCAGATGCCGATGCCGATGCGGCCATAGCGCGTGTCCCACACTTTGAAGCCGCTATTGCCGGGGCGGAAATAGAATTTCTCGCAATATCCCGGGCCGTCTGGAATGTGGCTCTTGCGATAGACGCCCATCACATCGCCCGCGTCATCAATCATGGCGAGGCTGTTGTAATAATGCGGCCCTTCGCGCTCATAAAAGGAGCAGGGGATGTAGACGCCGAGGCGCTTGGCGAGGGCCTGCATCGCCAGCACGGCCTTGTGTTCACCCACCGGGGCGGCGCGTTCGAAAAAGGCTTCGTTCTGCACCTTGCAGAAATAATGGCCTTCGAAGAGTTCGCTGGGCAGGATCACCTTTGCGCCGCGCGCGGCGGCCTCGGCCACGCCAGCCTCCACCTTGGCGATGTTGGTGGTGATGTCGTCCGTGAACGACTGCTGCAGGGAGGCGACGTGCATAAGCGGATCCTCTAAAGCGTGATGCCAAAGCGCGCGGCAAGGCTGATGGTGGCCAGATAGAGCAGAATCGTGATGACGCAACCGGCCCCCAATGCCAGCCAGAAATTCAGGCCGGCGCAGCATTGCAGGAATGATCAGAAACATCGGCAGGCTGGGCAGCACATACCAGAAAGTCGCCTCCACATGATCCGCCATCAGCGTGCGGTCATGCGTGTCGCGCCACAGCCACAGCATGCCGAGCACGGAATGAGGGGAGCAGCCAGCCCGCCCCCCGAAGGGGGAGGGGGCGCTCCCCCCCCCCAGAATGCCGCACCATCGCCACCTGCACCCGCACAAGCAAGACCAAGAGGGGCCTGATATGAGCGCGGACTCAAAAGTCCAGTTTTCCGAGCGCGAGGCGCTGTTTTACCATTCGACCGGTCGCCCCGGAAAGATCGAGATCATCGCTTCCAAGCCGATGGCGACGCAGCGCGATCTGAGCCTTGCCTATTCGCCCGGTGTGGCAGTGCCTGTGCGCGCCATCGCGGATGATCCCGCCACCGCTTATGATTACACCGCCAAGGGCAATCTGGTGGCTGTGATTTCCAACGGTACGGCGATCCTCGGCCTTGGTAATCTTGGCGCGCTCGCCTCCAAGCCGGTGATGGAAGGCAAGGCGGTGCTGTTCAAGCGCTTTGCCGATGTGGATTCGATCGACCTCGAACTCGCCACCGAAGACCCTCAGGCCTTCATCAATGCGGTGGCGCTGATGGAACCCTCGTTCGGCGGGATCAATCTGGAGGACATCAAGGCCCCGGAATGCTTCATCATCGAACAGGAGCTGAAGGAGCGGATGAACATTCCGGTCATGCATGATGACCAGCATGGGACCGCCATCATTTCTGCCGCTGGGCTGATCAACGCAGTCGAACTGACGGGCCGCAAGATGAATGAGGTCAAGGTGGTGGTGAACGGGGCAGGGGCTGCCGCCATTGCCTGCACCGCGCTGATCAAGGCGATGGGCGTGCGCAATGACAATGTCATCATGTGCGACACCAAGGGCGTGATCTGGAAGGGTCGCGAAAATGTGGACCAGTGGAAGTCCGCCCACGCTGCCGATACGCCGCACCGCACGCTGGAAGCGGCGCTGGAGGGCGCTGACATTTTCCTGGGCCTTTCGGTCAAGGGTGCGCTGAGCCCCGAGATGATCATGAAGATGGCCCCCCGCCCGATCATCTTTGCCATGGCCAATCCCGATCCTGAAATCACCCCGCCCGATGCCAAGAAGGTGCGGCCGGATTGCATCGTGGCCACCGGGCGTTCGGACTATCCGAACCAGGTCAACAATGTGCTGGGCTTTCCCTTCATCTTCCGTGGCGCGCTTGATGTGCGGGCGACGACCATCAATGAGGAAATGAAGATTGCGGCGGCCCGCGCCATTGCCGAACTTGCGCGCCAACAGGTGCCGGAGGAAGTGGCGGCGGCCTATGGCGGGCAGCAAGCACGCTTTGGCGAGGATTATATCATCCCCGCGCCGTTCGACCCGCGCCTGATGGAAGTGGTGCCTGCCGCCGTCGCGCAGGCCGCGATGGATTCGGGCGTGGCAACCAAGCCGATCCTCGACATGGACGAATATCGCCATTCGCTACGAGCGCGCCTGAACCCGACCACGTCGGTGCTCACCATGGCCTATGACAATGCCCGCGCGCACCCCAAGCGCGTCATCTTTGCCGAGGCGGAGGAAGAAGTGGTGCTGCGCGCCGCGATTGCCTTCCGCGAAGGTGGGTGCGGCACGCCGGTGCTGATCGGGCGCGACGTTGTCCGCCAGAAACTCGCCGATCTGGGCGTCGATGATCCCGAAAGCTTCGAGCTGCACAACAGCCGCGTCTCCCCGCTGGTCCCCAAGATGGTGGACATGCTGTATGAGCGGCTCCAGCGCAAAGGCTTCCTGCGTCGCGAGGTTGAACGGCTCGTCAATCAGGATCGCAACGTGTTCGGCGCGGCCATGCTCAAGCTGGGTGAGGCCGATGCAATGATTACCGGCACCACCCGCAGCTTTGCGCAGACGATGCGCGAAGTGCGACAGGTGCTTGATCCCGCGCCGGGCCGCACGCCGTTTGGCATCCATGTGCTGGTGGGCCAGCATCACACAGTGTTCATGGCGGATACGACCGTGAACGAGCGCCCCACCTCTGCCGAGCTCGCCAATATCGCCATCGAAACCGCCGATGTGGCGCGCAAGATGGGGCATGAACCGCGCGTGGCCTTCCTCAGCTACTCGACCTTCGGCAACCCGGCGGGCAACTGGCTCGATCCGATCCGGCAGGCGGTACAGATCCTCGATATTGAAGGCGTCAGCTTTGAATATGAAGGTGAAATGGCCCCGGACGTGGCGCTCAACCCGTCGCTCGCCGCGCGCTATCCGTTCAGCCGCCTGTCTGGCCCGGCGAATGTGCTGGTGATGCCCGGCCTGCAATCGGCGAACCTCTCTGCCAAGCTGCTGCGCGAGCTGGGCGGGGATTCGGTCGTCGGCCCGATGCTGGTCGGCATGGAAAAGCCGGTCCAGATCGCCACCATGTCTTCAAACGCGTCCGAACTCGTCACGCTCGCGGTGCTGGCGGCGGGCGGCATTTCGCTGTGATGCGAACCCGTCATAAATAGGGACGGTCCCTATTTATGACGTCTCTCTCCTCCCGCGTGCGGGGAGGGGTTGGGGTGGGACGATCTCGCGGCAACAAAAAGGGCGCGAAGGTCATCCCGGCGCGCCCCTTTCGTATTCGCTGTGTAGCGTGCGCTTATGCGGCGCTTTCGGCCAGAACCGTCAGGCCCTTGCCGCTGACTTCGGCAAAACCACCCGCAACCGTGATGGTTTCCGGCGCGCCGCCGGCAGAGGTCCAGACCTGAAGCACCGCGTCATCGCGCAATGTGCTCATCATCGGGCTATGGCCTTCCAGCACGCCGAAATCACCTTCTGCGCCGGGGACGACCACCATGTGAACCTCTTCCGAGCGGACGAGGCGTTCCGGGGTCACGAGTTCGAAATGCAGTGCCATTTTAATCTCCAGCCCCTCTCCCTTGACGGGAGAGGATTACGCCGCCTCAGCAGCCAGCTTTGCAGCCTTTTCGATCACTTCCTCGATGCCGCCAACCATGTAGAAGGCGGGTTCGGGGAGGTGGTCATATTCGCCGTCAACAACCGCCTTGAAGCTCTTCACCGTGTCCTCGATGGCGACGAACTTGCCGGGGATGTTGGTGAACACTTCGGCGACGTGGAACGGCTGGCTGAGGAAGCGCTGGATCTTGCGTGCGCGGCTCACGGTCAGCTTATCGTCTTCGCTCAGCTCGTCCATGCCGAGAATGGCGATGATGTCTTGCAGCGACTTGTACTTCTGCAGCGTTTCCTGAACGCGGCGGGCGGTGTCATAATGCTCCTGACCCACAACGGCAGCGGTCAGCACGCGCGAGGTGGAGTCGAGCGGATCGACCGCCGGATAAATGCCGAGTTCCGAAATCGCGCGGTTGAGCACGGTCGTGGCGTCCAAGTGAGCGAAGGACGCAGCAGGTGCCGGATCGGTAAGATCGTCTGCCGGCACGTAAATCGCCTGCACCGAGGTGATCGACCCCTTGTTGGTGGAGGTGATGCGCTCCTGCAGCTGGCCCATGTCGGTCGCCAGCGTCGGCTGATAGCCCACAGCCGACGGGATACGACCCAGAAGCGCGGACACTTCCGAACCGGCCTGCGTGAAGCGGAAGATGTTGTCCACGAAGAACAGCACGTCCTGACCTTCGACGTCGCGGAAATATTCTGCGATCGTCAGGCCCGAAAGAGCGACGCGCGCGCGGGCTCCCGGCGGTTCATTCATCTGGCCGAACACCAGCGCCACCTTGGATCCTTCGGGGGTCGGGTTGCCATCGGCGTCCTTGGCGATAACGCCGGCGTCGAGGAATTCGTGATACAGATCGTTGCCTTCGCGGGTGCGTTCACCCACGCCCGCGAACACCGAGGTGCCGCCATGGCCCTTTGCGATGTTGTTGATCAGTTCCTGAATAAGCACGGTCTTGCCGACGCCTGCACCGCCGAACAGACCGATCTTGCCGCCCTTGGCGTAGGGAGCCAGAAGGTCGATCACCTTGATGCCCGTCACCAGAATTTCGGTTTCGGTGGACTGGTCAACGAAGAGCGGAGCCTCTGCGTGGATCGGCGAGCGCAGATCGGTATCGACCGGACCCCGTTCGTCGATGGGTTCACCCACCACGTTCAGAATGCGGCCGAGCGTGCGCGGGCCAACCGGAACGGAAATCTGCGCGCCGGTATCGCGCACCGGCTGACCACGGGTCAGACCTTCGGTCGCGTCCATGGCGATGGTGCGGACGGTGTTTTCACCCAGATGCTGCGCAACTTCCAGAACAAGGCGGTTGCCATTGTTGCTGGTTTCAAGCGCGGACAGGATCTTGGGGAGCTGGCCTTCAAAGCTCACGTCAACGACAGCGCCGATGACCTGGCTGATGCGGCCGGTGGCGCCTTCAACATTGAGCGCAGTCGCGCCGGTGTCAGCAGCCTTTGCGGCAGCCTTCTTGGCCGGAGCCTTTTTCGCGGGGGCCGCGTCAGCTGCGGCGGCAGTTTTCTTCGGGGCGGTTGCCATAGTGGTTCTTCCTTGCCTGTCGGTCTGCTTAGAGCGCTTCCGCGCCCGAAATGATTTCCACCAGTTCCGTCGTGATCGCGGCCTGACGGGTGCGGTTATACTGGATGGTGAGCTTGTTGATCATGTCGCCCGCGTTGCGCGTGGCGTTGTCCATCGCGGTCATCTTGGAACCCTGTTCCGACGCGGCGTTCTCACGCTGCGCGCGGAGCAACTGCACCGCCACGTTGCGCGGCAACAGGTCGGCGAGGATTTCCTCCTCATCGGGCTCATAGTCCACCGAAGCCGCAGCGCCTGCAGGCGCATTGTCGTTGGACAGGGCGACCGGCATCAGCTGGATTTCGGTTGGCTCCTGCGTCAGGACCGAGACGAACTTGCTGAAAAACAGGTGCGCCACGTCAAATTCGCCCGCTTCGAAGCGCGCGGTGAGATCGGCACCCCAGTCGCGGACCTGCTCGAAGCCGAGCTTGCCCAGATCACCGGGCTCAACCATGTGGACAATGTCATTGCGGAAGGTGCGGGCGAGCTGATCCTTGCCCTTCTTGCCGATGGTGTAGAACTTCACCGTCTTGCCTTCGGCCTGCAATTCCAGTGCGCGGCGGCGGGCGAGGCGGACGATGTTGGTGTTGAAGGCCCCGGCCAGACCCTTGTCCGACGTGGCGACAACGAACAGGTGAACCTGATCCTTGCCGCTGCCCGCCAGCAGCTTGGGGCTTTGCGGGCCGACTGACACCTTGGAGGCGATGGAAGACACGACGGCTTCCAGTCGCTCCGCATAGGGGCGCGAAGCCTCAGCCGCTTCCTGAGCCCGCTTGAGCTTGGCAGCGGCGACCATCTTCATCGCCTTGGTGATCTTCTGGGTCGATTTGACCGAGTTGATCCGGATTTTGAGCGCCTTGAGGCTGGCCATCTTGGTTCCCTTTGGCGGAGGGAGCAATAAATAGGGACTGTCCCTATTTATTCTTCTCCATCGCATTCAAACTCATGCTGTGCGCCTGCAATAAATAGGGACTGTCCCTATTTATTGCGGAGCGGTTCAAGCAAAATTCTTCGTGAACTTGTCCAGCGCGGCGACCAGCGCCTTCTTGCTGTCGTCGCTGAAGTCGCGGCTGTCACGAATGCCCTTGAGGATGTCCGCATGGTTGGCGCGGAGATCGGCCAGCATGGCTTCTTCGTAACGGACCACGTCCGAAACCGCGATGCTATCCAGATAGCCGTTGGTGCCCGCGAAGATGGAGGCAGTCTGCTCTTCGAAAGGCAGCGGGCTGTACTGCTTCTGCTTGAGCAGTTCAGTGAGGCGCGCACCACGGTTGAGGAGCTTCTGCGTCGAGGCGTCGAGATCGGAACCGAACTGCGCGAACGCGGCCATTTCACGATACTGAGCGAGTTCCAGCTTGATCGAGCCCGAGACCTTCTTCATCGCCTTGGTCTGCGCGGCGGAACCGACGCGAGACACCGAGAGACCCACGTTGATGGCGGGACGGATGCCCTGATAGAAGAGATCGGTTTCGAGGAAGATCTGGCCGTCGGTGATCGAAATCACGTTGGTCGGGATATAGGCCGAAACGTCGCCTGCCTGGGTTTCGATGATCGGCAGCGCGGTGAGCGAGCCGCCACCGTTCGCGTCCGACATCTTGGCGGCGCGTTCGAGCAGACGTGAGTGGAGATAGAACACGTCACCCGGATAGGCTTCGCGGCCCGGGGGACGACGCAGCAGCAGCGACATCTGGCGATAGGCCACAGCCTGCTTGGACAGATCGTCATAGACGATCACGGCGTGCATGCCGTTGTCGCGGAAATATTCGCCCATCGCGACGCCGGTGTAGGGCGCGAGGTACTGAAGCGGAGCGGGTTCGGACGCGGTGGCTGCCACCACGATCGAATATTCCATCGCGCCCTGTTCTTCGAGGGCGCGGACGATCTGCGCCACGGTAGAACGCTTCTGGCCGACGGCGACGTAGATGCAGTAAAGCTTCTTCGACTCGTCGGTGCCAGCGTTGACGCCCTTCTGGTTGATGAAGGTGTCGATGGCGACGGCGGTCTTGCCGGTCTGACGGTCACCGATGATCAGTTCGCGCTGGCCGCGGCCAACGGGGACGAGCGCGTCAAGCGCCTTGAGGCCGGTCTGCACCGGCTCGTTCACCGACTGGCGCGGGATGATGCCGGGGGCTTTGACTTCAACGCGGCTGCGCTGCGTGGTCTTGAGCGGGCCCTTGCCGTCGATGGGGTTGCCGAGGCCGTCCACAACGCGACCGAGCAGTTCCTTGCCGACGGGAACGTCCACAATCGTGCCGGTGCGCTTGACGTTGTCGCCTTCGCGGATTTCCGCGTCGGAGCCGAAAATCACGACGCCGACATTATCGGCTTCGAGGTTCAGGGCCATGCCCTGAATGCCGTTGGCGAATTCGACCATTTCACCAGCCTGGACATTGTCGAGGCCGTGGATACGGGCGATACCGTCACCGACGGACAGCACCTGGCCGACTTCCGAAACCTGGGCTTCGGTGCCGAAGTTGGCGATCTGGTCCTTGATGACCTTTGAAATTTCAGCGGCGCGGATATCCATGTTCAGCCTTTCATCGCAGTCGCGAGAGTATTGAGACGGGTTTTGATCGAGCTATCGATCATCTGGGAGCCGATCTTGACGACCAGCCCGCCGAGAATGGCAGGATCGACCTTCTGGTTGATCGCGACATCGCGACCGACCTTGGCCTTGAGTTGAGCGCCGAGCGCTGCAATCTGCTTCGTGTCCAGCTTGTGCGCAGACGTGACATCCGCCGTTGCTTCACCGCGATGCGCGGAAGCCAGCGCGCCAAACGCCCGGATGATCGCGCCCAGTTCGCCCAGACGGCGGTTCTGAGCAAGCACACCGAGGAAGTTCGCGGTCAGCGTGTCCAGCTTCATCGACTTGGCGAGCGCGGCTACGGCAGAAGCTGCCGCACTGCGGCTGACCAGCGGATTGGTGGTGAGCGATGCGAAATCTGTGGAAGCGGCCAGCGCCTCCTTCAGCGAATCAAGGCTTTTCCCGACCGAGTCGATAGCCTTGGAGTCGCGGGCCAGATCAAACAGCGCTGTTGCATAGCGCCCTGAAAGACTAGCCTGAATGCCGCCGGAATTCTCCACGCGCGAATGCCCCCAAGAGGATGGATTTTTGTCTATGACAAGGGCCGGAAACAGCATGCCATTTCCGCCAAGTCGCGGGGCCGGTAGCAATCATTTTGTTGCGATGCAAGATAGCAATGCCGCTTTGAACCAAGGCTTGCGGCGAACTTAGCGTAAAGCCGTTTCCTTTTTGCAGGAGCACGTCAAGAAAGGCGCCAAAGGAGAGATTGAATGGGCAGCATGATTCGCATCACGATGAACGACGGTTTTGAGATGCCGACCTACCACGCGCCTGCGCAAGGCGAGCGCAAAGGCGGGCTGGTGCTGGTGCAGGAAATCTTCGGGGTGACCGATCATATCCGCGAACTGTGCGATGAATATGCGGCGGACGGCTATGAAGTCCTTTCCCCCAGCCTGTTCGATCGGGAGCAGCCGGGCTTTGAATGCGATTATTCCACGCCGCAATATAATCGCGCCATCGAACTTGCGCGCAAGGCGCATCCGTTCGATCAATCCGTGGCGGACGCAGACAGCTGCATTGCATGGCTCACGGCAAAAAGCGGGCCAGTGTTCATCACGGGTTATTGCTATGGCGGCTCGGTGAGCTGGCGGTGCGCGCAGCTGAATCCCGATCTCGCGGCCTGCTCATCCTATTATGGCAGCATGGTCCCCACGCTCTTTGCCGATCCCGCCCCCCAATGCGCGACCATCGCGCATTTCGGTCGCTTCGATGCGGGCATCCCGATGGAGGGCGTGGACGCGCTGATCGCCAAGGCGCATGAGACCGCGCAGATCTTCGTCTATGAAGCCAACCACGGGTTCAACTCGGACAGGCGCAAGGATTATCACGAGCCGAGCGCGGATTTGGCGCGGGAGCGGACGCTGATGCTGTTTAGGGCGTGTGGAGGGTAGGCCAAACGCTTCATTGCGCGCGGAGCGAAGCAACATAGTCTGGCGCGGCGTCACGGGATTGCTTCGCTCCGCTCGCAATGACGGTTGAACGTTTGTGCGAACGCCGTTATAACGCCCGTATGAACATGCAGCTCAAAATCACCAAGATCGGCAATTCGGCGGGGGTTATCCTGCCGAAGGAGTTGTTGGCGCGGCTTCGCGTTGAAGCAGGGGATTCGCTCTTTGTCAGCGAAACGCCGGATGGTGTGCGCATCACGGCGGCCAATCCGGATTTCGCGGCCAAGATGGCGGCGGCCGAAGCCATCATGCGTGAAGACCGCGACATTCTGCGCGTGCTCGCCCAATGACCGAACCGGTTCGCATCGAGCCGGTGTGGCTTGATGCGGATGTTGCACTGGCCATTCATGACCGGCAACTGGCCGAGCATGGCGGCGGTGCAGGTGTGCGCGCAACGGATTTGCTGGAGTCCGCACTGGCTCGTCCCGTCAACAAATGGGCCTATGGTGAAGATGATCTGTGCGAACTCGCCGCTTCCTATGCCTTTGGTGTAGCGCGCAACCATCCGTTCGTTGATGGCAACAAACGCACGGCATGGGTGCTGGCGCGCCTGTTTCTGATGCTCAACACTGTAACTCTTCGGTTCGCGCCGGAGGAGGCCATTGCCATGGTCCTCGCCCTCGCCGCAGGAGACTTGAGCGAGGACGAAACGGCGGACTGGTTTCGCGGCCATGTGAAGGGGGAGGACAATTCATGATCGGTCTTTACGCAAGCCATGCGCAGACATTTCTGTGGGTGCTGGGGATCGTCACAACGCTGGCCTTTGCGCTGCCGCTGTTCGTCGCCCCGCTTAGCTGGGCGCGGCTGATGCTCTTCAAAGTGCCGAACGAGACCGATCTCAACGTCTATTTCGGGCGCTGTCTGGGCGCGTTCATCCTTGTGGTGGAAATGATGATCTTTCGCGGCGCGACCGATGCCGCCATCGCGCCCATCACCTTCCAGATATTATTCGCGGTGTTCGGCATCATGCTGGTTGTCCACCTTTATGGCTGGATGAAGGGCATTCAGCCGGTGACGGAAAATCTGGAAAACATCATGTGGGCCGTGCTGCTGGTGCTGGCCGCGCTCTTCTATCCGGGGGTGTGATGGTGTCCCCCTTTCTCATCCTCCTGCCGCAGACCGATTTCGATCCGACCGAAGTGGCGGTGCCGTGGACGGTTTGGTGCGAGGCGGGGCATGATGTGGTGTTTGCAACTGAAACCGGTGCGCCGGCCGCCTGTGACCCTGTCACGCTGACGGGGGAGGGGCTGCCGCTGCTTGCGCGGTCGCTCAAGGCGCGCGAGGAGAATGCGGCGCTTTATGCCCGGATGGTAGCGAGCCCTGCTTATGCTGCCCCGGTGCGCTGGGATGCAGTGCGTGCAGCGGATTTCGCGGCGATCCATTTTCCGGGCGGACATGCGCCGGGGATGAAGCCCTATTGCGAATCCGCCGAAATCCAGCGGATCGCCCGCGAAGCATTTGCGGCGGGGCAGATTGTCTCCGCCATTTGCCACGGCGTCCTGCCGCTGGCGCGCGCCGGTGTGCTGAAAGGGCGGCGAACCACGGCGCTGACAGCGATGATGGAGGATGTGGCAGTGGTGCTCACCAGCCGCGCCTTGCCCGGCCATTACCGCACCTATCCGCAAAGCGTGGAAGCGGAAGTGACCGCTGCGCTGGCCCGACCACAAGATTTTGAACGCGGTCCGATGCTGCCCCGCTATGCCACACGCGTCCGGCCAGACATAGGCTTTGTGTTGGAGGACGGGGCCTATTGCTCCGCCCGCTGGCCTGGGGATGCGTGGACTTTGGCGCGGGCAGTGCTGCGGCGGATCGCATGACTGCCGTCGTCCGCTGGGCCATCGCCCCGACCGAATTCGGGCCGATGCTGATCGCAGCAACAGACAAAGGCTTGTGCCGCCTGTCTTTTGGCGAAGGGGAGGCCGCCGTCCGGCGCCATTTCCCCAAAGCACGGCTTGCCGACGATATCGTTGGACTGGCTGACTGGATTGCGGAAGCCACGGCAGCGCTCTCTGATCCATGGGCAGGCCGCGATGTGCCCCTCGACCTTCATGGCACGCCGTTTCAGCAAAGTGTGTGGGAGGCCGTCCGGCAGGTGCCGCCGGGCGAGACGCGCAGCTATGCGCAGATTGCCGCGCAGATCGGGCGGCCTTCAGCCATTCGCGCCGTGGGGACAGCCAATGGGGCCAACCCCGTCTCGATCCTCATTCCCTGCCACCGTCTCGTGCGCAGCAATGGCGGGCTGGGTGGCTATGCCTGGGGGCTGGAGATGAAGCGCGAACTATTGCGGCGCGAGCGGGTTGCGATTGCACATGGTTGACAATAATAAGCATACACAACTATGTGCAGGCTTATGGAAGATTCAGCCGGTTCCCTGATTGCAGATGTCTCGCGCCTGATGCGCCGGGCGTTTGACGAGCGTGCGCGCACCATTGGCGTCACGCGCCAGCAATGGCAGATGCTCAGCTATCTCGCCCGCAACGAAGGCATTAATCAGGGAGGCCTCGCCTATCTGATGGAAGTGGAGCCGATCACATTGTGCCGCATGGTGGACCGGCTTCAGGACAGCGATCTGGTGGAACGGCGGCCCGACCCTGCTGATCGCCGGGCATGGCAATTGTTCCTGACCGAGCGGGGGCGTACGCGACTGGCGGATTTGAAGCCGCTCGCCGAAGGGCTTTTTGACGAAGCGATGAGTGGAATTGACGGGAAGGAACAAGAGGCCATGATCGCCGTCTTGAAATCGATGCGGACCAATTTGTCACGCCGGACAACGCCGCCGCAGGAGGCCGTCAATGGCTGATCGTGATCCCGAAATCCGCACCGAAGGCGCGTCTCCCATGCAGGCAGAACCGCCCGCCGGGCTGGTGAAGAAGAATCGCTGGCTGCGCCCCGTGCTGATGTCCTCCTTGCCGCTGGCGCTGCTGATTGGCGGCAGCCTGTGGTATGTGGCCAATGATCATTATGTCTCCACCGACAATGCCTATATCCAGCAGGACAAGATGTCGGTTAGCGCGGAAGTGTCCGGGCGGATCACGCAGGTTCTGGTGAAGGAAAACCAGCCTGTAAGGGCGGGGCAATTGCTCTTCATCATTGATGCCGAACCATTCCGGCTGGCGGCTGCGCAGGCCGATGCCTCGATGGCGGGCGCACAGGCGAAGATTGTCGGGCTTGAAACCGAACTCTCCACCTCCGGCGTGGACATCAACAGTGCGCAAGAGGATGTGGCCTTTTTCGAGAAGGAGTATCACCGCCAGTCCGCGCTGATGCAACGCGGCTTTACCACGAAGGCGCGGTTGCAGGCGGCGGAGCATGCACTGTCTGAAGCGCGCTCCAAGTTGGCCAATGCACGGGCCGACGCGCTGAAGGCGCGCGCGGCGCTCGCCACGGGCACGGCGGTGCCGGGCGTCAATCCGGCGGTGGCCTCTGCCCGGGTACAGAAGGAAAAGGCGCTGCTCGATCTCTCCAAAACCCAGGTGCGGGCACCGGCAGACGGCATTGTCAGCCAGTCAGACCGGTTGCAGGTGGGGCAGATGATGGTCACGGGGCTGCCCGCACTCTCCATCGTTACATCTGGCAAAGGCTGGGTAGAGGCCAATTTCAAGGAAACGGATCTGGGCGTGATCCGTGTCGGTCAGCCCGCCGAGGTGAAATTTGACGCCTATCCCGATCTCAAACTGCGCGGCCATGTCTCCAGCATTGGCGCGGGCACCGGGTCCGAATTTTCGGTGCTGCCTGCACAGAATGCCAATGGCAACTGGGTGAAGGTCACCCAGCGCGTGCCGGTGCGCATCGCGATTGATGACAAACCACCGCGCGCCATGATTGCCGGGCTTTCAGCCAAGGTCCGGATCGACACGGCGGCCGATGGCAAGCGTTAGTTTCGGATCAGCGGGGCAGGCGGATGTTCCCGCGCTGCCGTGCCGGCATCCCGGCCTGCTGATGGCCGCGGTAATGGGCGCGTCCGTCATCCAGTTTCTGGATGCGACCATCGCCAATGTTGCCATTCCGCATATGCAGTCCAGCCTGGGCGCGTCGTTGGACAGCGTCACATGGGTGTTGACCAGCTTCATCATCGCAGGTGCCGTGGCGACACCGATTGTCGGCTGGGTTTCAGACCGCTTTGGCTCGCGCCGCCTGTTCCTGTTTGTGGTGGCTGCGTTCATTGTCACGTCGATGCTGTGCGGTGCAGCGGCGAACCTGACGCAAATGGTGATTTTCCGTATCTTGCAGGGCTTTTGCGCGGCGTTCATCGGCCCGCTGGGCCAGACGATCATGCTGGACATAACCGCGCCCTCCAAACAGGCGCGGGCCATGTCTTTGTGGGGCATGGCGGTGATGATCGCGCCTATATCCGGCCCGATGATCGGCGGCTGGCTGACGGAGAGCCTCAATTGGCGCTGGGTGTTTTACGTCAACCTGCCCATCGGCATCCCGACATTGTTCGTGCTCTGGTGGCTGCTTCCCTCGCGCCCGATTGTAGACCGCAAGCTCGATCTGTTCGGCTTTTCCGCCTTCGCCTTGGGGCTGGCTGCGCTGCAACTGATGTTCGATCGCGGCCAGCACAAGGACTGGTTCGACAGCTGGGAAATCATCATCGAATGCGGCTTGGCGATCAGCTTCCTGTGGGTCTTTTTCATCCATATCCGCACCACGGATAATCCGCTGTTCCCCAAGGAACTGGTGGGAGACAGGAATTTCCTGATGGTGCTGGTGTTCATGATCCTGATGGGAATCATGATGATTGCCATTTCGGCGCTGCTGCCGCCGCTGCTTCAGAATATCTATGGCTATACCGTATTTGATACCGGCGTGCTGCTGGCCCCGCGCGGGGTGGGCATCTTCATCACCATGATCGTGGCCAATCGCCTGCTGGGCAAGATCGATCTGCGTTATATGGTGGCCTTTGGCTACACAGTGGCGGCCTGGTCCTTGTGGGAAATGACCGGCTGGACATCAAGCATGGGCAAGTCCGACATCATTATCGTGGGGTTGGTGCAGGGGCTTGGCATGGGGCTGACCTTCATGCCGATGAACGTCATCGCCTTTTCCAACATTCCCCCAGCTTTTCGCACCGATGGCTCCGGACTGATGAACCTGATGCGCAATGTGGGCGCCAGCATGGGCATTTCGCTGGTAACGACCATGCTGGCGCGCAACATCCAGGTCAGCCATGCCGATCTGGTGCAGCATGTTACGCCCTATAACATGCCGGGCGTAGATCCCGGCGCGACTGCCGAACGACTGGGCAGTGTCGGCGAAGGGTTGATGCGCGTGATCGATGGCATGGTGAACAGGGAGGCGGCGATGATCGCCTATCTGGATGATTTCCAGATGATGGCAATCGTCGTCCTCTGTTTTGTGCCGATGGCGTTCCTGCTCAAAATGCCGAACATGGCCCCCGGCAGCGCGCCACCGCCGGTGAGCGAATAGGTCTTACCCCAGCAAGAGCCCCGCCAGCGCCCCGCTCATCAGATTGGCCAGCGAGCCTGCCAGCAGGGCCTTGAGGCCGAGCCGTGCGATGGTGGCGCGCTGATTGGGGGCGAGGCTTCCGGTCACTGCCAACTGGATCGCAATCGAGCTGAAATTGGCAAAGCCGCACAGCGCGAAGGTGGAGACCGCGACGGTGACGGGCGCAAGGTTCGCCTTGATGGGGCCGAGCATCTGGAATGCCACGAATTCGTTGAGCACCAGTTTGGTGCCAAACAGCCCGCCCGCAATGTCCGCTTCGGCCCAGGGCACGTTGAGCAACGCCATGACGGGGCGGAAAATCTCGCCCAGCAGATATTGGAAGGACAGGCCGGGCAGGCCGATCCGGTCTCCGATCCCGCTCAGCAGTCCATTGGCGAGTGCGACAAGTGCCACAAAGGCCAGCACCATCGCGCCGACGGCAACCGCCAGCTTCACCCCGGTCTGCGCGCCTTCGGATGCTGCCATGATGATGTTGGCAGGCTTTTCATCGCCGAACGTGATTTCGCCTTCCACTTCGGGCTCATGCCCCAGATCGGCCGGATCATCCGGCATCATCAGCTTGGCCATCAGGATGCCGCCGGGCGCAGACATGAAGGCGGCGGCGAGCAGAAAGGGCAGCATATCCTTGCCCAGCATTTTTCCATAGGCCGCCAGGATCGTGCCCGCCACGCCCGCCATGCCGACTGTCATGATCGTGAAGAGCTGCGATGGCGTCATCCCCGCCAGATAGGGGCGGATGACCAGCGGGGCCTCGCTTTGCCCCACGAAGATATTGGCGGCAGCGCCGAGCGATTCGACTTTGCTGATGCCCGTGATCTTCTGGATGCCGCCGCCCACCCATTTGATGATGAACTGCATCACCCCCAGATAATAGAGGATCGACACCAGCGAGGCGAAGAAGATGATGACCGGCAGCGCCGAGATCGCAAAGCTGAACCCGCCCAGTTCCGGCTTGGCGAGATTGCCGAACAGAAAATCCGTTCCCGCCTGTGCGTAACCCAGCAGATTGGCAACACCATCAGACAGGGTGCCGATCGCCGATTTACCCCAGGGCGTGTAGAGCACCAGCACCGCAATCGTGGCTTGCAGCGCGAACGCCGCGCCCACCACGCGAAGCCGGATATGGCGGCGATTGGACGAAAACAGCACGGCAATGCCGATGATGGCGGCAATCCCCAACAGTCCGATTGCGATACGCTGCATGGTATTGGCTCCCCCTGATTCGCGACGCTTTGGCGGTTTATGGCAGCAAATCAGACCTTATGCAGCAGTCTCTGCCTGCCGTTCGATGGAGAGGCGACGCTCGCGCCAGAAGATATAGGCGCTGCTCGCCACGATGATCGGCGCGCCCACCCATGTACTGTTGGGTGGCAGATGATCCCAATAGGCATAGCCGATCAGCGTCGACCAGATCAGCGCGGAATAGTCCATGGCCACCACAGTGGAGAGCGGGGCATAGCGGAGCGAGGCCGTCATCATCATCTGCCCGCCAGCTCCCAATATGCCGATGCCGATCAGCAACAGCCATTGATGACCGACAAGCGGTGTCGAAAACCAGGGCAGTAGCAGGCCGAGCGGAAACATGCCGAGGAAGGAGAACCAGAAGGTGATCGTCACCGGCCCCTCTGTCTTCGCCATATCGCGGACTTGCGTGGAAATGAGCGCGACCATGAAGGAAGATCCCAGCGCTACCAGCGCGCCATCGAGCGGAATGGGCGAGCGCCCCGGCTGGGTGACGACGAGCACGCCCAGAAAACCGCACGCCACTGCCAACCAGCGATGCTTGCCCACGCGCTCTCCCAGCAGCAGCGCGGCAAGGATCGTCGCGAATAGTGGCACGGTGAAGCTGATCGTGGTGGCTTCCGCCAGCGGCAGCAGCAGCACCGATCCGAAGTTGAGCGTCATCCCGACAAGGCTCATTCCGCTGCGACGCAGATGGAGCTTGAACTGATGCGTTTGCAAGGATGGTATGCCGACCGTCCCATAGGCCCAGAACAGAATCACCGGAACCGCAAAAGCCTGCCGCCAGAACATGATTTCGGGCAGCTTCACGCCCGTTTCAGAGACCGCCTTGATCAGCGCCCCCATGCTCGCCAGCAGCGCAGTCGAACACAGGCGCAGGCCCATGGCATAGAGGCGGCGTTCGGAAACCGTGGTGGGAGCAGGCGCTGGCACGATTTTGCGCATAGGGGCTATGGCGCGGGGCGCAAGGGGGAGGCATTCACCTCCGCCGTCCTGAGCCTGTCGAAGGACCGTTCTTCATCTTATCGGCGGCGCCCAGAAAAAGCGGTCCTTCGACAGGCTCAGGACGGCGGGGACGAACTCACTCCGGCCAGTCCAGCACGCGCCAGCCGCGTTTGTCCGCCAGTTCACGCAACGGCGCGTGCGGGTTGGTGGCAAAGGCTTCATCCGCAAATGCCAGGCAGGGCGCGTCTGACACATGGTCCGAATAGAAGCGGATATGGCAATCCTGCCGTGCCAGCCCCGCAGTGCGCAGCCAGTCTTTCACCATCATCAGCTTTGCTTCTGCATAGCAATTCTGCCCGGCAATCTGGGGCAGGAACGCCCCCTCTCCGGAGGGGAGGCAGCGGGTGGCGATGACATCCTCAATGGCGAGCAGTTGCGCGATGGCGTCCACATAAAAGCGGTAGGATGCGGTGGCGAGCACGATGCGATACCCCGCTGCCCGGTCTGCCGCGATTTGTCGCAATGCTTCGGACAGGAAATTGGTGCGCCGCGTTTCCATGGCGAAACTCTCTGCCATGGCGGCGGCTTCGCTTGCGTCGATCTCCCGGCCCAGCAGCAGGCCCAGATTGATTTCCTTCAGTCGCGCACGGTTGATCAGGTTGAGGCCATAACCCGCAGTGACCGCAGCCATGGCGGGCAGCATGGCCGCGCGGCCGGGCTTGTAGCGCGTGATGACGTGCCGGATGAACGGCCCGAAGGTCGCGCGGCGTGTGATGGTTTTGTCCATATCATAGATGGCGAGTTTCTGGCGGGGCGGGCTCTGCATCATTTCGCCATAATCGCATTGCAGCTTGCGGGTAAGGAGAGAATGCAGCAGTGTCACCCGCGATGACCGAAATGGCCGATTTCACCGAAGAATTGACGGACGGAGGGTGGGTTATCCGCTTTTCCGGGCGGTTGACGCTGGCGCGCATCGGCAATTTGCACAAGCGGCTCGATGCGCTGGACGGGCCGCCTGTCGTGATCGACATGGCGGGCGTGGAGCGCGTAGATACGGTTGGGGCGTGGATCGTCCATCGGCTGGAGCAGGATCACGGCGCGACCGTCATCAATGCGAGCGAGGATGCCAAGCGTCTGATCACGCTCGTCACCCGCTCTGACCGGCAGGTGCAGATGCGGCCAGAGCCGATCAATCCGGTGCTGCGCGTGCTCAATGAAATCGGCGAGGCGGTGACAGAAGCGGGCGCGACTCTGGTCGGGCTGCTCTCCTTCTTCGGCTCGATCCTTGTCGCCATCGGCTCCACCATCCGTCATCCCTCGCGCTTCCGGGTGCAGGCGGTGATCCAGCGGCTCGATCTGGTGGGCATCCGCGCGCTGGGCATAGTCGGGCTGATGAGCTTTCTGATCGGCATCGTTATTGCACAGCAGGGCGCGGTGCAGCTGGCGCAGTTCGGCGCGGAATCGCTGACGGTGAACCTGATCGGACGCATTACCACGCGCGAACTGGGTGTGCTGATGACGGCGATCATGGTCGCGGGTCGCTCAGGCTCTGCCTTCGCCGCGCAATTGGGCACGATGAAACTGACCGAAGAGATAGACGCAATGCGCACCATTGGCGTCTCTCCCATCGAGGCGCTGGTGCTGCCGCGTCTGTTGGCGTCGGTTTTCATGATGCCGCTGCTGGGCTTTTTCGCGACATTGATTTCGATCATCGGCGGCGGCCTGTTCTGCTGGCTTTCGCTGGAAATGCCGCCGGTCATTTATGTCCGCCGCTTGCAGGAGGTGATCCCGATCACCGATGTATGGGTGGGGCTGGTGAAAGCCCCGGTTTTCGGCCTGATCATCGCGATGACGGGCTGTTACCAAGGGATGCAGGTGAAGGGCAATGCCGAGGAAGTAGGCCTGAAAACCACCGCTGCCGTGGTGCAGGCGATCTTCCTTGTCATCGTGCTTGATGCGTTCTTCGCCGTGTTCTTCACGAAGATTGGCTGGACATGATCGACCTCCAGGATCCCATCGCGATCCGCGTGCGCGGCATCGTCAACCGCTTCGGCAGCCAGACCGTGCATGACGGGGTGGACCTGGACGTGCGCAATGGCGAGATTCTGGGCGTGGTCGGCGGCTCCGGCACGGGCAAGTCGGTGCTGCTGCGCTCGATCATCGGCCTGAAGCAGCCCGAAGCGGGCGAAGTGACCGTGTTCGGCGAATCGATGATCGGCAAGGAAGAGGATGAAGCGCAGGACATTCGCCGCCGCTGGGGCGTGCTGTTTCAGGGTGGCGCGCTGTTTTCCACGTTGACGGTGGCCGAGAATATTCAGGTGCCGTTGCGCGAATATTATCCTGATCTGGATCAGACGCTGCTGGACGAGATTGCGGCCTATAAGGTCGTCATGGCAGGCCTGCCGCCGGAGGCGGGGCCGAAATACCCGTCCGAACTGTCGGGCGGGATGAAGAAGCGCGCCGGGCTGGCGCGCGCGCTGGCGCTTGATCCGATGCTGTTGTTTCTGGACGAGCCGACGGCCGGCCTTGATCCCATCGGTGCGGATGCCTTTGACCGGCTGACCAAGAGCCTGCAACAGACGCTGGGGCTGACCGTGTTCCTGATCACGCATGATCTCGACACGCTTTATGCCATTTGCGACCGGGTGGCGGTGCTGGCTGACCATCAGGTCATCGCGTGCGGCACGATTCCGGAGCTGCTGGCCACGGGGCATCCGTGGATCGAGGAATATTTCAACGGCCCGCGCGGACGGGCGGCGACAGCAACGGTTGATCGCAACCGGCAATTGGGGGCATGAAGGGCTGATGGAAACGCGATCAAACCATATTCTGGTGGGCAGCGTCACGCTGGTGCTGCTGGCGGCGTTGACGGCCTTTGTCATCTGGATTGCCGGGCTCGGCGGCGGAACGATGAAGGATTATGACATTTTCTTCAAACAGTCGGTTGAAGGGCTGGCCAAGGGCTCCAGCGTTTCGTTCAACGGTGTACCGCTGGGTCAGGTCTCTGAAATCGTGCTGTGGAAGCAGAACCCGGAATTTGTGCGCGTCCGCATTTCGGTGAAGTCGGATACGCCGATCCTTCAGGGCACGACCGCCAGCTTGCAGGGTAGCTTTACCGGCCCCTCCTCGCTGTTGCTGGACGGCGCGGTGAAGGGTGCGCCTGAAATCACCGATGTCGGCCCCGCAGGTGCGCCCGTGATCCCCACCAAGCGCAGCGGACTGGGGGCCTTGCTGAGCAACGCTCCGCAACTGGTGGAGCGATTGTCTACCCTGACCGAGCGGCTGACCGAATTGCTCAATGACAAGAACCAGAAGGCGTTCGGCAGCATCCTGACCAATGTCGACTCACTGACCGGAGAGCTGGCGCGCGGCGGGCCGGACATGCGCGCCACCATTTCGGAAGCGCGGATTGCCGTGAAGCAGGCGGGCGTTGCCGCCGAACAGATCGCGCTGCTGGCGGGCAGCACCAACACGCTGGTAACCGATGAGGGCAAGCCGATGATCGCCGAGCTGCGCAAGACGGCGGAGCAGGCGCAGAAGAGTCTGGCCGGGCTGGATGCCGCGATTGGCGAAGCACGCCCCGGCCTGCGTGCGCTTTCCACCGAGACCGTGCCCGAAATCGGCCTGCTGATCCGCGATTTGCGTGCTATGTCTGATTCATTGAGTGCGGTGGCCAACAAGATTGATCAGGGCGGGGCAGGGGCCTTGCTGAGCGCACCCGCGCTGCCTGACTATGAACCGGGGAGGAAGAAATGATGATCCGGGGCACATCGGGTGTTGCACTATTGGCCGCGGCCTTGCTGCTGGGCGGCTGTGTGAATATCGGCGCAGGGGGCAAACCACCTGCGCAATTGCTGAGCCTGACGACGAAAGCCGTTGAGACATCAAACCTTCCGCGCATAGCAGGCGTGGGCCAGCCGATTGTGATCGCTGTGCCATCCGCACCGGCGGCCATCATGTCCAACCGGGTGGCGGTGCAGGATGGGCCGGTCAGCATCGCTTATGTGAAAGATGCCGTATGGGTGGAACCGCCCGTGCGCTTGTTCCAGCGGCTTTTGTCCGAGACCGTGGCTGCCAAGACCGGCAAGGTGGTGATCGACCCGCGCCAGTTTGCAGTAACACCCGGCATCCGGCTGACCGGACAGATCAAGAGCTTTGGCATGGACGCGCGCTCTGGCCGGGCAGTGATCATTTATGACGCGGTCATTTCACGCGATGGGGGCAAGACCGTCGAGGCGCGCCGGTTCGAGGCATCCGAACCCGTGGCGGTGGTCGAGGCGGTGCCGGTGGGCATCGCGCTCAACGCCGCAGCCAACCGAATCGCAGAAGAGGTTGCGGCCTGGGTGGGGTGATCGGCGGGATCGCACCTGTCCCGATTCGGGACGATATTCGAAAAACCAATCCGCAATCAACAGCTTGAGCCAATGTCGGTGCATAGGGTCGGAGCCACTGGACTAATCGCCGCGTGCCGTTAGGGTGCGGCACAGTGGGCGGGGGTATGCCCCGGCACGGTCGCAACCTTTGTACAGGGAAGTGCAATGTCCAACACGATGAAACTGGTTCTGGGGGCGGTGGTGACCGCGCTCATTGCATGGGTGCTGCATGGCCCCTGCAAGTTCGGCGAGAAATGCGCCGAAGCACAATCCGCCGCTCTGACAGCGCAGGCCGGAGCCGCCGGTGCCGCAGCGCCAGAAGTGCCCGCCACCGCAGAAGCCGTGAAGGTCTGCCAGCAGGGTGTGGATGCTGTCATCAAGGGCAAGACCATCAATTTTGCCAGCGGTGGCGCAAACATCTCTGCCGAATCGCTGACGCTGATCGAATCGGTCGCGTCCGGCCTCAAGGATTGTCAGGGCACCAGCATCGAGATTGCGGGCCATACCGATCTGACGGGGGGCGATGCCGCCAATATGGCGCTGTCCCAGTCGCGCGCAGATTCTGTCGCCAAGGCGCTGGTGGAACGCGGTATTCCCGCGAACCGTCTGGTGGCCAAGGGCTATGGCGAAAGCAAACCGCTTGAGGCTGCGATGACGTCTGCTGCCAATGCGAAGAACCGCCGCATCGAATTCCATGTTGCCACCAGTGCGGCGCCAGCCGTCGCACCAGCCGAGTAAGGGGGCCAGTCATGTCCAATTTATACGTTACGCTGATCCCGGCGCTGCTGGCTTATGCCGTGGGCGTCATCATCGCATGGTTCATCTGGGGCGGTGACCGCTCCAGCTCGAACTGATCATCTGTGCGGAAGGGAAACTGAACCATGTGGCCATTTTGCACTGTGAACAATGATTGGTGGCTGTTGCTGCCGTTGCTCCTCGGGCTGCTGTGCGGCTGGTGGGCCTGGGCGCGCAGCGGGCGCGATCTTGATCTGGATATGGACCTGCCGGGTGCTGGTCTCGTCGGCGCAGGCCTTGGTGCGGCAGGCGCAGCTTTGGCAGGCGCGAAGAAGCTGGGTGAGGCGGCGGTGGATACCGTGTCAGACGCGGCGGGCGCGGTTGTCGATGGAGCCAAGGATGTGACCGCAAAGGTTGCAGACGGCGCGGCGGGCGCGGCGGGTGCCGTGGCCGGTGTCGCAGGCTCTGCGCTGGATGCGGCCAAGGATGTGGCGGGCTCTGCCGTGGATGTGGCGAAGGACGCCGGATCAGCAGTGGCTGGCGGCGTGGCGGGTGCCGCCGGTGCGGCTGCGGGCGGCGTTGCCGCTGCCGGGGCCAAGGCCGCCGACGTGGCAGGTGCTGCCGTGGATACCACCAAGGCTGGTGCCGCTGCAGGCGCAGCTGCGCTGGGCTTCACTTCCATCGGTGTCGCAGCCGCCAAGGGCGATCCGGACGATCTGCTGTTGATCAAGGGCATTGGCCCCAAGCTCAATGGCGTGCTCAACGGGCTGGGCATCACCCGCTTTGACCAGATCGCAGCCTGGACGGCAGCGGACGTGGACAAGGTGGATGACCATCTGGGCGAGTTCAAGGATCGCATCGGCCGTGAAGAGTGGATTCCGCAGGCCAAGCTGCTGGCCGCTGGCAACACCGCCGAGTGGGAGCGTCTCTATGGCGCGGCCACCAAGGCGGCAGCGGGTGCGGCGGCGATGCTCGCCATCGGCATTCCGGCAGCGGTTGGCGATGCGGATGATCTGTTGCAGATCAAGGGCATTGGGCCGAAACTCAACACGCTGCTGACCGGACTGGGCATCACCCGCTTCGATCAGATCGCGGCATGGGGCGCGGCTGAGATTGACAAGGTGGATGATCACCTTGGCAGCTTCAAGAACCGCATCACGCGTGACGGCTGGATCGAACAGGCCGGCCTGCTCGCGCGCGGTGCGATCGCTGAATTCGAGGCGAAGTTTGGCAAGCTCGACAGCGAAAACAAGTAAGCCCGTCAGGGCCATGGCAAAGCGCGTCCGCACTCTCGTTGCGGGCGCGCTTCTGCTTGGCTCGGCTGGCTATGCCGCAGACCGGTTCGACGAAGAACGCGAGGCTTTGGCCAAGGCCAAGGCGCAAGCGGTGGTGGCCGAAGAGCGCGCTGCCAAAATCGAAAAAGAAGCCAATGCCGAAGAGGTGCAGGCCGATGCCGCCCGCAAGCGCGCGGCTTCCGTTGCCGCCCGCATTCAGGCGACCGAGGCGGACATGAACGCTGCCGAAGCGCGCATCCGCCTGATCGAAAAGATGCGCGAGGAACAGCGCGCCAAGCTGGCGGCCCGGCAGGAGCCGGTTGTGCGCCTGCTTGCGGCGATCCAGATGATTTCGCGCAGGCCCACCGGCCTGATGATCTTGCAACCCCAAAGCGCGACCCGCGCCGTCCATATGCGCGCCGTCCTGTCCGAAGTGCTGCCCGAGCTGCGCAAGCGCACGGCCGGGCTTCGCGCCGAAATCGTCAAGGCGGAACGGCTGAAGATGGACGCCGAGCGCGCCGTGGGCATTCTCGATTCAACGCGGGTGCGGCTGGCCGAACAGCGCAAGGAATTGATGGAACTTTCTGCGCGCCATCGCGACGAAGCCGACCGGCTGACCGGGGACGCCCTGAATGAGGAGGATCGCGCCATCGGCTTTGGCGAAAAGGCGCGCGACATTTCGTCGCTGATGGCCAAGCTGGAGGATGATGCCGGGGATCGTGCGCGGCTGGCGGGCCTGCCGGGGCCGTTGCTGCGCCCGGCGCGCCCGGGTGATGCCGCCTCTCCGTCGGACACGCTGATGCCCAATGCAGCGCGCATTCCTTATCGTCTGCCCGTCACGGGCAGCCTTGTTTCCGGACTGGGTGATTTTTCAGACGCCGGGGTGCGGTCACGCGGCATCACCATCGCGCCGCGCGGTGATGCCATTGTCGTGGCCCCGTCTGCGGGGCGCGTGGTGTTTGCCGGGCCGTTCAAGGGCTATGGCCGGATCGTCATTCTGGATCACGGATCGGGCTGGACCAGCCTCGTCACCGGCATGGCGGCGCTCTACGTCAATCTGGGGGATAGTCTCATCCAGGGTAGCCCGCTGGGCCGCGCGGAAAGCGAACGCCCGACGGTGACGGTCGAGCTGCGGCAAGGCAGTGCGCCCGTCGATATTGCGGCATTGATGGGATAAACCATATGGGTTTACCCAATCGCAAACTTTTCCTTGGCGGCAAAGCGGTGTAGGACGGCGGCCTGACTCTTCAAGAAGGCCCCCGGTGATGAAAAAATCCCTTTTGCGTGCAGCGTTGATGGTTTCGTCCGTGGCCCTGATTCCAGCTGCAACAGGGGCGATGGCAGCAGTGGATTCGGGCACTTACAAGCAGATCGACCGCTTCATGGCGGCGTTCGAGCAGGTGCGCAGCCAATATGTCGAGCGGGTGGACGATGAAAAGCTGATCAAGGGCGCGATTGACGGGATGCTGGCCAGCCTCGATCCGCACAGTTCCTTCCTTGATGTGCGCGACTATGACAATCTGCGCACCCAGACCGACGGCAATTATGGCGGGCTTGGCCTTCAGGTGACGATGGAAGACGGCGCGGTGAAGGTGATTGCGCCGACAGAAGATACCCCGGCGTGGCGCGCAGGCGTCAAATCCGGCGACTATATCACGCATCTGGATGGCAAGCTGATTGTGGGCGGCACGCTTGATGAAGCGGTGGACACGATGCGCGGCAAGCCCGGCACGCCGATCAAGCTCACCATTGTCCGCGCAGGCCGTGAAAAGCCGTTTGATGTCACCATCACCCGTGAAGTCATCACGCTCAAGCCGGTGAAGTGGGAAGTGCGTGGCAATGTGGGCGTGATCAACATCAACGCCTTCTCGCGCGCGACCGGTGAAGGCGTGCGCACCGCGATTGCGGAGATTGACCGCAAGCTGGGCCGCAAGCCGGTGGGCTATGTTGTGGATCTGCGCTCAAACCCCGGCGGTCTGCTCGATCAGGCGGTGGACGTCTCTGACGTGTTCCTGGAATCCGGCCCCATTGTCGAACAGCGCGGGCGCGACCGGCGCGGCGTTGAGCGCTATAATGCCCGTCCGGGCGACTATGCGCAGGGGCTTCCCGTGGTGATTCTGGTCGATTCGGGCACGGCTTCTGCTGCCGAAATCGTGGCCGGGGCGTTGCAGGATCATCATCGCGGGCTGGTGATGGGCGAACGCACCTTCGGCAAGGGCTCTGTCCAGTCGATCATCGATCTGGATGAACGCACCGCGCTGCGCCTGACCACCGCGCGTTATTACACGCCGTCTGGCCGTTCGGTGCAGGAAGGCGGCATCGAGCCCGATCTGGCCGTGCCGCAATTGTCTGACCCGGACTATAAGTCGCGCCCCAAATATCGCGAGTCTGACCTGCGCCGCCATCTGATCAACGAGAATAAGGTGGATGAGCGCCTGCTCGAATCGGATGAAAAGGCGGATCCGCGCTTCACCGCGACTGCCGAAGAATTGAAGGCGAAGGGCATTACCGACTTCCAGCTCCATTACGCGCTGCAAACGGTGGGCCGCCTTGCCAACACGGGTTATGCAGGCGTTCCCGCCCGCACCGGTGGCCGATGAGTTCGTTCGAACGCGCACGCTGGCTCGCACTGCTGGTTCCGGCGGGATTGATGCTGGGTGCGCTCGGTTCCCAATATATTGGCGGGCTCTACCCGTGCGAGATGTGCTACTGGCAGCGCTGGCCGCACGATCTGGCGATTGTGGCGGCGATGTTTTCCTTCGGCCTGCGCAACCATGTGTGGAAGGGGCGTTTCGTCGCCTTGGCGGCGCTGGGCATATTGGCCAGCGGGCTGATCGGCGTGTTCCATGCAGGCGTGGAATATGGCTGGTGGGACGGCATTACGCGCTGCACCGCCACCGCCGGGGGCAGTGGCGACCTGATGGCAGACATCATGAACGCTCCGCTGATCCGTTGCGATCAGCCGCAATGGGAGTTGTTCGGCATTTCATTGGCTGGATATAATGCGCTTGTTTCCATCTCCGTCGCGCTTGTGATCTTCGGGTTGCTGCGGCACAAGGAGGCATGACCTCTGCCAAAGACTCCATGATCCGTGTGGATCAGGCCGGTGAATATGGTGCGGTGCGCATCTATTCCGGGCAGCTTGCCGTATTGGGCACCAGCCACCCCGCCGCGCGTGAAATCAGCCATATGCTCGCGCAGGAACAGGTGCATCTGGATCGGTTCAATGCTGTGGTGGCGGATCGCGGTGTGCGGCCCACATTGCTCCAGCCCTTCTGGCACGTCGCGGGCTTTGCGCTGGGTGCTGCTACGGCGCTGATCGGACCCAAGGCGGCCATGGCGTGCACCGTGGCGGTGGAGACCGAAATCGATGCCCATTATGGCGAACAGCTTGACGCGCTGGGTGGAGACGATCCCGAATTGTCTGAAACCATCACCCGCTTCCGCGCGGAAGAGGTGGAGCATAAGGACAAGGCACTGGCGGCCGGCGCGGAGGATGCGATAGCCTATCCGTTGCTTTCTGCCGCGATCCGGCTGGGCTGCCGGGCTGCGATTGCGCTGTCCAAGCGGGTTTGAGGATTTCCTCAAACCAAAGCGCATTCAAGCTGGCCTTTGGCAGGCTTACGCCGTCTCAAACGTCTCGATAAAGGCTTCCACGACCGGGGCCACATCATGATTCCAGCGAGTCCCGTTGAAGATGCCGTAATGGCCGGCCAGTTCGCACAGGAAATAGCGTTTGTGGCTGTCCGGCAGGTTGGGCGTGCCGGTTAGCGCGGATTTGGTTTGCCCCACGCCGGAAATATCATCCCGCCCCCCTTCAACCGCAAGGATGGCTGTATCGGTGATCGCGCCGAGATCGACGCGGGTGCCGCGATGCGTCAACTCGCCCTTGGGCAGCAGATGGCGCTGGAACACCTTGTCCACCGTTTCGATGTAGAATTCCGCCGTCATGTCGCACACGGCGCGATATTCGGCGTAGAAATTCTTGATCGCGTGCTCGCCGTCATGATGGTCATGATAAATGGCGCGTGCCAGCGTGAAATGCTGGTGCACATGGTTGGCGAGGTTCATCGACATGAACGCGCTCAGCTGCATGAAACCGGGATAAACCTTGCGTCCCGCGCCCTTGTAATTGGCGGGGACGGTGTGGATGGCAAACTGCTTGAACCAGGCGAGCGGGCGCTGGTGCGACATGCGGTTGACCTCGGTCTGGCCTTCGCGCGTGTCGATGGGGCCGCCCATCATCGTCAGCGATTTGGGGCGACAGGGATCTTTGGCCGCGCCCATCAATGCCGTTGCGGCCAGCGCGGGGACCGAAGGCTGGCACACGGCCAGCATATGCGTGTTTGGCCCGATCAGCCGCAGCCAGTCCATCACATAGTCAATATATTCGTCCAGTCCGAACCGGCCTGCGGAAACCGGCACGTCGCGCGCATCGGCCCAATCGGTGATGTACACGTCATGCTTTTGGAGCAGGCGCGTCACGGTGCCACGCAGCAGGGTGGCGAAATGGCCGGACATTGGGGCGACGATCAGCAGCTTGGGCGCATCCTCCATGCCTTCGCGGACAAAGCGCAGCAGCGATCCGAACGCGCGCGTATCAACAATCTCTTCGCGGACGCGCACCGGAATGCCATCCACTTCGGTTTCGGTCAGGCCAAAACGCGGCTTGCCATAATGGGCGCTGGCATGGCCCACAGTATCAAAAAGTCCGCGCATCGCCTTCACAGGCTTGGCATGCGCCCAGGGATTGGACGGGTGGCCCATCATGTCCGCTGTCAAACTCATCAGCGAACCGGCCTTCGCCATCCAGTTCCGCTGAACCTCCAATGCTGTGTAAAGCATGCAACCCCCTGAGCGTTATTGCACAGGAGTGTGCGCGATTCCGCAAGATTGTGCAATGCACAATTCAACATTCCTTGTGGCGAAACGGGGCAGCCGCTAAGGCGCTGGGATGACAGAAGACGCGAAGCCGGAAAACCGCAAGCTCGGCAACCTCAGCATGATCATCCGTTTTGCCACTGCCTATCCCTGGCAGGTGGCTGCGGCAGGGCTTGCCCTGCTGGTTGCGGCGGGCGCTACGCTCGCTATCCCCAACGGATTCCGGCTGGTCATCGACAAGGGGTTTGCCGCCCAAGGCGGAGACATAGCCCGCTGGTTCCAATATCTGATGATTGTGGTGCTGGTGCTGGCCACGGCCACGGCAACCCGCTTTTTCTTCGTATCATGGCTTGGCGAGCGCGTGGTGGCAGACATCCGCACGGCGGTGCAGAGCAATTTGCTGACCCTGTCGCCCAGCTATTATGAAGAAAACCGCCCGGCAGAAATTTCCGCACGGCTGACTGCGGATACGACGGTGATCGAACAGGTGGTGGGCACCACCGTGTCGGTGGCGCTGCGTAACCTGGTGATGGGGGTGGGCGGCATCGTCTATCTCTTCACTCTATCGCCTAAACTGGCCGCGATGCTGGTTCTGGGCATTCCACTGGTCATTGCTCCCATCGTCTTTGTCGGGCGCAAATTGCGCGACATTTCCCGCCACAGTCAGGATCGGCTGGCCGATGTGGGTGCGATGGTGGACGAGGTGCTGGGCGCGATGAAGATCGTGCAAGCGTTCGGGCAGGAAAAGCGCGAGGCCGCGCGCTTTTCGCACGCGGTGGAGACCGCCTTTTCTACAGCCCGCCGCCGCATCATGGTGCGCGCCGCGCTGACGCTGATTGCCTTCACGCTGATCTTTGGGTCCATCACCATGGTGATGTGGCAGGGCGCGCTGGACGTGCAGGCAGGCCATCTCACCGGCGGTTCCATCGCCGCCTTCGTGCTGACCGGCGGGCTGGTGGCAGGCGCGTTTGGCGCGCTCACCGAAGTTTGGGGTGATTTGCTGCGCGCAGCAGGCGCGGCGGGGCGGCTAGGCGAATTGCTGACTGAGCCCGCAAAGATTGCAGCTCCTGCAAACCCGGTTGCGCTGCCGCAGCCGCCGCTGGGCAAGGTGACGTTTGATCATGTCGCTTTCCGTTACCCCAGCAGGCCGGAAGTGGCGGCGCTTGATGATTTCTCGCTGGACATCGCGCCCGGTGAAACCGTTGCGGTGGTTGGCCCCTCTGGCGCAGGCAAATCAACCTTGTTCCAGCTGCTCCAGCGCTTTTATGATCCCGAAGCGGGCCGCCTGCTGGTGGATGGCGTGGCGCTGACCGATGCAGACCCGGCAGACGTGCGCGGCCGCATGGCGATTGTTCCGCAGGAAACTGTCATCTTCGCATCCTCCGCGCGCGACAATCTGCGCTATGGCCGCTGGGATGCGAGCGACGCGGAGCTCTGGGCCGCTGCCGATGCGGCCAACGCCACCGAGTTTCTGAAAAAGCTGCCGCAGGGGCTGGATACCTTCATGGGTGAAGGCGGCGCGCGCCTGTCTGGCGGGCAGCGCCAGCGCGTGGCCATTGCCCGCGCCTTGCTGCGCGATGCGCCGATCCTGCTGCTCGATGAAGCAACCTCAGCGCTGGACGCCGAGTCCGAGCGGTTGGTGCAGGATGCGCTGGAGCATCTGATGCAGGGCCGCACCACCATCGTCATCGCGCACCGTCTTGCCACCGTGCGCGCGGCAGACCGGATCATCGTGATGGATGAAGGCCGGATCGTGGAGCAGGGGACGCACGCCGATCTGGTGACGCAGAAGGGGCTTTATGCCCGGCTGGCCAGCTTGCAGTTTGACGGGGCATAGGGAGGGGGCCGTTATTCCGCTGGCCCGCTTTTCCTGAGCAAGGGCGAGGGCAAGGGCCGCGTGGCGCGATGCGTCGCATAGTGAGCGGCGGTTCTCGGGGCGTGCACGGGATGGTTTGGATGTCCGGAGTGTTGGGGAGCTGACCGTCCGGATTTGGTGGCACACCGGGTGTTGCCGGGCATTCACGGAGCCGGGACAGAGCGCTATCTCAAGCCCGTTTGGGATCATATTCCCCGGCGTAGAGTTGGTCGAACTTCTGAAATAGGCGCGCATTTACTCGCTCAATCCAATCCATCGTCCCTTTGATGCTCTCATCGTAGCAATCAATTCGCTCGAGCCACAGTCGAAACGGACGGGTCGTAAATCTGAGTATCGGTGCCATAAAACGAATATCCGCCGGATGACACTCAGTAAATGCGGAAAACGTTGCATCGTCATTGCGGACCAAGCCCCAGTCCATTGACTCATTCCATGACCCGTGAATTGATTCCGACATCATGCCGTAGGTTGCGGAATAAAGATCATCGTGCTCGACTTCGGCGAAGATCGTGCGGAATGTTTTGCCTTGTAGCTTCCAGCCATTTTTCTTTTGAACGGCGAAATCGTCCTTCGTCAAACCTTCGAAATCCATTTTTTCGCGCACGGCGGCCAGCAGCCGCTTGCCCGCCTTTGTGTCAAAAAACGGCGATCCGCTCTCCAAATCACGCAGGATACGGAGCCGGTCCTTGTAAGAGCACTTCCGATAATCGGCGATTGCGTCGTCCCCGTTGTTCAAAAGATAGATTGCGACGATTGAGGCCTCCAACATAGGTCGTTCGAGAACCCCGATAATCTCTGCGTTATCCTGCTCGTAGTAGTTCAATACCTCCTTAAAGAGTTTCGACATGCGGACGAGTAGGCCGAGAATTGGCGCTTCGTCGATTGCAAATCCCGTGGGATTCCGTTCCACGTTCTTCAATCGCGTCAGCGCGTCATAGAGGTCACCGACATCCTTGTAAAAAGCTAGGGAAAATTCATGCAGTCCTGCCATCGAACTGAAACAGCGCTCGATATATGCTGGCTGGTACTTTGCCGTAATTTCGATCAATTCTTCCATTTATCGAAACCCTCCGCCTAAAATGCCAATGAACGAATGACAGGTCATAGCCATTTGGCGCGCAGATCAAAACGACCGAAAACTCATCGCGATCCGACCTTCAAACTCAGACGCTCCCCGCCGCACGATCCCCTTGACAAATTCAATGAGTTCACTTATTGTTCCGGTCGCTCTTTCTCATCGCTGCCATCTCCGCCACCAGCTGTGGTGCGCGCTCACGCACTTTTGCGCGGGCCCCCTCCAATCCGGGTCAAAAACACCCCCCGACCCCGCGAACTTTGGCGAACTTTGGGCCCCTCACCGTTGTCCGAACAGCTTCTCGATATCGCCATGGCCCTTGGCTTGCAATTCATGCGCGAAGACCTTTGGTCAATCACGAATGACCACTTTGGACGGCCAGCGATTTGTGAAGGAACGACCGCAATCTTGTCGTGTCCGGAATGACCGCTACGGCCGGATTGTTGGGGAAGGCCGATCCCGCTCTTGAGCGGGAGTCTCTTCCAGCTGGCCGATTTCCTGCAACCGGCCTTTCAGATCCTCCACCCATCCGGCATCCTTGGGTGCGCGGGCAAGCAGGGCACGCCAGACTTCGCCGGCCTGCTCGATCTTGCCTGATTGCGCCAATGCCAGCCCCATGAAAAAGGGCGGGCCGGGATGGTTGGGGGAAAGCTGCGCGGCCTTCTCAAACGCATATTCCGCCGCCGGGCTGACCATACCGCCGCCGTGCATGACCAGCGCATTGCCCATGCCGACCCACAGATCGGCGCTTTGCGGGTTGGATTTCACAGCATCCTGAAACACGCCGACGGCCTGCCGGGTTGCGCCTGCGCGGATCATGGCATCGGTCAGCATCAGCACGTTGCCTTCGCTGGAAAACTGGTTCTTCTCCAGTTTGCGAACATCGGCAACAGACAGATCGGGGGCCTTGGCATCGCGCGGCAGCGTGGGAGAGGCAGACAGGCCGGGGCTGCCCCAGATGGCATAGCCCGCGAGCGCAACCATCATCGCTGCGCCGGAGAGTTCCAGCCCCTGGCGGTCAATCTTTGCCACGCGCCACAGAATCAGCAGCACCAGCGCCGCGATCAGGATCATCCAAAACCAGCCCATCAGCCTGACTTTCTCTTGCGGAAGCGCCCACGCGCCAGCCAAGCGCCAAGCACCAGCAGCAGCAGCGGCATGATCCATAGCGGTGCCGTGATCCCGCTCATGGGCGGATCATAGCTGATCCACTTGCCATAGCGTTCGATCAGCCAGGCCTTGATCGTGTCCGGCTTTTCACCCGCTGCAATGCGGGTGCGGATCAGGCTGCGCATGTCCCCCGCCAGATCGCTGTCTGAATCGGCGACCGATTGGCCTTGGCAGACCAGACAGCGCACCTTTTCCATCAGCGCCTTTGCGGCGCGTTCCTGTTGTGGATCAGGCAGTTGGGTGTTCGCCCATTGCGCATCGGGCATTTGCGAATCCGCCAGCGCGGGGCTCGCGAGGAGGAGCAGGGCAAGGGCCAATATCCTCATCGCGCGGCCCTGAGCGCGGCCATGATCTCCGGCACGTCTTCCGCTCTGATATCTCCGATATGCTGGAAGCGGATGATACCGCGCCCGTCCACCACAAAGGTTTCCGGCACGCCCGAAGAGCCCAGCGCCATCTGCACGGCGGAGTTCACGTCCGATCCGATCCGTTGATAGGGATTGCCGTTGCGCTTGAGGAAACGGTCTACATCCTGTGGCCTGTCACGGATGGCGATGGCGTCTATGGGCACGCCACGCTTGGTGAGTTCAAGCAGCACCGGTGCTTCGGCGATGCACGGGATGCACCAGCTGGCAAAGATGTTGAGCAGGCGCGGCTGGCCCTGCTGGAAGCTGGCGCTGCCCAGCCCCGGCTGCGGTGCATGTGCGGGAGGAAGCGAGAATTTGGGCAGTGGCTTGCCGATCATCTTGGAGGTGATCGTCGTGCTCGACGGCTTGCTAAGGCCCACCGCCATCACGCCAAAAAACAGCCCGAACAGGGCAAGGGGGATCCAGAGCCAGGTGCGCTTCATGCCGCTTCTCCCTTTGGTTTCAACTCGCGCCGCAAGCGCCCGATCATGGCCAGCAGGCCACCCAGCGCGATCAGGATTCCGCCCAGCCAGATCAGCGTCACGAACGGCTTCCACCACATGCGGACCTGCCAGCGGCCATCCGGCTGATGCTTGCCCAGCACAAGATAGAGCTGCCCGTCCCAAACGGTGCTGATGGCGGCTTCATTGGTCTCTGTGGGCGGAGAGGCAAACATGCGGGCTTGCGTGGCGGATGCGATCAGCGTGCTGCCGCGTCGCGCCTCCATTGCCCCTTCCATGGCGGTCCAGTTCGGACCGGCCACGGGATGAACTTCCTTGAGCGTGACCGACCATGGCCCAACGCTGCGCGTCTCTCCCACGGTCACCGCCGTCAGCGTTTCCTTGGTGAACGCGCTTTCGCTCGCCATGCCCGCCATGGATATGGCGACGCCGAGATGAGAGATCACCATGCCCCAAGTGAAGAGAGGCGTGCGCCGCAGATTGCGCTTCCACAAGGGCGCAAGGCTCGCTGCGCCCACGCCAATGGCCAGCACAAGGCCCAGCAGGGGCAGAATGCCGATGCCGGGGGCAGAGAGGACTACAGCTAGCAGCGCCGCCGCGCCGAACAGGATCGGCAAAGCCAGTCGCCGCGCCATCGCGCTCCATTCGTCGCGCCGCCAGCGCAGCACCGGGCCTGCCGCCATCACCGCGACAAGGATCAGCGCCAGCGGGCCGGTCGTCGCGTTGAAATAAGGCGGGCCGACGGACAGCTTCTCTCCGGTCAGCGATTCCGCGATCAGCGGATAAAGTGTGCCGACCATGACGATACCCAGAATGGCGGAAAGCAGAAGGTTGTTTGCCACCAGCGCGCCTTCGCGGCTGAGCGGATCAAAGCGATTGCCTTCGCGTACCGTGCCGATGCGCAGCCCGAACAGGGTCAGCGCGCCGCCGATATAGAGCGCCAGCAAGGCGAGGATGAACGCCCCACGCTTGGGGTCCACCGCAAAGGCGTGGACGCTGGTGAGAATGCCGGAGCGGACAAGGAAGGTGCCGACCATCGACATGGAGAAGGCCACAACCGCCAGCATCACCGTCCACGCCCGCAGTCCATCGCGCGTGGCGAGCACCGTCACCGAGTGGAGCAGCGCGGTTGTGGCGAGCCACGGCATCAGCGAGGCATTCTCGACCGGATCCCAGAACCACCAGCCGCCCCAGCCCAGCTCATAATAGGCCCAGTAGGAACCGGCCACGATCCCGAGAGTGAGGAAAATCCAGGCGATCAGCACCCAGGGTCGCATTGCGCGGGCGAAGGTAGGGCCGACTTCGCGGGTGATGAGCGCGCCGACCGCAAAGCTGAACGCAACCGACATGCCGACATAGCCGAAATAGAGCGTCGGCGGATGGAAGGCGAGGCCGGGGTCTTGCAGCAAAGGGTTGAGGCCTTGGCCGGTTTCAGGCGCGGGGTTCAATCGCTCGAACGGATTGGAAGCGAACAGCAGAAAGGCATAGAAGCCGATCGAAATCGCCGCCTGTGCCGCCAGCGTCGCGGTCAGGCTGGTAACCTTCAGCCGCTTTTCAAACAGCGCCACCGCGCCGCCTGCTATGCCCAGCACGGTGACCCACAAAAGCATCGAGCCTTCATGGTTTCCCCATGCGCCTGCGAATTTGTACAGCAGCGGCTTGTCCGGATGGCTGTTGGCGGCGACGAGTTTGACCGAAAGGTCCGTCTCCAGAAACACCCAGATCAGGCAAAGGAATGACAGTGCCACGGCAATGCCTTGCAAGACCGCCACCGGCTTGATGCTGGCATGGCCGCCGGCTTGGGGGTTGCGCAGGCTGATCGCTCCCAGCCCGAATTGCAGCGCGGCGAGCGCAGCCGCGATCAGCAGGAGGATCAGGCCGAGTTCCGCGGTCATGGGTGCCTCACTCCACCTTCCCCGTCTTGTGCATCTTGCCGTCCATCTGGGGCGGCATGTAGCGCTCGTCATGTTTGGCCAGGATATTGTCTGCCACAAACACGCCGTCCGCGCCCAATTTGCCTTCGGCGACCACGCCCGAATTTTCCTTGAACAGATCAGGCGCGATGCCTTTGAAGCGCACGGGGGTCTGCGCCTTGCCGTCTGTCACCATGAAGGTGATGGTCACGCCATCGGCCTCGCGCTTGATGGACTTGTCTGCCACCATGCCGCCCAGCCGAAGCGCCTGATCCGCGCTTGGGCGGGCTGCCGCCAGATCGGCGGGGGAATAGAAATAGGCGGCTTCATCCTTCAACGCGGACATGGCGAGCAGTGCCGCGCCGATCATCGCTGCCACTGCCACCAGGATCAGCGTCAGCCGCTGGTTTTTCGCCTTCATCAGTCTCTCCGGCCCAGCGCGTCTGCCGCGCGTTCGGCTTTTCTCATCGCGGCATAGCTGAGCGCCACCAGCCCAGCCAGAACAGGCACTGACAGACCGTAAGCCAGCAAGACATAGCTGATCTGCGTCATTGGGCGGCCATCCTGCGCATCCGTGCTTCCACCTTGGTTCGCGCCAGTTCTGCGCGCATCCGCATCAATATGATCGCGCCAAACAACAGGCTCGCGCCCAGCGCTGCGCCCAGCAAGGGCCACAGCATGGAGGCATCAATCTTTGATCCGCCCATCAGGCTGATGCTTTGCCCCTGATGCAGCGTATTCCACCATGTCACGGAAAAATGGATGATCGGCAGATTGACGGCGCCGACCAGACCGAACAGCGCGCTCATCCGCCCGTCTGCGCCGTCTCCGTCGTTTTCGGCCGCCGAGAGCGCGATATAGCCAAGATAGAGGAAGAAAAGCACAAGCATCGAGGTCAGCCGCCCATCCCATTCCCACCATGTGCCCCAGGCCGGGCGGCCCCAGATCGATCCGGTCGCCAGACAGAGTGCTGCAAACACCGCCCCTGGTACCGCGCAGGCGCGCGCAGCGACTCCGGCCAGCGGATGCTTCCAGATCAGTTGCATGGCGCTCGCCACCGCAATCCCGCTCCACCCCGCCATGCCCAGCCACGCGGCGGGCACATGGATGTACATGATGCGGACGGTGTCACCCTGAAGATAATCAGCGGGGCCGAGCACAGCCCCCCACACCACGCACCCGACCAGCAAGAGGCCGCCAACCCAGCCGAACCACAGGGTCAACGGCCGGGCGAGGGAAAGAAATCGGGCTGGATTCGCGAAGGCGTGCATCGTGGGGGAGCCCTAGCCGAATGGTGCGCGGGCGCAAAGGGGGAATGACGTTAGGCCTTTACCCAGCTGCCAGCGCGTTCAGCATCCCCGCCACCGCAATCGCGCTCTGGTCCTGCCAGTGCGGGGCGATGACCTGAATGCCGATGGGCAGGCCGTCATGGCTGCCCACGGGGACGGAGACAGAGGGCATCCCGCCATAAGTGGCCATGCCGATCCATGCGATCTGCGTGACAAAGGGCGCTTCCTTGCCGTCGATGATCAGGCTGCGCTTGTGCCAGTCGGGCTCATCGGTGTGCGCGAAGGCGGTGGTGCCGAAGACCGGGGTGATGATGATGTCCACCGCATCGAAAGCGCGCTGCCAAAGGCGGGCGGTGTCGGCCTGCTTGTCGAGCAGGCCAAACCAGTCGCGCACACCAATTTCAGGGTGCGCCGGATCGGGCGGCGCGCGGGTGGACATGGCGATGCTCAGCATCTTCACATAATCGCGGTGAATCAGTGCGCGGTCCGGCAGGGCCGGGCTGCTGGTGGAAAGGATCGCTCCCGCATTCGCTGCCTTGTCTGCAACAGCGCGCAGCGCGGCGCGGATCGCGCTATCGGCCTGCGTGGCGGGATGGTCTTCCATCACCAGAATGCGCACGCCGTTCAGGCTGGAATGGCGGGCACGCGGCATGGGGATGAGGCTGGTGAGATCGAGCGCCAATGCCAGATCATCAGTGCAGCGCGCCATCGGGCCGGTCATGGACAGGACGGAGGGGCCACCCTTTGCACCGGGGAAATAATGGCCATCAAAGGGAATCGCGCCAAAAGTGGGCTTGAGCCCGGTCACGCCACAGAAATGGCAGGGAGTGCGAATCGAACCGCCAATATCCGATCCGAACTCCAGCGGCACCATGCCCGCCGCCAGCGCCGCCGCGCCGCCGCCGGAAGAGCCGCCGGGCACGCGCGTCAGATCATGCGGATTGTTGGTGCGGCCATAAATGGGGTTGACCGATTGCAGGTCTGCCAGCGCTACCGGCACATTGGTCTTGCCCAGAATGACCGCCCCCGCCGCTTTGAGCCGCTTGACGGCATGGGCATCTTCATCTGCCGTGAAATTGCGCAGATGGTTGAAACCCCATGTCGTTTTGAGGGCCGCAATGTCATAGCTTTCCTTCACCGTCATCGGCACGCCGTTGAGCGGACCCGCCGCGCCAGACGTGCGGGCCGCATCGCGGGCTCTGGCCTGATCGCGGGCCCGCTCGAAGTCGCGGACGACGACGGCGTTGATGGGGCCATCCTTCGCCTCGATCCGCGCGATGGCGGCATCGCAGGCCTCCAGCGCGGAAAGCTCTCCCGCCGCAATTTGCGCGGCCAGTTCCAGCGCGGTGGGTTCGTTGTGCAACGGCGTGACGAGCATCGGCCTCTCCTTGTTTTGAGGGAGACTGCCGCCTGGCTTCGCAAAGGTAAAGAGGGAGCATCGGCTTGACCTTGCCAGCGAAATCGGTATAGGCCCGCGCGTCCGCTGGAAGGCTTGTCCCTCCAGTGTGCCGTCCGAGACAGCTGGTGAAGGCATTCTGGCCTTCTTAATCTCCAGCCGAGACGGGGAACCGGATTTCAAACGGCATCGGCCTGTCATGCGCCGCAGCCGCCATTCCCCTCGGATGTTTCAGAGCCACGGATGGGCCGTGGCTCGTTGCGTTAAGGAGAATGGCATGGATCGTGCTCAAAAACCGTTGGTGGTTGCCGAGCTGAACCGCACCTTTGAGGAAGCTGGCGTCGTTGTCGTCACCCGCAACCTCGGCCTCACCGTGGCTCAGTCCACGACGCTGAGGAACAAGATGCGCGAAGCAGGTGCTTCCTTCAAGGTCACGAAGAACAGCCTTACCAAGATCGCAGCCAAGGATACGGCGTATGAAGGCATCAGCGACCTGCTGACCGGCCCGATTGCGCTTGCTTCCTCCATTGATCCGGTTGCCGCCGCCAAGGTGGTCGCCGAATTCGCCAAGACGACCGACAAGCTC
Source organism: Sphingomonadales bacterium (assembly GCA_016714795.1). Taxonomy (GTDB): domain Bacteria; phylum Pseudomonadota; class Alphaproteobacteria; order Sphingomonadales; family Sphingomonadaceae; genus Aquisediminimonas. The sequence goes on along the minus strand of JADKCA010000007.1, from coordinate 152,609 downwards.
GAAATCGTCGGCGGCTCGATGGGGAACATCGTCCTGGATGTGGATGGGGTACAGGCTCTCGCCACGCTGCCGTCGCTCGATGAGCTGCGCGCCAAGATTGTCGGTCTGGTTCAGGCCCCGGCAACCAAGGTCGTCCAGATCATTCAGGCTCCGGCTGGCCAGATTGCCCGCGTTCTTTCGGCTCATGCCGAAAAGGCAGCGGCCTGAGGCTTTTCGTTTTGAACATGTTTCGGGGCGAATGGCCCCAAATGGAGATTTATCATGGCTGATTTGAACAAGATTGTTGAAGACCTGTCCGCCCTCACCGTTCTGGAAGCGGCTGAACTGTCGAAGATGCTCGAAGAAAAGTGGGGCGTTTCGGCTGCTGCTGCTGTGGCCGTTGCTGGCCCGGCTGCTGCCGCTGCTCCGGCTGCTGAAGAGCAGACCGAATTCGACGTCATCCTGACCGGTGACGGCGGCAACAAGATTGCCGTCATCAAGGAAGTCCGCGCCATCACCGGCCTGGGTCTGACCGAAGCCAAGGCCGCTGTGGAAGCCGCGCCGAAGGCGATCAAGGAAGGCGTGTCCAAGGCTGAAGCCGAAAAGGTTCGCGATCAGCTGATCGCTGCCGGTGCGACCGTCGAACTCAAGTAAGTTCGCGTACACACGCAACAGGGGAAGGGCGGTCCGCTTGGGCCGCCCTTTTTCTGTGGACAAAATCCGCCTTCGCTTGAGCCCGGACTCGCGAACGACTAGGGCAGCGCATTCCTGAAAACCGGAGTGAATCATGAGTGAATCTGTTGCCGCCGACGAACTGCGCCTCCTGATCGAGCGCGTCGAGCGCCTTGAAGAAGAGAAAAAGGGTATCGCCGACGATATTCGTGACGTTTACTCCGAAGCCAAATCGCGCGGCTATGATGCCAAGATCATGCGCCAGATTGTGCGCCTGCGCAAAATGGAAGCGCATGACCGGCAGGAAATGGATGCGATTCTGGAAACTTATCGCGCCGCGCTCAACGTCTGATGGTGCCGGGTGGCAGTTGCCCTTTGCCCATGGCTTGGGCTAGGGCCACCCCCAACACCCAACTGCAAGCAGATATGTGAACCATGGCAGGCCATTCCAAATTCAAGAACATCATGCACCGCAAGGGTGCGCAGGACAAAAAGCGGTCGGCGGCCTTTTCGAAGCTGAGCCGTGAAATCACTGTCGCGGCCAAGATGGGCCTGCCGGACATTGACGCAAACGCGCGCTTGCGGGCCGCCGTGCTCGCGGCGCGGGCGCAGTCTATGCCCAAGGACAATATCCAGCGCGCCATCGACAAGGCGGCGGGCAGCGATGGCGAGAATTACGAAGAGATCCGCTACGAAGGCTATGGCCCCGGCGGCACGGCGATCATCGTGGAAGCGCTGACCGACAACCGCAACCGCACCGCCACCAACGTCCGCACGGCTTTCTCCAAAAATGGCGGAAATCTGGGCACCGCCGGTTCGGTGGCGCACGGTTTCGAGCGGCTGGGGCTGATCGAATATGGCGCGAAGGCGGGTGATGCGGACTCGGTGTTCGAGGCTGCGCTGGAAGCGGGTGCGGATGATGTGGAATCGTCCGAAGATGGTCACAGCATCTGGACCAGCATCGAAAGCCTCCACCCCACGGCCAAGGCGCTGGAAGCCTCATTGGGCGAGCCCGAAGGCGTCAAGCTGGCGTGGAAGCCCAATCTGCTCGTTTCGGTTGACGAAAGCACGGCCACATCGCTGATGAAGATGATTGACGCGCTGGAGGATGATGATGACGTCCAGACCGTCTGGGGCAATTACGACATCTCGGACGAGGTGATGGAGAAGCTGGGATAGTGTATGGGTTCGCGCCAAGGCGCGAAGGCGCAAAGATGGGCGTTCCAGTGCAATCTGTCGCTTGCTCTGATCGTCCGGTTTGCGACAGCATCGCGCCTCTCATCGTCGCGCCTTCGCGCCTTGGCGCGAACCAGATATGCTGATCCTCGGCCTTGATCCCGGTCTGGGCACCACTGGCTGGGGCATTATCGCGGCGGTGGGCAATCGCATCAGCCACATTGCCAATGGCCAGATTTCCACAAATCCCAAGGCTCCGCTGGCTGAGCGTCTCGTCACGCTGGATGCGGCGCTGACTGATATGATCCTTCAACATCGGCCCGATGCAGCGGCGGTGGAGGAAGTGTTCGTCAACACCAACGCGCAATCGACGCTCAAGCTGGGGCAGGCGCGCGGCGTCTGCCTGCTTGCTGCGGCGCGTGGCGGATTGCCCGTCGCTGAATATGCCACGCGGCTGGTCAAGAAGGCGATTGTCGGTACGGGCGCTGCGGAAAAGGCGCAGATCCAGGCGATGCTCAAGATCTTGCTGCCCGGCGTGACGCTGACCGGGGCCGATGCGGCAGATGCGCTCGCGGTGGCGATTGCGCATGCTCATCATGGGGCGAGATAGCGCCATCCCGATCCGCGCATCCTGAGGCGCCATTTCGACAGAATCAGCCCCTCCTCAGCATGAGCAGGGTTGATTCAATAGACTGCGATCAGACTCTAAACCAACCGGCTCTGCTTCACCGCCGCCTCAATGAAGCTTGCAAACAGCGGGTGCGGATCGAAGGGCTTGCTCTTCAGTTCGGGGTGGAACTGCACGCCCACAAACCATGGATGATCTGGCCGTTCCACGATTTCGGGCAAGGTGCCATCGGGTGACATGCCGGAGAAAATCAGACCCTGAGCCTCCAGCCGCGCGCGATAGGCGGTGTTGACTTCGAAGCGGTGGCGGTGGCGTTCGCTGATCACCGTGTCGCCATAAATGGCAGAAACGTGGCTGTTGCCCGCCAGTGACGCGTCATAGGCCCCCAGCCGCATCGTGCCGCCCAGATCGCCGCCTTCCACGCGCTTTTGAAGGCCCTCTTCGCTCATCCATTCTTCGATGATGCCCACCACCGGTTCGCTGGTTGGGCCGAATTCGGTGGAGGATGCTTTGGCCACACCCACCAGATTGCGCATCCCTTCCACGCAGGCCATCTGCATGCCGAAGCAGATGCCCAGAAACGGCACCTGCCGCTCGCGGGCGAACCGGATCGCCTCGATCTTGCCTTCGGCTCCGCGCTCGCCAAAGGCTCCGGGGACCAGGATGGCGTGGAGCGGCTCCAGCCGGGCGGCGACATCACTGTCCGGCTGTTCGAACAGTTCGGCATCGATCCACTGGATGTTGACCTTCACCCGGTTGGCAAGGCCGCCATGCACCAGTGCTTCATTGAGCGATTTATAGGCATCCTGGAGGCCGACATATTTGCCGACGACCCCAATGGTGACTTCGCCTTCCGGATTCTGCTGGCGATCGAGAATATCCTCCCACCGCCGCAGATCGGGCGCGAGCTTGGGCGTGATGCCGAAGGCGCGCAGCACTTCGAAATCCAGCCCTTCCTCGTGATATTGCAGCGGCACGGCATAGATGGATTTGGCATCCAGTGCCGGGATCACCGCTTCCTTGCGCACATTGCAGAAAGCCGCGATCTTGGCGCGCTCATTTTCCGGCAGCGGATGTTCGCAGCGGCACAGGAGAATGTCTGGCTGCACGCCCAGCGCGGTGAGTTCCTTGACCGAATGCTGCGTCGGCTTGGTTTTCAGTTCGCCGGCGGCCGCAATATAGGGAACGAGCGTGACGTGGATGAATACCGTCTGATCCCGGCCCAGTTCGTTCCTCAGCTGGCGGATCGCTTCGATGAAGGGCAGCGATTCGATGTCGCCCACAGTGCCGCCGATTTCGCACAGCACGAAATCCAGATCGTCGAGCTCCGCCTTGGCGAATTCCTTGATGGCATCGGTGACATGCGGAATGACCTGCACGGTCGCCCCCAGATAGTCGCCACGGCGCTCCTTGGCGATGATATCGCGATAAATGCGCCCAGAGGTGACGTTGTCAGACTGGCGCGCGGATACGCCCGTAAACCGCTCATAATGACCCAGATCGAGATCAGTCTCCGCCCCGTCGTCGGTCACATAGACTTCGCCATGCTGATAGGGCGACATCGTGCCGGGATCGACGTTGAGATAGGGATCGAATTTGCGGATGCGCACGCGGTATCCACGCGCCTGCAAGAGCGCCGCAAGCGACGCTGCCATAAGGCCTTTGCCAAGCGAGGAGACCACGCCGCCGGTGATGAAAATGAACCGCGCCATGGGAGGAGAGCCTTAGCGGGGAGAAGCCGGATTCGGCAAGAGGGCGGCAAGGGGGGAGGTGAAATATTGTTGGGGATGGTCAGCCAAGATCATCCGTCGCTCACGCGCTCAATATCAGCACCCACTGCCTGAAGCTTTTCCTCCAGCCGTTCATAGCCGCGATCCAGATGATAGACCCGGTTGACCTGCGTTTCGCCTTCTGCGGCAAGCCCGGCAATGATCAGGCTCATCGAAGCACGCAAATCGGTCGCCATCACGGGGGCACCGGCCAGCCGGTCCACGCCGCGCACCACGGCGGTGCGGCCCTTCACCTGAATGTCCGCACCCATGCGCATCAGTTCGGGAACGTGCATGTAGCGGTTTTCGAAGATGGTTTCGGTCAGTACGCTCGCGCCATCGGCCTTGAGCAGCATCGCCATGAACTGCGCCTGCATGTCGGTGGCAAAGCCGGGATAGGGGGCCGTGGAGAGCGTTAGCGGGCCGAGCGGGCCATCGGCAGAAACCTTGATGCCCTTCTTATGCTCTTCCACTTGTACACCCGCCTGACGCAGCGCATCCAGCGTGGCCGCCATTTCAGACGCATCGGCTCCCAGCAGATCAACCGAACCACCCGCAATGCCCACGGCACAGGCATAGGAGCCCGCCTCGATCCGGTCGGCCATCACGCGATAGGTTGCGCCATGCAGCCGGTCCACGCCCTCAATGGTGAGCGTTTCGGTGCCGATCCCGTCAATATGCACACCCATCGCCACCAGCAGTTTGCACAGATCGACGATCTCCGGCTCGCGTGCTGCATTTTCGATGATGCAGGTGCCTTTGGCGCGCGAGGCGGCCATCAGCGCATTTTCGGTCGCGCCAACGGAGACGACCGGGAAGATCATCGTGCCGCCGGGCAGGCGTCCACCCTTGGCGCGTGCCGTCACATAGCCGCTTTCGGTTTCCATCTCTGCGCCGAAGGCTTCCAGCGCCTTCAGATGCAGGTCGATAGGGCGGTTGCCGATGGCGCAGCCGCCGGGCAGCGACACCTTGGCTTCGCCTGCGCGCGCCAGCAATGGGCCGAGCACGAGGATGGAGGCGCGCATCTTGCGGACAATGTCATAGGGCGCGATGGTGGCAGAGACGCTGCCCGCCCGCATCGTCATGACGCGGCCGAAATCTTCGGGTCGCGTGCCCTCGATCATGGTCGAGCAGCCCAACTGGTTGAGCAGATGCCCGAAGCTGTCCACATCGGCCAGACGCGGCAGATTGCGCAGCGTCAGCGGCTCATCGGTCAGGAGTGCGCAGGGCAGCAGCGTCAGCGCGCTGTTCTTCGCACCCGAAATCGGGATGGTGCCGTTGAGGCGATTGCCGCCGCGAATGAGAATCCTGTCCATGTCCGGCCTTTAGCCTTTCGTTCACCAAGGGCAAGGGGGGCTACGTAACCGTTTGAGCCTGTTGGGCTTCGGCGGCAGCGGCAGCAGCGGCTTCAAAGGGAATGAGGATCGCGCCATGCCGGGCAGGATAGGCGCGTGCCGGGGCGAGCGCTGCTATGCCTGGCCAATCTGGCGCGGTTTCCTGAGCATCTGACAGCCATGCGCGCAAGGCAGCGGCGGCGCGTGTCAGATCAGCAGCGGTCCGGCCCGGCGCGCCCTTGGCAAGGAGTGCGGAAGAGGCCTGCCCCATGGCACAAGCGCGGACTTCAAGGCCGATTGCGGAGATGGCACCGTCCGCCAACGCGACATCCACGATCACGCGACTGCCGCACACAGGCGCGCGGCGTTCGGCGCTGGCATGGGGAGCGGGAAGGCGGGGCAGACTTGCGGTTTCGACCGAAAGGCGAAGAATTTCAGGCGTATAGAGCGTTGCGCTCATTCGCCCTCTGCGGAGGCTTTGCCCGCCTTGCGCCGCTCCCCGATGAAATCCACCAGCGCGCGGGATGAAGCATCAAGCAGCGGATAGGTCCGTGATTCGGTCATCCAGCCGGGCCGGTCCGAACCGCCGCCATAAACCGTATCATTCACCAAAGCGGCCACGGTGTAGATCAACGTCGCCCCGATCAGCCCTTTGACCGCACCAAAACCCAAACCCAGCACGCGGTCAAACCCGCCGATGAAGGATTTCTTGCTTTTGTCCCCGATCGAGCGGGCAATCATCTTGCCGATCATGAAGGTGATGCCAAAAACCAGCGCGAACGCCAGCACCGCGCCGCCACCCCAAGTGCCAACCGTGCCTTCCAATATGGCCGTGGCAGGCGCGTGGAAAATCTTCACCGCCACCAGCGCGACCACCCACGCCACGAGCGAAAGGGATTCGGTCACAAAGCCGCGCTGAAAGCCGAGCAGGCCCGCGCCGCCCATGAGCAAGAGGGTGAGAATATCGAGCGCTGTCATGCGGCGGGTGTCTAGCGGTTCGGGGGGGGATTTGTCGAGGGGGGCAATCAAGCCCGTTCCCTGAAAGGGAGGGGTTTAGAAATAGCCTACTCCCCCGCCAACCCCTTCAATCGGTAGAGCGCATCCAGCGCCTCGCGCGGGCTCATCGCGTCGGCATCGAGAGTTGCGAGCGCTGCGCGCAGCGGATCGGGTGCTGCTTCGGGCTCGGCCAGCGCGCTGAACAAGGGCAGATCATCCAGCCCCGCTGCAATGCCGCCGGTTTTGGCGCGCCCGGCCTCCAGCTTCGCAAGCACCGCCTTGGCGCGGCTCAGCACGGCGGGTGGCAATCCCGCCAGCCGCGCGACGGCAATGCCATAGCTGCGGTCGGCAGGCCCCTCTGCCACTTCGTGAAGCAGCACCAGATCCCCTTATATTCGCGCGCGCGGACATTGTGGAGCGAAAGCGAGGGCAGCGTCTCCGCCAGCCGGGTCAGTTCATGATAATGCGTGGCAAACAGACAGCGGCAGCGGTTCACTTCATGCACCGCCTCCACCACCGCCCAGGCGATGGCCAGGCCATCATAGGTGGAGGTGCCGCGCCCCACTTCATCGAGGATGACGAGGCTCGCTTCGGTCGCTTGCGCCAGAATAGCGGCGGTCTCCACCATCTCCACCATGAAGGTGGAGCGCCCGCGCGCGAGATTGTCCGACGCGCCGACGCGGCTGAACAGGCGGTCTACCAGCCCCAGTTCGGCGCGGGCGGCTGGCACATAGGCCCCGCTTTGCGCCAGCACGGCAATCAGCGCATTCTGACGCAGGAAGGTGGATTTGCCGCCCATGTTCGGCCCGGTGACCAGCCAGAGCCTGGAATGCGGCTCCAGCGCGCAATCATTGGAAACAAAGCGCCCGCCCGAACGCGCGATGGCCGCCTCCACGACCGGATGCCGCCCGCCCTCTACCATGAACCGGTGCGAGGATGTGAAGCCGGGCCGGGTCCAGTTGCCTTCAATGGCGCGCTCCGCCAGCGCCGCCGCCACATCGAGCCGCGCGAGTGCATCTGCCGTTTCGGCAATGGGTTGCGCGCGGACAAGCGCGGACCCGACCAATTCTTCCAGATGCGCGGCTTCGGCGGCGAGTGCGTGGGCTCCGGCCTGTGTCACTTTGCCCGCCAGTTCGTGGAGTTCGGGCGCGTTGAAGCGGACCACCCCGGCCAGCGTCTGGCGATGGGTGAAGCCTGAGTCCGGGGCCATCAGCGCATCGGCATTTTTGGCTGAGACTTCAATATGATAGCCCAGCACATTGTTGTGCTTGATCTTGAGGCCGGTGATTCCCGTCTTATCGCGGTAACGCGATTCGAGTGCCGCTATGGCACGGCGGCCATCTCCGCCCATGGCGCGCAGTTCATCAAGCGCCGCATCATAGCCATCGGCGATATAGCCGCCTTGGGCTGCATCGACCGGCGGGGACGGGACCAGCGCGCGCTGCAACTGATCGACCAGCGCGCCATGCCCGTCGAGCGCGGGCAGCAGGGCATCGAGCAGCGCCGGGCGGTCGGGCAGGCGGCCCAGCCGTTCGCGCAGCAATCGCGCCTGATGCAGGCCGTCGCGCAACTGGCCCAGATCGCGCGGTCCGCCGCGTCCTGCTGCCAACCGCCCCAGTGCGCGGCCAATATCGGGCAGTGCGCGCAGGCCAGTGCGCAGGCTCTCGCGTAACGCCTGATCGGCCAGCAGGAAGGAAACCAGATCAAGCCGCGCTTCGATCGCTGCGCGGTCCATCAGCGGCGCGGACAGATCTGCCGCCAGCAGCCGCGCGCCCGCGCCTGTCACTGTGCGGTCCACCACGTCGAGCAGTGAGCCTTCGCGCGCGCCGGATTGGGCGCGAGTGATTTCCAGGCTTTCGCGCGTCGCCGCGTCGATCATCATATGGCCCGATACAGCGCGCCGTACTGGCGGCTGGAGAAAGGGCATGGTGCCCTTACCCGCATGGTCGAGATAGGCGAGCAAACCCCCGGCCGCCGCCAGTTCGGCCCGGGTAAAGGCTCCGAACGCATCGAGCGTCGCCACGCCCAGCAGCGCCTTCAAGCGGCGGTCTCCGGCGGCCGAATCGAATTCGGCCTTGGGGCGCAGCGTGGCCCCATCCAACCCGTTTGTCTCTTCCGCAACCACGATCTCCGCCGCGTTCAGCCGCGCCAGTTCGGCATCGAGCATGTCCTCGCGCAGCAGGGCAATCTCGAAGCGTCCTGTGGAAATGTCCGCCGCTGCCAGACCCAGTTCACCGCCTGCTCGCGCCAGTGCCACCAGCCAGTTGGCGGCGCGCGCTTCCAGCAGCGATTCCTCGGTCAGCGTGCCCGCCGTCACAACGCGGACAATGCCGCGATTGACCAGCGTCTTGCCGCCGCGTGCTTTGGCTTCTGCGGGGCTTTCGGTCTGTTCGGCGATGGCAACGCGGTGCCCGCCTTTGATCAGCCGAGCCAGATAAGCCTCTGCGGCGTGAACCGGCACGCCGCACATCGGCACCGGCTGGCCCAGATGTTCGCCCCGACTGGTCAGCGCAATGTCGAGCGTGGCGGAGGCCGCCTTGGCATCATCGAAAAACAGCTCGAAAAAATCGCCCATACGGTAAAAGAGCAGGCAATCAGGAGCCTGATCCTTCAGCGCGAAATATTGCGCCATCATCGGGGTGGGAGCGGGGTTGGTCACTCTGCCCGAATAGCGGGTTTTGCCGTCCGCTCAATGGGGCAGCAGCTCTACTTCGGAATGTCGAAGGTGGTGAAGGATTGCGAAGACACAAAATATGGCGCGAGCGCTGCGATCCGCTTGCGCGCGGCCCGCATCCTGTCCCAATCCTCATGGCTCAGCGGCAATTCCGCCTGCTTCGCTGCGGGCAGGTCAAGATAGAGGCTCATCCGCTCGAAGAGATAGGCCAGGCCGGAGCGGAACCATGGGCAATCATCGGAAAAGGCTGCCGCAAGGGCTTTCGCTGCCCGGGCATGATCGCCCAGCCGCGCATAAAGCTCGACCTGCAATGCATGTACATCCGGACAGGATGGCGCGTGTGCGGCAAAATCCTCCAGCCACGCATCCAGTCCCTCGATCTGGTTCGAGCGCAAGGCGATATAGGTGGCGAGCAGCCCGCGCAGCAGGGACACGCCGCTTGTGGCGAGCATGGCGCGCGCATCAGCCAGAAAGCCTGAACTGACGGTCTGCATGGTTTCCAGCACGCCCGAATCGAGAAAGTCGAGCAGCGCGTTCGTTTCCGAATCATAAGCGGAGCGGAATCGCACGGCAGGCGGTTGCGAATCCTGCCGCCAGCTGGCGGCGATCTGGCGCGGCGTGCGCGCGGCGGTTCCACCAATCAGCTCATCCCATGGCACCACGGTCATGCGGATCATCGCCGTGGAGTCCTGCATGTGGTGCATCACGACGAAGCGGTCGATACCATCTTCTCCCGGCAGCGGCGGGTCGCCTGCGGCATGGAGCTTGAACGGAGCGCCCAGCCCGCGTGTGAAAACAGTCTTGATGTCATCCATCGGGTCGAGCCAGTGGCCGCGCCAGATGCAGACATTCAGGCCTTCCGGTTCGGGCAAGACATCGCGCGCCATCATGGCCATGTCCGCCAGATTATCCTCGGGCGGGGCCGCTCCTGCGTCTCCGAAGGACGGGATTGCAGACTTGGTTTCCAGCGCAGGTGCCATGGCTGCGGCGGCGGCAACCATCGCTTGCGATGCGTCGATCATGGCATCACCGATTGCGGTCATGTTGCGCGCGATTGATGTTACCGCTTCAGAGACCGGGCCGGGAATATAGGTCTCGATGGTTTGGCGCGGGCGGACGGAGACGGTTTCATTCGCAAAACGCTCCTCACCATCGGGCATCTGGACAGACAGTTGATATTGCCCCTGCCTGAGCGGGATTGGCGTATCCGAAAGGCCGGTGGAGACAAGCCGCCCCACCGAGTCACGCACGCGCACTGGAAGACGTCCCAGCCCCTCCATTTCGCGGGGGAGCGACAGGATTGCATGGCCGTTTGCACTCATGTGCCGCCTCCCAGTGTGACCGTCCAGGGCATGGGACGACCCAGATTGATGGGTTCCAGCATCGACTGGAACTTCGGAAAGCTGTCGTCTTCTGCTTCAACGGACAGGCGATAGAGTCCGCTCGGCACCTTGACCTGCCAGAATCGACTCGCGCCGCCGCGCAGCGCGCCGCATTCGGTGTTGGTATCGCCATTCACCAGCTTTGCACAGCCGATCTTCTGGTCCGCCTCATCCGGGACGAAGCTCAATTGCACGTCCACTTCGGGAGGATCGCGCCTGAAGGTGAAGAGCGTTTCCGCGCCCAGCCCGGAAAACTCGAACCGCTTGGGCGCGTTCAGGTTTCTGGCGTTGAGGCAGAGCTTCATGGTGTCGAACGAAATCGGCCATCCCGATTTGGCGTTGCCCGGCAGTTGCTGGCAAGAGACGCTGCCGGAATCCAGCGCCCACAGCATTTCATCGATGAATTCGGTGCACTGCCCCGCAATCGCCGCAGCATGGCCGCCATTGGTGGCCGCATAGGCAACCGGAGCCTTGCGATCATCCCGGTCTGGCGAGCGCACGTCAAATATCTGGCTGGGGCGCAGATCCTCGAACTCTTTCAGAATGTCCGGCTTGTTGCGGCACGCATCCACGAAATAGAATTGGGTGCGGCCAATGTCCGGATATTTGGAGTTGGGGGCCATGCCGAAGAATATGTTCTGGAAATCAAAGGCATTTTCCAGAAGCACCTCGCCCGCCGGATCAAAGTCTGCTGCCAGAAGGATGGCCGAATTGCCCATGATGCGCACGCCATGGCCGCTGAACTGGAACAGCCCCTGTTCTTCCTGACCAACAGCGATATCGCGCCGCCAGTTGCGAATGGCATCACGCAGCGTTGCAAAAACGGGGAGGTCACCATGATCCGTTGCCAGCCTTGGCTCGTTCTGGATCTCCTCTGGCATCGGTGCGGTCAGGAAGCGGACAGTTTTGAGCGGCTTGAACAGTCTGTTGCCCTGATCAAGCAACAGGAACTGCTCTTTCATCCGGAAGGCCGACAAAGCGGGGGAGCGCAGCTTCTGGAGCGCGCCCATGCCTTCATCTGCCACATCCTCCTCGGGATGCGTCAGCTTGGCATAGTCGCTGATGCCGATAAAAATGGCATGCAGGCCCGGTGCCGCCCCCATTTCCGTGCGGCGGTCCAGGATCAGGCCAGCTTCTGCCATGGGCGCTCCGGCAGATTGGGGTAGAGAGCAGCAACGGTCTGCACATCACCGGCAGACAGACCGATGCGCTGGCCGATCACCGCCGGGTCCGGAGCGGACACGCCGGGCGGCAATGGCGTGCGCACCCGCATCGTGGGCTGATCGGTTACGCCGTCCTTGCGGAACGATGTCAGCGTGTAGTGCATGATCGATCCGAAGTCGTATGGCGGGCCGAAATCGTCGAAATCCTCCACATTCTGTTCATAGTTGAACCAGTTGTCCTGATCGATATTGTCCCACAGCACTTCCACGAACCGGTCTCGGTCCTCGCGCGCCTGCTCGTGCCACAGCCCCACGGTGTGGCCCAGTTCGTGGATGATATTGCCCACGCCGCAATCCGCGCCCAGCAGCACATCCTGCGCGTCGGAGCGTCTGCCGATGGCAGAGGCGCAGCCCGCGTCTGACACTGAAAACACGACATAGTCGGGCTCGCTTGTCTGCCGGACAAAGCGGATGCGCGTGTGCGTGTGCCAATGGTCGATGGCCTTGTGGACGCGTTCCGGCGCGGGAAAGTCGCCAGGGAGATAATAGGGAATGATGCCGTCTTTCCAGCGATACTGCTTGCCTGCAATGGCCGGCCCCTGCAATTCCATGCGCGCGTCGGTCAGCAGCCCTGGATGCTCCTTCAACAGCTTTTCAAACGCTGCTGCCGCCGCCTTTAGCACCTCGGTTTTGCCCAGAATGATGCAGCCCTGATAGACGGCGCGGCCGTTCACATCGGCACAGGTGATCTTGCGCCACGGTTTGCCTGTCATCTTCACATAAGCGGTGAAGCTGTCCTTGCTGGTCAGCAGATGATCGGGGTTGCGGCACATGCGCGTCAGCCCTTGTGGTTTCCGGTGCCTTCATCCATCCCCAGACCGGCCTGCCGCACCGTTTCGGGGATATATTCATCCGCTGCCGGACGCTTGCGACGGCCATCGAGGAAGAAGTCTGCGCTGAAATTGGCCGAAGCCGCCACCAGAATCACCAGCACCAGGAAATAGCCGAAAAAGCCGGTGGCCAGTCCCATGCCATAGGCACCGAAGAGATCGCCCTTTGCGGTTCCGAACAGGGTCGTCACCGCTGCGCCGCCGACTGCACCCAGCACCGTGGCGAGATCGCCCAGTGCCATGTCTCCCTTGCGGTAGCGGTTGACCATGTACAGGAACCAGCCGAGCACCAGCCCGAACCCGAACGCACCATATTCTGCCACGCTATCCATGTTGCATGCTCCTTTGCCTGATTGCGGAGAGGAACATGGCGTGTGCGATCCCGCCCATCGCCAGTCCCCAGCCCGCGGGAACGCCGCACCCTGCACTGAGTGTTTCAAGAAAAACCGAAGTCATGATCGCCAGCATGATCTTGAATGCCGTGATCCATCCCCACCCGATCTGGTGTGCCAGTGTCCAGCCCAAGACCAGACCGATGGAAAAGCCTGCTTCCAATTCATCCACTCTCCATGGGCTTGCACGCGTTGCGCAGCCGGGACGATAGAAGCGGAAATATCCGGGTGAATGAACGGCAAGTCAAGTCATGCAGTCGGCCAAGTTATTGATTGGCTTGCGTTCGCCGCTGCACTGTGAAAGGATTGGCCCAATCAGAGAAAAATGATCGGGTCAATTGCTTGCTGTCCACGCGCCCTGGAGGAGCCCATGATCCGTTTGACGCCCGCCCGCCGCCTTGCCCTGCTTGCCTCGCTCTGCGGCGCTGCGTTCCTGTCTGGATGCACGAAGGAAGGAGACGGCCCGCAAGGGTGGAGCGAGAAGGACCGCGCCGACTGGTATGACATTTCGCAGGGCTCGCGCATGATGCCCTATGCGTGGTGGAGCGCGCTGGAGCAGCCGGATGGCACGGCGGCCTTTGGCGATCCCGCTTATATCGAAAGTTTCGGTTATCTGCCGCCGCGCGCGGGGGCGAAATATCCGGTGCCCACAGGCTTCGCGCTCGACCGGCAGGCGGATGCGGACTTCAAGGTGACGGGCCTGCGCTGGTATGCCGGGCAAAAGGGGGACAAGGATAACGCCGAAATCTGGATCGGCATGAACTGCGCGGCCTGCCACACGGCGGAAGTCAGTTACAAGGGGCAGGCGATCCGCGTCGATGGCGGGCCGAGTCTGGGTGACTATCAGGCCTTTGTCGAAGCGATGGACAAGGCCGTGGCGCAAACGCTGGCGGATGGCGCACGCTTTGGCCGCTTTGCCGCCAAGGTACTGGCGGGCAAGGATACGCCGGACAATCGCGCTTTGCTCAAGACCGCGCTTGCCAGTTTTGACGCATGGGAAAAGAAGGTAGACCGGCAGAATGAAACGCCGCTGCGTTATGGCTTTGCGCGCGTCGATGCGTTCGGGCACATCTTCAACAAGGTGGCGCTCTACAATCAGGCCGATCCGCAGATGACCAACGCATCGGACGCGCCGGTCTCCTACCCCTTCCTCTGGAACATTTCCAAACAGGTGCGCGTGCAATGGAATGGCGTCGTCAAGAATGAGCCGCTGAAGGGGCCGGGCGGAGAATTTGATTATGGCGCGCTTGGACGCAATGCAGGCGAGGTGATCGGCGTTTTTGGCGAAGTGCTGACACACCCGCGCGAGGCCAATGCCGGGCTTTTGCCCAAGGGGTATAAATCATCGGTGATGACCGAAAATCTGATCTGGATCGAAAATCACCTGACCAAGCTGAAGGCCCCGGCTTGGCCTGCGGCCTTTCCCGCGATCAACGAAACGCTGCGCAAACGCGGGGATGAACTGTTCGATCAGAAATGCGCCTCCTGCCATCTGCCCAAGGATAAGTGGGAGACGGAGGGCAAGCGCACCAAGACACAAGGCATCGAACGCATGTCTTACCTGCGGGATATGGGCGCGGACATGACCGACCCGTGGATGGCTTGCAATGCTGCTACCTATGAGGCGAAGACCGGCGTGTTGCAGGGCACGCCGCGCGGTTTCCTGGGCAAGAAGGAGCTTCTGGGGGATACCGCTCCGCTCGCCGCGCAACTGGGCACCACGGTGATCGGTTCGCTGGTGGACCAGAAGGGGCGGATCATCGAAGGCGCGGTGGAAACATGGCTGGGGCTGGATGCGCGCGCCAAGACACGGATTCCGGGTGATTTCACCACCATGGTGGTGCGGGCGAAGCGGGATTCGCGGCTGGCCTTCTGCACAGGCGGGGCACCCACCAAGCCCGATGAACTGGCACGCTGGAACGCGGTGAAGGATCTGCTGGGGTATAAGGCCCGCCCGCTGGACGGGATCTGGGCCACCGCGCCCTATCTGCACAATGGCTCTGTCCCGACGCTTTACCATTTGCTGTTGCCGCCAGCCGAGCGCCCGAAGCGTTTCTGGCTGGGGTCTCGCGATTATGATGCGGAAATGCTGGGCTATGTCTGGGAAAGCAAGCCCGCCAGTGGCCGCGCATGGGAGTTCGTGGCGGTTGGCGCAGATGGCAAGGCGGTGGATGGCAATGGCAATCAGGGCCATGATTACGGTGTGTCCGGCCTGAGCGTGGATGACCGCAAGGCCTTGCTGGAATATCTGAAAAGCCTTTGAGGCCATAGCCCATGGGTAACAAGGGGTTAACAGGTTCCGGGTAAAGCGGGGTGCATGTTGGATCAGGCACCTCCCATTTTCTCGCACCGCTGGCGGATGCTGGCGATTGCCATTCTTGCGATGATCGCGATTGCGGTGTTCAAGAATGCCATCAAGCCCTGGGGCATGGATTTCATCAGCTTCTGGGCCGCGTCCAAGCTGGCTCTGCTGGGCAATTTGCCGGGGGCTTATGATGTGGTGCTTCACCGCAGCATCGAGGCGCAGGCCTCCACCTTTGACGGGCAGATGCCCTTTCCCTATCCGCCGCCCTTCTTTTTCCTGATCTGGCCGTTTGGCGCGCTGCCTTATCCGCTGGCGGCGGCCATCTGGATTGCGCTCTCGCTCGGGGCCTATTTCTGGGCGGTGAAGCGCAATCTGCCGGGGTTTGAAACGCTGGCGCTGGCGCTGCCGCCGATCCTGTTGTGCGGCATGGTGGGGCAGAATGGCCTGTTCACTGCCGCGTTGCTGATCGCGGCGATGGGGCAGATGAAGAACCGGCCTTTCGTGGCGGGGCTGATGTTTGGCTGTCTCGCCATGAAGCCGCAGATTGCGGTGCTGATTCCGCTGGCGCTGATTGCCGCGCGCGAATGGCGGGCCTTTGCCGGGGCCGCTGTCAGCGCGGTCTCGCTCTCGCTGGCATCGCTCGCTGTGTTCGGTTGGCCCGCATGGCAGGGCTTTTTCGATATTCTCCCGCTCTATGGGCAGTTGACGGCAGGTGGGCAGGTTGGCTGGTACAAGATTGCTACCGTCTTCGCTTCGCTGCGCATGGTCGGCATTCCGGCGCTGCCTGCGGCCATCGTCCATGGTGCGGTCGCTCTGGCTGGCGTGTGGATCGTCTGGCGTGTGTGGAGCCGTGAGCGTGATCCGCTGTTCCGCACGGCGGCCCTGGTGACAGCCACCATGCTCACCAGCCCCTATATGTACATGTATGATCAGCCGATGCTGATCGCGGGCGTGGCGTGGGCGGTGACGCGCGGCCTCAACGAGAAGGGCCTGGCGATCCTCTATGCCGCCTCCTTCTATTGCTTTGCGCAGATGCTGTCTGAAACGCGGCTGATCAATCTGATGCCGGTCATGCCCATTGGCCTGTTGCTGCTGCTATATCGCGAGAGCGGAGAAAGCGCGCGCATATCTGCTCTGTGGCAGGGATTGCGGATGAAGGCCGGGCTGGCGCGCTAGGGCGGGAAAATCTGACTCTATCCGTTCGACACGAACGGCTGTGCCTGGTCGTGATCCGCGTCCAACAAAAAAGGCCGGTGCGAGGCATTCCCCGCACCGGCCCTTTTCGTGTCTGTAATGCGCCTCAGGCGGCCTTGGGCGCGGCGGCCTTCACGGCATCATCCACATGGTCCGCGAACTGCGCGAAATTGTCGATGAACTGGCCAACCAGCGTCTTGGCCGTCTTGTCATAGGCCGCAGGATCGGCCCACGCGGCACGCGGGTCGAGGATCTTGCTGTCCACGCCTGCCACGGCGACCGGGAATTCAAAGCCGAAGTTGGGATCGGTCTTGAACTCGGCAGTGTTCAGGCTGCCATCAAGTGCGGCGTTGAGCAGGGCACGCGTGGCCTTGATCGGCATACGGCTGATTCCATCCATCGTCGCCATGCCACCGGTCCAGCCGGTGTTGACCAGCCAGCACTTCACGCCGCCCTTGGCAATGCGTTCCTTCAGCAGATTGCCATAGACGCTGGGGTGACGCGGCATGAACGGCGCACCGAAACAGGTGGAGAAGGTCGCTTCCGGCTCGGTCACGCCGATTTCGGTGCCGGCCACGCGCGCAGTGTAACCGGACAGGAAGTGATACATTGCCTGTTCGGGCGTGAGACGCGCGATCGGGGGGAGCACGCCATAGGCATCCGCCGTCAGGAAGATGATGTTCTGCGGCACCGGGCCGAGATTGTCCTTCGACGCGTTCGGGATGAAGTTGATCGGGTAGGAACCGCGGCTGTTTTCCGCCAGACTGTTGTCATCGAAATCGAGCTGGCGCGTGGCCGGGTCCATCACCACATTTTCCAGCACCGTGCCGAAACGCTTGGTGGTGGCGAAGATTTCCGGCTCTGCTTCGGCGGACAGGCGGATCATCTTGGCATAGCAGCCGCCTTCGAAATTGAAGACCGCCGTGTCGGACCAGCCATGTTCGTCATCGCCGATCAGCGTGCGGCTGGCATCGGCAGACAGCGTGGTCTTGCCGGTGCCGGACAGGCCGAAGAACACTGCCGTATCGCCGTTGGGGCCGATATTGGCGGAGCAGTGCATCGGCATGATGCCCTTCACGGGCAGCAGATAGTTGAGAATACCGAACACCGACTTCTTCATTTCACCGGCATAAGCGGTGCCGCCGATCAGGATCAGCTTTTCAGAGAAATTGACCGCGATCACGGTTTCGCTACGGCAGCCGTGACGGGCCGGATCGGCCACGAAGCTCGGCAGGTCGATGATCGTATATTCGGGCACGAAGCTCGCAAGGTCCGCCACTTCCGGACGGACCAGCAGCGTGCGGATGAACAGGTTGTGCCATGCCTTTTCGTTGATCACGCGGACATTGACGCGATGTTCGGCCTGCGAACCGCCAAACAGATCGGCCACGAACAGCGTGTCCTTTTCGCCCAGAGCCTTCAGGAAATCTTCCTTCAGATTGGCGAAATGGGCCGGGTCCATCGGCACGTTGGTCTTGCCCCACCAGACCGTGTTTTCGGTTTCAGCGTCACGGACAATATATTTGTCCTTGGCGGAGCGGCCGGTGTGCGCGCCGGTCTTCACGACCAACGGGCCTTCGGCGGCCAGCATACCTTCGCTGCGGGCAATCGCCTGTTCCACCAGCGGGGCGGTGCCGAGGTTCCAGTGAACCTGCGCTTTCACGGAAATGCCCTGCTTTTCGAGCGGATGGAAAGGAGTATTGGCCACGGTTCTATCTCCTGTTTGTGCTATGGCAGCGGAGCGGAATTCCGCCCGAGAGTCGCGAGCGCGCATAGAGTTTGAGGGGGGATGCGTCAAATCGGCGCGCCATTTTTATTAATGGACAAGCGATGCGCAGCCCCGCACTTCAGGTGAAATCAGGCTTTACCAATCCTCAACACAGGCAATGCTAAACGTCTCTGCGGCCTTGTTCGATGCGTCCGCAGGCGGCGCTCACTATGGCCGAACAGGGTGACGGTATGCGTTTGGGGTTTCGTGCAAAGGACGGGGCCAGGGATCAACTGGCTGATCGGCAGCATCTTGCTGACGCTCCTGATTCTGTCTGCGGCACTCGTCAACGGCTTCATCTCTTCGGCGCGATTGGCGGATAGTCTTGACCATCAGGAGAAAACCCGGCTGATCCGGAATTATCTGGAGGACGGGCAGCTTCAGCTGGCGCACGAGCAAAAGGCTCAAGTCTCCTGGGACGATGCTTTTCTTGCCGTTGGCAGCGGTTACGATCTGGATTGGGCAGATGCCTATTTCGGCACATATCTCTGGTCGAACTTCAAGCATGGCCGCTTGTTCCTGGTCCGGCCGGATGGCGTGCCCATCGCTGTCTGGCGCGATGGAAAACGCACAGCATTGTCACGGATCTCGGACTTGCAGGCCGAAATGCCCACTCTGGTCGAAGAGATCAACACCAACGCGCGCCTGCTTGATGCGCCGACCAGCTTTCTGACGCTTCAGGATACGCGTTGGCCTGCGGCTGCGAACGGCAGGCCAATTGCGCGCTGGGCGGGGCGAGTCATTTCGTTCGAAGGCAAACCTGCATTGCTCGCCGCCACGTCAATCCTTCCTGACGCCAAATTCGGCCTCCTCACCAAGACGCCCAACTTCCTCATTTCGGTTCGCCCGATCGACTCCGTCTTGCTCGCACGAATGCAGGAAATGCTGCAGCTGGACGGACTTGAGGTCCGGCGCGAACTTCCCTCTGGCGCTGAAAAGGCGTCTGTGCCCATCACAACCACGCGGCACGGCAGGCAGATCGGTCATCTGGTGTGGAATGCGCAGCGCCCCGGAGCCGCGATCATCAAGACGACAAGCCCGCTGCTGATCGCGCTGATTTCCTATTGCATGGCGGCCATGTTGCTCGTCGGGATGATTTTCCGGCGCGTTCGGATGACCGCGCGGGAACTTTCGGCCAGTCAGGCACAGGCCGTTCATGTCGCGCTGCATGACCCCATGTCAGACCTGCCCAACCGCACGAATTTCCAGCAGGCGCTGTCGGTCCTGCTGCTCGATCTGGCGGAGTCTCAAGAGGATGAAGGCGTTATCATCGCCTATATCGACATTGACCGTTTCAAGGATGTGAACGACACGCTGGGCCATCAAGCGGGCGACGATCTGATCTGCCTTGCGGCCGAACGCTTGCGGCTTGTGCTCCAGCCTTCCGACATGCTGGCCCGTTTCGGCGGGGACGAATTCGTGATCATGCGACGCCAGAATCGCGTACGCGGCGCAATCAGCCAGATCGGGGCCACGGTCATGGCGGCCTTTCAGGTTCCTTTCACTGTCATGGGACATGAACTGGATGTCACCGCTTCGTGTGGCATCGCGTGGTCGCCGAACCATGGCACCACCGTAGGCGAATTGCTCCGCAACGCAGACATCGCCCTTTATCAGGCCAAGGCGCGCGGTCGCGGCCGGTGGCGCGCCTTTACGCCTGACATGGATGAAAATCTCCGCGCCCGACGCGAGATCGAACTGGAGCTGAGGCGCGCCATTGTCGAAAACCAGCTGGAAATGGTCTATCAGCCCATTTTTGCTGCGCGGACGGGCCAGATTTCCAGCCTTGAAGCGCTGGTGCGCTGGCATCACCCAAGGCTGGGCATCATCGCGCCCGACATTTTCGTGCCGATTGCAGAACAAACCGGCCAGATGCGGATGCTGGGCAGCTGGATCATGGAACGTGTGTTCGAAGATCAGCGCTACTGGCCGGGGGTCCGCACAGCCATCAATCTCTCCCCGGTTGAAATCACCCATTCCGATTTTGTCGCCCGTGTCGCGGAGATGGTGGACAATCGTCTGGTTGATCCGCGCAAGATCACGTTCGAAATCACGGAAGGTGTTCTGCTGGATCATAGCGAGAAGGTGCTGGGCATTCTCTCTGCCCTGCACGCGCTGGGTTTCCGGATCGCACTGGATGATTTCGGTACAGGCTATTCCAGCCTCAGCTATCTGCGCCGTTTCGAATTTGATGACATCAAGATCGACCGCTCTTTTGTGCGCAACATAGATCGCGACCCGCAGGCCTTCCATATCCTGAAGGCCATTGTCGGCCTTGGCAGCAGTCTGGGCATGAACGTGGTTGCCGAAGGCGTTGAAACCGAAAGCCAGAACCAGCGCGTGACCGATGCCGGGTGTCACAATATTCAGGGCTTCTTCCACTCGCAGCCGGTGAGCCGCAGCGAGGCTATCCGGCTGCTGGGGGGCAAGGCAGGTCGGGCGCGCGGCCTGTTACGCCGCGCGGCCTGAGCGACGGGGCTCTTGCCGTCGGGGCAGGCGGGCACTATCCCCCTGCCATGACCGTTCCGACGCCCATGGAAGCCGCGTTGCCCGCAACGATTGCGCTGGTTGATGATGACCGCAACATCCTGACGTCTGTTTCCATCGGCCTGCAGGCGGAAGGATTTCAGACGCGGATCTATGCCGATGGCGAAGCCGCGCTGCGTGCGCTTTCAGACAAGCCAGCTGATCTGGGCGTGTTTGACATCAAGATGCCGCGCATGGACGGGCTGACGCTGTTGCGCCGCCTGCGCGAGAAGACGGCGATGCCGGTGATCTTTCTCACCTCCAAGGACGATGAGCTGGACGAGGAACTGGGGCTGGCCGAGGGGGCTGATGATTATATTGCGAAGCCCTTTTCCCAGCGCCTGCTGGTCGCCCGGATCAGGGCGATCCTGCGCCGATCTCTCAAGGCTGAGGCTGGCAGCGACGATCCGGCGGGCGATGGGCAGATCGTCCGCGGCAAGCTGGAAATGATCCCGGACAGCCACCGCGTGCGCTGGGATGGTTCCGATGTGGCCCTGACAGTGACCGAATTCATGATCCTTGAAGCGCTGGCACAGCGCCCCGATGTGGTGAAAAGCCGCAACCAGTTGATGGATGCTGCCTATCAGGAGGATGTCTATGTGGATGACCGCACGATAGACAGCCACATCAAGCGCATCAGGCGAAAGTTCCGGCAGGTCGATCCGCAGTTTGACTCCATCGATACGCTCTATGGCGCAGGCTATCGCTTCAGTGCGGCCTGAACCGCGCAGCCTGGTCCTCCGCTGGTCGGGCCGGATTCCGCTGGCGGCGCGCATTTTGGCGGTAAACATCCTGCCGCTGGCGTTGCTGGCGGGCAGCTTCTTCTATCTCGACGGCTTTCGCACCCGACTGATCGGGGAGCGGATCACCCAGACGCGCAATGAAGCGCGGCTGCTGGCCGCCGCGATCACGCCCAGTTCCTCCGATGTGCGCGAAGGGCTGATCAGCCGCCCTGACGATACAGATCGTGTGCGGTTGCGGCTGGTGCGGTCCGAAGGGCAGTTGGTGTTTGACAGCTGGCAGCATGGCGCGCGGATGCACATGGTTGATCCGGTCAAGGAACAGAGCTGGCAGCGCCGCGCGGCGCGCTGGCTGGATGAAGCGATTGACGTGGTGGTGGATGCGGATGTGCCTCCGGCGTTTCGGGGCTATGGCCAGACGGCCCAGCTGGATGCCGATGCGCCGCTGCTTTCGCTGATGGCAGACCGATCACACATGATTTCGGTCAAACAGCCGCTCTCCAGCGATCCCGGCCTGTTTCTGGTGATGGACCGGAATGCGCGCGACATCCGCCGCCTCGTGCGGTCCGAGCGGACGACTCTGGGTTATGCCGTCGGGCTGACAGCGCTGGTCTCTGTCCTGCTTTCCCTGTTTCTGGCCCGCACGATCGCACGTCCGCTCAAGGTGCTTGCGCTGGCCGCGAACGAGGTGCGTTATGGTCAGGCGCGAGAAGTCATCGTGCCTCGTCTGCCGTCCCGTCGGGATGAGATTGGCACGCTTGCGCGGGCGGTGTCTGACATGACCCATGCTTTGCGCACGCGGATCGACGCGATCGAGGCGTTTGCCGCGGATGTGGCGCATGAGCTCAAGAACCCGCTCGCTTCGCTGCGCTCGGCCGTGGAGTCGCTGGGTCGGGTAACGCAGCTGGAACAGCGCGCCCTGCTGCTTGACATCGTGAACGACGATGTGCGGCGGATGGACCGGCTCATCACCGATATTTCCGATCTGTCGCGCGTCGATGCCCGGATCGGGCGCATCCGGTTCGAAACGGTGGATGTGGGACAACTCATCACTGGCCTGATCCGGCACCGGGGCGAACGCCTCTCTGACCCTGCGGCGATTGCCTTCGCCCGCCCGGCCGATGGCACGGTGATGGTGCATGCCGATGCAGCGCAAATGTCGCGTGTGATCGACAATCTGCTCGACAATGCGTTGTCTTTTACGCCTGCGGGTGGCGTTGTGCGGATCGGGGCCACCGCATCGGGCGGGCAGGCGCTGGTTTCGGTCGATGATGACGGCCCCGGCATTCCGGTGCATTTGCGAGAGGCGGTGTTTGACCGGTTCCATTCCAATCGACCCGACACTGAGTTCGGGCAGCATAGCGGCCTTGGTCTTGCCATTGCCCGCGCCATTGTGGAGGCGCATGGGGGCACGATCCGCGCGGAGGATGGGCCGGATGGTCTTGGCACGCGGATGCTGGTGACGCTGCCGATTGCAGGCGAGCAATCCGATGGCTGAGGCTCGGCTGGTCCATGCCAGTTGCGTGGCGTGTCGCGGGCGGGCAATTCTGATCATCGGCCCGTCCGGCAGCGGCAAGTCTGATCTGGCGCTGCGCCTCATCGATCGCGGGGCGCGGCTGGTCAGCGATGATCAAACCCTTGTCACGCTTGAAAATGGGCGGTTGCTGGCGAGCCCCCCCCGGACTATTCAAGGGCTGGTCGAGGTGCGCGGATTGGGGCTGCGCACGACGGAATGGGAGGCACAGGTGCCGCTGGCGCTGGCCATTGAACTGGGTGCAGAGGTGGAGCGCTATCCGCTGGAGCCCCGTGTCCTCACCGTGTCCGGAATTGATCTGCCGCTTGTCCGCCTCGATGGTTTTCACGCTTCGACGCCGCTGAAGGTGGAATTTGCGTTGGCGGACGTCACGCAATGAGTGCGGAGTTGCGGCCCCGTCGCATCCTGCTGGTCACAGGCCTGTCTGGCGCAGGCAAATCCACCGCGCTCAAGACACTTGAGGATATTGGCTGGGAAGTTGTTGATAATCTTCCCTTTTCCCTGCTCGACCGGTTGCTGGATACCAGTCTGGCGGCAGGCGTCAGCACGCCGCGCCCGTTTGCGCTGGGCATCGACACCCGCACACGCGGCTTTGATGCGGAAGCGATTATCGAACGCATCGGCCAGATGCGGGATGCAGGTGAGGGGCAGGTCGCCACGCTGTTTCTGGATTGCAGCGGTGCCGAGCTGGAGCGTCGCTATTCCGAAACACGCCGCCGCCATCCGCTCGCGCCGGACCGCCCGGCATCGGATGGCATCGCCCGTGAACGAGAGCTTCTCTCGCTGTTGCGCAGCGGCGCAGATCATGTGATCGACACCACGTCCAGCTCCACCAACGAACTCAAACTGGAACTGCGGAACCGCTTTGCAGAAACCGAAGGCGTAGAGACCGTGCTGTCGGTGATGTCATTCGGCTTTGCACGCGGCATTCCCCGCAATGCCGATCTGGTGTTCGATGTCCGCTTCCTGCGCAATCCGCACTGGGATCTGGATTTCAGGCCGCTGACCGGGCTTGACGGCGTGATCGGGGCCTATATCTCTGCCGACCCGGCTTATGCGGAGGCGATGCAGCGGATCGAGGAGCTGATCCTGATGCTGATTCCGCGCTATCACGTCGAAGGAAAGGCCTATCTAACCATTGCGTTTGGGTGTACGGGCGGGCGCCATCGTTCTGTTCATGTTGCTGAACGCATGGCCGGAAAACTCAGAGAATCTGGCTATTCGCCCACCCTTGCACACAGGGACATTGGCGAAGCTGGAACGCAAGCCGATTCGGGGGAGGAGCCCGTTCGGACCGACAAGACGGAGCTGCAATGATCGGGCTGGTATTGGTAACGCATGGCGAGTTGGCCACCGAATTCGTGACAGCCATGGAACATGTCGTTGGTCCGCAAGAGAGCGTCCGCGCCATTTGCATCGGCCCTGAAGATGACATGGAATTGCGTCGGGCAAACATCGCCGCCGCCATCGCGGCTGTGGATGGCGGAACCGGCGTGGTGGTTCTGACCGACCTGTTCGGTGGCACACCCTCCAATCTGGCGATTTCGCTTCTGCAAACGGGCCATGTCGAAGTCATTGCCGGCATTAATCTGCCGATGCTGATCCGGCTGGCCAGCGCGCGCAAGACGATGGGCGTCGTTGCCGCCGTTGCTGCCGCGCGCGAGGCTGGTCGCAAATATATCACCGTTGCATCCGAGGTCTTGGGAGAGGCTGCCGCATGAGCGAGATTTCACAAACGGTCACCATTCCGAACAAGCGGGGCCTCCATGCCCGCGCCAGCGCCAAATTCGTCACGCTCGCCAGCGGCCTTGCCGCCACCGTCCATGTCTCCAAGGATGGCAATGAAGTCGTCGCCACTTCGATCATGGGGCTGATGATGCTTGGCGCGGCGATGGGAGACAGCATCACCATCCGCGCTTCCGGAGACGGAGCTGAAGACGCAGTCCGCCAGCTCGCCACGCTGGTCGAAGACAAGTTCGGCGAGGACTGACCCTGTCCATCGAGATTACCGGCTATTCCAACCCGCAGGTCAAGCGGGTCCGCTCGCTGCGCGACAAGAAGGGGCGGCGGGCGGAGCAGCGCTTTCTGGCCGAAGGGCTGCGCATCCTCACCGAAGCGCGCGATGCAGGTCATCTGCCCGAAGCAATCTGGATGAATGGCAAGGTTGCGCCACACCCGCTGGCGCAGGAGCTGGCCGCCGAAACCGAGGCTGCCGGGGGTGAGGTGTTCCTGACGACGCCCGACATTCTGGCCAAGATATCCGGCAAGGATAATCCGCAAACGGTGCTGGGCGTCTACGCCGAGCATTGGACGCCGCTCGACGCGCTGGATCGCACCAAGGCAGACATCTGGCTGGTGGCAGAGCGGCTGCGCGATCCCGGCAATCTGGGCACCATTTTGCGCACCGGAGACGCAGTGGGCGCCGGCGGGCTCATCCTGGTGGGAGATTGCACCGATGCCTTTTCGGTAGAGGCGGTGCGGGCCAGCATGGGCGCGGTGTTCACGCAGGCCATTGTCCGCGCGGAATGGGATGAGTTTCTCGGCTGGCTGCGTGCCGGGCCGGGCGAACTGATTGGCACCAGCCTTAACACCACGCATGATTATCAAGACCCGGCCTATACCCGCCCCGCCTTCATCCTGATCGGCAATGAATCGCAGGGGATGCCAGCCGACTATGAATCCGCTTGTGACACGCTCGTCAAAATGCCCATGCGCGGCCGGGCAGACAGCCTGAATGCCGCCATGGCGTGCGCCGTGATGGCCTATGAGGTGCTCAACCAGTTTCGGCGGTGAGCGGGACTCCATGGGCCAGCCGCATTGATCGGCGCGGTCCCGAGCAGCAGCGCAAAATCCAGCTGGCTGTCCAGACCGATCACATGGCGAAACTAAATCGCCGGGGGCGGGGGGAAAGGGTGGGCGCTCTCGCTTGCATCGACGCTGGTCAACCTATTGGTCGCTGGCACACCTTCACTGGAGCGTGGCATTGGCGCAAGCCGCGCGGTTGCCGTCGCACTTCGGCTCGCCGCCTAACATCAACCCCGAGACGAGGCCCCCACTCCGCTAATCTACACTGCGAGTTGTACCGAATGGTCTGACGACGGACAGCCTCGCTCCGCAATCACTTCGCCTCAGACCTCCCACTCTTTGATCGACAAACCTACAAGCTCCACCGCTCGGCCGGTGATCAGTCCATAGTCAGTCAGATGCCCCGCAGCGCATTACTTGTCTGGCTCCTGCGTCGCTCCAGAACTGGATTATATCCTGACTAAAGCTTGCCGGGACATAGACAATACAGGTCTCTGCGCTTGCGACATGAAGGCGGATGTTGACATGGTCAATCACAGTGGCAGCCGAACAGCCTGGCGCGAAGGCCGCGCTTTCAGCATCGAACACGCCGCCTTCCATCAGCAGCCTGCGCCAGCCGGGGCCAGACACGCGGACCCGGACGATGCCGCCGCCGATCGCTGTCAGCGCACCATCCTCGCCAAGCACGGCGTCGAGCCCTTCCGGATCGCCCTCGATCAGCCAGACGGTGGGTTCGAAACGGATCAGCGTGAGGCCATCTTGGCTGGCGGACTGGCCCATCGCGGGCAGAGGAAATCCCTTCGCAGCCTTGAAGCGCGCGGCCACAGCTTGCGGATCACTCCAGATTTCGAAGGCATGCAGCGGGGCAGCGGGCAGGGGGGTGATGGTCACCTCAGTCACGGTAGCGCGTCCCCTGATGATCGTAGAAATGCGGCGCGACGACGCGGACGCGGGCATGCTGGTCGCGGGTGGGGGACGAGGCGGTGAGTTCCTCGCCGTGGCGCTTGGTGCCGTCCCGCAGCAGCGCGAGCGCAATCGGCGTGCCTTCCATCACGCGGTAAGCGGCAGCGGTAACATGGCCCTGCGCGTCCAGCCCCTTGGCCGCCATCAGCATGCTGCCTTCGGGGATCGGGCCGCCCAGCGACTCCAGCCCGACGAGTTGGAGCCTTCCCAGTTCAGACAGTGCAGGCCGCGTCAGCCCGGCAGCGCCGATATAGCCACCCGCCTTGTTGAGCATCCCGGCGAGGCCAAGATCATGCGGCGTGAGCCGCCCATCGACTTCGCCGCCGACGACGACATGCCCCTTTTCGATGCGCAGGATTTCCATCGCTTCAAGGCCATAGGAGCAACCGCCTTGCGCTGCGACTTCGGCTGCGCAAGCGCTCCAGACGGCTTCGGCGCGTGTCGCCTCGACATAGACTTCAAACGCGCGTTCGCCCGAATAGCTGGCAGCGAGCACCAACACAGGCACACCCGCGATCATGGCGGGTGCAACCGACATATGGCGCGGTGGCTCTTCGCCCGTCAGCACGGCGAGCACCGCCTTCGCCTTGGGACCGGCGACCGCAATCCCGGCATAATGTTCCTGCACGTTGACGGCAGAAACGCGCAGTTCGGGGTGCAGCACCTGGCGGACATAGGAAAGCTGCGTCGCCATCCGGTCCGCGCCGCCGGTGGAACTGGTCAGCAGATAGCGGTTCTCGCCCAAGCGCCAGACGGTGCCATCGTCGCACACCAGCCCGTCCTCGCGCAGCATGAAGGTGTAGCGTCCGCGCCCGACGGCGAGCTTCGCCACGCTGGTCGCGCAGATGATCTCGAGCAAGCGCGCCGCATCAGGGCCGCTCACCTCAAACTTGGCGAGCGTCGAGACGTCGGTCATCCCGACAGCGGTGCGGACAGTCTGCGCCTCACGCCGCGCGGCGGTGCCAAGGTCTTCGCCAGCGCGTGGGAAAGCACGTGGGCGCATCCAGTAGCCGGCAGGCTGCCAGATGGGCTTGGCGGCTTGATGCACATCCCACAGCGCCATGCGCCGCAGATGCGCCCCAGCATCGCGGTGCGTGCGCCCTGCGAGCAGCCCCATCGTCACGGGCGTATAGGGCGGGCGGAAGGTCGTCAGCCCTGCATCGGGGATGGTCACGCCCTGCTGTTCTGCAAGGCGGGCGAGCGCGGCCATATTGCTGGTCTTGCCCTGATCGGTCGCCATGCCCAGCGTGGTGTAGCGCTTGAGATGCTCGACCGAACGATAGCCTTCGGCCCAGGCGAGATCGATATCGGCGAGCGTCACATCATTCTGGAAATCGATGAAGCTCTTTTTGGGGTCGCCCATGGGCGTGATGGCGGGCGCGGGCGGCGGGTTCGCAGCTGAACCAATGGTCGTGACATTCTGGCGGCTGTTCGCAGCGATGAAAGCCTGCGCCTCCGCATCGAAATCGAGCGTGCCGCCCGCTTGCATATGAAGATGCACAACCGGCGTGAAGCCCCCCGAAACGGCGATCAGATCAGCGTCGAATGTGATGGACTCGGTCCAGATGTCAGTTTCGACAGAATGCAAACCGTGCTTGCTACCCTTCGCAGCAACCGGAAATGAGTTCGTGTGAATCTGAAAGTCCGATTTGGCGGCCAGAGCAACCTCACTGAATTCCGCGCGAGAGTCCAAAATTGCGACCACCTTACCGCCAGCCGCTTTCACTGCGACGGCCGTCTGATAGGCATCATCATTGTTGGTCGCGATCACCACCCGCTTCCCCGGCACCACGCCGAAGCGGCGCACATAGGTTCGCACCGCGCCGCTCAGCATCACGCCGGGACGGTCATTATGCGCAAAGGCGATGGGCCGCTCGAGGCAGCCGGTGGCGAGGATCA
Source organism: Sphingomonadales bacterium (assembly GCA_016714795.1). GTDB lineage: Bacteria > Pseudomonadota > Alphaproteobacteria > Sphingomonadales > Sphingomonadaceae > Aquisediminimonas. Next base: position 123,820 of record JADKCA010000007.1, on the reverse strand, counting down.
CGCGGCCCGCGCGCACATGCCACAGGCGTTGTGCGGTGCCGCTCTCCGGCACTTGCCCCGGTTCGGCAAGCCGCTGCGTGAGCGTGACATGGTCATGCTCCCAATAGCCCGATCCGGTGGTGCGCGTCAGGATGATGCCGCCCGCCGCGCGAATGCGCGCGGCTGTCTCCGCGATCCAGCCGTCACCCAGATCATGATTATCGCGGAGTAGTCTGCCACCCAGCACATGATCCTGCTCGACAAGGATCACGCGCTGGCCTGCCTCTGCTGCCTCCAGCGCCGCGCTTAGCCCAGATCGCCCTGCACCCACAACTAGGACATCGCAGAACGCCGCGCGCTGTGAGTAACGGTCCGGGTCGGCCTCGGTCGGCGCATTGCCCAGCCCTGCCGCGCGGCGGATGACCCATTCATAGACCAGCCACAGATTGGCATGGCCGAAGAAGGTCTTGTAATAAAAGCCCGCAGGCAGCGCCTTGGAGAAGAGCCCGATCACCGCGCCCACATCAAAGCCAAGCGATGGCCAGCGGTTCTGGCTGCGCGCCACCAGCCCATCATAAACGATCACATCGGTCGCGCGGGTGTTGGGCTCTGCGCGGCCACCTTCGCCCACCGTCACAAGGGCGTTGGGTTCCTCGACGCCCGCCGCCATGATCCCACGCGGGCGGTGATATTTGAAACTGCGCCCGACGAGGCCGACGCCATTGCGCAACAGCGCAGCCGCCAGCGTGTCGCCCTCCCGCGCCTGATAATGCGTGCCGTCAAAGGTGAAGTTGATCACGGCAGCGCCTCCGGCCCCACAGCGCGGACGGCCTCAATCTCGTTTGTCACACGGTGGCGACGCATGACCAGCCAGGCGCGGCAGCCGAAACTATGCCGCCACAGCTCCTCATCTACCCCGCGCGGATTGGTGCGCGTGAAGAGTGTCTCCATCGTCTCTTCGGGCGCGGCGTCGAGCGCGACGATGGAGTCCATCGTGCGGTCATAAACAAACTCGTCCTGCGCGCGCGGGCCGCAATGGGGGCAGGGGATCAGCATCATCGGCTGTTCGGCATCGGGCCGCTCCCGTTTTCGTCAATCGTCGCTCCCTGCACGAAGCGGTCGAGCACGAAGGGGGCGTTGAGCGAATGCGGCGCGCCTGTCGCGAGCGTATGGGCATAAGTATAGCCGGAAGCGGGCGTCGCCTTGAACCCGCCATAGCACCAGCCGCCATTGAGATAGAGATTGGGCACCGGCGTTGTCCCGATGATCGGCGAGCCATCAAAGCTCATGTCCGTCACGCCCGCCCATGTGCGCAGCATCCGCAAACGCGAGAGCGCGGGGATCAGCGCGATGGCATTGGCGATGGCGAAATGCGTGACCATCGGATTGCCGCGCTGGGCATAGCTCGGCCAATTGTCGGGATCGCCGCCCATCACGATGCCGCCCTTGTCCGACTGACTGATGTAGCAGTGCAAAGATTGCGACATGACGACGCTCTTCACCATCGGCTTGACGCCTTCGGTGACGAGTGCCTGCAAGGTCTGCGATTCAATCGGCAGCTTGAGGCCCGCCATCGCCGCGACATGGCCGCTATGCCCGGCCACACAGATGCCGACGCGCCCCGCGCCGATCCGCCCGCGTGTGGTTTCCACACCGATCACGGCGTCTCCGTCTCGGACAAAGCCCGTCACTTCGCACTTCTGGATGATATCCACGCCAAGTCTGTCCGCGGCGCGCGCATAGCCCCACGCCACAGCGTCATGCCGCGCGGTGCCGCCGCGTCTTTGGGTCAATCCGCCGACGATGGGGAAGCGTGCACCGCGCGACATATCAAGCAGCGGCTCGATCTTTGCCACCTGTTCGCGCGTGAGCAGTTCGACATCAATCCCGCTCGCCCGCATGGCATCGCCGCGCTCGGCGAGCTTGATCATGTCCGAATCCGAATGGCCAAGAAACATCGCGCCACGCGGGGAGAACATGACATTATAATTCAGTTCGTCGGACAGCTGCTCCCACATCTTCAGACCAAATTCGAAGAAATCGTGGAGCGGCTTCTGCCGGTAGTTGGAGCGGACGAGCGTGGTGTTCCGCCCGGTATTGCCGCCGCCGATATAGCCCTTTTCCAGCACCGCCACATTGCGGATGCCGTGCACGTTGGCGAGATAATAAGCGGTGGCAAGCCATGCCCACCGCCGCCGATGACGATCACGTCATAATGCGTCTTGGGTTCCGGATCACGCCAAGCAGGTTGCCAATGGCTCTGGCCATTGAACGCACCGCGCAGCAGCGAGAGGGCGGAATATCGACCCATCAGAGCGGCAGCCAGCCTTTTGCCGTCCGCCAGTCGTCCGCAATGCCCTCAAAGCGCGAAAGCCCGAGCTTGTCGATGTCGGTGAAGCTGCACGCCCCCTCCAGCACCAGATCGCGGATCGCATGGCCGGACGCGGGCGAGAGGCCGAAGCCGACGCCGGACATGGTGCAAAACGTCACATTGCCGCGCTTGTCGATGATCGGGCGGCCATCGGGCGTCATTTCGATCACACCGGCCCAGCTCCGGATGACGTTGAGGTGCGCGGCACCCGGCAAAAGCTCTGCCACGCGCCGCGCGAGATTGCGCGTGAGCGGCGTTGCGGGCCGAGCACTGGGGCCGAGCTCGCCAAACTCCACCCATTCATGCGGGCCGCCGCCGTAAGCCAGATTGCCGCGCAGCGTCTGACGCCCGTACAGGCCGTTGCCGTCCACTCCGCCGAGTTTCATCATGGGCGCGGGTTCGGTGACGATCATTTCCGCGCGCGCGGCGGCAAGCGGCATGGCGATGTCGAGCTTGGCCAGCAGGCTGCTGGTCTGCGGGCCAGCGGCGATCACCACCGCATCGCATTCATGCACGCCCTTGGTGCTTTCAACCGCCGTCACAGCGCCGCCGGATGTGCGGAAGCCCGTTGCAGGCGCATGCTGGATGATCGTTCCGCCGAGATCCTGAAGCGCCCAGGCATAGGCCTGCACCGCGCGGTGCGGGTTGGCATGGCCGCCGAAACGATAATGGATGCCGCCCAGACAATTGTCGCCCGCCAGCGGCACCGCCTCGCGCACCTGTTGAGGGTCGAGCACATCGACACGCTGGCCCAACCGGTTGTTCATCTGCGCGATGTAGTGATATTGTTCCAGCTGGCGCGGCGTCACCGCCATCACGATGCGTTCGGGACTGAATTCGGTGGGATAGCCCAGCAATTCATCCATCTGCGGCCAGAGGCGCTGCTCTTCCTTGAACAGCGGGCTTTGATAGTGCGAGCAGCCGCCGCCATTGCGGCCCGAGGCTTCCCAGCCGATGATGCCCTTGTCGAGCAGCGTCACCGATACGCCCGAGCGCGCCAGCCACCACGCCGCGCTCAGCCCCGACACGCCCCCGCCGACGACGACAATCTTTTGCGCGCTCACAGGCTCATATTCCCGCCCAGCACACGCCGGTTCTCTTCCTCATAGGGCGTGCCGATATCGGCATAGGGCACCCACTGCGTGGGAATGCCCATCCACACATCCCATCCGGCGCGCATTTCCTCGCTCTCCTCCCAGTCGGCGATGATCTTGAGCGGCAGCGGCCGCACCGGCGCGCGGTGCGTGGCGAGGGGGAGGGCGGCAAGTTCGCTCCCGGCCTCAACCGCCAGCATCATCGCCACCTGATCGCGGCAGCGCCGCCCTTGGCACGCACCCATGCCAGAGCGTGTCAGCCGCTTGATCTGATCCTGATTGGGCGGGCCGTCTTCAAGCAGGGATTTGAGTGACCGCGCCTGCATGATGGGCGAACGCTCCAGATAGCGCGGCGGTTGCACGCCAAGCAGATCGGAGAGCGTCACCTCCTCGCATTGGCAGATAATCGTATCACCCCCGCATGCGCCGCCCAGCGCGTTGAGCCAGTCAAAGCGGTAAGCGCTATGATCGAAGCCCGTATCAGCCAGCCCTGCGCACGAACCGACCGCAGTAATTGCGCCATCTTCCAGCGGGATATGCCCGCCGCGCTTGGCATCAAACGTCCGCGCGCTGCCCAGCGCATCGGCGAGCTCGATCATCGGCACCAATCCGATGGCCATCACCAGCGTATCGCAATCCACGCTACTGCCATCGGAGAGAATGACGCGCTCCACCCCGTCAATCCCACCCTTGGCTTCAACCGGATGCACGCCGCAATGGATGGCAATGCCAGCCGCCTCGACTTGCGCGACCAGATCAGCCGCACCTTGCGGTGCATCACGCACCTCAATCAGTCCGGCCACATCTAGCCCCTTGGCGTGGGCGAGCAACGCGGTCTCTAGCGCCAGATCATGCGAGCCAGCGATCAGGACGCGCTTTCCGGCAAAGGCATCATAGCGGGTGAGCAGCTTCTTGAGCGCCGCCGCACCCATCACGCCGGGCTGGCTCCAGCCGGGAAAGGCCATCGGCAAATCGCGCGCGCCGGTTGCCAGCACCAGCCGGTCAAAGCCCACCAGCCACGAGCGTTCGCCATCCGCCAGCGCGACCACCTGCCCCGGCAAGCTGCCGACCAGCGGGCCGTTACGATACACGCCCCAGGCACAGGTGCCGAGCAGCAGTTCGACGCCTGCTTCAATCACGGCCTCAAGATCGGGCGTATTCATGAACAATGTTTCCAGCATCCGCTCGCTGTTCTGCGTCGCTGCCGTCGCGCGACCGCCGAAATAGAGCGGCACGTCATTGCCGATCTGATGGCCGGGCACGGGGTTCTCATCGACCAGCAGTACGGACTGGCCAGCCTGTGCCGCCGTGAGCGCCGCTGCCGTGCCGCTGCGCCCGGCGCCCACCACCACCACGTCGAAGCGCGTGGCAGGAGCAGGGAATTTCCCGTCAATCGCATGCGGGTCGATTGTGCGCGTCATACCGCCTCCAATGCCTGCGCCAGATCGGCGATCAGATCGTCCTTATGTTCCAGCCCAACCGAAAGCCGCATTGTGCCATCGGTGATGCCGCCTTCCAGCCTTTTGCCGGGCGAGATCGCATAGTGCGTGGTGCTCGCCGAATGGCAGATGAGCGATTCCGATCCGCCGAGACTCACCGCCAGCCGCACCAGCTTCAACTGATCGAGCATGCGGAAGGCCTCCGCCTCGCCACCGTGGAGCGTGAAGGAGAAGGTGGAGCCTGCCGCCGTGCACTGGCGATCAAATACGGCGCGCGGCCGTGATCCTTCGGGCAAAAAGCCCAGATAGGTGACGCCCGCCACCTTGGGATGATCGCGCAGCCATTCGGCGACCGCGCGGGCATTCTCCATCGCGCGCTCGGTGCGGACGGCGACCGACTCCATCGAGCGCAGCAGCAGCCAGGCGGTAAACGGATCAAGCGCGCTGCCCCAGACGACGCGCTGGAAGCGCAGCTTCTCGATCAGCTCCGCTTTTCCGCTCACACCGCCTGCCAGCAGATCGCTATGCCCCGCGCAATATTTGGTGAGCGAGGTCATGTTGAGATCGACGCCGATTTCGATGGGCCGCTGCGCGAACGGGCCGAGGAAAGTGTTATCCACCACCACCAGCGGGCGATGCCCTTGCTTCGCGCCGACATCGTCCGCCAGCCGCACCATCAGCGCCAGATCGACCATCGCTGCTGTGGGATTGGCGGGGGTTTCGGCCACGATCAGCTTGAGCGGGCCTTTGGCCATCGCCTCATCCGCTGCACGTCGCACGTCCGCCTCATCAGTGCCGTCAAGATAGGCCGCGCTGTGCGTGCCGAAATCAGCGAGCACCTGATTGTAGAGCATGTCCACCCCGCCATAGATGGGGCGGCCATGGATCATGCTGTCTCCCGGGCGCATGAAGGCGAGGCCAATCGCCGAATGCGCAGCCATGCCGCTTGCGAACGCCGCAGAGGCTTCCGCCCCGTCCATCGCCGCGAGACGTGTTTCGAGAAAGTCGAGTCCGGGATGGCCCAGCCGCGAATAGATGTGGTGCGTGGTGCCCACCATCGGGCCGGTTCCGTCGAAAAACGCCTCATGCACATCCTTGGCATATTGCGCGGACGGATAAGCGAAAGTGGACGACATGAAGATGGGGGGCTTGGCCGCCCACATCCCCATGGCCGGATCATAGCCGTGCGCCACGGCCAGCGTTTCAGGGCGGTAGCCCGATTTCGGATCAGTTGACATGGGCATCAACATAGGCGCGAGCCTGCGCAGAGTACCAGTCCGTAAAGCGTTGCGCCATGGATTCCGCCTCCTGCGAATAAGGCCCGGGCGTATAGCCGGGGCTGAGAATGCCGCGATGATTATTCTCGGCGAGCTCGCGATCCTGCTGATTGGTTTTCACCCAGAGTTCCTTGAGCGCGGGCACGTCATAGTCCACTCCTTCGACCGCATCCTTATGGACGAACCATTTGCTGAAGACATGCGTTTCAGTGGCTGAAACGGGCATGCAGCTGAAGGTGAACACGACGTCTGCTGTTGCGTGCGCGAACAGGTGCGGATCAATCGCCCAGCGCAGTGATCCGACATTGCCGCCATTGGCTTCCACCAGCAGCTTCTTCACCAGCGGCTGGCCGTCCATGCTGATCGAGCTGGAGCCTTCATTGAGTGCAAAGCGCGCGATCTGCCACCAATCCCCTTCCTGCGCGGCATGCGGCAGGCCTGCGGCATCCATCGCCGCGGTAAACGCCGCTTCGCGGTCTGCATCACGCGGTTCGAAATGGCGCTTCATATGCACCGGGAAGGAGGTGCCGAGTTCCGGATGGCCCGTGGGGCAGTGATAGCATTCGCGGGCGTTTTCCATCACCAGCTTCCAGTTCGCCTGCTCGACCATCAGGTCGGTCGCGGCGAGCTTCATGTTGGCGAAATCGAGCGGCCCGGCATAGGCTTCAAACTTGCTGCCAAACTCGTCGAACGGCGGCGGTTCATCGGCCAGGCAGATGAAGAGCGCACCGCCCGCGCGGCGCAGCGCAATCGGCTTCAGGCCGTGCTCAGCCTTGTCGAACCCCTCGGGCATCCGCATCGCGGCGAACAGTGATCCATCCAGATTGTAGGTCCAGCGGTGATAGGGGCAGACGAGCTTTGGCGCTGACCCCATGCCCGGCGCGCAGAGGATCGAGCCGCGATGACGGCAGCTGTTGTGGAACGCGTGAATCTCCCCGGCACGGTCACGCGTAATGATCACCGGCCAGCGCCCGATCAGGCTCGCGATATAGCTGTCCGGCTTAGCGAGTTCGCATTCCATGCCGATCATCAGCCAGCTGCGGCGATAGATCGCCTCCATGTCAAACGCGAAGGAGGTTGCATCGGTGTAGAGCGCTTGCGGCAAGGCATGGTCCGGGCGGCGCTGATCAAGCTGAGCGCCGAAAAACCCGATATCAAATTCACTCATGGTAATGCCGCACTCCTTGACGCGCATGTTTGACCGGTCGATGCGTTTGCGCCAAGTAAGAATTATTCATGCCGCTATCTGAAAAGCTGCGAATGCCGGGGGTGCGGCGCGCAAGGAGGGTCCGATCAGCAAGCTTACCAAACTCAGCAGGCGCTGGTTGCCGCTCAATGCCTTGCGTGCGTTTGAAGCCGTGGGCAAGCAGCTGAGCTTTACCGGCGGCGCGAGCCTTTTGTCTGTCTCGCAAAGCGCGATGAGCCGCCATGTCGGTGCGCTGGAGGACCTGCTGGGCAAGCAATTGTTCGAGCGCGATTCCGGCCGCCTGTCGCTCACGCCTGCGGGGCAGGAATTGCTGGGCGTGGTCGGCAAGTCCTTCGAGCGGATCGAGCAGACGATGAACGCGATCCGCGATGAATCGGTGCCCGCGCGCGCGGTGCGGCTGCATGTGCCGCACACTTTTCTGCAGCTCCTCTTCATGCCGATGTTGGGCGAATTCCGGCGCGAACATCCTGATATCCGGCTCGATATCTACAGCGCAAACGTCACAGGCCTGCCGCAGAATGAGATTGATATGGCCATCGTCTATGATCGCCCCAATATCGATGACTGGGTAACCGATCTGCTCTGGATGGTGCGGGTTGAGCCGCTCTGTTCGCCCGAAACCGCCAAGGCAGCGCATGGCAAATCGATGGGCGCATTTCTGGCGAGCCAGGAATTGCTGCATCTGAAGCTCGACAATCAGCCGCGCGAACTGCTGTGGAATGATTATCTGCGCCGCAATCACATCACCGAAACGGCGCAGAGCGGGCTGGCGTTCGACACATCCGTGGCGGTCGCGCGCTATGCGATGGCCTCGGGCGGAGTGATGCTGGGCGATGTGGATATGTTCGCGCCCGACATTGCCGAAGGCCGCCTCGTCGCGCCCTATGATAGCGTGATCGAGGATGGCTACGGCTATTACCTCAAACTGCGCGCCGATGATCTCGGCGACCCCGCGATTGCAGCCTTCCGCAGCTGGCTGATCGGGCGCTTTGCCGATTTCGGGGGACGGGGCGGTTAAACCCGCAGCACGATCTTCCCCACATGGCGCTTCTGCCCGAACGCCTCTTGCGCAGCCCCGATTTCAGCGAGCGGGAAGACCGCATCCACCACCGGACGGATTTCGCCGCGTTCGATGATGCCGATCAGATTGGGGAACACCTCCGGCTCCAGTACGGTGCAGCCGATCAGGCGCAAATCCTTCAGGTAAAGCGTGCGCAGATCAAGGTTGACCATCGGCCCGGCAATTGCGCCAGAGACGCCGTAGCGGCCACCGGGCCGCAGCGCATCAAGCAGAGCCGGGAAGGCCGCGCCGCCGACCACATCAACCACCGCATCAACCGGCCCAAACCCGTCAAGCAGCGCATCGAGCAGCGCGATGTGATCCGCCCCCAGCGCGCGCACCGCATCCGCCTTGTCCGCGCTTGAAATGGCAATCACTTCGGCCCCGCGCCGCTTGGCGAGCTGCACGGTTGCACCCCCCACGCCGCCGGACGCGCCGGTGATCAGCACGCGCTCGCCCGATACCAGACCAATCTGCGTCAGGATATTTTCCGCAGTCGAGTAAGCGCAGGGGAAGCTCGCCAGTTCGACGTCGCTCAAGCTGCTCTCGATCCGCAGCGCGTTGCGCGCGGGCACGCAGGTAAATTCGGCAAAGCCGCCATCAATCTCGGATCCGAAATAGCGCACGCTGCCATCGCCATCGCGGATCAGCGGATCGATCAGCACGCGTTCGCCGATGCGCTCCTCTTCAACGCCCTCGCCTACCGCCACGATCCGTCCGCAGCAATCCGCGCCTTGAATGCGCGGGAAGGTGAAGGCGCTGCCAGACCAGCCATCGTCTCCCGCTTCGGCAAAGCCGTCGCTGCCTTCATCGGTCGCCGCTTCGACAGCCTTGGAATACCAGCCGATGCGCGTGTTGATATCGGTGTTGTTGACGCCCGCTGCCGCCACTTTCACCCGCACTTCGCCCGCGCGCGGCTGGGGCACGGGCACATCGTCGCGCAGCTCCAGCCGTTCCGGCCCGCCAAAGCCGGTGAGCAGCACCGCCCGCATCGTGGCGGGCAGCGCTTCAGTCACGGAGCGTGGATTTGAGATAAGCGAAATGCGCGTCCGCCATGCCGCGATAAGGCTCCCAGCCTAAAGCGGTCTTTTCCGCAATCTCGTCAGACAGCACGGCAAGCGGCTGACCACTGGCATAAGCGAGCAGCAAGGTTTGCGCAGCACGCTCAAAATAATACATATCTTCAAAGGCTTCGGCGACGCTGTTGCCAGTGCAGAGCAAGCCGTGATTGCCCATCAGCATCACCTTATGGTTGCCGAGCGAGCGGACCAGCCGCAGGCCTTCTTCGGCCTCATCCGCAATCCCGCCAAAGCCGCGATCAAAAGCGACGCGGTTGAAGAAACGCGCGGTGTTGTTGTCGAGCGGCTTCATCACCGGGTCAGCCAGCATGGCGAGTGCAGTGGAATGCACCGGGTGCCCGTGCAGTACGACGCGCGCGGCGGGAGCGAGCCGGTGGATGGTGCCGTGGATCGTCCACGCCGACGCGTCAGGCGCATCGGGTCCGTCCATCACACTCGCATCCTCGGCGTCGAGCAACAGCAGATCATCGGGCTGGATCGTCGCAAAATGCTGCCATTTGCGGTTGAGCAGAAAATGGCGGCCATCGTCAGACACCGCCGCGCTGAAATGATTGCCGACCGATTCATGCCAGCCGAGCTTTGCCGCCAGCCGGAAGGCTGCCGCCAGATCCTCGCGCAGTTCCGCCTCGCGCGTCATTTGAAGCGGCCTTCGCCGGAGAGGATGCGGTACGCACTGCGCAACTCGCCGCGATCCGCATAGCAGCCGCGCAGATAGCGATCCCCACTGGTCGCCGAATAGGCATCGCGGCCATGCACGATGCGGTGATTGTCAAACACGATGCACTCGCCCGCCTGTATGTTGAAGCGCATCATATATTTGGCGTCTTGCAGCTTGCGGCCAAAGGCGATGAAGGCGGGGTAGAAAGCGTCCAGTTCCTGCTGCGGCAGATCGAACACATCGGCCATATGCTGACTAATCGTCACGCCAGATACAGCACCATGTTCATCAAGCTCGATCACGCGTTGGCGCGAGCGCATGTCGTAGCTGTCATGCTCGCAATAGAAGGGGATGCGCGTCTCGGACAGGATGCGGAATTGCTCGGGCGATTCCGTGCGGAAATCCTCCGCCACTGCCACGCCGTCCAGGAAGAGATTATCGCCGCCCGCGACCGAATTGGCGCGGCAGTGCAGAAATTGCAGGCCGGGTGCCATTTCCTCGGCGGGCGTATCGGTATGCAGCTCAAGCGCGTTGGCGGTGTAGGCGAGATTGGAGGGCTCGATATGCGTGCGCACATCGAAATACTCGCCGAAGAAGGTCGGGCGGACGAGGCCGATGTGGTGGACCAGTTCGGTCAGCGCCGCGTCGCTGTCGGGCATCTCGGTCACGAACGCGACCCCTTCCACCAGCATCGCCTTGAGCCACCCCGCGACCGCCGACTTGTCGCTTTGCAGCGCGGCAAAGGGCACACGGTGGATGTCGGCATAATGATCGGCATACCAGGCGCCGCGCGGCAGATCGGCAGGATCAGGACGCGGCCCGGAGAGCGCGCCTTCCAGCCAGCCCAGATCATAGCGGGAAATATGGTTCTCCCCCTCCCACGCCACTTCAAGCGCGCCATCGACAAGGCTGGCACTGCGCGGGCGGGGCGGTTGGGACAGGTGGAAAATGTCAAACACGCGTTCGCGCGTGGCTGGATCGAACGAGGTGCTGCAATTATCACGCAGCCAGTGATAATTGATGTAGCGCGGGCCAAGCGCGCCCAGCGGCAGTTCCAGCCCTTTCTCCCCCAAACTGATCACGTTGCTGCTCACAGATGCCCGTTCCTCTTCCAGTTTTGTGCTGCATCCCTTAGCGGTTTCGCGGCGACGCAGTCAGGCCCTTGACCGCAATTACAAACACTAATGGTTGAGATAACCGCATCAAAATGGAAATGCAGCAGGCAGGAGGACACGCATGAACACAGCCGTCATCACCGGAGCAGCACAGGGTTTGGGGCTGGTCACCGCGCGCCTTATGGCGGGTGCGGGCTATCATGTTGTCCTCACCGATATTCAGCCTGTGGACGCTGCCGTCGCGGCGATCAAAGGGGAGGGGTTCAGCGCCTCCGGCCTGTCGGGTGATGTCTCTTCCGAAGCCTTTGTGGAAGAGCTGGCCGCTATGGTCGCGCGCGAGAATGGCGGCGCGAACGTGCTCGTCAACAATGCGGGCATCAGCATGATCGGACCGGCAGAAGAAACGACGCTCGATCAGTGGCAGCGGATGATGGCGATCAACCTGCAAGGGCCGTTCCTGCTGTGCCGCGCGTTCGGCAAGCAGATGCTGAGCAAATGCACAGGCAGCATCGTCAACGTCGCCTCGGTCGCCGGGATCGGCGGCGTGATCCACCGCGCGGCTTACAACACGTCCAAGCACGGCCTTGTTGGTCTCACGCGCACGCTGGCGGCGGAATGGGGTGGGCGCGGGGTGCGCGTCAACGCCGTCTGCCCCGGCTGGATCAAGACCGAGATGGACGCGAAGGACATGGGTTCGGGCGCTTATACGGACGACGATATCGTCAACCGCGTGCCGATGGCGCGCTTTGCCAAGCCCGAGGATGTCGCCGCCGCGATCCTGTTCCTCGCGCGTGATGGCGGCTTTGTAAACGGCGTCGCGCTGCCCGTGGATGGCGGGTGGAGCGGCGATAACAGCTGGGATTCGCTGCGGATCAAAACGCGCAGCTAAACGGAGGGCACTATGAAAATCGGTTTTATCGGCCTCGGCAATGTCGGCGGCAAGCTGGCGGGCAGCCTGATCCGCAACGGCCATGACGTGATGGTGCGCGATCTGGATGCCGGGCTGATGGCGGAATTCACCGCGCGCGGCGCAAGCGCTTCGGAAAGCCCTCGCCAACTGGGCGAGGCGTGCGATGTCATCATCACCTGCCTGCCTTCCCCTGCGGCCAGCGCCGCCGTGGCCGAAGGCGCAGACGGGTTCTTGGCTGTGATGCGCCCCGGTCAGGTGTGGATGGAAATGAGCACCACCGATTATGAGGAAGTGATCCGCCTCGGCGCGCTCGTCGAAGCCAAGGGCGCGCTCTTCATGGAATGCCCCGTGTCGGGCGGATGCCACCGTGCGGATACCGGCAACATCTCGATCTTCGCCGGTGGCCCGCGCGAAGGGTTTGATCGCGTGTTGCCCCTGCTCAAATCGATGGGCCGCCGCCTGCTCCACACCGGCGCGCTCGGCACCGCGTCGCAATTGAAAGTGATGACCAACTATCTCTGCACCGTGCATCTGGTCGCGCTCGCCGAAGCGCTCACCACCTGCAAGGCGGCGGGGCTGGACATGAACACCACCTATGAAGCGATCCGCATCTCTTCCGGCAACAGCTTCGTCCACGAAACCGAAAGTCAGGTGATCCTGAATGGCAGCCGCGACATCAACTTCACCATGGATCTGGTCAGCAAGGATATCGGCCTGTTCGACGATATCGCGCAGGAACATGGCGTGCCAGTGGAACTCTCCCCGCTGATCGTCCGCCTCTTCAAGGAAGCGCGCGCGCAGTACGGCGACCGCGAGTTTTCGCCCAACATCATCCGCCGCTTTGAAGAGCCGTTGGGCCTGAAGGTTTTAGGCACTGGCTTTCCTGCCGATATGGTGGATGATGAGCCTGAAGAGCCGGGCTATGAAGTCGTGCCGCGCACATAAGGGAGTTTACGGGATGGGGATGAAGCCGATAGCCGCATGGGTGCTGGCGCTGAGCCTTGTGTCGGCTTCCCCCGTCACGGCGCAGCAAGCCCCGGCCAGCGCTGCGGAGACTGATCCGGTCAAGCTCGGCTGGATGCAGGGCACGCCGCCGCCGGAAAAGCAGATCAGGTTTTCCGATGGCAGCTTCCTGCACTTCCCTAAGAACCGCTGGTCCTTCGCGCACTATCGCGAACTCTTCCCCACCGCGCGCATAGGGCGAGGGAAGGGGCCGGTCGTTCCGCTGCCCCGCGCGCTGCGGGCTGACTTGGCGACGCTCAGCTTCACGCCTGATGGCGAGACCAAGCCGCGCAATTGGGTGGAGACATTCGATGCGACCTATGGTGACGCCATCGTCGTGCTCCATCGCGGCAAGATCGTGTTCGAGCGCTATAATGGCGTGATGAATGCCGATCAGCCGCATATCGGCTTTTCACTCACCAAATCCTTTTACGGCACGCTGACGGAGATGATGATTGCCGAAGGGGCGATTGATGAGGCCAAAACCGTCGCGCAGTATCTGCCCGAGCTCGCGCAAAGCGGCTTTGGCGATGCCGCAGTGCGCCAGCTGCTCGATATGACGACCAGCCTCGATTACAACGAGGATGCAGCGGACGCCGACGCGCAGATGGCCAAGTTCATGCTCGCCTCGGGCGGCTATCCGCGCCCAAAGGATTATGCGGGGCCAGCCAACACGTTCGAGTTGCTCAAAACGGTGAAAAAGGTCGCGCCGCATGGCGAGCGCTTCGATTACCAGTCGGTCGATACCGAAGTGCTGGGCTTCATCATCGCGCGGGTGAGCGGCAAGCCCGCCGAAAAGGTGCTGGAAGAACGCATATGGGCCCGCCTTGGCGCGGAGAATGATGCCAACATCACGCTGGATGAGGCAGGGGCCTCCCGATCCACCGGCGGCATGAGCGCCACCGCGCGCGACCTCGCCCGCTTTGGCGAAATGATCCGCCGGGGCGGACGCTGGGGCGGCCAGCAGATCGTCCCCGCACCCGTGATCGCCAAAATCAGGCAAGGCGGCAACAAACAGGATTTCGCCCGCGCGATCTGGGATTACAACACCCGGCGCGGCTGGAGCTACAAAAGCCAATGGTGGCACACCCACAACGCCAACGGCGCGTTCATGGGCATCGGCATGTACGGCCAGGCGATCTATATCGACCCCAAAGCGGAAATGGTGATCGTGCGCTTCAACTCCGGCCCGGTGGGATCGACGGTGGGGATGGATCATATCACCATGCCGATGTTTCAGGCGCTGGCGGATCGGCTGGGTGGGGGGAGGTGAGACTTTACCCCGCCCGTCGCCCCGTGCTTGACACGGGGCTAGGCTAAACCTTCCGCGCCTCCCCCCGAAAACCAAACGTCCCACAAATCGCACCAGTCCGGATTGTCCGCTTCAATCAGCGCAAACTTCCATTCTCGCCGCCATTTCTTGACGAGCTTCTCGCGGGCAATGGCGTGAGCAATATCCTCATGCCGCTCGACATAAACAAGCCGCGTCTTCCCGAAATCGGCGACATGGATTGAGCCTTGCCCATCCTTGTGCTGGCCAACGCGCCGCAAAAGGTCGGATGTCACGCCAACATAAGTCCCGCCGCGATAGCGGTTCGCCATGATGTAAACCCAGCCGCCCTTTGCCATAGCCTGTTATGTCTGATGGCGCGCCCCAAGGGAAGCCAAGCCCTGTGTCAAGCACGGGGCGGCGGGGGTGGGGGTGGCCCATTACGACAAGTTTTCGGACTTTGCGTTGGACTTGGCAGATTGATAAAAGCGGACGTTCATAACGACTTGAGGGGAAGGAAGCGACAATGACCGAGCATCACGGCAGCTGCCACTGCGGGCGAATTCATCTGACACTACGCGACGAACCAACCGAAGTCAGTGAATGCAATTGCTCGATTTGTCGGCGCACCGCTGGATTGTGGCACTATTGCTCGCCGGACTTGATCTCTGTCGAGGGAGAGGGCGTTGCTTACCAGCAAGGTGATCGTTCGCTCGACACATGGCACTGCCCGGACTGTGGCTGCACGACCCATTGGACGGTGACCGATCCAACCTACGCGCGCATGGCCATCAATCTCAGGATGTTCGAGCCCGACTTTTGGCGCGACCTGCCTCGCAAAATGGTCGATGGTCCGTCCTACTGAATAGCCCGCATATTAGGACGGCGAACGACAAGTTCTCGGTCGTTCCGATGGAGAGCGCTGACGTTCGAAAGGCGACGTAGCAAAATGGCTATCAGATGTTACCAGACGGCTTTAAACAAGAGAACTGACGTCGCGACGATCTCGTAACCAAGTTTTTGATAAAACTGATGTGCCTCGGCCCGATCAATCCTCGACGAGAGTACGACCCGCTCACAGGACTTTTCAGCTGCGAGCCGTTCAACCTCGGCCATCAATGTGCGACCGATTCCTGTGCGGCGAAGGTCACTATTGACCACCAAGGATTGGACCACCAGGTCGAGCCCTTTTTCGACGGATGGCCGCTCAAAGCAATGGGCGAAGCCCACAACAACATCCTCATGAGCTGCAACAACGAGATGGTGGAACGGATCTTGCGCGACCTGTTTCAAATGCACTTTCATTCGCGTCGGATCAGAATCATAGCCAAGTTGTTCATTAAGCCTGGCAAGACATTCAATATCTGAAGGGCGAACCGCTCTTATCAGAACCTTGCCGCTCAAGTCGCCATCTTTCCCGAATCATCTGATACACTTCTACCTATAGTGGCAGCAAACCCCAGGAACAACGCAAAAAGCAGACATTCCGCTCCCCCACCTTAGCCCACTTTCGCCCTCACCCCTCCCCCACCATCGCCGCCCCCTTTTCCGCCACCATCACCGTCGGCGCGTTGGTGTTGCCGCTGGTGATCGTCGGAAACACCGAGGCATCAATCACGCGCAGGCCCTCAGCCCCGTGCACGCGCAGCCGCGCGTCGACCACCGCCGTCGCGGCGTCCGGCCCCATCATGCAGGTGGAGGTCGGGTGATAGACGGTGTCCGCCCGCGCGCGAAAGTCTTCGATCCAGTCGGCTTCGCTTTGCACGTCGGCACCCGGCACAAGGCGGCCCGTGACGATGTCGGAGAGCGGCTGGGCGGCGATGATCTGGTTGAGCAGCGCGATCCCCTGCCGCGCTTCGGCCAGATCATGCGCGGTGCTCAGATAATTGGGGTGGATCGCGGGCGGGGCGAACGGGTCTGCGCTGGCGAGGGTCAGATGGCCCCGGCTGGTCGGGCGGCAGGCGTTGAACGAGATGAGGAAGGCGGGGAAAGGGTCCGGATTGGCGAGGCGGCGTTCGGAAAGCGGCGTCTGCGTGTAGCTGACCGGCGAGAAATAGAGCTGGAGGTTGATCCGCGCTTCCTCCGGCGTGCCGCGCACAAAGCCACCCGCCTGATTGACACTCATCGACAGCGGCCCGCCCCGGTTCCATGCATAATGGAGCGCGGCCTTCGCCTTGCCGAGCAGTGGCCCCAGCTCCTGATTGAGCGTGGGCACAGTGCTGCCATAGAAATAGCTGACCGCGAGATGATCCTGCAAATGCGCGCCGACGCCGGGTAGATGGTGGACAGGCTTTATGCCGTGCGCGGCGAGCTGTTCCGCATCGCCCACGCCCGACAGCATCAGCAGATGCGGCGAATTGACCGCACCACCGCACAGGATCACTTCGGCGCGCGCGCTGGCGGTTTTGAGCCTGCCGTGCTGGCGATACTCGACGCCGCTCGCGCGCTTGCCCTCGAACAAGATGCGCGTCGCCTGCGCGTGCGTTTGCAGGTCAATCCGACCTTTTCGCATGGCAGGGCGGAGATAGGCGTTGGCGGTGGAGGCTCGCCTGCCGCGCTTCGTGTTGATCTGGAAAATCCCCAGCCCTTCGCCCGCACTGCCGTTGAAATCGGGGGAGGCGGGCAGGCCCAGCGCCGCGCCCGCCGCGATGAAGCGGTGGCAGAGCGGGTGCACTTTGGCGGAAATGTCGGTCACATGCTGCGGGCCACCCTGTCCGCGCCAGCCGAGTTCGGCGATGTCGCTGTCCTCGGCCTTGATGAAGAAGGGCAACACATCGTCCCAACCCCAACCCACATTACCGGCCGCGCGCCAATCATCAAAATCATGCGGCTGGCCGCGCACATGCACCATCGCATTGATCGAGCCCGATCCGCCCACCACCTTGCCGCGCGGCCAATAGCTGCTGCGCCCGCCGAGCCCCGGCACGCTTTCCGTGTCATACATCCAATTGATGCGCGAGTCGAAGAAGGTGCGGCCATAGCCGATGGGCAGCTGGATATAGAGCGTCCGGTCACTCCCGCCCGCTTCGAGCAGCAGCACGCGCGCACCGCCTTCCGCGAGGCGGCTCGCCACCACGCAGCCCGCCGTGCCTGCGCCGACGATCACATAGTCATACGCCGCGCTCACAGGCTGACGGGGTGCTGCGTCATGTCGAGATGGAGCATGGTGCCGGTATAGGGATGCGCCAGCGCGACCTCCTCATTCAGCTCCACGCCCAGCCCCGGCGCGGTCGGCGGGATGACATGGCCATCCTCGAACTGCATGGGTGTCTTGAGGATTTCGCTGTGGAACCCGCCCCAATCCTCGATGCTTTCCAATATCAGGAAATTGGGCGAGCAAGTCGCAAGCTGCACATTGGCCGCGCCGACCACCGGTCCGCAATAGAGATGCGGCGCGATCTGCACATGGCGGACTTCGGCCATCCCGGCGATCTTCTTGGCCTCGAGCAAGCCGCCGACGCGGCCCAGATTCATCTGGAGGATCGCCGCCGCGCCGCAATCGAGCATCCGCGCGAAATCATATTTGGTCGCCAGCCGCTCACCCGCCGCGACGGGGATGGAGGTTGCGCGTGCGACCTTCGCCATCTCCTCAGGCGCATCGGGCGGCACCGGCTCTTCGAGCCAGAGCGGATCATAAGGCTCCAGCCGCTTGGCGAGCCGGATCGCACCCGCCGCTGTCATCTGGCCGTGCGTGCCGAACAGCAGGTCGGCCTTGCTGCCTACCGCTTCGCGCAGCTTTTTGCAGAAGCGTTCGGAGAGGTCGAGCGCCTCCAACGACAGCTGCCGCCCGTCAAACGCGGAATAAGGCCCGGCGGGATCGAACTTCAGCGCGGTAAAGCCCATCTCCAGATAAAGCGCGGCACGTTCCGCCGCGAGATCGGGGTCGTGGTACACATCGCTCGCGTCGCCGGGGCGCGGATAGATATAGGTGTAGGCGCGCAACCGCTCATGAACGCGCCCGCCCAGCAGCTTGTAAACCGGCTGGTTCGCCTCTTTGCCGACAATATCCCAGCAGGCCATTTCGAGCGCGGAAAGCACGCCCATCACCGTCAGATCGGGATGCTGGGTGAAGCCCGCCGAATAGACGCGCCGCCACATGCTTTCGATGTCGTGCGGATCACAGCCTTCGAGATAGCGCGCGAACATATCTTCGCATAGCTGCGCCACCAGATGCGGGGAGAAGGGGACGCAATACGCCTCGCCAAGCCCGGTCGAGCCATTGTCCGTCTCCAACTTGACGAACACAAAATAACGCCCGCCGAAATGCGGCGGCGGATTGCCGACGACGAAGGTCTTGATCCCCGTCAGCTTCATACGCGGTATCCGCTGATCGACTTGATCTCCAGAAAGTCGTGCAGGCCATACTTGCCATATTCGCGACCGTTGCCGGACTGCTTATAGCCACCGAAGGGCGCCATATAATCCTGGCTCGTGCCGTTGATGCTGACGCCGCCTGCGCGCATCAGCCGCGATATGCGCCGCGCGCGTGCCATGTCTCCGGTCTGGACATAGGCGTAAAGGCCGTAGGGCGAGTCATTGGCGATGGCCACGGCTTCGGCTTCGTCCTTGAAGGGAATGAGAACCAGCACGGGACCAAACACCTCTTCCTGCGCAATCGTCATCTTGTTGTGGACGCCCGCGAAGATGGTGGGTTTGACGTAATAGCCGCGATCAAAGCCATCGGCGCGACCTGTGCCACCCGCGACCAGTTGCGCGCCTTCATCGATGCCCGCCTGGATCAGCCCCTGAATCTTGTCATAATGCGCCTTGCTGACCACCGGGCCGAGGTGGGGCCCCTTCGCTTTAGGGTCGCCGAGCGGCGTTTCCTTGGCCACGCGCGCAGCGATGGCGACGGCTTGGTCATAGACCGATGCCTCCACCAGCATGCGCGTCGGCGCGTTGCAGCTTTGCCCGGTGTTGTTGAAGCAATGCTCCACCCCGCGCGTCACGGCAGCTTCCAGATCGCAATCGGCAAAGACGATATTGGCCGATTTGCCCCCCAGTTCCTGCGCCACGCGCTTGACGGTATCGGCAGCGGACTTGGCAATCTGCACGCCCGCGCGCGTTGAGCCAGTGAAGGAAATCATGTCGACTTCCTTGTGGCTGGTCAGAGCATCACCAATCATTGCGCCGGTGCCGTGCACCATGTTGAACACGCCAGCGGGGAAGCCCGCTTCCTCCACCATTTCGGCGAACAGCTGGGCAGAAAGCGGCGCGATTTCGCTCGGTTTCAGCACCACCGTGCAGCCCGCGATCAGCGCCGGGCCAACCTTGCAGACGATCTGGTTGATCGGCCAGTTCCACGGCGTGATGAGAACGCACACGCCAACCGGTTCGTGGGTGACGATCCCGTCCTCACCCACATCATAATCCCACGCCATCTCGCGCGCGGCGCGCACTGTGGCGCGCAGATGGCCGGGGCCGCTTTCGGCCTGCGCATCGTGCGAGAGATCATAAGGCGCACCCATTTCGGTCGAGATCGCCGTCACCATTTCGCCGTAACGCCGCTCGAAAATCGTGATCAGCTTTTCGGTGAGCGCCAGCCGTTCGTCGAGCGACAGTGCCGCATAGCCATCGAACGCGGCCCGTGCCGCGCCCACCGCAGCCTCCACATCATCCGGCCCGCACAGCGCCACCGTGGCGCAGGCTTCCTCGGTTGCGGGATTGATCGCATCCAGCGTCGCGGTCGATGTCGCGGGCAGCACCCATGCGCCGTTGATGTAGGATTTCAGCGGCATATCAAACATAACCAATCGCTCTCTTCTGATCTTCAACAATGTATTTTTCGGCGCGCCAATAATGCCAGGCTGCCCATAGCCCGCTCGGCGCGAGGATGAGTTGCGCCAGCCGCAGCGAGTCCGCGTCCGCCCCCGAAGGCCCGGCGAAATAGTCGCTCAATCCGCCGACGATGGCTGGCGCAATGATCAAATTGAGCACATTGGCTATCAGCAGCGAAATCGCCACCGTCATCGCGCGCATGCGGGGCGAGGAGAGGTTCTGGCACAGCGCAAAGGCCGGGCCGATGTAGAAGTAGATGGCGGGAATGAAGAGCCACCACATCAGCTTCGCCATGCCCAGATCATGCGTGTAATAGGCAAGGAAGGACGGGATGGTGGCCAGTGCCGTCACCACCGCGAGCAGCCGCGCGATCTTGCGCGGATCGGTATAGGCCGGGCGCGCAACGATCCATGCGGTGATCAGCGATGCCCCAATGCCGCCAAACATGTAGATCTGGCCCAGCAGCCCGCCCGCCTGACCTTCATCCATACCGTAAGTGCGCTGGAGGAAGAGCGGGGTAAACCACATCAGCCCCCAGCCCCAGAAGGCGGAAAGGCCGCTCGCCCAAAGCGCATGCACCGCTGCCTTTTGCGACCAGAGGAACCGGAGTGTTTCGATAACCGTTGGCGATTTTTCTTCGGTCACAGCATCCAGCCGCCCGCGCTGCGGTTCCTTGATCGTCACAAGGATGATCAGCGCCAAGATGATCCCGGGAATGCCCAGCACCAGAAAGGCCGAGCGCCAACCGTGATCGACCGACACCAGCCCGGCAATGTCCGAGCCGAGCCATGCACCGATGGGCGCGCCGAGCGCAAACACCGTCATCGCCATTGAGCGCCGGTCTGCCGGAAAATAATCGGCGATGATCGCGTTGCAGGCAGGGGTGCCGCCCGCTTCGCCAATGCCAACGCCTACGCGCGCCAGCAGCAGATCGAAATAGCCTTTGGCATAGCCGGTGATCGCCGTCATCGCGGACCAGACGGCCACCGATGCGGCAAGCAGGCGCGTGCGGTTGGTGCGGTCACACAGCCACGAAAGCGGAATGCCCATCACAACGTAGAAGAGCGCGAGCGGAATGCCGAGCCACGCGGTTTCACTGTCGGTGAGGCCGAATTCCTTACTGATCGGGCCGAGCAGCGTGGAGAGCACATAACGGTCTGCAATGCTGATCGTATAGACCAGCATCATGATGATCAGCACATACCAGCGCTGGCCGAGTGTCGAAACCTTGTCTGCGTCCACTGGTGCCGTGCTTGCCATTGTTTCTCTCCTCAACGCCCCACCAACTCCGGCCCGAGCACTGCACGCAGCGGATCGAGCCAGGTCGAGTAATTTTCCCATTGATCCACACCGCTGCGATAGAGCGGCTGGCGCACCTGTTCCGAACTGGCGGTGCGCACGGCCCGCTCTGTCTCATGGAAATTCAGGCACGCCTCTTCGAACGGCAGCCCGCAGAAATCGAGCAAGCGGCGCACCTGCGTTTCCAGATCGGCCACCACCTCTTCATAGCGCGTCAGCAGCACCTTGCCGGGCAGCACCTGATCCCAATGATCCATCAGCCGCACATAATCGCGGTAGTAGCGGCCCACTTCTTCCAGACCGTAAGTGAATTCCTGCCCTTCGGCGAACAGCTGTTTGAAGCCCGAAAAGCAGCACCCCATCGCGCTGCGCCGCGCATCGATGATCTTCGCGTTGGGCAGGATCATGTGGATCAGCCCGATATGCCGGAAGTTGTTGGGCATCTTGTCGATGAAGAAGGGCGTGCCTTCCTTACGGTAGATGCGGGTGTCGCGGATGAAATCCTCGCCAAAACCGGTCAGCTCTTCCGCCGTCAATTCGCCCAGATTGGCGGGATATTCGGGCGTGTCATTACGCATGCGGCGATGATCGAGCCGGTGGGCGAGTGCCATGATGTTGGGCAGTTCCATCGTGCCCTCTGCCTGAGAATGCGACGCGAGGATCTGTTCGAGCAGGGTCGATCCCGCGCGCGGCAGGCCGACGATGAAAATCGGATCGGAGGCCGGGCTGCCCGCGCCCTTGAAGCGGTCGAGCAGCGCCGCTGTCACATGCGCGCGCTGGAGAGCCATTTCATCCTCCAGCCGGGCCGGATCATATTTCAGCTCTTCGCGCTTCAGCCGGTTGCCGCGCTCATAATAAGTGAAAGACTCTTCATGCGCCTTGCGGTCCTCGAGCGCTTTGCCGAGCGCGAAGCAGAGGTGATAGCGATCCGCCAGCGCGACCGTTGCAGACGCCTCCTGCTCACGCATCTGCGTCAGTTCGTCGTCGGTAAAGCGGTATGTCTTGAGGTTGGCGAGGCTCCAGAAGGCATCGCCGCAATCCTGCCGCACCTGATAGGCTTTGCGATAGGCGGAGACGGCTTCGTCCTGCCGCCCGACCGTCTTGAGCGCATGGCCATAGGTCAGGTTGATGCCGGGATTGTTGGGCAGGGCTTCCAGCAGCGTGGCATATGTGTCCATCGCCTCGTCGAAATTGCCCACCGCGAGATTCTCGTTGGCGTACAGCATTTCAAATTCGGGGTTGCCGGGCTCCTTGGCGCGCAACTCAACCGCTTCGGCCAGTGCTTGCTCAAACTTCTGGCGCTTCCTCAGCAGCTTGGCATAATCATAATGCGCGCTGACATTTTCCGGCTCCAGCAGCTTGGCGGATTCGAGCAGAAACTCGGCCTCGTCATATGCGTTGAAGCGGAGCCCGATCTCGGCGAGCAGCCGCATCGCCTCGACATGATGACCGTTCTTTTGCAGGAAGGACCGGCACAGGGCCTCGGCCTTGGCGATCTGTCCTTCCTGAATGAGGCTCGCCACGCTTTGCAGCTCGGGCGGCAGGCTGGTGAGATGGTCGAATTGCGCGGTGGCGAAATCGGCTTGAGCGTCGCGCCCGGCGGCGCTGTGGATCTGCGCCAGCATGCGCCAGCTGGCGGCGAGCGCGCCATTGTGCGTGACGGCGGACTGATAAGCGGTGAACGCCTCTTCGCTGCGTCCCAGATCGCGCAGGCAGTGGCCGCGCTCCTGCCAGGCTCGGCCATAGCTGGGTGAAAGCTCGATCAGCACGGCGAGTGTGGCCAGCGCTTCAAGATGCTTGCGGCCCATGCGTTGGGCCACGGCGAGTGTATAAAGCGTGTCTCGATGGTCCGGATGTTCATCCAGAATGAACTGGCAGGCTTGCGCCGCTTCGGCCAGACGACCGTTTTGCAGCAGTGTGCGCGCTTTGCGGACGGCTTCGTCCGGATTGATGATGTCGATTGCCGCGTCCATGGCCTTGCGCGCTCTCCGATTGCTAAACGTCTGATCGGTGCGGGTGTAGCACGGGCGGAGAGTGAATCACTATCGCGATGGCTGAAAAGGGGAGGGCGCCCCGGCAGTGCCGGAGCGCCCAAACTTGTTCTTAGATCGAGTAAGAGAAGCGGATGCCGACCGTGCGCGGACGGGAGGTGGTGGTGCGGATTTCACCATCATTCCCGCTCTTGTACAGTTCAGGACGCTCATCGGTCAGATTGTCGACGAACATTTCCATCCGCCAATCATCCTTCGACACGCCGAACGATGCGCCAACCGTGTTGTAAGAGCCAAGATGCTGGGCCGCAGGGATCGGCCTGATCACATCACCAGGCTTCACCAGCACGCCGTTATAAAGCACGGGTGTGGATGCGGCATAACCCAGAGTCGGGTTGGACGACTGATAGCGGATGTCCACATTGTCGATCACATCCGAAACGCTCTTTCCGACATGGTGGAAGCTCAGGTTTGCAAACGGACGCAGGCCCGAGTCCAGTTCCTTTTCCCAATGCAGACGGGCATTGAACTGGAATTTGGGGCTGAGGGCCAGGGGCCCACCCAACGGACGGAGCACCTTGGTATTCTTGCGATACTTCGTCATTTCGGAATCGTTGAACGAGAAGGCGCTGTTGATCGTCAACTCTGACGTGGCCCGCCAGGTCAGATCGCCTTCGATGCCCTTGATTCGCGCGTCGAGAAGGTTGGTGGTGAACGTCTGGTTGGAGATGTTCTGGTCAAACACCGTGATCTGAATGTTCTTCCAGTCGATCTGATATGCTGCCAGGTTCAACTGCAACCTGCGGTCCAGCAAAGCGAACTTGCCGCCGATTTCGTAGTTGGTGACCTTATCAGGCACATAGGTGCCCAAACGCGCGAAGTCAGCGGCTGTCGGGCAGGTGGCGCTGCCGATGCGACACGGACGACGGTTGAAGCCGCCCGGGCGGAACCCATCCGAGAATGTGGCATAAACCAGCGAGCCCTCACCGAACTTGTACGTCAGGTTCGCCTTGTAGAGTACGCCGGTATATTTGGCGGGCGAAATATCCTTGTACAGATCGTTCAGGTTGGCGCTGATGCCATAATATTGGGGCGGCGTGGCAGATGCCGTGTATGTGCCCGTCGCCGGATTGTAGATTCCGCGACCACCCGTAAAGAAGCTGGTGGAGGAAGAGCCGTTGATTGACGCCTTTTCATTGTAATAGCGCAGACCGCCAGTCAGAGTCAGCTTTTCCGGAACGATATCGAACGAGGCCTCACCATAAGCTGCAAACTGCTTATCCCGGCGTTGGACGTCGTTGAAGAAGCCCACTTTGGTCGGGCGGACGCTCGGATCATTCGGTTTCACCGCAGGGTTCGGCGCACGACGATAGATGAAGCCCGCATCGGTGCTGAGATACGACCAGTCGGTGTTGTCGTACAGCTTGTTGTCATCATAGAAGAGGCCAACGGTACCGCGCAGCCGCTTGTCAGCGGGAGACGTCATGCGGAATTCATGCGTCATGCGCTTGGTACGATTGCGCACCTGATAGCTCTTGTTCGGGGCATAGCAGGTGTTGCCGATATTGCCGTTATAATCTGCGGTGTAATACACGCCGCGATCACACTCATAGTAGGGCAGATACAGGCCAATGTTGGAGTAGCCGGCATAGTCGGCCACCTGCGTCGCGCGGTGCTTCAGGAAGGAGCCCGTGTAAATCAGGTCCAGCTCGCCGAGGCGACCATTGAGCGACCATGTCGAGATGTTGACCTTGTCCTTGAGATTGTTCTCGTTGAACTTGGTCACTTTGAGATCGCCGACATCGGGCTCGAAATCGAACACGCCGTCTGTGTCGAGTTCCTGACGGACATGCATCAGGTCGAGCGACCAGTTATCGTTGATCTGCCAGCTCAGCGCGAGACGGCCGCCGCGATAGGTCGCGTCGTTATAATCCTTTTCGATGAACGCGTCGTTGTTGATCGACTTGCGCGTGGGCGTTTTGTAGAGATAGGCACCACCCGAAGTGCCGCAAGACGGAACGCCGCCGACCAGCACGGTTGACTGCTGACAGGCCTGAATAGCACGCATAACCAACA
The DNA here is from genome assembly GCA_016714795.1 of Sphingomonadales bacterium. Taxonomy (GTDB): domain Bacteria; phylum Pseudomonadota; class Alphaproteobacteria; order Sphingomonadales; family Sphingomonadaceae; genus Aquisediminimonas. The sequence continues at coordinate 98,215 of JADKCA010000007.1, read as the reverse complement.
GCGGGTTGCCTTCTGGCAGCTTACCAGCAACGCCCGCATTGGCATTGAACGGCATCTGGAAGGTCGCGGCGACATTGTCGATATAGCCACCCTGACGGTCAGCATAGACGACGGCGCGAATTGCCAGCTTGTCCTTGATGATCGGCACGTTGATGAAAGCGTCACCAGCGGCGCTGTCTTCACCATAGCGGGTCATGGCATAGCTGCTGTTGAACCCGGCATGAAATTCAGACGCATCGGGCTTGTTGGTGATGTAGCGGACGGCACCGCCCATCGCGCTGGCGCCAAACAGGGTGCCCTGCGGCCCGGCCAGCACTTCGACGCGCTGGAGATCGACCGTGTAGAGATCGAGGTTACGACCCACGAGCGATGCAGGCGCATCGTTCACATAGAGCGCGACCGTCGGCTGCGCTCCGGCGGTGCCGGCAATCTGCAGGCCCGGCGAGTCGGTGGACAGACCACGGATGAAGATGGAGGATGCCCCCGGACCGCGCGATGCGGAGCGGACATTGGGCAGATACTCGATCAGCTTGTCGAACTTGGTGATGTTGAGATCGGTCAGCGAATCTCCGCTCAACGCCTGAATGGCGAGCGGAATCTTGTTGAGCGATTCTTCACGCCGGGTGGCGGTGACGACGATGTCTTCAATGCCGCGATCGCTCGCTTCGTCTGATGTTTGTGCCCAAGCCGGGGTCGCCCCAGCTCCGAAAATGGCCACTGCCAGAACGGCTGTGGACAATGTAAATCTGCTCTTCATTCATGCCTCCCTTATATGAAACTCAAGTTCCAAACCCGCGTGTTCGTGTCGCGCTGGCGCTCGTTTGCGGCTGCCATGCATTTGTCCTACGGTGTCAGTTGAACATCTTTCCCGGCATCACAGAACACAAAACTGTCTCAATCACGAGAAATGCACTCTGCCATCAAAACCGCTTATGTTGGCGAGGCCCGGTGGACGTCTGACCATGCCAGACCTAGCGCCTCGCCCACGCTCCGCCTAGCTGTCGAGAGGATCGAAAAAAGTCATGGCCACGGAACAAAATGTGCTGGATCGCTTGCAATCGCTGGGCGTGCGGTGGACCCTCAACGAGCATGAGGCGGTGTTTACTGTCGAGGAAAGCGCCCGGCTCCACGCAGAGATTGCGGGGTTCCACACCAAGAATTTGTTCCTGAAAGATGCAGGCGGGCAATACTGGATCGTCACCGCGCCGCATGATGCGTCGGTTGATCTCAAGGCGCTGCCGGCCGTGATCGGATCGAAGAAGGTGAGTTTCGGCAAGGCCGAGGATATGGAGCGATTGCTCGGCGTGTCGCCCGGCGCGGTGACGCCGCTCGCCGCAATCAATGAAGGGGATGGGACCGTCTGCGTCGTCCTTGATGAGCGGTTGGCAGGGGATGAGGTGGTCAACGTCCATCCGCTGCGCAACACGGCCACGCTCGGCCTGTCAGGAACGGATCTGGTGCTGTTTCTGACAGATGTCGGCCACCCGCCGCAGGTCGTGGCGCTCCCGGCGCGCACCTAGGGTCAAGACCTGTCGCCCCCGTTGAATTCATGATAGATAAATCCTCTTAAGGGGACGATCCATGCAACTCCAGCATCTGCGCTATTTCGTGGCGCTTGCCCGACACCGCCACTTTGCCGAAGCGGCGCATGAATGCGGCGTCAGCCAGCCGACTCTCTCTGCCGGGCTTGCCACGCTGGAGCAGGAGCTGGGCAAGCGGCTGATCGATCGCGACCGGCGCTTCATCGGCCTCACCGAACATGGCGAAGCAATCCTGCCCTGGGCGGAGCAGGCGCTGGGCGCGGTGCGGGGGCTCTCGCAGGCGGCAGCGGCCAGCGCGCAGGCGCTCACCGGAGAGTTCCGCCTGCATGTCATCCCCGCAGCCTTGCCTCTCGTCGGCCCGTTCGGCGAAGCCTTGCTCACCGCCAATCCGGGGCTTTCGATGGCGGTGCAAACCGGAACCTCGCGCGAGATCGAGCACGGGCTGCTCGCCAATGAATGCGATGCCGGGCTGACCTATCTCGACCATGAACCGCCTGCCAACATGCTCACCGCGCCGCTGCATCACGAGCAGTACCGCTTTATCGCCTTGCGCGGCACCGGCTTTGATGATCGCACCGCGATCAGCTGGGACGAGGCAGCGGCGCTGCCGCTCTGCCTGCTGCACCAGGGCATGCAGTATCGCCGCATTCTCGACCGCGAGTTCGCGCAGCATGGCCTTTCCGTGAACCCCGCCGTGATTGCAGACAGCTATATTTCGGTCTTTTCACTGGTGCGCTCGGGGGTGTTTGTGTCAATCGTGCCCGATAGTTATGCCCGGCTGATGCAGGGGATCGACTGGTGCCAGTTCCTGCCGGTCGAGCCCGCAGCCGATCTCCGCCGCGTGGGGCTGGTTGTGGTCAATCGTGATCCGCTGGGCACAATGGCGCGCGCGGGGCTCACTGCGGCGCAGCTGCTCGATGCAGCTGATTTGATAGAAAATTACTATCAAAGGTAAAAAACAACAATTTGACCGCTGCTTTTCCATGCGTCAGGGGCGCGCGATGGACGGGGATCAACTGCACGATATCATCGCAGGCCATCAGGGCCGCAAAGGGGCGCTGCTGCCGATGCTGCACGCCATTCAGCATGAATTTGGCTGCATCGACGCGAAAGCCGAAGCAGAGGTGGCGAAAGCGCTCAACCTCAGCCGCGCCGAAGTGCACGGTGTCGTCAGCTTTTACCATGATTTCACGCCCGCGCCTGATCCGCGCCCGATGATCGAGCTGTGCCGGGCAGAGGCCTGCAAGGCACGCGGCGTGGAAGCGATTGCGCCAGCGGCCGAAGCGGCAGCGGGTGAACGCGTCAATCTGAAGACCGTTTACTGCCTGGGGCTGTGCGCTACCGGACCGAACGCGCGCGTGGGCGACACGCTCCATTCGCGGCTGGATGAAGCTGCGCTCCTCTCACTGGTGCAATCGGCATGACGATCGTTTTCATTTCCGATGATGCGCAGGCGCTCGCGTGCGGGGCCGATGCCGTTGCCGCCGCGTTTGAAAAAGCAGGCTGCACCGTTGAGCGCGTGTCGAGCTGGGGCATGTTCTGGCTGGAGCCGCTCGTGGAGATCGGCGGGCTGGGTTACGGGCCGGTGCGCGTTGAGGATGTGGAGGGGATACTCACCCGTCATGCTGAACTTGTTTCAGCATCCACGCCTCACCCTTCGAGCAGCGCAACGATTGAGGCATGGACCCTGGAACGCCAATCACCAACGGTGAAACAAGTTCAGGGTGACGATCTGTGTGTGGGTTCACTTGAACACCATCCCTTCATCGCCCGCCAGCAGCGCCACAGCTTTGCGCGCGCGGGCAAAACACGCCCCTTGAGCCTTGTCGATTACACCGCAACCGGCGGCTGGACGGGGCTGGACCGTGCGCGCTCGATGGCACCTGCTGATGTCGTCGCCGAAGTCACCGCATCGGGGCTGCGCGGGCGCGGCGGGGCGGGATTCCCGGCGGGCATCAAGTGGAAGACCGTGCTCGAAGCCAAAGGTACCACCAAATATATCGTCTGCAATGCGGACGAAGGCGACAGCGCCACCTTTGCCGACCGGATGATGATGGAGGGCGATCCCTTCCATCTGCTCGAAGGCATGGCGATTGCGGCGCATGCCGTGGGCGCGGGCGAAGGCTATGTCTACGTCCGCTCCGAATATCCCCATGCGATTGCCAAGCTGAACGCGGCCATCGCACTTGCAGCGGAAAAGCTCGCGCCGTTCCGTGTCGAGGTCCGCGTCGGGGCCGGGGCCTATGTGTGCGGCGAAGAAACCTCACTCCTCAACAGCATTGAGGGCAAGCGCGCCGAAGTGCGAGCCAAGCCGCCGCTCCCCGCGCTGGAAGGGCTGTTTGGCTGCCCGACGGTCGTCAACAACGTCCTGACGCTCGCCGCCATCCCGCACATCATGGCCGAGGGCGGCGCAAGCCGTTATGCCGAACTGGGCATGGGCCGTTCCAAGGGCACGATGCCGATCCAGCTCGCTGGCAACATCAAGCATGGCGGGTTGTTCGAGACCGCGTTCGGCATCACGCTGAATGAATTGATCCACGATATTGGCGGCGGCACCGCGAGCGGTCGTCCGGTCAAGGCGGTGCAGGTTGGCGGGCCGCTGGGAGCTTATATCCACCCGGACCAGTTTGATCTGCCGTTCGATTATGAAGCCTATAGCGTGGCTGACGCGCTGATTGGCCATGGCGGCATCACCGTGTTTGATGACAGCGCGGATATGGGCGCGATGGCGCGCTTTGCCTTTGAATTTTGTGCGGCCGAAAGCTGCGGCAAATGCACGCCGTGCCGGATCGGATCGACACGCGGGGTGGAGCTGATCGACCGCATCCTAGGCAGTGGCAAGACCGCGCCCGATAGCGTTGAAGCCCTCCCACAGATGCACAATGCCCGCAAGGCCGGGCGCAGCCGCGACGAGGAGTTTCAGCTGCTCGAGGATCTGTGCGAAACGATGCAGTTCGGCTCGCTCTGTGCATTGGGCGGCTTCACCCCCTATCCCGTGCGTTCCGCGCTCAAGCATTGGCCCGAGGATTTCGGGCAGGCGGGAAGCGCGCAATGAGCTTTTCGCAGACAACCATCGTCAAGGTCCGCGAGCTGCCTTTGCTGGCAGACATTGGCATCAACCCCGATGAGATCGGTCGGCGTCAGCCGCTCGTCATCACGGTTGAGGCGATGCTCGACAGCGTCGATATCGATCAGATCAGCCAGACCGTCGATTACCGCCGTCTGGTCAGCGAAGCCGAAGCGCTGGCAGCCGAGCATATTCCGCTGATCGAAACCTTTGCGCAGCGCCTTGCCGAACGCTGCATGGCCTGGTCGCACGTGATTTCCGTGCGCGTTGCGATCGACAAACCCTTTGCCATCACGCGCGGCACGGCGGGCGTGGATGTGACGCTGGCGCGCCGTCAGTTGGAGACACATGATGGGTTATGAACCGCAAGCCGATTTCGGCACGCCCGAAAGCCGCTCCGACGTCGCCGTGACGCTCACCATCGATGGCCGCGCGGTCACCGTTCCTGCGGGCACCAGCGTGATGCGTGCGGCGGCGGAATGTGGTGGCCAAATCCCCAAGCTGTGCGCAACCGACAGTGTGAAGGCGTTCGGCTCCTGCCGCATGTGTCTGGTTGAAGTGGATGGCATGCGCGGCACCCCCGCGAGCTGCACCACGCCGGTGGGCGAGGGCATGGTCGTCCACACGCAAACCCCGCGCCTGCAAAGGCTGCGCAAGGGTGTGATGGAGCTGTACATCTCCGATCACCCGCTCGATTGCCTGACGTGCAGCGCCAACAATGATTGCGAGTTGCAGGATACCGCCGCGCAAGTCGGCCTGCGCGATGTGCGCTTCGGCTATGATGGCGCGAACCATCTGGGGGCCGCACTCGATACCTCCAACCCCTATTTCGATTTCGATCCCAGCAAGTGCATCGCCTGTTCGCGCTGCGTGCGCGCGTGTGATGAAGTGCAGGGCACGCTGGCGCTGACCATCGACGGGCGCGGCTTTGCCTCCAAGGTGAGTGCCGGGCAGGCGGGCGATGATTTCCTCTCCAGCGAATGCGTTTCGTGCGGCGCGTGCGTGCAGGCCTGCCCGACTGCAACGCTGCAAGAGAAAGCCGTCAAGGAAATCGGCAAGCCCGAGCGCGCCGTTATCACCACCTGCGCCTATTGCGGCGTGGGCTGCACCTTCCGCGCGGAGATGCGCGGCGAACAGCTTGTCCGCATGGTGCCGTGGAAAGACGGGAAAGCAAACCGCGGCCACAGCTGCGTTAAAGGCCGATTTGCGTGGGGCTATGCCAATCATCAGGACCGCATCACCCAGCCGATGATCCGCGACAGCGTGGACGATCCGTGGCGCGTGGTGAGCTGGGACGAAGCGTTCAGCTATACCGCCAACAAATTGAACGCGATCAAGGCCGCGCACGGCGCGCGCGCGCTGGGCGGCATCACCTCCAGCCGCTGCACCAATGAAGAAGTATGGCTGGTGCAAAAGCTGATCCGCTCCGGCTTCGGCAGCAACAATGTCGATACCTGCGCCCGCGTCTGCCACTCGCCGACCGGCTACGGCCTCTCCAAAACCTTCGGCACGAGCGCGGGCACGCAGGATTTTGACAGCGTGATGGATGCCGACGTGGTGATGGTGATCGGCGCGAACCCGACCGACGGCCACCCCGTCTTCGCGTCCCGCCTGAAGCGCCGCCTGCGGCAGGGTGCCAAGCTGATCGTGATCGACCCGCGCCGGATCGACCTTGTCCGCTCGCCGCATATTCAGGCGGACTATCATCTGCCGCTTCAGCCTGGCACCAATGTCGCGGTGCTGACGGCCATTGCTCACACCATCGTCACCGAAGGCCTTGCCGACGAAGCCTTCATCCGCGAACGCTGCGATTGGGATGAGTATCAGGACTGGGCGGCGTTTGTGTCGCAGGATCGTCACTCGCCCGAAACGCTCGAACCCGTCACCCGCGTCCCCGCCGCATACCTGCGCGCCGCAGCCCGGCTCTATGCGACGGGCGGAAACGGTGCGATCTATTACGGCCTTGGCGTCACCGAGCATAGCCAAGGCTCCTCCACCGTGATGAGCATCGCCAACCTCGCCATGGCGACTGGCAATATCGGGCGGCGCGGCGTGGGCGTGAATCCCTTGCGCGGCCAGAACAACGTGCAAGGCAGTTGCGACATGGGCAGCTTCCCGCACGAACTCCCCGGATACCGCCACATCTCCGGCAGCTGAAGTGCGCGCCAGTTTCGAGGCGGATTGGGGCGTCACGCTCGACGCAGAACCCGGCTTGCGCATCCCCAACATGCTCGATGCCGCGCTCGATGGCAGCTTCCGCGCGCTCTACGTGCAGGGCGAAGACATCCTCCAGTCAGACCCCAACACGCATCACGTCGCGGCAGGGCTCAAGGCCATGGAGCTGGTGATCGTCCACGATCTCTTTCTCAACGAAACTGCGAACTATGCGCACGTCTTCCTCCCCGGCTCCACCTTCCTCGAAAAGACCGGCACCTTCACCAATGCAGAGCGCCGCATCCAGATGGTCCGCAAGGTGATGGAACCCGCCAATGGTTTCGCAGATTGGGAAGTGACGCAAGAGCTCGCCAAGGCGATGGGCCTCGGCTGGAACTACACCGATACCGGCGAGATCATGGACGAGATCGCGCGCCTCACCCCCAGCTTTGCGGGCGTCAGCCATGCCCGGCTGGAGGCGGAAGGCTCGCTGCAATGGCCCGTCAACGCCGCCAACCCGGATGGCAGCCCGATCATGCACGTCGATGGCTTTGTGCGCGGCAAGGGCAAGTTCATGGTGACGGACTATGTGCCGACCGATGAGAAGACCGGCCCGCGCTATCCGCTGCTTTTGACGACAGGCCGCGTGCTCAGCCAGTATAATGTCGGCGCGCAAACCCGGCGGACGGGCAATAATGTGTGGCATCAGGAAGATGTGCTCGAAATGCACCCGCTTGATGCTGAAAATCGCGGCCTGAAAGATGGCGACTGGACGCGCCTTGCCAGCCGCACCGGCGAAACCACCCTGCGCGTGACGGTGACAGACCGCGTCGCCCCCGGCGTCGTCTACACCACCTTCCACCACCCCGCGACACAGGCCAATGTGGTGACCACCGAATATTCGGACTGGGCCACCAACTGCCCCGAATATAAGGTGACGGCGGTGCAGGTGACCCCCAGCAACGGGCCGACCGACTGGCAGGAAAGCTATGCCAGCTGGTCTGAAAAGAGCAGGCGGATCGCCACGCTGGAGGCAGCGGAATAGCCCCCATGGACATCACCCGCCTCACCTACATGGCCAACCAGATCGCCCGCAACTTCGCCGCCCAAGGCGAAGACGCCGCCATCACCGCCACCGCAGCGCACATCCGCGACTTCTGGGATCCACGCATGAAATCCGCGATCCTGGCAGAGGGCGTGGAGGGGCTGGAGCCCATCGCCGGCGCGGCCATCAAGCGGATTGCAGGCTAGCCCTCTCCCTTGAGGGAGAGGGTTGGGTGAGGGTGCTCCCAAGCCGCCCCGCCCTAATCCTCCCCCACAGGCACAACCCGCCCGGTATAATCATACTCCACATCCGAAAACCGCTCGCGCGCAAAGCCGTAGAGCAGCCGCATCCCCTGCGCCCCCGCGCGGATCGCATGTTCGGTGCCCGAAGGGATGAAGGCCGCCACCTCTGGCCGCAATTCCATCTCCTTGTCATCGGCATAGACGGTGGCCGAGCCCGCCAGGCAGAAATAGAATTCCGCCGGCGCGTGGCGATGAAACTCCAGATGCCCACCCGGCGGAAACTCCGCGACCCCCACCACCAGCGAAGAGGATGGCGTGCGATCCGCCGAAATCAGCGTCTGCCACGTCAAAGCCCCATCCCGCGCTTCGCCTTCCAACGGCAGGTTTCCGTAAGCTACGGTGAAGGGTTCATCGGGCATGGGGGGCTCCTTGGGTGGACGCAATTGGCGTTGGCAAACCTCTGCGCTATCACCGCTAGACCAGCGGCTTCAAGCCGATATGCAGCGCCGCGATCCCGCCCATCAGGTTTTCGTAAGTCACATGCGCGTACCCGGCTTCCTGCATCATGGATTTGAAGGTCTCCTGATCCGGGTGCATTTTTATCGATTCGACAAGGTACCGATAGGGCTTTCCATTCCCGACGAGGATCTGTCCAAAGGTCGGCCATAGCCTCGAATAGGCATCCGCCATCATCTGCAATGGCCTGGACGTGGGTCTGGAAAACTCGATGATTGTCAGCTGCCCACCTGGCTTCAAGACCCGCAAAATCTCCCGCAGCGCCTGATCTTTTTTGGTGAAGTTGCGGATGCCATAGCCGATGGTCACAGCGTCAAAGCTATTGTCCTCAAACTGCAAATTCTCGGCGTCTGCCTGAAGAAACGTCATATTATCGGGCAAGTCGGCCTTTGAAAGGCGGACGCGCGCTGCCTGCAGCATCTGTTCGTTGATATCGCTGTGAATGACAATACCCTGCGGGCCGACACGTCTGCTGATCAGGCGAGACAAAGTCGCCAGTGCCCGCCGCAATATCAAGCACCTTGACCCCGGCTTGATGCGTTGCTCGCCTGGACCGCATACCATTTGACGAGCCGATGGGTCCCCAACGACATGACATCGTTCATGATGTCATACTTCGCCGAAATGGCATCGAAGACCTCGGCGATCCGTTCGGCCTTTTCATCGACGCCGACCGTTTCAAACCCAAAATGCGTAGTCCCGGCACCATCTATTTCGCTGTATTTCTTGATGGTCATTTGCATTCCCAATCGGCCTCTTTCGTTCCAGTAATCCCAACAGGTGTCAGTTGCAGAGCTGGACCAAAATCAGCGCGCCGCCGCCCCAGGCACCGAACCAAGCGAGTGTCCGGAAATATTTCACGCCCGCGACATATGCGCCCAGATGGATCACTCTCCCCCAGAAGAAGATGGAAGCCCCCAGAGCAGTCTCCGCATTGGCGCTGCCCGAGATTTGTGCGACCAGCACCAGAATTGCGAAAGGCACAAGGTTTTCAACCAGATTGGCATGGGCCTGAACCGCCCTATGCGTCCATGCCGGAACATCCAGCGGTGTCTCGCGGTTGCCGGCCGCCCAAGCAAATCCTCCGGGCTGCATGAAGCGGCCCGCGCCGTAAATGAAGGGGATGCCAAGGCACAGCAGCGCAGTGGCGACAAGCATGAAAATATCTTTGGTCATTCCGATGAGTCCTGTAGAAATCGGCATGTCCCGCAAGCTCGCGCTTCTCGCAAACCCCGAACAGCGCCAGCCCTGCACCGGCGCGGCGGATAAGAATAGAATTGAAACGACATGTCTGACCTGAGCAAAGTCGGCGCATCCGCCAAAGACAGAGGTCGCGATCCCTCTGCGTATGCGCTGCGACCGCGCCCTTCGCTCGGCAATCAAATCTTTGCGGCCTTCATTCGCGATACACGCACGCTGGATTTGCAGCCTCGCCAAAGGTTCACCTTCTACCCCGCCTTTCCGTTTTGCGTGTTCAACTGGATATTCGAGGGCGCAGCTTACGAGGTGGCTGGATGCGACGTTGATGTTGACCTGGCCACGGCGCATCCCTTGCCGAAGGTCTATTTTTGTGGTCCCCGGACGAAGCCAGTGACCATCTGGAGCTCGGACAAATCTGTCATCCTGTCCGTCGGATTCTTTCCGCACGCGATAGCAGCGTTGACACACAGGGACGTGGCTGAACTTGTCGATGTCACATCCCCCGCGAGTGCAATCCTCGGAGATGACCTTTCCAGAATCTGCACCAGCGTCGCTCAAGCCGCTGACCCGAAAGCCGCCTTCGAACTTTTGCAGGACGCACTCGCCCAGCGGACATCCATGTCAGCATCTATCCCATTGCCGGGCGGGGCAGACAGCGTCCGCGCGTGGGAACCCGCCATCGTGCTCGAAGCCGCAGGGCCGCCGGGCGCACGGAGCAAACGCCAGACCGAGCGCCGCATCAAGCAATGGACCGGCCATGCACGGCGCGGCCTCGCAATGTACTTGCGCGCAGAGCAATTCTTCGAGCAGGCGCTTGTGGCGGGATCGCAAGAACCACCCTGGTCAGGAGTTGCCCATGACTTGGGATTTTCCGATCAGTCGCACATGATCCGCAACACCAAACGCCTCACAGGATTCACGCCAAGGGCGCTCTATCGCCGTCTCGATGAAGAGCCGTTCTGGTGCTATCGCGTGCTTGGCGATTTGTTGGCTCACCCCTCCCGATCCCTACTCGGCACCACCCCGTGCAAATCCCCATAAGCCCGCGCGAAATGCGGGGCTGAGGCGAAGCCGGTCGCGACGGCGATTTGCATCAGGCTCATGCCGGTGTGGCGCGCCATCTGGCGGGCGGGTGGAGGCGCGGGTCTCCTATCCCTATGCCGCGCGTGGTCCACACGAATCTTGACTTTTCCGCTCCATTCGTTCATGATATGATCTCAATTCATTCACCAGATTGCGCAGAGCGAAATATATGCAAACGTCAGTGAACTTAAGTGACCTTCCGGACAAATGCTTCAGCATTTGAAGGGGTTGGCGGGGGGCTCACCCCTCCCGATCCCTACTCGGCACCACCCCGTGCAACTCCCCATAAGCCCGCGCGAAGTGGGGGGCGGAGGCGAAGCCGGTGGCGACGGCGATCTGCATCATGCTCATGCCGGTGTGGCGCACCATCTGGCGGGCGCGGTGGAGGCGCAGGTCCCGGTAATAGCGGCTGGGGCGGGTGGCGAGTTCGCGGGCGAAGAGGCGCTCCATCTGGCGCGGGGAGAGGTGCGCGCGCGCGGCGAGTTCGGCGAGCGGGAGCGGGGTTTCCAGATGCGCCTCCATGCTCGCGATCACGTCGAGCAGCTTGGGGTGGCGCGCGCCGGTGCGTTCGGAGAGGGCGAGGCGCTGCGGCTCGGAGGATTGGCGGGCGCTGTGGTGGAGCATCTGGTCTGCCACGCGCGCGCCGAGCTCCTTGCCGAAATCGGCGGCGATGAAGTGGAGCATCAGATCGAGCGGGGCGGTGCCGCCTGAGCAAGTGAAGCGATCCCGGTCGATCTCGAACAGGCTGCGGGTGACGGTGAGCGCGGGGTAGTTTTCGGCCAGGCTCTCAATCTCTTCCCAATGGACGGTGCAGCGGTGGCCATCGAGCAGCCCTGCGTCGGCCAGAAGGACGCTGCCGGTGCACACGCTGCCGATCATCACGCCGCGCCGGGCGTGGTGGCGCAGCGCGGCGCGGATGGGGGCGCGCTTCTGGTCTGCCGCGCGCAGGCCGGCGCACACGATCAGCGCGTCTCCCGGTGGGGCGTCGGCAAGGGCGGTATCGACCTGAACCAGCGTGCCGTTGCTCGCGCGGACGCTCTGGCCATCGGCGCTCGCGGTGCGCCAGCTGTAATGGGCTTGGCCCTCCATGCGGTTGGCAACGCGCAGCGGCTCGATCGCGGCGGTGAAGGGCATCAGCGAGAAATCGGGGACGAGCAGGAAGGTGAAGCTCCTGGGAAGGGGTTTGGGGGGAAGGAGTTTGAGGGGGCTCAATGCGGTCTCCTTCACGCGTCATGCCAAATCGTCATGTCGGCTGTGTATCAGAAAATGTCGCTTCTGGAATAGAGCCGGTGCACGCGCTGCGGCACCCTCGCCAACATCCAAAAGTTCGCAGCAAGGGGCAATTTCATGGCCGATAATGACGACATCATCCTCCGCGATTTGAACGACGACGATCTCGTCGAACAGATGAAGGATGATCTCTACGACGGCATGGCCGACGAAGTGTTCGAAGGCACACAAATCCTGCTCGAACGCGGCTGGGACGCGAACAACATCCTGTCCGAAGCGTTGGTGGAAGGGATGCGGATCGTCGGTGTCGACTTCCGCGACGGCATATTGTTCGTTCCTGAAGTGCTGCAATGCGCCAATGCGATGAAGGGCGGCATGGGCCTGCTCCGTCCGATCCTGGCGAAGAGTGAGCATAGCTCCAGCCTCGGCAAATATGTGATCGGCACGGTGAAGGGCGATATCCATGATATCGGCAAGAACCTCGTCGGCATGATGCTGGAAGGCGCTGGCTTTGAAGTGATTGATCTGGGGATCAACAATCCGGTCGAGAATTACCTGAAGGCGATTGACGAGCATCAGCCCGCGATCCTCGGCATGTCGGCGTTGCTCACTACAACCATGCCTTACATGGGCGTGGTGATCGAGGAGCTCGACAAGCGCGGCATCCTGAAGGAACTGCCCGTGATGGTCGGCGGCGCGCCGCTCAACCAGGAATTTGCCGACGCCATTGGCGCGCATAGCTATGGCCGCGATGCTGCGATCAGTGCGGAGCTGGCGCGCGCGCTGGTCGGCCAGAACCGTTAATGGGCGATTTGGCTGTCCGCCGGACCGGTGGCCGCCAAGCAAGGCTGGGCCGCCGCGCGCGGCCACAGGAGGCTGCGGCAGTCGCGCCGGAATCGCTCGTCACCACCAGCGCAAACCCTGATGGGCCGACGCTGGTGCTGGCGTGCGGCGCGCTGGCCAATGAGATCATCGCTCTGCGCGTCCAGCTTGGCATTGGCGATGATGCGATGGTGCTCCAGTGCCTGCCTGCCGAATTGCACAACCGCCCGGGCCAGATCGCGCCACGGGTGGACGCATTCCTGAGCGAACATCGCCATAAATATGCGCGCGTGTTGATCGGCTACGGCGATTGCGGCACCGGCGGCGCGCTCGACAAGGTGCTGGAGCGGCACGAGGCCGACCGCCTTCCGCAGGCGCATTGTTATGAATTCTTTGCCGGGACGCCGCTGTTCAATCAGATCTCCGAAGCCGAAATTGGCAGCTATTTCGTCACCGATTTCCTTGTGCGGCATTTCGACCGGCTGGTGTGGGAAGGGTTGGGCCTCGATAAGCGGCCCGATTTGCTTGAAAGCTATTTCGGCAATTACCGTGACCTCGTCTATCTTGCGCAGACCGACGATACGGTATTGCAGGAACAGGCGCAGGCAGCCGCTGAGAAACTCGGGTTAGCGTATCGCTATCATCGCGTGGGCTATGGCGATCTGCAGCCGTTCCTCGCTTCCGCACAGAGCCAAGCGGTCCATGTATAAAGTCCGCCTCTGGTCCGTGAAGCATGCGCGGGGGATGGAGCGTTTCTACAACGCGATCAATCCGGCGATTGTCGGTACGCTCAAGCTGAAGAACAGGTTGTTTGGCACCCGGTTCGACGGTGCAGTCACCGCGCTGGAGGCCAAAGGCAAGGCGCTGTTCTTCGACTGCAAGATGTGCGGCAATTGCGTGCTCTCCAGCACGGGCATGTCGTGCCCGATGAATTGCCCCAAAACGATCCGCAACGGGCCATGCGGCGGCGTCCGCGAGAATGGGCATTGCGAAGTGAAGCCGGAGATGCGCTGCGTCTGGGTAGCGGCTTGGGACGGCGCGTCTCGGATGGAGAAGGGCGACGCGATCCGCAGCGTTCAGTTCGCGGTGGATAATCGCAGCAAGGGGCAATCCAGCTGGCTGAGGCTCGCGCGCGATGAGTGACGGGCACACCCAGTTTGAAGACTATGGCTCCAATCCCGGCGATCCGTTGCCGATGCTACCAGACCATGTCTCGCACGGCCGGTTCGAACGGGTGCTGCGTGCCAGACATTTTGCCATCACGACCGAAATTGCGCCGCCCGATTCCGCCGATCCGGATGAAGTGCTGCGGCGTGCGGCGCTGTTCGACGGCCATGTTGATGCCATCAACGCAACCGATGGGTCAGGCGCGAATTGCCACATGTCGAGCCTGGCCGTCTGCGCGATCCTGACGCGCGTCGGCTATTCGCCGATTATCCAGATTTCCTGCCGCGACCGGAACCGGATTGCGGTGCAAGGCGATGTGCTCGGCGCGGCGGCTTTGGGTGTCTGCTCGGTGCTTTGCCTGTCTGGTGATGATGTCAGCGTGGGTGATCATCCCGAGGCCAAGCCCGTCTTTGATCTGGACAGCGTTTCGCTGCTCTCCACCATTCGCACCTTGCGCGACGAGAACCGCTTCCTCAGCGGTCGCCCGCTCGACCATGCACCGCGCCTGTTCATGGGGGCCTCGATCAACCCCTTTGCCCCGCCGCTGGCCAACCGTGTGCATCAGTTTGCCAAGCAGGTCGCGGCGGGCGCGCAGTTCGTCCAGTCGCAATATTGCTTCGATATCGCCATGGCCCGCGACTTCATGGCGCGCTCGCGCGATCTGGGGCTGACCGAGCAGTGCCATGTGCTGATGGGCGTGGGGGTGCTCGCCTCTGCCAAGACTGCGAAATGGCTGCGCAGCGCCATCCCCGGCGTGCATATTCCTGATGCCATCATCCGTCGCCTCGAACAGGCCGAAAGGCCCAAGGCAGAGGGCCGCGCGATTGCCATCGAACTGATGCAGCAGCTGGCGGAGATCGAAGGCATCTCCGGCGTGCATCTGATGGCGTATAAACAGGAAGAATGGATTGGAGAGATCGTCACCCAATCCGGTGTGCTGAAAGGGCGCAAGCCCTGGGCCGCGCCGCACCCCTTGATCCCCGGCGCGCCGTCGCCTGCAACAGTCAACTGAAGGACCAACCCGCTCATGACCAGAACGATACTCAGCTCGGCCACCAAGGAAGTGATCATCGGCTTTGACCAGCCCTTCATCATGATTGGCGAGCGGATCAACCCAACGGGTCGCAAACTGCTTGCCGCCGAGATGAAGGAAGGTAATTACGATCGCGTGGTCTCTGACGCGCTGGCGCAGGTTGCGGCAGGGGCGCAAATGCTCGACGTCAATGCGGGCATTCCGCTGGCCGATGAGCCGAAGATTCTCGCGGAAGTGATCCAGCTGGTCCAGTCCGTCACTGATGTGCCGCTCTGCATCGACAGCTCGATCATCGAAGCGCTGGAGGCGGGGCTTTCCGTTTACAAGGGGCGTGCGCTGGTCAATTCCACTACGGCGGAAAGCGAAGTGATGGAGCGCGTCCTGCCGCTGGTGAAAAAGTATGACGCTGCGGTGGTCGCCATCTCCAACGATGAAACCGGCATCAGCGAAGACCCCGATGTGCGTTTCGAAATCGCAAAGCTGATCGTTCAGCGCGCGCAGGATCATGGCATCAAGCCGCAGGACGTAGTCGTCGATCCGCTTGTCATGCCGATTGGCGCGATCAATCAGGCCGGGCGCGATGTGTTCCGGCTGGTGCGCCGCCTGCGTGAGGAGCTGAAGGTCAACACCACGTGCGGAGCCTCCAATATCGGTTTTGGCCTCCCTAATCGTCACGCGATCAACAACAGCTTCCTGCCGATGATTGCGGGCATGGGGATGACAAGCGCGATCCTCAACCCGCTGCATGAAGGACTGGTTCCCGCCATCAAGGCGGCGGACGTTTTGAACGGCGTTGATCCCAATTGCACCAACTGGATCCGCCAGTTCCGTGAGCCGTCGCCCGAAGGCGAAGGGCGCGGGCGGGGCGGGCGCGAAGGCCGCCGCCGGAGAGGTTAAGCGCACAGTGTCGTACAAAGTCATCTTCACACCCTCAGGCATCCGCGCAGACGCGCAGGAGGGGCAGAGCATCTATGACGTGGCGCTCGCGGCCGGCGTCGACATTCAGTCGATCTGCGGTGGCAAGGGGCTGTGCAATCGTTGCCAGATCGAGCTGTCTCCCGGCGAGCATGCCAAGTTCAAATTGAGTGTGGGTGAGCATGCCTTGTCGTCCTTCACCGACAGCGAGACCAAGGCGCTCGAAAAGGGCCGCATGCGGGAAGGGCGGCGGCTGGCTTGCCGTGCGCAACTGTGCGGCGATGCCGTTATCGAAGTGCCGAGCGATGCGCGCCAGCACCAGTCGGTTATCTCCAAGGCGGGCACAGCGATTGATTGCGCGCTCAAGCCCGCCATCAAGCTCTATATGTGCGAGCTGCCCCAGCCCGAGCTGGATGATAATCCCAGCGACGGCGAAGCGCTGCAGGCGGCCCTGCGCGAGTTTGGCGTGGAAGCCAAACCCGGTCACCGGACACTGATGAAGCTGCAGCCGATCCTTGCGCAGAATGACCGCCAGCTGATCGCGGTGGTACGCGATGGCAGCGAGATCATCGACGTCTGGCCGCCGTCGCCTTTCGACGCGTATGGCGCGGCCATCGACATTGGTTCGACCTCGGTTGCGCTTTACCTTTATGACCTCACCACCGGTGAACTCGGCTGGCAAAGCTCGGCCATGAACCCGCAGATCCGCTACGGCGAGGATCTTATGAGCCGCGTCTCCTATGTCATGATGAACAAAGGTGGCGAGGAGAAGCTGACCGCCGAAATCCGCAAGCAGATTGCGTTGATGCTGGAGGACGCGCGCAAGGCGCTCGATCTCGGGCCGAACCAGATTCTGGAAGTGGTGCTGGTCGGCAATCCGATCATGCATCACCTGTTTCTGGGCATTAACCCGGTCGAGCTGGGGCAGGCGCCCTTTACGCTGGCGATCAAGGACTGGTTCGAGGCACCGGCTTATCGTTTCGATCTGGGTATTTCGGAAACAGCGCGGATCGCGATGCTGCCGCTCGTTGGCGGGCATGTCGGCGCGGATACGACCGGGGCTTATCTGACGCAGATCAAGGCGATGGCGGGCCGCTCGGTTCTGCTCGTCGATATCGGCACCAATGCCGAAATCGTGCTCAGCCATAATGGCCGGGTGGCCGCCTGCTCCTCGCCCACAGGCCCAGCCTTTGAAGGCGCAGAAATCAGCGCCGGCGTGCGCGCCAGCCCGGGTGCCATTGAGCGTGTGAGGATCGATCCCGAGACCAAGGCAGTCGAGGTTAAGATCATTGGCCATGACGGCTGGCTGTCGGACAGCCGCCCCGAAGAACTCGCCAAACACCGCATTTCGGGCATTTGCGGTTCGGGCATTTTCGAAGTGATGGTCGAACTCGCCACTGCTGGCGTGATCGTGGAAAGCGGCCTGTTCCGCCCCGAAGCCGCGCCAGAGCGGACCGTGGCCGAGGGGCAGAGCTGGAAATTCCTGCTCGTCGACCGGCCCGAAAATCCGATCTATGTGAAGCAGACTGATGTGCGCGCGGTGCAGCTGGCCAAGGCGGCTCTGTCAGCCGGTGTATCGCTGCTCACCGATTATCTCGGCTGCGATCAGATCGAGGAAATCCTGCTCGCCGGGGCTTTCGGGACGCATCTCGATGGCCAGTACGTCGCTGAAATCGGGATCATCCCCGGCGCGACTGCCGATAACGTCCGGTCCATCGGCAATGCGGCAGGTATGGGCGCGGCGATGGCGCTCCTCAGCAGCGATGAAAAGGCGCGCATCATCGAGGCGGTCAAGCATATCGAAAAGGTCGAAACCGCGACCGAACCCAAGTTTCAGGATTATTTCGTCGGAGCGATGAGCTTCCCCACCGCGCCAAGGCAAGAAGGCGACGCCTCCGGGCGCGGTCGCCGCAGCCGGTCGCGCACCCGCTAATTTTCAGAAAGGACCAAGCCATGTCGAGAGAAGGACGCACCGGAGGCCGCCGCGGCCGCGCCGCCGCCAACGCTGCTGAAGCCACCCCGCGCAAAGCCTATATCGAGCGCAATATCCCGCCTTACTCCGTGCTGGGTGACGCCGATCTGGCGATCCTTGAATACAACGCCGACACAATCCTTGAAGAGATTGGCATCGACATCAAGGAAGACCCGGAGAGCATCGCGCTGTTCGTGGCGGCCGGAGCCACGGCGGACGGCGACCGGGTGCGCTTCCCGCGCGGCATGTGCCGTGAAATCGTCCAGAAGAATGCGCCGAGCATCTTCACGCAATATGCGCGCAATCCCGAAAATAATGTCGTGATCGGCGGCAAGAATACGGTGCTGGTGCCCGCTTACGGCTCACCCTTCGTCTATAGCCGCGAGGGCGGTCGCCGCTATGCGACCATTGAGGATTTCCGCAATTTCGTGAAGCTCGCTTATGTGGCGGAGAGCATGCACCATTCGGGCGGCACGATCTGCGAGCCGGTCGATCTGCCGGTCAACAAGCGTCATTATGACATGGTCTACAGCCACATCAAATATTCGGACAAGGCCTTCATGGGCTCGGTCACCCACCCCGACCGCGCCGAGGATTCGGTGAGCATGAGCAAGATCGTCTTCGGCGAAGATTTCGTCGAAGAGAATTGCGTGATGGTGAACCTCATCAACGCCAACTCGCCGATGACGTTCGATGCGACGATGCTCGGCGCGCTCAAAGTCTATGCGCGCCACAATCAGGCGACGATGGTCAGCCCGTTCATCGTGGCAGGGGCGATGTCTCCCGTCACTGTCGCGGCGGTGGCGGCGCAGAGCCTCGCTGAAGCGCTGTGCGGCATGGCGCTCGCGCAGCTCGTCCGCCCCGGTGCACCGGTGATTTACGGCAATTTCGTCTCGTCCATGTCGATGCAGTCGGGGGCGCCGACCTTTGGTTCGCCCGAAGCGTCGCTGATCCTCAACTGCGGTGCAGCGCTCGCGCGGCGGCTGGGCGTGCCCTTCCGCTCGGCAGGCGGCTTCACCGCGTCCAAAGTGTCCGACGCGCAGGCGGCCTATGAGGCAGCCAACACGCTGCAACAGGGCCTGCTCGCAGGCGTCAACTTCATGCTCCACACGGCGGGCTGGCTCGAAGGCGGGCTGGCGATGGGCTATGAAAAGTTCGTGATGGACTGTGATCAGGCATCGATGATGGCGGTCTATGCCAAGGGCGTCGACATGAGCGCCAACGGGCAGGCGATGGACGCGCTGGCCGAAGTCGGTCCGGGTCAGCATTTCCTCGGTTGTTCGCACACCCAGGCGAATTTCAAGAACGCTTTCTACCGCTCCACCATTGCTGACAATAACAGCTATGAGCAGTGGGTGGAGGATGGCAGCCAGGATGCCGAACAGCGCGCCGAGAAGCTCTATAAGGAAATGCTCGCCAGCTACACGGCGCCCGAGCTGGACCCGGAGATTGATGCCAAGCTGATCGCGTTCATGGAGCAGAAAAAGGCGAGCTTCCCGGATTCGAATATCAGTTAAGCGGACCAACCCCGCCCCAGCCCCCACGGCAGCTCATGCCCATCATCAATGCTGACGATGGTCTGGACGTGGTGGGTCGATTGTGACTAGCGTCTGTCCCGGTGAGGGGAGATGGGCATGGCGGACTGGTCAACGGATATCGATACCAAGGGATATGGCGGATCGAGCCGGAACTTTGCGGGGCTCCTGATCGATCCGCTCGTCTTCTTCCCGACCGCAATCCTGTCGCTGCTCGTCATCGCCTATAGCCTGATCGACCCGGAGGGGATCGGCGGCGCTTTTCTCTGGCATCCGCAAGTCCGCGACTGACAATTTCGACTGGTTCTTCATGTCGACGGGGAACCTGCTGCTGATCTTCTGTGTGGTGGTGGCCGTCTCGCCGCTCGGGCGCATCCGGTTGGGCGGCAAAGACGCGCGGCCTGACTATTCGCGGCTGTCGTGGTTCTCGATGCTGTTTGGCGCGGGTATGGGGATTGGTCTCGTCTTCTACGGCGTATCCGAACCCGTGTCGCACTTTACAACGTCAATGGCGGGCGGGGCTGCAGCGCCCTTGAGCGGCGCGGCGGACGACGCAGCCGGCGCGCGCGATCTTGCCATGGCGGCGACCATTTTCGACTGGGCTCTCCACCCTTGGGCGATGTTTGCGGTGACGGGTCTGGCGCTTGCTGTGTTCGCTTATGATTTCGGCATGCCACTTTCGATGCGTTCGGCCTTCTACCCGATTTTCGGCAAGGCGGTGTGGGGGCGGCTGGGTGACGGGATAGAGGTGCTGGCGGTGTTCGCCACGATCTTCGGGCTTGCCACATCGCTCGGCCTCGGCGCGCAGCAGGCGATGGCGGGGATCACATTCCTCTATCAGATATCGAGTTCACCCGCGTCGATCCTCGGTCTGATTGCGATCATGGCGGGGATTACTTTCCTGTCGGTGCGCGGTGGGATTGATCGCGGCATCCGCATCCTGAGTGAGCTCAACATGCTTGTTGCGCTCGGCCTGCTGATTTTCGTGCTGGTGACCGGGCCGATGCGCGAACTGCTTGCCGATCTGGTCCGCAATATCTGGGTCTATCTGCAAAATCTGCCCGCACTCGCCAATCCTGTGGGGCGCGAGGATACAGGCTTTTACCGCGACTGGTCCGTCTACTATTGGGCATGGTGGATCAGCTGGGCGCCGTTTGTCGGCATGTTCATGGCGCGGATATCGCTTGGACGCACTGTGCGGGAGTTCATCGCAGGCGCCATGATCGCGCCAAGCCTGCTCGGCATCTTGTGGCTGACGATCTTTGGCGACGCGAGCATCGCGCACATCGTGGCGGGAGACAGTGCGGGCCTTGCCAAAGCAACGCTCGATCAACAACTGTTCGTTCTGCTCGGCGCGCTGCCCTGGCCGCAATTCACCTCCTTCATCGCGATCTGCCTGATCCTGATCTTCTTTGTGACAGGTTGGGATTCAGGGACGTTGGTGATCGACACGATGACCTCGGGCGGGCGCACCGATACGCCGCTACGGCAAAAGGCCTTCTGGCTGTTCGCCGTCGGCGGGATCGGCGTGATGCTTCTGCTGACGGGCGGGCTGACCTCGCTTCAGGCGGGATCAATCGCGACCGGTCTGCCGCTTGGCCTCGTTCTGCTGCTGATGTGCTGGGGCACGCTCAAAGGGTTGCTGGCGCTCCATAAGGCAATTTGATGATGAGACTGGAGGAAACAGAATACATCATCGTCGGGGCCGGCTCCGCAGGCTGTGTGCTGGCGGACCGTTTGAGTGCTGATGGCCAGAACCGAGTTGTATTGCTCGAATATGGCGGAAGTGATCGTTCGATCTTCATCCAGATGCCCGCCGCCTTGGCTTACCCCATGAACACCAAGCGCTGGAACTGGGGCTATGAAAGCGAGCCGGAGCCGCATTTGAATGGCCGCCGCCTCAATTGCCCGCGCGGCAAGGGGCTGGGCGGGTCATCCTCGATCAACGGCCTCGTTTATGTGCGCGGCAATGCGCTCGATTTCGAGCGGTGGAAGGATGAGGAAGGCGCGCGCGGTTGGGGCTATGCTGATGTCCTGCCCTATTTCAAACGCGCGGAAGGCCGCGCTGAAGGGGGCAACGAGTATCGCGGCGGAGATGGGCCGCTCTCGACCAGTTACGGCTCGCTCAAGAACCCGCTGCACCAGGCGTGGCTCGATGCGGCGCAGCAGGCGGGATATGCGCTGAGCGAGGATTATAATGGTTACCGGCAGGAGGGCTTTGGCCGGATGGACATGACGGTGCGGGATGGCACGCGCTGTTCGGCGGCGAAGGCCTATCTCTACCCGGCGCGCAAGCGCGCCAACGTCAGGATCATCCAGCAAGCGCTGGCCACGCGCATCCTGTTTGAAGGGCAGCGCGCGGTTGGCATTGAATATGAGCGCGGCGGCCAAGTCTACCAGCTGCGGGCGACCCGCGAAGTGATCCTGTCGGGAGGCCCGATCAATTCGGTGCAGTTGCTCAAGCTTTCCGGGGTCGGCCCGGCGGAGGAGCTTCGCCAGCACGGGATCGACATAGTCGCCAACCGCCCCGGCGTTGGCGCGAACCTTCAGGATCATCTGGAGTTCTATTTCCAGATGGCCTGCACACAGCCGATCACGTTATACGGAAAGGCCAATCTGCTGGGCAAGGCGATGGTTGGCGCGCAGTGGCTGTTCCTGCGCTCGGGCGAGGGCGCTTCCAATCAGTTTGAAAGCTGTGGCTTCATCCGCAGCCGCGCGGGGATCAGATATCCCGACATCCAGTATCACTTCTTCCCGATGGCGATCAATTATGACGGCTCTTCGCTCGCCAGCGAACATGGCTTTCAGGCGCATGTCGGCCCGTTGCGCTCGAAGAGCCGGGGCATGGTCACGCTACGCAGCGCCAACCCGCGCGACAAACCCAAAATCCTTTTCAACTATATGAGCCATCCCGATGACTGGGCGGAGATGCGGGCGTGCGTTCGGCTGACACGCGAGATTTTTCAGCAGGAGGCTTTTGCGCCGTTCCGGGGCCGCGAGATTCAGCCCGGTGCGGAGTGCGTGACTGACGAGCAGATTGACGCCTTCATCGCCGATCATGTCGAAAGCGCGCTGCACCCCAGTTGCACCTGCAAGATGGGCGATCCCGCCGACCCGATGGCGGTCGTCGATCCCGAACTGCGCGTGATTGGCGTTGAGGGGCTGCGCATTGTCGACAGCTCAGTGATGCCCTCGATCACCACAGGCAACCTCAACGCGCCGACGATCATGATCGGAGAGAAAGGTGCCGATCATATCCTCGGCAAGCCTTTGCTCGCCCCGTCCAACGCGCCCTATTATGTGGCACCGAATTGGGAAACGGTACAGCGATGACGCGCACGATCACGGAACCCGCCCGTTCAATCCCGGTGATCCGTGAAACCGATGTGCTGGTGGTCGGCTCCGGCCCCGGAGGCCTCGCAGCTGCACTCGCTTGCGCGCGCGCCGGGGTGGAGACGGTGTTGCTTGAACGCTATGGCTGTTTCGGCGGAAACATCACGCAAGTCGGCGTGGAAGGCTTCGCCTGGTATCGCCACCCCGCCATGATCGACAGCGAAGGCATAGGCCGCGAGTTTGAAGAGCGTGCCAAAGCAATGGGCGCGGCGATGCCCGAACCGCAATCGATCAGCCACAGTCTGGACGCTGAAGGGTTCAAGGTGGTCGCCGATACGCTGGTGGAGGATGCCGGAGTGATCCCGATGCTCCATCGCCTGTTTGTGGCACCCATCATGGAAGGCAATACGATCAAGGGCGTGATCGTGGAGAGCAAGGCCGGTCGCGAAGCGATCCTCGCCAAGCGCGTGATTGATGCGACGGGCGACGCTGACATTGCCCACCGCGCGGGCGCGCCGACGCACAAGCATCCGGTCGAAGAGATGATGTCGGTCTCGGTCATGTTCTCCATGTGCGGGGTCAATAAGACGCGCTTCATCGACGCGGTAAAAGCCGATCCGCAGACCTATGGCGATTGGGCCGTGGGCGGCGAGTGGGAGATCAGCACCAGCGGCAAGGAGGATGCGATGTTCTCGCCCTTCCTGCGCAAGCCCTTCCAGAAGGCGTTCGAGGCCGGGCTGATCCCCGACAGCGTGAAGACCATGGCGGGGACATGGGGCACCGTCTCCGATCAGGGGGACCTCACCTATCTCAACATGTGCCATCTCTATCTGGACGGCACCGATCCGGACGCGCTGACGCACGGCGAAATGGCGGGGCGCAAACAGGCCATGCATGCGATCCATGCACTTCAGGCGTTCATGCCCGGATGTGACCAAGCCAAGCTCCGCAATTTCGCGATGACGCTCGGCATTCGCGATACGCGCAAGATCGATGCGGTTTACAATATGAGCGCCAATGACGTGAAGGAACAGGGCCGCTTCAAGGACAGCATCGGCATCTTCCCCGAATTCATCGATGGCTATGGCACGCTGATCCTGCCAACAACGGGCCGCTATTTCCATGTGCCCTATCGCGCGATGCTGCCCAAAGGGGTGAAGAACCTCCTTGTCACGGGCCGCACCATCGGTGGCGACAAGTTGAGCCATGCTGCTGTGCGCAACATGATGTGCTGCGCCGTTGCAGGGCAAGGTGCGGGTGTTGCTGCTGCTGAAAGCGTGAAGAGCGGGCGGGGCTTTGACGCGGTTGACGTAGAGGCCATCCAGCACGAACTCTTGCGGCAAGGCGCACGCATCACATGAAGCAGTCGCGAATCAAATGGACCATGCTGGCGCTCGCCGCGCTCACAATCATGGGCAGCTATTACACCTATGACAGCATCGCGCCGGTCGCCGGAATGCTGCGCGATCAGCGTGGGTTTTCACAAAGCCAGATTGGCCTGCTCAATGCCGTTTTCAACCTGCCCAATATCGCACTGGCTTTGGTGGGGGGCATCCTGATCGACAGGATCGGTGCGGCCAAGTCGATCCTGATTGCGGCGCTGATTTGTACATTGGGTGCCGTCCTGACGGCGGTGGGAGAGCCGTATGAGCTGATGCTTCTTGGCCGCTTGCTGTTCGGGCTGGGCAATGAAACACTCTACATCGCGCTGCTCGTCGGAATTGCGCAGTGGTTTCATCTGGGGGGAGGGGCACTGGCGATTGCGCTCTTTTTCTCGATGGCGCGGGTAGGCTCTTACAGCGCAGACAAATCGACAAGCTGGTTCGCCGATATCTATGCGATGGGCTGGCAAGCCCCCTTATGGCTGGCTGCCGGGCTCACCGCGCTGGGCGTGGTGACGGCGCTCGCCTATTATGCGATGGACCGTCGCTTCCCGCATCTGCGCGCCGAGCCGCAACCTCCCGAGCGCTTCGAATGGCGGAGCCTGACCGGGTTTAGTCGCTCCTTCTGGTATATCCTCTGGCTCAATGTGCTGTTCGCCAGCGTCTTCTTTCCGTTCCGCTCGACCTTTTCGATCCAGTATTTTCAGGATGTGAAGGGCATGACTCTGGCAGAGGCCGGAACGGCCAATTCCTGGGTATTCGCAGCGGCTATCTTTGCCACGCCTATTTTTGGCCTGATTGCTGACCGCATCGGGCGCCGGGCGACCTTGCTCACCATTGCAGCCGGGCTGATGCCGCTGACCTTCCTCATCCTCGCCACCACCAGTTATGGCTTATGGGTCACGACGCTTCTGATGGGCGTCAGCTTTTCGGTCATTCCTGCCGTCATATGGCCTTCCACTGCGATGCTGGTCGAAAAGCACCGGGTCGGTACTGCGTTCGGCTTGATCAACATGATCCAGTCGCTTGGGCTTGCCGCAGCCAATTACGGCGCGGGATGGCTCAATGATTCTTTTGATGCCGGTCCGAAGAATCCGCAGGGTTATGATGCAATGCTGCTGATGTTTGCAGGGCTCAGCCTGATTGCGCTTTTGTCCACGCTGCTGTTGTTGTTGCGCGAGCGAAGCCAGCCTGGCGGAGGAATTGAAGCGCGCGTGATTGGCGCGAGCGATCCCGCTTTGGCACGGCATTGAGGCCATCCAAGCTTTTCGCTTGAGGCGCGCATCTCCCTCACTATAAGCTGTGCTAATGATACTCCTCGTCACCCGTCTTTCATCTATCCGTTCCGTCCGATGAGCGGCGCGCAAATTCCGCATAATTTCGAGTTCCGCGCGTTGCAGGTGTTCGTGACCGCAGCGGAGCAGGGCAGCATGACGCAGGCAGCCAAGGTGCTGGGGCTGACCCAGTCAGGCGTGTCGCAGATTATTGCCGGACTTGAAACAACCGTGGGGCGGCAATTGTTTGACCGCAGCATGCGCCCGATCCTGATGACCAAGGCCGGGCAGGTGCTCTACCGGCAAAGCCAGAAAATTCTGGGCGATCTGCAAAATGCCTTTGTCGAGGCGACTGAAAGCGACAGCGGCGAACTGCCGTCACTCAATATCGCGATGCCCGAAAGCCTCGCCAATGTGCTGGGGCCACGCCTTTACCGCCGCAAGGCGGACATAGCCAAATTCTGGCGTATTTCCAATGGGTTGCTGCCGGAGCAGCGCGCCAAGTTCAACACGCATGCCGCCGATGTGCTGATCACCGAGGAAAGCAACACGTCAGACATGATCGATGTCGAGCGCTATAATGTTTTCACCGAACCCTATGTCCTGATTTTCCCTAAAGAGTTCAAGTTGGCGCAAGAGTTGGGGCCGCATCTGGCGGATAGTACATTGATCCGCTTCTCGCTGCGCTCTTCGGTTGGGCGGCAGACCGAAACGCAATTGGGGCGGCTCCAGCTCAAATTCCCCAGCCAGATCGAATTTGACTCGGTGGTCGGTCATGCCTCTGCGGTTGCGTACGGCCTCGGATGGGGCATTACCACGCCGCTCTGCCTGTTTCAGGTGCCGGGCATTTTCGATCAGATATCTGTGCAGCCGATTGTCCGCGGCAAATTCGGGCGTCGCATGACGATGGTGGCGCGAAAACAGATGCTTGGGGGAGCGCCCCGCACCCTCGTGGAAGAATGCCGTTCGATCCTCGCGCAGGAGGTGATTCCCGATCTGGTCACCAAGCTTCCCTGGCTCGATGGGCTGATCGCGCTCGGCGACGATTGAGCGCCTTCATAAGCAGTAAAAATGGTAGCGATTACTTTGCTGGCGGCGCGCAAAATCGCATTGAGAAATTGTATGTGTTGCATCACATCGCATCCCCAAGAGAGGGCGCACAAGCGTCAAGGGGAGAGTTATGCAAGAAAACACACTACCACCGCCCGGAGCCCCGGATATCGACATCGCGCGCGCCGCGCACATGGCACCCATCCTGCCGCTCGCGCAGGAAACGCTGGGCATCGCGCCCGAACATCTGGTTCCCTATGGCCATCACAAGGCGAAGCTTAGCCTTGATCTGGTGAAGGCGGTCAAGGATCGTCCGCGCGGCAAGCTGATCCTCGTCACCGCGATCACGCCGACCCCCGCAGGCGAAGGCAAGACCACGACCAGCGTCGGCCTGACCGATGGCCTCAACCGCATCGGCATGCGCACCATCGTGTGCCTGCGCGAACCCTCGCTGGGGCCGTGCTTCGGCATGAAGGGCGGAGCCGCGGGCGGCGGCCGCGCACAGGTGATCCCGATGGAGGACATCAACCTCCACTTCAATGGCGATTTCCACGCCATTACCTCGGCGCACAGCCTGCTTGCCGCGATCCTCGACAACCATCTGCAATGGGGCAATGAACTCAACATCGATCCCCGCCGCGTCGTCTGGCGGCGTGTGGTCGACATGAATGATCGTGCGCTGCGCAACATCAATGTCGGCATGGGCGGCGTAACGCACGGCGTGCCGCGTGAGACGGGCTTCGACATTACGGTCGCTTCCGAGATCATGGCGATCCTGTGTCTGGCGACTGATCTCAAGGATCTCCAACGTCGTCTCGGCGACATCATCGTCGCGCGCACCTATGCCAAGACTCCCGTCACCGCCCGCGATTTAAAGGCGGACGGCGCGATGGCGGTGCTGCTGCGCGATGCGCTTCAGCCCAATCTGGTGCAGACGATCGAGCATAATCCTGCCTTCATCCACGGCGGGCCGTTCGCCAATATCGCACATGGCTGCAACTCGGTGATGGCGACGCAAACGGCTTTGTGTCTGGCGGATGCGGTCGTCACCGAAGCCGGCTTTGGTGCGGATCTGGGCGCGGAGAAATTCCTCGACATCAAATGCCGCCAGTCCGGCCTTCGCCCAGATGCGGTGGTGCTGGTCGCAACCGTGCGCGCGCTCAAAATGCAGGGCGGCGTCGCCAAGGATGATCTCGGGACGCCAGATGTCGCCGCTCTCGAACGCGGGGCGGTCAATCTGGAGCGCCATATCCAGAACCTCCAGAAATTCGGGCTGACCCCGGTCGTGGCGATCAATCACTTCGTCAAAGACACGCAGGAAGAACTCGACGCGCTGAAGGCCGTTTGTGCTCGCTATGGCGCGCGCGTGGCGCTCGCCAAGCATTGGGCCGAAGGTGGCGCAGGAGCTGAGGAACTCGCACGCGAAGTCAAGGCGCAGCTGGAAGCGGGCTCGGCTGAGGTCAAGTTGCTCTATCCCGATGACATGCCGCTCGCCCAGAAGATCGAGACGGTGGCGAAGGAGATTTACCGCGCAGATGGGATCATCCTGTCGGGCTCTTCGGCGAGCAATCTCAAGGATTATGAAAAGCTCGGCTATGGCCATCTGCCGGTGTGCATCGCCAAGACGCAATACAGCTTCTCGACCGATCCGACCAAAGGCGGGGCGGCAACCGGCCACACCGTCGAAGTGCGCGAAGTCCGGCTTTCGGCGGGTGCGGGCTTCATCGTGGCGGTATGCGGGGACATCATGACGATGCCCGGCCTGCCGCGCCGCCCGGCTTCGGAAACGATCACGCTGGATGATGACGGGAATATCGTCGGGCTGGCCTGAGCCAGTTCCGCCGTCATAAAGCCATGACGTTTTGGCATGTGCGGAGCGCACATTTTTTGCGATAGGTTCCGCGCATGACAGACGTTCCCGCACCATCTCGCCGAGGCGGCCGCGATGCCAAGCGCGCCGCCCGCTTGGCCGCCGTTTCCGGCTATCCGCCTTTCATCTCGCGCAACATTCCCTATGTGGAATTGCTCGGTGAAGAAGGGCTGAGCCTGATCGAAGCCAATGCCGAAACCATCCTGACCGAAATCGGCGTGGAGTTCCGCGATGATCCCGAAGCGCTGGAGATCTGGCGCGCGGCAGGCGCAGACGTTCAGGGCGAATTGGTCCGTATGCCACCCGGCATGTGCCGCAAGCTCATTCAGGATCATGCCCCGCGCGAGTTTACGCAGCACGCTCGCAATCCGGCGCGCAACATCATCATTGGCGGCAAGCGCACCGTGTTCGCCCCCACGGCTGGCCCACCCTTCGTGCGCTGTCTGGACAAGGGCCGCCGCTATGGCACGATTGAGGATTTCAACAATTTCGCCAAGCTGACCTATGCCTCGCCCTGGCTGCACAGTGCATCTACCGCGATGGTAGAGCCAGTCGATCTGCCAGTGAACAAACGGCATTTCGATATGTTCTATGGCAATGCCACGCTGTCAGACAAATGCTTCTTCGCAGCTGTTTCCGCGCCGAGCCGCACCGATGATTGCATCCAGATGGCGAAGATCCTGTTCGGCGAGCGCTGGATGAATGCCGAAACAGGCGAGCCCAACACTTTCCTTGCGGGCGTGATGAACGGCAACTCGCCGCTCACCTATGACGCGACGATGCTGGGCGCGGCCAAGGTGCTGGCGCGTGCCAATCAGGCCACGCTGGTGACGCCCTTCATCATGGCAGGGGCGATGGCGCCTACGGGTCTTGCAGGCGCGATTGCGGTGACGCTCGCCGAAGCGATGGCGGGCATGGCCTTCCTGCAACTCGTCAAGCCCGGCGCGCCGGTGATCTTTGGCAGCTTCGTGACGACACTCTCGATGCAGTCGGGCGCGCCGACCTATGGCACGCCCGAATGCAATCTGATCATCAACGCGCTGCTGGCGCTCGCCCGGCGGCTCGGCGTGCCCTCGCGCACCGGGGGTAGCCTGTGCGCTTCCAAGATCGCGGACGGGCAGGCGGCAAGTGAGTCCGCGCAGACCCTGCTCACCACGGTCATGGGCGGCGCAAATTTCGTGCTGCAATCGGCGGGCTGGCTCGAAGGCGGGCTGGT
Organism: Sphingomonadales bacterium; assembly: GCA_016714795.1. GTDB lineage: Bacteria > Pseudomonadota > Alphaproteobacteria > Sphingomonadales > Sphingomonadaceae > Aquisediminimonas. The sequence goes on along the minus strand of JADKCA010000007.1, from coordinate 68,568 downwards.
GACGGGCTATGAAAAGTTCATGATGGACTGCGATCAGCTCGGCATGATGCAGACCATGCTTGGTGGCTATGATTTGTCTGACAATGGTCAGGCGATGGATGCCATCCGCGAAGTGGGGCCGGGCAAGCATTTCTTCGGCTGCGCGCATACGCAGGCCAATTTCGAAACCGCTTTCTATCGCTCCTCGCTCGCGGACTATGACAGCTGGGAGAAATGGGACGCCGAAGGCGCGTTCGACATCCAGAAGCGCGCCAACACCGCGTGGAAGAAGACGCTCGCAGAGCATGTCTCCCCTCCGCTTGATGAAGGCGTGCATGAGGAACTTCTGGCCTATATCGATCAGCGCAAGGGATCGATGCCCGACGCCAATTATTGAACGCCATGACAGGCCGATGCTGTCACTTTGACGTCATCATCTGGATGTATTGAGAGCTCACCGGGCAAAATCCGGTCTCGATCACTCAGAAGATGGACCGTCGTGGCTGCCCTTTCCATTGCACGAACCCGTGTTGATCCCGGTGCATGGGTGCTGTTTGCTACCCGAGCCTGCCTGATCGCCTGCCCATTGCTGGTGTTGTTGCCCCTGCATGTGCTTTGGCGGGCAGCGCGGACTCCATCACCATGGGCGATGCTCTATCTGAGGATCGTCAGCAGGGTCTTGGGGATGCGCGTCAAGGTCCATGGCTCGCGCCTGAAGCGGGACGTATTTTTCGCAGCCAATCATATTTCCTGGCACGACATTCCGGTGCTGGGCGGCCTGACGGGCACGGCATTTGTCGCACAGGACGGCGTCCGCAAATGGCCGATCATCGGCTGGCTGGCCGCACTCAATGGCACGATCTTCGTGAGCCGGACGGACAAGCAGTCCGTCGGTGGCCAGATCGCGGAACTGCGAGCGGCAATTGCCGAAAACTGGTCGGTGACGCATTTTCCGGAAGGGACGACATCGGATGGCACCGGACTGCTGCCGTTCAAACCCTCGCTGTTCGCGACGCTGGCCCCGCCCCCAAAGCCGATCATGATCCAGCCGGTTTGGCTGGATTTCTCAGGCGGCCGCGACGTGGCCTGGCTGGGCGAGGAAACTGGTTGGGAAAGCGCTTGGCGCGCGTTCACCAGGCCGGGCAGTTTCAAAGTCGGCGTGCATTTTCTTGAGGCGTTTGATCCTGCCCTTATCGGCTGCCGCAAGCAGGTGTGTGCCGAAGTCCGCAACCGCTTGCTGGCGGCAATGCAAGCCGATCACGGCTGAGTCCACATCATAATCATCACCATTAATCTGGCAAATGTCCTCGCCCGCAGTTGCACGGGCGCGCTCTAGCCTGCCATAGGCAGATTCCCGTTTCCGACTTTCTAGGGCAGTCGATTATCATGAAAACAACAGCGCGCGTGGTGGTGATCGGCGGCGGAGTGGTCGGCGTCAGCACGCTGTATCATCTGGCGAAAATGGGCTGGTCCGATGTCGTTCTGGTGGAGCGCAAGGAACTCACCTCGGGCTCCACCTGGCATGCGGCGGGGCTGCTGCCCTTGTTCAACCTCAGCTATTCGGTGGGCAAGCTCCACCAATATTCGGTCGGCTTCTATCCCACACTGGAGGAAGAGACTGGCCTGAATGTCGGCTTTTCGAACGTCTCCAATATCCGCCTTGCCCGCACGCAGGATCGGATGGATGAGTATCGCTATTATGCAGGCGTCGCCAAAACGATTGGCGTGGAGGTCAACTTCCTGACGCCCGAACAAGTGAAAGAGATCTGGCCGCTGTGCAATACGGACGGCATTATCGGCGCGATCCAGCACCCGGCAGACGGCTATATCCAGCCCGCCGATCTGACACAGGCGCTGGCGAAGGGCGCGCGGCAGCGGGGCGCTGAAATCTATCGCAACACGAGCGTGACGGGCATTACGCAGCAGCGGGATGGTAGCTGGATCGTGCATACCGACAAGGGCGATATTGCCTGCGAGCATGTCGTCTCCGCCACTGGCAATTTCGCACGGCAAACGGGTGCGATGGTGGGGATCAACGTGCCCGTCATCCCGGTCGAGCATCAGTATATCGTCACCGATCAGCACCCCGCGATCATGGAACGCCGCGCCAAGGGCCTGCCCGAAATGGGCGTGCTGCGTGAGTCTGACTCCAGCTGGTACATGCGCGAAGAAGCGGGTGGCTTGCTGCTCGGGCCATATGAAGTCGGCGCGCCTGCCTGCTATGTGAAGGGGCCTGCCGCGAACAGCGAATATGAGCTGTTCCCCGACGATCTCGAACGACTGATGCCCTATATCGAAACCGCCATCACGCGCGTTCCCGCCTTTGGCGAAGTCGGCGTGAAGAAGGTCTATAACGGTGCCATCGCCTATACTCCCGACGGGTCGCCCATTGTCGGACCGGCAGCTGGTCTCAAAAACTTCTGGCTCAACGAAGGCCATAGTTTCGGGATCACCGCTGCCGGAGGCGCTGGCTGGCAACTGGCACACTGGATCGTTGACGGCGAGCCGACTGTCGACATGATGGGTGTCGATCCGCGCCGCTTTGGTGACTATGCGGATGAAGGCTATCTCATTGAAAAGAATGAGGAATCCTATGCCAAGGTGTTCACGGTCCATTATCCCGAAGAAGAGCGCGAGGCTGCGCGCGGCCTGCGCCGTATGCCCTGCCATGACCGGATGAAAGCGCTTGGCGCGGTATTCGGCTCCGTGTTCGGCTGGGAGCGTCCGGGCTGGTTCGCCCCTCCGGGCTATGAACTGAGCGAAGCCGATCTCGACCGGCCCGATGTGCTGCTCAACCACAATCATCCGGTGGTAGAGGGTGAGCCGGTGCGCGAGAAATGGTCGTTCCGCCGCTCCAACGCGTTTGAGCATATCGGCAATGAATGTCGCCATGTCAGCGAGAAGGTCGGCCTTCAGGATATGAGCGCGTTCGCCAAGTGTCGCATCTCCGGCCCCGGCGCTGCCGATTGGCTCGACGGCCTGCTGACAAACGCCGTGCCCAAGAAAATCGGGCGCGTGACGCTGTCCTATTTGCTCACCAGCGAAGGCGGGGTTCGTGCCGAATTCACGGTGTACAAGACCGGCCCGCAAAGCTTCTACCTCGTCTCGGCAGGGGCCTATGAATCGCATGATCAGGATTATCTGCTGAAGGCACTACCGACCGATGGCTCGGTACGGTTCGAGCGGCTGACGACGGCGATGGGTGTGCTCGTGCTCGCCGGGCCGCGTGCGCGCGATGTGCTGGCCAAGGTGACGCGCACCGACCTCTCGAACGAAGCCTTCCCCTGGCTCACCGGCCAGCGGATCAGCATTGGTGCCGCAGCCGTCGATGCCCTCCGCGTCAATTTCATTGGCGAACTCGGTTGGGAAATCCATCACCCGATCGAGATGCAGAACTACATCTTCGACACATTGATGGAGGCTGGGGCCGAGTTTGACATCAAGCCCTTCGGCATCAAGGCGATGACGCTGATGGCGCTTGAAAAGAGCTACAAGCTGATCCCGCGTGAGCTCTCCATCGAGTATAACGCCTTTGAAAGCGGCCTGGGCCGCTTCATCAGCCTGAAAAAGCCAGGCTTCCGCGGCAAGGATGCGCTGCTCGCAAAGAAGGAAGCCGGCCTTTCCAACAGTCTTGTGACGATGGAAGTGTTCGGCGTGACCGATGCGGACGCGCGTGGCTCTGAAGCCATTTATCAGGGCGACGCGATTGTCGGGCGCGTCACATCGGGCGGCTATGGCTGGCGCGTGGGCAAAAGCCTTGCGCTCGCGATGGTGCAGCCTGAACTCGCGGCGGTCGGCACCGAATTTGAGATTGCGATCCTCGGCAAGCGGCACAAGGCCGTGATCATCGCGGACAGCCCCTATGATCCAGACAATAGCGCGCTCAAGGCCTGAGCCCATGGCAGCGTCTTCCATTCCTTTGCCTGAATGTGATTCGATCAAGATCGACGCTGCGGACTGGCAGGCCGGCGCGGAGCCGGGCGAAGCCTTACGCCCGCTAATCGATGATCCGCGCGGCTATCGCACCTTCCTCTCACGCGTTCCGGCGGGACCGCTCGGCGCGCGCCACGCGCATGACGAGATAGAGCAAATCTATGTTCTCGAAGGCGATTTCTACGACGATGACGCAGACTATGGCCCCGGCGATTTTGTGTTGCGCATGCCCGGAGCCATCCACCGCGCGGGCAGCCGCAATGGCTGCACCATGCTGATCGTCTATGCACCGCTGGTGGAGATGCAACGATGACGCGTTTCTCCGCCTTCAGCTTGTTCGCCAATGCGTTGTCTTCGCACAAAAAATGGCCGCAGCACTGGCCCGACGCCGCGCCCAAAGCATCCTATGATGCCATCATTGTGGGTGCAGGCGGGCACGGTCTGGGGGCGGCCTATTATCTCGCCAGCCGCTATGGCATCACCAATGTTGCGGTGATCGAAAAGGGCTGGCTGGGCGGCGGCAATACCGGGCGCAACACCACCATCATCCGCTCCAATTATCTCTATGATGAAAGCGCGCATCTTTACGATCATGCCGTGAAGCTGTGGGATGGCCTGAGCCAGGACATCAATTTCAACGTGATGTATTCAAAGCGCGGGGTGATGATGCTCGCGCACAATGTGCATGATGTGCAAAGCTTCAAGCGCCACATCCATGCCAATCGGCTGAACGGTGTCGACAATGAATGGCTGACCCCTGAGGAGGCCAAGGCTTATTGCCCGCCGCTCTCCATCGATCCGGGCGCGCGCTACCCTGTTCTGGGCGCAGCACTGCAACGGCGCGGCGGCACCGCGCGGCATGACAGCGTGGCGTGGGGCTATGCGCGCGCAGCGGCCCGGCTGGGCGTCGACATCATCCAGAATTGTGCCGTCACAGGCATAAGGCGCGGCGCGGACGGCGCGATTGAAGGCGTGGAAACCGAACGCGGCTTTATCGCGTCGAAGAAGGTTGGCGTGTCGGCGGCGGGCAATACGTCGGTCGTCATGCAGATGGCGGGGCTGGATTTTCCGCTCGAAAGCTATCCGCTGCAGGCGCTCGTCTCCGAACCCGTGAAGCCCGTTTTCCCCTGCGTTGTCATGTCGAACACGGTGCATGCCTATATGAGCCAGTCCGACAAAGGCGAACTGGTGATCGGCGCGGGCACGGATCAATATGTCAGCTATTCGCAGCGCGGGGCGCTTCACATATTGGAGCATAATATCGCGGCCATCTGCGAAATTTTCCCGATCTTCCGCCGGATGCGGATGCTGCGCACCTGGGGCGGGATTGTCGATGTCACGCCAGATCGTTCGCCGATCCTCGGCAAGACACCAGTCAAAGGGTTGTACGTCAATTGCGGCTGGGGCACGGGCGGCTTCAAGGCGACGCCGGGCGCAGGTGATCTGCTCGCCTACACCATGGCGAAGGACGAGCCGCACCGCATCAACGCGCCGTTCAATCTGGATCGCTTCCGCAACGGTCGGCTGATCGATGAAGCGGCGGCAGCAGCGGTGGCGCATTGAGATGATCCTGATCCACTGCCCCTATTGCGACGAAAAGCGCCCCGAGCTGGAATTCACCTATGCCGGAGAAGCACATATCGCGCGCCCGGCTGACCCTTCCACCCTGTCCGATGAAGAATGGGAGCGTTATCTCTTCATCCGCGCCAACCCCAAGGGGCGGCACAATGAACGATGGCGGCACAGCTTTGGCTGCGGCCGCTTCTTCAACGCGGTGCGCGACACCGTCACCGACAAGTTCGAGACGACTTACAAAGCCGGGGAGCCGCGCAAATGAGCGGGTTCCGTATGGATCAGGGCGGGCGTGTGGATCGCGGCGCACGCGTGAACTTCACCTTTGATGGGAAGCCCTATCAGGGCTTTGCTGGTGACACGCTCGCCTCGGCTCTGCTGGCGGCGGGCGTGACGTTGTTCGGGCGTTCGTTCAAATATCACCGCCCGCGCGGGATTATGGGGGCGGGTGTTGAAGAGCCCAATGCGCTGATCTCGGTGGATCGCGGCGGCGGGCGCTTTACGCCCAATCTGCGCGCGACGCAGATCGAGATTTATGAAGGGCTCAATGCAAAGAGCCAGAACCGCTGGCCCTCGCTCAAGCGCGATTTTGGCGCGATCAATGACAGGCTGGGGCGCTTCTTTCCAGCGGGCTTCTACAACAAGACCTTCATGTGGCCGCGCTCCTTCTGGGAGAAGCTGTATGAGCCCGCGATCCGTCGCATGGCCGGGCTGGGCGATGCGCCGAGCGAGGTCGATCCCGATCATTATGATGCCGGTTATGCGCATTGCGAACTGCTGATCGTCGGCGCAGGCCCGGCGGGCATTGATGCCGCGCTCGAAGCCAGCGGCAGCAATGCGCGTGTGATCCTGATTGATGAGCAGGATGAGCTCGGCGGCGGTGCGCTGGCCGATCCGTCGCTCTGGCCTTGGCTCGAACGCAGTGTGAAGGCGCTTCAAGCCGCGCCCAATATCACGATCCTAACGCGGACGACGGCGTTCGGCTATTTCCACGATAATTTCATTGGTGCGGTGGAACGCATCACTGATCATCTGGCCGAACCGGGCCATGGCCCGCGTGAGAAGCTGTGGAAGATCCGCGCGGCCGAAGTGATCCTTGCGCAGGGCGCTATCGAACGGCCTTTGGTGTTTGAGGGCAATGACGTGCCCGGTGTCATGCTCGCCTCTGCTGCGCGGGTTTTTGCGCTGCGACATGGGGTTGCTGTCGGCAAGAACGTCGCCGTGATGGCCGCGCATGATAGCGGCTGGAAAGATGCACTCGCGCTCGCCAAAGCGGGTGTAGGAATTGCGGCGATCATCGATGTACGGGATGCGGTGGATGCGGGGCTGGTCGCAGAAGCAGAGGCCAAAGACATCCCGATCTATCTCAATTACAGCGTAATTGGTGTCAACGGTCGACACCACGTCAAGTCTGCCCAGATTTGCAGCAACGATGAGTATCTTGGTGGCAGAATTGCTTGCGACGCCCTCCTGATGGCAGGCGGCTGGACGCCCAGCATTCACCTCTGGTCGCACAGCAAGGGCAGCATTGCGTGGTCAGAAGATTGGGGGGCGTTCCTGCCCGACAAGCCCAATGAAAATGTCCGCTGCGTCGGGGCTTGCGGCGGCACATTCAGCTTCGGCAAGGGTGTTAATCTGGGGCAGCTCCCCACGCCGAAGGACCCGGCCACCATCAAGGCCTTCCTCGATTTCCAGAATGATGTGACGGCCAAGGACATCGCGCTCGCCGTCCGCGAAGGCTATCACTCGGTCGAACATATTAAGCGCTACACCACCAACGGCATGGCGACTGATCAGGGCAAGACGTCCAACCTCAACGCGCTGCAACTGGCGTCGGGCTTTCTGGACCGGCCCATTGAAAAAATCGGCCTCACCACCTTCCGCCCACCTTATACGCCGCAGAGTTTCGGCGCCTTTGCTGGTCATGCCAAGGACGCACTGTTCATCGCGACGCGCAAGTCACCCATCGATAGCTGGGCTGGAGAACAAGGTGCGGTTTATGAACCCGTCGCGCAGTGGCGGCGCGCGCGTTACTTCCCGCGCAGTGGCGAGGATATGCACGCGGCGGTCAACCGCGAGTGTCTCGCGGTGCGCAATGGCGTCGGCATTTTCGATGCCTCGACTCTCGGCAAGATCGAAGTCGTCGGCCCCGATGCAGCGGAATTCCTCAACCGCATGTACACCAACCCGTGGAAGCAATTGGAGCCGGGTCGCTGCCGCTATGGCCTGCTGCTGAGGGAAGATGGCTTTATCACTGATGACGGCGTGTCGGCGCGGCTCGCCCCGGATCGTTTCCATCTGACGACCACGACCGGCGGTGCAGCGCGCGTGCTCAACATGATGGAGGATTATCTCCAGACCGAATGGCCCGACCTTAATGTCTGGCTCACCAGCATCACCGAGCAGTGGGCGGTGATCGCGCTGCAAGGGCCGAAAGCACGCGATGTGATTGCGCCATTCGTGGAAGGGATCGACCTTTCCCCTGAAGCCTTCCCGCATATGGCCGTCCGCGAAGGGATGATCTGCGGCGTGCCGACACGTCTGTTCCGCGTGAGCTTCACCGGCGAACTGGGGTATGAAATCAATGTGCCCGCTGCCTATGGCCGCGCGGTGTGGGAGGTGCTGTGGGACGCAGGGGAGGCGCATGGCATCACGCCCTATGGCACCGAAACGATGCACGTCTTGCGCGCTGAAAAGGGCTTCATCATCGTCGGGCAGGATACCGATGGCACGCTGACGCCCTATGACGCGGGTCTCGCCTGGGCGGTGGGCAAGAAGAAGGCCGATTTCGTCGGCAAGCGCTCGCTCGCTCGGCCCGATATTGTGGCCGAGGGCCGCAAGCAACTCGTGGGCCTGCTCACCGATGATCCGAACGAGGTGCTGGAGGAAGGCGCGCAGATCGTCGCCGATCCCAACCAGCCGGTGCCGATGACGATGCTGGGCCATGTCACCTCATCCTATTGGAGCGCGACGCTTGGCCGTTCAATTGCGATTGCGATGGTCGCGGGTGGGCAGGGGCGCATGGGTGAGACGCTCCACATTCCTATGCCCGGCAGGACGATCGCTGCGAAAGTCACCGCCATGGTCTTCTATGACGCAGAAGGAGTACGGGTGAATGGCTGATGCTTTGCTCCGCTGTGAACCGGTGCCGGCTGCGCCTGCTGCATATTCAGGCGTCACCATCACTCTCGCTCCGCCGATGCGGCGGTGGTCGTTGCGCGCGAAATCGCGTCAGGCGCTGGAAACGCATCTGGGCCTTAGCCTGCCGCGCAAAATTGGTGAGACGCTGGGCGATATTGCGTGCCTTGGCCCCGATGAATGGCTGTGGCGTGCTGTAGATGTGGAGCCCAAAGAAACAGGTGCGGGGTTGCCGCTTAGTGTTGTCGATGTTTCTGAGCGCTCTGTGGGCATTATCCTCGAAGGCCATGCCGCGCGCGCGATGTTGAATGCAGGCTGTCCGCTCGACCTTGAACGCTTCGCGGTGGGCCGCATGACGCGCACAATCTATGAAGGCGTAGAGATTATTCTAAGCCGCGAGAGCGAAACGCGCTGGAGTGTCGATGTTTGGCGCAGCTTCGCTGAGCATCTTTTGTTGTCGTTCACAACAGTTGCTCGGAACCGGTGAGCATTCGATTTCCGGCACATGATCTCTTTTTCTATATCAAAGCCAAGATATGAGGATTTTTTTCCTCAATTTTTGTGAACGGCGCCCCCTTGCCATTACCCCGCCAAACAGAGTCGAGTTGCGACTGGTCTGACAGCACCACTACCCGGGTCAATTCTCGATGAAAATCCAGGGTTACCACGCAGCGATAGTCAAAAATCACTCGCGCATAACGGTTTCAAAAGTGATTTGGACCGTCGAATGTCAAAAAGAGATGTGTGTTACCTAGATTGCTACCTTTCAATTTTCACAATGCGACCACCTCGCGAGTTGGGAGGATCAACATCTTGAAAATAAAGGAAAATGGTGGACGCACTAGGGCTCGAACCTAGGACCCGCTGATTAAGAGTAAAAAATTTATCCTTTCCGGCTTCCTCTTTTCCTTCGCCAGAATTCATAAAATCGACCTTAAAACAACGCAAAACAGCCATTTGTGGAAACAATGGCGTAGGCCCGCTATTGACCCATTTCACTCTCATGAGACAATTCACCGTTTTAATACCGTTTTAATTTCGAGGTTGTCCATGGAAGCTGTCGCTCTAACTGATCGTGCCGTCGCTGCCATTGAACCTGTCAAAGGGCGTCAGCAGATTGTTCGAGATTCCGACCTCTCGGGCTTCTTTGTTGTCGTTGGTTCGCGTTCAAAGACGTTCATGATCCAGGCCGATCTGCGCACCGCCGATGGACGTCAGTCGATCCGCATGAAGATAGGTGAGGCGGGGCGGATCGCCGCGCGGGAGGCGCGCGGCAAGGCCAAGCTCCTGCTTGGCCAGATCGCCGATGGAATTGATCCTCGGCCCAAACCACCCGTTGCTCTTGTGGCACCGCCAAATGATCCTACCTTGGCCAGTGCCTGGTCGTCCTATCGTGCGAGCCATCTCGAACGAAAGGGGCGGAGCGACAAGACCGTGCGTGGCTATGCGGATCATGTAGAGCGGTTGCTGGCAGATTGGCTCGACACACGGCTGAGCGCGCTTGGCGACGATCCGTCACTGGTCAAGGCGAGACATGACGCCCTGACGGCGAAGCATGGTCCGTTCATGGCGAACAGCTGCATGCGGACCTTTAGGGCCATCTACAATCATGCTCGCAAGTCGGCGCGGAGCCTCCCGGCAGAGAACCCGGTGTTCGCAGTCGACTGGAACCCGGAGAAGCGACGCGACACCGGTTTAGGGCCAGACGATCTGCCTGCGTGGTTTGACCAGTTGCGTGGGCTCGATAACCCGCTCCGACGCGAACTGCATCTGCTGATCCTTCTCTCGGGAAGCAGGCCGGATCCCATCAAGAAGATCCGTCTTGAGCATGTCGATCTCCGCAAGCGGCAACTCTTTGTTCCGAACCCCAAGGGCGGTGAGCAGAAGGCGTTCGTCATCCCGCTGTCCCGGCAGATGATGCGCTGCATCCTGCGGGCGGCCCGGTTTGGTCGGCAAATGCACCCTCGCGAGGCCCAGGAGTGGCTGTTCCCGGCTGAAAGCGGGCCAGGCCATATCTATGAGCATAAGGAGGATCGCGCGGTGCTGTCGCACTGGGGGAACGATCTGCGCCAGACATACCGGACCATGGGGCAGGTTGCAGGCATCAATGAGGTCGACATGCACCTTCTGATGAATCATTCCCTTCCCGGCGTGAACGCGGGCTACATCACGCGCGCAAAGCTGGTGAATTCACACCTGCGTCTGGCCCAGCAGACTTTGTCCGACAACATTATCGGCTGCGTGACATATTCGGGTAAGCGCTCTCAATCTTGGCCACACTCTTCCGGAAAACACGTCGAGTTCGTCGAATTGCCGCCAAAGCAGAGCGCCGTGCGCGGCAATGGGTCGCAGAAATGCAGCCGGAATCTGGCGGTTTTCCGAAAGGCGGGATGACTTGGGTCTTGTTGGTGGAGACGGCTGCGCGAAAGTTTGTGCCAGCAACTCCAAGCGTTCTGGCCGGGCAAAGTGATTCAGCGAGTTTGGGTTATTGCCCTGAACTGTCCGTGAGCCTTGCCGCCTTGGAAGCCCCACTAGCAATTCTCCGCCTACCTAGTAGTATGAAGGAGCCTAGAGAATTTGGAGCGCAAGGGTCGACCTAGCAAATGGTTACAGAAAGCCATCAAGGCAGATTGGTCGAACGTATCGCCTCTGGACATGCGATTGTGGTTCTTTGCGCGCCCCCAGGGTTTGGGAAAAGCGGCCTCGCACGTGATGTAGCGCGCCGACTTTCAGTCAGCGGCGCGTGCGCATTTCGTGAGTTTGGTGAATTAGAGCACAGCGCTGATCCACGTGCAGCGGCCAACACGCTCCTCTCTGACCAGCGACAAATTGTCGTGGTCGAGGACGTACATCTAGCCGATCTGAAATTCCTTGGCTTGGCGCTCGAACGCAGCAATTTTGACGGGGGCAATCAGCGTGTATTCGTAGTCTTGCACCAGTCGAGCGATCTCGCTTTGGCGCGGATGTCGTCGCGGCGGTCGATGGACTATATTGATGCGAATGCTTTGCGCCTGCGGCCGCAAGAGATAGCTGATGCCCTCAAATCTATCTCAAATTCGCGGACCCGATCGAGAGTTCGTGACCTAGTCGGTGACTGGCCGATTGCACTGGAACTCCTATGTTCCTGGGCTGCCGGATCGCAGGATTATGACGAGTCTTGGAGTGACCTCGATATAGTGAGAGAGTCGCCTCGGCGAATTCATCGATCAAGAAATTTTGCCACTGTTCTCGCCTAACGAGGTGTCTGCACTGGTCCATGCCAGCCTACTTGATGCTCCTGATCTCGGCATTCTTACCGGTATCGTCGGCCACGAAGATGACGGGCGTGTTCTGGCTGACCTTGCTTTTCGGTTCAAAGGATTGGTGGATCGCCGCGGCGACCGAATTTACCTGCAAAGCGCCCTGCGGGTCTGGCTACGGGATGCGGTGGAGGTATTTGACAAGCAGAGCCGATTGAAACTCCTAGTTTCAATGGCGGATCAATGTTCGCAAAATGGAAGGTTGGCTGAGGCGGCCACCTTGGCAAGGATCGCTGGCGACACCAGTCGAATCCGCGAATATGCACATGCTCACGGCGCCTTGAGGATATGGATTGTTTACGGTTTTTCGGTGCTCAAGGAGTTGCTGGAAAATTCAAGCGCGCAAGATATTGCCAGTTCGATCGTCTTGCGGATGATCGAATGTATCGTCCTGATGAAGGCTGGGCGCATTCATGTTGCGCAGGAGCTCTTTGAATCACTGGCGAGTGAAGTGGGGCCGGGTCATGCATTGGCAAAGGACCTTGAGATCGTTCGCGTCACACTGCTCGTGTACGGGTGTTCCCTCGAACGAACTGGCGACCTTGAGCTACTCAAGAACCTTATCGACGAACAGGCTGACGATGCAGCCATGCGGACGTTCCTTGCTACGCTTTCCGCAATACTGAACTGTCAGCGCGCCAGGTTCGATGCTGCGGTAGCCAATCTTATTGACGCCCGCGCGCAAGCAAAGAAAGCTTCATCGCAATATAACCTGATGTTCCTTCTCATGCATGAGGCATCGATCAATCTTGCACAGGGCAAGTTGAAGAACGCCAGGACATGCCTTTCGGAAGCCCGCCGACGCTGGCAGCAGGACTTTGACAACGACATTGGTGTTGAGACTGTCTTGGCGGCCCTGAGCGCTTCCATTGAATTTGAGTCAGGACAACTGACTAGCGCACGCAATTCGCTCAGGAAGTCGGCGCATCGGATGCCTGAAGCTGAGGCATGGTTCGATATCTACTTTGCAGCCTACGAGACAATGATCCGCGTCAACATCGCCGATCATGGTATCGGGGCGATGCTCGAAGCCGTGCAAGACGAGGCACGCAAGCTGCGAGCGCAAGGCCTACCGCGCGTTGCCGACCTTGTGATGGCCATAAGCTTGTGCGTTTCGGGAGAGGCCCGTTTACAGGGGCAGCGCAGGATACCCGCGATTCAATGGGAAATTCCAGCAGTTGGACCTACGATCAGTTGGCAGGAACACGAGGTTTTTTCCATCGCGCGGGCATACGCATTGTATTTCAACAAGGAATACGACGAGGCTTGGGCGCTGCTGCAAGCTTCGATTGAGATGGCGACCAATAGGGGGCTTGAGCGATCACGGCTAAGATACCTTCTGGTCGCGGCCGTTCTCGCAACGGCAGAAGGCAAACAGGAATCTTCACTTGCGGCCCTTCGGACGGCGGTCACGATAGGGGCTGCCACTGGAATGCGTCAGATCTTTCGGGAGGTATCTGGCAAACGGCTCACGAGTACGTTGCGTGAATTGAAGTCAGATCCTGAACTCTCCGAACTCGAACAGGGCTTCGTTGATATGTTGCTCAATCGGCTGCGTGATCGTCAGAGTGTCGCGAGCGGCAAGCTTTCTTCACGGGAGCTCGAGGTGCTGCGGCTGTTGAGTGCAGGTGGATCAGACAAGCGCCTTGCGCGGCAGCTGAACTTGTCCGAGCACGGTGTGCGCTTCCACCTCAAAAGCATCTTCAAGAAGCTCGGTGTCCATGACCGGCTGTCTGCCGTTGCTGCGGCCCGTCAACTCGAGTCTGTCGCATAGGACTACCAATTTCGGTAGCGCCGAACATGCCGCTCAATTTCAAAACTACTAGGTAGAGTCGCAAACTCCCAACCACCGGCATTGAGCCATCGCCTCATGCCTATAGACCCCCACCATAGCCAGTGGAGGGTGTCGATGCGAATTGGGGTGGATGTCGGAGGAACAAATACTGATGCTGTCCTGCTTTCGGGGAAGAAGGTCATTGGTGCAGTCAAGCGGTCCACCAGTAAAGATGTCAGTTCCGGTATCTCGGATGCAATCAATGCATTGATTTCGGAATGCGGAATTCAGTCGGATGAAATCCGAGCCGTCATGATCGGCACCACGCATTTTACAAATGCCTTTATCCAACGTCGCGAACTGGTTCCCGTATTTGCAATTCGGATTGGCTTCCCTGCCGGACGAGGCATACCGCCTTACTCGTCCTGGCCGGATGATCTGAAAGACAAAGTATGCGGCGGTTCCAGGATGATCGCTGGTGGTTTCGAATTCGATGGCCGCGAAATCTCCCCTCTCGATGAAGCTGCGATTGCCGATTGCGTTGCAGAGGCCCGCTCGAAGGGCATCCAACAGATCGCGGTTTCGTGTATTTTCAGCCAGCTCAACCCGGCGCATGAGGTACGGGCCTCCGAGATTGTCGGTCAGCTGGCGCCAGAGATGGAGGTTTCAATATCCTCCGAACTGGGGCGTGTCGGGCTGCTGGAAAGAGAAAACGCGGGAATCATGAATGCCAGCCTGCGTCCGTTGGCGGCAATGATTACGGCTGCCTTTGCACGCGCATTGGCCGACCTTGGTATTGAGGCACCATTTTACATCAGCCAGAACGATGGCACGTTGATGAGCGCTGACTACATGCAGCGCTATCCAGTGCTGACCTTTGCGGCAGGGCCAACCAACAGCCTTCGCGGCGCAGCCTGGCTGACCGGAGCCAAGGACGCGATCGTAGTCGACATCGGCGGCACGACATCTGACGTCGGTGTATTGACCGGAGGCTTTCCTCGGCAGTCGACTGTCCACGTAGATGTAGGCGGTGTGCGCACCAACTTCCGAATGCCTGACATTCTTTCGATTGGTCTGGGGAGGAAGCCGTGTTCGCGAAAGCGATGGCGAAGTCACGGTCGGACCAGACTCGGTTGGCTTCCGCTTGCTTGAGGAAGGCCTGATTTTTGGGGGGCAGGTGCTTACAACCAGTGACATCGCCGTGGCGAGCGGCTTGGCGGAGTTCGGTGACCCCGCAAGGATTTCGGGGCTGTCTCCCAACCTTGTCGCACAAGCGCGCAAAGTCATTGCCGGGCTGATCGACGATGCGATCGATCGGATGAAGACTGCGCCAGGCGACATTGCGATGATCTTGGTGGGCGGCGGCTCTGTTCTCGTTTCTGAAACCCCAGAGGGCGTCTCGGAAATGCTGCGGCCGGAACATGCGGGTGTTGCCAACGCCATCGGCGCTGCGATCGGACAAGTCAGCGGCGAAATTGATCGCATTTATAACATTCCAGACCCGCAAGGTCGCGCAGCTGCTCTTGAAGATGCTGAAGCTCAAGCAAAGGCGCAGGCGATTGCCGCCGGGGCCGAACCCGGAAGCGTGGAAATCGTCAATATCGAAGCAGTCCCGCTGCAATATCTGCCTGGGGGAGCAACCCGTGTCGTCTGCCGCGCCGTCGGCGACCTGGCCATGGCGGAGTAACGATAATGGTAACTGAAATCACGCTCGACAACATCGAACAGCTGGCAATTGGATCCAGCTTTCTGGGTACGGGTGGGGAGGATCCCTATCTGGGGTCGCTGCTCTGCCGTGAAGCCATAGCCAAATACGGGCCGGTAAAGGTTCTGGCTGTCGATGAGCTAAAGGACGAGGACAATGTCTTCATCGCCGCCGCATTGGGTGCGCCCACGGTGATGATCGAAAAGTTGTTCTCGATTGAAGACCAGCACCGGGCGGTCGAAACGCTCGAACGTTTCATCGGCCGCAAGGCGAGCGCAATCATCTCAGCCGAGATCGGTGGCTGCAATTCGATGATGCCAGTCGCCTATGCTGCCATGCGCGGACTACCAATCGTCGATGGCGACGGCATGGGACGTGCATTCCCGGCGTTGCAGATGACCAGCTTCAATATCGAAGGCGTGGCTTGCGCCCCGATGACGATTGCCGACGAGCACGGCAACAGCGTACTTTATCAAACGACGACGGGTCTCAAAGCTGAGGAATTGTCCAGGCCGGTTGCCGCTGCAATGGGCGCGAGCGTTTGTATGTCTTGCTACCCGATGACTGGGGCCGAAGCACGGCGTGCAGCAATTCCCAAGACTTTGTCAGGGGCAATTGAGATTGGTGAGGCGATTTCGCGCAGCGGGGATCCTCGCTCGCCAATCGACCGGCTTGTCGCTGCTTTACGTGCGCACGAATATTACAAGGATGCTGCCGTCATATTCCGGGGCAAGATCACCGGTCTGGAGCGCGACACGTCAAAGGGTTGGGTCTTCGGGAATTGCACAATCTCCGCAATGAACGGAGCTGGGAGTGCGGAGCTCAAGTTCCAGAACGAGAATTTACTCGTCACAGTTGATGGCAAACTGCGCTGCGTCGTGCCTGATCTGGTCACGATTGTTGATGCTGAAACCGCGCATGCGATTCCAACGGAACGCCTTGCCTACGGACAGCGCGTGGCTGTCGTCGCCTGCAGCGCACCGCCATTGCTGACCACCGCGCGCGCACTCGATGTCGTCGGGCCTCAGTGTTTTGGTCTCGATGAACAGTACGCCCCTGTAGCCACACTTATTGGAGACCTCCTCTGATGCGCATTCATCTCATCACGCCCATTGTCACCGAAGGGATCCGGACTCTGGACGATGTCGCTCCTTTGCAGAGCGCCGACCTTACGATCACCCAGTCATTGATCGCCACCGGACCCGTTTCGATTGAATGTGAATTTGATGAAGCGATGTCGGTGCCAGGCATCGTCGCCGAAGCGATTGCTGCTGAAGGTTCGGGCGCTGACGCGCTGATCATCGACTGTATGGGCGACCCTGGGCTCAAGGCTGCGCGTGAGGTCGTTTCGATCCCGGTGCTCGGCCCGTCGGAAGTTTCGATGCACTTGGCAGCCATGCTTGGGCATCGATTCAGCGTCGTTACGGTGCTCGATTCTGTCGTGCCGATGATCGAGAACCTGGCAAAGGTCTATGGGACGAGCGCCAAGCTCGCCTCGGTCAGGGTCATCAACATACCTGTTCTGGAGCTCGAAGCTTCGCCGGAGAAACTGACCCAAGCCCTCGCAAGCGCATCGCTCGCTGCCGTCGAGGAAGACGGTGCGCATGCGATCGTCCTAGGATGCACAGGCTTCCTTGGCTGTGCAACGGCGATCGAAACGGCGCTGAAGGCCAAGGGCTACGACCTGCCTGTCATCGATCCTATTCCGGCGACCGTATGCGTGGCCGCCGGAATTGTGCGCGCCGGACTAACGCACAGCAAACGGACTTACGCCCATCCGAGGTCAAAGGACCTCAAGGGCTATCCAGCAATCAACATCTAAAAAGGGAGGTATAACATGACCAAGAAATATATTCGCAACACCAGCTGTCTTGCCATCGCGATTGGTAGCTTGGCTTGTGCCTCGCCGGTGCTCGCGCAAAATGCGGCTACGGACCAAGCTCAAGCAAGTGATTCTGAAACCGGTCTTGGCGACATTGTCGTGACCGCTCAGCGGCGCGAGCAGCGCGCCGATGATGTTGGGGTTTCGATCAATGTGCTCACGGGCAGTGACCTGAAAGCCACCGGGACTCAATCGATCGTCGATCTCGCGGCTATCACGCCAAATGTGCAGATCAAGAATGTGCTGGCCAACAGCATTGTGAATGTCAGCATTCGCGGCATTGGCCTGAATGACTATGCGGCAAACAACAATCCCGCTGCTGGCATGTATGTCGACAACGTCTATCTCGTATCACCGGCGATGCTCTCGTTCGGCCTTTTTGACGTGGATCGTGTCGAGGTGCTCAAAGGACCGCAGGGCGATCTCTACGGTCGGAACACGACAGCAGGTGCCGTCAACATAATCAGCCGCAGACCTTCGCAAACCACTGACGTGCAGCTTGAAGCTGGCTACGGGACATACGACAGTTGGCATTTGGATGGTGCCGTAGGTGGTGCGCTTACTTCGAATCTGAGCGCACGATTTGCAGTGCAGACGATTCAGCAGAGCTCTGGACCGCAAACCAACTACGTTACAGGCAATCGTATTGGCCAAATCGATCGCACGAACGGCAGGCTGCAATTGCTGTGGACCCCAAGTGACAGCGTCAATCTTCTCTTGAATGCCCACATGGGTTATGACCGGTCTGACGTTACCCTTTACAAGGCAAACAACGTCCTCACGACGGAAGAGAACGCCTATGCAAGCCAGCCGCGCGTAGCGGGGGCTGCCGTGGATCCGCACATGAATCTTAAGTCCAGCGGCGCATCACTCACTGCCAATGTGTCTCTCACCCCGTCTCTGACGCTGACCTCGATCAGTGCCTATGAGCATTTCACGCGGTTGCACGTCGAAGATACCGACGGCACTTCCGTCCGATATCTCGATGCTACATACAACAATACCATCAACCAATATTCTCAAGAGCTTCGTCTTGCCTACCACGGCGAAAATCTTGAATTGATCGGTGGCGGCTTTTATTCGCACGACACAGTGAGAACCCGTGACGAATTTTACGCTCCCGACCTTTTGCCGCTTTTTGGCCTGGCGGGGCTTGATACGATCGGGAACACCTATCGCCAACGCACTGATGCCTACGCGGCCTTCGTGCACGGGGAATGGACATTTGCACCGAAGCTGACTTTGGTTGGCGGGCTGCGGTATACGGAAGAACGCAAAACATTCGATCAGGCAACAACGTTCTTGTGCGTCGCTGGCGCCTGTTCAAACCTGTTCGCACCAGTGAGCAACAATTTCTCGACGTCGAACTTCTCCGGAAAAATTGGTCTGAACTACCAAGCGGGAGATCGCACGCTGTTTTACGCAAGTGTCAGCCGCGGTTTCAAATCGGGTGGGTTCCAGGGGCAATTGACGTTCGACCCGACTGTCCTAACCCCCTTTGGCGATGAACAGCTCACAGCATACGAACTGGGCGTCAAGACTCGACTGTTCCCCAACTTCCAGCTGAACGCAGCCGTCTTCGACTATGAATATAGCGATGCTCAAATTTACGGTCCGCTGTTCGATTCACCAGTCGGCGTGCTGTTTGGGATCGCCAATGTCGGTGATGCCCGGGTGAGGGGCCTTGAAGCCGACGTTCGGTGGCGTCCGGCAGATGGGCTTGATGTCCGTTTTGGCGCAGGCTTTATTGATACCGAAGTTACAAGGTCGGTGGTTGCTGGCGTAACCAAGGGCAGTGTGTTGGCTAACTCGCCCCGCCTGACGCTCAACGGCCTTGTGAAATATGAGTGGTCATTGTCGGACCAAGTGAATGCCGACATTACACTGTCTGGCAATTATCAAAGCCGGGTCCGCTTCGACATCGTCAGGAGCCCGACGGAAGCCATCGAAGGTGGCTATTTCCTTGGCAATGCTGAAGTCGGTGTTGCCATGGGCGATCACTGGCGGGCGTCGGTATGGGTGAAGAATATTTTCGACCATCTTTACCGGACGCAGGCGCTGAACACGAGCGTTGGCTGGACGGAGCAGTATGGCGCGCCACGGACGGCTGGTTTCAACATCTCGTATAAGTTCTAGGGGATTGGTGCTGTGTCGGGGTGATGAAAAACTTTGGCACAGCACCGAACTGCTGAGCATTTTTCGCATCTTGTCGATTGAGGTGGCCCAATGCCAATCGTTCGATGACAATTGAATTGCGCCAACTCCGCTATGCAGTAGCGACAGCAGATGCGAAAAGCTTTGCGCGCGCTGCGGCGCTGCTGAACGTCAAACAAATCTCGCTAAGCAGGCGAGTTCAGCAGTTGGAAGATCGCTTGAACGTCAAAATGTTCGAGCGTTCGACCCGAGGAGCTGAGTTGACCGAACATGGCCGGGTGTGCGTTGAGCTGGCCCGTCGCATCATCACCGACGTCGACAATCTCCAAACGATTGCCCGAAACGTCAGCTACGGGCTGCAAGGGCGGATTACGGTTGGGTTCTGTACGAGCCTGATGTCAGGTAATCTCAAGCTGGCCATCGCCGACTATCTCACGAAGTTTCCCGACGTGCAGTTCGACGGCGAGGAGGCTGGTCCCGACGATTTGCTGCATGGTCTGCATCTGGGAACACTCGACCTTGCTGTCGCCCCGATTGGGCTCGAGGAGGAAGGTCTCGCGTCGCGCCCTGCATGGGCGGAGAGGATACTGGTTGCTCTCCCGGTCGATCACGAACTGCTGACGAAGGATCGCATCTACTGGCAGGATCTTCGTCGCGAAGTCTTTGTGGTGCAGTCAGGCGGCTTGGGACCGTCCTTCGCCAACCTGATTGCCGCTCGGCTAACCGAGCAGAGCAAGAGCCCCGCAATCATCCGCCAGAACACCAGCCTGGAGAGCGTTGTCAGCATCGTGTCGGCAAAGCGCTTTATCACGATCGCGACCGAAGCATCGCACGGGGTCAACTGGCCCGATATCGAGTTTCGGGAGATATTCGATGGCAATGGTCCAACGCGGCTCGACTATGCCTTCTACTGGCGCGACGGTAATACCAATCCGGCGCTAAAGCAGTTCTTCACGATGATTGGCGAGCGCTATCCCGGTTGAGACGCGCGTCGTCCCTTGGCGTAGCTCCGGTCTGTAGCGATGAACCGCTCGATCATCGGCGGGATCAGCCGCTCTGGAGGCGGTGCGCCCTTGGTGTCCCCGCCGTTGAGCGCCGCCCCATAGGCGAGCAGTTCGCGGTGCAACCGTGCCGAGACCTCGATGGTGAGCCTCATGGGCTTTTCATCGGCAAGATCGGAAAGTTTCAGCCGTGTCACCGTTCACCTCCAAGCACGATGTCCCGGGTCACCAGTATCCGCACCGGGAACCCGGGTCGGATAGTCAGGGTTGGTCGGACACTCAATTCGCGGCTGACGACCTGCTCGCCTGCGCGGCCAATGCTGTCCTGCGTGCCGCGCCGGAATGCGCGCGCAAGATCACCATCACCGCCAGAGCTGATCTCCGAGCCAATGCCCAGCAGCGTCGACACAAGCGCAGCCTTCACCACGCCGCCCCAATGATAGTTGGTGCCGTCCTTTAACCCGGCAAAGCCGCTTGGATCGGATGCAGGCTGGCGTTCAAGCACGATGGAACGGCCATCGGGCAGGATCAGCCGGTTCCAGGCGAGCAGCACCCGGCTTTGCCCGAAGGCGACGTCGGCATCATAGTCGCCGATCAGTCGAGAGCCCTGCGGGATCAACAAGATGCGTCCCGTAGGGCTATCGTAGACATTCTGAGTCACTTGCGCAGTGACCAGGCCCGGCAGGTCTGAACGAAGCCCAGTAATCAGCGCCGCTGGAATAACTGATCCCGCTTGCAGCACATTCGGCGATACTAATCCCGACAATCGTTCGCCCGATACCGTGCGCTGGTCGCTGGCGCGGTCCAAAAACCCCTGCCGCCTGTCTCCGTCAGACGTCGGCCTTGCAGCTGGAGAGACCTGCGCCGGAGCATCCGCCAACGCCGGTGCTCCCGCAAAGTTGATGCCTGCCATTGTTGGTGACCCACCGCCGAAGAATAATCGACTGGCGCGCGCGGCCTCGCGCTCCTGCTCGGTGCGCTGGCGGGCTACTTCTGCGGCATTGGCGGTTGGATCGGGTGGCAAGGGCTGCGGCCCGCCAACGGGCGGAAGTGCCGCGACATCGCCGCGTCGCTGTGCATCGAGAATTGGTCCGCCAAGATCGCCGGGCAGGGCGGGGCCGAGTTTGGGCACCTGGCCATAGTCCTTGGGCGCACCGGCAAGGTTGTCGGCCACAGCGACGCCCTCGGTATTGTAGAGTTCCTCGGAGCCTTTGCCGCCTTGCGGCTGCAACGCATAGATCAGCGCACCGCCGACAAGGGCAAAGCTGCAAGCCGAGGCTATGCCAATGGCCTTGCGCGACAGGCGCATGACACGCGGCGGATCACCGCGCAGCTTCACCGCGCTGGCTGGATCAGCGAGCGGCGCTGCCGGTTGCTGTGCGGTGCCGGCTTCGGCAGTTGCGCCAATGCTAGCTTCGGTCATGCTCGCCCCCTGCGCTGCGAGATGATCCGCACCTTGTCCTGGCCTTTGCGCCCACCAAGCCGCAGTTCGGCCGCGCCGAACAGCCGGTCGACGATCATGTAGCGCCCCGCGACGCGGTAATTGACCAGCTCGGCTTCGCCGTTTGTCCCGATCACGAACAGCGGCGGCAACTCGCCCTGCGCGACGCTCTCGGGAAACTCGATGTAGATACGGACGCCGTCGTCGAACGCCCGCAAGGGACGCCACGCGGGCCTGTCGCCTTCGATCCCATAGCGGAAGTTGAGGGCGGTAAGATCCATGCCCGCCGCGATCGGGGCTGTTCGTTCGGCATCGGCGCGCGCCTGGCGCAGTGCAATCAATTGATCCTGCGTATAGGTCCACGAGACCGAGGCCATGTAGACCGACGGATTGGCACGCAGCTCGAGATGATAGGTGCGTGCGCTCGTGTTGATCACGATGTTGGTCGTGATGTCGGGTCGGATCGGCTTGACCAGGATATGCACCCGCGCCGCAGGTCCAGTTCCGCTGACGGTGTCGCCGATCATCCAGCGCACGGTGTCGCCAGGGCGACTGGACCCGAGCCTACGAGTTGCTCGCCTTCTTGCAGCGCGATGTCGGTCACCTGGCCCGGCTTGGCGTAGATTTGATAGAGGGCACCTTCGGTGTAGGGGAACACCTGGATCGCATTGACGAACCCGGTGCGCTCAGGTTGAATCCGCGCTGCCTCCATTGCCGCTCCCACCCGGTCCTGCAGAGTGGGGCGACTCTGCGGCGGGCGGGAGCGACCCGCGGCGTGGGGAGGGAGGCGCCGCGGAAGGGGTTGGAGCTGGTCGGGAAGCGGGAGTGGCACCGGAACAGCCACGACGGTTTCGCCAGATGAGAGCGTCTGTGCCGCCCCGCTGGATGGCAAAGTGACCGTGGGCTGGTGCGCATTCGTCGCTTGCGCCCATGTGGATGAAGACATGCCGGCGCTGCCGACGAGCATGGCAAGGGTGATAGCGCGCCGGGCGCGCGATGGGATGCAGATCATGATCCGAGTTCCTTTGACCAGTTGATGGCATTGACGAAGATGCCGAGTGGGTTCTTGCGCAGGGCATCAGGGGTGCGGGGCGTCTGGAGGGTGATCGTCAGGATCGCGGTCCAGCGGTTGGTTTCAGCAAGGCTGCCGTCACGGTAGCGTCGCTCGACCCAGGCGACGCGGAAACTGGTCGGCGAGGCGCGGATCACGCTGGTGACATCCACCGCGACCTGTTCCTTGCCGATCAGCGCAAAGGGATCGTTGGTCCGGGCATAATCGTTGAGCGCCAATGCGCCCCTGTCGGTCGCAAATTCATAAGCGCGCAGCCAGTTTTGCCGAACGATGATCGGATCGTCGGGCACTGCGCGGACCTGTTCGATGAAGCGCGCGAGGTGGAATGCGACCTGTGGGTCGGATGGCGTGTAACCGGCGTCAGCCGGAGCCACGGCCTGCGCTTCACCCAATTTGTCGACCTGAACCACCCAGGGGACGATGCTCCCGCGCGCGCCCTGCCAGATCAGCCCGCCGGTCAGGCATGTCGAAAGACCCAGCGCGCCGAAAAAGGCAAGCCGCCAGCTGCGTGCTTGCACGCGGGCCGAGCCGATGCGGTCGTCCCAGACCTGCGCGGCGCGCTGGTAGGGCGTTTCGGGCTCGGGTGTCGTGCCATAACGGATCGAGGGTCGCCTAAACATGAGGTCAGTCCTTTTCGGAAGTGTCGATGGAAGAGCCGCCGCCATGGCTGTCGCCAGACTTCAGCGTATGGGCAGCGATGGTCGCGCTGTGCGCGATGGTCTGCTTGTCCTTCATCGCCTTCGCCCATGCGGGTTGGCCGGACTCGGGAGCAGGTGATGCGGGCGTCGGCGCACTGGGTCCGGGAGTGATGCTGCCGCCGGTGTTGGTGATTGCCGCGCGGCTACCCTCGCGGAACGACTGCTTCATGCCGTCGCCAGCTTTCCGCAAAGGTGAGGTCGCAGCGCCAACGGCGGCATCACCGACCGCAGCCATTCCTGAGCCGACAGCGGCAGCGCCTGACTTGCCCGCAGATCCCATCGCATAGGCCATGGTCGCCCTGCCCGAGGCGCGGGCGGTGCCGTGCGCCACATTTGATGCGGCACTCGCAACCGCGCCGCCGGCAAGCTTGGTACCGGCGATCGCTCCTGCTGCAGCGCCGCCCGCAAGCAGTGCGGTGCCAGCGGCAGCGCCTGCGCCCAGCTGAGGGCCGCCCGAGACGATGCCATTGGCAATGCCAGGGCCGAAGATGCCTAGGCCCAGCAGCGCGAGGCTCGCCAGCATAATCGATAGCGCATCCTCAATGGTCGGCTCGCCCGTGATTGCGCTGGTGAACTCGGTGAAGATGGTCGAGCCGATGCCGACGATCACCGCAAGCACCAGCACCTTGATGCCCGATGACACGACATTGCCCAGCACGCGCTCGGCCATGAACGCGGTTTTGCCGAACAGCCCGAACGGGATCAGCACGAACCCGCAGAGCGTGGTCAGCTTGAACTCGATCAGCGTGATGAACAGCTGGATTGAAAGGATGAAGAAGGCAGTGATCACCACTGCCCAAGCAACCAACAGGATGATGATTTGCAGGAAATTCTCGAAGAAGCTGACAAATCCCATCAGGTCCGAGATTGCGGTGAGCATTGGCTGCGCGGCATCAAGCCCGACCTGCGCCACACGCCCCGGTTGCAGCAGTTCGGCGGCGGTAAAGCCGGTGCCGCTGGCCTTGAGGCCCAATCCAGCAAAACTCTCGAAGACGATCCGGGCGAGGTTGTTCCAGTTGCCAATGATGTAGGCGAAGACGCCGACGAACAGCGTCTTCTTGACGAGCCGCGCGATGATGTCGTCCTGCTCGCCCCATGACCAGAACAAGGCTGCGAGCGTCACGTCGATCACGATAAGTGTGGATGCAATGAATGCGACCTCGCCCGACAGCAGGCCGAAGCCGCTGTCGATGTAGCGCGAAAAGATGTCGAGGAAGCGGTCGACGACGCCAGTGCCACCCATGTTATTGACCCTCTTCTGATGGCGGTGTGATGGGCGCAGGCGCGGGCGGAACGCCCCTATTCTCGTGTGGCGCAGCAGGCTCGCTCGGTTGAGAATCCGGCTCGACCCCCAAGAACCTTCGCCGCTTCTCGGCCCATGCCGCGCGGCAATCGGGCGATGAGATGGCGAGTTCGCCCATTGCTGAGCAGGCGCGGAGCTGTGCCGGGAGGGGATCGCCGTCGGGTTCCCACACCGTGATGATTTCTGTTGGCGGAACACGCGGCTCCTCGCGCAGCTGGAGCACGGTCATAGTCAGCGCCACGGCGACAAACGCCCCGGCTCCAACCCGCGCGAAGAGCTTGTTATCCACGGCGATCAGTTCCGGAACATCTGGGCGGGCGTCGGCACATAACCGCGACCCGGAGCCAGAAAGCGGCGGAGCTGCTCGCGGGCCTGCGCCTTTGCAGCAGCTGCATTGGCGGCATCAAGCGATTGAGCACGGCCGAGCGAAACGACCGTTGCGGTCAGGTCCGCCAGTTGCTGTGACTGGAGCGCGAGCAGCTGGTTGCCGGCCTGTGCTGCCTGCAACGCACCGGTTGCCGATTGGCTCGCGGTCACAAGGCTGTTGATTGACGATCGCGCGCCTTCGATATTGCTGACCGCGCCCGCCTGGACTTTCAGCGCATCTTCGAAAGCGGCGACACTGTTCTGCCAGCGGTCCTGCGCTCCTTGCACCAAAACGCGCTGCGGCTGGGTGAGATCGATCGACTTGTACTGCGCGGCAAACTGCGTCTCGATCTGCTGGACATTATAGGCCATCCGCTGGGCCTGACCGATCAACTGCTGGGTCTGGCGAATTTGTGCCTGCAGAGGCTCAAGCACGGTCAACGGCAGGCTTTGCAGATTGCGTGCCTCGTTGATCAGTGATGTCGCCTGATTCTGCAGCTGGCGGATCTGGTTGTTGATCTGCTCGAGCGTGCGCGCGGCGGTCAGGATATTCTGCGAATAGTTGGTCGGATCGTAAACGATCCCGCCAAACTGGGCATAAGCAGGCGCAGGCAACAATGCGGTCACTGTCATCGACAGGATCGCGGCGCCGGCGGCAAGGGACGAACGGAAGCGGGAGGATTTCATGGGGATTTATTCCTTGAGTTGGCCCAAATGGGCGGGGGAAGCGGCTTGGGTCGGCAGCATGGCGGCGGCCCATTCGAGGCGGCGATGGCGCAGCCAGGCTGCAGCGAAATCAGCTGTTCCATGCGCTTGGGTCAGCGCGGTGATCGCGAGCTGGTCGGATTTTGCTGAGGTGGCGGTGAAGGCGAGTGCGACTTCACCCAGTCCCAGCTCGAACAGCCGGTTGCCGCGTGCCGATTGGCAGTAATAGTCGCGCTTGGGTGCAGCCCGCGCGACGATCTCGATCTGCCGGTCATTGAGGCCGAACCGGCGATAGATGGATAGGATCTGGGGCTCGACCGCCCGCTCATTGGGCAAAAATATCCGCGTCGGGCAGCTTTCGATGATGGCGGGGGCGATTGCCGAAGTTTCGATGTCGGCAAGGCTCTGGGTCGCGAAGACCACGCTCGCATTCTTCTTGCGCAGCGTTTTCAGCCATTCGCGCAGCTGCGCTGCAAAGGCTGGACTATCGAGCACGAGCCAGCCTTCGTCGATAATGATCATCGTTGGCGAGCCGTCGAGGCGACCTTCGATCCGGTGGAATAGATATGAGAGCACGGCGGGTGCCGCTGCAGAGCCGGTCAACCCTCGGTCTCGAAGGCCTGGAATGTCCCTTCGCCGAGATGTTCACTCTCGGCATCGAGCAGCCGTCCGAACGGTCCGCCGATGCAATAGGGCGCGAGCGCCTGTTTGAGCGCCTGCGACTGAAGCAGCACGGCTAGGCCTGTCAGTGTCCGCTCGGCAACCGGCGCGGTGGCCAGCGAGGTCAGTGCTGACCAGAGATGGTCCTTGGTCGCCGGATCGACCACGACGCCTTCTGCGGCAAGGATCGCTTGCAGCCATTCGGATGCCCAATTGCGTTCCGCTGCCTCATCGATCCGCGCCAAGGGCTGCAACAGAACTGCGCCAGCGTTGTCGTCAGACAGGCTGGTGCCCAAATCCTGCCAGTCGCCGCCGCAGGCAAGAGCAGCGGCGCGGATCGAGCCGCCAAAGTCGAAGGCGAAGACTTGCGCACGTTGATAACGGCGGAACTGCAACGCCATCAGCGCGAGCAGCACGGACTTGCCCGCTCCGGTCGGCCCGACGATCAGCGTATGGCCAACATCGCCGACATGGAGCGAGAACCGGAACGGGGTCGAGCCTTCGGTCCGCGCATAGAATAATGGGGCGGCCTTGAAGTGTTCGTCCCGTTCCGGCCCGGCCCACACGGCTGAGAGGGGGATCATGTGGGCCAGATTGAGGGTGGAAATCGGGGGTTGCCGGACATTGGCGTAGACATGGCCGGGCAGGGAACCGAGCCAGGCCTCGGTCGCGTTCATCCCCTCTACGATCACCGTGAAGTCTCGGCCCTGGATGACCTTCTCGACGAGTCTCAGCTTCTCCGCTGCAAGCGCAGGATCTTCGTCCCACACCGTGACGGTTGCCGTGACATAGGCCTGCCCGACATGATCGGCACCGAGTTCCTGCAATGCCTGATCAGCGTCGGCGGCCTTGTTCGACGCATCGCTGTCGAGCAACGTCGAAGCCTCGTTGGTCATCACTTCCTTGAGAATGCTTGCAACCGACTTGCGTTTGGCGAACCACTGGCGACGGATCTTGCCGAGCAGCTTGGTCGCATCGGTCTTGTCGAGCATCATCGCGCGGGTCGACCAGCGATAGGCGAAGGCCAGCCGGTTGAGTTCATCGAGCAGACCCGGAAAAGTGCTGCTCGGAAAGCCGACCACGGTCAGCGTGCGCAGGTGGGCGCAGCCCAGCATCGGTTCGAGACCGCCAGTCAGCGGTTCATCGGCGAGCAGCGCATCAAGGTGCATCGGCGTTTCAGGGACGCGGACGCGCTGCACCCGCGTTGAGATGCAGTCGTGGAGGTAGGTGAGCGTTTCGCTGTCATCCAGCCACGCAACTTCAGGCACAAACCCTTCGATCAACCGCAGCAGCCTTTCGGTGCGGTCGATAAAGCTGGCGAGCAGTTCGTGTGCGTTGATGCCTTTCTCGGCTTTGCCTTCGTAGAGCCAGCTTTCGGCGCGTGTTGCGTCTTCGGCAGGCGGCATCCACAGCAAGGTTAGGAAATAGCCGCTCTCGAAATGCGCGCCTTCCTCGGCGAACTGCGCGGCGCGTTCGCGCTCGACCAGCGCCGAAGCCGGATCGGGGAAGTTGCTTTCGGGATAGTCGTTTGCCGGACGGCGGACGGCTTCCACGAAAATTGCCCATCCCGAGCCCAGTCGCCGCAACGCACTGTTGAGCCGTGCCGTGGTGCCGATCAGTTCAGCGGGCGTTGCGCTGTCCAAATCAGGCCCCCGAAACCGCGCGGAGCGCTGAAAGCTGCCATCCTTGTTAAGCACCACGCCCGGCGCGACCAGAGCCGCCCAGGGCAAAAAGTCTGCAAGCCGGTCGGCCTTGTTCTTGTATTCGCGAAGCGAGAGCATTGGCCTAAACCTGCAGATAGTTGGGAAAGCGCAGATGCCGCCGTGCGACATCAACGAATTGCGGATCGCGCCGTGCAGCCCAGACCGCGATCATGTGGCCAAGCGCGAAGAACACGATCCCCGCGATCCAGAGCCGCAGGCCGAGGCCAACAGCGCCAGCAAGGGTCGCATTGGCGATGGCAAGACCGCGTGGCGCTCCCCCAAGCAGGATATGCTCGGTGAGGGCGCGGTGAACCGGGACCACGAATCCCGGCACAGCTTCGGGCGCTGCCATGTCCATCAGACAAGCGCCCCGCCGCCGAACGAGAAGAACGACAGGAAGAAGGAGGATGCGGCAAACGCGATCGACAGGCCGAACACGATCTGGATCAGCCGGCGGAACCCGCCCGAGGTATCGCCGAATGCCAGCGTCAGCCCGGTGGCGATGATGATGATCACCGCCATGATCTTGGCGACCGGCCCCTGGATCGATTCAAGGATCGACTGGAGCGGCGCTTCCCAAGGCATCGACGAACCCGCCGCATGGGCGGGGCTCGAAATGGTAGCGGCGACGAAAATGCCGAGCAGCGCAGTCGACAATTTGGCGCGGGCGCGGATGAGGGTCTGGTTCACGAATGGTCTCCTTGGGGTTCAGGGGTGATGGAAAGGATGCGATAGTCGCCGTGCTCATTGAGGCCGGCGACTTCAGCGAGTTCGGACAGGCGCCGTCCGGTGCCGTCGCGGACCAGCACGGCGATGACATTGATTGTCTCGGCGATCAGCGCGCGGGGCACGGTGACCACGCTTTCCTGGATCAGCTGTTCCATCCGCCGCAGCGTGCCGAGTGCCGATCCCGCGTGAATCGTGCCGACCCCGCCGGGATGGCCGGTGCCCCAAGCTTTGAGTAGGTCGAGCGCTTCTGCGCCGCGTACTTCGCCGATGGGGATGCGGTCGGGCCGCAGGCGCAGTGCCGAACGAACAAGATCGGACAGCGTGGCGACGCCATCCTTGGTGCGAAGCGATACGAGGTTCGGCGCAGCGCATTGCAGCTCGCGGGTGTCTTCGATGAGCACCACGCGGTCGCCCGACTTGGCGACTTCGGCGAGCAGGGCGTTGGTGAGCGTGGTCTTGCCGGTCGATGTGCCGCCCGCGACCAGAATGTTCTTCTTCGTAGCGACAGCAGCGATCAGCGCGTCGGCTTGCCACTGGTCCATGATCCCCGCTGTGACATAATCGGTGAGCGTGAAGATCGCGACGGCGGGCTTGCGGATCGCGAAGCTGGGTGCTGCCACCACGGGCGGTAACAGGCCTTCAAACCGCTCGCCGCACACGGGAAGCTCGGCCGACACGCGCGGCGACGCTGCATGGACCTCGGCCCCGACATGATGCGCGACGAGGCGGATGATCCGTTCGCCATCGGCAGCGGACATCTCCCGCCCCGTATCGGCGATCCCGGCACCAAGCCGGTCAATCCATAACCGACCGTCGGGATTGAGCATGACTTCGATAACGGTGGGGTCTTCGAGCCAGACCGCGATCTCTGGCCCCAGCGCCGTGCGCAGCATGCGCGCGCCGCGCGATGATGCTTCGGACCTGATCGGGATGACGCTCATTGGTTGCCTCGCGGTGCAGGCAACCGACCATCGGCTGCGTTTGCGAGGCAGAGCAAAAGGGCATCAGAACGACGGAAAGCAACAGCTTGTTGCGGTCGGCGTAGGCTGGCGAAATTTGAGATAGAATTGGCGGGTGCTGCTGCCGTCGGTCAGGCGAATTCGGCGCGGCCAAAGCGGATTATTGACCATACCCATGCATTTTGGTGAGTCGGTGGCGGCATAGTCTCTTTGCCGTTCGGCCAACCCTGTCTAAGGTGATCCAAAGGGGTCTTACTTGTCCGATTCAGCGCTTTTCATTTCCGGTTCCCTGTTTACGACTGACTACCTTGTCGAAGCGATCAGGAGTGATCCTGCTTATTCCGCAATTGACCTCGCGGACTTGCGCCAGAAAATTGAGGGCATTGCTGCCGCCTTCCCGAAAAGCCACAAGACCAACGAGAGCCAGACCGAGGATGATTTCATCTGGCCGGTGCTGGCCGCACTTGGCTGGAATGAGTCGCTTCGCCAGCAGAATCTGACGGTCAGCGGGCGCGATGATGTCCCGGATGGTCTGTTGTTCGCCGACGCCGAAGCCAAAGCGGCCGCCAATGCGAACGACGATCAATGGAAACGCTATTCCCACGGGTTGGCGGTTGTCGAAAGCAAGCGCTGGGCGCGTCCGCTCGATCGGGCTTCGGGGCGCGACGAAGCCACCGCCCCATCGACGCAGATGTTGCGCTATTTGCGGCGGATCGATGACCTGACCGGCGGGCAGCTGCGTTGGGGCATTTTGACCAACGGCACCAAATGGCGGCTCTATTGGGCTGGCGCGCGCTCCGTTTCCGAAGAATTCCTCGAAATCGACCTGGGCCGCGTCCTGGCTCTGGATGGCGGCGACGATCTGTTCGCTGATGAAGACACCCGCGAACACTGGCTGCGCGTGTTCGCGGCCTTGTTTTGCCGCGATGCCTTCATCAAGACCGGCACCGACAACCGCTCGTTCCACGAACGCGCACGGGCGGCTGCGGCCTTCTATGAGGAGCGGGTCGCTGCCAGCCTTTCCAAGCTGGTGTTTGAACAGGTCTTCCCCGATCTCGCCCGCGCGATTTCAGCTGCCGCGCCTGCTGCATCGCTCGATGATGTTCGCCAAGCGTCATTGGTGCTGCTCTATCGCCTGCTGTTCCTGCTCTACGCCGAAGATCGCGACCTGCTCCCGGTGGGAGAGAAGCGCTATGACGATTACGCCCTGCGCCACCAGCGCAAGGAAGTCGGCCAGCGTGTTTCCGATGGCGATGTGTTTTCGGCCTCGGCGGGCAAGATCTGGGCACATGTTGCCGATCTGGCGCGCATCATCGACAAGGGCGATGCCTCGGTCGGCATCCCGCCCTACAATGGCGGGCTGTTCGCAGGCGATGGCACGCCGCTGCTCGATGCAATCCGCATTCCAGACAGCGTCATGGCCCCGGCGCTCGACGCCCTGTCCTGGCTGCGCGCTGACGGCAATGCGCGCTACATCAACTACCGCGATCTTTCGGTGCAACAAC
Organism: Sphingomonadales bacterium; assembly: GCA_016714795.1. Classification (GTDB taxonomy): domain Bacteria; phylum Pseudomonadota; class Alphaproteobacteria; order Sphingomonadales; family Sphingomonadaceae; genus Aquisediminimonas. Next base: position 36,990 of record JADKCA010000007.1, on the reverse strand, counting down.
TCGGCTCGATTTACGAACGGTTGCTGGAATTCGAGATTGTCCATGACGATGCAGGTGATCTCACAGTCCGGCCCAACCTGTTCGCACGCAAGAACAGCGGCAGCTATTACACCCCGGACGAACTCGTCGGCTTGATCCTCGATCAGACACTGGAACCGCTGATTGCCGAACGCCTGGATGCGTACCGCAGCGCGATCGGCAAGCTCAATCCCAAGGATTCGGAGGACTATCAGCGCGGCGAACTGGCCGATGCCGATCCGGCAGAAGCTATCCTGAAGTTGCGCGTCTGCGATCCGGCCATGGGATCAGGGCATTTCCTTGTGTCGCTGGTCGATACGCTGGCGGACCATGTGCTCGATGCCATGGCGGAAGCGGCGGCCTTGGCGGGCGACCTTGGCTATACATCGCCACTCGCCACCAAGATCGAAGAAATTCGCCGCACAATTCTGAAGAATGCACGGGCAGCGAACTGGACGATCGACGAAGCCCAACTCGACGATCGCCACATCGTCCGGCGCATGGTGCTGAAACGCTGCGTCTATGGCGTGGACAAGAACCCGATGGCGGTAGAGCTGGCCAAGGTGGCGCTGTGGCTGCACACGTTCACGGTCGGCGCACCATTGTCGTTCATCGACCACCATCTGCGCGCCGGGGACAGCCTGTTTGGCCTGTGGGTGCGCGATGCGATCGACAAGGCCGGGGCTCAGGGCGGTGAACTGCTGCACATCGGCCCGCTGCGCGAGGCGGAAAGCTCGGCTGCGGCGATGCAGATTATCGAACGGCTGACCGATGCTGAAATTGCCGAGGCGCACCAATCGGCCAGCACATGGTACGGCGTTCAGTCACAGATTGCCCCGCTCGACAGCTTCGTTTCCTTCCTCCACGCGCTCGACTGGCTGAACTTCAAACAGCCCGCCGAAAAGGCCGCGATCCGTGCCTGGCTTGATGGCCAGTATGGCGATCCCATCCTGATCATGCAGGGCAAGGTCGAGCCGATGGCGCGTAAGCGCGCTTCCGGCGGCGCCGACCGGATGAAGAAGCAGCGCTTCGATGCGGACGAGCTGTTCGAGCATTTGCAGCGCATCCTTGAAACGGCCCGCGCGCTGATCGCGGAAGAGCGCTTCCTCAACTGGCAGATTGCCTTTCCCGGCGTGTGGGAAAAGTGGGGCAGCCTTGATCGCACCGGAGGGTTCGATGCCGTCGTCGGCAATCCGCCGTGGGACCGGATCAAGCTGCAACAGGTGGAATGGTTCGCGGCGCGCAGACCGGAAATTGCCCTGGCGCAGCGGGCTTCCGATCGAGGCAAGCTGATCGCGAAACTCAAAACCGATGCCGATCCGCTGTGGGATGATTTCACCCATGCCGAAGTGAGGGCGGCGGATACTGCGCGGATGGCGCGGGCGTCGGGCAATTATCCTCTCCTGTCAGGCGGCGACACGAACCTCAATTCACTGTTCGTCGAGCGTGCCCATGCGCTGGTGAAATCGGGCGGCATGGTTGGGCTGTTGATCCCGTCGGGCATCGCGTCGGACCAGAGTTCATCTGCGTTCTTCCGCAAGGTCACGGGCGACAAGCAGGTCCATAGCATCGTCGATTTCTTCAATCGCCGCTATGATGGCAGCCTCTATTTTCCGGATGTCTATTACCGCTTCAAGTTCTGCGCCTATGTCGCTGGCGGACCGGGACGGACCTTCGATAGCGCGTCCTTCGGCTTTTTCATCCGTGACCTGGCCGAGATTGCCGACCCTGACCGGGTTTTCCCGATCACGGCGGATGAGATCAACCGGATCAATCCCAACAGCGGCACCGCGCCGATTTTCCGCTCTCGGCGTGACAAGGACATCACCTCTGGCATCTATGCGCGCCTGCCGGTGCTGGTTGATAAGGAGTCCGGTGATGCCATTTTGTCGGTCCGATATGTCCGGATGCTGGACATGGCCAACGACAGTGACAAGTTCCGCACCCGGACCGAGCTTGAGGGAAATGAGAGTGCCTGGCCCATCGGCGGCAATCGCTTCCAGTCCGCCGCTGGTGAATGGGTACCGCTCTACGAAGGCAAGATGGTCCAGGCGTTCGATCACCGGGCGTCGGACATCGTGCTGGCAGAAGCCAATGTGTTCCGCTCTGGCCAGGGTTCTGACCTGAGCGACGAAGACCACCGCGACCCTGCGCGTCTGCCCAGTCCCCGCTATTGGGTGCAGGCCAAGGACACTGGCTGGGATGCACCAACCGATTGGTGCGTGTCGATGAAGGACGTGACCTCCGTCACCAATGCGCGCACCATGATCAGCACCATCATCCCGCGCTATGGTGCGGGTCACACCCTGCCGGTGCTGTTCCCCGGCAAGGGTGATGACAAGGCCAGCTATGTCCAATCAGCGCCACTGCTGCTGGCGAACCTCAATTGCGTGATCCTCGATTATCTGGCGCGTCAGAAGGTCCACGGCAACCATCTGGCCTGGTATCTGCTGGAGCAGCTTCCGGTCGTGTCGCCGCGTGACTATTCCCGCGCCTTCGGCCCTAAAACTGCCGCCGAGATTGTGCGCGAGGCTGTGCTGGAGTTGACCTACACGGCACATGATATGGCCCCCTTCGCCCGCGACATGGGGCATGTCGATGTGAATGGCGAAGTGCTGCCACCGTTCACATGGGACGAAGCCCACCGCCTCAATCTGCGCGCCAAGCTCGATGCACTGTATTTCATCCTCTACGGCGTGTTCGATCCCGCCAACGCCGCCGGAAGCCGTGACGATATCCGCTACATCTATTCCACATTCCCCATCGTCGCCGGGCAGGAACGCGACAAGTGGGGCAGCTTCAAAAGCGAGGAACTCTGCCTGTCGTGGATCAATGCACTGATGGCTGGGCAACCCGACGCAGAGATCGGCAGGTAGCGCCGCAGGGTCAGACCTCGCCGACTGACAGGGCTTGAAATCTTCACACCTTGCCCATATAGAAATGTCGGAAACGTCGTATATTGGTAAGGACTATGCGGAAGCTGAACGATCAGATTCTCGAACGCTTGGGGAGCGGTAGCACCTTTGCGCGTGACGATCTGCAGCTTGATGCCAATTATGATTCGGTTGGCCGGGTGCTGAACATGCTGGTCAAGGAGCGCAAGGTTGTGCGTGTTGGGCGCGGTCGATACAGGCTGGCTTCGGGCAATGCCCCTGTGTCTGCTGCATCCATATCCGAACAGATCGAGCGCCGGATTGCCCGTTCGAAGCGCAATGTATTCCTGCGCGGCGATTTTGGTGACTTCGGCAGTTATGACGCCGTTGGCCGTGCGCTGCGGCAGATGACCAATTCCGGCAGGTTGATCCAGATTGGCTATGGCCTCTACGCCAAGGCAGAAGTGTCGCCGTTTAGCGGCAAGTCGGCACCACTGGTGGGCATCAAGCGGCTTGCCGCCGAAGCGCTTGGTCGGCTCGGCAAGGCTGTCGAACCCTCCAGTTTCGAGCGGTCCTACAATGCCGGTCGCTCAACCCAGGTGCCAACGGGCCGCACTTTGGCGGTCAAGGACCGGGTCCGCCGCCGCATTGGCTATGATGGAAATTATGTCGTTCTTGAACGCACCTGATGCGAGGACACTTGGCCGGGTCGCCGGTGCGCTCGCGGTCGATGAAGCCTTTGTCGAGAAGGACTGGTATGTCGTTCAGGCGATCCGGACGCTGCTTGGACAAGGCAATGCCGACATAAGCCCGATATTTTCCGGCGGCACGTCGCTGCTGAAGGGCCACGGGCTGATCAAACGGTTTTCCGAGGATATCGATTTCAAGCTCGGCCTGTCACCGGCATTTCTCGAATTGTCGGGCAACCAGCAGAGCAAAACACTTAGCAAATTCAAGAATACTTTGGTGTCTGCGTGGACCGCAGCGGGTTTCACGATCACCGAAATCATCGCGCGCGATGCCAATGGGTTCATTCAGGTCGAGATGGACTATCCCTCGATCATCGACGACCATGACGCGCTTCGTCCGCACATATTGGCCGAACTCTCTGCAAAACCGCCAAGGCTGCCAGCGCAGACAAAGCCGCTGTCCTCCTATGTGAACCAGTATCGCGCGCTTGCGGCAGAGGTAGCCGAGATAGCCTGTGTCGATCCAGTTGAAACCGCAGCCGATAAGCTGAGCGCGTTTACCTGGCGCATGATCGTTCGGGATCGCGCATCACCCAAGGATGATCCAACCATCGTTCGCCACCTGCATGATCTGGCCGCGCTGGAGCCGGTGATTTCGGAAAGCGATGCGTTTCCCGCCTTGCTGGCTGAAACGATGGTGGCTGATACCCATCGGGGCGGAGTGGTCACGTTGCAATTGACCCCGGCTGAGCGATTGGCGGCGATGCTTGAAAAGCTGCAATCTGATCCGCTTTATGCCGATGATTATGCCCGTTTTGTGGGCGGCATGGCCTTTGCGGGGGAAGGCGAGATTCCGTCCTTTGACGCAGCTGTTCAAGCGGTGACGCGCCTTTGTGCGAAACTGGCGGGCTGATCATGCCAATTGCGCCAGATCAGTAGGACAATCGGCAAGGCCAAGCGCGGCCTGCAAAGGCTTCAGATCGATCTGGGTCAGCCCTTGGCGTTTCCAAAATCTCCGGCAAACCGCGAACCGCTTTCCAGCTTGCGGGTGAGCGCCTCGACAAAGCCCTCATAGCGTTCCTTGCCCTGCGCCTGCGCGCTGGCCCTTGCCGATTCCGGCAGCGGCGGATTGGCGGTCAACCAGAACCGCACGAACAGCGCCAGCGCCTCATTGGTCACCTCGACATGATATTGGAGTTTATCGGTAGCGCGCAGCAGCTTGTCCATGCGCCGCGTGAACGCCGCCTCCATTCGCTCGTTGCCATCGGGCGACAGGAATGAATTGAGCGCGGTTTCGACGACCAGGGCCTGACTGACCCGTTTCCGGATGGCGTATTCGGCCAGTTGATCGGCGAGCGCGGGCGGAAGGCGAAAGGTGTGTTTCGAGCGTGTCATAGTTCGATCCCGTCACCTGGATCGAGCGAGGCCTGCCGGGCATTGTTCTGGGCAATGTCGCGCAGCCGCTGTGCGCGGAGGGCTTCGTCCTGGTTTTTGCCGCTGTCAGGAAACTCGAACTCGTTCCTGGGCTGTTTCGGCTTGGGGGCGATGTCTTCCTGCATAGGAAGGTCGATTTCGAGCCGCACGCCGCTATTGTTGAGATCGGGGCGCGTGGGCTTTGGCTTGGCCGCAGGCAGTGCAGCTATCGGGGGTGACTGGCTCCAGTCATCCTTGGGCAATGCGGCGTCAGTGCATGGCTTGAGGGTTGGCGGCGGAAGAATGCGCGAAGCGAAGCGCCGGTCCTGATAGTATCGCGCCTTCTTGGCCCGGATTGGTTGAACCCCGGATACCAGCACGATCTGGTCGGTTTCCGGCAGATGCAGGATTTCACCTTGGGTCAAAAGTGCGCGGGCAGTTTCGGACCGCGACACCATCATGTGACCGAGCCAAGGCGACAGTCGGTGCCCGGCATAATTCTTCATCGCGCGCATTTCGGTCGCGGTGCCCAAGGAATCTGAGACGCGCTTGGCGGTGCGCTCATCGTTGGTCGCAAAGGCGACGCGGACATGGCTGTTGTCGAGGATCGAATTGTTCTGACCGTAAGCCTTCTCGATCTGGTTCAAGGACTGCGCGATCAAGAAGGCCTTGAGCCCGTAGCCCGCCATGAACGCCAGCGCGCTTTCGAAGAAGTCGAGGCGGCCAAGCGCGGGGAACTCATCGAGCATCAGCAGAACACGGTGGCGCTTGGTGCTCGGCTTCAATTCTTCGGTCAGTCGCTTGCCGAGCTGGTTCAACATCAGGCGGATGAGCGGCTTGGTACGGCTGATGTCCGACGGCGGAACGACTAGATAGAGCGATACCGGCTGCGCGGCATCGACCAGATCAGCAATCCGCCATTCGCTGCGCCGGGTGACTACGGCAATCACAGGATCGCGGTAAAGCGCCAGGAAGGACATGGCGGTCGACAGCACGCCGGATCGCTCATTCTCCGACTTGTTGAGCAGTTCCTGTGCAGCGCCAGCGACGACAGGGTGAACGCCCGCTTCGCCGAGATGCGGGGTATGGATCATCGCTGTCAGGGTTTCGTCGATCTTGCGGGTCGGGTCGGACAGGAAGGCCGCAACGCCCGACAGCGTCTTGTCCTTCTCGGCGTAAAGCACATGCAGGATTGCGCCGACGAGCAGGGCATAGCTGGTCTTCTCCCAATGGTTGCGCTTGTCGAGGCTGCCTTCAGGATCGACCAAAATGTCAGCGATGTTTTGCACGTCACGGACTTCCTGCGCGCCGCGCCGCACTTCGAGCAGTGGGTTGTAGGCCGATGACGCCGGATTGGTCGGATCGAACAGCAGTACCCGGCTGAAGGTCGAGCGAAAGCCTGCCGTCCGTTCCCAGTTCTCGCCCTTGATGTCATGAATGATCGCCGATGCCGGCCAGGCGAGCAGCGAGGGGATGACCAAACCGACACCTTTGCCCGAGCGGGTGGGGGCAAAGCACAGCACATGTTCGGGGCCATCATGGCGCAAATAGCGGTTCTGGAATTGTCCGAGTACTACGCCCTGATCAGTAAACAGGCCCGCCTTGCTGATCTCTCCATGATTGGCCCAGCGCGCCGAGCCGAAGGTTTCGGCGTTCTTGGCTTCACGCGCGCGCCAGACCGACATGGCAAAGGCGACGATGACTGAAATACCGGTGCCTGAGACAGCGATGTAACCCGCCCGTTCAAAAATGTGTGGCGCATAGGCGTCATAGCTGAACCACCACCAGAGGAAAGAAGTGGGCTGATAGATTGGCGTGCCGAACAGCGAGAACCAGGGCGGTCCTAATTCAGACTGATAGCCGAGCGCGGATGCGGTCCATTGGGTCGCACCCCACAGGCTGGCGAGAATGATGAACGATACGGCGAGAATCTGGCCCCAGAGGATTTTGGTTGCCGACATGATGGTCTCCGACTTGTGATCGGCAGCCTGTCGCGGCTTCTTGGCCAAGCGCGCAAGGGCGTGCAGGCATGTGTCAGAACATGGCGCACCATAACCGGCTTTGGCGTAAGCACGCACCGTCAGGACATTCAAATTCCAAGGCCGCGCGCGCGCCCGATTGTCCATTCGATCCCGCCGCCGCCCGATGCCCAGCCAGAGACATGCTGACCAAGATGCTGATCGAGTGCAGGCCGCCACGGCACCAGTTCGAAGCCCATGCCATTGTCGATCATCGCGAAACGGCCCGACGCCAGATTGACTCGCTGGCGATAGGTGCCTTCGACCGACGCGCCCTCGGCGGTGGGCTGGTGGGCGAGGCCAGTCTGTTGCTCGATCTTGGCAACAACATCTGCAAGCTCACGGCCACGAAGTGTTAAGATCAGGTCACGCGCAAAAGTAACGCGGCTGCCGTGACGTGTTGCCAGACCTTGGCCCTCAAGTGCGGCGCTGCGCTGTTCCAAAGCGTCCTGCACCTCGCGGCCAAAGCCATTGCCGAGCTCGGTTCGGTCCTTGGCGACGAGCTGACGATCAAGCCAGGTTGCGCCGCGCGCGCCTACTTGCTCGTCGAGGGAGAAGTCTGACCGCGTCGCCAGCGTCAACCGGGTGCGTCCTTTGGCATCTTCCCATGAACGCAGTTCAACGATTGCGCCTTCCTTGGCGTCGCCGGTCATTTCAAGTTCGCTGAACCGCAAATGATGGGTGCGGCCATCAATGCCGTCGACCACGGCATAGGCATCGCCGGTCAGCTCATCATGCAGTCCGCGCTCGACCAGGCGACCTATGACGGGCTCATGTCGCTTGTCATCATGGATCGTGAACGCCGACACATCGGGGGTATGGCCGCGCGCGGTCATCGCCCGGTGCATGGTCTTGATGATGTCGCCCCGGATCGAAAGATCGCGCAGCGTACTCTCAAGCCCGGGCTTCAAGGTCCAGCAGGCCGGATCAATCCGAGTGGCCAGTCCGCGCCGCTCCAATTTGATCGCCCGGCCAACCAGCAAATTGCGGCGGGTAGGATCGGAAGTGCCGTCACCGGGACGGAGATCGACGACGCCAGCATCACGGTCAGCAATGGCCTGCAAGCTGCGGTCAAGGCTGGTCCAGCGCTCTGCACCAACTTCGCGTTCGAGCGCCTGCCGGATTTCACGTTCGCTGCGATGCCCGAGTTCAACGGTCACCCGCTCCTCGGCGCGGCTGCGCATCCCTTCGCGGATATAGCTTTTGTCGATCACCAGATCCTTGCCGTCGTCGGCCTTGCCGCGCAGCAAGATGTGGATGTGGGGATTGTCAGTGTTCCAATGATCGACAGCGACCCAGTCGAGCCGGGTGCCAAGATCATGCGTCATGTCGTCCATCAGCTCTCGGGTGAAGGCGCGAAGGTCTACCATGTCTGCGGCATCTTCGGGTGAGACGATGAAACGGAAATGGTGGCGGTCATCGCCGCAACGCTCAGCGAAGGCATCGCCATCGGCATTGTCCGATCGTGCATCGAACAGGCCTGCCTCGCGGCCATCGCGGGTGACGCCGTCGCGCTTGAGATAGGCGACATGACGCGCGAGCGGTGCGGCCCTGAACCGGACACCCGATTGCCGGACGACGCGCGCCTTGATCACGACGCGCCGATTGGAGGCGCGGCTGCGTGCAGCGAGCGCAGCGCTGCGGCCGCGGGCATTGGGACCGGTGCCCGTTGCCCGCCGGGTGCCAGGGGCAAGGCGTGTGTACCCGGCGCGCTTGGCGACGCGCTGGATCTGCGCGACTAAAGTTTGCGCTTTTCGTCCGCCTGGAAGACGATCGCGTTTGATCCGACCAGGCTTGATCTCAAAGTCATCATCGGACGTCATGGTGAGGTCTGGAACCGAGGCGACGGCGCAGGTTTGCCCGGAATTGCGTGATTTCTGTGAAAGATTGCCAGCAAGGCAATTTTTGTGTCGGCGCAATTCTGCCAATAACCCCAACCACATACACCCCAGCCGACGGCGGGTGTTTTATCTCGCCATCGTAATTCCCCTTTCCTTCCTTCCGACCTCAACCTTCTCCAATCTCCGCCAATCCACGCTGCGATGCGCCAGAGGGGCATGTGCGCGATCATGGCGATTTGCTGCCCGAAACGGGCGCGAAGAGGCCGTTCAATGCGGCAATCGGTGGATTTGCAGGTGGCGGCTGCGCGGGGGTGGCGAAGCTGCCCGATGCCTCGTCACTGTTGCCCAAACGCGCTGCAAAAAGTTGGCTTTGCGTCCAGGATACACGCACCCGCTGCATTGGCGACGCGCTGGTGACAATTGCCGCCGTGTTTGTCATTTGCAATTGGGGCGCTATCTTTGCGACATAGGCTTGCGTTTCAGCAGGCAATGGACGGCCATCATCGCGATATTGTTCGTAGCGTCCCGGGCCAGCATTATAGGCAGCGAGCATGCCCGCTGCGCCGTAGTTGTCATACATTTCGCGCAGATAGGACGTGCCTGCCATGATGTTATCGCGCGGGTCGAAGGGATCACTCCCCAGACCGAACCGGGCGCGCTGGCGTGCCCAGGTGCCGGGCATAAGCTGCATCAGCCCCATTGCACCTGCGGACGACACCACGCCGATCCGGCCCGCACTCTCGGTGCGCATCACGGCATAGATCCAGCTTTCGGGCAGGCCGAAGCGTTGCGAAGCCTCTGCGACATGTGCAGCAATGTCGATGGTGCGCGGCGATGCCCGTTCGGCAGCGTCCTGCCCGAAGGCAGGCGCGGCACCGAACAGGCAGAATGCCGAGACGAGGAAGGCGAGAGGGGCAGGGGGGCGCATCGCTCAGCCCGCCGCATCGCGCTTGGTCGGGCGCGACCAGACCAGAACATGGTTGTTGCCATCGCCCTGGAACAGGTTGGCGCGCAGCGGCTGGACGAACGCAGGATCGTCGATTTGGAGGGCGACATAATCGCCTGCCTTCTCGCCAACATGCTTCCAGCCTGCGCCGACCTCGCGCGTCTGGTCGTCCGATCCGGCGATCACGCGGAAGTCGGGCGCGTTCTCATTGTCCGAACTTTCGACCGGCACGAGCGCGAGTTCGACGTCGAGCGTCAGCGCTTTGAGGTGCCCGGTAAAGCCGCCAGCGGCTGCCGTGAATATTCCGATACGCATGGTTCAGTCTCCTTCGATTGGTGAGTTGGCGGGGGGCGTGTGGCGGGGATCGGCAAACCAGACATGGCCGCCGTCGCCCGCTTCATCGGTCCAGATTGGCGTCGCGCGACCGATCACATCAGTGATGCGCAGCACGCCAAAATAGCGTCCGTCGAAGCTGTCGGGTGCAGCCGGGTTCATCACGAACAGCTCGCCACGGCGTAGCTTGCGGCAGCCGAACCAGGCCGGAAGTGAGCGTTCGCGGCGATCGCGATCACGCGCAACGCCCGCAAAGTCGCCGTCGATGATCACGCTGTGACCGATGCGACAGACGCGCTGGCCGCTGACAGCAGCAACGCGCTTGATCAGCGGCACGCCGGTTGGGAGATAGCCGCGTGTCGCGAGTAGGCGGCGCAATGCAGGCGGTGGCTCGATGGCCACGCGTTCGCCAACATGCAGGCTGGCTTTGCGGCGGATGGCGTAGAGCCCGGTCGGGACCGAAGCCGTCGCATTCCACACCGCGTAACGCGAGACCGGCACGGCGAGTGTCGTGAGTGTGGCAGCGGCAACGATACCGGCCAGCAGCAAGCTTCGCCGGATCATGGCAACAGCGCCTTGCGCTGGAGCCAGGCTCGGTGTCGCGCGGGCGAGTAATCACGGGGCACATCCCTCGCAGCGAGCCGATTATGAATGTGCCGCCAATGATCGGGTGCGACATCGCACGGGTCGATGCCCGCCGCTTCGATCGCATCGATCAGGCGGAACACCTGTGCGACCTTGGGCCAGCCATGAACCGAAAGCAGGACGTCACCACCTGGATCGACTTGCGGAACGAGCGTGACGGGTTCTTGCCTGCCAACCGCACGGACAATGTCGAGAGCTGAACGCACGGTGCCATATTCATTGGCAGCCCAGCGCACCAACCCGAACAGCTGGCCGGGCGCATAGCTTTCGATCCGCTGGCTGCGGCTGATAATCCGCTCTGCCACTGGCTTACCGAACTTGAGCCAGTCCTCGCGTTCATCCTTGCGCCAGCATAGCGTGACTTCAGTCAGCTGCGGCCCATCGCTGAGCCTCGTCTCGGCAGGCCTGCGCGGTGGCGCATCTCCTTCCGTCCACAAGCGAGGTGAGGTTAGCAAGAATCCGAAGGATTCTTTGTTAGGATAGTTAAGGGCGCAAAACGGCGCGAATTTCTGCGGGTTTGAGGGCCATTTCGGTTCCTGATAGTCCGAACTTTGGGTTCCTGATCGTCCGAGTCTGGCGGTTCCTGATAGTCCGTGTTGCATCATGACTTATCCACAGGCTGAAGTCCGACGCGGTGCATCGCTGCGTCGAACGGATCAAGGGCAATGGCGACGAAGTTCAGCCGCTCGCGGCCGAACGCATGCTCAAGGCTGAGCGCATATCCGGGAAGCGCCTGACGGCGGACAATGTCGCGGAGCTCGAACGCAAAGCGCTTGGGCGGCGACAGCGCTCCCGACTTCAGATGGAGATGCTGGAAGTCGAAGCTCCAGCCACCCTTTTGCTTGCCGCCATGCTTGCGCACGAGCCGGTAAAGCCAGCGCTCCAGACCGCCGGTCAGTGCAAAATAGGCGGAGTCGATGGTGAGGACGAGCGCCTGGTCGATCACCCCTTCGTAAAACCAGTCGGGAATGATCATCTCGATTCCCGTCGCTCGGCCTGAACCGTCGAGGCGTTCCTTCCATTCGTTGATCCAGCTGAACCGGTGCCGCCGCCTTGCATCACGCTGGCGGATCGACGTCGCAATTGTTGTCGATTGCAGGCGGTCGAGCCCTGCCTTCAACCGCTCATAGCTGGCCTTGCCAGTCCCACGCCGGGTGAAGGCGAGGATCTCGTGCGGGGTGGCGGCGATCAACCGCGAGGTTGTGCGGCCCGCATCGCGCGCCTCGACGATCTGGCTGGCGACCCAGATGAGCACGTCAGCGTCCCAGATGGTCGCCATGCCATGTTCGGCGGTCGCCTCGACCAAGATTGAGGTCTCGCCCATCCGGAAGTCAATCGGACGCACCCGCTTGGTCTTGGCGAGGCTGAAGAACGGCCAGGCCATCAAATCCTGTGCGTCTCGCGCGGCGATGTCGCTGCCTGCGCTGACGAACAGGTCAAGTTGGCGGCTTTCAGTCGGGAAGAGGGATGGGCGCGCCATGATCGGCCTCACCGGCGCACCGGCGGCGTATAGCCGTCGAGGCGCTTGGCGGGATGGACCACACCCTTGCCGGGATCGCTGGTCGAACGGCGCAAGCCCAGTTCGGCCCAGGCGTCGAGATCTTCGATCGAGTAGACGATCCGGCCACCGAGTTTGCGATAGACCGGGCCGGTCCCGTAACAGCGGTGCTTCTCCAATGTCCGGGCGGACAGCCCGACATGCACGGCGGCATCGGGCGTCCGCAAATATCTGGCGACGACGGGTGTAGGTCTGGCTTCCATGGGCGGCCTTTCGCTGCTTGTCGGCGACAGCGGCGGGCTGCCGCTGGTCGCAGGCAGCAATGGCGAAAGCGGGAAACCGGGAGGGAGTGACAGAATTCCGGGTGCGAAGATTGTCACCCCGGCAGTTAGAGGCTCATTCGTGGCAGAGCAGATTGCGGTATCCGCTGTCGACCATGCGGCGCGCATCGGCGACCAGCCGAAGCGTGTGCCGCCTCTCTCCCGATCCTTTCCAGGTTGCACCGACAAGTGCGGATTGGCGCGGGAAGACGAGGCTGAAGGCGAGGTCACGCGGACTTGCACCGTCCGCCAAGGCGTCAAGGATGCCGAGCAGTTGGACGAGCCGGGATCGCCGATAGGCAGACGGCGCTGCATCGTGGCTGGAGTTGAGGCTGGTCCTGTGCGTCACCCGCTCAAAGCGGGCAGCAGCGGCCAGCCGGAGTGCCGCACAGGGATCGCGCAGAATGATCAAACAGTCCGGGCGGCGCGGCGGCGCGAGACGGAGGCACAGGCGAAGCCGTGCCACGCCCGTTGCGACGATCATGTGATGTTCGCTAGCGCTGATCCGCTCAGCGAGCGGCTCATAACCGTTCGGCAGTGGAATTGTGGCGATGTCGCTGGTTTCGAGTACTACCACATCAGGCGCGGCGAGCGGTGACCATAGTGCTGGGCTGGTTCTTGGGTCCGACGCCGGATCGCTGGGGAAAGCTCAGCCCCCACCGCCCGGCCAGACCCTCCTGTTCCGTATCGACCAAATGAGGAAGGGCAGCGGCGCGGCTTTGCGTCCTGGCATGATCTTTCCGATAGTCCCGGTTGCGATTCAGGAATTCCTGCGCAAAATCCGCAAAATCATGATCGCGATACTGGTCTGCGGTCGAAGGTGACCGCCATGACGAACCCCCGGACATATAGACCTCTGCAATTCACAGGAGAAAAGGCCAAGCATCAAATCTTCGTCCGGGGAAGGTAAGATGCAAGTAACCATGTTCGCGGCAATTAGTGCGGGAATCTGTAGTAAATTGAAGCGCTAAACTTTGGATTTGTACGATATTATCGTCGTTCAATCACTGCTGGCGCGATTTTTCAAGGAGATGCCGGTAGCCATGTTGGGTCATCCAATAGGCCCGTTCGAGATGACTGGAATGGACGATTTGAGCGCGGATGGCATCTTCGTTGACATTCAGGTCGAATATGATCTCCACAGCCTCGCGCCAGTCGGCGCCATCAGCGTCAGCGTCAAGTAACCGTAAATATGTGACAAAATGGCGCTCGTCATAATCCGTAATGCAATCATCGGTAGGCGCGCGATCCTCAAATGGCGGTATCGTCATAGGCCGAGCCTTCGTTTCGACTCCATTGGCATGATGTGCAATGTATCAGAGTTTACCTCCAGATTGGCGAAAACTTCACTTATACCCATTGTGGTAGGTCGGTGTGCAAGTGAGGGCATAAGCAAGGCTCTTCTTGTATGAATGGAAAGCAACGCAGTCCGCAGTCATTCGCGTATTATAATACGTAGCACCGTGATACGCGACCGGTTTCTAAGCTGCGGATGGATATCCGTAAATTGTTCGGCGCAAATGTTCGCCACTACCGCCTCGCTGCGGGTCTCAGTCAGGAAGCGGTTGCAGAGCGGATGGACGTTGATCGTGCTCATGTGAGCCTCATTGAGCGTGGCGTCCAAAATGCTACGCTCCTGACAGTACATGAGGCGGCACAGGCACTGAACGTAACGCCCGCAGAGCTTTTTACCGATCCGCCCCTCAGCAGCGAAGAATAGACACGCCGAAGCCCCGCCCGGCAGGTGCCGGGCGGGGCTGGCTTGTTGGTCAGTCGCCGTTGCGGGGACGCGCGCGGGACCAGATCAGATTGAAGCTCTTGCCGTCTTCGTCGTCGAAGAGGTTGGCGAAGATCGGGGCGGTGAAGCTGGGATCGTCGAGCTTGAGCGAGAGATAATCGCGGCCTTCGTTCGAGGTCTTGGTCCAGGCGGCACCGATTTCTGCGCGGCCCACGAAAACCCGGTGCGATGGTGCGTTGTCGTTGCTGCCGGCTTCCGGGACGATGCGGACGTTCTTCTGCTGCACCGACATGGTGACGATCTCGCCCTTATATTCGTTGCCGGTCTTGGTGAATGTTCCGATGTTTGCCATGATCAATTCCTTCAAGTTGTTCGATCCCGCGCTCATCGCGGCCTCGATGGCTGGTTAAAGGCAGGGGCTTGCGCCCGCTGCACGCGCACCTCGGGGTCCCCAAAAAGTATCACTTTTTGGGGTGGGGAAGGGCCGAAACGCAGTGAAGGATGGCGGTCAGACGGCTTTCTTGTCTCGCGAGGAATGGGTCGCAGACCCAGGGGAAGAAAGTTGGCGCAGACGCCGTTGCAGCAAGGGATCAAGCGGCGAAGCCATCCCCTGCCAACCAAAGCCATTGCAGAGGCGGCATTGGGCTCGGGTCACACTTGATCCAGGAACCATGGCACTTCCCGGACTTGCCAGACTGGCGTCAATGAAGGGCAGATTGTTCGGACCTGTTGCTCACAGGAGATCCGCATTTCCAACCGGCACAAGGGAAGATGCGCTCTGCGCGTTCGAGACCCGCGCAATCAAATTGGCCCGCTGGTGGCTCGACGTCGCCGCGTTTCGCTCCCAAGCACGTTCCAGCCGCTGTCTCGTTCATAACCCGCAGACGTTGACAGGCCGACAAAACGGCGCTGCTCCTGCCTCGCCCCGGCATGACGGACCTTGCTTGACCCGCCCGGCACCTTCCAGTGGGGGCTTCGCGTGCGACGCAGCTACCGGCTGGCGCGGTGCCATCGTGTCCATGATGCAGCGGCAATTACGCCCGCACCGATGAATGAAACCACCATCTGCCAGATGCTGACGGGCATTGTCGCTTCCGCGATACCATGCACTGCGTGGTATCCGGCGAGCGCCGCGGGAAGCGCGAAAAAGAGGCCGATCACGGCACGTCCGAAATTGGATTTGATCGCGCCAAGGCCAATTTGCGCGACTGCGATGGTCGCCAGTGCCGCAAGGGCTGCTGCGAGCAATGCAGCCACAATGCCGCTATCGGTTTGGTAAGTGGCCGATGCGGCAGCAAAGGCCACGAACAGCGGCAGAGCATGAACCGAGAGGCGAAAAAGCAGCGCGCAGGCGAAATAGACTGCGACAATTACCAAGGCAAAACCGGTCAACATGGCGTCCTCCTTGAAATCAAGGGTAAGGGACGCGCTCTCCACCTCCACCGCAGCGCTATGTGCTTAGGCAGCATAGCAGACATGCGAACGGGCCGGAATACCCGATGGGCATCCGGCCTGTCTGGCGAGCGCGCTGTGGCGCAATCAGGGATTGAACGGGTCATATTCGCGAACAACGCTGTCTGCATCGCCATCATATTCTGCCGTGGGAACGGCGGCGTAGCCATTACCGGCGTGGAACAGGGTGACGCAGACCATCAGGGTGCGGGCGAGGCTCCAGGCGTGACGCTGTGCGATGGTGAGTGACATGTTCGAGCTCCTGTCTCGGAGCAGGGACCATCCCGCTCGACAGGCCCCGGACAGACGGCGCAAAGCCGCAATCACCACGAAGGCGCAGCCGCAGTGGCCGCACGCGCAGCGTAGCGGACCCTTCACGGGTTGATTGAAGGAGGATTTGAGGCGGCCAACGGATTGGCCTCAAAGAGGGGGTGGTTTCTGAACGCCTCCGTGTCGGGAGACTCTGGCGCTGTCGCATTCCCAGAATGCCGCCCGAAGGCCGAGAAGCAACACGGTCTTGTGGCCCATGACCGCTTGTCAGATCGCCGTAGCAGCTGGTGTTGGCCGTTTTCAGACGTTGGGCGTTTTGAGGCCTTGATCGCGTTGCTGCGAAAAGCGACATTCGCGACATGTCCTGCCGAATTCCCAAATCTTGTCCTAAGGGGACGTTGGCTGGGAGCGGGGTCGTGGTCCGCAAGGTGCCGACCTTTGAAGCTGAACCGAGCGCTATAATGAGGAACAGATTATCGGTGTGCTGAAGGTGGCTGGCAGGAGGACCGCTGATCTGGCTCGACGGCGCGGGATTTCGTCAACGAAGCTCCCCTGCCTTCACCAGATCAGCAGGCGATGATGAACGCCCCAGCCAGACGGTCATCGTCCCTTGCGGGATCGTCCATTTTCCGGCCTTTTCATCCCACACGCTCATCGGATGGTTGCTCGCTTTGGGATCAATCGTGATGCTGACATTGGCCGAAGCACCCGGCGCGAGTTCAACGCGCTGAAAGCCGACCAGACGGCGCGGCGGTTGCTTGGCACCGAGCGCGTTCGCGCTTTCGGGCAACGAGAGATAGAGCTGCACAACTTCCGCACCGGCACGCTTGCCCGTGTTGGTGACGCGGGCGGTTGCATTCCAGACGCCTTTGGCTGCGTCCCGTGTGACCTTCGACTGCGCGACCGCAAAGCGCGAGTAGGAAAGGCCATGACCGAAGGGGAAGGCGACGCAGGTGTTGCGACGCGCTTTCACTGCGCATGTGCCACCCGCATTGGCATCATACCAGCGATAACCGATGGCAAGGCGCTCGCTATAGGTCACCGTCTGGTCCTTGCCATCTTGCGAGATGGCACCGGGGAATTGCGCGGTTTCGATCTGGTCGAGAAAGCCCTTGCCCTCAAACGGAATGGTCACGGGCAGCTTGCCTGATGGATTGGTTTTGCCAAACAGCAGGTCTGCCACGATGTTGCCATCCTCCTGACCCGGGAACCAGACTTCAAGGATGGCAGGGCCTTTCGCGCCGACGAGCGACGCTGGCAGAGCAACACCCGCATTGTCCTTCAGGACCAGCGCCGATTTGGCGGCCATGGATTTTCCGCTGGTCGAACGCGCCGCCATCAGCGCCGCGATCATCGTGGTTGTGCCGCTGTTTTGCACCCTATTGGCCTTGCCATTGGTAGCGATCTTGTTCGAACGACCGGCATACCAGTCAAGTCCACTGCCTGCCGAAGCGGGGCTCGCCAGCTGCTTGCCATCTTCATCCGTGAAGGTTGCGCGATCAGCGCCTTCTTCAGCGATGGTGCCGGCCATCATGACGACGGCGTCCGCCTTGGCGGCCTCGGCCACCGCATCGGCGAAATCCACCACCCGGCCATCAATGGTTGCGCGGCGATTATCATCATCGACCAGAATCAGCGTGACGCTCGCCTTTGTGTTGCCAAGCGAACCCAACGCATCGAGCAATCCCTGAATCGGGCTGACGGTATAGTTCGGAACCACGTCAGAGCTTCCGCCGCCTGCCCCCATGGGTTCACCCAGCACGGCTCCACCAGCGACCGCCTGCTGCGCATACACCTGGCTGGCCTTGCCGATCAGTACAACCGAGTTGACACTCGGCGCAATGGGAAGCGCGCCATTATTCTGGAGTAGCACCGCAGCGCGGGTGCCGATTGTCCGCGCCTTCACGCCGCCTGCCGCAAAATCGATGGGCGTCTGCACGAGCTTACGATCAAAAATCCCGGCCTTGAAGGCCTGTGTATAGCGGCGTTCGAGCGCGGTATTGATATGATCCACGTTCAGGGCATTGCTCGCCAGCGCGGCGTTGATTTTGGCCGGAGCCCAATGCATCGGGAGCGGCATTTCATGGTCCATGCCATTGGAAAGCGTGGCGACCGTGCTCTTCATCGCGAAAAAGTCTGATTGGACATAGCCGGTAAAGCCCCAATCACTGCGCAGTATATCGGTCAGCAATTCGCGGCTTTCGCATGAGGACTGGCCGTTGACGTAGTTATACGCGCACATCACCGATGCGGCCTTGCCGTCCTTCACGGCCATTTCAAACGGCAGCAGATAGAGTTCGCGCAACGTCTGACGATCCACACTCGTTTGGATCTTCATGCGGTTGGTTTCCTGCTCATTCGCCGCGTAATGCTTGGGCATGGCGATCAGCCCTCGCGCCTGAATGGCTTTGGTTTCCGCAACCGCCATCACCCCGCTGAGATAGGGATCTTCGCCAAAATATTCGAAATTGCGCCCCAGGATCGGCAGGCGGGCGAGGTTAACGCCCGGTGCTTCAAACACATGCAGCCCCAGATTGTGCATCTCGGTGGCAATCACCTCGCCATACATCGCCGCAACTTCGGGATCGAACGAGGCAGCAGCCCCGATGGCAGAAGGCAGCGCCGTCGCCTTTGCCGAACTGGGGTGCGTATAGGCGGCGATGGGAACACCCAGACCCGGAGCGACATCGGTGCTGTTCGCCACTTCGGCTGAAACGCAATCATTCTGGCCAAGCCCCACCGGGCCGTTGGTAATGCGGAATGTGGGGATATTGAGCGC
Organism: Sphingomonadales bacterium; assembly: GCA_016714795.1. Classification (GTDB taxonomy): domain Bacteria; phylum Pseudomonadota; class Alphaproteobacteria; order Sphingomonadales; family Sphingomonadaceae; genus Aquisediminimonas. Next base: position 18,157 of record JADKCA010000007.1, on the reverse strand, counting down.
GGCAATCCCGCTGACATGCCGCGCGCCATAGCATTGCGGCAATTCGGGCAGGATTTCGGGCTTGGCCCCGGTGAGTTGCTGAAGCTTCTGCTCCAGCGTCATGGCGGACAGCAACAGCCTGGCTCGGCGATTGGCGACCGCCTCTCGCCCGGCATCATCAGGTGCGGCGGCCTGTTCGGTGATCATTGTGTCTGCCATCCAGGCATTCGTGCCCTGCGCTTGTGCCAGAACGGCTTGGGGTGCCAGCGCAAGCGCAGTCAGGCTGCAAGACGCCAATGCGCGCTTCAAAATGGGTGCAAATGCCATAATCTCTCTCCGTCGATCAATCTGGGTTAATTGGCGCAAATGGCTGCGCGGATAAAAGCGGCCTCTGCGTCTGAGGGGTGCCAGCCGCTCGCCATCAGCGTGGCGGGGCCGAACAGGGCAGGCACGATGCCGTCTGTCCCCGCCTGATCCCAAACAGCCTTCAAGGCACGCGCAAGCGGGTCATCGACCGCGCCATTGTCTCCCCGGATATGGCCAAGCCATGCCGCAAGGGAAGACAGGATCGCCGGGCATTGCCGACCATGCGCCTGATGAAAGGCGAGCGTCTCCAGCCAGCGTTGCGGGATTTTCTGGCTGCCATCCATCGCAATCTGGGCGAGCCGGTGGTTGAGCGCGGGGTTGTTGAACCGCTCGATCAGCGCGTCGGCATAGGCGTTCAGGTCTTGCCCCGGTGCAGGCGTCAGGCTGGCCGCCGCTTCCTCACGCATGAGCTGACCAATCAACGGCGCAAGCGCGGGATCGGCAATCGCCTGATGCACATAGTGATGACCACGCTTCAGCCCCAGATAGGCAAGCGCCGAATGCGCACCGTTGAGCATACGCAGCTTGGCGGTTTCATAGGCATGGACATCGGACGTGATCTGCGCGCCATGCTGTTCCCACGCCGGGCGCGGGCCAGCGAAATCATCCTCGATCACCCATTGGCTGAACGGTTCGGTGACGACGGCGGCTTCATCACGCAACCCGATCAGGCTTTCGATGTCAGCGCGGTCTGCATCGGTCGTAGCGGGCACGATGCGGTCCACCATGGTGGAGGGGCAGGTGCATTGGCCCTCGAACCAGTCAACCAGCGCTGGGGCACGCGCGGCCAGATAGTCACCGATCAGTCGCTTCAACTGCGCGCCATTCCCCGCGAGATTGTCGCAGCTGAGCAGGGTCAGCCCAGGCAGAGCCGCAGCCTTACGCCGCGCAAAAGCCTCGGCGAGATAGCTGAAAGCCGAATGGTCATCGGCGAGCGCCAGATCGAGCGAACCATCAGGCGCGCGGCAATAGCCCTTCTCGGTAATGGTGAAGCTGGCGATGTGGGTAGTCGGCGCGGCAAGCGCGGCGTTAAGCCGCTCTCGCTCTTCAGAGGCTACCAGCACATCGGTCACCGCCCCAATGATCCGCGCCTTGCTGCCTCCCGCGCTGCGTTCAACCAGCGTGTAGAACCCGTCCTGCAGGCGCATCTGATCGCGCACGGCGGGAGAGCGCAAGGATACGCCCAATATCCGCCAATCACCTGCGCCCGCCGCCATCGCATTATCGGTATAGGCCGCCATATGTGCGCGGTGAAATGCGCCAATGCCGAAATGGACAATGCCGATGCCGCGCGCGTCGCGATCATATCCGGGCCGTGCGATGTTGGCGGGAAGCGCTTCGAGTTGAGCGGCGGACAGCCTCACAATTTATAAGCCCGCTTCGCCAGATTGTAGCTGAGATCAACTGCCAGTTCGGCAGCCTCCCACTCTTCCATCCGGTGTTCAGCCACCAATTGCGCAAGCCAGCCGCAATCCATCCGCCGCGCCACATCATGCCGCGCCGGGATGGAGAGGAAAGCGCGGGTGTCATCGTTGAAACCCACCGTGTTGTAGAAGCCTGCCGTCTCGGTCGTCATCTCGCGGAAGCGGCGCATCCCTTCCGGGCTGTCGTTAAACCACCATGCGGGGCCAAGCTTCATCGCCGGATAATGGCCAGCCAGCGGGGCCAGTTCGCGGGCGTAGCTGGTTTCGTCCAATGTGAAGACGATGAAACTGAAGCGCGGATCATTGCCATATTTGCTGAGCAGCGGGCGGAGCGCGTGGACATAGTCGCACGGCATCGGAATATCCGCGCCCTTGTCGCGTCCGAAGCGCGCAAACACTTGGGCGTTGTGATTGCGATACACGCCGGGATGAAGCTGCATCACCAGACCGTCCTCCAGGCTCATCCCCGCCATTTCAGAGAGCATCTGCGCGCGGAACAGTTCGGCATCGTCAGGCGTGAACGAACCTGCGCTGACCTTGCGGAACAGCGCTTCAGCCTCTGGCGCGGACAGATCAGCCGTGCGCGCCGTCGAGTGGCCATGATCGGTCGAGGTTGCGCCCATCGCTGCGAAATAGGCCCGGCGTTGACGGTGCGCGGCGAGATAGCCGGACCAGCTGAAGCAATCCTCTCCTGTCAGGTCTGACAATGTTTTCAGATTGTCGCGAAACCCCTCAAATTCGGGATCGATGACAGGATCAGGGCGATAAGCGGTGATGACCCGGCCTTTCCACCCGCTTTCCCGGATCGCCTTGTGATGCCGCAGATCATCGAGCGGGCTTTCGGTCGTCGCGATGACTTCGATATTATAGCGCTCGAACAGCGCGCGCGGGCGGAAGGCGTTGGTCGCCAGCTCTGCCGTGATATGGTCGTAATAGTGGTCGGATGTGTCCGCGCTCAGTTGCACATCCAGCCCGAAACTTTCAGCAAACACCCAATCGAGCCACATCCGCGACGGCGTGCCGCGAAACAGCTGATAGGCTTGCGCAAACAGCCGCCAGCTTTCGCGTGGGTTCGCTGCCGGGTTGCCGATGCCGAGCGCTTCAAGCGGCACGCCTTGTGAGTACAGCATGCGGAACACATAGTGATCCGGGTGCAGAAGCAGTTCGGTGGCATTGCCAAAGGACGCATTGGTGGCCCACCATTCAGGATCGGTGTGGCCATGCGGGCTGATGATGGGCAGGCCCGCCACTTCGCCATAGAGTTTGCGGGCAATAGCGCGGACGCCCGCCTCTGCCGGAAATAACCGGTCCGGATGGAGGGCGAGCGGTCTCACAATCAGCTGGCTACCCGGTTGTAGCGGTCGCGCTTGGCTGCGACGGCCCGGCGCGCCTCTTCGATAGCCTTTTCCTCCGTGGCGAACAACAGGCTGTCGAGCACGGATGACAAATGCGTGCGCATGGCACTCCGCGCGGCCTTGGGATCGCGGTTGCGCAGCGCCTCCAGGATGGCGCTATGCTCGTCAACCACGGGCTTGATGTTGGCAAAACGCGCCTTGGCGTGGAGCAGCGCACTTTCGGGCGAGGAGCGGCGCAATTTCCACAGCTCTTCAATCGCCTGATAGACGGCGGTGTTGCGCGTCGCTTGCGCAATAGCGAGATGGAATTCGCGGTCGGCCTCTTCGGTGCTGCCCTCGGTCTGGTTTTCCAGTGCAATGTCCTTCACGCGCTGAGCGAGTTCGGCCAATTCCTCGTCCGTGATCTGCGTTGCGGCAAGGGCAGCAGCTTCGCTTTCGAACAGCAAGCGCGCTTCGGTCAGCTCAAAGGCCGTCACATTAAAGCCCGGAATGTCCTCCTTGCCCGGCAGGCGGCGGACATAGGCACCCGAGCCAACACGCACCTCGACCAGACCTTGTACTTCGAGCGCGATCATCGCCTCGCGGATGGTCGGGCGGCTGACATCATATTCGGCAGAAAGATCGCGCTCGGCAGGCAGGCGGTCGCCCACCTTGAACGCGCCCGTCGCCAGCGCGTCGATGAGCTTGCGTGCGATTTCCTGATAGAGTCTGTCCTGGATCGTCATTTAGTGGCCTTACCAATATCATCATACTTGACAGTCCAAAATATTTTGGTCAAGCGTATTTTTGTCACATAGCGTAAGGTCAAAGGAATCGAAAGCGCCATGAAGATCACTGCCGCACGCGTTATTGTCACCTGTCCGGGGCGCAATTTTGTGACCTTGAAGATCGAGACCGATCAGGGCGTCTATGGCATTGGCGATGCGACTCTGAACGGTCGAGAGCTGTCTGTCGTCTCCTATCTGGAAGATCATGTGATCCCCTGCCTAATGGGCATGGACCCGCGCCGGATCGAGGATATTTGGCAATATCTGTACAAGGGGGCTTACTGGCGGCGCGGCCCGGTGACGATGCGCGCGATTGCTGCCGTCGATGTCGCGCTGTGGGACATCAAGGCCAAGATGGCGGGCATGCCGCTATATGATCTGCTGGGCGGCCGCAGCCGCGATGGCGTGATGGTTTATGGTCATGCCAATGGTGGTGACATTGGCGAGACGGTGGAGGCTGTCGGCCATTATATCGACATGGGGTATAAGGCGATCCGTGCGCAAACCGGTATTCCCGGCGTGAAAGATGCCTATGGTGTGGGGCGCGGCAAGCTGTTTTATGAACCCGCAGACGCCGCACTCCCTTCGGTCACGGGATGGGACACGCGCAAGGCGCTCAACACTGTGCCCAAGCTGTTTGAAAAGCTGCGCGATACCTACGGCTTCGATCATCATCTGCTGCACGATGGCCACCACCGCTATACGCCGCAGGAAGCCGCCAATCTCGGCAAGATGCTGGAACCCTTTCAGCTCTTCTGGCTGGAGGATTGCACCCCGGCTGAAAATCAGGAAGCCTTTAAGCTGGTGCGCCAGCACACGGTGACGCCGCTGGCCGTGGGTGAGATTTTCAACACGATCTGGGATGCCAAGGATTTGATCCAGAACCAGCTGATCGATTATATCCGTGCTACCATCGTAGGTGCGGGCGGGATCACGCATCTGCGTCGGATCGCCGATTTTGCAGCGCTCTACCAGATCCGCACCGGCTGCCACGGCGCGACTGATCTTTCACCAGTCACCATGGGCACAGCGCTGCATTTCGACACCTGGGTGCCCAATTTCGGCATTCAGGAATATATGCGCCACACCGAAGAGACGGACGCCGTCTTCCCGCATGATTACCGTTTTGAAGAAGGCGAATTGTTCGTGGGCGATACGCCCGGCCATGGCGTCGATATCGATGAGAATCTGGCCGCGAAATACCCATATAAACCCGCATATTTGCCAGTCGCCCGGCTGGAAGATGGCACGATGTGGAGCTGGTAAACCAGCCAAAAGGAGAGAGATGATGAAACGCTTCACACTGGCTGCTTCCAGCCTGTTGGCGCTGTCTGCCTGCGCGGCGACCCAACCCAGCGACGGCCTTGGCCTGACTGCCCTTGAAAAGCTCGGCACGGTGGATGAGCGGTTTCAGGGCTATAATGTAGAGATGGTCGAAGTCACCGGCGGCCGCTTCTGGGCCCCTTATGGCGGCCCCAAGGGAGAGGTTTATCGTGAGCGCGCGCCGCTCGACCTCACCGATCCGCGGCTTATCGCCATTGCAAAGCATCTCGGCCCGGCGCTGATGCGCGTCAGCGGCACCTGGTCCAACAACACCTATCTTCCCGCTGAAGGCGAAAACATCACCGCCCCGCCCGAAGGGTATAAGCAGGTGCTGACCCGCCAGCAGTGGAAGAATGTGATTGCCTTTTCCAAGGCGGCTGACGCCCCGATTGTCACCAGCTTTGCCGTAAGCGGTGGCACGCGCGGCCCTGATGGTGTCTGGAAAACCGATCAGGCGCAGCGCGTTGCAGAACTGACCAAGGCGGAAGGCGGCACCATTTATGCCGCCGAATTCTTCAACGAGCCCAATATCCCGGCTGCGGCGCTTGGCATGCCCAAAGGCTATGGTGCCAAAAACTATGCCGCCGAGTTCCGCACCTTCCGCGACTGGGCGAAGAAGACCCTGCCTGAGATGAAGATTCTGGGGCCGGGTGGTGCAGGAGAAGGCAGCTTGTTCACCGATGCGCATGCCGCTGCCAATAATCCTTTCCTTGTTGGCCATGTCAGCAGCGAAAGCATGATGGCGGGCAATCCCGGCAGCCTTGATGCCGTCAGCTATCATTTTTACGGCTCGGTGTCGCAGCGCTGTGCCGCCTTTGGCATGGGAACGGCGATCAAGGAGGATGCGCTGAAGCCTAGCTGGCTTGATCGCACTCTGCTCGATTTCGATTTTTATGCAGCGCTGCGCGACAAGTTTGAAAAGGGCAAGCCGCTCTGGAACACCGAAACCGCACAAGCAGCCTGTGGGGGCTCGCCCTGGGCTTCAACCTTCCTCGACAGTTTCCGCTACCTCAACCAGAACGGCATTCTCGCGCAAAAGGGCGTGCAGGTGGTGTTGCACAACACGCTCGCCACATCTGATTATGCACTGATCGAGCGTGACACGATGACGCCGCGCCCGAATTACTGGGCCGCCGTGTTGTGGGCGCGCACGATGGGGCAGACGGTGCTTGCCTCTCCCAAATCGCCCGCGCCAGAGCTGCGGCTTTATGCGCACTGCCTTAAGGGCAGCAAGGGCGGCATCGGCCTGCTTGCCATCAACACAGGCACAGCAGCGCAATCGCTTGCGGTGGGTGATAAGGCCAGCGCCTGGGTGATGACTGGCGCACCGCTCGATAGCAAAGCGGTCAAGGTCAATGGCACACAGCCCAGCATTGATGAAGAGGGTGAGATTGACGGCCTTGATGGTGCTCCGGTCAAAGGCACTCTGTCTGTTCCCGCAACATCGATTGCCTTTGTCGCTGTGACGGATGCGAACAACGCGGCCTGCAACTAAGCCATGCGCGCCGTCTTGATCGGAGAAGCCATGCTGGAACTGTCGCAAGACAGCTCTGGCTGGCGGCTGGGCTATGGCGGCGATACGCTCAACACCGCGATCCATCTGGCGCGCGCTGGCGTCGACACGGCCTATCTGACGGCGCTGGGCAGCGATCCGTTCAGCGATGACATGAAACGCCAATGGACAGCCGAAGGGCTGGATACTACGCTGGTTCTGACCGATTCCGCACGCAATCCCGGCCTCTACGCGATCACCAACGATGAGGCGGGCGAACGCAGCTTCACCTATTGGCGGGGGGAAAGCGCGGCGCGGGGACTGTTCGCCTGTGCGGGGATTGAGGAAGCGCTGGACAAGGCCACACAGGCCGATCTACTTGGTTTCTCGCTCATCACGCTGGCGATTCTGCCTGATGACGCGCGCGAGCAACTCTTCGCGCTCGCTGCCAAAGTTCTCGCCAATGGCGGCAAGGTGGCGTTTGACGGCAATTACCGTCCGCGCCTCTGGGAGCGTGCAGCAGACGCCTGCGCAGCACGCGATGCCGCCATTGCGTGCGCGGACATCGGCCTGCCCACGCTGGAGGATGAGGCGATGCTCTCTGGCGTCAGCGATGCAGACGCGGTCGCCGCGCATTGGGCCAGTCTTGGTTGCGCAGAAACCATCGTCAAGCTTGGTGCTGCTGGATGCCGCCTGCCCGATGGCATCATCCTGCCGCCACCAGAGGTGCTCCCGCCCGTCGATACAAGCGGGGCTGGCGACGCCTTTAACGGCGGCTACCTCGCCGCCCGGTTGCGCGGTGCGAGCACCACTGAAGCGGCGCTGGAAGGCCATAAACTGGCTGGCTGGTGCGTGATGCAGCGCGGCGCAATTCCTGCGCCGCCTGAAATTGCAGCGGCCAGACGGTCTTAGCACAACAAGAACAAGCGCCCCTGCGTGGGTGCCAAAGGGAGGAAAGCCATGACGGAAGAGCAGATGAACGCCAGCCCTTGGTGGCGCGGGATTAGCGGATACCAATGGCTTGTGTTCGCCATTGCAGGGGGAGCCTGGCTGTTCGACAATCTGGATCAGCGCATCTTTTCGCTCGCCCGGATTTCGGCGCTGTCCAACCTGATGGACCTGCCCTCAACCGATGTGAGCGTGCAGGCCTATGGCAAGATCGTAACCGCCATTTTTCTGGTCGGCTGGGGCGTGGGTGGCCTGACCATCGGTGCGCTGGGCGACAAGTTTGGCCGCGTGCGATTGCTCAACATCTCGATCCTGATTTACGCTCTGGGCACCGGCGCAACCGCGCTCACCCATACCGCTGAACATTTCGCGATATTGCGGGCGATCACCGGCTTCGGGATTGGTGGCGTATTCGGGCTAGCGGTTGCCATCATTGCGGAGACGTTTTCGGGCACGGCACGGGTTGCGCTGCTGGCCGGGCTGCAAGTGCTCTCCACTGTTGGTAACCTCAGCGCGGCAGTCGTCAAAATGGGCGTGGACGGGTTAGCGGCCAATGGCAGCATCGCGACGGACTCGGTCTGGCGCTGGCTCTTCGCCATCGGGACGTTGCCGATCGTCCTTGCCGCCATCTCTGCGCTGTTCATTAAGGAGTCGGATGCCTGGCTCAAGCTGAAGGCCAATGGCCAATTGCCCGCTGGCTGGCTTGGCTCCTATAAGACTTTGCTGGGTGACCGCGAGGAACGCCGCAATCTGATTATCGGCTCCATGCTGGCGATGGGCGGCGTTGTCGGGCTGTGGGCGATTGGCGAGTATGCGGTCGATTTGCAAGATGCCGCCTTTACCGCGCATTTTGTGGCGCTTGATCCGGATGGCCCGATCAAGGCGCAGGTCGCGAGTGCGAAGAACTGGGCCTATCTTTTGCAGATGCTCGGCGGCATGTGCGGCATGATCGCCTTTACCTGGGTCGCCAATCGCTATGGACGACGCCCGGCTTTTCTGATCGGCTTTGCGAGTGCACTTGTTGTCACGCTGTTCGTCTATGCCAATCTGGATAGCCCGGCAGACGCCTATTGGATGATGCCGCTGATGGGCGCGGCGCAGTTGAGCGTGTTTGCGGGTTTCTCCATCTATCTGCCCGAATTGTTCGGCGCGAGATCGCGCGGAACCGGCGTCTCCTTCTGCTATAATCTCGGCCGCTTTGCAGCAGCGGGGGGCAGCTTTGTTTCGGCAGCGCTGACTACGCAAGTCTTCAGCGGCTATCCGTCTCCCCTGCCGCTGCGCTATTCGGCGATGGTGATGTGTTCGGTTTTTCTGCTGGGCCTTGCAGCGGCGTGGTTCGCGCCAGAAACGCGCGGCAAGGAACTCGCTGATTAACCCCCCCTGGGCAAAGGATATATGATGGACGAAAAAGTGCGGATCGGGGTGATAGGATCGGGCTTTGCCGCTCACTTCCATCTGGCCAGCTACCGCAAAGTCTATGGCGAGGCGTTTGAAGTGGTCGCCCTGTGCAGCCGCAACCGTCCGCAGGCCGCTGCCTTGGCGCAGGCGTTCGATGTGCCTCGTATCGTCGATGATATTGACGCATTGCTCGCTGATCCTATGATTGATGTCGTTGATATCTGCGTGCCCAATCATTTGCACATCGAACTCACCATCAGGGCAGCACAGCACGGCAAGCACATCATCTGCGAAAAGCCGCTGGGTGGGTTTTTCGGACCCGTAGGCGCTGGCGAGACCTGGAGTGCAGACGGGTTTTCCCGGCGTGCCATGCTGGATTCAGTCATGGAGCAATCGGTCCGCGTGCAGGATGCTGTGGCCCGGGCTGGCGTCACCTTCTGCTACGGCGAGAATTGGGTCTATGCGCCGCCCATCACCAAGCTGAACCGGCTGATGGCAGCGAGTGCTTCGGTCATCATGCGGATCGAAGGCGAGGAATCGCATTCAGGGTCGCATGCGGCCTATGCCCGGCACTGGAGCACGGCGGGCGGCGGCTCTCTCCTGCGGCTGTGCGTTCACCCCATCGGGGCGGCATTGTTCCTCAAATATGAAGAGGGTCGGCGGCGTGGCGGCGTTCCCATCCGCCCGGTTTCGGTCATCGCCCACGCCGCGCAGTTGAGCGCCATTGCCGCCTTCCAGCAGCAGGAACCCAAACATATCGGCACCGGCTGGCAGGATGTGGAGGATTTCGCCAGCCTGATTGTCACTTTTGACGATGGCTCGGTAGCGCAACTGACTTCCACCGATACAAGGCTTGGGGGCATCCGCAACTTCCTCTCGGCCTATGGTTCGCGCGCGGTGGTGACGGCCAACATCAATCCCAATACGGCCTGCCAAGCCTACACGCCCGATGGGGCCTATTTTGACAGCGAGTATCTGGTTGAAAAGACCGAGACCAAGGAAGGCTGGTCTTTTCCTGCGCCCGATGAAGATGCTGTCACCGGCTATCCAGAGGAACTGCGTGATTTTCTGGGTGCGATCCGCGAAGGGCGGGCACCCAAGAGCGATCTGATGCTGGCGATGGATGTGATGGAGATCGTCTACGCCGCCTATCTCAGCGCCGAAAGCGGAACGCGCGTTACGCTTGCCAGCTTTTCCGGATGAACTGGCAGGCCCGTGCTGCTGCCACAAGGCCATCGGCTGGGGCATCCACTTCCACCACCGGCAGAGCGTTGGTGAGCGCACGAATGGCGGGGGCGAGGGTCGCATAATTCATCTCGCCATCGCCTGCCGGAACCATCTGTTTCTGAAAATCCTCGCTCAAGCTGCGATCAACATCCTTGACGTGCATAGAAACAAGCCGTGGCCCGAGACGGCGGATCAGGCCCAGCACATCTTCGCCCGCAATATGCGCCCAGGCCAGATCAATCTCGAAGAACACATGCGCCGGATTGGAGCGCTCAATCATCAGGTCGAGCGGGCGAACCCCCTCGATCGGCGTGCTGTCAAACCAATGGTTATGATAGGCGAATTTCAGCCCAGCTGTGTTGATTTTCGCGCCCATCGTGCCCAGTTCGACAATGAAGCTGTCCAGCTCTGCCCGCGTTGGCGTGCGCGGCTTCATGCCGCCCCTCACATCAAAGAAGATATGCCCGGCAGAAAGCACAAGCGTCGACGCGCCGAACGCCAGCGCGGCCTCAATATCGCGTTCGAGCGGACTGCCAAAACCAAGGCGCGCTGGCCCCGGCAAAAGCCCCGCGTCGCGCAGCATCTGCGCCTTGTCAGCAGGCAGTGGCTCGGGCGGCTCGGCCGGGGAATAGGCGCTCATGCGAGAACCGAAATGGGTGTAGCCCATCACCTTCAACTTGGCGAGCGTGCCGGTAAAATCTGCCTGAAGCTCCTTGCGGACCGTAATGTCTCCGATACCGAGCGGCGCTGGGGTCGATGCCGGTCGCATGACGCACCCCGGCAAAACGCTTGCTGCCACACTGGCCAACAACATCTGGCGGCGGCTATGTCCTTCCATCATTGCGCGGCTTCCGGTGTCTTGGGGGCGGCCTTTCCACCTTCATCGAGCATGCGCAGAAATTTGGGATCCAGCGACTCCGAATGCGTGGCCTTTGCCCAATTTTCCCAATTAGCAGACAGACGCGCAACAAGCGCTTTCTGGCTGCTGGCGAGATTAGTGTTTTCGCCCGGGTCGCGGTCAATGTTGAACAACAGCCAATCCTTGCTGAGCGCGGGGCTGACCAGCTTCCATTGACCATCGCGCACGCCGCGCCAGCCATAATGCTCCCAGTAAAAGGGCTTGGGCTTGAGAGCGGCCTTGCCCTTCAGTACGGGCAGCAAAGATCGTCCTTCGCCGCTGGGGGGTGTAACGCCCGCAGCATCCAGAATGGTCGGCATAACGTCCAGGATCGTCGCATAGCCTTTAGACTTCAGCCCCTTGGCGCGGCCCAGTCCCTTTGGCCAAAAGGCGATGAAGGGAGACCGCACACTGCCTTCAAACACCGTGCCTTTGACATCGCGGAAGGGCGTGTTCGCCATCAGCGCGCCTTCTTTGCCAATTGACACATAGCTGCCCTGCCGACCGGGGAGAATCTCCGGCTTGTCGATCCCGCGCGCGGCGGCATCTTCACCCGAAGCGCCATTGTCTGACATCACCAATATGATCGTATTGTCCAGATCGCCCGATTGCTCCAGCATCTCAACCACGCGCGCAAGCCCGGCATCGGCCAGCTCCACCATCGCGGCATGCACCTGCATGCGGCGCGCCCAGCCTGCTTTGTCGGGATAGCGATCCCAGTCTTCACGACCGGTAGGCCAAGTGGCCGCATCCACTGCCAGATCAGCCATCCCTTGCGACTTCAGACGGGACAGGCGTTTGGCGCGCACATCGGGCCAGCCCTTGTCATAGACGCCATCATATTTACGCACGGCGGCGTCCGGCGCGTGCAGCGGCCAATGAGGGGCGGTGTAGGCCAGATAGAGCATGAACGGCTTGTCGGGAGTGGCCTGTTCATGAGTGCGGATATAGTCGACGGCGTGATCGGTGATCGCGGTCGTCATGTAGAAACCCTCGGCGGGCGGTGTAAAAGGCGTGTCTTCATCCGCCATGATCCGCTTGCCCATCGTTTCGGTCACCAGCTCATAATAGCTGCTCGCCCCGCTGATCAGGCCAAAATAGCGATCAAAGCCAAACTTGCGTGGCCAGTTTTGCGGGGCGTCACCCAGATGCCATTTGCCGCTCATGAAGGTGGCATAGCCAGCCTCTTTCAACCGCGAAGCGACGGTGGGCACTGAGGCGTTCAGATAGCCTTGGTAAGGCCCGGGCGGTGTTTTCATGAGTGAGGGCAGCGGTAAACCGCCCATGCCGACTTCGTGCGGGTATTTGCCCGTCAGCAAGGCCGCCCGCGTGGGCGAGCAGCGCGGGTTGACGTAAAACTGGCTCATGCTGACACCGCGCTGCGCGAGGCTGTCCATCGTCGGCGTGGCGATTTCGCTGCCGAAACGGCCGATGTCTGAAAAGCCCAGATCATCGAGCAGAACGACAACGACATTGGGCCGGGGTGCAGCGGCGTGTTGGGGCGTCTTGGCCTGAGACAGTCCAGTGGTTGAAAGAGCCAGCGCCATCAACGCCGACATCCGCAAAAACCGCGAGCGTTTCATGGCCATCTGTTCGGGCTCCCTCTCTTTGTTACCGAAGCTTGACCGGGACAGACGCGTACGCCCCTGCCCCGGCTAGGCCATCAATACTCATATTTCAGCTTTACACCAAAATAGCGCTGCGAATTCCGGGTGAATGACTGGGTCAGCACATGGACATTGCCGAACGTGCTGTATCCATCCGCGATATTCGCGACATAATGCTTGTCGAAAATATTGTTCACGAACAGCGTCACCTTCAACGTGCTGTCCTCTCCGCTATCGAGGCCGATATTCCCGTTCAGCACGCCGTAAGCAGGCTGGACGGTCAGCGGATTCTGGAACAGGTCAAAATTGACCTTGGTCTGATACTGATAGTTGAGGCCGAAAGAGCCCTTCATCCCGGATCCACCCAGCGCGAAGGTATAGACGCCGCCGAGATTGAACTTGAACTTCGGCGAGTTGGCCAAATTTGCGCCCGCCAGATTCTGGATCCGGGTCGTGCCCGGTCCCGTGCCATCTGCATCGAAGCAGCCAACGCCCATCGGGGCAGAGCCCACTTGCGGCGTAACAGCCTGACCAACATAGCAGTTTGCCGCAGGGAAGGCGCGGATCTTCGCATCGACATAGGCGGCGGAGCCATCGATCCGGAACCCGGACACCGGCTCTGCCGACATTTCCAGTTCAACACCCTTGGTCCGCAGCTTGCCGACATTGTTCAAACCCAGCTGAACCAGCCCGGTCGCCGCATCGATAACGCCCGCCTGAGCCTGAAAATCATCATAATCAGTCCAGAAACCCGTCAGGTTGAGTTGCAGGCGATTGTCAAACAGGCGGCTCTTGATGCCGATTTCATAGGCCTTGGAGTGCTCGGCGCTCACTGGCCGCGCGGCGCGTGCCGGGGTAAACCCGGTCGAAATATCAAAGCCGTGCCCTTATAGCCGGTTGCGAATGTCGCAAAGGCCATGACGCGGTCTGCAAGATCGTGCTGGAGCGAAATCTTGTAGGTCACAGCGGTTTCCTTGTCGCTGCCCGTGCAGGTCACCAGACAGGTGGCATTATTGGCTGGCGGCACTGCGGGGGATGATCAGATTGGTGAAATCAACGCCAATCTTTTCATTATTGACGCGAATGCCGCCGCCAATGCGCGTCCGGTCTGAAATGTCATAATCAGCTGGGCAAAAGCGGCCAGACTGCGGGTGGACGCAGTCGAGTCCCAGCCCGCCAGCAGCGTAACAGGGCCACGCGCGAATGCACGGTCTGTATTGGCGTCAGAATAATAGAGCCCGGCCAGATATTTGAACGGTCCGGCGCCATCAGAAGCCACACGCAGTTCTTGCGTGAAGGACGTGGCGTGGAAGGGGCCGCCCTGAGCCAGACCACCGCTTGCGAGGCCACCGGTCAGGGCACCCAGCACATTGAGATCGGTGCCATCAACATCTTCGCCCGAATAGCTGTATTTCCAATCCTGATAGCTGGAGATGGACGTCAGCGAAGCGCCGCCCAGATCGAGGATGAACTTGGCGCTGCCCGAGAATTGCTTGGTGTGCGAATCGAATTCATCGTTCAACCGGACCTTGAAATTGTCAGACCCCGGCGTGATGCCGACAAGCGAGGGCGCAAGCACCAAAGTCGGAACGCCGAACGACCGCGCTCCGGCACCGACAAAGCGCAAGGAGCGGACCCCCGTGGTCGAGTTGCGCTCTGAATAATCCGCTGCAAGCTTGACGGTCAGCTTGTCCGACGCATCAAAGTTGAACTTGCCGCGAAAGCCAAAGCCATCTTCGCCATTTGTTCGGTTACCGGTCGTTAGATTGCGGAAAAAGCCTTCGCGATAGGTATAATAACCATTGAGCCTGAAGCCCGCCGTATCACCCAGCGGACCAGAGACCATCGCTTCGGCGCGGATTTCCGTATCATCGGTGGCAGAAATCTGGAAACCGCCGGTAAAGTTGTCGGACGGGCCTTTGGTGACGACATTGACCACACCAGCCGACGCATTCTTGCCGAACAATGTGCCCTGCGGACCTCGCAAAACCTCAACGCGCTCAATGTCGCTGAGATTGGCGAAGGCCTGTGCCTGCTGCACGACTGCGATATCATCGATCACAACCGAGACGCTGGGTTCTACGCTGGTGCTGAACGCCGTCGTGCCAATCCCGCGCAGGAAGATGCTGCTGTTATTCGCGCTCGTGCCTTCTGAAATGGTCAGCGAAGGCGCGGCGCGCGTCAGGTCTGAAAATTGCACAATACGCTGGTTCTCAATGGCCGCGGCGGACAGCGCGGTGACGGACACCGGAACGTCCTGCATATTTTCTTCGCGTTTTTGGGCCGTGACGATGATTTCTTCCAGGCCAGTTGCAGCCTCCAGAGCCGAATTCTGATCCTGCGCAAAGGCGCTGGTTGGTGCAAACACAAGGCTAACGCCCGCCAGCAGGACAAACTTGCGAGTCATAATTTCTCTCCCATCATGAACAGCAGAATCGCTCGAGCGATTTTTGTGTGGTAAGGCCAATTATGCTAAACATGCCATGGATGTCAAACTATTTGGCCATGTGGCATTATATCGATATTGGCAGCAAATAAGCGCGGCTTGCGGGCAGCTAGAGCCACATCGTGCGTGATGACATCGGGTTTGCTATGCCCAATTTTTGTGTTTGATGCATGAAACGAGCAGTTTCAACAGTCCGCTCGTCTCTTCGATCAGTTTGACCAATTTTGAAATTGGCTGGACTTGCGCCGAATGTGATGAAAGGAATGCCGAGCATGATCCGGCACCATGGACCGGGAATACGCTGCTTAACGAAACGGAGAACGGCCAGATGTATGCGGGAATGTGCAGGTTGGACGGCGGCCTCGTCAGCTTTGGCTGCAACGATTTCTATCCGGAAGAGGCACCGGTGCGACAGATTGCGGTGGAGCCGTTCTTGCTGGACATATCCCCGTTACCAATGCGCAATTTGCTGCGTTTGTTGACGAGACGCGCTATGTCACGCTGGCCGAGACGGCGCCGATCCAGACGATTATCCCGGTATCCTGCCGCATATGATGGTGGCCGGATCGATCGTCTTCGCACCACCGCCGAAAGGGCAGCCTGTTGGCCCGGAAAGCTGGTGGGCCTATGTTCCCGGCGCAAGCTGGCGGCAGCCTTATGGGCCAGTCGATGGCTGCATTGTTCCAGACGATCATCCCGTAGTGCATATCGCGTATTGCGATGCACTCGCTTACTCGAACTGGTCAGGCAAGCGTTTGCCTACAGAAGTCGAACTGGAGTTTGCAGCACGAGGCGGGATCGCTCAATCCACTTTTGCTTGGGGCAATGAGCTGTTTCCCGACGGCAAGGTGATGGCAAATTTCTGGCCAAAAGGCTTTCCATTCAAACACCCTGACCGGAGAGGACCACCTTATACGACACCGGTGGGCCAATATCCCGCCAATGCCTATGGACTGTTCGACATGATTGGCAATGTGTGGGAATGGACCAGCAGCGACGCCTATGGCCGCCCCGGCAACAAGGGGTGTTGTCCTGCGGCGGGTGCTGAGCGATCCTTGAACCCCAACACATATAAGGTGCTCAAGGGTGGGTCGCATCTCTGCTCTCCCGATTATTGCCAACGATATCGGCCAGCGGCCAAATGGTTTCAACCAATCGATACATCGACATCGCACGTTGGCTTCCGCTGTGCTCAATCAATTGCAAATGGCATATAGCCCCTGTGGCGAGGATATTATATGCAGCCATCGCTACTTAGGACTTTACCTGAGGATCTGCACAAACTCTTCCGTCATAGTTCGCCGCCTGATAGGAATGGTCGGCAGCGTCTGAAGCCGAAAGACTGGGGGAGCAAAATCCTCCGAGTTAGCAATCCAACCCAAACCAATGTCGCGTTTGGAGCGAGTGTTTTAATCCCAACAATGTTGCGAATGTCTCGGTTGTGCTTATTCAATGGCCCAAACCGAAATCCCCATCTTGCGCGCCTTGTCGACCAGA
Source organism: Sphingomonadales bacterium (assembly GCA_016714795.1). Classification (GTDB taxonomy): domain Bacteria; phylum Pseudomonadota; class Alphaproteobacteria; order Sphingomonadales; family Sphingomonadaceae; genus Aquisediminimonas. Next base: position 1,430 of record JADKCA010000007.1, on the reverse strand, counting down.
TTGGCATTGATGCCATTGCCAGGGCAGGCGACCACGGCCTTGGGAAGTGCATCGATCATCTGATCATTGCGGCGAAACGGTGCCGCCTTCTTGAACCGGTTCCAGTCGGGCCGAAAGGGCACATGAGTGATCTTGCGCGCACGTGCCCAAAGCGAAGCGATATGCTCGCCACCGGTCGGGTTGCCGCCGTGGAACAGCACCATGTCGGGATATTTGGCGAGAACCTTATCGAGCACGGCCCAAATGCGGTTGTGATCCTGGTAGGCGGGGCCGGAGGTGAATGCGATGCGCGTGCCAGTCGGCAGCATTGGCTCGGTTTCCGATCGGCGCTTCGCGGCAATGTAGTCGCGGCTGTCGATCATTGCGGCGGTCAGGGTGCGGTGATTGACGAGTGAGCCGGTGCGCGGGGTCCAGGCCTTGCGGAAATGCGCTTCGAACTGGTCACCGGCGGCATCGCGCATGAACTCCATCGCGTTGCGGCGTTCGATCAGCCCGATGCCTTCGCGGATCAGCCGTTCGAGTTCGACCGATTTGACCTCAGAGCCATCCTGTTCGCGCTGGCTGCGCCTTTGCGCCTGCTCATTGTCGTCCAGTTCGCGCTGGATGCGGCCTTCGGCGCGGTGGAACAGATTGCCGAGCGACCAGCAAAGGTCCTCAAGATCGGGCTCGATCCGTGTGTCGAGCATGGTTGCGATGAGGGCATCGAACATGTCGGCGACTGCGCCAGCGGCGATGCGTTCGTCGGGGAGCGGTCGCGGGTCGGCTTCATCGGAAAAGGGGCGGTAGCCGTAAAGGGCGATTTCATCGAGGAGGTAGGCGGTGGACGAGGATTCGTGGTCGGGTTCGGTCTCGGGGATCATGGGGCTGCCTTTCGGTGTTGCCTCCGGGCACCTTGCCCGGCCTCTATGGGCGTCCCTCTGACCGGTTGCGGGGAGGCTGCACCCTTGTGGCCGAAGCGCAGCGGAGGATGGCGGGCGGGCGGCTATTTTGGGTCGCGATGGAAAGGCGCGTTCTTGTTTGTCGCATTGCTTGATGCGATGCTTTGTGCGCCGCCGGAAGATAGCCGCGTGACCGCCATTGCGGCCTCGCCCGCAGCCGGTCTCTCGGACGTCCCTAAAAGAGGGCCGGACATGGCCGGAAACCTGAACGGCTATGGCCCAGCCACCGCCCCGAACCTCAAACCTCGTCCCGGCTCAGTGGACATTGATGGAAAAGCGCGTGCGATCCTGCGGGTGGAGTTGAAGTGCGACCCGTGATCCAAGCACCGTTGAACCATGCTGGCGCAGATCGTCGTTGAAATCCCCCAGTGCAGACATGAGCGACAGGAGTTCGATCCCCGCTGCCTGTGTCCGGTTGGTCAAAACACCAAAAGCTGCGTCGCCAGCTACATCCTTGTCGCGCGCGACATAGAGGCGGCGAAGCGTCGGCGG
>JADKCA010000006.1 GCA_016714795.1 Sphingomonadales bacterium | reverse complement strand
CGCTTGCCTCGAGCCAAGATCGATTACCGGACACGTCGAGCCGGGGATCGCCAAGCATGGCGGTGGCGGTCGGCAAAGAACAGGAAAAGCCGCTTCACCTTCACGCTCGCGCACGCTTCCAACAGGGTTTGCAGGCGGCGCGGACTGAGGTCGCTCAGGCCCTCCATCAGAGCGTCAACCTGGTGGAAACTTTCGCGCTCGGGCAACTCGTCGAGCAATTCCAGCACGGCCCGTTCCTTGCTCGAATATCGGATCGGCAAGTGCATCCCTGCGGCGCTTAACATGACGGGACTCGGCTCTGGTGGTGCATCAGCATCGCCCGGAAACAGGCGCAGGCTGTTATGCCAACGGAATTTAACGTCGAGCGGCAGATCGACCAGCCATGTTGGCACTCGCTTCGGTCCGTAGAGATGGACCTCCTGCAGCTCCGCCGAGAGGTAATGCGCATAACCCAGTTGTTCGAGCGCCGTGCGTCCGCCAACGGCCAACGGTAAATCCAGCAAGGCCTGGAGCGATATGACGACCTGTTGCCATGTCAGTGGTGTTCGCGAACGGCGATAGACGCGCCGGGCTGGGCTATCGAGCCACCCGGCACGGACATACTGGCTGCGGAGCGCCGATGAATAGCCGTGGGCTTCCAGCCACCCAGCATCGGCCAGCAGGCCCTCGGGGAGTTCCTGCTGGAGGCGGTTTAGCTTGTTGTCAGAACGCGTAGCCATGCTTAGCGTTTTGGCATATTATCAAACCAATGTCGAGTTTATAAAATCGTCATTATACTAAGCCTGACTTAGCAGGCTGAGGCAGAGTCAAACCATAACTCCCGCTCGCGCATTCCCAACGATCAGTTAGACGGCCTCATAGTGGATGGCGTCGACTAGCGCTGCACGGCAATCCCATGCTTCTGCATCAGCACCTTCAGGGCGCGGCGCATTATACCATTTGGCAAGCCTGATCGGCTCAATCACACGCTCCCAGTAGTTGTCCAGGCTCAACGTGGTCGGGGCAAAATGCAGCGCATCCGCCAAGCTGGCTTTGTTTCCATTGTTGACGCACACGAACACACCGGCCCCGCATGTGCCCATGCGACAGCCATATAGATTTGTTCATGCTTGGGAATCAAACGGAGCAGCGTCTTTCTGAGCGAAGCCGCGTCAAGAACTGAAATCTTCAAACTGCATTCCTTCACGGCAAGAGCGGCCTACCCAGTTCTTTAAGGAACACGTTATGATCGCTGGTCGCTGAGGCGATCTTGTCCTCCGCCGCCGTCAGCCTTTCATGCACTGCATCAAGGTCGATTTCATCGTCCGCCGTCGCCGTGCTGATGTAGCGCGAGATGTTGAGGTTGAAGTCGTTGCCTTCGATCTCTTCCATGGGCACGCAGCGAGAATAGCGCGTTTCCTCTGTGCGGAATTGATAGGTCGAGACGATTTTCCGAATATGCTCGTCGGTCAGGTTGTTCTGCCGCTTGCCCTTTTCGAAATGCTCCGCCGCATTGATAAACAGCACGTCATCAGGCTTCTTGCACTTCTTCAGCACCAGGATGCACACCGGGATGCCGGTGGAATAGAACAAGTTGGCGGGTAGGCCGATGACGGTGTCGATATGGCCGTCTTTGAGCAGCTTCCTGCGGATTTCAGCTTCCTTACCGCCCCGGAACAGCACACCGTGCGGCAGGATGATGGCCATTACCCCATCGTCCTTGAGGTAGTGAAATCCGTGCAGCAGGAACGCGAAATCAGCGGCGGACTTTGGCGCAAGACCGTGGTTCTTGAAGCGCACGTCCTCGCCGAGCGCATCCGTAGGCTCCCAGCGATAGCTGAACGGTGGATTGGCGACCACGGCATCGAAACGCGGCATCTTCGCCGGGTTCGTCTCGCGCAGAATGTCCCAGTCATTGGTCAGCGTGTCACCGTGGAAAATCTCGAACTCGGTATCCTTCACCCCGTGCAGCAGCATGTTCATGCGCGCCAGGTTGTAGGTCGTGATGTTCTTTTCCTGCCCGAAAATCTTGCCGATGCCGTGCGTGCCCATGCGGTGGCGCACGTTGAGCAGCAGCGAGCCAGAGCCGCAGGCGAAATCCATCAGGCTGTCCATGTGGGTGCGCTGGCCGGTGGCTGGCTCCTGCCCGTCCAGCGTGACGATCTGCGATAGGATGTCAGACACGAATTGCGGGGTGTAGAACTCCCCCGCCTTCTTGCCGGAGCCTGCGGCGAACTGGCCGATCAGATATTCATAGGCGTCGCCCAACGTATCGCTGTCGGTCGAAAATTCCCGCAATCCCTTGGCGATCTCGGTGATGATCTTGCACAGGGTGGCATTGCGCTCAGCATAGACCTTGCCCAGCTTGTCCGACGCCAGATTGATTTCCGAAAACAGGCCACGGAACGTGCTGGCGAAGGATTCCGTCTCGATATACTCCAGCCCCTTCTGAAGGGTGTCGAGCAACTCCACGTCCTGCTTCCGCGCAAGCTCCGCGATGCTGGTCCAGAGATATTCCGGGCGGATGACATAATGCACCTTGCGGCGCATCTGCTTTTCAAAAGCTGCGGTGTCATCGAGATTTTCAGCATACCAGATCGAAAGCGGCGTGCGCTTGTCTTCGAATTTCAGCCTAGGATAGTCCGAACCCAGTTCCTTGGCAGCGGCAGCCTCGTAGTTATCCGACAGGTAACGCAGAAACAGGAAGGCCAGCATATAATCGCGGAAATCGTCCGCGTTCATCGCCCCGCGCAATGTGTCGGCGATGGCCCACAGGGTCTTGCCCAGCTGCTTTTGGTCTTGGTCGGTCATTAGGCCTCTGCCTGCGCGGGCGCTTGGGGGAGAAGCGCGGAATTGAAGGGGTAATATGCCAGGAAATCAGTCAGTATCTTCTCAAAGTGCTCCCGGTTTTCAGGGAGCATTTCGACCGGGTCATAGAACGAGTAATTTCCATGGCTCAGAAAGTTGACCAGTCGGCCATACAACGTGCTGTCCGGGTCATCCTCTTCCCGCTTTATGCAGGTGGCGAAGTCCTTGTAGCCATGAAAAATCGAGGATTTTTCAAGCAGGCTGCGCAGCGAATGGAAGTGGTGCGTGAAAACTTGACCTGTTTCCCTCGCATGGTGAAGGTCTTGTAACAGGGCCAGGTGGTGAAAGAACGGCGTGTCGCCGGTATAGGCCAACTGGAACTCGCCTGTCTGCCGTGATTTCGAGAGCAGGCATGGCACGAACTTTCGGTCGATCCGTTTGATCTCATTCCACATCACATTGTAGAAAAGCGAGTGGTGCGATGAAATCACCGTTCTGATCGCATGATCTTTCCGCTCCAGAAATCGCGCGAGGTGGTTGCCCACGGTGATGGCGTTATGCTCATCGAGCGACGAGATCGGGTCATCGATGTAGATGAACTTGACCCACTGATAGGCATCGGCTCCGTCCATCGCCAATTCGACGATGGCGAGGAAAAAACACCAGATAAAGATGTTTTCCTCGCCGCGCGAAACCTTGATGTTCTGATCGGGGTCGTCATCGCGGAAAAAACGGACGAACCAATCGTCCGTGTCGATGCGGAAATCGAAATCGACATAGCGCCGCAACAAAGGGCGGATACGGTTGTCCATTTCCAGTTCAGCCAGCCCGTCAAAAAAATGGGAAGCGGAATTGATCTTCAGTTTGCGGTTAGTATCGCCGTCTAGGTCGTTGTCCCATGAAAAAAGGTCTTCGGTGAAGGCGTTGAAATAGAGGGTATCTCGGGCGTCACCCTGCCTGCCAATGTCCTTAAACTCCATGGAAAGGCGGGTCTTGCCGGTGCCGTTGTAGGCGTAAAGAAGGACAAATTTCTTGTTGTCTGTCAGCACCTCGCGCAGGTGCATAGCTACCGCTGGCAAGGACGCAAAAACCTGATTTTCGCTCATACGTTGACCTCTTCGGAAACCACGAAGAGCCGCTGCATCAGCCCACTCTTGTGGTGCTTCAGGGTCAGGACTCGTTCATGCTGCGCGGCTACGACCCTATCCAATGAGTTAAGGAAATTCGCGATCTTCTCTTGTTCGGCCTCTGTTGGGGTCGGCATTGAAACTGACTTAATAATCTCCGCAGATAGATTTCCTTGCCCACCTTGGAGGTACTTTTCAGTCACCCATTTTTGTCGTGAGCACCAATACTGATATAAAAAGGCATTGTCACTTTCATGGCGAAGACACAGCACTGCTTGGTTTATGGCCCCATTGATACGTGAAATCGCAGCATTTCCGCTGTTTGCGCCATACATAGCTATAAGGACATCTCCAACATTGACCATCTTGGCAGATGAGTTAATTAGCCCCTTTTTTGTAATGGTTAACTCAGTTCCGACAGCATCAATCTCGGCCGATCTTATGAACGCGATGTCTCCGCCGTAGTAGCTTGGATCAGTAGTTGACGGTGTGCCTCCGCTAAAGCTCTTGCTACTTGTGCCAACAGTTTTCTCTTGCCATTCGGAAGCGTCTTTGAACTCGGCAAATCGAAGGCGAGGCTTAGTTTCGGCAGGCAATCTCTTGCCGTTTTCAATTCGCTCGGGTCGTGGAAAAAGCTGTTGCATCAGGCCCTTTTTGTGGTCCTTCAGCGCCTCCAGCTTATCCGCCTCGGCGGCAATGAGTGTGTCGATGGATGCTAGGCAATCGGCGATTTTCTTTTGCTCGTCAACTTTGGGAACCCAGACGCTTCCGGTTAAAACGTCTGAATTTTTCACCTTCATGTCGTTCTTCGCGCCCTTCTTGACGATGGGCTGAAGGTAGCTGTTGAGGTTATAATTTCTCGAAAAATAATGATCGATATAGTCGGCGCGTGCGTTAGCTGTTGGGCGATATACAGCGTACAGGGTGGATACTATTCCGTTTCGGCCCTTATTCGCCTTTATGATCCCGAACGGCGCAACCTTTAGTGGGCTTTTCGTGTAAACAACATCACCCGTTTCAACGACGTGATAGTCTTTGACGCTTACTCCAGCGTAGGATCGCCCCATAAACTCAATTTGATTCACGCAACCGTATTCACCGGATACCGAAAGAACATCTCCCGGACCATATTTCAGGTTCCGATTTCGTTGTTTCGGTTCTGACAGAAGGTGGTTCAGCGTTTTGAATTCCCATCCATCGGCATCCCGAAATTCCGGAAAACGAAGTGCTGGCACAAGCCTGCTGTGCTGATCTAGCTCATCCGTCACCACGCCTGCTCCCTTACTGCTCATATGCGCTCAGCCCCGAAATCTCGCGGCCCTGGGCCAGCTTGTGGAGCAAGGGGGCAAGGTCTGCCATCAGCGCCAGTTCGGCTTCCGTGCGCGCCTTCCAGCCTAGTTCCAGCGGGGCCATCAAGTCGCTGAGGCCGTCGCCATCGAAAATCCGGCGGCGCAGCACGAAATCGACAAAGGCTTGCAACGCAGCCGCATCCACCCGGTGCTTGTCGGCAATCGCTGTCAGCGCCTGCACCTTCTTCGCGGCCTTGAACCGGTCGTAACCGGCGCGGATTTCCTTTTCTTCCAGCGGCTGATCGGCGGACAGCCCACGAATATACTCGGCAATATCGTCTCGCTCATCGATGAACTTGGCGTCGGACTGGATCAAGCCAATCAACTGCTCGCGGCTCATCTTCATCTTGCCGGGCAGGTTCTGCGTGTAGCGGGCAATCAGCCCCATGATGTAATCGTAGTCAATCACGGCAGAGGCAAAGAGCACGAATTCAAAGTCGAGTTGTTCCACCACCGGATCGTCGGCACCGCCGGGCTTGTCCTGCTTTTCCTTCAGCCGCTTGGCGGTTTCCAGATACATACTGCGGAAACCCTGTAAGGCATCGGTCGGCACGGTCTGGCCAATCGCTTCCGCCTGCTCTTCGCTCAGATCGGTATATTGATCGAGCTGGGTCTTCAGGCGCTGCACCTCCTTGAACAGGGTAATGAACTGCCCGCGCGCGGCATCGCCCTTCAGGTTGGGAACGTCTTCCGGCGCGTTGGACAGCCCCTGCGATTCCATGAACGCGCCCAGCGTCTGCATGGCGTTTTGCAGATTCTCGATCACCTTCGGCGCAGGATCGACGAGCCAGATTTGTTTGGGGTTGTCGATCTTCTCGCCGGAAAAGAGGGCAATCGCCTCTTCAACCGCTGCCTGCTGCTGCCGGAAATCGAGGATGTTGCCATAAGGCTTGGTGTCATTCAGCACGCGGTTGGTGCGCGAAAATGCCTGGATCAGCCCGTGGTGCTTAAGGTTCTTGTCCACATAGAGCGTGTTCAGAAATTTGGAATCAAAGCCGGTGAGCAACATGTCCACCACGATGACGATGTCGATCTTCTCCGCGCCCTTGTGCGGCAAATCGGCATTGGGGAACTGCTGATCCTTGATGCGCTTTTGCACGTCCTGATAATACAGGTCGAACTCGCCAATCTTGTGGTTGGTGCCGTAGCGATCATTGTAATCGCTGATGATCGCCTTCAGCACGGCCTTCTTGGCTTCCGGGTCCTGCGTGTTGTCGGCCTTTTCCTGCGGCAGATCTTCCTGAATCTGCTGCACGTCCTTGTTGCCTTCGGCGGGCGGTGAAAAGACGCAGGCAATTTTCAGCGGCTGAAACTCGGGATTGGCAGCTTGGCGCTGCGTCTGAATCTTTGCGAACTTTTCATAGTAATCGATGGCATCGTTGATCGAGCTGGTCGCCAGTACGGCATTGAACTTTCGCCCGGCGGTCGCCGCGTTGTGCTTGGCCAGGATCGTTTCGATGACTTTCTCTTTTTTCAACGCCTCGCCGGGCTTGGGCAGCTTTTCCCTTCGGGCTTATAGTAGTCGATGTGGAACCGCAGGACGTTGCGGTCCTCAATGGCGTGGGTGATCGTGTATTGGTGCAGGCTGCGCTGGAACAGGTCGTCCGTGGTCCGATAGCTGCCCTGCTCACCCTCAACCTGCTGGTAGCTGGCGTTCTGCTCGAAAATGGGCGTGCCGGTGAAACCAAAGAGCTGGGCCTTGGGAAAGAACTCCTTGATGGCCTTGTGATTGTCCCCGAACTGCGAGCGGTGGCATTCGTCGAAAATGATCGCGATGCGCTCGTCACGCAGCGGCTCCAGCCGCTCCTTGTATGTCTGGGCCTTATTGAACTGGCGGCGATTGGTATCGTCGAGCGCCAAGCCCAGCTTCTGGATGGTCGTGACAATGACTTTGTCAGCGCGGTCGTCCGATAACAGGCGGCGCACCAGCGTTTCGGTATTGGTGTTTTCCTCGACGCAGCCTTCCTGAAAGCGGTTGAATTCCTCCCGCGTCTGCCGGTCCAAATCCTTGCGGTCTACGACGAACAGGCATTTGGCGATGTCGTCGTTATCCTTGAGCAAGGTGGAGGCTTTGAAGGATGTCAGCGTCTTCCCGCTGCCGGTGGTGTGCCAGACATAGCCGTTACCGCAGTTCTGGTGGATGCACTCCACAATCGCCTTCACGGCATAGATTTGGTAGGGCCGCATCATCATCAGCTTCTGCTCGCTGGCGACCAGCACCATGTAGCGGCTGACCATCTGGCCAAGCGTGCACTTCGCCAGGAATTTCTCGGCAAAGCTGTCGAGATGCGTGACCTTCTTGTTATCTTCGCTGGCGAACTGATAGATCGGCAGGAACCGCTCATCGGCATTGAAGCTGAACTGGCGCGCGTTGTTGTTGGCGAAATACCAGGTGTCGGTGCGATTGCTAACGACGAAAATCTGGATGAAGCAAAGCAGGGTCTTGCCATATCCGTTGCCGGGATCGGTCTTGTAATCGACAATCTGCTGCATGGCGCGACGAGGGCTGACGGCCATTGTCTTGAGCTCAATCTGCACGGCAGGCACGCCGTTGATGAGCAAGATCACGTCATAACGATGGTGGCTGTTATCCGTGTTGATGCGGAGCTGGTTGACCACCTCAAAGCTGTTTTTGCACCAGTCCTTGATGTTGACCAAGGTGTAGTTGAGCGGTGTGCCGTCGTCGCGCTCAAAGCTGCTGTATCCGCGCAGGACGTTTGCGGCGGCGAACACGTCGGGTGTGGTTATGCTTTCCAGCAGGCGCTGAAATTCGGTATCCGTCAGGTGGACGCGGTTGAGGGCCTCGAACTTCTGTCGGAAATTCAATTCCAGTGCTGCACGGTCACGGATGTCCGGCCGATATTCGTATTTAAGCTCTTCCAGCTTGGAAATCAGTTCCCGTTCAATGGTGCTTTCGGCTGTCGTCATTTACCTGATCCGGGATGCTTGATTGAAATTTGGGCGACATCATCGGCACCGCCCAGCCTGACCCATTCATCCACCTCGGATATCTGGAACTTCCATAGCCGACCGATTTTGTGCGCAGGCAGGCTCTTGCACTCCCGCCAGCGATAGACGGTGTCTTTCACCACGCCCAAATGCTTGGCCACATCCTCGGCAGTTACCCATGGTTCAGCCATCGTTGCACAAACTCTTCTAGACACACTCAAAGTCGTTCAAAATCGTATTAATCCGGTGATGTAGAAAAGCAATCGCCAAGGATTTCCGGGCGGGCGGAGATTTTGCGCGATTCGCCCGCAAATATCGTCACTAATGGCGCAAATTTCCGCCACTTGCGCCGGCGAACGCGACAAGGGTGTTGCGGCGGTGGAGAAATGACAAAACAAATCACCGCAATAGATCGCCCCGTGTTGGCGTGCGTAGCCGTCTCTATGTTTCCGTAGCCTTCTCACGCCTTCTCTTTGTCGCTGTATCCTTGTGCACGCTGGGGCCAGATGGGCGAAAAAACGCGCTTGCAACGCTAATTTTGTTTGCCAATTGTTCTTTCCAAGGGGGTGCCAACGACTGTCAGAGAATGGAAGCAAATCCCATGTCGAACCTTGAAAGAATCATCCGCCTGAAAACCGTGTTGGCCCGCACTGGGCTGTCCCGCTCAACCGTGTATCGCAAGATCGCCGAGGGCACTTTCCCCCACCAAGTCAAAATCAGCGTTCACGGCACCGGCTGGCGGGAGTCCGCCGTGAACCGCTGGATCGATGATCCGGTTGCATTCCGTGACGAAGGCGCGGCGCGGTGACAACGTCACCGCCGGTTGAGCCAATTTGCGTCAGGATCAACGACGCCGCTCGCATGATCGGCGTCGGTCGCACCAAGCTCTACGAATTGATCGCGGATGGTGAGGTCGAAACGGTGAAGCTGGGCAAATCCACCCGTGTCATTACCGCCAGCCTCCACCGTCTCGTCATGCGGCAGCGCGGGCCGGAATAGGCTCGCCTGCCGCTTCGGCTACGTGATGGGCTATGCTGGTCGGCCCACCATCCAAATGCCGTGCCCACCGCGCCATCAGATCGCGCCGCTTTTCCAGAAAATCCGTCCGGCGATAGGCGGCCTCGACCTGATTGGTCAATTTGTGCGCCAGCGCCTTGTCAGCAACTTCCTTCGGGAAATCGGTTTTCTCTGCCGCCCAATCCGTGAAAGCGGAACGGAAGCCATGAACGGTCACACCCTTGATGCCGCCATCGCGCAACAATTTGGTCATGGTCATATCGCTCATGGGCTTTTCGCCGTCAGGGGAAAATACCAGTCCGGTATCGTTGGCGCGTTCATTCCAGCGCCTGCGCAGCAATGCTAAGGCTGGTGCTGACAATGGCACAACATGGGTTTCTTTTGCCTTCATCCGCTCGCCGGGAATGGTCCAGATGGCTTTGTCCAGATCGAACTCGGTCCAGACCGCGAAGCGCGTTTCGTTTGACCGCACAGCGTTGTAGATGGTGAAGCGCAGCGCATCCCGGCCAGTCGTCGGTGATGCGGTAGCCAGCGTTTCCATGAGTGCGGGCACGTCGGCATAGGGCATGGCTTCCAGATGGACGCTCTTGCCGGTCTGGCGCGGCAAGCCCTTGCGAACCGAACGCAAGGACGCCTCTTCCTCCCGCCAGCCCTTGATGTGCGCGAAGTCCAGCACTGAGCCGATGCGCTGGAGAAGGCGGCGGGCCGTTTCTGGTATTTCGAGCCAGATGGGCGATAGGACCTCGACCACGCACGCGCTGTCCACTTGATCGACCGGCTTGGTTCCAATCTGTGGGAAGACATGATTTTCAAAGCTGGAAATCCAGTTTGCATAGCGCCGATTTTTCCAGCCCTCCTTCAGTGCATCGTAGCAGTCGCGGGCAGCGGTCTCGAAGCTCGGCATGACTTTGCGTGCCTTGCGCCGTTCGGCGACTGGATCGGTCCCCTCGCGCACCTGACGACGCAATGCCGCTGCCGCATCGCGGGCCTCTGTCAACGATACCTCCAGCGCTGATCCCAGGCCGTAGTCACGCCTCCTGCCATTGCGCTGCATTCGTAGCACCCAGGTTCGCGCGCCGCTGTCTTTCACCAGTAAACACAAGCCCCGGCCATCGACATGGCGACCGGGTTTTGCATTTTTCACCTTCAACGTCGTAAGTGCCATCGGTTTGAGTCCCTGTCAGGGAATTTCAGGCGTCTGTTCCCACATTCTGACGCCTGAAACGGTCCCACATTCGTTCCCACATTTCGGCGGGATTTCAGGCAAATGGGAGCGACCGACCGCGAACACCTTACAAGACAAATCGCTGATTTTACAGGGTAGGTAGAGACGCACCGGCATTGCCTGAGACGAAAGTTCTACGCCTCTTCTGGGCACCATCGCTTCCTCCGGACATGTCCATAAATGTCCGGAGAAGTCCCCAAAATCAAAGGTTTTTGACGGTTGGCGCGTCCACCCGCATCCGGTCAAATTCGTTGCAATTGACGGTATCCGACGGTATTTTTGACGGTATCGAAACCGACGAAAAGGTGGCGTCATGCTTACCGATCTGGCCGTCCGAAAGGCAGTTGCACGCGAGAAGCCCTACAAGCTTTCCGATGGGGGCGGATTATACCTGTTGGTCACAAAGGCCGGTCAGCGGTGTTGGCGGGTCGATTATCGCTTCGGAGAAAAGCGGGCTACCGCAGCCCTTGGGGTCTATCCCACCGTTTCGCTGGCCGAGGCGCGTGCCAAGCGGCTGGAAATCAAGAAGCAGATTGCCGATGGCATGAACCCGTCGGCCAAGCGCAAGATCGACAAGATCACCGGACCGCTGGCTAACGTGAACAGCTTTCAGGCCGTTGCCGAGGAATGGCTCGACAAAGCCCGCCGCGAAGGCCGAGCCGAAGTTACGCTCGGCAAGTTGAAATGGCTTTTGGAGTTCGCCCACCCCATCATCGGCGCGCGCAAGATTGGTGAGATCAAAGCGCCCGAATTGCTGGCGGTCTTGCGCGCGGTTGAAAAGCGCGGCCACTATGAGACCGCGCGGCGGCTGCGCAGCACATGCGGGCAGGTCTTCCGCTATGCCATCGCCACCGGGCGCGCCGACCGCGACATTTCGGCAGACCTGCGCGGCGCAATCACCGTGCCCAAAGTCACGCATCGCGCGGCCATTACCTCGCCGATGGAAGCAGGTGTGCTGCTTCGGGCAATAGACGCCTATTCAGGCTATCCAATCACCCATGCGGCCCTTCGCCTCGCCCCTCACGTTTTCGTGCGTCCTGGCGAGCTCAGGCATGCCGAATGGACCGAATTTGACCTGACCAAGAACGTCTGGACCATCCCCGCCGAGAAAACCAAGATGCGCGTCGCCCACCGCGTGCCGCTGACCCGGCAGGTGCTCGCCATCCTGGAGGAACTGCGCGAGATCAGCGGCAACCGCCGCTACCTCTTCCCGGCCCAAGGCAAGCGGGATCGCCCCATGTGCGAAAACACAATCAATCTCGCCCTTCGGCGCATGGGGTTTGATAGCAAGACGATGACCGCCCACGGCTTCCGCGCCATGGCCAGCACGCTGCTGAACGAACAAGGCAATTGGAATCCCGACGCCATCGAACGTCAGCTTGGCCATGCCGAGAGCGATGAAGTGCGCCGGGCTTATGCGCGCGGTGAGCATTGGGAAGAGCGGCTAGCCATGATGAAAAGCTGGTCCGACTATCTCGACCAGCTCCGATCCGGCGCGAAGATTCTGCAAGGCAGTTTCCGCAAGCCGCCTAGCGCCGCGATTTCTGGATAAGGCGGCGCAGGCTGGCAACGGTGATCAGGGTTGATGCACCGATCTTGACGACATCGACCTCGCCCGCTGCGATCAATTCATAGAGTTTCGACCGGCCAATTCCTGTCAGCTGCACCGCAACCGGGATGCGCACCGTCAACGGCTCCAGCGGGAGCTGCGGGGTTTCCGGCATGGTAGCGGTTTTGGACAGGGCGCGGGGCATGAACTTCGCTTTCGTCAGATGGTTTTCGTTCGCGCCATTCTGCCCGAAACGGCGGGATCGCTCCATCGCCGCCTCTGCGCCTGGCTACTCCTCGCAGCCCAGCGCAGACAAACAGGCTGCCGGAAAGAGCGGGATAGGTAGGGAGGTTTGCGGCAGGTGTTCCGCTTCCCGGCCAAACGTCATCAAAGCAGGGCATTTCGTGCCCATCGCAGGGCAAGCGTTGCTTGGTGGCCTTTAGGTGGCTGCGGAATACCATCGGCGGAATCGGTAAGGCAGCAGGATTGGGGATGTTTTGGAGGGCGAGATAAAAGAGGTGCCAGCACTCGGTTGTTAAGCCTATGAGTTATAACAGATTTTCCGTATGGCACCGATTTTCCGGTGCCATACGCTCCCGTCGATGCTCCCGGATTTCAGCCCTGAAACGGTATGGCACCGCCCAAAATCGACAGATTGCGGCGCCGGATTGCAAGCAGCCTACATCGCATCACCGCACCGCCACTGATGCCCGGCACACTCGGCCTATCGTTGACCGAAGCGGATCGAGCACAACCGCCCAAAATCAGGGGTGCCATACGTTTGCGCCGCAGATTTCCGCGCCTTTGCTCAACATCGTATGGCAGCCTCCACCCGGTGCCATACGAAATTCCTCAACTGAACCAACCACATAAGGGCCAGTGGCTGGCACTGCTTTTATCTTGCCCTCCACATCCTACGCCAACCTACTCGCCGGAATTACGCCAAACATCGCCGCCATCTGGCATTCGGTCATTGCCTAAAAGAGCCATTTCGCCTTAATTGGCGCAATGCTCCAATGCAGAGGCCAGCAATGAAAACCATGTCGGCGCGAGAGGCGAAGAACGGCTTTGGCTTGATGATCGACACGGCGCGCGCAAGCCCGGTGCTGGTCGAAAAGCATGGGCGCGGTGTTGTGGTAGTGATGGCAGTCGAGGAGTATGAGCGCTTGAAAGACATCGAAGCAGGCGGAACTGGCGCGCAGCCTGCCCGGTATCGACAAGGTGCTGTTCGTGGTGGACCGCAAGGATCTGGATTACCAGACCATGCGCGAATACGAACGGTTCGAGAAGGGCGCGGCCAATTCCAACACATCCACCGCCGTGCTGCAACGGCAGTTGGAAGACCCGAACGCCCGGATTATCATTACCACCATCCAGAAACTGTCGCGCTTTGTCGCCGCGAACCGCAAGCATGATGTCTATAACGATCATGTCGTCGTGATCTTCGACGAATGCCACCGTAGCCAGTTTGGCGATATGCATGCCGAGATCACCCGCGTGTTCAAGCGCTATCACCTGTTCGGATTTACCGGCACACCGATCTTTGCGGAAAATTCCGGCACTGGCGGTGATCCCCGGCGGCGCACGACACAGCAAGCTTTTGGCGACAAGCTGCATACCTACACCATCGTCGATGCCATCAATGACAAGAACGTGCTGCCCTTCCGCATTGACTACATCAACACGATCAAGGCCGGAACGTGGATCAAGGACAAGCAGGTATCGGCCATCGATACCGAGCGAGCATTGCTGGCACCGGAACGGATTGCACAGATCGTCGGCTATATCCGCGAACACTTTGATCAGAAGACCAAGCGCAGCAGTTCCTACCGGCATGATGGCAAGCGGCTGACCGGTTTCAACTCGCTGCTGGCCACGGCTTCGATTGATGCAGCCAAACGCTATTACGCGGAATTTTCCAGACAGCAGCAGTCCTTGCCAGAGGCGCAGCGGCTGAAGATCGGCCTGATCTACAGCTTCGCCGCCAATGAGGATGAGGAAGGCGGTCTGCTGGGCGAGGAAGAATTTGAAACTGATCAGCTGGATCAGGGTTCGCGCGATTTTCTGGAAGGTGCAATCCGGGATTACAATGCCCTGTTCAACACCAGCTTCGACACCTCCGCAGACAAATTCCAGAATTATTACAAAGACCTGTCCCAACGGCTGAAGAAGCGCGAACTGGACCTGGTGATCGTGGTCAACATGTTCCTCACCGGGTTCGACGCCACGACGCTCAACACCCTGTGGGCAGACAAGAACCTGAAGGCGCATGGCTTGATCCAGGCCTATTCGCGCACGAACCGCATCCTCAATTCGGTCAAGACCTATGGCAACATTGTGTCGTTCCGCAATCTGGAGAAGGAAACCAACGACGCGCTGGCTTTGTTTGGCAACAAGGACGCCAAGGGCATCGTGTTGCTCAAGCCCTATGCGGAATATTATGGGGAGTATGAAAAGCGGGTCGCCGAACTGCTTGGCACATACCCGCTCGGCCAGCCGATCATTGGGGAAGCTGCGCAAAAGGCCTTTATCAAACTGTTCGGTTCGATCCTGCGTTTGCGCAATATCCTGACTGCGTTCGATGATTTTGCAGGCAACGAAATCCTCAGTCAGCGCGAGTTTCAGGACTACCAAAGTCTATATCTCAACCTCTATGCCGAATTTCGCAGCGTGTCCGACGCGGACAAAGAGGCGATCAACGACGACGTTGTGTTCGAAATCGAACTGATTAAGCAGGTCGAGATCAACGTCGATTACATCCTGCTGCTGGTCGAGCGTTACCTTTCATCGAAGGGAACCGGCGACGACATGAAATTCTGGCGACCATCGAGCGCGCCATCAATTCCAGCCCATCGCTCAGGAACAAGAAGGACCTGATTGAGCGGTTCGTCGATTCCGTTTCGTCATCAGCTAAGGTCGATGCGCAGTGGCAAGCGTTTGTTGCGGCCAGGAAAGCGGAAGAACTCGAACGGATAATTGCGGACGAAGGCCTCAACGCAGAGGCGACACATGGCTTCATCGACAATGCGTTCCGCGATGGCGCGATCCCATCAACAGGAATCGCGATCACGAAAATCCTGCCGCCAGTGTCCAGATTCTCGAAGGGCAACGGCCATGCTGTAAAGAAGCAGGCGGTGCTGGATAAGCTGGCCGCCTTCTTTGATCGATATTTCGGACTGTCATGACGTGACGGTGGGGCAACTGACAGTTCGCGGAAGGGGCGGAGATGCGTGAGGCTGATTTTCGGGCTTGGTTGGACAAGCGGATCTGGAAGGGCACACCCCTCAGCGACAAAGCAAAATACAGCCGCATACGCCGTTCAATCCGCGTAGAGCGCGGCCTTGGCGGACTAGGTTTCGCGCAGGCTACGCTGGAAGGGGTCTTTGAGGCGGGCGCGTGGGACACCCTCCTTTCGCGCCTTGTCGACCTCCGCGACAATCCAGCTGCTGACCCTGCCGCCGTCAAGTCCGTGGTTCCTCAGGCGCATAATCCCGCTGGTCAACTCGGCAATTTGCTCGCCACCGTTACGCAGTACGGCTATTTTCTGGAAGGGCGCGAACCGAACTACGGCGAAGGCAACGATACTTCGGAAGACCAAGATGAAGATCAATTGCTGACTGCGGAGTCAGTCGACGCGACACTGAAAGCATATGATGAAAATCCGTCTGCATTCATGCAGAAGCACGGATTCGCATCGAACTTCGACTATGTCGTGTTCCGCCCGGGCGCAGAGGCCCGTTATCCGGCAAAGGCCATCTTCCTCGTTGCTTATAGCTCAATTCCCGGCAACCCGGACATCACCGTGAAGGGCCAGCGCGACACGTTCGGCGATGCGGAGGGCGGCCCTATCCATTTGGAATTTGTCCGATTGGGATATGGGATTGAAAGTCGGCGGCGGCCAAATGGCGGAGTGATCGAGCTGACGCGCGAAGCGGTCCTGGCGGCGATGGATCGATTCGATGAGTTGGGCGAGGACGGTTATCGCAAGCTTCCCGGACACGAAGCTTTTGGGGATGCCCAAAGCTGGTTTGTTTTTCGGGAAGAGTTCGGGACCGGCTATCCACTCAAATTGATTTACGGAACTGCATTCCAATTTCTGCCAGGCGGAACGATCCGGCAGCCCTCCACTACTGCCAACGGAGTTGGCTTCACACCTCGTGCAGTTGAAGGCATCCTCCGGAGATTGGGCTTCAGAACCGAGAACATAAAAGAAAAGCATCAACTGCTAGGAAGTCGAGCTGCGTCGAAATCGGAAGACGAAATGGCAAGGATGAATCAACCAACAAACCTCATCCTGTACGGGCCACCGGGCACCGGCAAGACTTACCGCACTGCGCTGGAAGCGGTGAAGCTGTGCGATGGCATTGCCAGTTGTCCGGAAACCAAAGATGGCCGGGCTGCTCTGATGGCTCGGTACAATGATCTGGTAGCGGACAAGCGGATCGCCTTCGTCACCTTTCACCAAAGCTATGGCTACGAAGACTTCGTCGAAGGCCTGCGTCCTGTGCCCATCGGGAATAGCGACGGGGAATCCGTTGGCTTCCATTTGCAACCGCAACCGGGCATATTTCGTCTGATCGCAGAACGTGCGGAAACTGGCGGCCTGGCTGTTGGCAGTGAGCCTTTGAACATCGCTGATCGCGCAGTCTACAAAATGTCGCTCGGAGAGGTGGCCGATTCAGCTTCTGATTTCGTCTTTACGGAATCCCTCCACAACAACTACGCCTTGTTCGGCTTTCGCAACATCGACTGGACCGAGCCGCGCTTTTCGGACCGTGAAGAGATATTCTCCGAGGTGAAGAAGCGATTTCCCGATGAGGATGTCACCCCCAACAAGGGGATGGTGCAATCGCCCGATGTATTCCGCAACCAGCTAGAAATCGGCGACATGCTGATTGTCGCCAAGGGCAATCATCGATTCAGGGCAATTGGCATCGTCGAGGGCGAATACGAATATGCGCCTCGGCCCGATGGTCGATATTGCCACCGCAGAAAAGTGCGATGGCTCTGGCATGACAAGGATGGCTTGGACGTCAGCGAACTCTACCCTCCGAAGTTCATCCAGAAGACGCTGTATCGGCTCAAGGACGCGGAACTAAATCGGCCCCTGATTGCCCGGCTGGTTTCAGAAACCGTTGGTGACGGGGCAGAAGGCGAACCCTTGCCGCACGTCCTCGTCATAGATGAAATCAACCGCGCCAATGTGTCCAAAGTGTTCGGCGAACTCATCACGCTGCTTGAGCCTGACAAGCGGACAGGCATGGACAATGCGTTGTCAGTGACCTTGCCCTATTCCAAGCGGCAGTTTTCTGTACCCGCCAACCTTCACATCATCGGAACGATGAACACGGCAGACCGGTCCATAGCTCTGCTGGACACGGCATTGCGGCGGCGGTTCGATTTTCGGGAAATGGCTCCGGACCCATCACTTCTGGCGAAAGCCAGCGAGCGCGCCGGGATTGATCTCGTGCGCGTTCTGACCACCATCAATCAGCGGATCGAGTATCTCATCGACCGGGAACACCGCATTGGGCACGCCTTCTTCATAGGCTGCGAGACAGCCGAACAGGTTCATGCCGCCATGCGTGACAAGGTTATTCCGCTGTTGCAGGAATACTTCTTCGAGGACTGGAGCCGTATCCATGGGGTGCTCGGTGACGGTTTCATCGGATCCGTTACCCTGAAGTGCCCACTTGGCGAGGGTGAGGATCGCAAGAGCTGGTTCGTGCGCCTGCAAAAGCAGCCGGACGGAAGCGATCGTTTTCCTCACGATGCATTCGCGCAGTTGATCGGCAAGGTTGCAGGCGTTGCGGCAGAGTCCCAAGGATGATCAACGGACTGGCCAGCTATCTACTCCCCGGTGTGCCTGTCGAGCGGGTTGCTACGGCGCTCGGCGCGGCGGCAGGCCAAGAGGTGGCCTCGGGCAAGTTTGGCAGTCCCGAAAGCAGCTCGGCTCTGGCGGTCAATGGTTTCGGCCCCTTTCTCGAAAGTCCG
Organism: Sphingomonadales bacterium; assembly: GCA_016714795.1. GTDB lineage: Bacteria > Pseudomonadota > Alphaproteobacteria > Sphingomonadales > Sphingomonadaceae > Aquisediminimonas. The sequence continues at coordinate 274,209 of JADKCA010000006.1, read as the reverse complement.
GGCACGTTGCCGCCGTTTCCGGGCATTCATGATCTCGATTGGCCCGCGCTGACCGTCGATATTGAGCGTCAGATGCGTTTCCCATGGGCGGGTGGCCGTCACCCTTGGCTTGATGCCGCCGTCGAAACTGCAACACAGCTGATCGGCGTTGAATCGAAGCGCTTCGAGCCTTTCCGCGATTCCAAGCTGGCAAAACTGTCGCCCAAATACTCTTCGCACCATTGGGATGAGGGTATGGAGCCGTGGTGCGCGATGCGTGACCACTTGCTGGCGGAACCAGCGGCCTTCCGTCATCTAGATGCGGCGCAACTGGTGAAGCACGGCTATGGTTTGGTGACCGAGGCAAAGCGACGGGGAAAGTCGCCGGTGCTGCTCTACCTATTTGCTGAGCCTACGAAAGGCCGCGACATTCGAGCCCAAGCATTTGCCGACCACCGCTCCGAAATCGCCAGGTTCGCCGGAGGGGTAGCCGACTCAATGGTCCGCTTCGTCGCTTGTTCATGGCGTGAATGGCTGACCAGCTTCCCACCAAGCCTGTCCGATCATGCTGATCGCGTCATTGCCCGGTTCCACCCGTGATGCATCTGACCGTCCACGAATGGGGGCGCATCAGCGTGCACAACGGCACCGGTCCGGCCCCCGAACGGGCATTTGCCCGTGGTCAGGCGAATGCCTTACTGTTGGCCGCCCGGTCACACACATTAGCCAACCGTTCCGGCACCAATATTCTTGTCGACCGATATAGCGACATTTGGGCGCAGCAGGTTGTCGGCGTGATTGCCGCTCCGGGGAGTAGCCTTGAGATTTTACCCAAGATTGATTCCGTGTCGGATGAGAATGATGAAACGATCCGCACCCGCCTTATCTCCATGCTTGACGTCGCACTTGGCCTTAGGCTCAGCGATGGACAGGCTTTATCGATGGCGCGTCAGAAGGAAACCTTGCTCGACATCCTGATCCGCCTGTTTGCTGATCGCCTGCTGGCTGAGGCAAGGCGGGGACTTCCCCGCGCCTATCTGTCGCAGGAGGAGGATCTCGCCGCGTTGCGGGGGCGGCTCGATGTCATCCGCCAATTCACTCACAATGCAGTGAGGCCTGACCGGCTGGCCTGCCGGTTCGATACACTGTTGCCGGACACCCCGTTGCTGCGCGTCATGAAGGCCTGTGTACTGATGTTGCGCCGCCACGCGCGCGTACTAGAGACGCAGCGCCGCCTAGATGAGTTGCGATTTCTCCTAGCCGAGGTGAGTGACGTTCCGGTCAATGGTCTGCCTTGGGCGCAAGTGCGGATAGATCGGACCAATCGTCGCTGGGAGACGCTCTACGGGCTGGCAAAGCTGTTTTTGAAACGTGAATGGCAACGCACCAACCACGACGCAAAGGCGGGCCAGGGAATCACCCTGTTGTTCGCCATGAACGACCTGTTCGAGGCCTACATCGCCGCACTTGCGCGGCGTGCGCTGCTGGGTAGCGATCTGACGGTCCATTCGCAGGGCGGATTGCGCTACTGTCTGATGGAGGAGGGTGAAGGCGGAAAAGAACGCTTCCAGACGACACCGGACATTCTCATCAAGCGGAATGGGCAGGTCGTGATGGTGATCGATACCAAATGGAAGCTGATCGGCCGAAATCCAGAAGACAAGAAGCGCGGCGTTTCGCAGTCCGATGTCTACCAGATGATGGCTTATGCTCGTCTGTACCAGTGCAGGGAGGTGATGCTGCTCTATCCTCATCACGCCAGCCTTGGCAGTGAAGCGCTGGATGCAGGTTACGGCATGATAGAAGGCGATGAACCCCTGCGGATTGCAAGTGTTGATCTGGTTGCTGGCAAGGGAGCGGTGGTGCAACAACTGGAGGGGCTGATAGCACCTTCCACGGTCACGTCATTGGCTGCGGCTTGATTCGGTTTTTCACCGCTCTCAGGCGGGAAATCGTCGGCGGGCCGCAGAATAAATTTTGGTGTCGCGGATTGTTCCGAAATAGAACGTCCGCAGCGATTTGAGTCCTCATTGAGGACCAACGCCGGTGCCAAGACGGTATTTTCGACGGTATCGAAATTCGAAAAATCGCAATACAACGTTGATATATAAGGCTTTATAGACACATCACGGTCCCTCTTCTGGCACCATTTTTTCTGGATGAGCAGACTTTGCTCCGGAAAATGTCCGGCAGACATGCCTTTACGGATTCTGATCGTCCCTCGCCTGATTTCGGTGCGCATGAGAAAACCCGCTCCGACACTGGTCGGCGCGGGTCTTTTCGTGGCGTTACGCGGGCGAGGCTTTACAGTTCGCCTTCCAGCCAGGCCTTGAGCTGGCTCTTGGGGGCTGCACCCACTTTGGTGGCGGCGGGCTGGCCGTTCTTGAAGAGGATCATTGTCGGGATACCGCGCACGCCATATTTGGTGGGGGCGTCGGGATTGTCGTCGATATTGATCTTGGCGATCGTCACGCGATCCCCCAACTCGTTCGAAATTTCTTCGAGGCTCGGGCCGATCATCTTGCAGGGGCCGCACCATTCGGCCCAGAAATCGACGAGAACGGGTTTGTCTGAGCCCAGCACGTCGGCGGCGAAGCTGTCATCGGTGATTGCGGTGGTGGCCATGAAGTGTCTCCTTGTGTTGGGGTGAATGTAGGGCGCGTTTCGGGCGATCTCAACCGGCTTGCTGCAAGACTTCCTGCTGCCACGCCAAGTTGGGCTTGTGCTGTGCCAGCAAATCCGGCGAAAGATCGATCAGGCTCGGGCCATGCGTGTAAAGAAGAGCCGCGCGCACCGGTCGGTCGGGGAAAATCTGTGCGAGCAAAGCCGCATAGGCTGCCATCTGGCGCAGGTGAGAGATGGGCAGCGCGTCTGCTGTGCGCGGTACGAACCGCCCGGTCTTGAAATCGACGATCAGGATTTCGGCTTCATCAACCAGCAGCCGATCCACCGTGCCCGCCACCACAAAGCCATCCACCACGCCCGCCAGTGGCGCTTCGGCCAACGCCTCGGGCATGAAGACATGGGCAAAGCGCACATCGTTGATCACGGAGAGCGCGGTATCGAGCAGGTCTGCCCGCCGCGCGGTATCGCTGACCCCGGCAGAGGCGGACAGCCAGCGTTCCCCTGCGGCCCGGCGCGCGCCTTGGGGCAAAGCCGGAAGCCGTTCGAACAGCGCGTGGAGCAGGCGACCGCGCTCTGCCGCTGCGGCCATGGTGGGCGAAGGCGGGGGATCGCTCGCATCATCATGGCCCAACGAGGAGGGGGAAAGCGGGCGCTGTGGTGCGGCCTCGGGTGCGGGCGGCGCATCGAGCCAAAGCGGGCGGGCAATCGGGGCCGTTGGGACCGGTGCAGCGACTGTTCTTGCTTCCGCCTGCCCGCGCGCCACGCGGCGCACCGCTGTGGCCCAGACGGGCGCGTCAATGCTGTCCGCCTGCATCGCATCCATCGCAGCGCCCACGGCGGCGTGCCAGCTGGTGGCGGGCACTTCGCCCTTTTTGAGCGCGCCGGTGATCAGCAGTCGCTCTTCGGCGCGGGTCAGCGCGACATAGAGCAAGCGGCGATGCTCTTTGAGATCGCTCTCCTTGCGCGCATCATCCAGTTCCTTGAGCGAGAGCGTGCGTTCTGCCGCAGAGGGGCGGGGCAGCGGCAGAGTCTCTCCGCCGGGCAGCGGCACAGTGACGGCATCCGGGCGGCTGCGCGTTGGATCTCCGGTGGCGTCTGCCAGAATGACGATGGGGGCTTGCAAGCCCTTGGCTCCATGCGCGGTCATTACGCGAACGGCCCCGCCGCCGCTTTCGGCATCGCGCTTGATGTCGGCGTCAGACCGGTCGAACCAGTCGAGGAAAAGCTGGAGCGACGGCGGATGGCTGGCTTCGAAATCGAGCGCGGCAGAGAGCAGAGCATCAAGCGGGTCGCGCGCTTCATCTCCCAGCCGGGCGAGCAGCCGTGTGCGCCCCTGCATCGGTCCAGACAGGATCGTCTCGAAAAAGCGGTAGGGGGAGGTCATGTCCGCTGCGTTGAGGATGGGCATCAATTGATCACGCAACACATCCTCCAGATGCGGCCAAAGCGCGCGCTTGCGGCCCTTGGCGGCCTCATATAGCTGCTCTTGCGTCAGCCCCACCAGCGGGGAGACGAGCAGGGCGGCGAGATTGAGATCATCTTCGGGCTGCATGGCAAAGCGTGCGCAGGCCAGCAGATCCTGAACGGCGAGCGGCGCGCCCAGCCGTAGTCGGTCCAGCCCCGCCACCGGAATGCCGCGCTCATTGAGGCGCGCCACCAGCAGGCGGGCCAGTTCCCCGCGCTTGCGCAGCAGGATCATCACATCGCCCGGCACCATGAAGCGGCCCTTGCGCGCGATCCAGAGCGGATTGGCTTTCCACCAGTCATGAATCTGGTCGGCAATGCGGGCGGCGAGCAGGCGTTCGGATTCGCCCAGCCATTCCTCATCGCCTTCCTCGGCCAACTCATCCTCCACTACCACCGGTGGCACCAGAATGACCTCGCCCGGCCATGTCCCGTCTGCGCTGTGATGTTCCGGCACAGGAGCATCCATGCCGAGCGCTTCAAAGCCGAGTTCGGCGATGACCGAATCGGTCACGTCCAGAATCGGCTGGGCGGAGCGGAACGAGCGGGTCAGCGACAGATCGAGCAGGTCGCGCTCCACCCATGACGCGCGTTCGGCAAAGCACTCCTGCGCGGCGCGGAAATTTTCCGGATCGGTGCCCTGAAAGCCGAAAATGGCCTGCTTGTAATCGCCCACCGTGAACAGCGTGCGCACCCGGTCTCCGGCAGCGCTGGCGCCGGTGAAATATTCCTCGGTCAGCGCCTTGATGATGTCCCACTGCGCGGCGTTGGTATCCTGCGCTTCGTCGATCAGGACATGATCGGTGGACTGGTCCAGCTTTTTGCGCACCCATTCGCCCATGCCCTGCGTTTGCAGCAGGTCGACAGCGCGACGGATGAGATCATCATAATCGACAAAGCCCGCCTCTGCCTTGGCACGGGCATGGCGCAGGGCATAAGCGCGGCCCAGCAGCACGGCGTCGGCGGCCCGGTCTGCCTGCGCGGCCAGATTGATCAGTCCATGGATGGGATCGGACCATTCGAACAGGCGGATGGCGAGTTCAGCGGCTTCGGCCCCTGCGCCTTTGGTGCCCATCTTGCGCGGCGTGCGGGATGCTGTCAGCCAGCCGCTTTCGCCTTCCGCAAAGGTCTGAATTCGTGTCGGCAGGTCTGCGGCGAGCCATGTCCGCACCTTCAACGCAAGGTCCAGCCCGGTCTTGGTGCCCCATGCGGCGGACGCCTCGGCAAAGGCGGCAATCGTCGGCTCGACCGGATCGGCAAGCTGCGTGCGCACCGTCTCCCAGAGATCGCCGTTTCCGCCAGACAGATGCGTGTGCATCCAGCGCTTCATGCACGCGCGTGTATCGGGTAGCGCGCGCAACGCTTCCGCCTTGGGAGCGAGCGCGCGGAGATAGGCCATGGCCTTTTCCTCACCCATGGAGAGGCCCAGTTCACCGGCCAGCGGGGCGAGCAGCGGCACGCCGGTCGCTTCATCCTCCGCCATCAATTCACCAAACACGGTGCGGGAAAGCAGCGCCGCGTCGCGCTCTTCGATCAGGCGGAAGCCGGGGGCAAGACCTGCCTCCAGCGGAAAGCCGCCGAGCAGGCTCTGGCAGAAGCTGTGGATGGTCTGGATGCGAAGGCCGCCGCCGCGCGCATCAAGCAAGCGGGCGAACAAGGTCCGCGCGGTTTTGCGCATCTCCGGGCCGGGCACTTCGCCCAGCGCTTCCAGATCATGATAGAGGTCATTGTCGCTCGCCATCACCCAGCGCGCGAGGATCTGGTTGATCCGGTTGGCCATTTCGCTGGCCCCTGCCTTGGTGAAGGTGAGGCACAGGATCGATTCGGGCTTTTCGCCTTTCAGTAGCAGCCGCAGCACGCGCGAGGTCAGAACCTGCGTCTTGCCAGTGCCGGCGGAGGCAGAAAGCCAGACCAGATTGTCCGGGCGGGAGGCGCGTTCCTGCTCGTCTTCCAGCCGGTTGAGTGCGCCGGGCGGGCGGTCAGCCTTGCGGGCCATACCATTCCTCCAATCGCATCAGTTGGTCATAATCGGTAAAGCCCGAATAATCGGGGTTGAGCCGGGCCGTGAAGGGGGCTTCTCCGGTCAGATAGTCGGCTACCAATTGCTCGAACCGCTCATGGCAGAATTCGGAGAGGCTGCGCGGATCATCCTTGTCCGCATCCATCGCCTCGATCCGCCCGAAGCTGCCCGACTTCTTGTTGAGCCGCCAATATTCGAACGCCGTCGCTTCACCGCTGACGCCCTTGAACGCGCCGCATTCCGCCATCACGCCCAGCAGGCCAAGTTGCAGCGCAAAGCCCTGCGTCACCTGCTTCTTGCGGGGGCTGTCTCCCGATTTGTAATCGACAATGGCAAGGCGGCCATCGGGCAGCCTGTCGATCCGGTCGGGGGTGCCGCGCAGCCGCACATCGCCCAGCTCGATTTCCGCGCTCTCTTCGGCGAAGAGCGGCGCGCGCCCCTCGCGCTTCAACTCCTGCACCTGCCGCTCGATCCAGCCCAGCGCCTCCTTGAGGCGCGGCAGGCCAAAGGCGCGGATCGCGGGATCAACCTCGGGACGGGCCAGTTCGGCCTCGATCCGGGGGATCAGTCTGCCCGGCGCATAATGATCCTCCTTGCCCCAGCGTTCGAGCACCGCGTGGATCATCGAGCCGCGCCATGCGGGGGTGATGTCCCCGTCCAGCGGGTCGAGCGGGGAGAGCTTCAGCAGAACGCGGGCATAATATCCGTAAGGGTCTTGCACCAGCTTGTCCGCCTCCGTCACCGCAATGCGGCGCGGGCGCTCGGCAGCAGGCGGAGCAGGAGCGGGGCGGGGCGCGCGGGTGACTTGGTCTGCCGCGTCGATCATCCGGGCGAGCGGCCCGAGCGGCAGTGCACCTTCCTCCAGCCGGGCGAGCGCGGAAAGCCGCAACAGCAAGCGCGATTCAAGCGTGGGGGCCGTCGCATCACGCGCGGCGCGCGTGATGATGACCTGACGCGCGCCAAGCGCCAGCGTGAAATCATGGGCAGACAGGCCGATGCGATAGTCGAGCCCCGGCAGCAGCAGCAGGCGGCGCAGGCGCGGGGCGAGGAAGGGATCGGGAGCGGGCAGTTGCGGCCAGCTGCCTTCGTTGAGCCCGCCCAATATCACCGTGTCTGCGCTTTGCAGGCGTGCTTCCAGCAAGCCCCAGATGAACAGCCGGTGATGCCCGCCCCAGGCCGGGCGCACGGTTTCGCTGTCCAGCAGCGTGCGGATCAATTGCGGCAGGGCATCGTGCGGCAGATGATCCGGCCCCGCAGGACACAGCGCCTCGAACCTGCCGATCAGGTCTGCGACAGCGCGCCCGTCCTGCCCTCTCCACACGCCTTCCCCACACAGAGCGGTCGCTGCCTCGCGAATGGCGGCGAGCACAGAGGCCGGTTCCAGAGTCGCACTGTTCATCGCCTTGGCAAAGGGCTCCAGCAGAGCCTTATTGTCGCGCCACCAGTCGATCGCGCGGGCATGCGCCTTGCGTTCGCGCTCGCGCATCCCTTCCAGACGGGCGGTGATGCCGGACAGGCCGGAGGCCGGGCGCGGTCCGCGCAGCGCCGCGTCCAGCCAGCGCACGCCATCCAGCCAGGCGCGGCGCTGTTCGCCTGCTTGCACCAGCGGATGCTTGAGCAAAGTGAGGAGCGCGGCGGGCGCAAACCGCTCTGCTCCGGCCCCCGCCAGCGCGCCAATCAGGCTGCCGGGCAAAGTGCGGGAAAGCGGGCGGCCCGCCGAATCATCGGCCTGAATGCCCCAGCGATGGAGGTGCGCCGCAACGCGCGCGGCCAGCGCCCGGTCTGGCGTGATCAGCGCGACAGTCCGCTCCGGCTCTTCCAGCGCCGCGCGCATGGCAATGGCGATGCCCTGTGCCTCATCGGCAGGCGTGGCAAAGCGGTGCACCGAAACGCCGTCGAGCGGCCTTTGCTTCGCCCCGCGTTCATACCAGTCATCGGTATAGGCCGCAGGTGCCATCGCCTTCGCCACGATCTGCGCGCGCGCCTTGGGGCCGTCATCCTTGCCCGGCCAGGGCTTCACTTCACGCACCGAAACACCCATCCGGTCCAGCAGGACGGAGAGGTGGTGCTGCGGATGCGATTCCTCACCCGGCTTTTCTTCCGAGCCGCGCACGGCCTCCCACTGCTCCTCCGGCAGGGAGAGATCGAGCCCGGAGAGCACGACATCGCCCCGTGGCAGTCGCGCAATCACGCGCAACAGCCCGGCAATGGCAGGCGCTGCCGTGCTGATACCTGCCGCGACAACAAAGCCCGGCGGCGGATTGGCTTCCCAGCGCCGCGCAGTCGCCTCCAGCAGCCGGTTGCGGCGGTCGGTCAGGTCGATCAGCCCGAGCCGCGCCAGTTCCTGCGGGTAAAGGCGGCGGATCATGTCCACCAGATCGGCATTGCGCTGCCAATGGTCTGACAGTTCGCCCTTTTCCTTCAGATCATGCAGGTCATCGGGCGTCTTTTTCTCGATGGTCAATTGGTCGAGCAAAGTGGCCAGATCGCCCGCCAACCGGAAGGCGGTCGCCGCATCCACCCGGTCCATGCCGAACAATGGGGTCTGCCCGATCAGCCGCGCGAGCAGCATCCGGCGATGGAGCGGCTCGATGGCGGGCGGCACCGGCTCTGCCTCTGCGCTGTCAAACAGCAGGCCTGCCGCCTCTGCCAGATCGCTGTCCCCCACCGTCACCATGCGCGGCAGCAGCAAAGCGGGTTCGGCGGCGCGGACAAAGGCATCACGGATCGCGCGGGTGGCGCGGTGGTTCGGCAGGATCAACAGGCCCCGCGCCAGTGCCATCCGGTCCCCGCCCGCCCGCTCCAGCAGGCCAGAGACGAGCGCATCGCCAAAGGGCCTCCAGACCGGAATCGTCCAGACGGCGGGGGAGGCGGGGCTGCCCATCTCAGCGCGGGGGAAGTTGCGTCAGCGGGTCAACCGGAAGACGGTTCTTGCGCAACTCGAAATGGATGAGCGGGGCGGAGCCGGTTCCCGCATAGCCGATCACCTGCCCGCGCTTGACGGTTTGTCCGCGCGTTACCGTCGCTTCTGCAGTGCGGCCATAGGCGCTGATCCAGCCGCCACCATGGCGCACCAATATGACGCTGCCATAGCCCGTCACACCATCGCCTACGAACGCCACCACGCCATCCGATGCGGAGGTGACGGGCGCGCGCCTGGCCACTGCAATATCGATGCCATGGTTGATCTGACCCTCGCCCGCCGGGCCGAAGCGGGTGCGGACTGCGCCAGTGGCGGGCCAGCCGAAACTGCCTGAAAATTGCGACGGTTCAGCCACGCGCATCGAAGCGGGCAGCGGGGCTGCCACCGTGTCGGGCGCGACTTCCACCAGCGCACCCTCCTGTTCGCTTGCCGGTTCGCCGCCGGTGACAATATCGTCAATATCCAGCCGGAATGCCTGTGCACGAGAGCTATCCGCATCTGCCGGAGCTGCGCCGGTTCCCGGAATGGACAGGCGCTGCCCGATCTTCAGAATGAATGGCTCGGTCAGCGCGTTCACCTCCACAATGCGGGACCAGGGCACGCCATAGGCGCGCGCAATGGCGATGCCGGTTTCGCCAGCCGCCACGCGGTGGAAGCGGCCTTGCGGAATGGAGAGTGTCTGCCCCGGCTTGATGATGTAGGGGGCCTCCAGCGCATTTGCAGCGGCCAGCGCTTCCAGCCCAACGCCGGTCGCTTCGCCGATCTGGGAAAGCGTGTCTCCGGGCTGCACCACATAGGCGCTTCCGCTCACCAGCCCGGCATTGGGCTGCACCGGGTTGGAATCCCATACGGCGTCTTCATCAAATACCGTGTCCATCCGGCCATCAAGCCGGGGTTCGGTGGCGCCAGGATGCTGCGGGCTGGGCGGGATGCACGCGGCAAGCGCCAGCGGCCCGACAAGGATCAGTGCAAGGGCATAGGCCCTCAACCCTGAGGCTCCAGCAGTTCAAGTCCACCCATCCATGGCCGCAAGGCCTTAGGGACAATCACGCTGCCATCGGCTTGCTGGTAATTCTCCAGCACAGCCACCAGCGTGCGGCCCACGGCCAAGCCGGAGCCGTTGAGCGTGTGGACGAAGCGCGTGGCCTTCTCCCCGGTCGGGCGGAAGCGCGCGTTCATGCGCCGCGCCTGAAAATCGCCGCAGGTGGAGCAGCTGGAAATTTCGCGATACTGGTTCTGGCCAGGCAGCCACACTTCCAGATCAAAGGTGCGCCGCGCACCAAAGCCCATGTCTCCGGTGCACAGCAGCATCCGGCGGAAGGGCAGGCCCAGCCGTTCGAGCACGGTTTCGGCGCACGCGGTCATCCGCTCATGCTCGGATTCGGAGGCTTCGGGCGTCGTGATGGAGACGAGTTCGACCTTTTCGAACTGGTGCTGGCGGATCATCCCCTTGGTGTCGCGCCCTGCCGATCCCGCTTCAGAACGGAAGCAGAAGGTGAGCGCGGTCAGGCGCAGTGGCAGTTCGGCTTCGGCCATGATCGCATCATTGACGATGTTGGTCAGGCTCACTTCGGCTGTGGGAATCAGCCAGCGGCCATCGGTGGTCTTGAACAGATCTTCGGCGAATTTGGGCAATTGGCCGGTGCCATACATCGCCTCGTCACGCACCATCAGCGGTGGCATCACCTCCTGATACCCGAATTCGGTGGTATGCAGATCGAGCATGAACTGGCCGAGCGCGCGGTTGAGCCGGGCCAGTTGTCCGCGCAGATAGACGAAGCGCGCGCCGGAGACGTTCTGTGCAGTCTCGAAATCCAGACCGAGCGGCGCACCGACCACGTCATGTTCGCGCGGTTCGAAGGCGAAGCTGCCGGGTTCGCCGCGCGTGTGGATCAGCTGATTGTCTTTCTCGTCCGCGCCTTGCGGCACATTGTCGGCAGGGAGGTTGGGGATGGAGGCCAGCAGCGCCTGAAGCGCGTCCTGCGCTTCACCGGCTTCTGTTTCCAGCTGCGGCAGGCGGGTTTTCAGCTCGGCCACTTCGGCCATCAGTGCGTCAGCGCGGGCGTCATCCTTCTGGGCCTTGGCCTGGCCGATGGCCTTGGAGGCTTCGTTGCGGCGGGCCTGCCCGGCTTGTGCTTCGGAAGACAGAGCGCGCCAATTGACGTCCATTTCCAGCAATTGGGCAGACTGGGCGGCATAGCCACGGCGGGCCAGCGCTGCATCAAACGCATCGGGATTTTCGCGGATGTATCGAATGTCGTGCATGGCCGCAGGCTATGGCGGGGAAGGCTTGGCGCTGCAAGAGCGAAGCCCAAAAACAACGCCCCCGGAGCCCTGCTGGGTCCGGGGGCGCAGATTATACGCTTGTACGTTGTTATCAGGCGGCTTTGGCCTTCGCCATCCGGCGGCGGGCCACCAGACCGGCTGCTGCTGCACCGAAGAGCAGCACCATCGGCGGTGCCGGCACGTCGGTGCCGTTCGAAGAACCGTTCGACGATCCAGCCGAAGAGCCGTTGGAAGACCCGGCGGAAGAGCCAGCGGACGAACCCGCCGATGACCCGGCGGAAGACCCGCCGCTGGTGGTCGTCGTGGAGCTGATTCCGCCCGTGGACGTGCTGGTCGAGGTCGAACTGGACGAAGTCACGTTGCCCGAAGAGCTGGAAGTGACGTTGCCCGACGAACTGGATGTCACATTGCCCGAAGAGGACGAGGTCGAGGTGACATTGCCCGACGACGTGCTGGTCGAGCTCGACACATTGCCCGAGGACGAAGAGGTACTCGTCACGCCGCCGGTCGAAGTGGACGAGGATGAACCGCCGGTCGAGCTCGTGCTGGTCACGTTGCCGCTCGACGTAGAGGAGCCGCCCGTAGAGCTGGTGGAGGTCACGCCGCCCGTGGTGCTCGAAATGCCGCCGCTCGTGCTGGTCACGCCACCCGTGGAGGTGGAGGAGCCGCCCGAAGAAGTGGAAGACCCGCCCGTCGTGCTGGAAATGCCGCCCGTGGTCGAGGTGCTGGTGAGACCGCCCGTCGAGGTGGAGGAGCCACCCGAACCGCCCGAACCGCCCGAAGAGGTGGAGGAAGACCCGCCCGTCGTGGAGGTCGAACCGCCGCTGGACGAAGTAGAACCGCCGCTGGTGGTGGACGAAATCACGACTGAGCCGCCGCCGCTTCCGCCGCCGCCACCGAAGAAGCCGCCAAAGAAGCCGCCGCCGCCGCCACCGAATCCGCCGGAGCCGCCGATCACGATCGGGCCGCCACCGCCACCGCCGCCGCCCATCATCGGCCCATCCATCGGATAGGCGGGGATGGCCATCGGCATCGGCGCGGCCATGCCGCGATTCGCGACAGTCACTTCAGCCGGCGCACAGGATGCCGTTGTGGTGGTGACGGTGCGCTTGATGCGCTTGACGACGCGACGCTGGCCCGAAGGAGCCGCCGCCACGCGCTTGCGGACGATCCGTTTGCGGACAACGCGCTTGGTCGCCGGTCCACCAGAAGCCCGATGCGAGCTTGCATAAGATGCGCCACGCGAAGGTGCATCTGCCGCTGCCTGCATTGCGCCGCCGCCAATCACGGCACCCCCGCAAGCGCAGGCGCAAAGTTTTGCTAGAGCCATACGAACCGACATAATCTCTATCCTGTGTCTGCCCGAAACCGGGTGATGATGCGCAGTTTGTTGGTTGCCCCTTCCACTGCGGATGAATCACCTTGTCCTTTGGCAGGAGAAAGCTGCAACCCGGTTAACTTTGAATTGGGAGGGTTTCTGCGCGTTAACCAAGTCTTGGCGGTGGTGATGGGGTGGAGTGTCTCAATTAGGGGCAGAATTGTTACCGTTCCTTTCGCGAAGGCATCCGCAGCCCCCCGAATTCGCATCCCGGGTTCGCTGGGTGACCGTGCGAATCGCTCAGAGAACCGAATCGTCGGAAATCGCCTCGTCCTGCTTGCCTGCCTCCCGGCGGGACTCTATAGGCCGCCTCCAACAGCGCCCGCGCCAGAAGAAAAATCCGACGGGCGGGACAGGACAGAGGAAGTGTTCATGGCCTCATCAGCGTCGGGCAGCAACGGGGATTCCGGAACCGATCAGGTTGATCTGGACCCCGATTATCGTCCCCGGGAAGACGAACCTTTCATGAATGCCAAGCATCTGGCCTATTTCAGGCAGAAGCTGCTGCGCTGGAAAGAAGACCTGTTGCGGGAATCGCACGAAACGCTCGAAACGCTCAAGAACGAGTCGCTGCGCGAGCCTGATGTGGCGGATCGCGCTTCCAGTGAGACGGACTGGTCACTTGAGTTGCGCACGCGGGACCGGCAACGCAAGCTGATCGCCAAGATAGACTCGGCCCTGCGCCGGATCGACGAAGGTGAATATGGCTATTGCGAGGTAACCGGAGAGCCAATTTCACTCGGAAGGCTGGAAGCGCGGCCCATTGCGACGATGACGGTGGAAGCGCAATCTGCTCATGAGCGGAATGAGAAAGTCTCGCGAGACGAATAAGTTAGCGTCTTTCTGACGCATTTACTGTTTGAAAATGAATCGGGTGTACCGCTCGACTCATGGACAGCAATGCAGCAACCCAGACTGAAGCCAGCCGCACCCAGGCGCGCGAAAGCATCTTTCTCAGCGCGAGGGTCCGCTTTGCTTCATTGGATGAAATCGTCACAGTGCGAATCCGCAACATTTCGAGTGGTGGCATGATGGTTGACTGTGATCAACCCGTCGGCCCCGGCGAGACACTTGAGGCGGAGATCAAGAATATCGGCCGTATCCGCGGCCGGATTGCGTGGCGCACAGACAATCGCATGGGCATTGCGTTCAACTTTCCGATCGACCCCAAGCGGGCGCGCGTCAAGGCAGAGCCGGACAACCGCGAGCCGATCTATACCAACCTTGACTTTGGCCCGCGCCGCCCGGGACTGACACTGCGCTGACCGTGTCGGGCCGACCGCCCGATACCGTGTTTTAGCCTTTTGACCTTGCCCTGCTTTCGTCCATAAGTCGCGCTTTCAACGGCGGGAAAGCGGATTCGCATGGGCGTTATGCAGCAGGTGAGGAGGAGTGGGGGCACGGTGCTCCAGCCGCTGCGCCTTGCCTTTGGCTTTGGTGTGTTGCTGCTCGGATTTCTGCTTTCGCAACTGATTCTCGCCGCGCTGACGCCCGCAGGACCGCTAGGGCACCCCGTCACAACCGGATCGGGACAGGCAGCGGAAGCGACCGCGCGGCGTTTCGATCCCTTTTTTCGTGCAGAGGCGGGGCAGGCCGGTTCCGCCATGGTGACCGGATTGCCGCTCAAGCTGTTCGGCACACGGCAGGATTTTGCGACCGGGCGCGGCTCTGCCATCATCGCCACGCCCGATGGGGTGCAATCCAGCTTTGCTGTTGGTGAAGCCGTGATGCCCGGTGCGAAGCTGGCGCTGGTGGCGGGTGATCATGTTGAAATTGATCGCAACGGTGCGCGCGAGCGGCTCTATCTGGATCAGTCGGTTCCCGTCGCTCCGGTGGTGCAGGCTGCACCCGCTGCCGCTGTGATCAAAGAGGTGAAGCCTTGATCCGGCGGCGCTGGCTGGCCGTGCTGGGGAGCGTGGCGCTGATTGCCGCGCCCGCGCTCGCGCAGCAGCAGATCAACCTGCGCGATGCCGATATTCGCGCCTTCATTCAGGATGCAGCGCGCGCCACAGGGCGAACCTTCGTCATCGATTCGCGCGTGCAGGGGAAGGTCTCCGTAGTCACCGACCGGCCTTTGTCCCGCTCCGAATATTTCGAAGTCTTCCTCTCCACCCTGCGCGCCAACGGGCTTGTCGCAATTCCAACCGGCACGGGTGCCTTCCGCATCCAGCCTGCGGAAACGGCTGCCGCTCAGCCAGGCCGGATCGGGCTGAAAGGCGCGGCGCGCAACGCCTTTGTCACTGAAGTGTTCCGCCTGAAATCGGTGGATGCCACCACAGCAGTGGAAACGCTCCGCCCGCTGGTGAGCAAGGAGGGCTCCGTCACCGCCAATCGCTCTGGCAACAGCCTGGTCGTGGCGGACTATGCCGACAATGTCCGCCGCATCCGCGCGCTGATCGCCCGGATCGACGGCGAATCGGCGACGACAACCATCGTTGCATTGCGTAATGCGGGCGCGAAGGAAGTGGCAGCTTCACTCCAGCAGTTGCTGACGGGCGGGCAGACGGCGGGCCAGAATGGCCGCACTGCCGTGGCGCTGAGTGCGGTCGAAAGCTCCAACGCCATTGCGCTGCGCGGTGACCGGCAGGCGGTGGCGCGCTTTGCTGAACTCGCCCGCGATCTGGACCGGCGCGCGGCGAGCGGTAGCGAAGTGAAGGTCTATTGGCTCAAAAATGCCGATGCCGAAAAGCTGGTGCCCGTGCTCCAGACGCTGTCCGGCCAGAGCGTCGCTGCGGCTGCCACAACGGCCACCGGCGTCGCGCCAATCCCGGCGGCTGCACCCGACCCGTCAGGCAATTCGCGCAACCGCATCGTCATCACCCGCTATGACGGCGCGAACGCGGTGATCATCGCTGCCCCATCCGAAGTGCAGCGTTCGCTGTCCGATGTCATCCGCCAGCTCGATTCGCGCCGCCCGCAGATATTGGTCGAAGCGATCATCGTCGAGATTTCGGACAATGCCGCGAAGAAGCTGGGCGTTCAGTTTCTGCTCGGCGGCACGCCCGGCAGCAACATCCCCTTTGCCGCCACCAATTACTCGACAGCCGCACCGAATATCCTGACCGTGGCGGGCGCGATTGGCGCGCGCGAACTCAACACCACCACAACCACTGTCAATGGCACCACTACCGTCACCACCACCAACACTGGAGTCAGCGATGCGCTCGCCCAATCGGCGATCAGCTCCATCCTGAGCGCGTCGGGCGGCTTTGGCGGTTTTGCGACCAATATTGGCAATAATGGCGTGTTCGGTGCGATCATCAACGCGGTGAAGCAGGATAATCAGTCCAACATCCTGTCCACCCCGTCGATCACCACCATAGACAATCAGTCGGCTAAGATATTGGTTGGGCAGGAAATTCCCGTGACGACCGGGGAAGCGCTGTCCGACAATTTCGACAATCGCTTCCGCACCGTCCAGCGCCAGAATGTCGGCATCCAGCTGGAGGTGAAGCCGCAAGTGAATGAGAATGGAGAGATCAAGCTGGCGCTGCGGCAGGAAGTCAGCTCGATTGCCGGGCCGGTCTCCGCCACCTCGTCCGAACTGATCCTCAACAAGCGCGAGTTTGAAACGACCATCGTCGTGAAGGACGGGGAGATTGCTGCGGTTGGCGGGTTGCTCGACGATAATGAGCGGCGCACGCTGGAAAAGGTGCCGGGTCTTGGCGACATGCCGGGGCTGGGCGGGCTGTTCCGCTCCAAGGGCAAGACGCGCACCAAGACCAATTTGATGGTGTTCATCCGCCCCACCATTTTGCGCACGAGCGAGGAAATGCGAGAGATTTCCGCGCGTCGTTTTGAGTCCGTGCGTGGCGCGCAGGCCGATTTCGATGTGAATGGAGAGCCGGGGCTGGATGCGTTGGTCCGCGATTATCTGGGAGCCGTGCCGCCCTCTGCCACGCCGGCGCAGGTCGGCGATGTGATCATCGAAGGCGGGCCTGCCGCCGCGCCCGACCCCGCGCCATGATCCCCTATGCGCTCGCCCGGCGCTTCGGCGTGCTGGTGGATGCGGGCGAACAAGGGTTCGCAGCGCGGCTGCGCGCGGATGCAGAACGCACAATCCTGCCCGATCTGGTCCGCCGCTTCGGCCCGCTCACTCAGGTGCAGGAGCTCGACGCCCATGCGTTCGAAGCCGCGCTCGCAGAGGCCTATGCTGCCAGCGGGGAGGCGGTGGCGCTGGCGGTCGGGTCACTGGACGATGGCACAGGGCTGGACCTGATCGCGCGCCAGATCGCCGAGAATGACGATCTGCTCGATGATCGGGAGGATGCGCCTGCCATTCGCCTGATCAATGGCATCATTGCCGCTGCGGTGCGGCAGGGCGCGTCGGACATTCACTTTGAACCCTATCAATCGGTGATGGTCGTGCGCCAGCGCGTCGATGGCGAATTGCGAGAGACGCTGCGCTTGCCGCCGCGCGTTGCGCCCGTCGTCGCCAGCCGCCTCAAGGTGATGGCGCGGCTCGACATTGCCGAACGTCGCTTGCCGCAGGATGGGCGGATCGGGCTGATGCTGGGTGGGCGGACCGTGGATGTGCGCGTTTCCACGCTGCCGGGCCGGGCGGGGGAGCGGGTGGTGCTGCGCCTGCTCGATGCTGCACAGGCCGTCGCTCCGCTCGAATCGCTGGGGCTGGACGTCGAGACGCTGGCGGGCCTTCATGCCGCGCTCGCGGTGCCCAACGGCCTGATCCTCGTCACCGGGCCGACAGGGTCTGGAAAGACGACGACGCTTTATGCCGCCTTGGGACTGCTCAATGATGGCGGTCGCA
The DNA here is from genome assembly GCA_016714795.1 of Sphingomonadales bacterium. Classification (GTDB taxonomy): domain Bacteria; phylum Pseudomonadota; class Alphaproteobacteria; order Sphingomonadales; family Sphingomonadaceae; genus Aquisediminimonas. The sequence continues at coordinate 256,766 of JADKCA010000006.1, read as the reverse complement.
ACATTCTGACAGTGGAAGATCCGGTGGAATATGCCGTGGACGGGATCGGCCAGACGCAGGTGGACGCCAAGGTGGGGCTGACCTTTGCGAACGGCCTGCGCGCGATCCTGCGGCAAGACCCGGACGTGGTGCTGGTGGGTGAAATACGGGATGAGGAAACGGCGAGCATCGCCGTGCAGGCGGCGCTCACCGGGCATCTGGTGCTGGCGACGGTCCACACCAATGATGCGGTGGGCGCGATCACACGACTGCGTGATATGGGGGTGGAGCCCTTCCTGCTTGCCTCCACATTGCGTGCGGTTCTGGCGCAGCGGCTCGTGCGGCGGCTGTGCGCGGCGTGCAGGGGTGCGGGCTGCCCCGATTGCGCGCAAAGCGGTTACAAGGGCCGGACCGGCCTGTTCGAATTCATCGCGGTGGACGAGAAAATCCGCAAGCGCATCGCCAGCGACGCAGGCGAGGAGCGGATTGCCGAACGCGCCTTTGCGCATCGTCCGCGTCTGGAGGATGCGGCACAGGCGCTGGTGGCAGCGGGCATCACGTCTCCGCAAGAGGCCGCTCGCGTTACGCGGCTGGACGGAGCGCATGGCTGATTATCGCTGGACCGCGCTCGACGAAGCGGGGCGCAATCGCACCGGGCATATGGCGGCAGCGGATGAAGCCGAAGTGCGCACCCGCCTGCTGGAGCGCAAGCTGTTCGCGACCGCGGTGGTGCCGGGGGCAGCACCCGCACCGCTCGCCCGAACGCCACGGCTTGGCCCGGCGGCGCTCGCGCTTTTCACCCGGCAGCTGGCGACCTTGCTGACGGTGACGCCGGTGGACGAGGCGCTGGAGACAATCGGGCGACAGAGCGAAAAGCCCGCCACGCGCGCGGTGATCGGCCATGTCCGGCAGGGGATTGCGCAGGGCGAACGCCTGCCCGATGCGCTGGCGCGAGAGCCGCGCAGTTTCGACGCACTCTATTGCGCCATCATCGCCTCAGGGGATAGCGCCGGGCGGCTGGTGCCCACGTTGGAGCGTCTGGCCTTGCTGATTGAGCGTCAGGCCGCGATCCGCGCGCGGGTGCAGGGCGCGCTTGCTTATCCCGCCGTGCTGGCCGTGATCGCGCTCGGCGTGGTGGCGGCTCTGATGATCTTCGTCGTTCCGCGCATGGTGGAGCAGTTCGATCAGGCGGGCGCACCGCTGCCGCTCGTCACGAGGGCAGTGATGGGCGTCTCGCTTTTTCTGGCGCATGGGTGGGGGGCGATCCTTCTGGTGCTGATCCTTGCGATGGCTGCGGCATGGTTTGCCCTGCGCGATGAAGCACGACGTCTGACGTTTGACCGCCTTTTGCTCCGCCTGCCCTTGTTCGGGCGGATGCTGCGCGATCTGCACGCCGCCCGCTTCGCTCGCACGCTGGCCACCATGGTCTCCGCCCGCCTGCCGCTGGTCGAAGGGTTGGCACTGGCGCGAGACACCGTGCGCAACCGCGCGCAGCGGGCGGCGCTGGCACTGGTGATGGAGCAGGTCCGCGCCGGGGGGAGTCTTTCCGCCGGTATGGCGCAATCGGGCCTGTTTCCGCCTTTGCTGACCTATCTGGCGGCCAGCGGCGAAAGCTCCGGCCAACTCGACGCCATGCTGGAACGCGCCGCAGACACGCTGGAGCGCGAATTTGATGGCAGCACGGCGGTTGCGCTGGCCTTGCTCGAACCGGCGGTGATTGTCATGATGGGTCTGGTCGTCGCGCTGATCATTCTTTCGGTGCTGCTGCCGGTCCTCCAGATGGAAAGCCTTGTCGCGCTATGAAATCCTACCTGAAATGGATGAAGGATGTCGTTTTCAACCCCGCCGTCCTGAGCCTGTCGAAGGACCATTCTTTCATGAAACGCAGCCAAAAGGCAAAACGGTCCTTCGACAGGCTCAGGACGGCGGGAGACGAAGGCTTCACTCTTGTCGAACTGCTGGTGGTGATCGCCATTCTCGGCCTGCTGATGACCATTGTCGCGCTCAACGTGCTGCCCGCGCAGGACAAGGCGATGGTGACCAAGGCAAAGGCGGATATTGCCATGCTGGAACAGGCGGTGGAGCAATATCGGCTCGATACCATGACCTATCCGGTGGGGGTGGACGGCCTTCAGGCGCTGCGCATGCCGCCTGCCGGGCTGGAACGGCCAGAGCTGTACCGGCGCGGTGGCTATATCAAGGCGCTGCCCGCCGATCCATGGGGGCGGGCCTATCTCTATGCCAGCCCCGGCCAGCATGGCGCGTTTGACATTTACAGCTATGGCGCGGACGGTGCGCCCGGCGGGGACGGTGACAATGCGGATGTCGGCAACTGGTGAAGACGGCTTCACGCTGATTGAACTGCTCGTCGCGCTCGCTGTTTTCAGCCTCGGCGCGCTGGCACTGGTGCGGCTGGACAGCGCGACTGCGCGCGCCACGGCCGCCATTGAAGCGCGCGAACTCGCCCGCATCGAACTGGCCAATATCGCTGCCGAACTGATGACCGATCCGCGCGCACCGTCCATCGGCGCGGCATCAGGCGAAAGCGCCAATGCCGGGCGGCGCTGGCGCTGGACGCGGCAGACCGAGCCGCTGGAGCGTGATCTGGTGCGGATCGATCTCAAATTGGCGGAACCGGGCGGTCAGGTGCTCGCCATGCAAACGCTCGTCCGGCCTCTGCAATGACGCACGATGACGGTTTCACGCTGGTTGAGCTTCTTGTCGCGCTCGCCCTGTTCGGGCTGATCGCGACGATGGGCGTGGCCCTGCTGGGCGGGAGCGTGCGGGCGCAGGATGCCAATCGCCGCCATCTGGCGCGAGTCGATGAAGTGGGGCGGGTAGTGAACCTGCTTGCGCTTGATCTGGGCAGCGCGACGGGCGGCCCGCGCACGTTCAGCGCAGCGGACGCGGCGTCCGGGCCGGTGCTGTCGTTCACCCGTGTTGGGCCGCCATCGGGCCGGGAGATTGTGACGCTCCGGCTCGATCAGGGGTCGTTGCTGCGTGTATCGGGCGCACGCACGGAGACGCTGTTGCGGGGCGTGTCGCGGGTTACTGTGCGCCAGCGGGTCAAGGGGCTGTGGGGCCGGGCTGAGGCAGGGGGTAGCACTCCTGATGCGGTGGAACTGACCGTTGAGCGCGTGGGGCTGGCACCGCTGCGGCTGGTTTTTGTGGTGGGGGCTCGGTCGCAATGAACGAACCTTCTCCCCTTACCCGCCATTCTGAGCTTGTCGAAGGACTGCTTTTCCTCGCACGTTCGTCAAAAGACAAAACGGTCCTTCGACAGGCTCAGGACGGCGGGGAGGAGAGGCCTGCCGTGCACCGACGGGAGGAAGGCGCGGCGCTTGTCACCGTGCTGATGCTCATAGCGCTGATGGCGGGGCTGATCGCGCTTGCGATGGACCGCACCGGCGCGGCGCTTTCGGCCACGCGGGCGCGGATCGGCCATCAGGAAGCGCGGTTTGATCTTCTCTCTGCCGAGGCTGTGGCCGTCGCGCGGCTGTCTGCGCCGGAGGCGGGCCAACCGTTGGCATTCGCGCCCTTCTCCGTGCCTGTGCCGGGTGGCACGGTGAGCGCGCGCCTTCATGATGGCGGGGCCTGCTTCAATCTCAACGCGCTGGCAGTGGGGCCGCCGCAAGGGCCGCGTCTGCCCGATCCGGCGATGATGGTACGGTTGGCGCGGCTCCTCACTCTGTCTGGCCAGAGCGAGGCCGATGCGGCGCTGAGGGCGCGGCAGGCGGCGGACAGGGTGGCAGGCGGACTGCTGCTCGACGCGCATGAACTCAAGGCGGTGCCGGGCTTTGCAGAGATGCTGGCCGGAGATGCCCTGTGTGCCTTGCCGGTGTCCGAACCGGCGCGGATCAACATCAATGCGTTGACCCCTGCCGACGCGCTATGGCTTGCCGCCATGATCGGTCCGCCCGTTACGCCCGTTAGCGCGGAGCAACTGTTGCGCACCCGCCCGGCGGGCGGATTTGCCAGTGTGGCGGCGTTTCTGGCCGGACTTTCCGCTCCGCCCGGATCACCGCCCTTGCCGTTCGATACGCGCAGCGACTGGTTCCGGCTTGACCTGAACGCGCAGCTTGGGGATGCAGGGCTGTCTGAGCGCGCATTGATCGACGCGCGGACGCGGCCCCTGCGCGTGGTGGGCCGGATTTATGGCGGGCCTTGATGCAAGAGCGTGAAACCCTGTTCCTCTTCCTGCCCGCCACGCCCGGCGGCGCGACCGGCTGGGCGCGCGCAGTGGAGGGGCGTTTTGTCGCGCGCGGGACAGACTGGGCGGCGGACGGGTTTGAGGCGGGGGCTGCGCACCAGATTGCGCTTGCTCCGGTGGGCGCAACGGGCATGGCGCTGGTCGATCTGCCCGCGCTCGCCCCGGCGCAGGCTGCTGCTGCGGCCCGGCTGGCGCTGGCGGACCGGCTGGCATTGGCGCAAGGGCCGGTGGTCCTGGCTGTCGCTGAGGGAGAAGGCGTGCGCGCCGCCTGCTGGGTAGAAGCCGCATGGCTGGATGCCGCGCGGCTGGCATGGGCAGAGGCCGGGCTGGAGCCGCAGGCGCTGGTGCCAGCCGGCACATTATTCTCTCCTGCCCCGGGTGCGGCGCTTCGTGCCCGCCTGGGTGAGGACGTGCTGGTGTTCTCGCAAGGGGCGGCGTGGCGGGATGATCCCATAATGAACGCGGCCATGGGTGGTGCAGCTCCGGTGGATGTCGATGCGGCTGGCGTAGAGACCGCGCTGCTTTCAGAGGCTGCCCAACCGCGCTGCGACCTGCTGGTTGGCACAGCGCGAAAGACAGGTTGGGTGCGCGGCGTTTGGGGGCAGGTGGCGGCTCTGCTGTTCGCTCTGGCAGTGGTGACCGCGCTGATCCCTGTTGGCCATGCTACTGCCGAACATCGCGCAGCGGCGCGGCTGGAGGGAGGAGCGGCGCAGCTCGCGCGTCAGGCCTTTCCCGATGCTGCCGATCCGCTCGCCGCGCTGGGCCGGGGAGCGCAAGGCGGGTTCGCGCGCGGCTATGCGGCGTTGGCGCAGTCTGTGGAGGCTGTGCCCGCTGCTGAACTCTCGTCGCTCGCTTATGCGCCCGCTGGTCTGCAAGCGCGCGTCCGGGTGGCGGATGCAGCCGCGCGCGATGCGCTGCTGCGCCAGCTCCGCTCTGCGGGCTATGACGCACGGGTAGAGGATGAGACGCGCGAGCAGGGCCGTCTGGCGCTGACGCTACGAATGGAGGCCCCATGAGCGCGCTGCGGGAACAGTGGCACGCCTTGAGCGCGCGAGAACAGGTGCTGATCCGTATCATGCTGGCGCTGGCGCTGCTCGTGTTCCTGCTGCTGGCGGTGATGCGCCCGCTGATGGCTTATGTCGCCGAAGGGCCAGTCCGGCTCGCAGCGGCGGAACGGCTGCACACGCGGGCTCTGGCAGCGGCGCATGGCACAGGCGGCGCTGCCCGGAATGCCCAATCCAGCCTCCCGCTCGATGATCGCGTCCGCCAGAGTGCTGAGGAGGCGGGGTTCGAGATTGCCCAGTCTGCGCCTGCACCAGATGGTGCCCTGTCCGTCACGCTGGCCTCCGCGCGCGGCCCTGCGCTGTTCGCATGGGTTGGTGCGCTGGAGGGGCGTGGCGTTGTTGTCCGCAGCGCGCGGATTGATCCGCGCAGTGATGCCACGCTCGCCGTCTCGCTCGAACTGGAGGCAGCGCGATGATCGCCCGCCGGCCTGCGCTCGCTTTGCTGGCCAGCGGCCTGATCGCCGGGCTGCTGCTTTGCCTGCCCCTGCGCTGGCTGATGCCGGAGGGGGCTTTGTCTGCGCGGGCGGTGACTGGGAGCATCTGGTCCGGCAGCATTGCAGGCGCGCAATGGAGCGGGATGTCGCTAGGCGATCTGGATGCGGGCCTGCGCTGGCCGGGCGTGCTCCGCGTCACTTCTGCCGATCCGGGTGCCGATCCCTTGCGCGCCGATGTGTGGCCGGGCGCGGGGATGCAGCTTTCAGCGCTTCAAGGCAGCGTTGCGCTTGGCAGATCATTCGGTCCGATCACATTGGGGCGAATCAGCTTCCGCAACGCGCGGCTGAACCAAACTGCTGCGGGATGTGCAGAGGCCGCCGGGCGCATCACTTTGTCTGCGCGGCTCACCGATATGGCGGGTGGGCCACCGGTCACGCTCGGTGGTCCGCTGCGCTGCGAAGGCCCCAACCTGGTCGCCAGCCTCAAGAGCCAATCTGGCATGGAAATGCTGGAGGCGATCTTCTTTCCCAACCAAGGCTGGAGCGTGAAGCTGACCCTGCGCCCCGGGTCTCCGGACCTGGCGACGGCGTTGCGCGCGCATGGCTTTGTGGAAACGCCGCTCGGTTATGTCCGGCAGATGCAGGGTGAAGCCGGGCGCTAGCGGACGGCTCTTCCAATCGCCTTGCCCCGTTCCTATCTTTGCCCTTCGATAGTGATGATCGGAGTATCAGATGGCCGGAGAAGACGTAAAACCTGTGCGGCTGCAAGTCGCCAACGCCCGGCCCGAAGACAGCGGCCATGGCATTGCCCGCCTGCCGCGCAGCTCCATGGCGGCGCTGGGTGTGCAACAGGGTGATGTCATCGAGATCATCGGCAAGAAGAGCACCGCCGCCCGAGCTGTGCTGCCCTATGATGAAGATGACGGGATCGAAGTTGCCCGGCTCGATTCGCTGCTGCGAATCAATGCCGATGTCGGCACCGGCGATTTCGTGGAGATCCGCAAGGCACAGGCCAAGCCCGCCAAGCGTGTTGTGTTTGCGCCCGCGCAGCAGGAGGTGCGGCTGCATGGTTCGGGTCAGGCGCTCAAGCGGTCCTTCGCAGGGCGTCCGCTCTCGCCGGGTGATGTCGTCGCCACGTCCGGGCAGATGCCGGTCGACCGGGGAGACATGCCGCCCCAGCTCCGCCAGATGCTGGCCGCGCCGGCCTATAGCTTGCAGGAAATCCGCCTGTTGGTGGTGGAGGCAACGCCCAAGGGCATCGTCCAGATTGATGCCGAGACCGAGGTGGAACTCCTCTCCGAATATGTAGAGCCCAAGGATGCGCGCCGCGCAGACGTGACCTATGATGACCTGGGCGGCATGGCCGATACCATCGACCAGCTGCGCGAGATGGTGGAACTGCCGCTGCGCTATCCGGAACTCTTCCAGCGGCTCGGTGTTGATCCGCCCAAGGGGGTGTTGCTTTACGGCCCGCCCGGCACCGGCAAGACGCGGCTGGCGCGCGCGGTGGCGAATGAAAGCTCGGCGCAATTCTTCCTGATCAACGGCCCGGAGATCATGGGCTCGGGCTATGGCGAGAGCGAAAAGAAGCTGCGCGACGTGTTCGACGCGGCGAGCAAGGCCGCGCCCTCGATCATCTTCATCGATGAGATAGACAGCATCGCGCCCAAGCGCGGCAGCGTGTCTGGCGAGGCAGAAAAGCGTCTGGTTGCGCAATTGCTGACGTTGATGGACGGGCTCAACCCGCGCGCCAATCTGGTCGTCATCGCCGCCACCAACCGCCCCGAAGCGATTGACGAAGCGCTGCGGCGTCCGGGCCGGTTCGACCGGGAGATTGTGGTGGGCGTGCCCGATGTGCGCGGCAGGCGCGAAATTCTCGCCATCCACACGCGCGGCATGCCGCTCGCGCCAGGCGTGGACCTGAACGAACTGGCGCGCTCCACCTATGGCTTTGTCGGGGCAGACCTCTCCGCTCTGACACGCGAGGCGGCGATCGAGGCGGTGCGGCGGATCATGCCGCGGCTGGATCTGTCCACTTCGTCCATCCCGGCGGATGTGCTGGAAACGCTCGCCGTGACGCGCGACGATTTTCAGGCAGCGCTCAAGCGCGTCCAGCCGTCCGCCATGCGCGAAGTGATGGTGCAGATGCCCGATGTCCGCTGGGAGGATGTCGGCGGCCTGACCGACGCCATGCGCAAGCTGAAGGAAGGCGTGGAGCTGCCGCTGAAAGACCCGGATGCGTTCCGGCGTCTTGGCATCCGCCCGGCCAAGGGCTTCCTGCTTTATGGACCGCCGGGCACAGGCAAGACTTTGCTCGCCAAGGCGGTGGCGCGCGAGGCGGAGGCGAATTTCATCTCCATCAAATCGTCCGACCTCCTGTCCAAATGGTATGGCGAGAGCGAGCAGCAGATAAGCCGTCTTTTCGCCCGCGCGCGGCAGGTGGCTCCGTGCATCATCTTCATTGATGAGCTGGACTCGCTGGTGCCCGCACGCGGAGCCGGGGGCGCAGGCGAGCCGCAAGTGACCGAGCGGGTGGTGAACACGCTGCTCGCCGAAATGGATGGCATTGAGGAGATGCAGGCGGTTGTCGTCATCGGCGCGACCAACCGGCCGACGCTGATCGATCCCGCGCTGCTCCGCCCCGGCAGGCTCGACGAGCTGATCTATGTAACGGTGCCAGACAAGGCCGGACGCGAGCATATTCTGAAAATCCACGCCAAATCCATGCCCTTGGCCAAGGATGTGGACCTGTCTGACCTTGCAGCGCGCACCGAGAAGTTCACCGGGGCCGATCTGGAGGATCTCACGCGCCGGGCGGGTCTCGCTGCGTTGCGTGAATCCTTGAAGGCCAAGAAGGTCACCAAGGCGCATTTTGATGCGGCGCTTGCCGAAACGCGCGCCAGCGTGACGGCGGACATGGAAAAGGAATATGAAAAGATTCACGCGCAGATCAAAACGGACGCCTTCAGGCCGACGCCCGGAATCGGCTTCATTGTACCGGGGATGGTGACTCCTCGGGGTCCAAAGGACTGATCCTGTATTTCACATAGGGGATGAGCAACGCCATCATCGCGGCGGCCACTAGATAGGGGGCGGGCTTCCACACTTCGTAAAGGCCCACGCCTATGGTGGGGGCCAGCACATAGGAGCTGCCATTGACGGAGGTGACGCGCCCCGCCACCAGCGCCTGCAACTTGCGGCCGACCGCAAGCGAGGAGCCGGCGGTGAAGGCGGGGCGGGTGAAGCCGAAGCCGGCGGCCGCCATCGCATAGCTGGTGGCAATGCCATAGAGGCTGGTGGCAAAGGCGTTGATGATCAGGCCGAACACGGCGATGACCATGCCCAGCAGTGCCATGGTGCGCGGCTTCATGTTGAACAGCGGGATCAACCCCCACTGAACAAGCAATGTCGCCGCCGCGCCAGACATCAGCACCAGCCCGATGCTTTGCTGCGTGATCGGCATCGTCACGTCCAGTGCCAGCCGGTCTATCACCAGAAACCCCATGGTAGAGCCGGTCATCGCCTGCGCATGGCCGAACACCGCACCGCACACCATCCACGGCCAGATGCGGTCATCGGTCAGCTTGAGCGTATCGTTTTTCTCGGTGCGGTCTGCTGTCACGGCCTTTACGCTGGCGCCGGCAGGGGCACCGCCCAGCGAGGGATAGCTGACATTGGCACCGCGCGCGTCGTCCAGCGTTTCAGTGCCGCCGCGATCATCGGGCAGGCGCGTGATGATCAGGAACAGGGTGATCGCCCCCAGCAGGCCGAAGCAGAAGGCCGGGCCAGCCAGCCCGACCACCGGCAGCACCATCCAGGGCGCGAGCGCCAGCCCCAGCACGGTACCCATGCCGAAGGCGGAGCCGAGCAGGGAAAGCGCCTTGGTGCGTTGATCCTTGGGGGTTTGCAGCACGACCATCGCCTGTGCGGCAGGCGGAGCGGCGGAACCGAACAGGCCGAAAATGGTGCGCGAAACGATGATGGCGAGCACCGCGACCGTCGCGCCCACCCAACCTTGCAGCCCGGCATAAAGCATGATGCCCACCAGCAGGATGGAGACGGTGAAGCCGGTGCTGCCAATCACCACCATCGCCTTGCGGCCCTTGCGGTCGGAGCGCTTGGCCCAATAGGGCGCGGAAAACACCCAGATCAAAGCGGACACCGAAAAAATGGTGGCAATCAGGCTGTCCGCCACGCCCATTGATCGGCCAATCGCAGGCAGCACGGATTGCAGCGCAGTGTTGCCCGCCCCGGTGATCAGCATCACGAGGAAAAGGATGGCGAAATTCAGGTTCCGGTCGTTCCGGTCAGTCATGTGCGGGCCTGCGCGGAGCGTCTGCGAGTCGGTTGCATGTCACACCCGTTAAGGGTCTTGCGCGCAAACTTGAACCCCATCTGCGGCAAAATGGCCTTGCCAGTCCGTTTCCCATCTGCGAACGGCTGGGTTCCTTTTGTTTGGGACCGACTGACCAACCGATATGACTTCATCGCCCGCCGAAGCTCCCGCCCTCAAGCGCCGCAAACCGCGCGGGCCTTGGGGCATGTTCCTGAAAGGCTTCATCAAGCATCCGGTAATGGTCGGCTCGATCATCCCGTCTTCGGTGACGTTGATTGAACATATGCTGAGCCGGGTGGACTGGGCGCAGTGCAAGCTGTTCGTGGAATATGGTCCCGGTGTCGGCACCTTCACGCCGCATATCCTGAAGCGCCTCGCGCCCGATGCGACCTATCTCGCCATTGATCTCAATCCCGAGTTCATCGACTATCTGGCCGAAACCGTGACCGACAACCGCTTCCGCGCGGTGCTGGGGTCTGCGGCAGACGTGGAGCAGATCGTGCGCGATTCAGGCTTTGAGAAGGCCGATTATGTGCTGTCCGGCCTGCCCTTTTCCACCCTGCCCGAAGGCGTCGGCCCGGCCATTGCAGCGGCCACCCATCGCGTTCTGAACAGCGGCGGGGCCTTCCTCGTCTACCAGTTTCGCGCCCGTGCCCGCGACTTCATGGCTCCGTATTTCACCCGCATCGACAATGGCTTTGAATGGTGGAACATCCCGCCCTGCTTCCTGTTCTGGGGCTGGAAGGATTAGCGGCTGCTTGCCGAGCCGCTTCTGTCTGACAAGACAAGGCAAGACGGCGTTCCTGGCGTTCTGAGATTGGGTCCGGCCCCTCCCGCAAACGGGAGGGGAGCCTCAACGCCCCTAATTTGCGTTCTTGATCGAGAAATGCCCGGTGCCCTGCGGGCGCGTAGGGGAGAGGATGACCTCGCCCTTGTTGCTTTCCACCATGTAGGTGTTGGAGCGGGGGTGGAACAGGATCACGCCATCTTCCAGAATGCCTTCGACCCGCCAGAATTCCTCGCGGCCTTCCATCCCATCTGCGGCCACCGGCGCACCGGGTTCATCCGCTACCAATTTCCCATTGCGGACCATCAGGAAGTTGTTTTTCCAGCGATTGCGAAAGGCCATGAAACGACCGCCCTGTCCGGTATTGACCTCTTGCGCCAGCCATTGCGCGCTCCACCAACCGGGCTGGTACTCGGTGGATTTTACGGGGCCTGTTTCGATGTTGATCGCCCCGCCATTCTTGGCGAGGATGTGCACCAGACGTTCCTCTCGCGGGGCTTCCACAACCGGCGGAGGCGTTTTGGCCGCCTCGCTCGCCGCATGGGAGCCCTGGGGCGCATCGAGAGAGTCCAATGTCCAGCGCACTTCATCATTGTCATCCAGCCCCAGCCGTTTGCCATCATAATAGAGATATTGGCCGGTCTGGAGGTTCTTAAGGCTATAACGGAATTGCTCCTTGGTATTGGGCACCGTTCCGCCAACGATCTGCCAGCCATAGGGGGCCGCATAGCCGCCTTTGGAATCGGCCTCTGCATCCCGGTCCATCATGGCCGGCGCGCCATTGACGACGCCCAGATATTTGCCGGTCCAGACGTTGCGGAAAAACGAAACACGCTTTTGACCGTCCGTTACCGCCTGTTCCTGCATCCATTGCGCGCTCAGCCAGCCGGCCTGAACCGGGCCAGCCGATGGCGTGCCTGTTTCAACGTTGATCGCCATAGGCGGACCGCCAACCTTGCCGCCATTGATGCGGATTTTCTCAGCCTGCTTGGCCGCCACGAACTCGTCTGTTTTCGTGATGCGCCATTCACCCTTATCCGGCACAATTTCGCTTCCACCGTCGGTGTAGTTTGGTCCTGAGCCGCGCACAGTCAGAATATGCCCGCCCATTGCGAGTATGCCGAACTTTGTCTTGGGCATGAAACTGAAGCGGCGCTCACCCACCATCGACACATTCACAATGTCCTGTGCTCCGTCCTTGGCGGTGATGATGCGCCATCGAGTGCTTTCCGGAAATTGCTCGATAGGAGCAGTCATCCATGTGCCACGCTCGGTGCTGAAGTTGGTCACGATCTCGCCGGGTTTCACGAGCCGGACGGACCACTTGTCAGTCATGAATTGGGCGTCGCTTCCAACACGTTCATAAAAGGCCGTCAGCCACGCATTGGTGAAGCGATTGCGAAACGTCGTCCACGCATGGTCGGTCTCCATCACCCATTGGGCGCTCCACCACCCAAGCTCGAATGGCTCGACCAAGATCGAAACATTGTCATCATCTTTTCGACTGGGCTCGTTGTGGATCCCCACAGGGCTGCACGAGCCATCTTGTCGCTTCAAGCAATTATGGTGAAGAATGCGGACGAAGCCGTCATCTGCGGTTTGTGCGCGGGCGCCGTACAGCGGCATGGCAATCAGTGACGCCAGAAGCAGCAGCACAGCAGACAGACGCGCCCGGAATGAAGGGAAGGGGATCATCGCATACTGCTCCTCTGGTATTATGAAGGGAAGCTATGACGCACCGTTGTTGAAAGCAAGCGATTGATTTTGCGGGCCGTTTTTAGCTGAAATTCAACACGCCTCGCATTTTCGAACGGATGGATGGAGGCTGGGCGTTGCGCGCTGCGAATTCCCGATCACCCGTCATGCTTCCCGCCCGCTTGACGTTCGCGTCAAGCCGCCGCAAAGCCGATAGGGTATCGAATCCATTTGAACAGGAGAGAAGGAATGTCTGAAGTCCTCACCGAAGTGCGCGATGGCGTGCTGATCATCACCATGAACCGTCCGGAAGCCAAGAATGCCGCGAACAAGGCGCTTGCCGAAGGCGTGGCAGCGGCACTCGACCGGCTCGACAGTGAAGATGAACTGCGCGTTGGCATCATCACTGGCGCGGGCAACACCTTCTGTTCGGGCATGGACCTGAAGGGCTTTCTGCGCGGCGAGTCTCCTTCGGTTCCGGGCCGCGGCTTTGCGGGCCTGACCGAAGCCCCGCCAAAAAAGCCGCTGATCGCGGCGGTGGATGGCTATGCGCTGGCGGGTGGCTTTGAAGTGATGCTGGCGTGTGACCTGTGTGTGGCCAACAAGGATGCGAAGTTCGGTATTCCCGAAGCCAAGCGCGGTCTGGCGGCCGCTGCCGGTGGTCTCGTCCGCCTGCCGCGCCTTATCGCGCCGCGCCTCGCCATGGAACTGGCGCTGACGGGTGATTTCGTCTCCGCGCAGCGCGCTTATGAACTCGGTCTGGTCAACCGGCTGACCGATGGCGTGGCGCTTGATGCTGCACTGGAACTAGCCGCCGCGATCACCGCCAATGGCCCGCTGGCTGTGGCGCGTTCGAAGCAGATCATCGTCGAATCGCGCGAATGGTCTGATGCGGACATGTGGAAGAAGCAGCAGGAAACGCTCGGCAATCTGTTCATGAGCGAAGACGCGCGTGAAGGTGCCACGGCGTTTGCTGAAAAGCGCAAGCCCAACTGGAAGGGCAAGTAAGATGACCGGCCCGGCGAGCCATGGAGACATCCTCCTCGCCGGAGCGTCCGGACTGGTGGGCGGGTTGCTGGCGAAAAGGCTGGCACCCGCGCGTCTTGTCTGTATCGGGCGGCGCACAATGCCGGGCTTGCCCGAAGGCGTCCGCCAGATCGTGGCGGACCCCAAGGACTGGGCGCACGAGATCGCGCGGCTCAACCCTGCCATCGCCATCTCCGTGCTGGGCACCACAATCCGCAATGCGGGTTCACAGGCGGGCTTCTTCGCCATTGATCATGATCTTGTGCTGAACCTTGCCCGTGCGTCCCGCGAAGCTGGAGCGTGCCAGTTTCTGATGGTGTCTTCGGTTGGAGCGGCCGCGGACAGCCGGAATTTCTACCTCTCCACCAAGGGCAAGGTTGAAGCGGCGGTGTGCGGCCTCGGTTATGACCGGGTCGACATCCTGCGCCCCGGCCTGCTGCGTGGAGACCGGCAGGAGCGCCGCCCGGGAGAACGCATCGCCATCGCGCTCAGCCCGCTGACCGACCTGCTGACGCCGCGCGCGCTGGACAAATATCGCTCAATTGCAGCAGTGGACGTCGCGGGCGCTCTGGCTGCGTTGTGCGGGGCAGAAGCGGCGGGCTTGTTCATCCATCACAATCGCGAGATGTCAGGCGGGATTTCGTAAGGACACCGCCGTCCAATTATCACCCCCGCCCCGCAAAGATCGTGCTGGCCTGTTCATGGTCGCTGACCTTGTCCACATCGATCGCGGCTTCGGCCTGCGGCATCGGCACCAGCCGCGCTGAAAAGCCCATGCGCTGGCCGACGCGCGCCAGCCCTTCAGCCAGGCCGATGGTGCGCGTCAGCGCGCGCAACGCCAGCCATGGGCCGAAATGGAGGAACAGCTTCCACGCCGTTTTTCGGTCCTGCTCAGCGGCAGACCAGAGCGTGAGCGCGGCCTTGGCGGCGGGGTCGCCCAAGGCGAACAGGTTCGCGCCGGACCAGTGCCCGTCCCGGAACTTCAGCCATGTGCGCCTATTCTCCGGATGGGCGGCCTGCATCACCGCGCGTTCGACCATGCCCACAGCAAGGCCCGCGCTGCCCGCGCTGCGCAGGAAGGTGTCGATCATCGCCACCGTCAGCAATGGATGGTCCGCCGTGGTCACGAGCAGGGGCCAGATCGCGTCCCCTGTCGCGTCAATCTGTTTCAGGATCGACGTGGAAATGCCTGCACCGCTTTCCGCCAATTCGGCTCCGCCACCCGCGTCTACCGCTTTGCGCAGAACCTCAGGCTCCTGCGCCAGCACGATGATGCGGGAAAAGCGTCCGCTCGCATTCAGCGTGCGCACGACATGCGTCACCATCGGCTCTCCGCAAAACGGCACCAGCGCCTTCCATGTCTCGCCAAAGGCCGCTGCCAGCGCATCTGTGCCGGGTCTTTGCCCTGCCAGAATCACGGCGGTCCATGCTTTTTCGCTCGTCGTCATGATTTGGCCCCAAATTTGTCATCTAGCAGTCACTGAGTGAACGCGCTTAGGGATGAATGACCAGATGTATCAACAGGAAATGGCCGCCTCGGGTAAGAAGCTGTTCTTCATTCGCGGCACCTATATCTACATTGTGATCGCCATTTCCACGCTGATTGCGCTGTGCCAGCGCGACATCGGCCCGTTTGCGGACGCGGCGAAAGACTGTGCGTGGTTCTGGGCCTCGTTCGCAGTGGCCAGCGCAGGCGCGATTGTCCGTGTCTTCACAAGCGGCTGGGCAGCGCTGGGCACATCGGGCCGCGCCAAGGTGGCGGCAGAGGCCAAGGAGCTTAACACCACCGGGCCTTACTCGCTTGTGCGCAACCCGCTTTATGTGGGCCGTATCCTCAACTTCACCGGCCTCGCCATGCTGTCGGGCAGCTGGGTGTTCGGCGCGATCGTCTTTCTGCTCGCGGTGCTGATTTATGAACGCATTTCGGTCTATGAGGAAGAGTTCCTCAAGCAGACCTTTGGTGATGCGCACGCGGCATGGGCGCAGTCCGTGCCCGCGCTGTTGCCGCGCCTGACTGGCTGGGTTTCGCCCAAATATCCCTTCTGGTGGAAGCGCATGATCTGGCGCGAGCAGAATAAGCTGTTTCTGCTGGCGACCACGGTGTTCCTCACCCTGGTTTGCGCGCACGGGTTTTGATCTGACGCAGCTCACCGGGCCTTGGGTGATGGCTTATGGTGCACTGGTGGTGATCCGCTTCATCATTGGCGGCCTCAAGATGATCGGCTTCTTCAAGGAACTCAGCTGACCATGGCGCGCATGGCTCCCCTCATCGCGGTGATCGGGTGTGACGGTTCGGGCAAGTCCACCGTCTCGTCTGACCTGATCGCATGGGTGGGCCAGCATTATGGCCGCACTTCGGGCAGCTATCTGGGGCTGAAATCGGGGGCAATCGGCAACTGGATCAAGGGCTTGCCGCTCATCGGCCCGCCCGTTGAACGTGCTCTGCAGAAGCGGGCGACGCAGGCGCGCTCCAAATCCGGCAAGATTGCCGGCCTGCCCACTGCGCTGGTGCTGTACGGCTTTTCGCTGTTGCGCGAATTCCGGTTCAAGCGAATGCTGGCGCTGCGTGAAAACAGCGTCATCGTGGTGGCAGACCGTTATCCGCAGGTTGAAGTCCCCGGCTTTTATGACGGCCCCGGCCTCTCCGCCGCCCCCAGCCGCAGTCGTCTCGTGCGGTTCCTGGCAGAGCGGGAGGCCGCGCTCTATCGCTGGATGGCCGGCTTCAAGCCCGATCTGGTGATCCGCCTCAATGTCGATCTGGATACGGCGCGCGCGCGCAAGCCCGATCATGCCGATGATCTTCTGGCGCAAAAAATTGCAGTGACCCCCAAGCTGACGTTTGGCGGGGCGCAGCTGATCGAACTGGACAGCAGCAAACCGCTGGACACAGTGCTGGAATCTGCCCGGCAAGCCGTAGCGGCCAAGCTTGATGAGTTGGGCTATGCCCGCGATGAAGACCACGCCGCCTGAACGCATTTCTTGATGAAGATCATGGCGTTGCGTCGCCCATCCTGACATGATCCTGACGTCTGGATGGACGGACTCGATGATGGAGCGGCAGGATGGCGCAATTGGCAGGTACGCAGACAGAAACGAATTTGCGTCAGGCCTTCACCCATGAAAGCAAGGCGAATCGGCGTTTTCTCTATTTTGCCGAACAGGCCGACAGCGAAGGACTGACCGATGTCGCGTCGCTCTTTCGGTCGCTGGCAGAAGTAGAGGCGGGCCATGCCTCCGGACATCTGGCGTTGCTTGAGGATTCAGACAAGGCAGACCAAAGCGACAGTGTGTCCCGCTCGCGGGACAATCTGGCGCGATCCATCAAGGATGAAACGGCCGAAGCCGAGCGCTTCTATCCCGATCTGGCGCGACAGGCCCGTGAAGACGGTTTTGCCGAGATCGCCGAATGGTTTGATACGCTTGCCGCAGCCGAGGGGCGCCATGCTGTCAAGCTTTGGGAAACGCTTGCATCTTTGGGCTAAGCTCGCTGCGTCCGTCGGGATCAGATTCCCATCAGGCCGGGCCGGATCGCCTTTGATATGTCAGGTGGCGCAAACCCGCACGGCGACGTGCCGGATTTGACCCCCGCCATGCATTTTCCGAAGCCGTTGGGGCCGTTCATGGCGGCCGGGCTTCCAGCAGGTGCCGCAGCGCGCGCCTTGGCCTCGTGCGCGGCCTGTTCAGCCACACCGGCGGCCTGTGCAGCGGCCATGGCGGCCTGATCTGCCGCCTTGCGCGCATCGGACGCTGCCATGCCGCTTTGCAGATAATGCCGTGTCAGTTCCGACTTGTATTGCGCCAGCTGTCGCTTCTCTTCTGCCAGCCTTTCGGCGTCTGCGCGTGCCTGTTCTGCCTCCAGCTCGGCTTCGAACCGCGCCTGATCATCGCTTCCGCCTTCGCAGAACTGGCCGTTTTCGGTCATGATCAGAAAGGCGCTGTCCAGCTTGCTGGGGTCTTCGGCGCACTGCGCGGCGGCGCTGGCGGGTTGGGCTGCAAAGGCAAGGCCAAGTGCGGCAAGAGTCAGGGTGAGCGGCGTCTTCATTCAAGCGGTCCCATCATGTCAAAATCCGGCAAGAGCGTGATCAATCAGCGCCTTGCATCCCTGAGCATCGCGGCCTTGCGCCCTGCAATCGTCCATGGCCATCTGCTTGGCCATTTCCACCGCGAGTTTTCCGCCCTTTTCTGCATGGCGTGCACAAATGGCAGATCCGTCAACGCCATCACGCTGTGCCGCCTGCATGCAACCCTGATAAAAGGCCTGACTGCCCATGGTCTCGGGAATGGCCACCGGTCGTGATGCTGCCATCGCCATCCGGCGTTGCTGGGCTTCGGCGCGATCCTGCTCGCGCTTGCGCTCAGCTTCGATCCGGGCCTGATCCTGCTCGGTCATCTCGCAGAATTCGCCCTTCTCGTTGATCGTGAACATGGTGCCGGTCAGATCGGATTCGTTCTTCGAACAGACTTGACGCATCTCTGCCCCCGCCTGCGAAGCGGCGAAGGCAGCAAGGCCGACAGCCATAAGAAGGACAGTCTTTCGCATCCGGGCACCATGAAAGATGTTGATCAGCCTGCCTGATTTACACCCGGCCGGGTAAAACCGGGGTGGAGCAGCGTGATGAATCGCGCATTTACTATGCCCTCCATTGTCGTGCGGCACATGGCCTCTTACATGACAGGCATGAAGCGTATTCTTTCCGTGTTGCTGCTGGTCGCGCTGGTGGCGGGCTTGAGTCTGATCTGGGTGCAGCGCAAGGCGGACCCGCCGGTGGAAACCATCGTGGCCTCCAGTCTGAAATCGCTGCACGAACAAAACCGCCTCTCCGCTTTCGCCGCGCGCTTCGTGACAGTCGTGACGAGCCGGAAGGACCAGTTCGGCCTCTCTGCGCAAAAGACGCTGATCCTGCCTGCCATGGTGCGCTATGAGGTGGACTTGGCCAAGCTGAAGCCCAGCGATCTGGACTGGAACGTGGCGACGCGGACGCTCTCTGTCTCGCTCCCGCCGGTCGAGATCAGCGGGCCGGAGTTCGATCTGTCCGCGACGCAGGAATATGAAAGTGGCGCAGTTCTGATGGCGCTGACCGATGCCGAGCGCGTGCTGGATGCCGAAAACCGCAACAAGGCAGAGATTGACGTGCTGAAACAGGCGAAGGCCATGCCCACGCTGCGGCTGGCGCAAGATGCCACCATCCGCGCCGTTTCAGCGAGTTTTGCTATGCCGCTGGCCGCTGCAGGGATAGAGGCCAAGGTGAAAGTGGAGATGAAGCAATGAATGCACCCGTGGTAAACCTGTCCGGCCTTTATCTGCGCGAGGAAATCCTCCGCCTGAAGAAGGCACGCAACGCGATCATCCTCGCACATTATTACCAGCGCCCGGAATTGCAGGACATTGCAGATTTTGTTGGCGATTCGCTGGAGCTTTCCAAAAAGGCGCAGGCGTCTGATGCGGATGTGATCGCGTTTTGCGGCGTGCGCTTCATGGCCGAAACCGCGAAGATCCTCGCGCCTGAAAAGATCGTCGTGCTGCCCGATCTCGATGCCGGGTGCAGCCTTGAAGATTCCTGCCCGCCAGACAAGTTCAAGGCCTTCCGCGAGGCGCACCCCGATCATATCGCGCTGACCTACATCAACTGCTCCACCGAGGTGAAGGCGCTCAGCGACATCATCGTCACCAGTTCCAGCGCGGAAAAAATCCTGGCGCAGATCCCGGAATCGCAGCCGATCATCTTCGGCCCCGACCGGCATCTGGGCGGCTATCTCAGCCGCAAGCTGGGGCGCGAGATGCTGCTGTGGCCGGGCGTGTGCATCGTGCATGAAGCCTTTTCGGAAACCGAACTCGTCAAGCTCAAGGCCCAGCACCCCGGTGCCCCGGTTGCCGCGCACCCCGAATGCCCTGCGCATATCGTGGACCATGCGGACTATGTCGGCTCCACCAGCGGCATTCTGCAATATGCCAAGGACATGCCCGGCGACACGCTGATCGTGGCGACCGAGCCGCACATCATCCACCAGATGGAAAAGGCGATGCCGGACAAAACCTTCATCGGCGCGCCGGGCGCAGACGGCAACTGCAACTGCAACATCTGCCCCTATATGGCGCTCAACACGATGGAAAAACTCTATGTGTGCCTGCGCGATCTGGAGCCGCGCGTGGAGATTGAGGAAGGCTTGAGGGTTCAGGCGAAGAAGTCGCTCGACCGGATGCTGGAGATGGCGGCGGGGACCGTGGGGCAGGGGGATTTGGGAGGACGGTGAGGGGTGCGCGAACGAATTGTTTCCGAAATCCGGCGCATAGCCCGCGAAACCGGAAAAGCTCCAGGCATTGCGCTATTTGAGCAGAGCTCTGGAATCCATCGACGGGAAATCATTGGCAAGCTTTGGGCGCGATGGAGCGAAGCTGTGGCAGAGGCTGGCCTAGGCCGTGTTGACAAAAGGGATTCCCATTTGGCCCGACTTCTGATTCAAGGCTGTTTTTTTGAGGAGCAGTCATGGGTCGCGGGGATTTGTCGGACGCGGAATGGGAGCTGATCGGGCCGCTGCTGCCGCCTGAGCGGGGACGTTGGGCGCGCTGCCCCTGGCGCGACATGCACGAGCGGTATGGCAAGTGGAACTCGGTCTATGTCCGGTTCCGGCGCTGGGCAGAACAAGGGGTCTGGGATGCGCTGCTGCAAACGCTGGTCGATCTGGGCCTGACCGACGACTGGCAGCACATGATCGACAGCACCAGCGTTCGCGGCCACGTCTCAGCAGCGGGCGGAAAAGGGGGGTTTGTGCGAACGCTCTTGGTCGATCACGACGCAGGCGGCGGAAGTGCCGGGGGCACTTCCCAAAGCCGAGTGGCTTTACGAGCAAAATCCATGCCCGCTGCGACAATCAAGGCCTCCCTGTCGGCTTCATCCTGACTGGCGGCGAGGCATCCGATTACACCGCCGCCGATGACCTGATGGCCCTGCCATCGCCCAAGCCCAAGGCGCTGCTCGCCGACAAAGGATATGATGGCGACAGGTTCCGCGAAAACCTGCTCATGCAGGGCATCCTGCCGATCATCCCGCCCCGCTCGAACCGCAAGACACCCGAGCATCCCGACTATCGCCGTTACCGGGATCGCAACCGCGTCGAACGCATGTTCGGCAAGCTCAAGCAACAGCGCCGCATCGCCACCCGCTACGACAAGACCAGTCTCTCCTTCGAGAGCTTCCTCAACCTTGCCGCCGCCGGGCTATGGCTGAAGTCTTTTGTCAACGCAGCCTAGAAGCGAATACTTTTGAGAAAATCCCATATGACGAAGAGGATATTCTTACAGCAATTGCGCAAGCATGTTTTGCCTTGAACAGGTGGCCGTCCCCAAATGACCTGCGATTGTATGGCCGCCAGCATCCGGGGTTTCCCTCAACGACGACAATTGAAAAGAGATTTCCCAAACGTGTGCTGCTCGTCGAAGCGATGAGAGAATGGTCTCTAGAGTCGAAGAATTATTCTTATGCGGCAGTAGCCGATATGCTTCCGGTACCTGTCGAAAAGAAGCTCGAAAATCGTGAAAATTTGAAATTTGGGCACGTCTACCTTCTTCGCGCCGGAGAATATTATAAGATTGGCCAGAGCGCCGATCTCGAAAAGCGAGTGAAGGCTATCAATGTCGCTTTGCCGGATAAAGCAACGCTTGACCACGCTATCGCAACCGACGACCCCTCCGGAATCGAAGCCTATTGGCATCGTCGTTTCGCCGACAGACGCATGAATGGTGAGTGGTTCAAGTTGTCGAAGTCTGACGTGCTGGCCTTTAAAAGGCGAAAGTTTCAATAGACCAAGACGCACGCGCAAGAAGGAGATTGCCTGAACCCTTCGCGTCTTCGCGTCTTCGCGCCTTCGCGTCTTCGCGCGAACCCGTCAGCATCCACCCGGCGCAAACCCGACCATATGATCTCGCGCGAAGACGCGAAGGGGGCCGTGACGCTCTTCATCCCCCTGATCGTCATACCCGCGAAGGCGGGAACCCATGAGCGCGATGGTTCAGGCCTTGATGCGGCCCCCCGCCTGCGCGGGGGTGACGACGCCTGAGGCCCCAATCACCCCACCTTCACAGGCGGCTCCGCATAGCTGGCCTTCTCCCAGATCGCATCATCCGGCATCCCCATCACCGCCCTATACGCGGCTTCGGCCATGGCGAGGTGGGGTTTGGCGGGGTCGATGGGGGGTTGGGGGACGGTGCCGCCTTCGCCGCTATAATCATCAGGGGCCATGTAGCGCGCGGCCTCTTCCGCGTTGATGTCCAGCTTGGCGAGCACCGTCGGGTCGATCCAGACCTTCGGGTCCAGCGCCTCATCGGAAAAGGCGATTTCCAGCGCCATCTGTTCCGGCCCGGCAAAATAGATGGACTGGCACATGCCATGGTTGATCGGGCCGAATACATTCACGCCCTTTTTGCGGATGCGATCGCGAATGGCGAGCAGTTGCTCCCGATTCGAAACCTTCAGCGCCAGATGCTGCATGGTGCCGGGCGCAGACGTGCCAGAGCCAGAGCCGGCGTGCGTCACCCCCAGCTGAATCGGCACATCCTTCACTGCGGGCAACTGCACCAGCGAGAAGAGACAATCATCCGCCAGATGCAAAAAGCCGTGCAAACCGCCCGGAACGCCGTGCATATCGAACAGGCCGATCAGATGGCAGCCCAGCACGTCGGTGAAAAATTCGATCTGCGTCTTCATGTCTGCGGTCATGAAGGCGATATGGTGGACACCATTTGGTTTGATCATGGTCTTGCCTTTTTTGTCAATTTAGTAGACGAATTGTGCACCAAAACGAGAGAGGAATCTATATGGAAATCGTCCGCGAACCTTATGGAATTGCGTATAAGGAAACCAGCGCGTTCAAGGACGTGTATGGCGGCTCCACCGGCCATGTGTTTGTGGAGTGCATGCGAATCGCGCCGAAAGATTCGAAATCGCACCGCGTGATCGTGTTCAGCCACCCGATTGGCGGCGGCTCTTTCCTGCCGCTGGTAACAGCGCTGGCACGCGGCGGGCAGCATGTGATCTATGTGAACCCGCGTTACCGGGGCAATGACACCGCACTGATCATGGAAAAATGCGTGGCCGATCTGGGTGCCGCGCTGAAGGACATGAAGAAGCGGTTCGGCTATGAAGAGATCATCCTTGGCGGGTGGTCCGGCGGCGGTTCGCTCTCCATGTATTATCAGGATCAGGCGGAAAACCCCACAGTGACGCACACGCCTGCGGGCGACGAATATGATCTGACCAAGCTGGACCTGCCGCCCGCGCAAGGCATCATGCTGCTGGCCGCACATATCAGCCGCGCGATGACGCTGACCGAGTGGATCGATCCATCTATCCTCGACGAATCAAAGCCGTTCGAGCGTGATCCGTCGCTCAACATCTATGATCCGGCCTGCCCGGAAAAGGCGCCCTACAGCGCTGCATTCGTGGAGAAGTTCCGCGCCGGGCAGATCGCGCGCAATCGCCGCATCACCGCATGGGTGAAGGACGAGCTCGCCAAAATCCGCGCGAGTGACGAGCCTAATGCAGAACGCTGCTTCACCGTGCAGGGCACAATGTCAGACGTGCGCTGGACTGATCCCACGCAAGACCCGTCTGATCGTCGCCCCTATGAATGCTATCTGGGCGTGCCCAAGGTGGCGAATGACGGGCCGGTGGGCCTTGCCCGCTTCACCACGCTGCGCAGCTGGCTCTCGCAATGGAGCTATGATGATACCAACGCGACCGGCCTTGGCAATGCCGCGCGCATTTCCTGCCCGGTGCTGGTGCTCAACAACACGGCTGATCTGGCCTGCACGCCCAGCCATGCCAAACGCCTGTTTGATGCAGTGGGGAGCAGCACCAAGGAATATCAGGACGTGAAGGGCGCGGACCATTATTACAGCGAAACGCCCGAACTGCTGCCGCAGGCGGTGGGGATCTGCTCGGACTGGATCGCGCGCACATTTGGGTGAGGGGGAACATAGGCACTTAAATCCGCTCATGGTGAGGCGGGACTGAGCGTGTCGAAGTCCCGTCTCGAACCACCATCCGTGGTCCTTCGAGACACCACTTCGACACGCTCAGCGGTTCCTCAGGATGAGCGGAAACTGTCGATCACCCCTCCCGGTGATAGGGATGCCCTGCGATGATCGTGGTTGCGCGGTAGAGCTGTTCGGCCAGCATCGCCCGCACCATCATGTGCGGCCAGGTGACCTTGCCGAAGGAAATGGCCCAATCGGCGGACATGCGTTCTGCCTTGGTCAGCCCATCTGCTGCGCCGATCAGGAAGCGGGTTTCCTTCACGCCCTGATCTCGCCAGCGTTCGAGCAGCGCAGCGAGTTCGATGGAACTAATCTGTTCGCCGCCTTCATCCAGCGCGACAAAGCGGGTGGAAGGGCCGACGGGCACGGGTTTGCCGCCGGTATCGGGCAATTCGGTGATGGCGAAGGGCCAAGTCATGCGCTTGGCATAGCGATCAATCAGATCGGCCTCGGGACACCGCCCCATCTTGCCGCGTGCAACGATGTGCAGCTTCAAGCGTCAGCCAGCGGGGCGTCTCCAAATGCCCACATGCGTTCCAGATTGTAGAAGCTGCGCACTTCCGGCCGGAACAGGTGGACGATGATGTCTCCTGCGTCCAGCAGCACCCAGTCTGCATTGGTCATGCCTTCCACGCGGGCGCGCCGCCCGGTTTCGGCTTTGATCTTTTCCATCAGTTTCTGCGCCATGGACGCAACCTGACGGGTGGAGCGACCGCTGGCGATCACCATGAAATCGGCGATGGACGATTTACCCTCCAGCGGAATGGAAACGGTTTCGATGGCCTGATCATCATCCAGCGATTTCAGGATCAACTGGTGGAGATACTCAACCGAGTCGGTGTTGGCAGTTTTCTTGGCAGCGGCGGACAAAAATTGATCCTCAATCGGTCATCCGGTGCGTCACCGGATCGCGCAGGGGGGCGGGGGAATAGGCACGGAACCAGTCCGGATGGGCGCGGCGCAGGGCAGTTGCCGAGGTTGAATCAGGGCGAAAGCGCAGCAGCACGAGGGCCGGTGGTCTCCATTGCGTCCAGTCATGCGAACGGCCTTGCGGCAGAACGCGACTCCGCAAGGTGGCATAGGCGCGGCTCGCCCGTGCAGTCCCTTCATAGCCCGGACGCGCCAAAACTGCAATCGGCATGGTTTTGGCAATCCGCCGCCAGCTTTTCCAGCGGTGGAACTGCGCCAGATTGTCGCTGCCCATCAGCCAGATGAAGTGCTTTTTGGGGAATCGGCGTTGCAGCGCGGCGAGTGTATCCACGGTGAAGCGCGTGCCCAATTGCTGCTCGATCGCGGTCGCGCGGATCGGCGCGCGGCGGGCCATGGCTTGGGCAGAGCGCAGACGGACGGGGAGGGGGGCCATATCCCGCGCGGCATCCTTCAGCGGATTGCCGGGGGACACCAGCCACCACACTTCATCCAGGCCCAGTGCCTTCAGCGCGAACAGGCTGATCAGCCGGTGCCCGCGATGCGCCGGATTGAACGATCCGCCAAGCAGGCCGATGCGGGTGGGGTGCGTCATGCGACGGTCTTTGCGGGGAATGCGCCCGGCTGCAAGCCGGATTCGTGCAGAGCATCTTGCCTTTGCCCCGCGCGCTTTGCATGACGGTGCAAACAGGAGAGGATTGTCCCATGATCAGAGCACTCGCCGGAGTAGCACTTTCGGCCCTCATCGTCGCGCAGGCGGCTTTCGCGCAGGAAGCGCCCAAGCCTGCAAGCGCGGCCACCATCGCCGCGCAAAAGGCCGCCAAGGCCGCGCTGCCCAAGGAAGATGGCAAGGATCTGGAGTTTGCCCGGCGCGGCTTCATCGCCACATCCAAGGAGCCGGTGATCGTCAGTGCCAAGGGAGAGCCGCTGTGGAACTTCCACGCTTATGATTTCCTCAAGGGCGATGCTCCGGCCACTGTCCATCCGGCGTTGTGGCGGCATCAGTCGCTCTTGAAGGAGAACGGGCTGTTCAAGGCGTCCGAAGGCGTGTGGCAGGTGCGCGGGTTCGATATCTCGAACATGACGCTGATCGCAGGCAAGACCGGCTGGATCATCGTCGATCCGCTCACCCGCACCGATGTTGCCAAGGCGGCGTTGGGTCTTGCCAATGAAAAGCTGGGCGCACGGCCGGTGGCAGCCGTCATCTACACGCACAGCCATTCAGACCATTTTGGCGGCGTGAAGGGCATTGTTTCAGCAGAGGATGTGAAAGCAGGCAAGGTACAAATCATCGCGCCCGAACATTTTGTGGAAGAGGCGGCGTCCGAAAACGTCATTGCTGGTCCCGCCATGGGGCGGCGCGCGACCTACCAGTTCGGCGTTGGCACGCCGCCGGGTGTGCAGGGCAGCATGGGTTCTGGCATTGGCAGTGGCTTGTCTGGCGGAGAGATCAGCATGATCCCGCCCACGCTGATCATCAGGAAGACCGGGGAAACGCATGTTGTGGACGGCGTTACGCTGGAGTTCCAGATGGTGCCCGAAACCGAAGCACCCGCCGAACTCAATGTGATGCTGCCGGAGCGCCGCACTTTTCTGGTGGGCGAAATCGCTGTCTGCTCTCAGCATAATGTGCTGACGCCGCGCGGTGCGCTGGTGCGCAACACGCTGCGTTGGGCGGGCTTTCTGTCAGAAGCGCTGCGGCTCTACGCTGATCGCAGCGACACGCTGGTCGCCAGCCATTGCTGGCCGCGTTTTGGCAATGGCGAAGTGAAGAGCTTTCTTACTGCCCAGCGTGACAATTACAAATTCCTGCATGATCAGTCGGTGCGGTTGATGAACAACGGCCTGAACGCAACCGAACTGGCCGAACAGATTGTGCCGACGCCCGAATTGGCGGCCAACTGGTCCACCCACGGCTATTATGGCACTTATAACCATAACGCGAAGGCGGTCTCGCAGCGCTATATCGGCTGGTATGATGCCAATCCCGCCAATCTGAACCCGCATATCCCGACCGAGCGGGCCAAGCGGCTGGTGGCGGCGCTGGGCGGAGCAGACCGGGTGTTGGCACTGGGCAAGGCGGCGATGGCCCAGGGCGACTATCGCTGGTCGTCGGATCTGCTCTCCCAGCTTGTCTTTGCAGAACCCGGCAATACGGCGGCCAAGGCGCTGCTGGCGGATTCGTTCGAGCAGCAGGGCTATCAGGCGGAAAGCGCCTTGTGGCGGAACATGTTCCTGACCGGGGCCAGTGAGTTGCGGCACGATGCCGTTAAACTGAACACGGCTGTCAGCCTTGATCTGGCTGCGGCAATTCCTTCGGGCATGTTGCTTGATTCGGTGGCGACGCGGCTGGTGCCGGCCAAGGTGGCCGACGAAGAGTCTGATCAATCTGGAGTTCACCGATCGCAACGAAAAGGCGGCGATCACGCTTCAGAGCGGTGTGATGGTGGCTGAAATGGATCAGTCCCACGCCGCGCCCATGGCCACACTCAAGGGGCCGCGCCAGTTGTTTTTGGGCCTGATGTTCATGAAGGCCCCACTGGCGATGCTCGAAAAGGCCGGGCTGACCGTGGAAGGAGACCGCGCGGTGGTGGAAGCGTGGCAGGCGGCGATTGAAACGCCGGAGGCCACGTTCAATATCGTGACGCCTTAAACCCATCTTCGGCAACGGCGCGCATTTGTGGATCGCATATGCGTCCAATCAGGCCGACATTCCGTTGGTCCAGCCCCGTTCGTGTCGAGGTCATCAGGGACACTGCCGCAGTCGCACAGTGTCTCGACTGCGCTCGACGCGAACGGCCATAGGGTTTTGCGAGGAGTCGGTCAGGATTTACAGCGGGCTGATCAGCCGGCGGGCAGGGCTTTTTACGCTCCGGCTTCAAGCGTCGCGAGGCGCAGAGTATCGGCGGGCAGGCTCAACGGCTCGCGCGGAGCGGCGGGGGCGGCGGCAGCACCCGGCTTGTTGTAGATGAAGCCGAACAGCGGATAGGAAGAGGTGCCGAGGTCCTTCAGCGGGGCATACCAGACCTTCACCTTGCTCCAGTCGCCCGATTCAGACACATCGACAACGCGGACATTGCGTTCGATCTGGCCGCGACGACCGTTGATCAGCGACCAGTTGGCATGGCTGACGAGCACTTCACGTTCCGAAACGATCTGGGAGACGGTGGCAACATGGCCAATCGGCATGGAGCGCGTCGGCTTGAATGCCATGACCGCGCCAACCTTGGGCGCATAGCCGCGCTCATAGCGTCCGGCGGCCTGACCCCACCAAGTTCTGGCATTGCCGAAGATTTCAACGCCAGAGGTTTCACGCGCATAAGGGACGCATTGCAGCGCCAGAGCTGGTGCGGCGACGGACATCAGGCCAAGCGCCAGAACCGTCTTTTTCAATCCCTTGATAAACATGTGAGTGCGACCCCCGATATGTTGGGATTGTCCCTGCCGATTGTTGGTGAAGCAAACAAGTTCGAGTCGGTGAGATGCGGCGCGCGCGGGATGAGTTGTGCAGTGATCTGGCACACACTTCGGCTCGTCGTTTAGGTGGCTCGACTCATCGGCAGCGCTGCGGCAGACCGGGGATGAGGAGAGAATCGCGATGGCCATCCTGATCCGTGACGAAGCGCCCGATGACATCGTGGCGATCCATGAACTGACGAGGCGCGCCTTCGCTCCGATGCCTTATGCAGACGGGGATGAGCAGGATGTGATCGACCGGTTACGGGCGTCGGGTGCGCTTGCACTCTCGCTGGTGGCGGAACAGGATGGCGCTGTCGTGGGTCAGGTGACCTTCTCGCCTGCTGCTGCACCGGGCGGCGTGGATGGCTGGTTCACGCTTGGCCCGGTTTCGGTGGAACCCGCCATTCAGAAGCAGGAAATCGGTGCGCGCCTCATCCGGGCCGGGCTGGACCGGTTGCGGTCGCAGGGTGCCGCGGGGTGCATATTGCTCGGCAATCCAGCCTATTACAGCCGCTTCGGCTTTTGCGTGGCAGCACAATATGCGCCAGCGGAGGATCATTCGGAATTCTTCCAGATGCTGTCGTTCGCCGGGCCGGTGCCGGATGGCCGCTTTGGTTATCATGCCGCGTTTGCGGGATAGCGTCTGCCCATTCTCCCCGGTTTACAAACGCAACCGGCACCGCTAACGCGCTGCGCATCATGATCCGTTCGATGAAACCGATTAGCACCAAAACGACCCGCGCGAGCGGGGCGGTTCTGGTTGCGCTGATCGGCTGACGGTCAGGACCAGACCCAAGCCCCGCCACAGCGCGGGGCCGATCTTCCAGAGATTTCAAACCCCGCGCCTGTAGCACCAAACAGGAGACGAAGACCCATGACTGCACAAAAATCCATGCCCGCCCGGCCCCGCGTCGGCATTGTTGGTGCCACCGGCCTTGTCGGCGGCATGATGCTCGCGCTGCTCGAAGAGCGGAACTTCCCATGCGACGAACTCCGCATTTTTGCGTCGCCGCGTTCGGCGGGGAACAAGGTTGCGTTTCGTGGCGGTGAAGTGACGGTGGAAGACGCCGGCACGGCAGACTATACCGGGCTCGACATTGTGTTCTTCTCGGCAGGCGGCTCGACATCGAAGGCGCTGGCCCCCAAGGTGGCGGCAGCGGGTGCCGTGGTGATTGACAACAGTTCGGCCTGGCGCTCGGACCCCGACGTGCCACTGGTTGTCGCCGAAGTGAACCCGGACGCGCTGGATATCCTGCCCAAGGGCATCATCGCCAACCCCAATTGCACGACCATGGCGGCCATGCCCGTGCTCAAGCCGCTCCACGATGCGGCGGGCCTCAAGCGGCTGATCGCCAGCACCTATCAGGCCGTTTCCGGCGGCGGGGTAGAAGGCGTGGAGGTGCTGCGCGAACAGGTGCAGGCCGGTTCGGATGGCTGCGCGGCGCTCGCCAAGGATGGCGCGTCGGTTGATCTGGGCGAAGTCCGCAAATGGGCGGTGCCGATTGCCTATAATGTGGTGCCGCTCAACTATGTGCTCGGCGAAGATGATTATACAGAGGAAGAACTGAAGCTGCGCGACGAAAGCCGCAAGATTCTGGGCATCCCCGATCTGCCCGTCTCCGGCACCTGTGTGCGCGTGCCGGTCTTCACTGGCCATGCGATTTCGATCAACGCCGAATTTGAACGTCCGATCAGTGCGGAACAGGCGCTGGAATTGCTTGGCAAGGCCCCCGGCGTGGTGGTGACCGAAGTCCCCAACCCGCTCGACGCGACGGGCAAAGACCCGGTGTTCGTCGGTCGCGTCCGCATTGACCGGACGGTGGAGAACGGCCTCGCGCTGTTCCTCGCCAATGACAATCTCCGCAAGGGTGCCGCGCTGAACGCAGTGCAGATTGCCGAAGTGCTGGTCGCGCGGGGGTAAACGCAAAGCCCCTCCCGTTATCAGGGAGGGGTAACATTCCAGGTGCGCCGTCCTGAGCTTGTCGAAGGACCGTTTTTCTCTCGACCCGTGCAGAAGAGAACGGTCCTTCGACAAGCTCAGGACGGCGGTGCGTTGGCTCTACGCCTTCGCGCGCAGGCTGTCCGCCACGGGCAGCCCGTGCTTTTCCAGACCCTTCACCAGCACATCGCGGCCCACCAGATCGCCCCAGAACATCGGGCCGCCGCGATAGACGGGGAAGCCATAGCCATAGATCCACACCACATCGATGTCTGATGCGCGCTGGGCTTTGCCTTCTTCCAGGATTTTATAGCCTTCGTTCACCAGCGGATAGAGGCAGCGTTCGGTGATTTCCTCATTGCTGATGTCGCGCTTGGCCATGTTGGAGCGGCTGCGGAAATCCTCGATGATAGCGAGTGCTTCGGGCGACGGCGCGCGGTTGCGTTTTTCGTCATAGTCGTAGAACCCCTTGCCATTCTTCTGGCCAAAGCGTCCCGCCTTGCACAGCGCCTCGCGGATGTTCGTCGGCTCCTTGGTCAGATCGCGGTGCCAGCCAATGTCCATGCCCGCCAGATCGCTCATCTGGAACGGCCCCATCGGGAAACCGAAATCAAGGAAGACGGTGTCGATCTGCTCGGGCGTCGCGCCTTCCAGCAGCAGCTGGTTCGCGCCCTCATGCCGCTTGGAGAGCATCCGGTTGCCGATGAAGCCGTGGCACACGCCTGCGACGACGCCAACCTTGCCGATGGTCTTGGCGAGCGCCATGACGGTTGCCAATACATCGTCCGCCGTCTTGTCGCCGCGCACGATTTCCAAGAGCTTCATGACATTGGCGGGCGAGAAAAAGTGCATCCCCAGCACGTCCTGCGGACGCTTGGTGGCGGCCCCGATCTCGTTCACATCCAGATAGGAGGTGTTGGAGGCCAGAATCGCGCCTTGCTTGACGATGCCGTCCAGCTTGCCGAACACGTCCTTCTTCACGTCCATGCTTTCATAGACGGCTTCGATCACCAGATCGCAGTCCGCCAGATCATCGAAGGAGAGCGAGGGCGTGAGCAGGCCCATCATCGCCTCCACCTTCTCCTGCGTGAAGCGGCCCTTGGCAGCGGATGCCTCATAATTCTTGCGGATCACGCCGACGCCGCGATCAAGCGCCTCCTGCGCCATTTCGACGATGGTGACGGGGATGCCTGCGGACAGGAAGTTCATGGTGATGCCGCCGCCCATGGTGCCAGCCCCGATCACGCCAACCTTGTTGATCGGGCGCAGCGCGACATCCTTGGGCAGGCCGTCAATCTTGGCGGCCTGACGTTCGGCAAAGAACATGTGGCGCTGCGCGGCGGACTGGCTTCCGCTCAGCAACTTGAGGAACTCTTCGCGCTCAACCGCCAGACCCTTTTCGATATCCGGATTGGCAGCGGCAGCGGCGATGCAGCGCAGATTGGCGTATGGCGCATCAAAGCCCTTCCATTTGCGGGCATTCTCCGCCTCCAACTTGGCGATGACACCCAGATCACCCTTCACTTCCAGATTGCGCGTGGGGCGCGGGCCTTTGGCGATGCACTCTTGCGCGAGCTTCACGGCATCCGCGGCGAGGCTGTCTTCACCCGCCAGCGCGTCGATCAGGCCTATCTCCAGCGCCTTTTTTGCGGAGACCGGTGCCCCCAGCGCCACCATCACAGCGGCCTGTTCCACACCCACCACGCGCGGCAGGCGCTGGGTGCCGCCACCACCGGGCAGCAGGCCCAGATTGACCTCGGGCAGGCCCAGCTTGGCCGAGGGCACGGCAATGCGGTAATGGCAGCACAGCGCGGTCTCCAGCCCTCCGCCCAGCGCCGTACCATGGATGGCGGCGATGATCGGCTTGGGCGCGGTTTCCATCGCCACCAGATCTTCGCCGAAATTGCGCACGCCCAGTGGCTTGCCCAGCTCGCTGATGTCCGCGCCGGCAATGAAGGTACGGCCATCGCAGCGCAGCACGACAGCCTTCACACTGTCATCCTTCATCGCGACTTCCATGGCATCGCCAATACCATCGCGGACATGCCAGCTCAGCGCGTTGACAGGTGGGTTGTTGACGGTGACGACAAGAATGTCACCCTGTTGTTCGGTGGTGACGGATTGCATTGGGGTCTCCTAAAAATGAAAATTTGAAACTCAAATCTCGTTCCGAAAGTCTTTCCACGTTATCAACGTGTCTTTGGCAATTTCCCACGTCGTCTTCACTAATTCGATTCCTTCATCAGCTATGGCATCACCGCAATTTATCAGCCTATCAATCTGAGAATTGCTGTAGTGTGTCGCGCAGTATTCTGTAGATTCTAGGAAAGATTCAAAACTAGGATCCAAAATGTCGATCAAGAGCTGAATCGCTTTCCCCTTTTGCTCCCAGTAAAACTCGCCCCAACGAGATCGACTCATCCATTCATTTATCCAATCAGAGAGAATCTTTTGCTCGCTATCAGTGACGATTCCATCATCAACGCAAAGAAATTTTATGATGACTATTGAAGGCCTCAGTCTCGCCCATTCATCCGGGTGCAGCCATGGTCTAGATTCAAAATCGCCAGTTTTTCGTGCTTGAACCCTGCCATACTCATTCACACGCTCGCATTCTTGACGAGCAAGCGCGTTGATCCTCCGTTTCTCCATGGGGGGTAGCAACGCGCCCTCCGTTCAAGCTGCCAAAGCCGCGTAAATCATCGTCTTGATCTCGCGCCGGATGGGGTAGGTGGAGGACGGCATCAGCTGTGTCATGAACACCATGGTGATATGCTCCACCGGATCGATCAGGAAGGCTGTTGAAAACATGCCGCCCCAGTAGAAATCGCCCACAGAGCCGGGGACCATCGTAGAGGCGGGCGTCATCGTGGTGGCAAAGCCAAGGCCGAAGCCCACGCCTGCATTCTCCGCTTCGCTGAACAAGGATTGAGACAGTTCGGTCAGATCCTTGCCACCGGGCAGATGGTTGGCGGTCATCAGCTCCAGTGTCTTGGGGCTGAGGATTTGCGCCCCATCCAGCGCGCCGCCATTGACCAGCATCCGGCAGAAACGGTGATAATCGCCGAGCGTGGAGGCAAGGCCGCCGCCGCCCGACTGGAAGCGGTTCTCGATCATCCAGCGGCTTTCGTCGCCCTTGTCGAACAGCTTCATCTTGTCGCGCGGGTGATAGGCGTAGCAATCCGTGATGCGGTCCTTCTTGGACGCGGGCACCTGGAAGTGCGTGTCATTCATGCCGAGCGGCTTGAAGATGCGTTCTTCCAGCACATCGCCGAGCGGCTTGCCCTCGATCCGCTGGATGACTGCGCCCACAATGTCGGTGGAAACCGAATAATTCCAGACACTGCCCGGATCGAACTGGAGCGGGATGGCGGCCACCGCAGTGACGAATTCTTCCATCGTGCGCGGGCTCTGGAAATCGTCGATCTTTTCGCGGCGATAGGCGGCGTCAATCGGGGTGCGCTCCTGAAAGCCATAGGTGAGGCCGCTGGTATGGCGCAGCAGATCGACCATCTTCATGGGTGTCGCTGCCGGGCGGGTGACGAACGGCACACCACCGCCGCCCGCCTGAAACACGCCGGTCTTGGCGAACTCAGGCAGAATGCTCGCCACTGGATCGCTCAGCGCGACCTTGCCCTCTTCCACCAGCTGCATGAACGCCACCGAAGTGACCGGCTTGGTCATGCTGGCGATGCGGAAAATCGCATCCTGTTGCAGCGCCTGACCGGGTCTCGCGTCTCCCTGAAGCGAAAGATGTGCAATCTCGTCACCGCGCCCGACCAGCAGGGCCGCGTGCGGCAGCAGGCCGGTGTCGATGTATTTCGCCTTGATATAGGCATCAATGCGGGCAAGCCGGTCTGGCAGAAAGCCGAGATCGCGGGGGTCGGAAACTGTCAGCATTCATCCACTCCGTTCGTATCATCACCCCGTCCCGTTCGCGTCGAGCGCAGTCGAGACACTTGGCCCATGTCTCGGTTTCGCTCGACACGAACGGGGGGCATTCTCAATGCGACGTCTGCCCCAGCAATTGCCGCGTGACAGGGTGCGAGCTGGTCAGCCCGCCATCCACCGCAATCGCCTGTCCGTTCACATAACTCGCTTGATCCGAAACGAGGAACAGCGCGACATTGGCGAGCTCCTCCGGCTGGCCCGCGCGCTTGAGCGGATTGAGCTGACCGACCTTGTGCATCACATCTTTGGAGCGGGCATAGTCGAAGGTCGGCTTGGTCATGCCGGTTTCGGTGAGGCCGGGGCAGATGGCGTTGACGCGCACATTGGCGGTGGTCAGCTGCTGGGCAGCGGTCTTGGCGAGATTGATGACGCCCGCTTTGGATGCCGAATAGGCTTCGGGGCCGGCGCCGGAATTGAGGCCGGCCACGCTGGCGGTCAGCAAAAGCGCCCCGCCGCGGCCCTGATCGACCATGGCCTTGCCCGCATGTTTCACCATCAGCGCCGGACCCAGCAGGTTGACGCGTAGCGTTTCCATGAAACTTGTCGGGTCAATCTCGAAGATCCCGCCCATATCCCCGATGATGCCTGCATTGGCGAAGGCGATGTCCAGTCCGCCATAGGTTGCGTTGGCGGTCTCGACGAGCTTGATCACATCCGCTTCCAGTCCGGCATCAATCTGGAGCGCGGTCACTATGCCGCCAGCTTCGGCGATGGCCTTGGCGGTTTCATGCACTGCTTCGGTCTTGTCGCCGATGACCAGCTTCGCACCTTCCGCTGCAAAGCGTTTCGCCGATGCCCGGCCAATGCCGGAACCAGCTCCGGTGATGATGGCAATCTTTCCGTCCAGTGCGCCCATAAAATACTCCCTCTCCCCTTCAGGGGAGAGGGCCGGGAAGAGGGGACTGTCCGCCCGGCCCTGGTTTGAAAAGGATTCGAAAGAGGACAGTCCCCTCTCCCTAACTCTCTCCCTGAAGGGAAGAGGGAATTGTTCATCCACCCGTAATCGTCGCCCCGCCGTCGATCACGAAGGTCTGCCCGGTGGTGAAGCCCCCCGCTTTCGAAGCAAGGAACACCGCCGCGCCTGCAATTTCCTCTGGCTCGCCAATCCGGCGCAGCGGGGAGCGTTCGGTCGAGCGCTTGTAAGTGTCCGGATTCTCCCACAGCGCCTTGGCGAAATCGGTGCGGATCAGGCCGGGCGCAATGCAATTGACGCGGACGCCTTTCGGTCCGAACTCATCGGCCAGATTGCGCGCTATCTGCATGTCTGCGGCCTTGGAGATGCAATAGGCTCCGATCACAGTC
This sequence comes from Sphingomonadales bacterium, assembly GCA_016714795.1. Classification (GTDB taxonomy): domain Bacteria; phylum Pseudomonadota; class Alphaproteobacteria; order Sphingomonadales; family Sphingomonadaceae; genus Aquisediminimonas. The sequence goes on along the minus strand of JADKCA010000006.1, from coordinate 221,624 downwards.
GAGCCCTTCAGGCCACCGATCGAGGAGACAATGGTGATAGAGCCTTCGCCACGCGCCATCATCTCGTCGGCGACCATATGGATCAGCCAATGGTTGGAGAGCACGTTATTGTCCATGATCTTGCGGAACTGGTCATCGCTGATTCCGCCCGCCGGGCCGTAATAGGGGTTGGAGGCCGCGTTGCAGACCAGAGCTGTCACCTTGCCGAATGCCTTGCGCGTTTCATCGACCAGATTCTGGAGCGCGTCCTTGGAAGAGATACTGGCAGCGACCGCAATCGCGGTCCCCGCCCCGTGTTTCGCGTTGAGCGCGGCGGCGACTTCCTCGCACGCATCCTGCTTGCGGCTGGAGATGACGACTTTGGCGCCATGAACCGCCATTTCCTCGGCTATCGCCCGGCCAATCCCGCGCGAGCTTCCGGTGATGATGGCCACCTGGCCGGTCATATCGAAAATGGACATCAAATTCTCCTCTCCCCTTCAGGGGAGAGGCCGGGAGAGGGGACTGTCCGCCCGGCCTGCTGTTTCAGATTCGTGCAGGAGGACAACCCCCTCCCCTAACCCCTCCCCTGAAGGGGAGGGGAATTTTCAAATCCCCGCCTTGCGCGCGAAATCCATTGCGCGGTCAACCAGCGGCTGGACGCGTGCGGACATTTCGGTCGCGTGCGCCGAATTGGCGGTGCCATCAATTACGCGCTTCTTGATGCCCTGCATGATGCCTGCCAGACGGAAGAAGTTGTAGGCGAAATACCAGTTGATGTCCGGCAGGCCGGTCCGGCCCGTTGCCGCGCAGTACCGCTCCACCATCTCTTCCAGTTCGGGAATGCCCAGCGCCTTGCGATCCAGATCCTGCACGCCCGAACGGCCGCCATTATCCGTCACCCACGCCATCGCGACATAGGTGAAATCGGCCAGCGGATCACCCAGCGTCGAGAGTTCCCAATCGAGCACCGCGATGACTTCTGCCTTTTCCTTGTGGAATATCATATTGTCGATGCGGTAATCGCCATGGACCACGCTGGTGCGGTCCTGCTCCGGCAGGGTCGCGGGCAGCCATTCGATCAGCCGCTCCATGTCCGGCATCAGTTCGGTTTCAGACAGGCGGTATTGCTTGGTCCAGCGATCCACCTGACGCCCGAAATAATTGCCCGGCTTGCCAAAGCTGGACAGACCGGCTTTTTCTACGTCAATCTTGTGGAGTGCTGCCAGCGTGTCGATCATTGCGTCATAGGTGGCGCGCCGGAATTCGGGCGTGGCCCCCGGCATAGCGCCGTCCCAGATGGTGCGACCATCAGCCATGCCCATCACATAGAACCAGCTGCCCACCACTTCATCATCGGTGCACAGGCCATAGGGTTTGGCGACCGGAAAGCCGGTGGGATAGAGACCCGCAATCGCCTTGAACTCGCGGTCCACCGCATGGGCAGAGGGCAGCAGCTTGCCGAAAGGCTTGCGGCGCAGGACGTATGAAGTCTTGGCGGTATCAATCCGGTAAGTCGGGTTGGATTGTCCGCCTGCGAACTTGCTCTGGCGCAGCGGGCCTTCAAAACCCTCCACATGGACTTCCATCCAGGCAGTCAGATTGGCTTCGTTGAGCAGGTCCGCTCCCTCCGGCAACACCGTGCCGGAGAAGAGTTCCTGAGCGTTCAAGGCTGTGGTGGTCATGCGGTCCTCACTGATCGAACACGATGACGGAGCGGGCGCTGGCACCGCCCTTCATCTTGTCGAACCCGTCATTGATGGCGGAAAGCGGAATACGTTCTGCAATGATGGTGTCGAGATCGAGGAGCCCGCGCATGTAGAAGTCCACCAGACGCGGCATATCCACCGGGAAGCGGTTCATGCCCATGATCGCGCCTTGCAGCTTCTTGCCGGAAAGCAGATCCATTGCGGACAGGCTGACCGCATGGTTGAGCGGCATCATGCCGAGGATGGTCGCCGTGCCGCCGCGCTTGAGCGACTGGACGGCAAGCGTGCCGGAGGCGGGGCGGCCTACGGCTTCGATGGCATGGTCCACACCGCCCTTGGTGAGTTCGATGATCTGGGCTGCCGCGCCGTCAGACGCCGCGTCCACAACATCGGTCGCGCCCAGCTTGATGGCCAGTTCACGCTTTTCCGCAATCGGGTCTGCCGCGATGATGCGGCCTGCGCCTGCGATCTTGGCTGCGTTGATCGCGGCAAGACCCACGCCGCCGCAGCCGACGACGGCCACGGTTTCACCCGGCGTGACCTTGCACGCGTTGAACACGGTGCCTGCCCCGGTGGTCACCGCGCAGCCGATCACCGAAGCCACGTCCAGAGGCATTTCCGGATCAATCCGGGTGCAGGCATGTTCGTGGATCAGCATCTGTTCGGCAAAGGCGGACAGATTGAGCATCTGGTTGACGGGCGAGCCGTCCGTGCGGGTGATGCGCGGCGCGTCGCTGGGCGCGCGGCGCGTGTCTCCGCCGAGACAGAGCGCCATGCGACCGGTGACGCAAAATTCGCAATGACCGCAAAAGGCGGACAGGCAGGTGATGACGGCATCGCCCACCTTCACTGTGCGGACTTCGGAGCCGACCGCTTCGACAATGCCCGCTGCTTCATGGCCTGGAACGGCGGGCAGGGGGTGCGGATAAGTGCCTTCGATGAAGTGCAGGTCTGAATGGCACAGGCCGCAGGCGGCGGTGCGGATCAGCACCTCATGCGGGCCGGGCTTTGAAATTTGCAGATCTTCGATTTCCAGCGGTTTGCCGGGTTCGATCAGGACAGCTGCCTTCATGAATCATCTCCTTATGTTGCCCTCGGCGTGGCGTATCTTTCCGTTAGCGTCAAGCGGTGGTGCGGCGTTCGGCAAGGTTGCGCAGCCGTTCTTCATGATCGTCACGCGTGATGGGGAAATGGCCGACACGCCACGCCAAAACGCTTGCCAGCAGCAACACCATGACGATGTAGATCAGCGTCAGCGTATCCACTACCGAAGCGGGGACTTTTGTGGGGTCTGCCTTGGCTTCCAGCCCGGCAAAATCGATGATCAGGCCGGAGAGGAGGATGCCCATTCCGGTTGCGCATTTCTGCACGAATAGGTTCCCGGCATAGAGCACGCCCTCTGAGCGACGGCCTGTTTGCTGTTCAGAAGCCTCTACCACTTCGGCAATCATCGAAGCGAGCGAGATCGAGACGATCACCGCGAACAAATTACCCATGAAGAAAAAGCCGAACACCATAGCCGTGGAAAAATTGCTCCCCACTTCTGGCCAGATACCGGCCAGACGCAGCAGGAAAGGCGTGGCCCAGAAGAAATTGCCGATCACCACTGCTCGTGCCACTGCTTTGCGCTTGCCATGCTTGCGATGCGAATGGCTGACCAGATAGATCGCGATCAGCACGCTGAACAGGATCAGAAGCGGATAATAGCGGAACCAAACCTCCGGAAATTTCCACACGAAGATGTAGAGATAATTGGAGAGCGCGAACGTCACCTGTGCGCTCAATGAACCCATGGCGACGCAGCTGGCCAACACCAGAAAGGCGGGATGACTGACGGCTTCCCAGATATGGCCCAACGCTTCGCGCGCCGTGGTCGGTTCCGGGCGGGACCCGGGCAAGCGGGCTAGCCGCTTGTGCTGGCCGCGCGCAGAGATCAGCACGGCCACACTCATCAGCACCGCCCCCGACAAGGCATATTTGCCATAGCCTTCCGGCTGCAACTGGCCGACCACGCCGGGCTCATCAGAGACAAGGAAAACGCTATAGGCGAGGACCGCAATGACGAGCCCGCCAATCCATGCGAACAGATAACGCATACTCATCAATTGCGTCCGTTCGTCATAATCCTGCGTGAGTTCGGGCAGGATCGCGACCGAGGGGACTTCGCAGCAGGAGATGAGCCCGCGCACCACAACGGCAGTCCCGGTCAGCCAGGCAAAGCCTGCCCAACCCTCCACGGTTGGCGGGTTCCACAACGCAATCCACGCCAGCGAGAGCGGAATGGCCGCCGCATAGAGCCAGGGCAGCCGCCGTCCGAACCGCGAATAGGTGCGGTCACTGGCATGGCCGATGATCGGGTCCAGAAAGGCGTCGATCACCATCGCGATCAGCAGCGCAATGGAGACGCGCCATGCGTCCATCCCCAGCACCTGATTATAATAAAGCAGCAGGAAGGTGGAAAACCCGTTTTCCTTTACGCCATAGGCAATGCTGCCAAAGCCATGGAAGATTTTGAGCCGCGTCGGGAGGCGGGCTGAGTCGCCGCTCATTCTGCGCCGGGGCCTGCCAAGGCTTCGATGGCCCCGAACAGGCCTGTGTCATTCTCATCCCAGCTGTGGCGCGGGCCGATGGTGATGCCGCCATCCACGATGAAGTGCGTGCCAGTGATGAAGCGCGCTTCGTCGCTTGCCAGATAAGCGGCCATCGAGGCGATATCCTCCGGATTGCCACCGCCTTTGACTGGTTGGGCATTCTCCGCGACTTCAAAGATCATCGCGGTGGCCATCTGCTTGGCCTCTGCGGGTACTTCCATGGCGGATGTGAAGATGTTGGTCTTGATGAAGCCGGGGCAGATCGCGTTGCAGCGGATATTATGTTTGGCGAGGTCCGCCGCTGCCACCTTGGAAAGGTGAAGCACGCCCATCTTCGCTACGGCATAAGCGGTGGGCGAATAGCCCGCGCCCAGCGCTGCGATGCTGGCGGTGTTGACGAATGAGGCACCCCTGCGCCCCTTCATGTGCGGAATGGCATAGCGCATTCCCATCGCCACCGAGCGAAGCAGCAGGTTCATGGTGAAATCCCAGCCCTCGGCCTCGATCTCGTCAATGCCCGCCCGGTCTCCGCCCGCGCCCGCATTGTTGAACACGGTGTCGATCCCGCCGGTGTGGCTGGCGGCAAAGTCCATCAGCGCCTTGATGTCGGCCACATTGGTGACGTCGCAGCGCTGGAACAAGACCTTGCCGCCTGAAGCATCGGCTAGCTCCTGCCCGCCCTTTTCGTCAATGTCTCCGGCGATCACCGTCGCGCCTTCGCTGGCGAAGCGCAGCACGCTGGCCTTGCCAATCCCCGATGCTGCGCCCGTAATGACGACCGTTTTTCCTGCGAATCTCATGGCATGCTCTCCTGTCTCTTTGCGACTCAATCTGTCTGTTCAAGCGGCCAAGTCAACGCCTGCCATGCTGCCGCTACGGCAAGGCGGGGTGAAAACTTGACGCTTGCGGAAAGTGGCGGAAGCAACCAAGAGAATCGCATTTGCTGAAGGAGAGTTTGGATGGCTGAACTGGAGTCGTTCCGCGCGGAGATCCGCGCATGGCTGGAAGAGAATTGCCCGGCTGAAATGCGCAAGCCGGTGCGCGGGGATGAGGATGTCTGCTGGGGCGGACGCAATTGCGAGTTTCAGAGCGAAGCGCAAAAAAAGTGGCTCGAACGCTGTGCTGCCAAGGGTTATACCGTGCCCGATTGGCCCAAACCCTATGGTGGCGCGGGTCTTTCTACGGCTGAAACCAAGATTTTCCGCGAAGAAATGGCCGCCATCAAGGCGCGCTCTCCGCTCAACAGCTTCGGCATCTGGATGCTTGGCCCGGCGCTGCTCAAATTCGGCACCGAAGAGCAGAAGGTGCATTATCTCAACCAGATCGCACGCGGCGAAATCCGCTGGTGTCAGGGCTATTCTGAACCGGGTTCGGGTTCGGACCTTGTGAGCTTGCAGACCTTTGGTGAAGACAAGGGCGATCACTGGGTCGTCAACGGCTCCAAGATCTGGACGAGCTACGCCAACAAGGCGGACTGGATCTTCTGCCTTGTTCGCACCAACAAGGAAGACAAGTATCGCGGCATCAGCTTCCTCTTGTTCGACATGACCTCTCCGGGAGTTTCGACCAAGCCGATCCTGTTGATTTCCGGCGCGTCGCCTTTCTGCGAAACCTTCTTTGACAATGTCGAAGTGCCCAAGGCGCAGATCGTCGGTGAACTCAATCGCGGCTGGGATGTCGCCAAATTCCTGCTCGGCCATGAACGCGAAATGATCTCCGGCATGGGCGGTGATGGCGGCATTGCCTCGCTCGGCGCGCTCTACAAGGATGTGCTGGAACATGACGCCCTGCTGCGGGCCGAAATGGCGCTGTTCGATGTGGAGAGCCTTGCCTATCGCGCGCATGGCGAACGTTTCATGGATGAATGGAAGTCTGGTCGGGCGCACCCTGCCTATTCCAACCTGATGAAATATGTCGGCACCGAGTTGAACAAGCGTCGCCATGAACTGGTGATGGCGGCTGGTGGCACCGAGGCTCTGGAATGGGAAAGCCAGCGCACCAATGAAGGCGGAAAACCACGTGCATGGCTGCGCACCAAGGCCAACAGCATTGAGGGCGGCACCAGCGAGGTGATGCTCAACGTCGTATCCAAACGCATCCTGGAGATGCCGGGGGGGTGATCGGGTCTCCCCTCCCGCGTGCGGGAGGGGCTGGGGGTGGGCCTGAGACAGGCACTGCCCCGTGACCATGCCCACCCCCGACCCTTCTCGCACGCGGGAGGGGAGAATATGGAGTATTTAAATGCCTCTTTATCACACTGAAGACCAAGCCATGCTCAAGGACAGCGTGGCCCCGTTTCTGGCCGACAACGCGCCGGTCAAACATCTCCGCACCCTGCGTGACAGCAAGGACGCCACCGGTTTTTCGCGCGATCTGTGGAAACAGTTTGCGGAGATGGGCCTGAACGGCATCCTCATCCCCGAAGCCGAAGGCGGCCTTGGGCTGGGTCATGTCGAAGCAGGCATCGTGCTTGAAGAGATTGGCCGCAACCTCACGCCGTCTCCCTTTCTGACGACGGCAGTGGCCGCTGTGGAAGCGCTGAAGGGCGGCAGTGCCGCGCTGCGTGGCGCATGGTTCCCCAAGATCGTTTCGGGTGACGCCGTGATCGCGCTCGCCATCGACGAAGGCCGCAAGCATCGTCCTGAAGCGATTGCGATGAAGGCAGAGCGCGCGGGCAATGGCTTCAAGCTGGATGGCGCGAAGACCTTTGTCCTGAACGGCCATGTCGCGGACATGGTGCTGGTCGCCGCGCGCACCGGCGGCAGCGCGGGCGAAACAGCCGGTCTGACGCTGTTCGCCGTGCCGCGCGATGCTGCCGGCGTGTCTGTTACGACCGACCTGATGGTCGATTCCTCGCTCGCCTCGCGCCTCAGCTTCGACGGCGTTCAGGTAGATGCCGATGCGGTGGTGGGTGAAGTGGATGCAGGCTGGGCGGTGCTTTCGCGCCTGCTCAATGCTGGCCGGATCGGGTCCGCTGCCGAAACACTGGGCGTGGGCACAGGCGCGATGGACATGACCTTCGATTATCTCAAGCAACGCAAGCAGTTCGGCAAGGTTATCGGCGAATTCCAGGCGCTTCAGCACCGCGCCGCGCACCTCTATGCCGAAATGGAAACCGCGCGTTCTGCCGTGCTCAAGGCGCAGCAACTGCTCGACGCCGGTGCGGACAATGCCGAGCTGATGGTCTCGGTCGCCAAGGCGAAGGCTGGGCTCGCGACCAATCTGTCGGTGCGGGAAGGCGTGCAAATGCATGGCGGCATCGGCATGACCGACGAATATGATATCGGCCTCTACATGAAGCGTGACCGCGCGCTGGCGGAGTTCATGGGTGATGTGAACTTCCATGCGGATCGTGTGGCGAAGCTCAACGGCTATTGAGGGCTTAGAAAGGCAACCGTCACCCCGCGGAAGCGGGGGGCCACGAACACATGCTCTGGCGTAGTTGGATTCCCGCCCGCGCGGGAATGACGGTTTCTGTTTGGAGAGGGAGAAAATCATGGATCTGCAAAAACTGTTCGGTCTTGAAGGCCGTGTTGCGCTCATCACGGGCGGATCGAAGAATCTCGGTCGTCACATGGCGGAAGGCTTTATCGCTGCTGGCGCCAAGGTGTACATCACCTCGCGCAAGGCCGCCGATTGCGAGAAGACCGCATCCGAACTCGGCCCCAATTGCATCGCGCTGCCGATGGACGTCTCCACGGTGGAAGGCTGCCGCGCGCTCGCTGCCGCTTTTGCGGAGAAGGAAGCCAAACTCGACATCCTCGTCAACAATGCAGGGGCGGCCTGGGGTGCCGAGTTTGAAGACTTCCCCGAAGCCGGGTGGGACAAGGTGATGGATCTGAACGTCAAAGGACCGTTCTTCCTCACGCAATCGCTTTATCCCGCGCTCAAGGCCGCCGCTTCGGTGGCGCAGCCTGCGAAGGTGATCAATATCGGTTCGATTGACGGCATTCGCCTCAACCCGTGGGAAACATACAGCTACCACGCGTCCAAATCGGCGATCCTCTATCTCACCAAGCGCATGGCCGCGCGATTGGTGCGGGATCAGATCAACGTGACAGCGATCGCGCCGGGGCTTTTGCATCAGACATGAACCGTGCGGCGCGTGATCATGGTGACGCAGTTGCGCAGAACATCCCCAACAAGCGCATCGGCGTGGCGGAAGACATGGCGGCGGCGGCCATCTACCTTGCGTCCAACGCGGGCAATTATGTTGTGGGTGATTGCATCACCGTGGATGGCGGCGTGGCGCACGCCAATATCGGCTCGCCCAGCATTGATGCGTAAATCCGGTCGATTGTGTCGGAAATTCTGACAAATGGCAGGGCGCGTTAAAAGAGCTTAACCATCGTCTTGCTCGGAAAACTGCGATTGGCACGGTTTGGCACGCGGCGTGCATAGTCTAAAGTGTTCCCAACGAGCGAATGTTTCGCTTCAATGGACGGGTCGGTTGCTTCCCTGGTCTCGCGCCGACCCGTCCACTCCCGCCTCTCTTCAGATATGCAAGATTTCAGCCCTGACGCTTAGGCGGCAACGGGAAGAAGCTTGATGTGCGCGCGACATAGTCCGCATAGCCGGGACGTGATCTGGTCAGCGCACGTTCCAGCATGGGTACGCCAGAGAGGCGCGTCAGCAGCCAGGTGAGCAAGATGGGGCCGACCACGGTCCACCAGGCTCCGGCTTCTGCGGCAATCAGCCACAGTCCCCACCATGTGCAGGTATCTCCGAAGTAATTAGGATGTCGTGTGTAGCGCCACAGCCCGGTATCAAACACGGTGCCGCGATTGGCGGGGTTGGCGCGGAATGCATTGAGCTGCGCATCCCCTACCGTTTCGAACAGGATACCTATCAGCGTTGCGGCGGTGCCCAGCGCGGCGAGCAGCCCCAGTTCAGGCGCAGATGCCATCTGCCCAGCCTGCGCAGGCAGGCAGACAATGAACAGCAGCGGCCCTTGCATGGCAAACACCTGAATCAGTGCCGCTTTGCCAAAGCTCCAGCCCTTCTTGTCCATCAGGCCGCCCAGGATTTTTGCATAGCGTGGATCAACCCCACTGCGCCGCCAGCGGATGAACAGGTGCAAGCCCAGCCGCAATCCCCAGAGCGAGACGAGCGCGAGGATCAATAGCTTGCGTTCGCCAAGGCCTTTGGGCGTCAGGATGAAGCTGGACACGGTCAGCAGCACCATGCCCCACGCCCAGAAGGCATCAATGAAGCTCACATCCCGAATGCGGATCGACACCAGCCAGAGGATGAGCATCAACAGGATGGCGAGGAGGAAGTTGGTCAACAGCAAAGTCAGCATCGTGTTTCGTCTCCTCCTGCTTGCCCTCAATAATGATGCGCGGGCAGATGATCATCGTCCACATAATCACCAAAGCGGGTGATCGTGGCCTCAAATTTGAGTTTGACCTTGCCGGTCGCGCCATGGCGCTGCTTGGCAATGATGAGCTCGGCCAATCCTTCCACGCGCTGGAGTTCGGACAGCCATTTGGCATGGTCGTCAAACACCTTGGCGTCATCGCCCTCCATCGGGCGCTTGGGCTCACGCGACATGACGTAATATTCCTCACGGAACACGAACAGCACGATGTCGGCGTCCTGCTCGATCGAGCCTGATTCACGCAAGTCGGAAAGTTGGGGGCGCTTGTCTTCGCGGCTTTCCACCGCGCGGCTCAGCTGGGAGAGCGCAATGACGGGGACGTTGAGTTCCTTCGCCAGCGTTTTGAGGCCGCGGCTGATCTCCGAAATTTCCTGCACGCGATTGCCATCGCCGCCGCGTCCGGAGCCTTGAAGCAGCTGGAGATAATCAACGATGACAAGGCCGATGTCATGGCGGCGTTTGAGGCGACGGGCACGCGTGCGCAATGCGGCGATGGTCAGGCCGGGCGTATCGTCGATGAAGAGCGGCAGCGTCTCCAGCTCGGCAGAGGCGCGCGCCAGATTGCGGAAATCCTGCTGGCTGATCTTGCCCATGCGCAGCAATTCGCCGCTGATGCCCGATTGTTCGGCGAGAATACGCGTGGCCAGCTGATCTGCAGACATTTCGAGGCTGAAAAAGGCGACCTTGGCCCCGACCGATTTGGCCGGCTCGATCCCGTCTTCCATGTCGCGCAGCCAGCGGCGCGCGGCGTTGAAGGCGAGATTGGTGGCAAAGGCGGTTTTGCCCATGCCGGGGCGTCCGGCAAGGATGAGAAGATCGGAATGGTGGAGGCCGCCGGTCTTGGCGTTGACCGACTCCATGCCCGTTGTCACGCCGGAGAGACCGCCGCCCGCATTCAGCGCCTTTTCCGCCAGTTCGACCGCCAGTCGGGTTGCGTGCGCAAAGGATTTGACGCTGCCCGATTCCCCGCCTTGTTCGGCCACGCGATAGAGCGCCATTTCGGCGGCTTCGATCTGATCCTGCGGCGTCGCGGCGGCGCTGGTGTCCATGGCGTCTGTCGCCAGTTTGCGGCCCACCGCGATCAGTTCACGCAGCAGCGCCAGATCATAAATCTGCCGGGCAAAATCGCGCGCGCCGATCAGCGCCGCGCCGGAACCGGTGAGTTGTGCGAGATAGGCCGGGCCACCCAATTGCCGGATCGCTTCGTCCGCTTCGAACATGGGTTTGAGCGTGACCGGATTCGCCACCATGTTGCGATCCGCCAGAAGCAGCACGGCATCATAGATGCGACCATGGACGGGTTCGAAGAAATGGTCTGCCTTGAGCGTTAGCTGCACGTCTTCAACCAGCCGGTTGTCGATCATCAGCGCACCCAGCAGCGCGGCCTCCGCCTCCACATTATGGGGCAGGGATTGGGCGGTGTCGGTTTCGTCGGTAACGATGCGCAGATGTTCAGCCATGGCAGCCTTGTCGGCGCAAAGTGCGATTCACTCAACCCTGTTGCCTCTGTGCAACATGGGGATAAGTGCCAACGCTTGCCCTTGGTGCTGCCTTGCTGCAAACGGAACCACCATGTCTGATCCGCGTCTCATCCATATCGATCTTGATCAGGGTTCGATCATTCACCGCAATGCCGACATCGAGCAGGAGCGGCGGATTGCGATTTTTGATCTGCTGGAAGAGAATTATTTCCGTCCCGAGCGCAAGCATGATGATGGCTATGAAGGTCCGTTCCGCCTGACCCTTTCGGTTCATGACGGGCGGCTGGTGATGGACATTGCCCGAGAGGACACCAGCCATTTTGAAACCATCGTGCTGGGCATGGCGCGATTTCAGCGCCCGATCCGCGAATATTTTGCAATTTGCGACAGCTATTTCCAGGCCGTGAAGCAGGCGAGCGCGCAGCATATCGAAACGGTGGACATGGCACGGCGCGGCATTCACAATGATGCGTCGGAATTGCTGAAAGAGCGGCTGGCGGGCAAGATTGAAGTCGATTTTGATACGGCGCGCCGTCTGTTTACGTTGATCTGTGTGCTGCACATCAAGGGGTAATATGCGTATTCGGGGGACAGCATGAGCATCCGGCGTTTCGCGCTGGCGACGGCGGCGCTGGCAGTGCTGGCCGCGTCTTTGTGGTGGGGCAAGCATAGCTGGCGTCCGTCTGACGACGCCTATCCGGATCAGGGCTTTGTCCTTGCGGATGTCGATGCGCCCGTCAATTGGGCGCTGGTGCGGGGCGATGGTGCAGACTTTGTCTATATGCTGGCCAGTTGGGGCGGGAACGGACGTTCGCTGCGCTTCCATGCGGATTGGGGCGCGGCGGACAAAGCGGGCCTTCGGCGCGGTGCCGTGCATCGGTATTCGCTGTGCCAATTGGCGCGCGATCAGGCGACCAACTTCATCGCCATGGTGCCGCGCGATGCGAAGGAGCTTCCGCCCGCTATCGAATTGGACCTGACCGAAGACTGCGCGTCGCGCCCGGCGCGTGCCGTCGTCCTTCAGGAACTCGCCAGTTTCGTGCGTGCCGTTGAAAGCCACCTCGGCAAGCTGATTGTCGTGAAGGTCAGCAAGGCCTTTGACGCGGAATATCAGGTCAGCCGGGCGCTCGACCGGCCTTTGTGGCTGTCCGGCTTTTTCTTCCTGCCGACTTATGGAGAACGCCCATGGGTGATGTGGCAGGCCAATGATGCGCGTTATGTTGACGGTGTGGAGCGGGCGGTGCCGTGGGTGGTGGTGCGGCCATGACTGAGGCACTGATGGCGGCCGCGCGGGCCGTATCGAGAAACGCCCATGCCCCTTATTCGGGTTTTGCCGTGGGAGCCGCGATCCTGCTGTCAGACGGGCAGATCATCTCCGGCTGCAATTTTGAAAATGCGAGCTACGGCCTGACCTTGTGCGCGGAGACGGTGGCGCTGGCGAGCGTGAATGCGCTCGGGCGGTTGCGCGATGTGCGGGAGATTGCCGTGGTGGGGGGGCGGATCGGTGCGGACGGCGCGCTGATCGATGTGGGGCCTGTGCGTCCCTGCGGGCGATGCAGGCAGGTGATCCAGGAAGCGGCAGATCTGTCAGGCACAAACCTGACTGTTCATTGCAGTTCTGCGGATGGAAGCGTCCAGGAGACGCACCGAATCAGCGACTTGCTGCCCCATGCCTTTGGCCCCGCATCGCTGGGATTGGCGTGAAACCTTGCCCTGTCGGGGCATTCAGGCGATAGCGCGGGGATTGGAGGGACCATGTCAATTTTGAGCGACAAGTGGATCAGGGATCAGGCGACGGCGAATGGCATGATCGAGCCGTTCGTGGAAGCGCAGCGCCGCGATGGCTGTATCAGCTATGGCTTGTCATCTTATGGCTATGATGCGCGCGTGGCGGACGAGTTCAAGATCTTTACCAATGTCGATTCGGCCGTGGTGGACCCGAAGGATTTTGCCGCGAACAGCTTTGTAGACCGCAAGACCGATGTCTGTGTCATTCCGCCGAACAGCTTTGCGCTGGCGCGTACCGTGGAATATTTTCGAGTGCCGCGCGATGTGCTGGTGATTTGCCTTGGCAAATCTACCTATGCCCGCTGCGGCATCATCGTGAACGTCACGCCGCTGGAGCCGGGTTGGGAAGGGCATGTCACGCTGGAATTTTCCAACACGACGCCGCTTCCTGCAAAAATCTATGCCAATGAGGGGGCGTGCCAGTTCCTCTTTCTCAAGGGCAATGAGCCGTGCGAAACCAGCTATGCTGATCGCGCGGGAAAATATATGGGCCAGCGCGGCGTGACTTTACCCCGCTTATAATCTTCTGTTCAGCCAAGCCGGGTTAAGTTAGGTCCGGTATTGAAGCCGAAATTTGGAGTTTGAAGACCATGAAACCCGTTTTTGCAATCGCGCTTGGCGCATTGGCGTTGGCACAGGCCGCGACGGCTCAGCAGGCCGCGCAGCCGGTGACCCTGAAGAGCGAGACGTTCGTCGCCAAGGCCGTCGTTGATGCGAATGGCAACAAGAAGAATGAGCTTCAGCCTGCGCTGAAGGTTCTTCCTGGTGATCCGCTGGTGTTCCTGCTTTCATGGAAGAACAACACCAACAAGCCGGTGTCTGGCTTTGTGATCAACAACCCCATCCCTGAAAGCACGGTTTATACCGGTGCGCGTGAACCCGCGCCGATGGTTTCGGTTGATGGCGGTAAGACCTTTGGTCCGCTTGCTGCGCAAAAGGTGAAGGGTGCGGACGGCAAGCTGCGTCCGGCGAACCCGACCGACGTGACCGGTTTGCGCTGGACGCTTGCCCAGCCGATCGCGCCGGGTGGCACAGGCAATGTCGCCTTTTTTGCCTTGGTGAAGTAGCGCCAGAGCGCACTTGACGAACGCGGGCCGGGGCTGCACCGTCCGGGCATGACCCAGACTGTTGAAGCCCTTGTTCGTGAACTCGAATCACTGCTGACTGTCGAAGAGATGGGGGGCGACCGTTTTGTCGGCCACCGTCTCGACGACGATGAAGGGCGGATTTACGGCGGCGAGATTATTGCTCAGGCGCTCGCGTCTGCGATGCGCACGGTACCGGAACCTGACCGTATCATTCACTCGCTTCACGCCTATTTCATCCGCCCCGGAAATGTCACCATCCCTGCCCGCTATCATGTCGATCGGGATCAGGATGGGCGCAGCTTTTCGGCCCGCCGCGTCACTGCCTCGCAGCATGGCGATGTCATCCTCAATATGTCCTGCTCGTTCCAGCGAATGGAAGAGGGGCTGAACCACACCACACCAATGCCGGACGTGCCTGATCCGGATACGCTGCTGAACATCACCCAGCTGGGCCACAAGTATCTCGACAAGATCGCGCCGGAATTCCGGCATAACTACACGCGCCCACGGGCGGTGGAAATCCGCCCGATGTCGGAAGCGCAATGGCTGCTGGAAACGCCCCATGAACCCGCGCAGCGCTGCTGGTTTCGCATCGCTGCGCCGGTCGGCGATGACCCTCAGTTGCATCGCGCCCTGCTGGCATGGCTGAGTGACATGCAATTGCTGGGCACCTGCGTGCTTCCGCATGGGCTGAGCTGGCAGCGCAACGAAATCACGTCTGCCAGTCTGGATCACGCCGTCTGGTTCCATGATGAAGCGCGCGTGGATGACTGGATTTTGTTCGACGCCATGAGTCCTTGGTCCAACCGTGGGCGCGGCTTGAACTTTGGCCGTTTCTATGCGCGGGACGGTCGCCTGATTGCCAACATGGCACAGGAAGGCATGATACGCAGGCGTCGTGGCGCCTGATTATTGATCAATGATCACTGTGGACGGGTGATGCGTATCGAGCCACGCCTTGATGATCTTCAGGTTTCGCGTGTTGGAACGGAAGAAGAGATCAGGCACCGCGCCGATCCACGGAATTGCACCCAGCAGCGCGTCGAAGCCGATATTGCCGGCCATGCGAATGATCGCGCCTTTGGGCATACCCAGATTGCGCGCTTCCCATGCCATCCAACTGCCCATCACTGCGGCGATCACGGAACCGCCCACAGGAATGATGTCGAGCAGGACATCAAGCCCAACGCGGAAATTTGTGCCGGGGATAACAAAAATGCCTTCCAGCAATTTTTCCATCGCTTCGATCCGCATCCGCACGGATGCGGGATCGCGACCGGTCGGGCTTGCGGAACGGGCTCTGCTTGGTTGGGTCATCATCAATACGCCTTCATGACTCACATGGGGTGAATATAGGATGGCGTCTTCCAATTACGAGGGGTCAACGTGCCGTCAATGCCAGCCGATGCCAAGGATGGAGTGCGATGGGTGAGGCTTTCCAGCCTGAAACGGTGCCCCTGACCAGAGACCAGCGCAACGGGCGCGCAATCGGGATGAAATATTGGGCAGATGCAATGGCCGAATCCGCCTGTCGGAACAGGGCATTACGATCATCGGTGGTTTCCGTCGCCAAGGCGCGCCGCAAGAGAGCGTCGGTTCCTTCCTCGCAGGGACTCATCTGCTTGCAGCCCAACCGGTCAATATACCAGTAAGGAGACGCGATAGGCGCGACCTCGTCGATCAGATAAAGATCAGACGTGTCTCTTCTGGATGCGGCGACCACAGTGACGTTCAAGGGGCGCCAATTCGTGGCCAGCGACGCCAGCATGACGCGCATACCCGGCCCCTGCGGCAGGAAGATGCGCACTGTCTTTGCATCCTTGCCCGCCAGAGTGCGGGCCTTGGCCAGCCGTTCCTGGAAGGAAAGTTCAAATCCTTCAAGCGTAGCAGGTGCGGGGCCTGATCCCGCTTGATCCGGAAGAGTGGTTGTCGCCTCCGGCCAGTCGATACCGCCAAAGCGCGCGGTCATTGCAGACCGGTCCAGCGCCAGCGACAAAGCCAGCCGCAGATTCCGGTTCTTCAAGGGGCCGTCCGCGCGTGTCACCGCGAGTCCAAACAGGCCGCGCACAGCTTCTACCTTCAGTTGATCTGCGGGGAGCCTGGCGGCGAGCGCATAAGGCAAGTTGGCCGCAGTGCCCCCTGCAACATAGGCGGACCCGCCGCTGGAATAGCGAGCGATAGCAAGCGGCGCGGCCTCGGTGCGAACACGCACATCTTTGGCATCCGCTGGTTCATCCGGTTGGGCAACCAGATTTTTGCGTTCGATCAGGCGCAGGCGGGTGACTTCATTCTTGCGGGAGTGGACGAAATATGGGCCAGTACCGCTGCCTTTCAAGCCGATGCCCAGTTCCGGCAAGGCCATCAGCGAAAGGAACTCCGGCTGGGGCTGTTTCAACCGGATTTCGATGATCCGCCCGGTCATCGGCACGATCGAGTCCACCGAGGAAAACAGTCCGGGACTCGCTGCCACGGCGCGCTTGAGAATTGCCGCAACGTCCGGCGCACGAACCGGCTTGCCATTGGACCAGACACTATCCCTGATCCGGAAGATGTAACTAAGGCCGCCGTCGGTAATGATCCAGCGTTCGGCAAGGGCCGGTTCGACATTGCCGTCGGGTGCGAAGGAAACCAGTCCCTGTGTCAGGGCGCGTTTCAGGCTCGCCGGTGCATCTCCGATCAGGCTGAGCGTCAGTGGCTCGCTGCCGGGCGGAGTGTCGCAGGCACCAACCAGAAGGGCCAGAAGGGGAATGATGCGGCGCGCAAAAGTCATTGTTTGAACCATAGGGTCCTGCTCGGGTGGGCATTGGCCAGATTGTCCTGCCATCCTGCGACGCGATCTGAAACAAGAGATTTGGAAACATAGAACCAGAGGGGCAAAATGGGCGCATCTTCGGCTAGAATCGCGGCTGCCTTGCGCATGCCGCATGCGCGGCGCTGTGGATTTGCGTGCTGCTCGGCCTGATCCAGCGCTGCGTCGAACCGAGGATTGGCATAACCGGAGTAATTGGCAGGCCCCGCATCGCTGCGGTGGATCGACAGGAAGTTTTCGGGTGCGGATACGTCTCCGATCCAGCCTGACCGTGCCAGATCGAAATCGCCCCTTCGCAGACTTGCGAAATGCAGCGAGGCTTCGCTGTTCAAGAGATCGGCCTTTACGCCTAAAGGAGCCCACATTGCCGCCAACGCGACTGCTGCACGCTTGTGATCCGTGTCGCTGTTGAACCGGATGGAGAAGTGCAGGGGACGGGTGGGGCCGTAGCCTGCTTCTCTCAAGAGCTTGCGGGCTTGATCCAGGCGCTCCTTCAGGGGCGACGGCGCGGACGAGTTCTCCGTGCAATCATGCAGCAATTGCGGCGGCACCACGGAGGTGGCCGGGCTGACTCCGGTCGCAATGAGTGATTTCGCCAGCCAGACGCGATCAACGGCAAGACCAAGCGCGCGCCGGATGCGCACGTCATTGAACGGCGGCCGTCGGGTATTGAACGCAAAATAATAGCTGCCACGATAGGGGGCGATATGCACCGCACTACCAAGTCGGGCAGACAATGACCGCAAGCGTGAAGCCGGAAACTCTCCGGCAATATCTGCTTGCCCGCCAAGAAATGCCCGCATTCCGGTCAGGCTGTCGCTGACCGGTTTCCATTCGATCCCTGCGATCGGTGCGCGGCCTTCATGCCATGCCGGATTTCGCTCTAGCCGGATGTGATCATTCAAAACCCATTCGGACAGGCGGTAGGCACCCGATGCCGTGACCGGGCGCTCGGTGGCCCAGCCCGGCCTGTGCAGCGGGAGCGCTGCCAATGCGGGATGCGCCAACAATTCTGGTAAATGCGGGGCGGGGTGTCTGAGACGCACGACCAAAAGGTGCGGACCTTGCGCGGCCATCGCGGCGATTGGCCTTGCCAGGTCCTGAAGCGGCGACGGCGAGCGGGGATCGACCAGACGTTTCCAGACGGCCACGAAACTAGCAGCCGAAATGGCGGTTCCATCAGTAAAGCGGAGGCCGGTCCGGATGTCGAACTGCCATGTCAGCCCGTCAGCAGTTGTCCGCCAGCTTTGTGCCAGCCCCGGTTCGGCAATGCCTTTGCCGTTCAGTCGCGTTACGCCCTCAAACTGATCGGCGGCAACCCGCATAGTCGCCAGATCCGACGAGGATTGGGGGTCGATGCCCTTGATGTCATCATCTGCCAGCCGCACAAGTGTGTCCGGGTCTCGCGGCTGCGGCGTGATGGCGCTGCAAGAGGATAACATCAGGGCCAGCACCAGAATTCCACCCATGGCACAGCATGGTGGCAGGGTTGGCGCAGGGCTTGATGGGTGTTCTGGACTGTCCATGCCGTTCACTCTTTGAACGGCTATACACGCTTCAACGCGGAACCGGACACTGAATTGTCGGCGTGTTGTGTCGATCTTGATTTCTGACTGAGCCGAAAGCATGTCCGGAACTCAAGAAGGGTTTGCTGATGTTCAGATGAGGGCGTGCCGAACGGCTGGCGTCGTTGCGACGGGGCATTTGTCAGCAGGCTTCGACTTGCGCCACTTCTGCGTGCGGGAGGCGGGAATTTTCAAACGAAAAGGCACGAAAAAAAGAGCCGGTCTTTCGACCGGCTCTCTCTTTTCCAATCCCGAAGGATGAAAGGCTTACTGGCCCGAACCCGGACCGTACGTGATTTCCACGCGACGGTTCTGGAGTTCACGCACACCGTCAGCCGTGTCGACACGCGGCGAGCCTTCACCGAAGGCCTGCGTGCTGATCACGCCATCGGGGATGCCACGACCGGACAGATATGCACGGACCGACGTGTTGCGCCGTTCCGACAGACCCTGGTTGTACTTCGGCGTACCGGACTTGTCAGCGTGACCCGCCAGCATGACCGTTGCGTTGCCGCAATTTGCATACTGAGAGACGGCGCCATCAAGGATGCCAGCAGCTTCAGACGTGATGTCCGACTTGTCCCATTCGAAGAACACGATGTACGGACCAGGTGCGCACACCACAGCAGGCGGAACTTCCGGCGGCGGCGGCGGCGGCGGGGGAGGCGGCGGGGGAGGCGGCGGCGGGGGCGGAGGAGCCTCTGCACCACCGAAGTTGTAGATCAAGCTACCCAGCAGCGAGTGCGAACGATAGCGCGTGTCATTGGCGCGACCGTTATAGTCGACCAGACCAACCTTGCTCGCGTTGAAGAAGCGATACTTCAAACCCACATCCCAGTGATCGCTCACCGGAGCACGGACACCGGCCAGAGCCTGCCAGGCGAGACCCGTGTCGGAATCGTCGAGGAAGCTGATGCCATTGGTGTTGAGTGCATAGCCCAGCTTGGTGCGGGCAACGCCAACACCGGCGCCGACAAAGCCCTGAAGGCCATCATCTTCACCGAAGTCCAGCATGCCGTTCAGCATGAAGCTGAGCGCGCTGGTCTTGCCACCAGCATAGCTGAAGGTCTGGGCCGGAGAGGCGTACAGAGCGCCCGCAGCGGTGGCCGCAGCCGTGGTGGTGGTCGAAGCATATTCGTCCAGCTTTGCCGACTTGTAGCCGACTTCGGCTTCAAGGCGGAAACCGCCGAAATCATAGCCAATGATACCGTCGAAATCATAGCCGGTAGAACTGTCAGTCCTGCCAGCGCCGATTGCGGCACCAGTGGTTGCGTTCGAAATCGCGAGCTTTCCGTCTTCAACGATCGAAGCGCCGCCTTCAACACCCAAATACCACGAATCGTCCCGCGAGAGGGCGGGCGAGGCGATGGCGGTTGAAGCGAGCGCCAATACGATGGCCAGCTTCCGCATAATAAACCCCTTTCTTCTTTGTCACATGGGACAGCGCCAATGTCCTAAACAATGAGGGGCATTAGCGCAAGCGGGGTTTTGCGGCACTGTTGCCCAAATACATCGGTTTCCGCGTTTCCTGTCGCGAAAAATCGTCCGCTTAACGATGATTTACGTGGCGATCAGACCATGACTGCGCAAGGCAGACAGGATGGTCGCAAGTGTGATTCGGGCCTCGGCATCAATCGTCGCGCCTCCGGAAGGGTTTGAAATCGCTGCCTGTTGTGTTCCGATGACTTGAATTCCGGCAACCCGTATCTGTGTGGCATTCACCGTTCCGGACACCCATCCGCCGAGAGTGTAGCGGACAATTTGCCCGGATGACGCGTCCAGCACCATCAATCCGGCAAAGGGCGCGACAAAACGCCACCCAGCCTCGGTCCAGCAGGCGAGATTCGCGTCATGGCCAGACCAGACGCCGGTCGCCGATGCGCCGATGATCCAGCATTGGCCTGAATCAGGCGCTGTGGGCGGTGTGGCAACGCCCACCGCCTGCACAACGGGCTGGATCAGCATGTCTGCGCGCAGAAGGGCTTCATTATGGGTCAATTCCTTCTGCGCCTGACCGGCGGACAGCAAGGAGAGAGCAAGGCGGGGGGTGGCTTCAAGCATTTTTGGGTCCGTTCGATTGCTGCGTTCAGGAAAGGGGGACGCTCACGAGTGCCGGGTGCGACAGGCCGTGCGTGCCGATCTGGCGGATGGCGATCATCAGCGCGGTGGCTCCTGCGGCAACATCTGACGCGCGTTGGGCCGCAGAATACGTCCAGAGTGGCGATGTCACCTCATCGGTGCGGGGCAGGCCCGGTTGCGGGGCAATTTCGATCCGGTAGCGTTCCGCTTCTTCCGCCAGCGGAGCATCGACGTGATCCGGCCATGTCCAGCCTGCCCGACTCCGCCTTGTCCAGCGGACCTTGCAACTGCCGTCGGGCAAGGTCGCAGTTGAAACCCGGACGGGGGAAGGCGGTAGAAGCGCCTCATTGGCAAAGCTCAGCGTGGCGAGTGACGGCTCGTCATCGCCTACACCGAGTGCCATGATGTCCAACCGGCCGGACTGAACGGGGATCGGAACGGCGAGGATCGATTCAGCTTCGATCAGCGTGAACGGTTCATCGGGCACATGTGTGGCGCGCGCCCATTCGGTGCCGCGTCTGCCCCGCAACAAACCGGTCAGCCGCCACAAACTGTCTGTGAGGGGCTCGGCATTCTGGAACTGGATCAGTTCGTTGCCGACTGCGGCCAGATTGCGGCCGGCCAAGAGCCCAGCCATGTCCGTGCCTGCCAGCGTGTCGCCCGGATGAGTCAGCAGGACGGTCAGGCTGGATGCACAATCCATGACGGTCGTCGGCGCGTCGCCCGGCGGGCTCACGATTCGGCCCAGTGTGGCGGGCAGCGCGGTGATCCCGGCGTCGGTCCATGTGACGCCTTGATCAAGGCTGAGCGAAAGAGCGGCCCTGCGCCACCCGGCTTCAGGGCCGGTTGCTGCCACCAGCACATGCGGCGCTGTCTCGATTGCGGCGGATAGGGCCGGAATGTCGAGCAGGTGCATCACCGTGGGGCCATGCGCCGCGTCGGGCTCGGACACGGCCCGACCGCCGGTGCCCTCCAGCGCGCTGGACGTGCCGGGGCCTGTCAGTTCGAGGTCGCAATGAACCACCATCCGCTCCAGCGTGCGGGACCGCACACGCCATGCTCCAGGCAGGCCGGGGCAGGTTACGCTGTCTCCGGCGAGCACAGTGAGCGCGCGCCATGGCAGGCTGATCCGCGCAGTGTCGCGGCGACGCCAGCGGGCGGCAAGCGCACGTTCTGCAAACATGCGCGCGGCGGAGGATGTCACATTGGCGGGCAGTTCTACATGTTCTTCCTGCGGCCCCGGATGGTTGCGCCAGCTGCGTTGTGCGCCCGGCTGGTAATCGCGAGTCGGATCGGAATGGGCGAGCGTCAGGCTGCGCGGCAGACTGGCGTCGGGCAGGCGCTCGCGCTGGATGCGGGGAGCCCTGCCCGTGCCGGGTGCAGCCCCGAGCCATGGTTCATCCAGACCGTGCAGCGCGCCTGCCGTCTCCCTCAGGGTCAGCCCTTGGGGAGAGGCGGAGCAGATCATCGGTATCGCCGGGCCGAGCGTTTCGAGAACTGCGCGCAGGCTCGTGCCGGTCACGGCAATCCCGTCAAGAAGCGTTGGGCAGTCTGCGGTGATGCGTCCGTCCGCCAGCTCTTGGGCGATGGTGCCGATGCTCACTGGCGCCTCGTCTGCGATCACTTCGAAGCTGAGCGATGGGATGCGGTTGCCAAAATCGCCCAGCTGCAAATCCTCGAACACGACATAGGCCAGCCCGCGATAGGCCGGAGTCAGCCCCGCGCCTTCCGCAGACAGGATCAGCGGATCAGCGGACTGGCCTGGCGCGCCAAGGTGGGTGCGCATGGTGGCGGGGGATTTGAAATCGCCTGCTTCACCGCGCAACAATTTGCCATCCGCCCAGATGCGCCCGATGGACTGGATGGGTCTGCCAGACAAAGCGACGGCGAAGCTGGCGGCATAGCTGTAAACCGTCTGCTTGGGCTGGCCTTTGCCGGTTTTCACCTTTTCCCGCGTTTCCATCAGGTCGGTGGACCAGATTACCGTGCCGGAGACGCGCGCCTTGCCGAAGATTCTGGGAATGGCCGCTCCATAAACGGAGGTCTGGATGGAGAGGTCTGCCAGACGGGGCCCGCTTCGCGCCTTGGGGGCAAACAGCCGCCTGTCCACCTGCTGGCCGAGTGCAGCCCCAACGGCCGCGCCAATCGGCCCGCCCAGGACGCTGCCTACGGCGGTGAGGATAAGAGTGGCCATACGATCAATCCTTGTTGGTCAGTTGCCAGATGCCGATCACCGGCCAGCGCGGCACGCCCGGTGTTTCCACCACACGCCGCACGCCGGCGTCGGCATGGATCAGGCTGGTGCCGGTCCACAGTCCCAGATGAAGCTGCGCGGGACCGGGGCGGAGCAACAGCAGTGCGCCAGATTCCGGCTGGTCGATGCGTTCGGCTATGGCGTCCAGCAGTGCGATCCAGCGTTCGTCTTGCGTGGTCCGCAGGCTGTATCCGGTGGGCGCTTGCGGCACCCGGTTGGCGGCAATGGCGACCAGCCCGATGCAATCCAACCCCGATGCCGCGCATCGCCCGTGCAGGCGGAATGGCACGCCCAGCAGCGCGCGGGCTCTGGTGATGCGGTCCTCAACCGGCATAGCGGGTCAGCAGGTCATTGCCGGGCAAATGCGGCTCGCCCCGGAAATTGAGCGCATTGCCAAAGCGTTGCGCACAGCTCGCCAGCGTGCGGTCACAGGCCTGCACCAGTTCGGCCCGGTCTCCTGCCATGACAGGGTTGCGCGGAAATTCGGCAAGCGTGAGCGTCGTCGCATCATGTGCGAGGATCAATCCGCTCATTCCGGCATTGGCACCATCGCTCCAGCGCAAACTGCCAAATGCAAAATGGCCCAGCGGCAAGCTCTGCTCCAGCATCAGAACGCCGTCCTCATAATCTGTGACCGTCACGGCCATGCGCAGCGGCGCGAGATCGACGCCACAGGCGCGGTCGCCCAGTTGCGCCCGGCATTGCGGGCTGGTGACATCCATCACCGATGCGTCGAGCAGGCCGGTCGGTCCGCGCAACTCTGCCGAAAAACTCTCGCCCGCCTGGCTGACCAGGCCAATCTCACCCTGGATCAGCAGAAGCGCATCTGTATCCGGTGCGGTCCAGTCCACGGCATAAAGCTTCAGCCGCGCGCCGTCCCATCGGCCAGCAGCCAGATCTTCTGCGCGGATGAAGGGGCTGGTCAACAGGCCCTGCACCTCGACGCTGTCCGCATCAAAGCCGTCGCTCTGCTCGATGGCGGAAGGCACCATGCCGGGGGCCGCGTGATAGGTGAGGCCCGCCAGAACCAGACTGCGGTCATGGCTGGTGAAGCCCAGCACGATCCCGTCGCGCCGCTCCAGCCGCCAGCAAAAGGCGAGCGTTGTCAATTCCGGCTGGAGCCAAAGTGTCGTGCCGCTCATGCGCGCACCTCCACCAGCGGCACGGACGCCATCTCGCCCGCCGCCCATGTCCCCAGATCGATGCGCAGCCGATCTTCCTCGAACCGCACCGGGACGTCGAAGGTGAAGCTCGCGGTGATCGCGACCCCGGTTGCGGGCGGGATGGCGAATTCAATCGCACCGTCCTCCAGCGTCCAGCCCGTGGCTTGCTCCGTGCCATTCAGGAAGACCGCAACACTCCCCGCGACCGGATGTGTGATGGCGCGGACTTCGGCCTCCGCCCCGCTGCCATAATGTTTGATCAGGGCAAAGCGGGTGGCCACGCCGTCTCCCGTTCCCAGCGGTTCATTCTGTGTGTCATGATCGAGCGGGTCGCGGAAACGGAAGGCCTTGGCGGCCCCTCGCCGCGCCCGGAAAAAGGCGAGCAGCGTCCGCACATCGGCTTCGGAGCGCAGGCCTGGCCCGGCATCGTAGCGCATCCGCGCGCTCGCCCAGTCCATATTGCGCTGTTCATGGCCCGATGCGCTGGTGACAATGGCGGTGGAAAAGCCGGGCTCTACCGCTGCGCCCTTGCCAATCTCCAGCGGGAACAGCTCGTTATCAAAGGCCTGCATATCTTCGTCTCCGGTGGAAAAATGAACAAAGCCGTCGCGCTGGATTTGCGGCAGCGCCCAGAGGAAGGTCTCCGCCGTGCCCGCGGCCTGCGCGCGTTCGGCGGCGGCATCGATCAGGTGCCACTGCGCGGCGTCTTCCGGGTTCAGCACAAAACCGGACAGGTAGTGCCGTTTGGCGGGCGCATAGCCGAGGCGCGTTTCCGCCAGAGCGATGCCCGCTGCACTCACGGCTTCATGGCCTGCGGTAATCCAGTCATAATCTTCCAGTTGGAGCACATCGAAGGCAGGAAAGGCCCATCCAACAGGCAGATTGGCGCGGCGCAATTCGGGCGCTGCCGGATCGAGATTGGTCGGCAGAAAGGCCAGCAGCAGCGTCTCGCACCCCGCATGATCCGCCTTGACCGCTCCGGCAAGCGCGGCGGTGGAGGCCGCCAGCAGCGCGCCCGCTGCATCGAGCAGGCTCTTTTGCCCGGGCGAAAGGCTGGCGGACCGGACTGTCGGGATGTTGACGGGGCTGCCGCCCAGAGCCGCCTTGGCAGCGGCATCATATAGGCAAGGGCGGCCATCGGGCATGATCCACCACCATGGTTCGCCGATCTGGAAGCGCGGAGCATGACCTGCGGAGACTGCAATCTGCACAAAGGCGCGCGCGACTGCCTGCAAATAGCTCATCGCACCAGAATGCGCGGGGCTGAGCAGGGTGGAAGGCGGGCTCCAGCCGGTTTGCGCAGCATCTCCATTCCACGCCCTTTGCTTCCAGTCGCTCCAGCAATGCGCGTCGAACAGTTCATAACTGAGCGAGACGATCAGGTTGTAATCCAGCGCCTTGGCCTTGGCGGAAAAATCCGCGTGCCACGCCGCACAGGGTGCATTCAGAGCGCCGCCTGTCAGGCTGACATAATGGTCATTGCCCAGCGGTTCGAGCCGGAAATAGTGGCTCATCCCGACATAATGGTTGATCGACCCGCGATAGCCGAGCCGCTGCACAGTGTGGAGCAGGCGGGCGGGCGTCTGGTTGTAGCTATCGTCATAGGCGGTGGCGATGGAAAGACCGTGCGGCGGCACCAGCGTATCGCCGATGGAGAGGACAGAACCTGGTCCATCACAGGCGATGGTGCTCAACTCGACCCAAGCCGAAGCCGGAGCGGGAAGCAGGGTGTCAGATCCGTCATAGCCGGGCGGAATCAGCGAAAAGAAGATGCGGTCTATATCATGCGGCCAGACCGGATCGGCCTCTGCCGGGTGCAGAAATCCGCCCGCCAGATCATCGAAGTCCAGCACGATGTCCGCATTTTCGGCCGTGCCCTGCGCATAATTCCACAGCCGGACATACCAGATGCGCGCTTCCCCATCCGCATCGCGCCCTTCGATGGTCAGCGTCGGGCCGTTCACCGCATCGAGCGGGATCAGCCCGGACGATTGCCAGTGAAAGCGCAGCACACAGCCGGAAAAGTCGCGCGAGGTTTCGTAAGCCAGCAATGGATGGTCGATGGCATCCACTGCATCCCAGATCAGGCCGCACAGGTCATTCTTCTTGTAGAAGATGGTTTCGACGCGCAGGCCGTGCGGGCCGGTGGTCGTCACGCTGGCCATCATCGGGCGCGGGAAATTGACGGTCCAGTAGCGCGGATCAAACCGCTTGAGATGGGTGGTCTGGAGCGCGTCTCCGCGCTGCGCGAGCCAATGCGCCATTGCTCAATCCTCCTGCATCATGGCGTTGCGCACGGCACGCGCAACCTGGCGGGAAGATCGCGCCAGCATGTCCGGCGCAGACCCGGCCGGCGCATTGATCGCAATCGACACGCGCACATCGCGGCCCGCGCGGGGGGAAGGGGCGGCAATCGCGCCGCTGGCCGTGGGCACGAACAGCTCCGGTCCGCGCTCTCCCACCATATAGGCCCGACCCGGAGAGACGGGGCCACCCGTCGCCCGCCCCGGCAGACCGAGCACCGAGCCGATCAGCGATGTGCCGAGCGACAAGATGCCGCCGCCACCGCGTTGTCCGCCACCGAACAGCGAATCCAGCCCGGTGCGGATCGCGGAAGAGGCAATCTCTGCCATCACCGAAAGGGCGACGTGCTTCAGGTCTTCAAAGCCCAGCTTGCCGGTGCGGATCGCGCGGACCAGCGTGGATTCCAGCATCCGCCCCGCTTTGTCCACGCCTTCGCCAAACGGGCCTTCAAGCGTGCGCCGCATGGTGGCGACATCATCGGCAAAGCCCTGCGTGTCGGCCCGGACAGAGACGACCAGGCGTTCGATTTCTTCATCCATCGGGAAATTGCTCCATCAGGCGGGAAAGGGTGGGGGCGTCTGGCGGGATTTCGCCGGGCGGAGACAAAGCGTCGAGAATCGCGACCAGTTCGGCAGGCGTGGCCGCCCAGAAAATGTCCGCCGTCCAGCCCAGCAGCGCGCCCGCCATCCCGGCCAGCCGGGCGGCGCTGGCGGCAAAGTTCATCGGCCAGACAATATCTGCGCCAGCACTGTTTTGAGCGCGGGCGTGGCGTTGGCGAGGCCGCCTGCGAGCACGGCATCGCCAAAGTCGCTGCGCAACAGGCCGGTGCGGTCCGCCAGGCAATGCCAGAACAGCGCGACCAGTTCAGCGAGCCGCAACTCGCCCGCGGCTGCGCGTTCCACCAGTCCAAAGAGCGGCCCCAGTTCCTCCTCGGCGGCGACCAGCGCGGTAAAGCTGGGGCGGAGCATATGCCCCGCCACCATGGCTTCACCGCGCGCGGGATTGGCGCCGCTCACAGCGACACCACAGCGCCAGAGCTTTCCAGTGCCAGCGTGTAGCTGCGTTCCCCGTTGAAATCGCCCGCATAGTCGAGCCGGGCAACGAGGAAGCGGCCCTGCATCTTTTCGCCGCTTTCAAAGCTGAGTTCGTAATCGTCGAGGATGCCGGCCAGCGCATTGGACTTGATGCGCGTTTCCGCCGTGGAGCCGGTGAAAACGCCTGCGCCGGAGACGGAGACCGAACGGACGCCCGCGCCGGAGAGCAGTTCGCGCCACGCGCCAGAGCCCTTGTGCGTGATGACAACGGGTTCGCCATTGATGCTCATTTGCGTGGTGCGCAGTCCGGCGACGGTCGTGTAAACCGGAGGCGTTGCGCCATTGCCGACCTTGAGGAGGAAGGCACTGCCTTTTTCAGCGGGCATATGGGGAGTCCTTTTGGGTTTCACCCCTCCCCTTCAGGGGAGGGGCAGGGGGAGGGGAATGTCAGCGAACTTGATGTGTTTGGAGTGGGCTGACATGCCCCACCCCAACCCCTCCCCTGAAGGGGAGGGGCTATGGCTAATCCGCCATCATCCGCACCCGATGCTCCACCAGTCCGGCCCAGGGGCCCGTGGCAGAACGGGCGACAAGCGAGCGAAGGAAGATGCAGCTTACGAGGCGCCAGCCATCCAGAGCGGCGGGCAGAGTCGTCAGCGCTTGCGCCGTCTCGTCCATCAGACGGTGGAGCCGCGCCGGGCTGTCGCCATCATCCCACACGGTCAGCGCCACGCGGACCTCGCGGCCCGGTTCGGTCTTGGTGCTCCAGTCGGTCACCAGTCCGTCGCTGATCGTGACATAGGGGAAGCGCGCGCGCGGCGGCGGGCCGTCAAACACGCCGCTGATCTCGGCTGAAAGCGAGGAAGACGCGTTGAGCGCCGCCACAATGGCGGCCTGAACCGCCATGGCGGGATCGCTCATCGCGCGGCATCCCGCACGGCGGGATCGGTGACGGCGCGTTCTTTCAGCGCCGGGCCTTCCAGCACAACGCCCGCATCGATGCGCGTGGCAGTCACATCGGCGGGTCGGTCGGTCTTGGCGAGGATGCGATCAATCTCGCGGTCAGCCAGCTTGAGGGCAAGCCGGGCGGCCTTTTTGAGCAGGGATTTGAACATGGGAGTCTCCTTTGGAAATGTCAGCGCAGTTCGTCACAGGTCAGCGTCATCCGCGCCGGATCACGCGGATCGCTAAGCGCAGAGGCCACGCGCAAAAAGCGACCGCGCCAGACCAGCCGGGTCCATGGGCCGATCCCCTCGCGCTTGCGCATTGTCACCTGCCAGCGCGGCAGGGCGGATCGGGCATCGGCGAGTGCGTCTGCGCCCGGCACCAGCGGGGCCACGGCCACCCACGCGGCGCCATCATAAACGTGGCGGCCCGTGGCGCCGGCGATGGCGTCGCGGTCTCCCAGACGGCGCTCGATGGTGACGCGTTCACGCAGTGCGCCTGCAAATTCGCCGCTCATGACAGGCGCATCCGCCGCCACGGGCGCAGCAGCGCGGCGACTGCGGCTGGCGGCCCCTTGTCGTCGGCATCATCGCGCCAGGCATGGAGATGGCCGAGCAGCCGCATGACCGCGAGCCGCAGGGTTTCGGGCAGGTCCGCCCAGTCTGTGGCCATCCCGGCCTGATAGGTCACGTCCACCCGACCGGCAGCACCGGGTTGGAGGATCTGCACCCAGCCATCATGGTTGAGGTCCAGATCAAGCCGATAGGCCTCCACCGGCATGGTGAAAGCCGCACCCTCTGCGGGCAAGCCTGTCACGCCGGTGATGGCGGTAACCGGGGTTGCACCCAGCCTTTGCCAGCCGCTGCCCGCGCTGAACCGCTCTGTCACGGTGCGGCGCAGGAAAATCTGGCGGGTGAAGGCCTCGCAATGGGTGAGCGCGGATGCGGCCAGCGCGGCCAGCAGCGGGTCTTCCACATCCGGTTCGATACGAAGATAGGCACGCAAATCATCAAGCGCTGCATCGGGCAGCACAACGGGTTCAGGCGTGAACATCGCCGGTCCTTTAATTGGAGAAGTAGGGGGGGCGCGAAATCGTGCGGCGCTATGGCGCGACGAAATAGCCCGCTGTCACGCGCCAGATGACACCGGTGGTGGCCGGGCAATCAATGGTTGTCGTCGTGGAAATGGACGTCGATGCAATCGGGTAGGCAAAGTCCTCCCGGCGGCTGTCGATTGTTCCCTGCGCTGCGGCTCCCGCACCAACGGTGAGCGCGAGCGAGCCGGGCAGGTTGGTGGTGGTGACCGTCAGCGGGGTCGTCGCCGCCGTCAGCGCGGTTGCGGCAAAGCGGTCTATGCTCAGATAGGTCAGGTAATGGCGCAAGCCGGAACTGGGGTTCGGCAAAGTGAGCGAAACCGCAGCGCTGGCTGGCCCCGGTTGCCGTGGCCATCAGCGGCGTGATTTTTTCGAACCGGTCATCCATCGGCGCGGTATCGGCCAACAAGCAGACATTGACCGATCCGGATGTATAGCTGGCCACGCGCGCCCGCACCCAGCGGAACGGCCCGCATTTGCCCGCCGCCACGCCCACAAAGGCGGACGAGAAATAGGTGAAATAGGAAGACGAGTTCCATGCAAAGGGGCGCATCGGAATGACGGTCCAGTTGATGCCATCCACGCTGCCCGCCACTTCCAGCACCAGGCTGGCTGTGCCGCGCACATCGATGGAAACGGACGCGGCACCATCGGCCGCCACCGTCACTTCCGAGCCGAGATTGCCCAGCGTGCCGGTAGCGAACTGGCTTTCACGCGGATGCAAGGTGCCCGCGCTCAGGTCTTTTGAAATCTTCGCCATCAAAAGGCACTCCAGATAAGGGGGATGGGGCCGCTGGCGGGCTCCGCCAGCGTGATCAGGATGGTGATGCTGTCTTGCCCCGCGCGCGCGGCCAGAGATGTGACGACCAGCCATTCGGGGCTGTTTTCCGCGTCATCATCGGTCAGCTCCAGCGTAGCGAACGCACGCATGGCGGGCGTCAGACCGGGGGCAGCAAAGCTATGCTCGGCATGAATCTCTCCACCGCCGCCGGGCAGGGTCATCACCACCCGGCCCGATCTGGGGGCGGGGCCAGGCGAGCCCGGCGGGCCGATGATGGCTGCGAGCGGAACGCTGGCATGCGCCAGTTCCGCCACAGCTTCGCGCGGTTCCGGGCCACGCCAGACAGTGCGGATCAGCGGCGGCGGCCTGCGCCATTGCAGCATGATCATGTCGTCACCGCTTGTCGCAGGCGGATGGCCACAGGCTCGGTCTGGATCACACCGTCAGCCAGCGTCAGCCGGGCGTCCGCAAGATAAAGGCCCGGCACCAGTCCGGCAGAGGTGGCGGCGGGGATGATAAGTGTCCATCCGGCGGGCGCATCGTCGCTGGCTGCGCGCATGCTAACCGAAAAGCTGGCGGAAGCGGGCTCGCCGGGCGGCACGCTGGTCCGGCCCGGTGGCACGGCCTTCAACTGGGCGGCAATCAGCGTCACATCTGTCGGGTCGCCGTCTACGGCGTCAAGGGCGAGCGCGATCGTCTCGCCCCTTTGGAACTGATAGGGGGTCATGCTTCATCCTCTCCCCTCCCGCCGGTTGTGGCGGGAGGGGGCTAAAGGGAGGAAAGATCAGGTGATCAGTTGGCGGCAACCTTCAGCAGCTTGATCGCTTCCGAATTGGACACCGCACCGCCCAGCCGTTTGGTCGCATAGAAATTGACATAGGGCTTGTTGGTGAAGGGGTCGCGCAGGATGCTCGTTTCGCTGCGTTCGGCGATGACATAGCCAGCGCGGAAATTGCCGAAGGCAATCGGCAGGCTGCCGGGGCCGATGTCCGGCATGTCCTCGCTTTCCACCACCGGATAACCGAGCAGCGTATCCGGCTGGTTTGCCACCAGTCCCGGCTGCCAGATGAAGGCACCATTGGCATCCTTGAACTTGCGGATGCGCGCCAGCGTGCCCGAATTCATCACCCAGACGGCGCCCTGGCGATAGGGCGCGCGCAGCGCATGGACGAGATCGACCAGCTTTTCCTGCGGGGATGCGGCGGGCAGATCATTGGCCACGCCGGTCGCCACCGTTTGCAGCGTACCGAACGCGCGCGACTGATCATTGGTGCTGGCCGTGGCGTAGGAGAGGAAGCCTTTGGGCTTGTTGATGCCATCACCATCCACAAAGGCGGTTCCTTCCGCCTTGGCAAATTCATGCGCGATCTCATCCGCCAACCAGGCTTCGACATCGAATGCCGCATCGTCCAGCATGGCCTGCGTCGCCGCCGGATTGGCATAGAGCTCGCCAAAGCTGGGAACGATCTCGTTGAAAACGGGCGTTCCCGTGTTCGGGCGGGCAGCGGTCTCGCTCGCCCAGCCAGAGGCGGTGCCACCGGTTGTCACCAGCTTGCGATAGCCCGCCGAGCCGACACGCACGACATTGGCAATCGCGCGGATCGGGGAGATCGCCTTCAACGTGGCGTCGATCACCGCGTCAACCTCGCGCGGGACGGCATAGCCGCCATCGGCCGCCACAGCGCCGGAAAAGCTCTTCAGTTCCACCTCGCGGCCATGGCGCAGATAGCCATCGATAAAGGCGGAGCGGGCGGGATCTGCAAGGGTCGCACCAGCCAGCGCCGGGCGGATGAGAGTGGCGGGGGCATCAGCTGCGTCAAACGCGGCAGCCATCGGGTCTGCTTTCACTTCATAGTCCATGGGGGTCTCCTTGGGGGTAAAAGGGGTGTCACTCTTCAATCGCCAGCACGCGGGCGAGCGGTTGCATGGGGTGCTCGACGAGGCTGACTTCGATCAGGTCGAGGTTTGTTAATTCACGATATGTTCCACGCCGCGCACTGCGCACGCGGTATCCGAAGGACAAGCCGTGGCCGGGTTTGAGCGGCGTGGCATCGTTCAGCGCAGCGATGATGCGCAGGCCGCGCTCATCCTCTTCCACGCTTTCGATGGTGCCGATGCGGCGCTTGGGGTCATGCTGCCAGTAAAGCGGGACGCCCGCTTTGGCAGAGGCGAACGCGCCCTTGCGGACAATATCGCCGCCGCGATCCGGCGCATCGAAAATGGCGGCATATCCGGCGATCCTCACTGGCTCACCAGCCCGCCAAGCCCGAGCTTGACCGCCAGGCCGATGAGCAACAGCGCGAGGCATCCGCGCACAAACCATTCCACCACCGCGCGGCGTGCCGAAGATTTGGCATCGCGCCAGGCCGAGAGCAATTCGCGCAGATCAGCCATATCGCGCGGGGCATGATCATCGTGCAGGCCCAGCCGCTCCAGCGCCCGTTGCGCGCCGAGTTCGGACGCTTCTTCGATCAGTGCGCGCAACGTGGCGAGATCCGCGCCGCGCGCTTCGGCCTGTGCGGACAGGTGGGTGAGCATGTCGGTCATGCTGCGACTCCCAGCATCGCCCGCTTTTCTTCGCGTGTCAGGAAATCCGCCCCGTTCACCTGAGCCCAAAGCCGTTCGCGATCTTCGGACAGAGCGGGCAGCTGGTCCATATCGACCGCCAGTGACAGCCTCGGAAACCAGGGGCGCATCCCTTCTGCCAGCGCGGCAAGGATTTTGCCCGCCAGCGGCAGGATCGACTGGTGCCACAGCGCCTTGTTGGCCTCGCGATAATTGGCATAGGTCGCGTCTCCCGGCAGGCCGAGCAGCACGGGCGGGACGCCAAAGGCCAGCGCAATCTCGCGCGCGGCGGCGGCCTTCAAGCCGGCAAAGTCCATATCGGCGGGCGTCAGGCTGAGCGATTGCCAGCGCAGGCCACCCTCCAGCAGCATCGGTCGCCCGGCATTGTCATGGCCGGAAAAGCCGGCGGCGAGCTCCGCTTTCAGCCGCTCGAACTGGTCCGCCGTCAGCGCTTCGGACGCTTCATGCACCAGTGCGCCGGACGGGCGCGCCGCATTGTCGAGGAGTGCCTTGTTCCATTTGGCAGAGGCATTGTGGATGGCAATCGCGCCAGAGGCTGCGCCCAGACAGCCCAGACCGTAATGATCATCGAGCGGATGATGCGTGCGGAGATGGATCACCTCATTGGCGGCAAGGCGCGTCACGCGCTCACCCACTTGGTAACGGAAGGCGGCGGGCCAGCCTTGCACGTCTGCTTCCACCGTCACGCGTTCGGGGCGCAGGGCAAAGAGTTCGCCCAGTGCCGAATCCGGCGTGGCGAGCATCTGCACATAGCCATTGCCATGGAGCAGGATTTGCGTGGCGAGCGTTTCCATCAGCGCCTGCCCGCCCGAAGTCGCGGCAATCAGCGCGCCAGCTTCCGGATGAGAGGCGGAAACGGGCGCAGAAGCCACACCTTCCGCCACCAGCCGCACCGCGCGCTGGGCAACCGCGTTGGAGAGATACCCCTCCCGAACTTGCGCTTCATAAGAACGCGGCCACGCCCCAAAGAGCGCCCCGCCAGCCCCGCGCGCAAGCGAGACATAAGTTTTGGCCGGGCGCACAGCAGCACGCCCGGCCGATTTCCAGCCGAAGAGTTTCATGGGTTTAGGGTTTCCTACTTGATGAGCAGAAGTTTCAGCTTCGGCTTGAAATAGCCGATGATGCAATCATGGTTGCGCACAGCAATTTGCACATGCGTTTTCTCCCAGAATCCTGCGTTGGGGTAGATGGCCTCCCCTTCTCGGAACATGCCGCGAACGGTATCGAAGGGTTCGAGATTATTATCTTTGACCAAACCATGCAGGCGTTCAATCACCGCGTTATCGAGTCGGCGCATCAATTTGTCACTGCTCGGTATGCGCGCAAGGTCGCTATTCACATGGAGTGGTTTGCCTTCAATTTCTCTGAATGCCTTGTATGACTCATAGGCCTTCCGCAGCAGGCTGACGCCTTCTTGCGTCGTGAGGTTCAGGCAGTTGCGCAGGTCGATAACCGCGCCAAGAATTGCTGGCTTTTCAATCTTTCCGCGTGAATTTTGTTCATAGGCCCATTGCCAAGCCCGATCAGGGTCAGCTTCCCAGAAATAGACGCCGCTGCCGAGCCAGTCATAGTCGTTTTCGCTGGGCTTGAGAGACCCTCCACCTATGGCACGCTGAGCGACTTCTGCATCACATCCGTGATAGCCCAGCACAAAGGCCGGGGACAGACGACTCAAATTGCAACCTGCTTCAGGTCGAGCGATTCGTCATATTTCTTTTTCAGATTGCCTTTGGGCGTGTAAATGCCTTCCCGGATCAATGCTTTCCGTGCTGCTTCCGGCGAAACAGTGTGCTTAGCCGTATAGGCATCAAGCATGTCAGAAATCGCTTTGTAGCGTTGGGCTTCGGTCATGGGTACACCATATGGAGTCTGAATGTTCGGATTGTGCGAACAAGATTGAGATATGGTTGCAATATCAGCAGGTCAATTTGACTCAGGGCCCCGTAACTGATAGGGCAAAGCCCTATCAGTTACGGGGCCCTGAAAAAAAAATAGGATGAGTTGAGGCTAAGTCGTTCGATTAATACCGGTGGTAGGAAAAAACCTATTATAGTCGTGTGATTTTCGCGCTGCTCGCCTTCCGCCCCAGCATCACCTCCGTCACCGCCCAAACCAGTGCATCGGCCCGGTCGGGGCTTCTGCCGGGGCCTTCATATCCGCCGCCGGTCATCAGGCCGCAGAGTTCGTCTTCCAGATCGGGAAACGCCCCCGCATGGTGCACGCGGCCGGATTCGTAGAGCGCGTGGACGGGTTCGGCGCGGGCGACTTTGCCGCGGGAGGCGTGGACCAATTTCACGGGCAGGGCGATATCCGCAGCGCGCAAGGTCGCGGCCACCATGTCTCCGCCCTGATTGGCTTCGGCGATGACGCGGTCTGCCTGCCAGCGGGCGGCGGCGGCGGAAACCGCGCGTGCCCAGCCTTCGGGGCTTTTGCCGCGCACGCTGTGATCGCCCAGCACCCAGGCGTGGCCATCGCTACCCAGCCCGACGGCAATGATACCGCAGGCGTCTCCCGTCGCGCTGGCGGGCGGGTCAACGCCAATCACCACGCGGGCAAGCGGCGGCACGGCGTCATCGCGACACTGCTCGATCAGCGCGCGCGTCCATAGTGCGCCTTCAACATCGTCCAGCAATTCGCCTGCCAGTTCTTGCCGCCCCAGCCGCGTGCCAGCATAGACACGCTGCATTGCGCTCAGAAAGGCAGTAGGCAGATTTGCGCGATTATCTTGCGTTGTCCCGCGCGTCAGCACAAAGTCGGGCTCCGCCAGCAGGCGGCGGACAAGCGGCACCGGACGCGGGGTCGTGGTGGCGACGATGCGGGGCGCGTGACCCAGCCGCAGCGTCATGTCGAGATTGTTCCACGCCTTCACCGCATTATCCCATTTGGCAATTTCATCTGCCCAGCCGTGGCTGTGCTGGGGGCCACGCAGGCTATCGGGCTCCGCCGCCGAATAGAGCGTCGCTATCGCGCCATTGGGCCAGCTCAGGCGGCGCAGCGAGGGTTCGAAAGTCGGGCGCTGATCCGGCGGCGCGATGGAGAGCAGACCGCTTTCGCCCTCCACCATGATCGTGCGTGCTTCGTGCAGCGTGGCGGCGACGAGCGCAATCCGCGCCGCGCCATCGTTTTCGGCCACGTCTCGCACCCATTCGGCGGCCATGCGGGTCTTGCCAAATCCGCGCCCGGCCATGATGAACCAGCCGCGCCAGTCTCCTTCCGGCGGCACCTGGGAGGGCCGCCGCCAATACGCCCAGTCATGTGCAATGCGTTCGGGATGCTTGCAGGCTTTGAACCACGCCTCGCGTTCTGCCGACGGGGCAAGGGCGAGGCGCTCGGCTTCACTTTGCGGCGCTGTCATCAGCGGTCATCCGGTCTTTCATGGCGTCCAGCTCGGCCTCCCAGTCCGCCCGGATCTCTGCGCGAGAGCGGGCAGGCGGAGCGGGTAGGGTGGGCTTGGCCCCGCGCACCGAAGCGCGGTGGAGCGAGAGCAGCGTCATGCCCAGTCGCACCTTCATCTGGCGCGATTTGAGCGTGATGTCTTTCAGGTTTCCGCTCGCCGGGCGCAGCGCTTCAGCCAGCAATTCGGCCTCCAGCCGGGCATAGCCTTCGGCCAGCGCATCCTGCCATTGGGCGCGAAACGCGGGGAAACGCAGGCGTTCGCGATAGACTCGCGAGGAGGTGATCTTGGCCATACGGGCAGAGGCAGAAACGTTCGATGTTTCGGCAAGATGTGCCAGAAACGTGGCACGCGCGGCCTTGCCAATGGTGGGCTCGGCTTTGGTCATGGGTTGGAAATCCTTGATCCATAAGAAAAGGGCCGTGAAAGCTTTCGCCCTCCAGCCCGTTCATCAGCGGCGCATCCGCCCCGCGACTCGCAATTTTCCAGTGTTGCCAATATAGCCATAACAGCGTGACGATGTCAAGAAAAAAGTGCCATATAGGTCTTAATTTCGATGTGATGCAGAGCATTGCGGCCTGGCCTGTCCACGCGCATCATGCGGGAATGAAACATATTCTCCCCCTTGTCGCTGCCCTGATGCTCTCTGCCTGCGTGAAGCCGGTGCCGCCCGAGCGCATTGCGCAGGCCGGGCCGGTATTCGCTCCCGAAATCGCGTTTGCGGGAGATTTGACCGGGCGCGGGGTGTTGCAAACGCCCGGGGGCAAGCCCGCGCGCGGGATCACGGTCAAAAGCCATGGGTGGGTGCAAGGCGATGGCAGTTTCCGGCTCGATCAGACCATCACCGATGATCGCGGCAAGGTCAGCCAGCGGCACTGGATCATGGCGAAGGCGGGGGAAGGGCGTTACCTCGCCACGCTGTCAGATGCGGCGGGGCCGGTGACGGCGGAGGTGACGGGCAATCTTTTCCACCTCAAATATCTTATGAAAAAGCCGTTCGTGACGATGGAGCAATGGCTATGGCTGATGCCCGATGGCCGCACCATCATGAACGAAGGCACGGTGCGGATGCCGGGGCGGACGGTGGCGCGCCTGTCTGAAGTGATTGTGCGCGAGGGAGAACCTGTGCGGTGAGCATGTGTTGCCTATCCACTCCCGCTCGTGCTGAGCTTGTCGAAGCACTGTCTTTGTGCGGGCACCTTTGCATCAAGAAAAAGCGGTCCTTCGACAAGCTCAGGACGGCGCGCGTAGAGTGAGCCGGGGGATTTCTACACCCCCAGAAACGGCCCCAGCGTATCCCATTGCGCGCGCACCGCTTCGCGTCCGGCCTCAATCGCGGCTTTGATCTTTTTGGGGTCAAACTCCATCGTATCTGATCCCACATAATTGCGCGGCGGGCGGATGACGCGGACGGGGACGAGGTTGTAACTGCCAATCTGCACATCGAGCGGAGCCAGAATGTGGTCCGCCTCCGCGCCAGTGATGCCGGCCCGTGCGAGCAGGCGCAGCTGGCTTTCGCGCGCGGCGATCAGATCGTTCATCAGCATGGCATTGCCCAGATCATTGGCGGCAACTTCGCTGATCTGGATCGCAGTGCAACGCTGGCCGATCTTGACCAGGTCCTCGTAAACGGCCCCCGGCGCAGGCGGGTCTTTCTCTGGCGAGGCGATGATGGCGAGCACCGCGCGCGGCTTCAGCTTCATGGCTGTGGACAGCGGGGTCACGTTGCGCACGCCGCCATCCACCCATTGCTCCAGCACACCGTCGCGATTCTTGCGCTCATAGGGTTTGAAGTAAGGCGGCTGCGCGCAACTGGCATACACCCAGTCGCCAATCGTGTCTCCCGGCTCCAGGGTGTCGGGCGTCTTGTCCTGATATTGGCCGGTCGCCAGATTGACGACGCCGATGTGGAGCGTCTTCTTGGCCGCCTTGATCTTGGCGGCATCGGCATAGGTGTTGAGCCGCGTGCGCAGCGCCTTGGCATCGAACAGCGAATCCGCGCCGAACACCGCGCCCGCCGCCCCCAAGGGCCGCTTCTTGTAGATATCGGCCTGACTCTTGATGCTCGTCCAATGCTCCACCAGCGCGGGCATGTCATTCATCGCGCCGCCCAGCGCCTGGATCGAGCCGGTGGAGACGCCGATGAAGTGATCGAACTTGACCTTCTTGGCGCTGATCAATTCATCGAGCACGCCCACCTGGAACGCACCCTTGGAACCACCACCAGAGAGAACCGCTGCAAGACCTGCGGGCATGGGCCATCCTTTCCTGTCAGGCGGATCAGGTCCGTCCTGTGATTGAAGAATGCGCCCGTTCTTTCTGGCTGCACGCTGGCGGCAATCGCGGGACAATGCAAGCGCGTGCTTGCCGCTCGTCTGCACCTCTGGCAGCAAGCGACCATGTCCACATTCCCCACCATTGATCTGCTGGCCCGGGGGGGCTCCGTTTCGCTGTTCCTGCTGTGGAGCTGGATATTGTGGAGAGACTTGCGTCATGCGCTTGCTGCGCGGCTGGCGATTGTGCTGAATGGCACGATCATCTGTTATGTCCTGTCCGCGCTGATGTGGGAGAAGGCCCCGGTCACGCTGCCTTCCTTGCTGGTCGATGGCGCATCAGTGCTGGCCCCGGCGTTGTTCTGGCTGTTCGCCCATGTCTGGTTTTCCGACTCGAAAGAAGTCGGGTGGCGGCGCTGGCTGGTGGTCGGGCTATTTGCGCTGCTCCCCCTTGTTCAGATTGCGAGCATCCTGAGCACGGGGCGGTTCCTGTTTCCGGTCTGGGTGCTGGTTCGCATCGGCATGGTGGCCTTTGCTGCGGCCGGGCTGTGGATTGGCTGGCGCGGGCGGGAGGATGATCTGGTTGAGCCGCGCCGCAAGGTCCGTTCGGCGCTGGTCTGGATCATCGGCCTGTTCGTGCTGTGGGTGAATCTGATCGAGATGCTGCCCTTCCGCCACGCCTGGAGCCAGCCGCTGCGCAGCGGCACAGAGTTTGCGATCCTGCTCTCCACCCTGTTTGTCTCCGCGCGCCTCTATGGCTTTTCGAATCCGGACCTGTTTGTGAGCGAGCCTGCGAAGCCGCTCGATGTCCGGCCCGACGCCGCGCCCGATCCGCTCGCCGCACGCTTGCTCGCGCATATGGAGGCAGACATGCCGCACCGCGATGAAACGCTGACCATCGCCGGGTTGGCGGCTCAATTGGGTGTGCAGGAATATCAGTTGCGCCGCCTGATCAACGGCACGCTGGGGCATCGCAATTTTGCTGCCTTCCTCAATGGATACCGGCTGGCCGAAGTGAAGGCCGCACTGGCGGACGCATCGCAAAAGGATGTCCCCATCCTCACCATCGCGCTTGATGCAGGCTTCGGCTCGCTGGGGCCGTTCAACCGGGCGTTCCGCGAAGCGGAGGGGATGACGCCGCGTGAGTATCGGGCCCACGCAGGCTGATCGTTTCCGAAATCGACTAGCCGAAATCGAAACCGGGCAAGTCGGTCCGCTCCGCTTCCGTCATAGCCGCTCCATCATTCAACATGGAGTTCATCATGAACCACCCCACCACCCTGATCGAGATCGCCGCAGAGCGCG
Organism: Sphingomonadales bacterium; assembly: GCA_016714795.1. Lineage (GTDB taxonomy): Bacteria > Pseudomonadota > Alphaproteobacteria > Sphingomonadales > Sphingomonadaceae > Aquisediminimonas. The sequence goes on along the minus strand of JADKCA010000006.1, from coordinate 182,023 downwards.
CGGTGCCGATCTTTGTTTTCGACATGGCGCGCTATGTGATCGCCGCCGGTCTCATCGCGGCCCTCGTCTGGGCGTTGCGCCGCACCGCTTGGGCAAGCCGCAAGATCCAGAAGCGCGAAGCGACGTGGAAGGATTTCCGGCGCGAGTTTCTCGCCTCGATGCGCACCGTGATCGTCTACACTCTTGTCGCCATCGGCGTGATGTGGGCGATCCGCCACGGCTGGATGCGCGAACTGGAAATGAGTTACAGCTTCGGCACCGATTTGCTGGCCTTGGGCGGAATCCTGATTGCGCATGATGCCTATTTCTACTGGGCGCACCGCGCGATGCATCATCCCAAACTGTTCAAGAGCTTCCATAAATTCCACCATCAGACGATGACGCCCACGCCTTGGGCGGCCTACAGCTTTGCACTGCCCGAGGCGTTTGTGATGGCGATGTTCATGCCGATCTGGATGATGCTGGTGCCCACGCCGGGCTGGGTGGTGTTCACCTTCCTCGCCGTCATGATCCTGCGCAACACGATGGGCCATGCCGGGCTGGAACTCCATGCGCGCGGCTGGGCGAGCCATCCGGTACTCAAGTGGATCAGCACGACCACCCACCATGATCTCCACCATTGCGGCAGTTATTCCCATAATTACGGCTTTTATTTCACCTTCTGGGACAAGGTGATGGGCACCGAGCATCCGGACTATGTGAAGGTCTATGACCGGGTGACTGCGCCGTCGCTCCAGCGGCCCTCCACCGATGCGGTTCCGTCTCCCGCCCAGTGATCCATCCGGGCGTGATGCACTGGACGGCGGGGCGGCCCATGCCCCGCCGTCCTTTTGTTGCTTGGCGAAGGCCGCAAAGCCGGTTAGCCTCCGCCGCAAAAGAGCAACATGAGGAGCGCAAACGCATGTCCGTTCATGATTTCAAGGTGAAGGCCCCCGGCGGCACCGAACAGCCGCTGTCTGACTATAAGGGTCGCCCGATGCTGATCGTCAACACCGCCTCCAAATGCGGGTTCACGCCGCAATATGCCGGTCTTGAAAAATTGCATCGCGAACTGGGCCCGAAGGGCCTTGCCGTCATCGGCTTCCCTTGCAACCAGTTTGGTGCGCAGGAGCCGGGGGATGAGGAAGAGATCAGGAATTTCTGCTCGCTCAGCTATGATGTGACCTTCCCTGTGATGGCCAAGGTCGATGTCAACGGGGACAATGCAGACCCGCTGTTCAAGCATCTGAAGGCGGAGAAGAAGGGGCTGCTCGGCACGGCCGGCATCAAATGGAATTTCACCAAATTCCTGGTGGATAAGGATGGCAAGGTGGTGGGCCGCTATGGCCCCACCGAAAAGCCGGAGACGCTGGTGAAGGACATCGAGAAGCTGCTTTAAAGCGAGATGCCCTTAAAGTGGCCAAGTAAAGTCATCACGCTTTAGCGGCGGCAGTTTCGCCTTCACTCTGTCCGGGACGGCGGACGTCCGCGCCGGGGCGTTTCGCTGACGGCCACCTTCACGCCGCGCCGGGCGAGTGCCTCGCGCAGCAAGACTTCGATCTGGGCATTGGCGCTCCGGAAATCGGTCGCGGCCGTCCGCTCGATCACGGCAAACAACGCCGGATCGAGACGGAGCGGAAAGGACTTCTTGCCGGGTGCACGCATGGCCGCAACTACTGGTAGAGCGAGCCCGCGTTGACAACGGGCTGCGTGTCGCGCTCGCCGCACAGCACGACCATCAGGTTGGAAACCATCGCCGCCTTGCGCTCGTCATCCAGAACAACGACATTTTTTTCGCTCAGCTGCTTGAGCGCCATTTCGACCATGGTCACGGCGCCTTCCACCAGCTTCTTGCGCGCGCTGATGACGGCTTCGGCTTGCTGGCGGCGCAGCATGGCTCCGGCGATTTCGGGCGAATAGGCCAGATGGGTCAGACCGCATTCGTCCACCGTGATGCCCGCGACAGACAGCCGCTCCATCAACGCGGCGCGCAATTCCACGCCGACCTCGTCATGATTGCCACGCAGCGTGACTTCCTTATGCTCGATGTCGTCATAGGGGTAGCGCGAGCCGATGGAGCGGACCGCCGCTTCGATCTGCGCCATCACGAACGCCTTGTAATCATCAACGTCAAACAGCGCCTGCGCCGTGTCCGTCACGCGCCAGACGACTTGCGCCGCAATTTCGATCGGATTGCCGCGCAGGTCATTCACCTTGATCTTGTCCGAAATCAGATTGTTGGCGCGCAACGAGACCTTGGTCTTGCTCATCCACGGCCAGACCCAGCGCAGCCCCGATTCCCGATCAGTCCCGCGATAGCTGCCAAACAAAGTAATGGCCGCGGCCTGATTGGGCTGGAGCATGAAAAAGCCCTTGGCGATCAGCACGAACGCGAAGATCGATCCCAACAGTGAAAACAGGCTGGTCAGCGCCGTCGCGTCCAGATCGGGCTGGTCTTCGGGGATGGACGCCAGTTGCACGATGCACAGCACATCGAAGGCCAGCAGCGCGATGGCGACCAGCAACAAGATATAGCCGCTGATTGTCCAGGCGCGGCTCTCGCGCGTCAGGCTCAACGCTTCGGGGGGCGACTCACTCATGATGTCCTCCATTAAAGATGATATCATACTTATATCATCCTTCGACCTTGTCAAGCCGGGGTGCCGCAGCTAGCCTTTGCCCAAGATAGAAAGAGGAGCCCGCCATGCCCGTCACCCACCACCGCACCTGCGCCATTTGCGAAGCCAATTGCGGGATTATCGTGACGGCGGAAGGGCGCGACATTCTTTCGATCAAGCCCGATCCCGCCAATGCGCTTTCGCGTGGCCATATCTGCCCCAAGGCGACCGCGCTGGAGGATTTGCAGAATGATCCGGACCGGTTGCGGCGTCCGATCAAACGCACCGGCGATGCGTGGGAGGAGATTAGCTGGGATCAGGCCTTTGCCGAAATCGGAGAGAAGACGCGCGCCCTGATGGCGGCGCATCCCGGCTGCACGGCGCTCTATATCGGCAACCCCAACGCCCATAGCTACGCGAATGCGCTGACCAGCGGCGATTTGAAAAGCGCGCTCAAAACGCGCAATTTCTTCTCTGCCTCTACCGTGGATCAGATGCCGCATCAGGTTTCCAACTTGCGGCTCTATGGCCATTCGGGGCTATGGGGCGTGCCCGATATTGACCGCACACAGACGATGATCATCATGGGCGGCAATCCCATGGCGTCGAACGGAAGCGTGTGGACCGTACCCGATTTTCGCACGCGCGCCAAAGCGCTGCAGGCGCGCGGCGGCGAACTGATCGTGGTCGATCCGCGCCGCAGCGAAACCGCCAAAATCGCGGACCGGCATATCTTCATCCGCCCCGGCGGCGATGCTTTCATGCTGGTGGCGCTGTTGAAGACGGTCTTTTCGATGCGCTCCGGCGTGGTCCCGGACTGGCTGCACGGGACCGATGGGTTGCGCGAAGCCCTTGACAGTTTCGACGCCGCGTCCTGTGCTGCCCGCGCGGGCGTGAGCATGGCGGAGATCGACCATCTTGCCACCCGCCTCACCTCCGGCCCTGCCGCGCTCTATGGCCGCATGGGCACCTCCACCCAAAGCTTTGGCACGCTGTGCGCCTGGCTGATCGCGTGCATCAACGCCGTCAGCGGCCAACTGGATCGTGAAGGCGGGATCATGTTCCCCGCGCCCGCTGTCGATACCGTCGAGGTGCTGGGCAAAGGAAGCATTGGCAAACGTCACAGCCGCGTCTCCGGCCACCCGGACGTGCTCGGCGAATTTCCTGCCGCCTGCATGGCCGAAGAGATTGAGACGCCCGGCGAGGGCCAGATCCGGGCGCTGTTCGTGGTGGCGGGAAATCCCGTGCTCTCCACGCCCAATGGCACGCGGCTCGCGGCGGCGTTCAGCACGCTCGACCTGATGGTCTCCATCGACATGTACCGGAATGCGACCAGCCGGTTGGCGCACTACATCCTGCCGCCCACAGGGCCGCTGGAGCGCGAGCATTACGGCCTGTTCCTTTTGCCCATCGCGATCCGCAATTTCGGCAAATTCTCTGAACCGCTGTTCGAGAAGGCGGAAGGGACGCTCCACGATTGGGAAATCCTGCGCGGTCTGGGTGCCGCGATTTCGGGCGAGGAAACGCCCAAGCCCGATCCGCGCGTGATGCTCGATGGTCTGCTCAAAGCCGGACCATACGGCGTCTCGCTGGAAGAGCTCGCATCGCACCAGAGCGGCATGGACTTCGGCGAAATGCAGGCGGGCCGCTTTCCCGCGCGGCTCAAGACGCCGGACAAGACCGTCAATCTCGCCGTGCCGGACTTCATCGCCGATCTGGAGCGGCTGCGCGCGGCCTTTACCGATGATGACTCGCGGTTGAAACTGATCGGGCGGCGGCATGTCCGCTCGAACAATTCATGGCTGCACAATTCGGCACGGCTGGTGAAGGGCAAGGATCGCTGCACGCTGATGATCCATCCGGACGATGCCCGCGCTCGCAATCTGGGTGATGGCAGCACCGCCGAAGTCTCTTCACGCACCGGCTCGATTCGTCTGAAGGTGGAAGTGACCGATGACATGATGCCAGGCACCATCTCCATCCCGCACGGCTGGGGGCATAACCTGCCCGGCGTGGCCATGGGCGTGGCGCAGGCGCATGGCGGGGTGAGCGTGAATGACCTGACCGATGAAGCGCTGCTTGATCCGCTCTCCGGCAATGCCGCGCTCTCGGGTGTGCCGGTGGATGTGCGCGCGGTGGGGTGACATTGCGCATTTTCCTGCGCGCGCCTATCTCCACGCCATGACCACCACCCTCTCAGACCGCGCCGTCATCCGTCTCTCGGGCGAGGATGTGCGCGGCTTCCTTCAAGGCCTGATCACCCATGATGTGCTGCATGATCTGCCCGTCTGGGCAGGCCTGCTCACGCCGCAGGGCAAGGCGCTGTTCGATTTCCTCGTCTGGGCGGATGGCGATGATCTGCTGATCGATTGCGAGGCCATGCGGGCTGAAGCTTTGGTCAAGCGGCTGTCGATCTACCGGTTGCGGCGTCCAATCAGCATCGCGGTGGATGCCGGGTTGGCGGTTCATTGGTCGCAAGAGGCAGGGCAGGGCGTGCCCGATCCGCGCGATGCGCGACTGGGCTGGCGCTGGATTGCATCGCCCTCAGACGCGGCGGATGGCTGGCTGGCGCATCGCCTGTCGCTGGGCATTGTCGAAGGTGTGGCCGAACTGGGGGATGGCACGACCCTCTGGCTTGAATGCGCTGCGCGCGAGCAGAATGGCGTGAGTTTCACCAAGGGTTGCTATGTCGGGCAGGAAAACACCGCGCGAATGCATCATCGCGAAAAGGTGAATCGCGGGCTGGCGGTGGTCTCTCTGGACGACGCGGGAGAAGGCGCGCGCGCAACCTATCCGGAACTCGGTCTGGCGGTGGTGCACCGGCGATTGGCATAATGCTTCAGCGCATCATCTCGTCGCCGCCCCCACGCAGGCGGGGGCCGCTTTCCGGATGAAGTGCCATTTCCTCAAACCGGCCCCCGCCTGCGCGGGGGCGACGTGCCCGCTTTGAGGCTCGATCAGCTATCCAGCTTGCCGCGATGGCTCTGCATGTCCAGCACTGTCGCGCCCTCCGTTTCCGGCAGCAGGCCGAAGCGGCGAGCGACTTCCTGATAGGCTTCCACTTCACCGCCCAGATCGCGGCGGAAGCGGTCCTTGTCGAGCTTTTCGTTGGTGGCCATGTCCCACAGGCGGCAGCCATCCGGGCTGATTTCATCGGCGAGGATGATGCGCGCGAAATCATTTTCCCACACGCGGCCAAATTCCAGCTTGAAGTCCACCAGCCGGATGCCGACGGCGGCGAACATGCCGCTCATGAAATCATTCACGCGGATCGCCATATCGGCAATATCGTGCAGCTCGTCCTGGCCTGCCCAGCCGAAACAGACGATATGTTCTTCGGTGATCAGCGGATCGCCTAGCGCGTCATCCTTGTAATAATATTCAAGGATGGTGCGTTGCAGCGGTGTGCCTTCCTCAATGCCATAGCGCTTGGAGAGCGAACCAGCCGCCACATTGCGCACCACGACTTCGATCGGCACGATTTCCACCTGCCGCACCAGCTGCTCACGCATGTTGAGCCGCTTGATGAAATGGGTCGGGATGCCAATATTGCCCAGCAACGTGAAGACGTGCTCGGAAATGCGGTTGTTGATCACGCCCTTGCCGTTGATCGTGCCCTTCTTCTGGGCATTGAACGCCGTCGCATCATCCTTGAAATATTGGATGATCGTGCCGGGTTCCGGTCCTTCATAAAGGATCTTGGCTTTGCCTTCGTAAATCATGCGGCGACGGGTCATGCGCTCATCCTGACGTGCAACAAAAGAGTGAAGCCCCGGATGCGCTGCCGGAGTCGGCAGGCATACGGGGCGTTTGCGCCGCCCTTAGCGCAAAGCCGCCCGCTTCGCAATCAAAGGGGCACGATTCCCCCTTCCGCTCTGGCCAAAGCGCGGCTAAAGCGCCCGCTCCATTGCGCCGATGCGCAACGATGGGGCGTCGCCAAGTGGTAAGGCACCGGTTTTTGGTACCGGCATTCGCAGGTTCGAATCCTGCCGCCCCAGCCAACCCTTTGCAGATCAGAAAAGCCTCAGCGGACGCGCGGGCCGCCAAAGGGCATGGGCGGCGGCGGGCGGCGGTCGCGGCGGGGCATCTGGGCCTGGAAGGCCTGCCCGCAATGCGCGACGCAATAAGGGAAGCCGGGGTTCACCGGATCGCCGCAAAAATGGAAATCGGGCTCGCCCGGATGGCCCAGCGGCCATTTGCAGATACGGTCGTTCAGATCGAGCAGGCTGGTCTTGCCTGCAATCTCTGCGCTCGGCTTGGCCGGAACCAGACGGCGGGGCGGAGCGGGCGTGGAAGGCGCGCTCTGTTCACCGGGGGACTGGCGCACGAATCCGCCCGGCCCGATGGACCGGAAGCTGGTGTTGGCCGGTACCGGAGCCGCGCGGTTGGGCAGCGGCATGGCTGCATTGACTTCCGCATCCACAGAAACGGGTCGCCGGCGGAGGCGGCGATGCCTTGGCCTGCACTGGCTGTGAGGGCGCGGCGGCGGGAGCCGGTGCGGCCTTTGGCGCGGCGCGTGGAGCCGCCTTGCGCGGTTCGGGCTTGGCAGCGGCTTCGCCATCGCCGCCCTTCACGGGTGACGGTCGTGACTGGAGATCAAGCCGGTGTGCCTTGCCGATCACCGCGTTGCGGCTCACGCCGCCCAGTTCCTCGGCGATCTGGCTGGCGGTCATGCCCTTGCTCCAGAGCTCCTTCAGCTTGTCAATGCGTTCTTCAGTCCAGGACATGCCAATCCCTCAATTCAAATTTCACACAGGCCAAGACTTGCCCCGCCACGCCCTTGCCGATAGGCCATCAGGCGATGAACCGCGAGTCCCAAAACCACATCTTGAGCGAGCCCGGAATTCCGGTGATCCAATCGGTCAACTGGGGGGGGCTGCGCGCCCTCTATATGAAGGAAGTGCGCCGCTTTTTCAAGGTGCAGCTCCAGACCATCTGGGCACCGGCGATCACGACCCTGCTTTATCTGGTGATTTTCACCGTTGCGATGAGCGGTCCGGGTCGCACAGCCAATGATCACAGCTTTGCCACTTTCGTTGCGCCGGGCCTGATCATGATGGGCATGATGCAAAATAGTTTCGCCAATTCCAGCTTCTCGCTGCTGGTCGCCAAGATTCAGGGAACCATCGTAGATTATCTCATGCCGCCGCTTTCCACCGGAGAATTGCTCGCCGGGCTCAACGGCGCCGCTGTGACCCGCGCGGCGTTTGTGGGCACCGCGATCTGGGGGGCGATGCTTTTCTGGCCGGGCGTGCATGTGATTCCCGAACATCTTTGGGCGGTGCTGCTGTTCGGATTTCTGGGCGCGCTGATGCTGGCGCTGCTGGGCACGCTTACCTCCATCTGGGCGGAAAAATTCGATCATGCCGCTGCGATCACCAACTTCATCGTGGCGCCGCTCTCGCTGCTTTCGGGCACCTTCTATTCGGTGGAGAAGCTCTCGCCGCTGTTCCGCGCGATCAGCCATGCCAATCCGTTTTTCTATGCAATTTCGGGCTTCCGCTATGGCTTTCTGGGGCAGAGCGACAGCGATCCTGTGCTGGGCGCGATCGTGCTGATCACGCTCAATCTGGTGCTGGGCAGCACCGCCTATCTGCTGTTGCGCAGTGGCTGGAAGATCAAGAACTGAATCAAAAGGAGAGACTGTGATGATCGTTGTTCAGGGCCATATCAAATTTGCGGATGGTGACATCGAGCGTATGCAGGACGCCATGAAGGCGCAGCTGGAAGCGACCAATGCCGAAGATGGCTGCCTGCTCTATGCCTTTTCGCGTGACGTGCTTGATCCCAGCATCATCCGCATTTCCGAACGCTGGCGCGACGGCGCGGCGCTGGCGGCGCACGGCGCCTCTCCGCACATGAAGACGTTCAACAAGGCGATGGGCGGCGCCACAATTCTGGACATCAGCGTGAAGTCCTGGGACGGCGACAATGAAAAGACGCTGATCGGGAAATGATCTGAGGAGGGGCAGGCGATGCGCAGGGCGCTGGAAATTCTGATCCTGATCTTCGGGGTTGTCTGCATTCTGATCGCCTGCCTGCACATCGCCATCGGCCCTTCGTCCATCCCCGGCTCTGTTCCCGTCAATGCGACGATGGACAGCGAGGATCGGTTCTACGCCGCGCTGTTTCTGGGCTTTGGTGCCGCGCTGATCTGGTGCAGCCGCGATCTCGCCGCGCGCGAAGGTGTATTCGGGGCGCTTTTGCTGACCTTCTTTCTGGGTGGCATCGTCCGCATCATCTCGGTGCTGGCGGTCGGCTGGCCCAGCCCGCTCTTCATTTTTCTCGGCAGTCTGGAACTGATCCTGCCGCCGCTCTTCTGGCGCTGGCACAAGCGGACGGTTTGAGCCCAACAAGAAAAGGCCCCGGATCGCTCCGGGGCCTTTCTGTCTGGCGCAATGCCTGATCCGCTTAGCGCTTCGAGAACTGGAAGCTGCGGCGGGCCTTGGCCTTGCCGTACTTCTTGCGCTCGACCACGCGGCTGTCGCGGGTCAGGAAGCCGGCCTGCTTGACTGCCGTGCGGAGCAAAGGCTCCTGCTTGGACAGCGCCTGCGCGATGCCATGCTTCACGGCACCGGCCTGACCGGAGAGGCCGCCGCCCTTCACGGTTGCAATCACGTCATACTGGCCCACGCGATCGGCAACGCCGAACGGCTGGTTGATGACGAGACGCAGCGTCGGACGTGCGAAATAGACTTCCTGATCGCGGCCATTGACCGTGATCTTGCCGCTGCCCGGCTTCACCCACACGCGGGCAACCGCGTCTTTACGGCGGCCTGTGGCGTAGGACCGGCCCTGTGCATCAACTTCACGTTCGCGCAGAATGGCGGGCGTGGAGGGTGCGGCCGGAGCGAAAGCTTCAGGAGCAGCCTCTTCGACACCGGCTTCGGCAGCAACCGGAGCGGGCGCAGGCTCGGCTGCGGCCTGCTGGGTGAGGGCGGCCAGATCGGCCAGCGACTGACGGTTATCGGTGTCGGACATTATGCACCCACCTTGTTCTTGCGGTTCATTGAACCGATGTCGAGGACGTTCGGGTTCTGGGCGGCGTGCGGATGCTCGGCGCCGGAGAAGATGCGCAGGTTGCGCATCTGCTGACGACCCAGCGGGCCGCGCGGAACCATGCGTTCCACGGCCTTTTCCAGAACGCGCTCAGGGAAACGGCCGCCGAGCACCTTGCCCGCCGTCACGCCCTTGATGCCGCCCGGATAACCGGTGTGACGATAATAGACCTTGTCGCCCAGCTTCTTGCCGGTGAAGCGCACCTTGTCCGCGTTGATGACGATGACATTGTCACCGCAATCGACGTGCGGGGTGTAGCTCGGCTTGTGCTTGCCACGCAGAATGTTGGCGATAATCGACGCGACGCGGCCAACGACCAGTCCGTCTGCATCAATCAGATGCCATTGCTTTTCAACCTCAGTCGGCTTGATCGACCGGGTCGAGCGGGTGATGACCTTCATGGTCCAAATTCCCTCTTGATTGCCCAAAACGAAAAGGAGCCACCCCAAGGGGCAGCGCCAATGGCGGGCCTTTTGCACCGGATGCGGGATAAGTCAAGGAAAAGCGGGGCGTTGGTAACGGGTATTAATTTACCTGTCTCATATTTCCGAGCCCACAGCCCCCACATCGTGCTCGCCACCACCAGCGCGCCCACGGCCTGATGCAGCACGGCGAGCCAGAGCGCGACGCCGGTCCAGACTGTGGCAATGCCCAATATGATCTGCGTGCCGAACGCGCTGTGGATGGCGATGGAAGCGCGGCGGTGGGTCTGACGGATTTTGCGGGCGAGGAGCACCAGCATCGCCACAACCACCCATGCCCACCAGCGGTGGACGAAGTGGATCAGGAAGGGATCGTTGAGGAAGGCGTTCGCCGTGCCGCCGCTCCAGTTGATGCCTTCGGGCACGAAATGGCCGTTCATGCTCGGCCATGTCGCCGCCACCTGCCCGGCGTTGAGGCCAGCGGTATAGGCGCCGAAAAGGAGTTGCAGCGCAAGCACGGCGGCCACGCCCCATCCAAAGCCCGTCATCCGCACTGGCTGCGCCGCCGGATCATGCGCCAGCGCGCGCAGGTCTAGGGCAGTCCAGATCAGGCCGGAAAAAACGAGCAGCGCTGTCAGCAAATGCGCGGCAAGGCGGAAGTGGGAGACATCGGTGCGGACTTCAAGGCCGGATGCGACCATCCACCAGCCCAGCGCGCCTTGCAGGCCGACCAATGCCGCCAGCGCGAAGATCCGCAACGTATAGCCTTGCGGCAGGCGCCGCCGCAGCGCGAGCCACGCCCAGGGCAGCACCAGCGCCAGCCCGATCACCCGGCCCAGCAGGCGGTGCGTCCATTCCCAGAAGAAGATGAACTTGAACTCGGCCAGCCCCATGCCCAGCCCCTTGTTGATCTGCTGATATTCGGGGATCTGCTGATATCTGGCGAACGCATCCGCCCATGCCGCGTCGCTCAGCGGCGGCAGCGCACCGGAAATCGGCTTCCATTCGGTGATGGACAGCCCCGATTCGGTCAGCCGCGTGATGCCGCCCACCACCACGATGGCGAAGACGAGCGCGGCAACGCCGAACAGCCACTGGGCAAGGCGGGCGGGGGAAATGGAGGCTTGGATCATGGCAAAGGTCACAAAAGTTCACTGACGTTGCGAAAGAAAGGCGGCGCGAATTGCGATGGCATAGGGTCAAATTTTACCCGCACCTCAGGATGAGCGGTTATCTTCATGCCATGACACTCCGATGAGGATCCTATGCGGGAAATTGCCGAGGCGGGCAATCGGGCTTTTTCCCCCTCGGGGCGGCCGCCCCGCCCCCGGGGCCCCCCCCCTCGCCCCCCCCCCCGCCTTGCCGGGGTCTCTTTTTCCCCCTCGGGGGGCGCACCGCCGGCCCTCCGTCCCCCCCCCGCCGCGGCGGGTGAGCTCACCTGATACGATAATGATCCGCCACCCGGTCGAGCGCGAGGCCGAGGACGAGGCGGCCTGAACGCGCGGGCCAGCCCAGCGCCTTTTCCGCCACCGGCATCGCATCGCCCGCGCACACCACGCGCCAAAGGATGTCGGACAGACCCGGCCCGGCCATGGCAATGGCCGCATCAAAGCGCTGTTTGGCGCTGATCATGGCGTGCGTGGCCGCTGCCGGATCGCGCGCACCGCCGCTGCGCCGCTGGCTGGAAGGCGCGGTATCCCAGCGCATCGTGACATGGGGGGAAAGGCCGCCCCGTTCAAAATCCTCGCGCAATTGCCCGCCCGCTGCAAATTGGCGCGGCGTCACCAGCCCGCGCGCCATCAGCCAGCCGAGCGGCGATTCGGCGAGGTTGACCGTCACACTCCGCGCGGGGCGCCGGGTTGCGGGCAGGGCGGCGTCGCGGGGCAAGGGCCGTTCGGCAAGCATCGGTCGAATCAAAATGTTTCTCCTTTGTTCCTACTTTTCCGCTTGCCATGGAGTCATGCTTGATTCAAAGAAAAATCACCAAAGGGGTTACGAATTGTCCTATTCGTTTTGTTTTGCAGGAGCTTGCCCATGATCACCGCCATCCGCGAAGTGCGCCGCGCCAAAGGGCTGACGCTGGCCGATGTGGCCGAGCGCTGCGATCCGCCCACCACCGCGCAGACCATCGGGCGGCTGGAAACGGGCACGCGCACGGTATCGGTCATCTGGCTGAACCGGATTGCCAAGGCTTTGGGCGTGGAAGGGGCCGATCTGGTTCAGTTGCCTCAGGGGCCGGACTTGCCTGTGGCCGCGCTGGTGCAGGCCGATGGTGTTCACGCGCCGCACCATCCCTTGTCCGTCACCCCGCCGCGCCCACCCGCAGGCGCCGTGGCGCTGATCGTGGAATGCAGCATCGGCGAATATCGCGCCGGAGACGAAATCTGGTGCGACCGCATTGCCCCCGATGCGTTCGGCTCTGCCCTCAACCGAGACGTGCTGCTGCCCCGCCCGGCAGGCCGCTTCATCTTCGGGCGACTGATCGGGCGTGACGGCACACGGCTCCACATCCTCCCGCTGGGGGCAGGCGCGAAGCAGCAGGTGGTGGATGATCCGGCATGGATGGGGGTGGCGGCGAAGCTGGTTCGGGGGCTGTAGGCGCGCGACGGAATAACCGCGTATGCATTCTGGCCTGCGCCGGAGAGTGGCACTTGCACGCGATTTCAGCTTATTTGACCTTTGCCACGCTACGGAGGGCGTTGGTGTCTAAGGGAAGTTCAGACCCTCAGTGCAGATCCTGCCCATATTCCTTGGGCAGCCAGATCGCCGAGACGATGAAGGCCATTGTCACCACGCCCACCGTGTACCACAGGCCCATGAAGGTACCGCCCGTTTTCACCACGATCAGCTGCGAGATGAAGGGCAGGAAGCCGCCGAAATAGCCGGTGCCGATATGGTAGGGGATCGACATCGAGGTATAGCGGATGCGCGCGGGGAACATCTCCACAAGGATCGCTGCCACCTGCCCGTAAGTCATGGCGGATAACGCGACGAGCGCGGCCACGGCGAGGATGATGAGCCAGGGCTTGCGCTGGGCAGGGTCCGATTTGTCGGGATAGCCTGCGGCTTCCAGCGCGGCGATATAGGATTTGTCGTCAAAGCCCATCACGTCTGCGGTGCCCACTTGCAGCACCAGCGCCGGGCCATCCTGCTTGGCATAACTGATGCCGCGTTTCGACAGGAAGGCGAGCGCGCGGCCGCATTCCGTTTCCTGCTTGGGGGCGAAAATGTCGAACTCGCAATCGGGGGAAACCAGCGTGACAGGAGAGGATGCCGTCGCTTTGGCCAGTGCCGGGTTGGCGGCATCGGCCATCAGGTGGAACAGCGGAAAGGTGAGCGTGATCGACAGCGCATAGCCCAGCAGCAGCATCGTCTTGCGGCCATAATGGTCAGACAGCCAGCCCGCGCCAACATAAAGCGGAGCGGCCAGCAGCGCGCCTACCGCCATGTACATCAGCGTATCCGTTTCCGGCACGCGTGCGGTGCCGGTCAGGAAATAGAGCGTGCCGAATTGCGAAGTATAATAGATCACCGTCAGCCCCGCCGCGACGCCGAACAGCGCAACGAAGATGCGCCCCACATTGCCGGGATATTGGAAGCTTTCGACAAAGGGATTGTGAGAGGTGGTGCCTGCCTCCTTCATCGCCTTGAACACTGGGCTTTCGGACAGCATCATGCGGATATAAAGCGAAAGGCCCAGCAGCAGCAGCGAGACGATGAAGGGCACGCGCCAGCCCCAATCCTCGAACGCTTCTGTGGTCATCGCGGTCCGGGTGGTGAGCACCACCACCACCGCGAGCAGGAACCCGCCCGCAACCGAAGCCTGAATCCAGCTGGTATATTGGCCGCGCTTATGGGCCGGGGCGTGTTCCGCGACATAGATTGCAGCCCCGCCATATTCGCCCCCCAGCGCCAGCCCCTGAAGACAACGCAGCACCAGCAGCGCCGCTGCCGCGCCAAGGCCCCAGCTGGCAAAGGTCGGCAGAAAGCCGATCGCCGCCGTTGCCCCGCCCATCAGCGAGATGGTGATGAGGAAAGTATATTTCCGGCCGATCTTGTCACCCAGATAGCCGAAGATGATGGCCCCCAGCGGGCGCACGCCAAAGCCGGCGCCAAATACGGCGAGACTCGCCAGCATGGCTGCGGTGGGATTGTCTGACGGGAAAAACAGCTTCCCGATCAGCGCGCTGAGAATGCCGTAAATGAAAAAATCATACCACTCGAAAACGGTTCCGAGTGATGATGCCACAATGACGAGCCGGTCGCGCTTGATGTCGATTTCTTCGTCCGCGCCGGCCTCTGCCATTGGCAATATCCCCCAACTGGCCCGTAAGGCTCTTGTCGATTCGCTTTTAGCGCCAGTTGGGCGCGCTGCAAGGGGGGAGTTTGCTGATCGACAGCATATCCGCCTTGTGGCGGATTGCGCCTTGACTTGGCGGAAGACGCCCCCAAAATATTGAGCAAATAGCGCGGGTTGAACGTGCAGCGGGTCCAAATTTGGTTTGAATGCGGCAAACGCCGTAATCGATTCTAAGAAGATGGCTCGTTTGTATGAGAAGAACCTGCTTGATCTGCTTTCCAGCCAAACAGCTTTGTCAATTTCGCCACGGCGTCGGGTGCTGACCCGGCGCGAAAGGCGCGATTGTTTGATTTCAGCTTTTCCGACCTTCCACAATGAGAGCGGTGGGCCGTCATTGAACCAACCACAGGGGATGAGAGATGAAAAATTTCAATATGCTGGCAACTGCATCGGCGCTGGCGCTGGTTTCAGCAAGTCAGGCCATGGCGCAGGCTGCGCCGGGCGGCACGCTTGGTCAGGTCCCGCTGAGCCCAACTTGTCCGACGACTGGCAATACCGGGACTTTCCCGCCCAATTCTCCCACGGTGTCAAATTGTTCCACGCCGAGCAAGGGGGTGTTCGTCAATACGATTACTTCGGGTTCGGCCACGCAGGCCGGACCGGGGACGACGCGGTATGTATTCAGCGGCAATGCCAGCTTTGACGGCCAGTTGCAGATCGAAGGCTTCCGCCTTCAGAATGATCCCTTCAACGCTTCCACCTATTTCTCGCCGGAGACCGTTGAGAATACGACGGTCGATCTCACCACCCAATATGACTTCACCATTGATGCCAATTCCACCTTTGGCGGGCCTTTGGTGGTGAACCCCGGCACGACCTTCACGGTCAACAGCGCCGATGTGCGCGCCATCAATGTGAGCACCGTCAATGAGGAGTTCAGTCTGCCCAATGGCGATGACGGGGTGTTCACGCTGACGGCCCCCAACCCGACGGACGTCTCCAACAATTCGGTTCAACTGGTCGGCACATTCCGGACGGGGTCGAACAGTTCGGGCGCTTTGGCGTTCGGAACGCTTTTCGGCACGGCCGCCCTCAGCACCGAGACCCAGACCAGTACATTGGGTGAGCCCGGCAATGAACGCAGCTTTGTGAGTCCGTTCACCTTGTCTGCACAGGTCACACCGGCAGTCACCACGGTTCTCGACGCCACGGGCCTGAGCACACCCGTTGTTGACGCCGTGGGTGTCTATGCAAATGTCGTCGATACAGGCGAAATTCTGGCGGATGTTGTGGATGCCGATGAAGTTTACGCCAATTATGTTGACGTCGATCATCTTGATGTGAACGATCTTCACGTCTTCAAAGAGCTTGATCTGTTGGGCAACCGCATCAAGGGCGTTGGCAATGCGGTGGACGCCACCGATGCCGTGAACAAGGGGCAACTGGATGCAGCGATTGCAGCCGTTGTCAGCACCGGAGCCAATGGCGATCAGGTGATCATCGGCAGTTCGCAGGTGCTGCAAGGCAAGGGCGTGGCGATTGGCGATCTCAACACGGCGTCGGGCGATGGTGCGGTGGCGATTGGTGATCCGAACAACGCCACCGGGAACGGCGCGGTTGCAGTGGGTGCGGATAACACCGCGAATGGAACCGGCGCGATTGCCGTGGGGGCCGACAACACGGCCACCGGTGTGGCGGCGGTTGCGGTTGGCAATTTCTCTTTGGCGCTGGGCGCTTCAGCCATCGGCGTCGGCTCTGATGCGCGCAGCGCCGGAGCCGGAGCGATTGCATTGGGCGGCAGCAGCCGCGCGAGCGCAGACAATGCTGTGGCGCTGGGCCTTTCGGCGCAGGCTGCGGCTTTGGCCGATACTGCTGTGGGCGCGCAGTCATTGGCAAATGGCGGCCAGTCTACCGCGCTGGGATTCAGTTCGAACGCGACCGGCCTGGCTTCGATTTCGATTGGCGATTCGACGGCGTCCAACTTGCGCACAATCGCAATCGGCACGGATGCGAATGCCGCAGGCGAGGACTCGGCCGCCATTGGCGGGTTTGCAAATGCAACGGGCAGTTTGTCGTATGCATCCGGCACGGTCGCACGGGCATTGGCTGACGGTGCGGTGGGTGTTGGCAGCTATGCTACGGCGACCGGAGTTCAGGCCGTCGCGGTCGGCACCTCGGCCAATGCGTTGAATACGTCCGCATCTGCGTTTGGCAGCTTTGCCCGCGCGAGCGGTTTTGGCGCCTCAGCGCTTGGCTATGGCACGACGGCAACCGGTGAATCATCGGTTGCGACCGGCAATCTGGCGCAATCTCTTGGCTATCGCTCGATTGCAACCGGCTATGATGCGCGCGCCAATTTGGATTCCGGCATCGCCATTGGTGAATTGAGCGTGTCCAACGGTCAGGCATCGGTCGCGTTGGGGGCTGGTGCGCAAAGCGTTGGCGTGCAGTCCGCTGCCTTGGGCAATGACTCGATTGCGTCAAATGACGGAGCAACGGCTGTCGGCAGCTTTTCGCTGGCAAGCGGGCATTTGTCCACGGCGGTTGGCAGTTCGGCAACCGCCTCTGCCACCGGGTCCGTTGCCATTGGGGCCTATGCCAGCACGGACAGTGCCAATGCGGCCTCTCTCGGCACATCGGTTGCCATCGGCATTCAGAGTGTCGCTTCGGATGAAGATGCGGTCGCCATGGGTGACAAGGCCCGGGCCTCGGGCTTCCACTCCACGGCGGTTGGCGGAGAATCCGTGGCGGCCGGGCGGGGCGCGCAGGCCTTTGGCTGGCAGGCCAATGCCGGGGGCAACCTCTCGGTTGCGGTCGGGCGGCAAGCCAATACGGCCGGAGCCAATGCGGCAGCCTTTGGTGACAATGCCGATGCAGCCGGTGCCGGAGCCACGGCCCTTGGCAACCGGTCTTCGGCGGCTGGTGCCAATGCTGTCGCGCTCGGCAATGGCGCCAATGCGGCCTTTGCAGCATCCACGGCCATCGGCTTCGGAGCGACGACCACACGCGCCAGTCAGGTTGTGCTGGGCGGCGTCGGCACGTCTGTGACGGTGGGTGACATGGCCGCAAGTACGGCGGCGCAGGTTGGCGCGACCGACATCATGACGGTGGACGCCACCGGCACGGTCGGTCGTGATGCAACCATCCGCCCGGCCATTGCCGCAATCCAGACGCTCAATGCCGAACAGGATGTCCGCCTTGGTGCAATTGAAACGGTCAACACCACGCAGAACAGCCGCCTGTCTGCGGTGGAGACGCTGAACACCGTGCAGGGCAGCCAGATCACGGCGTTGCAAGCCGGGCAGACGACGCTGAACAACCTGATCCAGCACAACCGCAAGGAAGCGCGGCAGGGCATTGCGGCGGCGGTCGCGCTGGCTCCGGCGGCGATGCCCTCTGAAGCGGGCAAGACCAGCTACACGGCGAACGTCGCCACCTTCCGGGGTGAACAGGCGTTCGGCGCGGCGCTGGCGCACCGCTTTGACGGGGCCAACCCGATTGCGCTCACCGTGGGTGTCTCGCATTCGGGCGGGAAGAACACGGCGGCCCGTGTCGGCCTGTCCGGCGAGTTCTGAGCGAGCGGAACAAATGGAACAGGCCGGGGCCTTGCACCCGGCCTGATTCCTTTTCGGGCAAATATCCCCGTACCGGCCTTGCACTGCGGCACGGGCTCGGTTAGGGGCAGCGCCATCCTGTAGGAGTGTAGCTCAGCTGGTAGAGCGTCGGTCTCCAAAACCGAATGCCGGGGGTTCGAGTCCCTCCACTCCTGCCATTTTTCCCATTCGCATCATGATGAAACGCACGGCCCGAGGTGCGTGTTGCGCTGTGCCGATTCGGCCTGTTAGCTAAGTGCCACGCCCGTTGCGGAGAGTTGTATGAAATCCGGATTGCCCCTTCTTCTCGCGCTTGCTGCCTGCCTTGGCATGGCCGCGCCGGTTCAGGCGCAACAGGCCGTGCCGGTTTCATCGGTGCCCGTGCCCGATGAGCTGGAAATGTCCAAACTGATCTGGACAACGATGGCGGCGGTTGATCATGCCAATCTGTCGGGCAATTATTCGGTGCTGCGTGATCTGGCCGCACCCGGATTCCAGATGGCGAATGATCCCGCAAAGCTCACCCAGATTTTCACGTCGCTGCGGTTGAGCGGCGTTGATCTGTCCAACACGCTGCTGCTCGGCCCCACTTACACCATGCCGCCCCGGCTGGAGCAACCGGGCCTGCTGCGCGTGAAGGGGCTGTTCGGGTTGCGGCCCACGGCCATTGCCTTTGATCTCTATTTCCAGTGGGTCAATGGCCGTTGGCGTCTGTTTGGCGTCTCGATTGCACCCGCCAGCATCGCCACGCAGCAGCCGGGGCCACCGCCTGCACCTGCACCGGCCAAGTCACGATAGCATCGCCTCTTATCCCTTTGTGTCGAGCGCCGTCGAAACACCCGCTGCGTGTCTCGACTGCGCTCGACACAAACGGGCAGGTGCTGGTAACGGCGCGGCAACTTGCTGCGCTTTGTGCGACTCACACGATTTTAGAAGGATGTGCCGATGATCCCCCGTTATGCCCGCCCCGACATGGTGAAGATCTGGGAACCGGAGACGCGGTTCAAAATCTGGTTCGAAATCGAAGCGCACGCCACCGAGGCGCTGGCCGGGCTGGGCGTGGTGCCCAAATCCGCAGCGGACGCGCTGTGGGCGTGGTGGGCAACCAATCCCTCTATCGACGTGGCCGCCATTGATGCCATCGAAGCTGTCACCAAGCATGACGTGATTGCTTTCCTCACCTGGGTGGCGGAGCAGGTGGGTGATGAAGCGCGCTTCATGCACCAGGGCATGACCAGTTCCGACGTGCTCGATACCTGCCTTGCCGTGCAGATGGCCCGCGCGTCTGACATTTTGCTGGCCGATCTCGATGCGCTGCTCGAAGCGATCAAACGCCGCGCCTATGAGCACAAGATGACGCCGTGCATCGGCCGCTCGCACGGCATCCATGCCGAGCCGGTGACGTTCGGCCTCAAGATGGCGGAAGCCTATGCCGAATTCAGCCGCTGCAAGGTGCGCCTGCTCGCCGCGCGGGCCGATGTGGCAACCTGCGCGATTTCCGGCGCGGTCGGCACCTTTGCCAATATCGATCCTTCGGTGGAAGAGCATGTGGCAGCCAAGCTGGGGCTTTCGGTTGAGCCGGTCTCGACGCAGGTGATCCCGCGCGACCGCCATGCGATGTTCTTTGCCACACTGGGTGTGATTGCCTCTTCGGTTGAGCGGCTGGCGGTTGAAATCCGCCACTTGCAGCGCACCGAAGTGCTGGAGGCGGAGGAATATTTCTCTCCGGGCCAGAAGGGCTCGTCTGCCATGCCGCACAAGCGCAACCCGGTGCTGACCGAAAATCTCACAGGCCTTGCCCGCATGGTGCGTAGCGCCAGCATTCCGGCGATGGAAAATGTCGCGCTCTGGCATGAGCGGGACATCAGCCATTCCTCGGTGGAACGCTATATCGGCCCGGATGCGACCATCACGCTCGATTTCGCGCTCGCCCGCTTGACCGGCGTGGTGGATAAATTGCTGGTCTATCCGGAGCGGATGGAGAAGAACCTCAACAAGATGGGTGGCCTCGTCCATTCGCAGCGCGTGCTGCTGGCACTGACGCAGGCGGGGGTGAGCCGCGAAGACAGCTATGTGCTCGTCCAGCGCAATGCGATGAAGGTGTGGGAGTCCGACGGACAGCTCTCGCTGCTCGAACTGCTCAAGGCCGATGCGGACGTGACCAAGGCGCTTTCGGTGGCCGAGATCGAGGACAAGTTCGATCTTGGCTATCACCTCAAGCATGTGGACACGATCTTCACCCGCGTGTTCGGAGGCTGACGCCGCCCCTTGCATCGCGCTGAATGGAAGCGCACTCTCTGCTCGAATAGGGTGTGAAGGCATTTTTTGAACCAATGCCGTTCGCTCGACATCAACGGGAACTGTTGGCAGTCGATGACATGCCATCAGACTTTCGAACGCGCGGGGAGAGGGCTGATGCGGACAGTGAAATGGGTGGTGATCGGGCTGTTGCTGGTCATTATCGGCATCGGCGTCTGGGGCTATGCGCCCGACACTGATCCCGCCGCGATGCGGGCCAAATATGCCACCGTCACGTCTCGGTTCATCACCCTCCAGCCGGGGCTGACGATCCATGTGCGGGACGAGGGCAAGCGCGATGGCGTGCCGCTGGTGCTCATCCATGGGTCCAATGCCTCGCTCCACACATGGGAGCCGTGGGTGGCGCGGCTGGGGAAAGAGCGGCGCATCGTTTCGCTTGATCTGCCGGGGCATGGCCTGACCGGGCGTCATCCGGGCGGCGTCTATGATTATCCCGTGTTCGTGGACGTTGTGGCGGGGGTAATGGACCGGCTGGGCATTCAGCGCGCGGTGATTGCAGGCAATTCAATGGGTGGCGGAACGGCATGGATGTTTGCTTTGGCGCATCCGGACCGGACGGCGGCACTGGTACTTGTCGATGCGGCGGGTGCGCCCGAATGGCAGTCGCGCAAGGCCCCCATCGGCTTCCGGCTGGCGCGGATGCGGGGGGTGCGCTCTTTGATGAAGTGGATCGCGCCACGTTCGATGTTCGAATCGAGCCTGGAGACCACGCTGTTTGATCCGGCACAAGTCACGCCATCCATGGTGGATCGCTATTGGGATTTGAATCGCTATCCCGGCAATCGCGAGGCAACGATGCGGCGCTTTGCTCTTGGTCACAACAATCATCCGGCGACCAGCGCGCAACTGGCAGCGATCAAGGCACCGACGCTCATCCTGTGGGGGCAGGAGGATAATCTCATCCCCGTTGCCTCCGCCCGCTGGTTTCAGCAGGCCATGCCCGGATCGCGCCTGATCAGCTATCCCCGGGTGGGCCATGTGCCGATGGAGGAAGTGGCCGATCAATCGGCAGCTGACGTGGCGGCATTCCTTACTGAAACTCATGTAAATTAGTGTTGTTTTAACTATTGCAATCAAAATGTCATGCGATTGCGTTTTCTGCAATCGCGGTTGCGCGTTCTGCGTTTGTAAATCTCGCACCTGCAGCATATTTAGACCATCGAAACGGATGGTCCGTTTCCTTGAACTGAAAGAGGAGCACACCGATGGTCACCATCGTTCGCACGGCAAGTGTTGCAGTCGCCCTCGGCATGCAGGCGCTTATGTTCGCCTTCCTGCTCGGCGCCTGATCAGCACGCCTGCTTTCCATTCAAACGGAAAGGCCCGCAGGTAACCCCCTGCGGGCCTTTTCTTTTTTACTTTCCGTTAATCTTCAGGCCGATCCAGAGCGTGCGCGGAGACGCGCGCTCGATCACGCCCGCGCCGCTGATCGCTGCTTCCACCCGCGCGTTGGCCAGATTCTCGCCGCGCAGCGTGAGCGTAATATTATTGCGCAAGGGCCACTCTGCGACCGCATCAAAAGTCAGTGCATCGCGCAATTTTCGGCTGTTCGAGTCATCTTCATATTGCGCTGCAACATAACGAGCAGTGACAGACAGGCCGTTCCAGCCCAACGTCGCGCTCGCCATATGCGAAGGCACTTGTGCCGGGATCAGCCCGTTCAGCGGCACGGCAGCGCCGCTCGCCCGGACGCGGGCATGGGTATAGGCATAGCTCGCCGCCAGATGCCACGGGCCTGCTTTCAGCCCCAGATCCAGCTCCACGCCGCGCGCGTTGATCGCGTCCAGATTGAGCCGTTGTCGATAAGTGCCGCCCGCCGCCACGAAGCCGACTCCGGGAAACGTGCCGGGGCCGCTGCCCAATGAGACATTGCCGATGGCGTCGGTCAGCCGGTTCGCAAACAGTGTCGCGCCCAGCCGGATCGACGGGCGACTGGCGGCTTCCGCTGCACCACTCGTCTCAGGGATCGCGGGGATCGTTGGCCCGCCCAGATAAGACCACCATTCCAGCCCCAGTTCCGCGCCCTTCATCCGTTCGGGCTTGAGCGCAGGATTGGCGGCCGTGGCATCCGCACCGACGCGGAACGGGCGGTAGAGTTCGTTGAGCGTAGGCAGACGCCAGCCGAGATAGGCGGCACTGCGCAGCTTCACATGTCCCGGCAAGACCGCGGAAACTCCGGCGCGTCCGGTCCACTCGGTGCCGCTGCGGTCTGGCGCGATTTCGTTGCGCAACAGCGCTCCGGTCGCAATCGTGCGTTCGATCAGCCGCCCGTTGCGCAGCCACCAGCGATCAACCCGGCCGCTCGCGGTCAGGTCGAATATGCCTGCGCTGCCGCTCAGTTCGGCAAAGCCGCCCAGTGTTTCGCTTTGGCCACCGGCTTCGCGCGCGCGGGTCGGGTTGCCCGCCACATAGGTGAAGAGTTCGTTGGTGGTGCCGGAGGTGCGCCGCCAGTCCGCGCCCAACCGCATTTCCAAAATCCTGCCCAACGGAGGCCGCACTTCGAGCCGGGCACCCATGCCGGTGGAGGGCACGTTAAATTGGTCCACCGTTTGCGTCACCGTATCGCGCGCGGCGTTTACGCTGACAAAACGGCTCTCGAACTTGCGCAACTGGAGATAGGCGAGTGCCTCATAGTCCCAGCGGCCATAGCCCGCATCATGGACCAGCCGGATGCTGGCATCCGCTCCGTCTCCACCGTTGGAGGAAAGGATCGTTCCGCGCGTCCGCCGGTCGGTAAAGCCAAGGATGGAGGCTTGCAATTCGGTGTTGCGGCTGAGCGGCACGATGCCCCGCGCGGCAAGGCTGGCTTGCTCATAGGGTGCGGCGCCATCTGCGGTGCCGCGCTGGCTCTTGATGGTGGGCACGAACCCGTCTCCGCGGGCATAGCTGGTGGTGATGAAAGCGCGTCCGTTGCCCAGTGCGCCGCCCAGCAAGGCATTGGCCTCCACCGAATCATGGCTGCCATAAGCGATGTTGCCGATGAGCCCGTCCTTGCCGGGGCCGCTTTCCATCTCGATGGTGCCAGAAAGCGCGCCAGAGCCATAGGCGCCCGATCCGCCGCCGCGCGTCACGCGAATTTCGTCGAGCCGGATGGCGGAGAAAGCGGGCCACGTCACCCAACCGCCAAAGGGATCGCTCTGCGGCACACCATCCAGCACCAGCAGCGCGCGGGAAGAGGCATTGCCGCCCAGACCGCGCAGCGTCGCACCCTGACTGGTGGCGTTGGCAGAACGGGCATCGGTGCGGCGGAATTGCTGGAGCCCTGCGATATCGCGCAGCGCGTCCTCAATCCGGCCCGATGCCGTTGCGGCCAGTCGATCTTCGCTGATCGTCGCGATGCTATACGCCTCGTCGCTCAGCGGCGCGGGCAAGGCCGTGCCGGTGACAAGGATTTCATCGGCGGTTTGGGCGTGTGCCGCAGACAAACACGCGCACGAAAGGGCTGTGCATGCAGCAAAGCCCGCTAGAAACTGTCTCGACCTCAAGGAACACCATCCAAGCCGAACTGATCGGCATCAACCCTGTCGCGGGTGCGATAGGCCTGCCCCACGGTTTCAGCAAGCGCGACGTGCAAACGGGATCGTCAGCTGTCGCCCCCAAACATTGCTATCACACGCCCCAGCAGAAAAAGGACAAGGATGAACCCGAATAAGGTCAGGAAAAAGGTTCCGATGGCATCTTCCCAGAATGAGGGTGGTTTCGGGTCGTCCATGTTCCGCGCTCTTCAGCCCGGCCATCTTTCATGCACGGGGAGCGTGTCCGGCAAGCGGTGCCAGGGCCGCGCATCGCAGGTGAACGCTGCGAATTCGGGGCCGTCAAAGTCCGCTTCATTGTCCAGACTGCCTGCCTTCACGATCAGCCCCTGCGGAAAGCTGGGTGCGCGGGTGAACATGTGCGTGCCGCAATTCGGGCAGAATTGCCGTGTCACCGCACCGTCAATATCGCTGCGGGTAAATCCCTTCACCGCGCCTTTGGTGATTTCAAAGCCTTCATTCATCACTGCAAAGCCGATCACCGGGCCGCCGCCGGAATGGTAGCGGCATTCGCGGCAATAGCATTCGAACTTCATGAAGCCGGGGCCTTGAGCCTTCCAGTGTACGTCTCCGCAATAGCAATGGCCGGTGATTTCGGTGCTCATATTGTCTCTCCTGTTCTTATCCCTTTGGTGCCCAGCTTGCGCTCGATGAGCGCAATCAGCTGATCGACCTGTTTGACGTCTTTGAATTCGGCGGCGCTGACCAGCGTGTCCAGCGTGCCATCCTGCTCCAGAAAAATTGCGGGAAGCGGCTCTTCTACACGGGGCCAATCAGCCTTGAAGTCGGGGCGGTGATAGAAATGGGTGGGGATGTCCAGCGCGCGCAGCCAGTCCCGCCATTGCGGGTTCATGCTGGTGAGCCCGTATGTGATGGCGCACAGATCGCAGGCGTAACTAGAGGGCGAAACGATCTTGTGGACCGAATCCATGAAGGCCGCCATCAGGCCCGCATTGGCGTTGTAAACAAAGGCCAGCCTCATTGCGGCATGTGGCTGATCCACGCGGACAGCATGGAGATGGCCTCTTCATGGACGGTTGCCCGGCCGAGTTCGGGCATGGCGACGCCGGGGTCCAGACTCTGCATCCGGGTGATCAGAATGGACTTGTCTGGTTGGCCGGGCAAAATGTCGAACTCATTCTGTCCTGAACCGCGCCCGGCAGCGACGGGCCGCTTGCGGATGCCCAGATTGGGTCCATGTTCGTCGTCCCAGTCCAGCCACAGACCGGATGTATCGGCAGGGCCGTTGCGGTTGTGGCAATGGCCGCAATTGCCATCGAGATAGGCGCGCGCGCGCTGGTCCAGTGGAGCCTTGGCATCATCCCAGCGCGGCAGCGGGCGGGTGGCAGCGGGGCGATCCGGCCCGGTCTCCAGATTGCGCAATTTGGGACCGATGGGGGTGAGTTGCCCGCCCGCATCATGGCAGCCCTTGCACTGGTTGGCGTTGGGCACGGCATAGCTGATCGCGCGCGGCTTGCCGTCCGCATGCGTCCAGCTGATGTCTGTTCTGTGGCCCGCGCGCTTCAGTGTCGCGTCCTTGCCATCGGCATCCCACACATAGGGCAAAGCGATCCAGCCGCCCGCGCGCTTCATCAGGATGCGCGTTTCGAGCATCCTGATATTCGCCTCCGGCTTGCGCAGATCGGCAGGATAGCCAAAGCTCTTGATCAGCACGCTACCCACTGGAAAGTCCGGCAAGCCATCGCCCTTCCACGCCAACTCTGTGCCCGGCGGCGTGTAGATCCAGCGCCACTTGCTGGCATAATCGGTAAAGAGCGGCGTGGAGAGCGTGTAAGGCTGAAGCGCAGTAGACGGCTTGCCGCCTTCGAAAAGATTGAGTTCGGACAGGCGGGCCGGCAACCTGTCCGACTGGATCAGCGCATCGTTGACAGGCAGGGGGGCGGCGCTGATGAGCAAGAGGGGGAGGAAAAAGCGACCCCAGGCAATGCGGGGGCGACGGCCACGGTCTCTCACCGGATCGCCGCTTCCATTTCGGGCGGCAGCACAACCTTGGCAGGCTCTTTGGCGAGCGGAACGCCACTTAGATCAACCGGCTGGGGATTGGCCTGCCTGGCGCGAGCCTTCGGGTCTGTCAGGCCCATGGAGAGCGTCATCACCTTGTCAGACACATGGACGCCAGAACCTGTGCCATCCCAGATGACGGGCGCAATGCCGCTCATCGCTGCGGCCAGTTCCTTGCCGCCTGCAAATTGCGGCCCCGGATCAAAGCCCGCTTTGCCATGGCTGTTGTCGCGCACCACCACGTCAATCGGCAGCGGCTGATATCCGGTATCGGTGAACGCCAATTGATAACCGACCAGCATCACATTGGTGGTGCCATGCCCACCGATCGCATTGCCGAACACATGGACGTTCCTGTTGGCCATCACGATCACGCCGGTGCCGGTGGGCGCGCTGGCCACGATATTGCCGGGCGGCGCGAAATTGGGTGTGGCATTCCATTCGATCCGGTTGGCGAAAACGCGCACGTCATGCCCGCCTTTCTTGGGCAGATTGGGCAGATCGAACACCAATATGCCCGCCGTGTTGCGCGTGGCGATGTTGGAATGAACGTCCGCATTATAGCTGTTTTCAATCTCGATTCCCGCCACGTTGAAATGGGCGCGGCTTTTGCGGACGATGATGTTTTCGGACTGGCCGACATAAATGCCCGCATCCGAAGCGCCCTTCACCAGCACCGAATCGATCAGGACATTCTTCGATTCGACCGGATAGACGCCATAGGCCCCGTTGCTGGCCTTGGGGCCATTGGTCCATTCGACGCGGAGATTATAATAGACGATCTGGTTGGCGGCTTTGGATTTGATGCCATCGCCCTTGCTGTCTTCCACCGCAAAGTCGCGCAACACGACATTGTCTGACGTGACGAGCAGGCCTTCGCCCGCGCTTTTCTGTCCCTTGAATGACAGGATGGTCCTGTCTGGCCCCGCACCCTTCACGATGACACCATCCACATCGAGCGACAGGCCGTCGGTCAGCACGAAGGTGCCGGGACCGATCAGAACCGTGTCTCCGGTCTTGGCTTCGATCAAGGCCCCTTGCAGACGCTCCTGCGCGTCTGGACCGGCTTCAACCGAAAGCGTGGCGGACAGAGCTGGCGCGGCGAGCGAGGCCAGAGCGGCGGTGAGGATGGCGCGGTGGAGTTGCATGTCCGGATGATGTCATTAACATGACTGTCAGCCAAGTAAAAATTGAGGGGAGAAACGATGCGCAAAATTCTGCTTTTGTCAGGGCTGGTCGCGCTGGCAGCGCCGCTGGCCGCAGCCCAGCCGATCAGCGGCAAATGGCTGACCGATGATGGCAAGGGTGTGGTCGAGATTGCACCCTGCGGCGCACATCTGTGCGGCCGGATCACCCGGCTGCTGGTGAAGGCAGGCGCAAACCCCACTGATCGCAACAATCCTGATCCCGCGCTGCGCACACGCCCGCTGGTCGGGCTCAACATATTGTCCGGCTTTCGCGATACTGGCGGCGCGTGGGAAGGCACGATCTACAGCCCGGAGCGGGGGCGTTCCTTCCGTTCTGTGGTGAAGCGCAATGCGGATGGCAGCCTGGCGGTCAAAGGCTGTATGGGGCCGATCTGCCAGACCCAGCGCTGGACGCCATCGCGTTGATCCAGTTGGATAAATGCCCGCGCAGATGAACGCCAGCCAAACAGCCGGTTCAGGAACGGCTCAGTGCGAATCGCGCACTTTCCCTTCAAGCCCGGTGGCGTATTTCAGGGTCCGGGCCACAAGGAGGTTGTTATGGCTCATCTCGTGAAGAAACTGGTTCTGGCCGCATCGGCTGCGGCTTTGATCGCGGCCCCCGCTTCGGCGCGCGGCGGCTGGGGTGGTGGTCGCGGTCATCATGACGGCATTGACGCCGGAGACGTGATTGCGGGCGCGCTGGTGATTGGTGGCATTGCCGCCATCGCTTCGGCTGCATCGGGCAATGACGGGTATCGCAGCGGGCGTTCCTATGGTGGTCGCTCTTATGGTGGTCGCTATGATCGCGGCTATGACGATGATCGCGGCTATTACAACAATGGCTATAACAGCCGTCAGGCGGTCGATCAGTGCGTCCGTGCCGCGCAGCAGGAAGCGCGCCGTTATGGCGGTGGCTGGGCGCGCATCACCGATGTGACCAGCATTGACCGGGTGCGCGGCGGCTATGAAGTGCGCGGTCGGCTTGTCGTCGAGAATGACCGCTATCGCGGCAACTGGCGCGGCGGCAATGATCGCTACGGCTATAATTATGACCGCTACGGCAATGATTATGACAAGGGCCGCTTCTCTTGCGTGACGCGTTATGGCGGCGTGGACGGCGTGCGTGTCACCGGCTTGCGCGGCGGCTGGTAAGCTCTGCACCTGACTTAAGAAAAAAGGCCCGGAAGGAACCAACCTTCCGGGCCTTTTTCTCTGTTCAGCGCAGCGCCGGATCAGTCCCGGTCACCCAGGAAGCGGAGCAGGTACATGAACAGGTTGATGAAATCGAGGTACAGGTTGAGCGCCCCCGAAATCGCAGCCTTCTGCATCATGTTCGTGCCGGCAACCGAGAAGTAGGTCGATTTGATCATCTGCGTGTCATAGGCGGTCAGCCCGGCAAAGATCAGCACGCCAACCGAGCTGATCACCCAGCTCATCGTGTCAGACTGGAGCCACAGGTTCAGCAGCGACGCCACGAACAGGCCGACCACACCCATGATGAGGAAGGTGCCCATGCCGGACAGGTTCTTCTGCGTGGTGTAACCATAGAGGCTCAGGCCCGCGAACGCCGCCGATGTGGCCGCGAAGGTCGTGGCGATCGAGGTGCCGCTATAGATGAAGAAGATCGACGAGAGCGACAGACCCATCGCCACCGCGAACGCCCAGAACAGCGCCTGCGTGGCAAAGGTGGAGAGGCGGTTGATGCCGAAGCTCAGCACCATGATGAACGCCAGCGGAGCCAGCGTGATGACCCAGCGCATCGCGCCGCCGTTCAGGATGACATCCTGACCGAAGCTGCTGCTCGCAAAGCCGAGCGAGACCATCGCCGTCAGCAGCACACCGCAGATCATGTAGTTGTAAACAGACAGCATGTAGGACCGCAGGCCCGCGTCAGTTGCTGCGGACGCAGAGCCCACATTATACCCGGCGTCGGGGCCGAGCGAGCGGGGATCAGACCAATTGGCCATCGAAAAACACTCCATCATGCCCGGCACCAGTGCCGGATGGCTGTGAATATGAGGGCGTTGCGAATGGTTTTCAAGCGAATCCGGTTCGCTTTGTCGCGTTTAACCGGTTAGGAACCACGTTTCATGGATGCGTTGATTTCAGCTTGGGGAGACTATCTGCGCAGCGGACGGCGGCGGTCGCTGCACACGGTGCGCGCCTATCTCGGCACGGCCGAGCGGCTGATGGAGTTTCTGCGCGATCATCAGGGCGGCCCCCCCGTTCTGGAGCAGGTGGAAGCCAGCGATGTCCGGGCGTTTCTGGCGCGGCGGCGGGCCGAAGGCTTGGGCAATGCCAGCGCTGCACGCGAACTTTCTGCGATCAGGGGCTTTCTGAAATTCGCGGTGGGCGATCAGAGCGTGCCGCGTTTGAAGGGGCCGCGCGTGAAAAAGGGGTTGCCGCGCCCCGTTTCCCCCGATGATGCCGTGGCGCTGGCGCAGGACGTGGCGGAGCAATCAGCCGAGCCCTGGATGGCCGCGCGCGACATGGCGGTTTTGCTGCTGCTCTATGGCGCGGGCCTGCGCATTGGCGAAGCGATGGGGCTGACCGGCGCGGCGTTGCCGCTACGCGAGGTGATGAGCGTGACCGGCAAGCGTGAAAAGACGCGCATGGTGCCGCTCCTCCCGCAGGTCAAAGCGGCGATCGAGGACTATGTCGCGCGTTGCCCCTATCCGCCGGAGAAGGACAAGCCGCTTTTCCGCGGCGCGCGGGGCGGGGCTCTCAACGCCGCGATCATCCGTCGGGCAGTGCGCGCGGCGCGCGTGCGGCTGGGGCTGGGCGAACGGACCACCCCCCATGCCTTGCGCCACAGCTTTGCCAGCCACCTGCTGGCGCGCGGCGCAGACTTGCGGAGTTTGCAGGAGTTGCTGGGCCATGCCAGCCTGTCGTCCACGCAAATTTATACCAATGTGGATACGGCGTGGCTGCTGGATGTGTATCGGGCCGCGCATCCGCGGGGGTGACTAGACCCGCACCGCCGCGACCAGATAATTCATCCGCAGATCGTCGGACAGATGCAGACCCTTGGATGGGCTCCACGCGATGCCCTTGATGGCGATGCGCTGGAGGCCTGCGCCTTCGAGCAGACCGTCCAGTTCGTCTGGCGTGATGAACTGCTCCCAATGGTGCGTGCCTTGGGGCACCATGCCGAACCGCTCCGCCAACGTGACGAGACCCGCCTGAGACAAGGGTGTGCGATTGGGGGTGGAGAGCAGCATCAGCCCGCCCGGCGCGAGCTTCGCCGCGAGTGCGGCGACAAAGGCTGCCGGATCGGTGACATGTTCGATCACTTCCATCGAACTGACCAGATCATAGACGCCGTCCAGCGCCGCGACTTCACCCGCGACATAGCGGATGGCGAGCCTCTGCCCGGCGGCGTGTTCGGCCGCTACGGCAATATTTTCGGGTGCTGAATCGACGCCCGTCACGTCTGCGCCCAAACGCGCCAACGGTTCGCACAGCAAACCGGCGCCGCATCCCGCATCCAGCGCCATCTTGCCAGACAAGGGCTTCAGCGCCCGCTCGTCCACGCCCCAGTGGCCGTTGACCTGCGCCCTGATCCAGCCCAGCCGGACCGGGTTAAGCTTGTGCAGCATGGCGGAGCTGCCTTCTGCGTCCCACCAGTCTTGCGCCAAGGCCCCGAAATGCCGGGCTTCATCCGGATTGATTGTGATCATGCTCATGGCCGCCTTGATAGCGCATCGGTGCGGCGCAGAGAAGTCCGTGCGTCAGGCCGCGATGGGGACTGACCGGCGGTGAACACGGTTGCGCCCGCCATGCTTGGCCGCAATCAGTGCCTGATCCGCTGCCGAGTAAATCGCTTTCCAGCTCAGATCATCGGCTATCTGCCCCAGCGCATAGCCCACACTGACGGTGAGCTTCAGGCCGTGCGGAAAGCGTGTATCGGCCACACGCTTGCGGATCAGTTGCGGCAAAGTGGGGGCCAGATCGGCACGCAGAGCAATGCCGAATTCCTCTCCGCCCAGTCGCCCGATGATCGCTTCGCCGGGAATGGTGCGGCGCAAGCAATCGGCGAGCTCAGTCAGCACCTCATCGCCGGTCAAATGGCCATAGCGATCATTGACGTCCTTGAAATGGTCCACGTCGATCAGGATCAGGCGCTTGGGATTCTCGCCAGCCATGCACTGTTCCAGGAAGGAGCGCCGGTTGAGCAGGCCGGTCAGCGCGTCGGTTTCAGCCAGTTCGCGCAGCGCCAGTTCGCGCAGATGGGCTGCGTCACGTTCGACGCGCAGCTGGCGGACGCGCAAGACGATGCCTGCAGAGGAGACGATGATCTCGCCGATCAGAGCCAGGAAGAAGCTGATGTCGAACAGGTCGGATTGAACGTGGATGACATCGACCGCCCAGAGCAGCCGCGCCACGGCGACGAGCATCGGCAAGCTCCAGCCCAGCAGGAACAGTTTCGCGGGCTGGCTGCCGCGCATGATCGCCATGATCGCAACCGCCGCAAGGCCAACGGCGTTGAGCGCGGCCGTCATGAACAAAATGCTGTCCATCGTGCGCCAATGCCAGTCATAGTCGATGCTGCGCACAATCACGGTGAGGATGGGCAGAACGGACAATATGGTCAGGATACGGCCCGGTAGGCGGGGGATGAACTGACGCCCGACAAAGGCGGAAAAGAAGAGCGTGGACGTGAGGCAGCACAGCGCCACCGCGAGGAAATTCGTTTTGGCCTGGAAGAAGCCGGTCATCGGCCCGACAAGCGGAGCGAGCCCGCCGCTCCAGCTGAGGCCGAACAGCATCACACTGGCCGCAAAGCCAGCATAAGCAAGCAGGAATCGATGCCTGAGCACGGTGAAGAACAGCAGGGCGTATAGCAGGGTGACAAACATCATGCCCACGAACAGCCCATAAAACAGGTGAAAGCTGGATGCCCGCACGGCCATGGCGGTCGACGGCTCGACAGAAGCGAGCGGCGTTACGCCGCGTACATTCTGGAACCCCTCCAGCCGGACGAGAATGTCTGTGACCGCCGCTTCATGGCCAGGAACCCGGAAGACAAGATCAGCGGTAGAGAAGCGCTGGACCGCTTCAACATCGCGGGTGGGGGAAGGCAGGATTGTCCCGTCATCATAGCGGAACCAGACACTCTCCGCCCTGATCCGGCCATAGCGATGTTTGAACACCCACACGTCTTTCTGCATGGGAGGAAGACCGACCGACTTGAACAGGGTCCAGACGACTTGACCTTCTGCATGGGGGGCGTCGGGCGCGCAATCAAAGCTGTCTTGGCGGGCGAGCAGGTCTGTAGGCGTCGCATTTGCTGCGCCGATCAGCGTGCAGGGAATAGGCAGTCTTGTCGCCAGCGACTGTTGCGCCAACGCCATCTGAGGACTGAAAAGCCCCAGAAAAATGCACAAGGCTAACCAGACGCTGCGAAAATATGACAATGAAGTCCCCCTGCAATCCTGAGCGGCGTAAGCCTAAAACATTGAAATCCGGTTATTATGACGGGTCAGACAGACGCCTGACTGGACCAGTCCGGATAGATGGGCAGAGATAGTCGCGGATATTGATTCCGCTGCGCGAATCGGCCAGATACTTGGGAGAGGGAAATAAGGAGGTCGCTTTGGTTCGAAATCTGCTGCTCGCGGCAGGTGCGTTTGCGCTGGCTTTGTCCATGCCTGGCACCGGCTTTGCCAAAACCAAGTCAGATGCATCATTTTCTTTTCCGAAGGACGAACCGATCCGGATCATTTTATTCCGGCCGGACATGGAGGTCTCGTCACTGGGGACCAGCGGCCTGCCGACGCCCAACCCGGACTGGACGGCAGACGCGCGCAAATATCTGCAAGACGCCTTCGCCAAGAGCCAGAGCCAGCGCGCGATCGAAATCGTGCCGATGAGCGAACTGGCCGGGGACGATGCCAGCTATCTCGCGGAATATCAGTCGCTCTTCCGGGCGGTGGGCGGATCGGTGATGTTGCACAATTATGCGCTGAAACTGCCCAGCAAGAAGATGGCGAACGGCAAATATGCTTTTGACTGGACGCTGGGACCGGGCGTGAAGCGCTTGGGAGAACTGGGAGGTGGTCGCTACGGCCTGTTCGTTTTCGGCTATGATGCCTATGCCACTTCGGGTCGCAAGGCGATGCAGATTTTCACGCTGATCGCTTCATCCGCCATGGGGTTTGGCATGTTGCCGCAGGGCGGGCAGCATTATTCCTACGCATCGCTGGTTGATCTGGAGACCGGCAACATCGTCTGGTTCAATTTCTTTGCCGACAAGAAAGGCGATGTCCGCACGCAGGAAGGCGCGCAGATCAGGGCAGACAAGCTGCTTGCCACGTTGCCGTTGCGTGAGGGCGAGGTGCGCCCCAAGGCGACGACGGCGCGCAAGTGATCGGGCGTCTGGCTCTGATGGCTGGGGCGCTGGCCTGCGTGGCCGCGCCGCTTGTGGCCGAGCCGCCGCGCGCCGGGGCAGGCTATGTGCCTGCCGATCTGGATGAGCGTGGCCTGTGGATGCAGGCTGAGGAATATGAGCGCGAGCTGAAACATTCCGCCTTTGTGATGCGCGATCCTGCGCTCAACGCCTATGTGCGCGATGCCTTTTGCAAGACGGTCGGGCAGGCGGAATGCAAGGATGTTCGCATCTATCTGATGCGGACGCCCTATTTCAACGCGTCCATGGCCCCCAACGGGCTGATGCAAGTCTATTCCGGCTTGTTCCTGCGCGTCCGCAACGAAGCGCAGATGGCGGCCATATTGGGCCATGAATACACGCATTACCGCAACCGCCATTCGGTGCTGCTCTATCGCAATGCGAAGAAGAATTTCGGCGCGGCGGCCTTTCTGGGCGGGTTCGGGCTGTTCGGCTCGCTGATCCAGCTGGGCATGATCGGCTCCGTTTTCGGTTTCTCGCGCGAGAATGAGGCTGATGCCGATGCGGGCTCCATCCCGATGCTGGCGCAGGCGGGCTATGATCCGCACGCTGCCAGTCAGGTGTGGGAGCAATTGCGTGCGGAAATGGATGCCACCGCGCTCGCCCGCAAGAAGAAGAGCCGCAAGGACAAGACCGGAGGCATGTTCGCCACCCACCCGCCGAGCGCAGAGCGGATGACGGCGCTGAAGGCGTTGGCGGACAAGCAGGCCGTGCCGGGCACTGCCAATGATCGCCGCGCGGAATTCATCGCCGCGCTCAAGCCGTTCTGGGCCGATTTCGTGGACGATCAGGTCAAGCTCAA
This sequence comes from Sphingomonadales bacterium, assembly GCA_016714795.1. Classification (GTDB taxonomy): domain Bacteria; phylum Pseudomonadota; class Alphaproteobacteria; order Sphingomonadales; family Sphingomonadaceae; genus Aquisediminimonas. Next base: position 147,780 of record JADKCA010000006.1, on the reverse strand, counting down.
CGATTTTGGCGGGACCGAGTTCTTGCTCGCCAGTCTGGCCAAGGAGGGCTGGACGCCCGACCTGCTCTATGCACGCGGCGAACTGTATCGCGCACGCGGCGCGGTGGATGATCTGACCAAGGCGGCGGGCTTTTATCGCGATGCGCTGGCTATTCCCGATGCGCCGGTGGAGGCGCATCGCGGGCTGGGGCTGGCGCTGCTGCGTGCAGGCTCCGCGCCGGAAGGGCGCGCGGCGCTCAAAACCTATCTCAAAAAACGGCCCGATGCTCCGGATCGGGCGATGATTGCCATGCTGGCAGGAGGATGAGGATGAACAAGTCAAAGCGGGTCGCGCTCGCGCTGATCGTGTCGGTCGGGCTGGTAGGCAGCAGCGCCGTTTTCGCAGCAGGGCGGCTCAAACCGGCCGGTGTGGCCGTGGCCGTCGCCCGCTCCGGCCTGACGGTGACGCCGGACAAGGCGTGGAACAAGGGCGCCCGGCCGGGTCGTCTGTCCGAAAGCTGGACGCTCGATGGCCTCAGCATCAACGAACTGACCTTTTATGGCGGCATTGCGGACAATACGACCTTGTTCCGCGAAGTGGACAAGACCAATCGGCCCTTGCCGCGCTTTTCCAAGACGATGCTGTTGCCAGACATCATTCAGCTCTTTGAAAGCAGTTATCGCGTGGCACTCACCACGCCGCTCTTCACGGTGGAGACGGTGGAACCGGCACCCTTTGCCGGAGCGGACGGCTTTCGTTTCACATACAGCTTTGCCGTGGCCGATGAAGTGAAACGACGCGGCGAAGCGCGCGGTGCCATCATCGGCGGCAAGCTTTACATGGTGACCTATGAAGCCCCGCGCATCCATTATTACGACCGGGACTATGCGTCATTCGTGAAGATCGCAGAGAGCGCGCGGATTGCGGTGGTGAAGAAGAAGTAGCGGGAACGGTCTCCTGACCCGCTTCCCCTTGCCCTTCGCCCCATCCCTGCTATAGAGCCGCGCCTGACCGGCCTTATGCGGGCGTGGCGAAATTGGTAGACGCGCCAGATTTAGGTTCTGGTATCGCAAGATGTGGGGGTTCGAGTCCCTTCGCCCGCACCAGTTTTCCCATGCCGGATAAGGCCAATCGAGATTTCCGGAACTGATAGAGATTGATGTGACCATGCAGACTGTCGAGACGTTGAACGAAGGCCTCAAGCGCGCCTACACGCTGACCATTTCCGCCGCCGCCATTGAGGCGCGGGTGGATGCCGAAGTGAAAAAGGCGGCCCCGCAGGTGCGGATGCCCGGCTTCCGCCCCGGCAAGGTGCCGACCAACCTGATCCGCAAGATGCACGGCGAAGCCTTGCAGGCTGATGCGCTCAACAACACGGTGCAGGACAGCGTCCAGTCGCTGATTGCAGACAAGGGCCTGCGCCCCGCCATGTCGCCCTCGGTCGAGCTGACCGAAGGCTATGAGCATGGCAAGGATGCCGAAGTGAAGGTCGCTCTTGAAGTGCTCCCCGAAGTGCCCGAAGCTTCGACCGAAGGCCTGAAGCTCGAACGCCTGACGGTGGAAGCCAGCGAAGCCGAAATCGACGCGATGCTGAACAACTTCGCCGCGCAGCAGAAGAGCTTCGAAGAAGCCAAGAAGGGCCACAAGGCCGCCACCGGCGATCTCGTCGTGATGGATTTCGTCGGCAAGGTTGATGGCGAAGAGTTTGACGGCGGCAAGGCCGAAGGCGCTTCGGTGGAAATCGGTTCGGGTCGCCTGATCCCCGGTTTCGAAGACCAGCTGGTGGGTGCCAAGGCCAATGATGAAGTCACCGTGAAGCTGACCTTCCCGGCGGATTATCCGGTTGCCTATCTGGCGGGCAAGGATGCCGAATTCGCCGTGCTGGTGAACGAAATCCGCACCCCCAAGGAAGCAGTGGTGGACGATGAGTTCGCCAAGTCGCTCGGCCTTGAAGGGCTGGAACAGTTCCGTGACCTGATGAAGGGCCAGATCGAGCAGGAGCTCAATGGCCTGACCCGCGTTCACATGAAGCGTCGCCTGCTTGATCAGCTGGCCAGCGCGCATGACTTTGAAGTGCCGCCGTCGATGGTCGAAGCGGAATTCCAGCAGATCTGGGCGCAGCTTGAGCAGGAAGCCGGTCAGGAGGAAGACCCGGAAGCCGCGCGCGCCGAAATGGAAAAGGACAAGGACGAATATCATGGCATCGCCGTCCGTCGCGTTCGTCTCGGCCTGTTGCTGTCCGAAATCGGCCGTCACAACAATATCGAGATCAGCAATCAGGAAATGAGCCGCTTGATCATGCAGGCCGCGCAGCAATATCAGCCGAACCAGCGCGATGCGTTCATCAACTATGTCCAGAATGATTCGATGGCCGCCGCCCAGCTGCGCGCCCCGCTTTATGAAGACAAGGTCGTCGACTTCCTGTTCGAGAAGGCGGAAATCACCGATCGCAGCGTGAGCCGCGAAGAGCTGGAAGCCGCGATTGAAGCGGAAGAAGATCCCAGCCACGTTCATGGTCCGGGTTGCGGCCATGATCATGGCGATGAAAAGCCCAAGAAGAAGGCTGCGGCCAAGAAGGCCAAGGCTGACGATGCGGCGGCGGACGAAGCGCCCAAGCCCAAAAAGGCCGCTGCCAAAAAGGCAGCCGAGCCCGCTGCTGAAGGCGAAGAGGCTCCCAAGAAAAAGGCTACCAGGAAAAAGGCTGAAAGCGCTGAAGGCTGAGGCCTTCAGGCGTAGCGCTTGAAGAGGGGCGGTCCTGCTGGGCCGCCCTTTTTCGTTGGAGTTTTCACATCGCCCCCGCGCAGGCGGGGGCCGCTATCCAGATGAGATGCTGGACACTCAAAGCGACCCCCCGCCTGCGCGGGGGCGACATGCTCGCGGGGTGGCATCCAAGCACCAAAAAACCCGCCAGGTTTCCCCGGCGGGCTCTTCGCATCCATCACAGGCGCAGAGGCTTAACGGCCCAGGCGGCCCAGACGGTGATACAGGCTGGAAAACTTGATCGAATCCGGGCTGTCCTGCACTTCGGGCAGGGTCATGTAGTGCGCCACCGCCTTCTTCAGGAGCGAGAAGTCTTCGGTGGAGAAGACAGCGCGGGTCTTGGCGGGTTCGGGCATGGTTGGTCTCCTTTGTTCCGGCGGGGGCCGGTCTCCCGTGAATGCTGCGCGCCGATTCGTGAACCGGGCCGCCTATAGTCTACCTAGTGCCGTCCGGCCCCGCCCCGCGTCAAGACTAACCATCCGAAAAGCCGAAGGGCACGGTGGTGCGGCGCAGGTCATCGGGCAGGATTGTGCGGCCAATGGGCGGGGCGGAACGGGCGGCGCATTGGGTGCGCTGGCACAATTGGCAGGAAACGCCGATGGGCGTTGCGGACCCTTCCGGCTGGCCTTGTGCATAGACGAGGCGATGGGCCTGATCCGCCGCGCAGACCAGCGCCACCGCACGCTCAACGCCGGTTGCCCCCCATGCCCCACCGCCGGCATTGACGGTGCGGGCGATGGAGAAGAAGCGGCTGCCATCGGGCAGTTCCAGCCATTGTGTCACAATGCGGCGCGGCGCATGGAAGACGCTGTGGACGCTCCACAAGGGGCAGCCGCCGCCATGGCGCGCAAAGGGGAAGCCTGCCCCGTCCAGCCGCTTGGAGACGTTTCCGGCGGCATCCACGCGGATGAAAAAAAAGGGTACGCGTTCCTGCCCCGGCTTTTGCAGCGTGGTCAGCCGGTGGGCGGTCTGTTCAAAGCTGGTGCCGAACAGCCGGGCAAGCGCCTCCACGTCGTAATTGCGGGCCTCAACCGCTTTGGCGAAGGCTGAATAGGGCATGAGGATGGCCGCCGCCAGATAGTTGGCCAATGCCCGGCGGGCGAGCCGCGCGCCATTTTCGCTGGTGAAGCTGCCGTCCTCCAGCGCGGCATCCGCCGTCCGCCGCGCCTCCAGATAGGTGATCTGAAGCGCAAGCTGGAACGATTGGCTGGCGGCATCCAGCGTTTCGTCGAGCAGCACTTCCTCGCGGTGCCGGTCCAGTCGCCGTACTGAATCCATCAGCACGTCTGCGGGCAGGCGGCGCACGCGCAACTGATGGCGGGCCTTGAGGTAGGGCACCAGCCCGCCCTTCGCCTCGATTGCTTCGGCCAGCCGTTCGCCCGCCTCGTCCAGCATGGGGAAGGAATTGCGACGGGAGGCGAGGAAGCGGCGTGCTTCTGCCACGGGATCGGCAGCATCGCTTTGAGCATCGCCCACGCCCCGGTCTGCCAGCGCCAGCTGCTCTTCGCGGAACGCCGTGTGCAGGCGCAGAAAGGCTTCGGTGAAGGCCGGGAAGTTGGCGGCGACATCGCTCGCCTCCATCTGCGGGATTTCCAGATCGGCAAACATTGGGTCGCGCAGCACGGCTTGCAGACGGTCGGCATGTTCCTCGCCGGTGTCGCTCGCCAGATCGGCCAGATCGAGGCGATAGGTGCGCGCCAGCCGCATCAGCAGGTCCGCCGTCAGCGGCCGCTGGTTGCGCTCCAGCAGCGCGACATAGGAGGCGGAAATATCCAGATCGCCGGCCATATGCGCCTGGGTAAGCCCCAGATCACGCCGCAACCGCCGCAGGCGCGGGCCGAGATAGACAGGGCGTTCATTGGCCATGGCATGCTCCTTACAACTGGACTGTATCCAACTTTACAAAAATACACAAACATTCTGTAAAGTTTTGCAGCATGACTCCGCACCCGCTTCCAGCAACCCCAGCACCGGCCTAGAGACCGGCCACCCAAGCATCCCTTCCAAGGAACTCCCCATGTCTTACCAGTCCGATATCGCCTCCACCCAGAAGCTGATCACCAGCTATAACGGCACATGGGACGGGATCAGCGCAGAGAGCGTGGCGCGCATGCGCAAGCAGAACCGGTTCCACACCGGTCTGGACATTGCCCGCTACACCGCGAAGATCATGCGCGAAGATATGGCAGCCTATGACGCCGACCCCGCCAACTACACCCAGTCTCTGGGCTGCTGGCATGGCTTTATCGGCCAGCAGAAGATGATTTCCATCAAGAAGCATTTCGGCACCACCAAGCGCCGGTATCTCTATCTTTCCGGCTGGATGGTCGCCGCACTGCGCAGTGAATTCGGCCCCCTGCCCGATCAGTCGATGCACGAAAAGACCAGCGTTCCCGCGCTGATCGAAGAACTCTACACCTTCCTGCGTCAGGCCGATGCCCGCGAACTGGGCATGATGTTCCGCGATCTGGATGCCGCGCGCGAAGCCGGGGACGCGGTCAAGGTCAAGCAGATCGAAACCGCCATCGACAATCATGAGACGCATGTCGTTCCGATCATCGCCGACATTGATGCGGGCTTCGGCAATGCGGAAGCGACCTATCTGCTCGCCAAGAAGATGATCGAAGCCGGCGCCTGCGCGCTGCAGATCGAAAACCAGGTGTCTGACGAAAAGCAGTGCGGCCATCAGGACGGCAAGGTCACCGTGCCGCACGAGGACTTCCTGCAGAAGGTCCGCGCCTGCCGCTACGCCTTCCTCGAGCTGGGCGTGGAAGATGGCATCATCGTCACGCGCACCGACTCGCTGGGCGCGGGCCTGACGAAGCAGATCGCCTTCTCCAAGGAACCGGGCGATATTGGCGACCAGTATAACAGCTTCCTCGATTGCGAAGAGGTGGATGCGAGCCAGATCGGCAATGGCGATGTCATCATCACGCGCAACGGCAAGCTGCTGCGTCCGAAGCGCCTGCCGTCCAACCTGTTCCAGTTCCGCTCCGGCACCGGGTAAGATCGTTGAGTGCTCGATTGCATCAACAGCCTTCAGAACGGCGCGGACCTGCTGTGGATCGAAACCGAAAAGCCGCATATCGGCCAGATCGGTGGCATGGTGAACCGCATCCGCGAAGTCATCCCCAATGCCAAGCTGGTCTATAACAACTCGCCCAGCTTCAACTGGACGCTGAATTTCCGCCAGCAGGTGTTCGATGCCATGTCAGGAAGCGGGCAAGGATGTGTCTGCTTATGATCGCGCCAAGCTGATGAGCGTGGATTATGACGGCACCGAGCTGTCCGCAGAAGCCGATGAGCGCATCCGCACCTTCCAGCGCGATGCCGCCGCGCAGGCCGGCATTTTCCACCACCTGATCACCCTGCCGACCTATCACACGGCGGCGCTGAGCACGGACAATCTCGCGAGGGAATATTTCGGCGAGCAGGGCATGCTGGGCTACGTGAAGAACGTCCAGCGCAAGGAAATCCGCCAGGGCATCGCCTGCGTGAAGCACCAGAACATGTCCGGATCGGACATCGGCGATGACCACAAGGAGTACTTCGCCGGAGAAGCGGCGCTGAAGGCGGGTGGCAAGGACAATACGATGAACCAGTTCAGCGAAGCCGCCTGATCCCATTTCCTGGGGAGGAAAGCGAGCACCCGTCGGGGAAACCCGGCGGGTGTTCCAGCATCTTGAATGCGTCATTGCGAGCAGTGCGAAGCAATCCAGACTGGGGCCAACGCCGGATTGCTTCGCTCTGCTCGCAATGACGTTGGGAGGCCGGTTTCCCCGTTCATCCCCCTTTTTGCAGGCTCTGTCGTGCCGGGGGATTCTTTTGCTCCGCCAAGGGGCTAGGGCAGGATCATGAGAGTATTTCTGCGTCGCCTGGTCCCGTTTCTGGCATCCGCCCTGCTGGCGGCCTGTTCGTCCACGCCTGCGCCGCAGCCCACCCGCCCGGTTGTGGGGCCGCCTCCCATCGTGCGGCCGGTGCCGGTTTCTCCTTTGGCGACCACGCCGCCGGCCGGGCTGACACAAGCCGTGGCGTCCATCGTGCGCAATTTCAAAGGGCATGTCGGGCTGGCGATCATGCGCAATGATGCCCCGTGGACCATCGCCAATCAGGGCAGTGATTTCTTTCCTCAGCAAAGCGTCTCCAAACTCTGGGTGGCGCTGACGGTGCTGGATGCCGTGGACCGGGGCAAGATCAGCCTCGATGATCCCGTAACGGTGACCGAGAAGGACCGCACCGTCTTCAACCAGCCGATCATGCAATATGTGCAATCCGGCAAGAGCTTCGAGACGACGGTGGGTGATCTGATCCGCTTCCAGATGATCCTTTCCGACAATAGCGCCAATGACATATTGCTGCGCAAGGCGGGCGGGCCAGAGGCGGTGCGCCGCTTCCTGATCGACAACCGGCTGGGGTCGATCCGCTTCGGCCCCGGAGAGGCGCAGTTGCAGGCGGGCACGGCAGGGCTGATCTGGCAGGCGGATATGGCAAAGGGCCGCGCCTTTCAGGAGGCGCGCGCCAAGCTGACGCTGGAAACGCGGCAGGCGGCGTTTGACCGCTATGTGGCGGACCCTGTGGACGGAGCCTCTCCTGTCGCCATCGCTCGCGCATTGATGCGGCTGCAAAAGGGCAATTTGCTCAGTCAACGCTCTACCGAATATCTGCTGGCGCGGATGAGCGAATCCAAAACCGGGCCGGAACGCTTGAAGGGGGGCGTGGCCGCCCGGCTGGCGCTTTGCGCACAAGACCGGGACGGGCCAGGATCTGAATGGCACGACGGCGGGCTATAATGACGTGGCGCTTATCACGGCCCCCGATGGCACCAGCTATGCCGTCGTGGTCCTGATTGGACAGACCAGCGCCTCCATTCCGGAGCGCAAGGCGTTCATGCAGTCGATTTCGTCTGCGGTCGCCGCGTTCCACAAGCCGGTTGTCCGCTCCACAGCCAACCGCTAGAGCGGCGTCCATGCCAATCAAATCCCTGTTCGCCACACCCTTCTATCAGGATGTGGCCGCCGATGCCGGACTGCTCGCAGAGCTGGAACATAGCTGCCGCGTGTTCGAAAAGGAGGACAAGGCCGGGCGGCTTTGGTCCAAGGAAAATGCCTATCCCGGCTATACGTCCTATTCCTCCCTGGATGATCTGCCGCAGCGCGATCCGGGCTTTGCCGATCTGAAAAAGATTATCGACAAGCATGTGAAGACATTCGCCAAGGCCTGCGATTTCGCGCCGGGGCTCAAACTCCGCTGCAACAGCCTGTGGGTCAATATCCTGAAGCCCGGCGGGATGCACTCTGGCCATATCCATCCGCATTCGGTGATTTCCGGAACGGTCTATGTGCGCGTGCCCGAAGGGGCGGGCAGCCTGAAGCTTGAAGATCCGCGCCTGCCCTTCATGATGGGCGCGCCGATGCGGCGGGAAGATGCGCCGGAAGCGGTGCAGCCCTTCGTCTATGCCAAACCCTCGCCCGGCTCGATATTCCTGTGGGAAAGCTGGCTGCGGCATGAAGTGATGGCCAGTCAGGCCAAGAGTGACCGGATCAGCATCAGCTTCAACTATGGATAAGCCCCACCCATGACCGTCTCTGCCACCGCGCGCCTCTATTTCCGCCCCACCGGCCTGATCGACGCGCCGTTTGGTTATGATGGCCAGTTCGCGCGGATCGCGGGCGGGATGCAGTTTTTCAGCCAGTGGGAAGTGATCGCGGTTGAAGGCGGCACGCGCTGCGGCCAGTGGCTGGTGCCCATCGACCGGATCGAGGACTGGCTGGCAGGCGTTTCTTCCGAACAGCAGGAGGCCGCGCGCCGCACCATCGCGCGCGTGACGAGCCCGCGCGCCGCGCTGGAACTGGGCAGCCGCATCGTCCGGCTCGATCAGCCGCAGGTGATGGCGATCCTCAACATCACGCCGGACAGCTTTTCGGGCGGCAGCGACCATCTGGATGATCCAGCAGGGGCAGCGGCGCTGGCAGTGGATATGGCAGCGACGTGCGCGGCCATCATCGACATAGGCGGCGAATCGACTCGTCCCGGCGCGGAAACGGTGTGGGAAGAGGATGAAAAAGCGCGCGTCCTTCCGATTGTGGAGCGGCTCAAAGACAGCGGCATCGCGCTCTCGCTCGACACGCGCAAGGCCGCCGTGATGGAGGCGGGGCTCGCGGCGGGCGCGCATCTGGTCAATGATGTCTCCGCCTTGCTCTATGATGATCGCGCGCTGGAGGTTGTCGTTCGGTCCGGCGCGCCGGTGGTGCTGATGCACTATTCTGGCAAACCCAATGATCCTCATGCGCAGGATAATGGTGCCGACCCGCTGATCGAGATTTACGACTGGCTGGAAGAGCGCATCGCTGCGGTGGAGGCGGCAGGCGTGCCGCGCGGCCGCATCATTGCCGATCCCGGCATCGGCTTTGGCAAGGCGAGTGTCGCGGCCAATCTGGCGGTCATCAACGGGCTGGCGCTGCTGCATGGCCTGGGTGTGCCGATCCTGCTGGGGGCGAGCCGCAAGCGCATCGTCGGCGCGCTCGCCAATGAGGCCCCGGCGGATCAGCGGCTCGGCGGCAGCGTCGCGCTCGCGCTCAAGGCCGCCGAACTGGGCGTGCAGATCGTGCGCGTCCATGACGTGTTTGAAACGGTGCAGGCGCTGCGCGTGTGGCGCGGCTTGCGCGATCAGGCGCTCAGCCCGTCCTGAGGCTTGGCAAGCCCGCTCCCGCGTGTCACATCTGTGCCATACAAACGCGCCGAGGGGAGACCAGATGAGCGACGAGACGCCCAAACCCAGAGCCTTTCCCCCCAACGCGATCCATCTGGTGCGCACCACGCAGCAGATCAACGTCACGCTTTCGCAAATGGCGGACCAGAAGGCCTCGATCCTGATGGGCGCGACGTTTGTGGTGTTCACCATCTCGGTCAGTCAGGCGAGCCGTGACGGGCTGACGCTGGCGCTGTTCGTGCTGATCGGCTTTGCATTTCTCTCCGCCATGCTTGCGGTGTTTGCGATCATGCCCGCTGTGAAGCCGCAAAAGGATGCGGGGACCAACATTCTGTTTTTCGGCTATTTTACCCGAATGGGCGAAGCCGATTATGTGGAGCGGGTGCTCGACAATCTGGAAAGCGACGAACAGATTTACCGCACCATGCTGCGCGACGTGTATCAGAACGGGCAGGTTCTCCAGAACAAGAAATATCGCTTTCTGGGCTATGCCTATCGGTCGTTTCTGTTGGGGCTGGTGCTGACCTTGTTGTGTCTGGCGGCGGAGAAACTGGGGTTGGTTTGAGGAAACGGCGGAACAATTAAAATTTCCGTTTGCCCTGAGTAGCCGCAGAAGCTGGAGCGAAGCGGAAGCTGAAGGGGCGTATCGAAGGGCGGTCCTTCGATACGGGCCTTCGCATCCGCTCAGTCCCTACTCAGGACGAACGGAGTGATTTTCCCCCTCAATCCAGCACCTCCTCCCCCAGCAACTCCCGCACAAAATCAGGCACCAGATCGGTGGCTTTGCCGAGCCGCGTTTCATGGAACAGGATGCTGCCCTGTGATGGCTCCAGATTAAGCTCCAGCGTCCACGCGCCATAATGCCGCGCTGTCTGGACATAGCCCGCCGCCGGATAGACCGCGCCCGATGTGCCTATGGAAACGAACAGATCCGCATCGACCAGTGCCAGATCAATCTCGTCCATGCGGTAGGGGATTTCGCCGAACCACACGATGTCCGGCCTTAACGCGGATTGCCCGCAGCTTGGGCAAGGCGGGCGGTGGGCGAGCGGATCGTGCCAGCGGGTGCGGGCATCGCAGGCCCTGCACCAGGCAGACAGATGCTCGCCATGCATGTGAATCAGCCGCCGCGCGCCTGCGCGTTCGTGCAGGTCATCGACATTCTGGGTGACGATGGTGAGCATACCGGGCCAATGAGCGTCCAGCGCGGCGAGCGCCCAATGCGCGGGATTGGGTTGTGCGGCCTGGATGTTGGCGCGGCGCTGATCATAAAAGCGAAAGACCAGATCAGGGTCTTTGGCAAAGGCTTCGGGCGTGGCGACATCCTCGATGCGGTGCTTTTCCCATAGCCCGCCCTTGTCGCGGAAGGTGCCGATGCCGCTTTCGGCGCTGATGCCCGCCCCCGTGAGGACCACGATGTTGCGGATTGTGTCCGGGTTGAAGCTCATGCCAGCGTTCTTTCCACCGCCTTGCCCCATTGCGCATAGAGCCGCGCGCGCAGCGCTTCATCCATCGCGGGGGTGAAGCGGTCCTGTGCCTGCCAACGGGCGGCGAAATCCTGCGCATCGGCAAAAGCGCCCGTTGTGATGCCGGCCAATGCTGCGGCCCCCAGCGCGGTCGTTTCATGGCTGGCCGGGCGCTCCACCGGTGTGCCCAGCGTATCCGCCAGGAATTGCGCAAACCAGCCATTCTGGCTCATTCCGCCGTCAATGCGGATTGCGGCAGGCGCGGGAGCACCATCGCGCGTCATCGCCTCGGCCAGATCGCGCGTCTGGAAGGCGATGGCTTCCAGCGTGGCGCGCACCAGATCGGCGGCGGTTGTATCCAGCGTCAGGCCGGTGATCAGCCCGCGTGCCTCCGGTTCCCACCAGGGCGCGCCCAGCCCCACGAATGCGGGCACGATGGTGACGCCGTGATCCGGATTGGCCGCGCGCGCCATAGCTTCGCTATCTTCAGACGCGTGGATCAGCCCCACCTTGTCGCGCAGCCATTTGATCGCCGCCCCCGCCACGAAGATGGAGCCTTCAATGGCATAGGCCGTCTCTTGGCCGATGCGATAGGCGGGCGTGGTCAGCAGCCGGTTGGTGGAGGTGCGCGCCTCGCTGCCGGTGTTGACCAGCATGAAGCAGCCTGTGCCATAGGTGGATTTGACCATGCCGGGCTTGAAACAGGCCTGCCCGATCAGCGCCGATTGCTGGTCTCCCGCCATGCCCGCAATCGGAATGGCGCGGCCAAACAGCGCAGGGTCCGTCTCACCGAACAGATGGGTGTTGGCGTGGACTTCGGGAAGAATGCCGCGCGGAATGGCGAAGAGTTTGAGCAGGTCCTCATCCCAGTCCATGGCATGGATGTTGAACAGCATCGTCCGCCCGGCATTGGTCACATCGGTGGCGTGGACGCGCCCGCCGGTCAGCCGCCAGAGCAGGAAGCTGTCGATGGTGCCCGCCGCCAGCTGGCCGCGCTCCGCCAACGCCCGCGCGCGCGGCACAGTATCGAGCAGCCATTTGAGCTTGGAGCCGCTGAAATAGGGATCGAGCAGCAAGCCGGTCCGCGCCTGCACATCGGGCTCCATGCCGTCACTTTTCATGGCCAGGCAGAGATCCGCCGTGCGCCGGTCCTGCCAGACAATGGCATTGTGCAGCGGTGCGCCCGTCGTCCGGTCCCAGATCAGGATGGTTTCGCGCTGGTTGGTGATGCCGACGGCCGTCACGCCATCATCCATCGCCTGATGCGCGGTTTCCAGCGTGGAGGCCCAGATCGCTTCGGGGTCATGCTCCACCCAGCCATTGGCGGGGTAGAGCTGCGGGAATTCCTGCTGCGCTACAGCGAGGATTGTGCCGTCCGGCGCAAAGCGGATCGCGCGCGACGAAGTGGTGCCCTGATCAATGGCGAGAATCATGGCAGCAATCCTTCCATATAATGTGCCAGCGCGGTCTCTGTCTCTGGCCCGGTCATCAGGCCCAGCTTGGTGCGGCGCTCCAATATGTCAGCCGGAGTGCGCGCCCATTCGCGGTTGATCAGCCAGTCCACTTCCTTCTGGGTGAGGCCACCGCCGAACTGGAATCCCATATCGGACTCGCACGTCACGCCTTCCATGATGTTGCTGAGCAATGTGCCATAGGCGCTGGCCATGCGGCGCGAGCGCTGTTCCCCCAGAAAGGGCCAGAACTCACGCACACGCTGAAGGAATTCGGGGAAGGGCAGGGGAAGGTTGCCGCCGGAATAGGGTTCGATCCGGTTGTCGGGTGCTGTGCTGATGCCCAGCGCCGGGGCAAGCTTGGCCATGGCGCGCGTGGCCAGATGCCGTGCGGTGGTGATCTTGCCACCATAGACTGACAGGACCGGCGGCCCGTTGGTATCCAGCTCCAGAACATAATCGCGGGTGACCGCCTTGGCGTCGCTTGCTCCATCGTCATAAAGCGGGCGGATGCCGGAATAGGTGGCCACCACATCAGCCGGTGCAATGGAGCGCTTGAAGTAGCGGTTGGCGGCCTCGCAAAGATAGTCGATTTCCTTGCGGGAGATTTTGGCCTTGTCTGGTGAGGTGACTGGGACATCGGTGGTTCCGATCAGCGTCAGCCCCTCCAGATAGGGAATGGCGAACACGATCCGGCCATCGGGCTGTTGAAGCATATAGGCCTGCTCACCCGCAAATAATTGCTCGACAATGATGTGGCTGCCCTTGACCAGCCGAACGCCCGCCTTTGCGTCGATCCCGCACTGTTTCGCCATGTCTGCCACCCATGGGCCTGCGGCATTGACGAGCGCCCGTGCCGAGACGGTCTCCCCATTCGCCAGCGTGACTGCCCAGACGCCCTTGACGCGCTTTGCAGCAGTGACGCCGCAGCGTGTGCGAATGTCCGCGCCGTGACGCGCAGCATCCATCGCATTCAGAACGACGAAACGGGAATCATCGACCCAACCATCCGAATAGGCAAAGCCGCCCGGCTCTCCCTTCAACGGCATACGCAGCATCGTATCTGTCGGGCGCAAGGCGCGTGAACGGGGCAGGCTGCTCTTGCCGCCCAGCCGGTCATAAATCCACAGCCCCAGCCGGACCAGAAGCCACGGTCGCGGCGCGTTGATATGGGGCAGCACGAACTGCATCGGGTGGATGAGGTGCGGAGCCAGCCGCATCAGCCGCTCCCGCTCCTGCAAGGCCTCGCGCACCAGCCGGAACTCGTAATATTCCAGATAACGCAGGCCGCCATGGATCAGCTTGGTAGAGGCAGACGAGGTGTGGCTTGCCAGATCGTCCTTTTCCGCAAGCAGCACCTTCAAGCCGCTTAGCGCCGCCTCCCGCGCAATCGCAGCCCCGTTGATGCCGCCGCCGATGATGATGAGATCGTAGGTCATGAATGTGCAGGTATTAGCGGTTGGCGTTCTATCGCCAAGCCCCTATCTCACACCTATGCCCAAACATCCCATGCCCGGCCTGCCTTCGCGTCAGCAAATCCTCGATTTCATCGCCACCTCCGATACGCCTGCGGGCAAGAGGGAGATCGGGCGCGCTTTTGGGTTGAAGGGGGCGGAGAAGATCCAGCTCAAGGCGTTGCTCAAGGATATGGGCGATGAGGGGCTGATCGACAGCGCGCCCGGACGCGCCTTTCACAAGATGGGTGGCGTGCCGCGCGTCACCGTGCTGCGCGTGGTGGATGTGGAGGGGGATCATGTGATCGCCGTTCCCGAACGCTGGGAAGCGGAAGGCAAGCCGCCGCCGCGCCTGCGCGTGGTGGAAAAGGGGCGGCGCTCTGCTCTGGGCGTGGGCGACCGAATCTTGGCGCGCACCGAGGAACGCGGGCCAGGGCTGGTGGCGCACCCCATGAAGAAGCTGGCGCGCGGCGAAGAATTGCTGCTCGGTGTGGTCGAGCGCGAGGGGGATCGCTGGTGGCTGCGCCCGGTGGACAAGCGCGAACGCCGCGATACGATGATTTCCGATCTGGGTGAAGCGGGCGCGGGTGATCTGGTGCTTGCCGAAAAGACCGGGCGTCCACCGCGCATCACGGCCAAGGTGACCGAAATTCTGGGCGATCCGTTCGCGCCGCGCAGCTTCAGCCTGATCGCCATCCACAAGTTCGGCATCCCGCATCTGTTTTCGGAACATCTGCTGGATGAGGCGGAGCGAATGGCGGGGCATGATCTGGGCAGCCGCGAAGACCTGCGTCATTTGCCTATCGTGGCGATTGACCCTGTTGACGCGCGCGATTTTGACGATGCCGTCTGGGCCTCCCCGCGCGATGATGGCGGCTTTGATGCGATAGTCGCAATTGCCGATGTGAGCTTCTATGTCCGCCCCGGCTCACAGTTGGATCGTGAGGCGCGGAAACGGGGGAATAGTGTCTATTTCCCCGATCTGGTGGTGCCGATGCTGCCTGAAGCCTTGTCGGCGGACATCTGCTCGCTGCGGAGCGGAGAGGATCGCGCGGCACTCGCCTGCCATATGGTGATTGATGCGGATGGGCAGCTCAAAAGCTGGCGCTTTTCGCGCGCGGTGATCCGGGTGGCGGCGAACATCCCCTATGAAGATGCGCAGGCGGCGATGGATGGGGGCGCGTCGCATGACTTGCTTGAAACTGCGCTCAAACCCCTCTGGGCCTGCTGGCGTGCGCTGGAGAAGGCGCGCGCGCATCGTGAGCCGCTGGAGCTGGACATTCCCGAACGGCGTGTCGTGCTGGACAAGGATGGGCGCATCATGTCGGTTGCGCCGCGCGAACGGCTCGATGCGCACCGGCTGATCGAGGATTTCATGATTGCGGCCAACGTTGCAGCCGCCAAGGCGCTGGAAGAACGCAAGGCCCCGTGCATGTACCGCGTGCATGAGCCGCCTGCGCGTGAAAAGCTCGTCACGCTCAAGGAATATCTGGAGACGTTCGATCTCAGCCTCGCGCTCGGTCAGGTCATCCGCCCCTCCACCTTCAACCGCGTGATCGAGCGGCTGGGAGAGGCGGACTTCAAGACGGTGGTGATGGAACAGATTTTGCGCAGCCAGACACAGGCCTATTATGCACCGCAAAATGCTGGTCATTTCGGGCTGGCGCTGGGGAGCTATGCACACTTCACCTCGCCCATTCGCCGCTATGCTGACTTGCTGGTGCACCGCGCGCTGGTGGGGGCTTATGATCTGGGTCCGCAGGCGCGCGCGACCGAACTGACCGAGGATGATGCCGCACGGATGACGGTGATCGGCGAAGTGATCTCGGCCGCCGAACGTCGCGCGATGGAGGCAGAGCGCGAGACGGTTGATCGCTATGTTGCGGCCTATCTGGCGATGCATGTGGGGGAGGTGCTGGAGTGCCGCATTTCAGGCGTCACCAATTTCGGGTTCTTCGCCACGGTGGAAGGACTGGGCGGGGATGGGCTGGTGCCGGTTTCCACGCTGGGCGCAGATTATTTCCGTTTCGACGAGACGCACAAGACGCTGACCGGCGAGCAGAGCGGCGACACCTATCATATTGGCCAGTCGATCCAGTTGCGGCTTGCGGAAGCCAACCCCGTGTCCGGCGCGCTTCGCTTTGAACTGCCTGAAGGCGCGAGCCATTTGCCAATGCCGCCGCGCGGGGACCGCAAGCGCCGTCCGCCGATGGGCAAGCGTGGGCGGCCTGCCAATATCCGCCACAAGGGACGGCGCTGAGCGATGGCGGTTGATGTGAATGAACTGGTGCGCGGTCGCCTGAGCTATGCCGTGCGCGAGGCGGCACTGGACGATGTCCGGTTCGAGCGCGTCCGCAATGGCTTTGCCGCGCATTATCTGGTGCATGATCTGGGCGCTAACCGCTTCAGCTTTGAACGCGGTGAGGGCTATTTGCGCGCCGGGCGGTTTGACGCGTTCGGGCTGGTCGATGGCGGTCAGGTGGAGCGCGTGCGCGAGGCTGCGCCGTTGAGCGAGGGCAATGTCATCGCCTTTGCGCCGATCCATGGCTGGTTACGCTACTCGCTCGACATCCGGACGACGCTGATCGTCTGGGCGTTTGTGGTGTTTTTTGTGGCGTTCGGCTTTGGGGCAGACTGGCTGTTGTCGCTCGCCGCGCTGGTGGCGATCTGGATGGCGACGATTGTGCTGGTTCAGGCGAGCTTGCGTAAAAAGGTGCAGGCCTGGCTGGCGCGGGAAAGCTGGAACTGAGGCCCGACCGCCAAGATCACGTCGCCCCCGCGCAGGCGGGGGCGACGGGGATTCACGCCGCGAACGGATAATCGGTATAGCCTTCTTCGCCCGGCGAGTACCAGGTGACGGGGCCTTTGATCTTGTTGAGCGGCAAACCGTCCTGAAAGCGGCGGGGCAGATCCGGGTTGGCCATGAAGGCGCGGCCATATGAGACGGCTTCGGCCATGCCGCTATCCAGCAGGGCCTGACCACTCTGCGCCGTCAGATCGGAATTCAGCACCAGCGCCTGCTTGAATACCTTGCGGATCGCGGGCGATTGCTTGGGTACGTCTGTGTTGCCAAAGGTGCCGTCCGGCCCCGGCTCGCGCAGTTCGAGGAAGCCGATATTGAGCGCGGAGAGCGCGGCGGCAGCGGCGGTGAACAGCGCTTCGGGATTGCTGTCATCACAACCCTGCGAGTCGCCATTGGGCGAAAGACGCACGGAGACGCGGCCCGGTTCCCACACGTCGCACAGGGCCGCCGTCACTTCGGTGGTCAGGCGGATGCGATTCGCGATGGAGCCGCCATAGGCATCTTCGCGATGGTTGACGTTTCCACGCAGGAACTGGTCGAGCAGATAGCCATTGGCGCTGTGCAACTGGACGCCGTCAAAGCCAGCCTTTTTGGCATTTTCTGCCGCCAGCCGGTAATCGTCGATCAGGCGCGGAATTTCCGACAGCTCCAGCGGCCGCGCCACGTCATAGTCGAACCGACCCTTGGGCGTGTGCGCCTTGCCGGGGGCTTGCGTGGCGGAGGAAGACACCGGCGGCTGGCCATCGGTGAACACCGAATGGACAATACGGCCCATATGCCAGAGCTGGCAGACGATGCGCCCGCCTGCCTTGTGGACTTGCTCAATTACCGGCTTCCAGCCCTCTGTCTGTGCCTCGGTCCAGATGCCGGGTGCTGACGGCCAGCCCAATCCTTCCTTGCTGACGCCAACGCCTTCGGAAATCAGCAGCCCGGCAGACGCCCGTTGCGCATAATAGGTGCCCATGATCGGCGTGGGGATAAAGCCGTTCGGGTCTGCCCGCCCGCGCGTGCAGGGAGACATGAGAATGCGGTTGGGGCATTCAATTGCCCCCAAGGTCACGGGATCAAAAAGGCTGGGCATATGGGTTCCTGTTTGCAACTTGGTTCGTTGGCCTCGATATGGGGCGGATGAGCATGGAGCAAGCAGGAACTGGCGGCGACGGACTCCGTCTGCGCGATCTGGCGGCGTTGCTGGGCGCGAACGTCGCGTTGGCACTCGGGCCGTGGATGGTGCGCCATGCGGAAGTGGGACCGGTTGCGTCGGCCTTTTGGCGGTTGTCGCTGGCACTGCCGGTGCTGGTATTGCTGGCGGCGTCATTTGAAGGGATCAGGCCGGTCTCTCGTCGCCAGATCGGGTGGATGGCCTTTGCCGGACTGTTCTTTGCCGCCGATCTGGGCAGCTGGCATAGCGGCATCCTCCAGACCAAGCTCGCCAATGCGACGTTGTTGGGCAATGCCGCCAGCCTGATCTACCCGATTTACGGCTTTCTCGTGCTGCGGCTCTGGCCATCGCGCTGGCAGGGTGCGGCGCTGCTGCTGGCGCTCGCCGGCGGAACTCTGCTGCTGGGTCGATCTGCTGAACTCTCCGCGCGGCATCTGGCGGGCGACTTGCTCTGCCTGTTTGCCGGTGTGGCCTATACTTTTTACCTGATCGGGATTGAGCGCGTGCGGGGAGCCTTGCCGCAATGGAATGTGCTGGCTTGGTCCACCGCGTTCAGTGCGCTGCCTTTGCTTATGGCGGCGCTGGTGCTGGAAGGCGCGATCTGGCCGCGGAGCTGGATGCCACTGCTCGGCCTTGCGCTGGTCAGCCAGATTGTGGGGCAGGGGTTGCTGGTGCTGTCACTGGGGCGGGTTCCGCCGCTGGTTATCGGGCTGGCGTTTCTGATCCAGCCCTTCGTCTCTTCGATGATCGGCTGGCTGGCCTATGGAGAAACGCTTGCGCCTGCTGACTGGGCAGGCGGCATTCTGGTCGGGCTGGCGCTGGTCTTGGTGCGCCAGCCCGACCGGAGGTAGTCGGCCTTAGCCGTGATTGGCTGCGATCATGCAGTACAGCATGGCGATGGAAAGCAGCGTGTTGGTGCGGCTGAACATCATCGCGCGCGTCGCGGACGCGGCCTTGGTCGCGTCATCGGCTTCGACCAGACCCAGCGCCTTTTGCTGCGCCGGCCAGATCACGAACCACACGTTGAACGCCATGATGAGGGCCAGCCACATGCCGATGCCGATGAGGCGATACGGTTCCTGAAGCGTGAAAGCCTGGTGGGCATAGCCCGCCATAATCGCAACCGCGAGACCGGTGGCGACGGTTGCGGCGGCACCCCAGCGGAACCAGAACAGCGCTTCGGGGGCGATGAACTTCGATACGCCCGGCTTCAGCTCTGCCGGAATCTTGGGCATTGCCGTCATCTGGGTGAAGTTGAAATAATAAAGGTGGCCGATCCACATGATGCCGCTGATGACATGCGCCCAGCGCAACAATTGTGTGCCATTATAGCCGCCTGCCGCGCCAAAGATCACCGCCAGCATCAACACGACGCCCGCAACCAGCACGGCATTCAGATTGCCGAAAAACTTTGCCATAAACACGATCCCCCAACTTGTATGAGTTTGATTGACGGCGGCAGATTAACAGCCTTAGGAGCATGTGTCACCGCCCTTTGGCGAAGGAACGAGTCCATGGTTGCCCCTGACCTCAACGACATGACGCTGGATGAACTGCGCCCTGTGCTGGCGCGCGCGCTGGCGGCGGACGCGGCGTTTGACGGGTGGAGCAAGGCCGCGCTCGATTCGTCAGCCGCGCGGCTTGGGCTCAATCCCGATATTGCCCGGCTGACATTTGAAGGTGGCGCGGTGGAGATGATCGACGCCTGGTTTGCCAGCGTGGATGAAGACATGGCAGCGCGGCTGCCCGAATCAGCGTTGGCGGCCATGAAAATCCGCGAGAAGATCAGCGCGCTGGTGATGGCGCGGCTCAAGATCATGGCTCCGCACACAGAGGCATTGCGGCGCGCGCAGGGCATTCTTGCCATGCCGCAGAACGCCGCCAAGGCGCTGTCGCTCGGCTGGCGGGCAGCAGATGCGATGTGGCGCGCGGCAGGCGATACCGCAACCGATTATAATCATTACACCAAGCGCGTGACGCTGGGCGCGGTCTATGCCGCCACCGCTTTGATCTTCGTCAATGATGACAGCGACGGTCTCGCCGACACGCGGGCGTTTCTGGCCCGGCGGATTGAAGGGATCATGCGGTTTGAAAAAGCCAAGGCGCGGCTCACGTCCGGTTCCGGACGGCATTTCTCCCCGGCGCGGTTTCTGGGGCGGCTGCGCTATCCGGCCTGATGCCTTGCACTTGATCTGCACACTCCCTATTGCGAATGAATTGCAATTAGCTGGAGTCGACGCGCGCCTGTGACCTTGGATGAACTGCCTCTGGGCCGTGCTGCGGTCGTAACCGGGATTGACCGGGAGGCGCTGGGCGAAGGTGCGGCGCGTCGCCTGCGGGCGATGGGGCTGGATATTGGCGCATCAGTGGAGTTGCTGCATCGCGGCGTGCTGTGGAGCCGCGATCCGCTCGCCATCCGGCTGGGACGGATGACGTTGGGCCTGCGCAGTGTTCAGGCGGCGGCCATTTCTGTGGAAGCGGCGGCATGAGCGGGGCCGCCCCTCTGATTGCGCTGGCGGGCAATCCCAATGCAGGCAAATCTGCCTTGTTCAACGCGCTGACCGGTGCGCGGCAAAAGACCGGCAATTATCCCGGAGTCACGGTGGAACGGCACAGCGGGCGGCTGATTCTGCCCGATGGTCGCCCGGTCGAACTGATCGACCTGCCCGGCACATACAGCCTTGATCCGGCCAGCCCGGACGAGCAGGTGACGCATGACGTATTGATGGGAAAGCAGGTCGGCGAGCGGCGGCCCGATGCGCTGATCATCGTGGCGGATGCGGGCAATCTGGAAAATCATCTGCGCTTCGCGCTGGAACTTGTCGCGCTGGGGCTCCCTTGCGTGATGGCGCTCAACATGGTGGACATGGCAGAGCGGGACGGACTGCGGCTGGATGCGCAGCAATTGCAGGATGCGCTGGGCATTCCCGTCATCCCAACGGTGGCCGTGCGGCGGCGCGGGACGGCTGAATTGCTTGCGGCACTCGAAACGCTCGTCCAGCAAAAGCCGGTGCCGCATGTCCCCACTGATGTGGCGACGGTGCGCAATCGCGCGCGGCAACTGGCGGCGGATGCCACGATCAGCGAGGCTCCCAGCCGTGCCCGCACGCGCGCGCTGGACAGCGTGGCGCTCCACCCGGTCATTGGGCCGCTGCTGCTGGCGGCCATCCTGTTCGTGATGTTTCAGGCGGTCTATGCGTGGGCGACGCCTTTTGTGGATGCGATTGATGCGGGCTTTGTTGCCATGCAGGACTGGGTGGGGGCAACGCTGCCGCCGGGGCTGGTGACGGACTTCATCAACAATGGCCTGATTGCGGGCGTCGGCGCGGTGGTTGTCTTCCTGCCGCAGATCGTGATCCTGTTCGCCTTCATCCTCACGCTGGAGCAGACCGGCTATATGGTCCGCGCGGCCTTTGTGATGGACCGCATGATGGCCAGTGTAGGCCTGTCCGGCCGGGCGTTCATTCCGTTGCTCTCCTCCTTTGCCTGCGCGATTCCGGGCATCATGGCGACGCGGACGATTGAAGACCCCAAGGACCGGCTGACGACCATCCTGATTGCGCCCTTGATGACCTGTTCGGCGCGGCTGCCCGTTTATGCCATCATCATCGGGGCCTTCATTCCGGACCGCGCGGTAGGGCCGGGGATCGGCCTGCAGGGGCTGGTGCTGTTCGCACTTTATCTGGCCGGTATCATCGGCGCGATGCTGGCCGCGCTCGTGCTGCGCCGGACGGTGACCAAGGGCAAGGGCATGGGCTTTCTGATGGAATTGCCGCGTTACCAGTTGCCGATCCTCTCCAACCTGCTGCTGGGCCTGTGGCAGCGCGCCATTGTGTTCCTGCAACGCGCAGGATCTATCATCGCGGTGACCACGATGATCCTGTGGCTGCTGCTCAGCTTCCCGCGTGTCGAGGAGGGTTCTGCCACCAGCCAGATTGATCATTCGATTGCCGGGCGCATGGCCAATGCAATTGCGGTGGTGATCGAACCCATCGGCTTCAACCGCGACATTGCGCTGGCGATCATTCCCGCCATGGGCGCGCGCGAAGTGGCGGTTTCGGCGCTTGC
Organism: Sphingomonadales bacterium; assembly: GCA_016714795.1. Taxonomy (GTDB): domain Bacteria; phylum Pseudomonadota; class Alphaproteobacteria; order Sphingomonadales; family Sphingomonadaceae; genus Aquisediminimonas. The sequence goes on along the minus strand of JADKCA010000006.1, from coordinate 125,927 downwards.
CACGACCTATGCCATCGAGGGCGATGAGGATGCGCAGAACAAGGGTTTGACCGAGCAATTGAAGGGCCGCTGGAGCCTGGCCACCGCGCTCGCGTTTCTGGCGTGGTTTGTTTTTGCGCCGCAATGTATCTCGACCATCGCAGTCGTTCGGCGCGAAACCAATGGCTGGCGCTGGCCGCTTTTCATGGTTGGCTATTTGTTCGCGCTCGCCTATGTCGCAGCAGGGGCCACATATTGGGTGGCAAAATCATTCGGTTTGTAAAGAGGGGTCTCTCATGGCGGGCGTCAACAAGGTCATTCTGGTCGGCAATCTGGGGCGCGATCCCGAAGCGCGGGCGATGAACAATGGCGGCGAAGTCGTCTCCTTCTCCATCGCTACGTCAGAAAACTGGACGGACAAGGCCTCGGGCGAGCGCCGCGAAAAGACCGAATGGCACAATATCGTGATTTTCAACGAAAATCTGGGCCGCGTTGCCAAGCAATATCTGCGCAAAGGGTCGACCTGCTACATCGAAGGCGCGATGCAGACGCGCAAATATACGGATCGTGACGGCCATGAAAAGTCGATCACCGAAGTCGTGCTCCAGCGCTTCCGGGGCGAACTGGTTCTGCTCGGCGGGCGCGGTGAAGGCGGCGGCGGTCAGGGTGGCGGTCAGTCACGCGGCGGCAATGCGGGCGGCGGCAACGAATGGGGTGGCAGCAGTGGCGGCGGCTCATTCGGCGGTGGCGCACCCTCTGGCGGCGGCGGTCGCGGCCCGTTCGACAGCGATCTGGATGATGACGTTCCGTTTTGAGGGGCTGGGCAAGAAGCGGGGTTCCTTCTCAGCACGAGCGGAGCAAGGTTGAACTTACGCCCCGCTGAACCAGTAGACCCCGTCCACCTCATCGCATCTGGCGCGGCCATTGCGTTCCAGCCAGCGCAGGTGCGCCAGCGCTTCGCCGGTGGCGAGCGAGGCCTGCTCGCCTTCGATCTTGCGGTTGAAGATCAGGCCGAAGCAATCGACGACGCGCGCGGGCTCCTTGCGGATGAAGGCCTCCACGCGGTCGAGCCGGGCATGATGTTCATCGCGCAGCGCTTCCAGCCGATGGTGCAACCCTTTGAACGGATCGCCATGCGCGGGGCAGACCAGAAGATCGCCGGGCAGCACGGCCAGCAGCTTGTCAATCGACGCCAGCCATTCGCCCAGCGGATCGGCATAGGGCTCTGAAATATTGACCGAGACGTTGGAACTGATGCGTGGCAGCACCTGATCGCCGGAAACGAGCACGCCGTTGGTCTCATCCCACAAACAGGCATGTTCCGGGCTGTGGCCGGAGCCGACCACGACGCGCCAGCTGGCCTTGCCGAAATCCAGCACATCGCCGTCCATGATGCGGTGATAGCCCTTGGGCAGCGGATACATGACACGCATCATCCGGCCCCAGCCTTGCGCGCGCTGCGCTTCTATGGCGGCTTCATCCCACCCGGCGCGGCGCTGCGCGATCAGCATCTCTTCGGGCAGCGCGTTTTCATTCTCCGCCACCATCATCCGCGCGGTCAGCATTTCGCCGCGTGTCATCCAGATGTCGATGCCGTTCTTCTTGGTCAGCCAGCCGGCCAGCCCGATATGATCCGGGTGCATGTGCGTGCCGAACACGCGCGAGATATGTTCGCCCTTGAGGCCGTGCTTGAACAGCTTTTTCCAGTCGTCCGCACAATCGGGCACGCGCAGGCCGCAATCGACGACGGCAACATGGCCGTCATGATCGTCCAGCAGCCACGAATTGATATGGCCCAGAGAGCCCGGCATGGTGATCCGCGCCCAACGCAGGCTGGGGGCCACACGCAGAACCTCCCCGCGCGCCGGAGCCTTGCCTTCGAACGGATAGACCAGCCCTCCGGAATCGGTGGCGGTATAACTCTCGTCCGAAATCAGCGACGCGTCGGGTGTGACCTTACGAGCCACCAAACAGCGCCTCCACCGAGTCAATCGGCACATGGGTAGCGGCATCGCGTTCGGCGCGCAGTTCTTCGATCAGCGCGGCGCGATCGCCTTCAAGGCGCTCGTCACCCTTGGCAGCGATGCCCTTCATCTTGGCGGCCTTGGCAATGACCGCGTCCAGCTCGCGCTGGCTGCACAGGCCGAGCGTGACCGGATCTTTCGGGACGATTTCAAGGATGTTCCAGTGGGACCGCTCGCGGATCGCCTGAATGGTAGTGCGCGTGGTGCCGATCAGCTTGCCGATCTGGCCATCCGACACTTCGGGATGGTTGCGCAAAATCCAGGCAATGCCGTCCGGCTTGTCCTGCCGCTTGGAAACCGGGGTGTAGCGCGGCCCCTTGGTGCGCGTCACGGTTTCGGCGATGCGGGTGATCTGAAGATCATAACTGGCGTCGATCTGACCCTTGTCGATCTCGCTCTGCGTCAGTTCGCCTGCGCGGATCGGATCGCGGCCCATCAGGCGGGTGCCCGAAGTTTCATCCGCAATCGCCTGCACTTCCAGAATGTGAAGGCCGCAGAAGCGGGCAATCTGTTCGAACGTCAGCGCGGTGTTATCCACCAGCCATGACGCGGTCGCATGGGGCATGAGCGGCTGGGACACAGGAAATTCCTCCAGATATAAATAGGGCCGCCCCATCCGGAGCGGCCGACACTGGCTTTGTGTCTAACCAAGCCAAGGCGGAAGAGCAAGTGTTTCGGGAGGTTAATCGACCAGTTCGCCCTTGGGCGGATCGGCGTGATCCTCTGTTCCGGAATGGACATTGCCCCAGTCAATCATCGGCAAGGACCATCGGATTTGCGCGCGCAGCATGGCTTCCATATCGTCCGCGCCCATTTGTGCGGCCACGGCCCGCTTGTTGAGCAGGCTCACCAGTACGCGTTCGCGCGTCAGGCAGGTCGCATTGTCCTTGCGACCGCTCTGCAAGGCGCGTGCGAAACGGATCCCGATCAGTGACATGGTTCAACGTCCTTTGCGTCCCGGAAAAACTGGGGATGCGAGACCATCCATGTAACAGAGGCGGTTCGCCAATTGGCAAACGGGGGCGGTTAATCGCAGATTAGCCGTGTCTTGCACTGCGAGCCGCTTGCTTGTCTGCCCGCTCTGGCTAGAAGACAAAATGGGGACCGAAGACAGACGAGGACGCAAAGCGCATGGCCGAAGACCGCGAAGACCAAGCCGAACCCTTCATGGCCCCGCTGGCCGCGTGGCAACATGCGCTGGATGCCTGGGGCAGTGCTCTTGCGCCGCTCGCCAAGGCGGGCCGATCCAAGCTCAACCCGCGCGACCGGCGATTTGCGGGCGCCGATTGGGAGCATCCCGTCTTCGATCTGATGCGGCAAGGCTATCAGGTCATGTCCGATTACATGCTGGGCGCGGCAGACTCGCTGGAAAATCTGTCTGCCGATGAAAAGGCCAAGATCCAGTTCGCAGTGCGTTCTGTGGTGGAATCGATGAGCCCAGCCAACACGCCCTTCACCAACCCTGTGGCGCTGCGCCGGGCGGTTGAGACCAAGGGCGCCAGTCTGATGACGGGAATGCAGCACATGATGGCCGACATGCAGCGCGGCCAGCTGACCCATACCGATCCTGACGCGTTCCGGCTGGGCGAGAATATCGCGGCGACCCCAGGCAAGGTGGTGCACCAGACCGCGCTCTACCAGCTGGTCCAGTATGCGCCGTCAACCGATGCGGTGCTGGAAATCCCGCTCGTCATCTTCCCGCCGTGGATCAACCGCTTCTACATTCTCGATCTCACAGCAGAGAAGAGCTTCATCAAATGGTGCGTTGATCAGGGCATCACCGTCTTTGTCGTCTCATGGAAATCGGCAGATGCCTCGATGCGCGACGTGGTGTGGGATGATTATATCGCCTCGCAGGTGGATGCCATTGATACGGTGCGTGATCTGCTCGACGTGCCGAGCGTCCACACCATCGGCTATTGCGTGGCCGGCACGACGCTGGCCGCGACGCTCGCCTTGCTCTGGGCCAAAGGCAAGAAGCAGGCCGCGCGGGTCAAGAGTGCGACCTTCTTCACCGCGCAGGTGGATTTCTCACGTGGGGGCGAACTGCTCCACTTCATCGACGATTCGCAAATGAAGATGCTTGAGGCGCTGGGATCGCAGGGCTTTATTGACGGGCGCTATCTGGCCGCAACCTTCAACCTGCTGCGCGGCAAGGATCTGATCTGGAGCACGGTAGAGAAGAATTATCTGCTGGGTGAACCCTATCCGGCGTTCGACCTTCTGCACTGGAATGGTGATGTCACCAATCTGCCCGTGACGTGGCACAAGCAATATCTGGAAGATCTGTACCGCGACAACAAGCTGGTCCAGCCCGGCGCGCTCTGTGCACTCGATACCCCGCTCGACCTGACGGCGGTGAAGACGCCCAGCTACATTCAGGCGGGCCGGGAGGATCATATTGCGCCTGCCGAAAGCGTGTTCAAGCTCACCCGGCATTTCAAGGGGCCGCTCAAATTCCTGCTGGCGGGTTCAGGCCATATCGCGGGCGTGGTCAATCCGCCTTCCGCGCAGAAATACCAATACTGGACCAATGACGCGCCTGCGACTTCGCTCGATGAGTTCATCGCAGGGGCCGCCGAAACCAAGGGCAGCTGGTGGCCGGACTGGCTGGATTGGATCAAGGCGCATGGCACCAAGACCGTCCCCGCCAAGGACGGACGTTTGCCGGGCGAGGGCAAGCTTGCGGCCATCGAAGATGCGCCGGGGACATATGTAAAGACGCGCTGAGGCTCCGAGTTCGGAACTGGAGTGCGGAGGAGAAGGACGCTTAGGGCTGCCTCGTCCCGTTGCGGAGAAACTTCCATGCCGGTCTGGTTTCACCCGGACCGGCCAGAGCTCCGAAGGCCGGATTTCCGGGAACTATCCTTGTTGATCCTCACGCCTTGAACGCCGGAGAAGCGCGCAGCAGTTGATAGGCTTCCACCACCGCCTGCAACTTTTTCTCATAATGCCGGTCCCCGCCATTGCGGTCCGGGTGGTAGCGATGGAGAAGTTCGGTGTAGCGGGCGCGCAGGGCTTTGCGGTCTGCATTCTCGTCCAGCCCCATCTGCTTGAGCGCGCGGCGGTCTTCGGCGGTCAGCGGCCTGCCGTCCTTCCGCGCGCGCTCTATGCCTTGTCGGAAGCGGGCAGAGATGGCGTCCAGCGGAGCATGAAAGTCTGACCAGCGGGGTGGCGTGTCCACGCCAGCAGTGGGGCGGAAGGCGCGGGAGGCATCGGCCCAGCGTGTGTGCGGCAGTTGCGCATCCTCAATCTCCTCGCGTGACATGCCGGCAAACCAGTCATAGCCCGCGTTGAATTCGCGCACATGCTCCAGGCAGAAAAAGCGATAGCTGCCCGGCCCGTCAAATCCGCTGGAATGGAGGCCCGGTGCGCGAAACTCGCCGCGCTCTGCACAGCCAGGGCGTTCGCAGCCTCGCACCTTGCCCCTGATACGTCCGTGAAATTTCTCGCGCTCCATCGTTCGCCATTGCCAAGAGTCATGCTAAATGAAAAGCCATGACCCAAGGCCCGCTTGCAACCGAAATCGAAACCCGTCTGACCACCGCCTTTGCGCCGACGCGCCTTGCAGTGATCAATGACAGTGACCACCACCATGGCCATGCCGGACATGATGGATCGGGTGAGAGCCATTTCACCGTGGAGATTGAAAGCGCCGCTTTTGTTGGCGTGAGCCGCGTTAATCGGCAGCGACTCGTCAATCAGGCGCTGGGGGATATTCCCGGCCAGCGCGTGCATGCGCTGGCAATAAAGGCCCGTGCGCCGGGCGATTGAGCCGAAACGCGCACTACGCTTGATGCGGATCAATGCATTTCTGACAGTTTTGTGATGGGGGTGAGGAACAACTTCCACCCACCAGAGGAGCCCATCATGACCGAGTCGAATAGCCCTGCCCCTGCCGCCACCAATGGCCGCCGTCGTCCGTCGCGCGCGCGGGGCACCGTCATCGCGGCAGAGCCGGTTGTTGTGGTTGAGCCCGAAGCTGAAGCCGAAGAGGTCGCGGTCGCAGCACCGGTTGAAGTTGTGGATGTGCCTGTCGCGACCCCGGCCGAGGTGTTGGAGGAACCCGCTCCCGCCGATGCGGGTGCAGTGGCCGATGCCGACGCCGTCGAAGCCACGCCCGCCACCGGGCCGGACCTGCCGCCGCCCGGCACTGAAGTGAAATCCTTCCCTATCGTCGTGCCCGATACGCTGCGGCAGGCGTTTGAAGCGGGCGACTATCCCTATCCCGAACGCATGTCCCGCCGCTCCTATGAAGCGGCCAAGGCCAAGCTTCAGGCGGAATTGCTCAAGGTGCAGATCTGGGCGCAGGACACTGGCCAGAAATTTGTCATCCTGTTCGAAGGCCGTGATGCGGCGGGCAAGGGCGGCACGATCAAGCGGTTCATGGAGCATCTCAACCCCCGCTTCGCCCGCGTGGTTGCGCTCAACAAGCCGACGGACATCGAGCGGGCACAATGGTTCTTCCAGCGTTATGTGGAGCACCTCCCCACGGCGGGGGAGATGGTTTTCTATGATCGCAGCTGGTACAACCGGGCGGGCGTGGAGCGTGTCATGGGCTTTTGTTCGCCCAATGAATATCTGGAATTCATGCGTCAGGCTCCGGAACTTGAACGCATGTTCGTCCGCTCGGGCATCCGGCTGTACAAATACTGGTTTTCAGTCAGTCAGGATGAACAGAAAGCGCGCTTTGCGGCGCGGTCCACCGATCCGCTCAAGCGCTGGAAGCTCTCTCCGATCGACATGGCCAGCCTGTCGCGCTGGGATGACTATACCGAGGCGAAGGAGGCGATGTTCTTCTACACCGACACAGCGGATTCGCCGTGGATCATCGTCAAATCAAACGACAAGAAGCGCGCCCGCCTGAACTGCATGCTGCACTTCCTCGACTCGCTCGATTATCCGGACAAGGATCTGAAGATTGTTCACAAGGCCGATCCGCTGATCGTGACGCAGGCCGGGCATGTCATCAACAAGGCAGACCATATCTTAGGGGCCTCGCTCCATCCGGACATGCGCCGTGCCAACGGCAATGGAGCTGCTGGCAACTGAGGCTTTGAGCATGGCCGAGGGCAGGCTATAGCGGCGATCATGAAACGGTTTGTCCCGCTCTTGGTCATCGCCCTGCCTGCGCCTGCCAGCGCGGAAGAGGTATTGGACACGGGGGCGCTCTCTATCTCTCTGGAGGCCTCACCGCGAGCAGAAGAACTCGCGTCCGGTGTGCGGGTGGCGGGGTCTTGGCGGCTTTCTTCATCAGACAAGCAGTTTGGTGGCGTGTCCGCGATGATGATGCGCAACAACGCACTGACCCTGCTGACCGATTCGGGCCGCCTGTTCGATCTGGAAGATGGCCATCCTGTCCGTTCCCGCGCCTTGCCAGCGGCCTGTGCGCGGCCGTTAGGCAGAAAGAAGGCCGATGCCGAGGCGATGACGCTCGCGCCAGACGGACAGGGCATTCGCGTCTCTCTGGAGCGCGTGAACATGGTGTGCGCCTGGTCTCCCGACCGGCCTGAGACGGCGACGCTGAGCGCGGTGGCTGGCATGAGTCAGTGGAAGCGCAACCGGGGGGCAGAGGCGATGGCCAGCCTGGCGGGGCAGGGCACGCTCATCATCGGTGAAGGGGCGCAGGATGATGCGGGGCTGCGGCCCTTGCTCTGGTTTCACGGTGATCCCGCTGATGCCGCCACGCCCGTCACCACGATGCGCTATCAGCCGCCCGCCGGGTTCAAGCCGGGCGATGCAGCGTTCTTGCCCGATGGCCGCCTGATCGTGCTCAACCGTCAGACCAAGTTCGGCAAACAGGCCGCGAGCATATTGACGATCCACCCTGCGTTGACGCCAGAGACGGATGCCGTTCTGCCCGGCCGCGTGCTGGCCCGCATCGCGCATTCGGCGCTCGCCGCAAATTATGAAGGCATGGCACTGGAACCGCGCGCAGGCGGCGCGACGATCTGGCTGGTGTCCGACGACAATTTCCGCGGGAAAGACGGCACGCGGCTGTTGCGGCTGGACATGGCGGAGTGAGGTTCCCGGCTTAGGACCAAATCACCGTTCGCACTGAGCCTGCCGAAACCCCTTCTCGAACCACGCCCAATGCTCCTTCGAGACGCCACGTCGACAAGCTCAGTGGCGCCTCAGGATTGAGCGGGATCAGTGTTCAGCGCGGCCTTGATTGCTCAACTCCTACTCCTTCGCCTTCTTCTTCGCCGGAGCCTTTTTCGCCGCCGGTTTCTTGGCCGCCGCCTTCTTCACCGGAGCTTTCTTTTTCCCCTTGGCCGGGCCTTTCGCCGCGCGATCATCGATCAGCTGGGCGGCCTCTTCCAGCGTCAGGGCTTCGGGCGTGACGGTTTTGGGGAGCGTCGCGTTGGTGGTGCCGTCGGTGACATAGGGGCCGAAGCGGCCTTCCATGACCTTCAACTCCAGTTCGGTGCGGGGATGGGCTCCCAGCACCTTGAGCGGCTCTCGTGAGCCACCGCGCGCCCTCCCGCCGCCAGCCGCCGCTTCGGCAAGCTTGACGACCGCTGCGTTCATGCCGGTCTCGAACACCTCCTGCGTGGATTTGAGGCGGCCATATTTGCCGTCATGCGCCAGATAGGGGCCATAGCGCCCGATGCTCGCGGTGATCGGTTTGCCAGTTTCGGGATGGTCGCCAATGGTGCGCGGCAGGCTGAGCAGCTTTACCGCCCAATCCAGCCCGAATTCCTCGCCCGGCACATCCTTGGGGATGGAGGCGCGCTTGGCCTCCTTGCCGCTGCCCATCTCCACATAAGGGCCGAAGCGGCCGGATTTGCGGGTGATGTCTTCGCCGGTTTCGGGATGCTGGCCCAACACTTCGGGGCCGGTGTCAGCACCTTCACCGGGGCCGCCGGGCTGCGCGAATTTGCGGGTATATTTGCATTCGGGATAATTGGCACAGGCGATGAACGCGCCGAACCGCCCGCCACGCAGAGAAAGTTTCCCATCGGCACAGAGCGGGCATTTGCGCGGGTCCGTGCCGTCCCCCTTGTCCGGGAAGAGATAGGGGGCGAGAAAAATGTCCAGCTCTGCCGTCACTTCGGAGGGCTTCTGGTCCATCACCTCGACGGTCTTGGGCTTGAAGTCCTTCCAGAAGGCTTCCAGCACAGCCTGCCATTGCGCGCGACCGCCCGATACATCATCGAGGCTGTCTTCGAGCCCGGCGGTATAATCATAGGCGACATAGCGTTCGAAAAAACGTTCGAGGAACGCGGTCACCAGACGCCCGCTTTCATTGGGGATGAAGCGGTTTTTCTCCAGCGTCACATAGTCTCGGTCCTTGAGGACTTGCAGCACCGACGCATAGGTGGAAGGGCGTCCAATGCCGAGCTCTTCCATCTTCTTGACGAGGCTCGCTTCGGAATAGCGCGGCGGCGGCTGGGTGAAATGCTGTTCGCTTTCCACCGATTTCTTGGCGGGTGCGTCACCCTCTTTCAGGCGCGGCAGGCGGCGGGATTCTTCGTCCCCTTCATCGTCGCGGCCTTCTTCGTAGAGCGCGAGATAGCCGGGGAAGAGCACGACCTGGCCGGTGGCGCGCAGGCCCGTCTGGCCGGTGCCGTCCGCCATTTCAACCGTGGTGCGTTCAAGGCGGGCAGAGGCCATCTGACTCGCGAGCGCGCGCTTGAAGATCAGGTCATACAGGCGACCATGGTCGCCTGATGCGGCCCGGTCCTTGCTGAATTCGGTCGGGCGGATCGCCTCGTGTGCTTCCTGCGCGTTTTTGGCTTTGGCCGTATACTGTCGGGGCTTGTCGGGCACATAGGAGGCATCATAGCGGTTGGCGATGGCGCCGCGCGCAGCGGAAATGGCGCTGCCATCCATCTGCACGCCGTCGGTCCGCATATAGGTGATGTCACCCGCCTCATAGAGCGCCTGTGCCAGCCGCATCGTGTGGCTGGCGGAGAAGCCGAGCTTGCGCGCTGCCTCCTGCTGCAGGGTGGACGTGGTGAAGGGCGGGGGCGGGTTGCGGGTAAGCGGCTTGGTCTCCACCGTCTGCACGGTGAAGCGTCCGGATTCGACAGCTGCTTTGGCTTCTGCGGCACTGCCTGCATCGCCAATCGTCAGCCGCTCGATCTTTCCGCCCTTGTGGCGGACAAGCCGCGCAATGAAGGGCGTGCCGTCATGCTCCATATTGGCGATGACAGACCAATATTCCTGCGGTTTGAACGCTTCGATCTCACGCTCGCGATCCACAACCAGCCGCAGCGCGACCGACTGGACGCGGCCAGCGGACTTCGCGCCCGGCAGCTTGCGCCACAGCACGGGAGACAGGGTGAAACCCACCAGATAATCGAGCGCGCGGCGGGCGCGATAGGCGTCGATCAGATCATGATCGAGATCACGCGGGCGCGTCATCGCCTCGGTGACAGCGGCCTTGGTGATGGCGTTGAAAGTGACGCGCTCAACATGCTGGGGCAGCGCCTTCTTCTTGGCGAGCACTTCCTTCACATGCCAACTGATTGCTTCGCCTTCGCGATCAGGGTCAGTCGCGAGGATGAGCGTGTCGGCGCCCTTGGCGGCATCGCTGATGGCTTTGAGCTGCTTGGCCTTGTCCGGGTAGTTGTCCCACTCCATGGCAAAACCATTATCCGGGTCTACCGAGCCATCCTTGGGCGGCAAATCGCGCACATGGCCAAAGCTGGCCAGCACGGTGTGACCGGGGCCAAGATATTTTTCGATGGTTTTTGCCTTTGCAGGCGATTCAACAATGACCAGTTTCATGGGGCGTCCATCGTCCTCTTACGCGTATACGCGCGAGGGTGGGGAGGGGGAGGCCCCCAAGTCAAGGGGTGGATTTGATCCGGCGGGGTGATCCGGGCGGCACGCAACGCCGCGCTTTGCCATAGCCTTTGAGGAAACCGCGCCGCACCACTCCGGCATAAATCGCGGCGCGATACTCCTCATCGGCCTTGTTCGCCCCGCTGATCTCGCGGATCAGGAAGCGGAAGGGGATGAGGCTGGAAATCGCCCCGCCCGCGACGCTGAGGGCAGACTGTCGGCGCCTGGCTGCCTTGCTGTCTTCCACCGCTTCATCAAAGTCCGGGCCAAGCACGCCATCCAGTTCGCGCACGGCGGCGATGATGTGGCGGCATTTGCGCAGGCCGGTCAGGTCATAGGGATTGGCCATGATCGCGGTCAGCTCTGGCGGAACATCCTTTCGCTTCAAATTCACGTCAGCAATCGGCTGGGTCACGACATCGCCCACGTCCTTCTCCTGACCGGGTGCAGGGCGTTGCGCGAGGGCAGGGGTGGTGGCGAACAGCAGGATGCAGGGGAGGAGGTGTTTCATGCAAACAGCATCGTAGCGGCTGAGAATGAACTGTCCATGACGATGGACTTGACCCGCATCGGCCCGCTATGGCGCGGCATGGCCGAGAAATTTGAAAAGCACAAACAACCCTGGACAGCCGCCGAGCTGGAGCGGCTGCGGACGTTGGCGAAAAAGGGCGAGACCGCGCGCGGCATCGGCAAGGCCATCAAGCGGACCGAAGAATCTGTGAAGGATCGCGCGCGGCTGGAAGGACTGACGCTGGGCAGCCCGCGTTAAGCGGCCTTGCGACCAAATCCGCGCAGTTGCGGGGCTGGGGCCGCTGCGGCCAGTTCGGCAGGCGCAGGCCCGGCTTCCAACTGCGCCAGCCTGCGGGCGACCTTGGCATCAAATGATTCGGTATCCAGATCAGCAGCGGTTTCAAACTCGGCACCAGCCTTCTCAATCCGTTCGGCGTTAGAGGCCTTTCCGCGATTGACCAAGGCGCGTTTCCCCAGCCAGAGCAGGACCATCACCAGCAAGGAACCAAAGATGCTTCCCATGCCAAAGGGAGAGGAGGGTTCGGACCCTGTCGATGCGCTTTCGCTTTCGGGCCGCGTCGCCGGGCTCTCATTGCCGGTCCCGCTGCCACGATGCTGGGCGATGAAGGCCTGTTTGCGTTTATTGTAGCTTTCGGACGATTCGCCCGGCTGGGGCTCGATCATCTGGCCGGAAGCGATCCGCGCCTCTTTGTGCGCGCGCTCAGCTTCGGCCTTTGCGGCAGCGGCGGCAAATTCCTCGGCATGTTCGGCCTTGTGTTTGGCGGTGGGATCAAACCCCAAAATGCTGGCCAGCGCGTCAATCTCTGCCTCGTCGATCTGCGTGAACCGGTCGCCATGGTAGATGACGTAGCCGGCGCGCGAGTCGCTGTTGAGCCAGCCCACATCGAAGAAATTGCCTTCCTTCACAAAGGGCTGACGATCCGGAAGATCATGGACCAGCGTGATGCTCTCGCTTGATCCGCCGCCGAATGATCCAATCCGGAACCTCCGTCGCGCTTCGGCCGGCGTGGACATCGCCAGCACGACAAGCAGAAGGGTGACGGCGGCCTTTGAGCGGGTCTTGTGCGGCAGGGTCATGGGAACATCCCGTTTTATTGAACGGACCGCAATATGATCAATAAAGATTGCCATTCGATTAAGTGGTGAATTTCGCTGCGAAGTTGAACAGAGTATTATAGTCTGATTTTTCGGTTTCAATTGGGCCGAGGATCTTCGACTTGCCAGCCTTCGTGGTTTACGCCAAATCGGGCTTATGAAGAAGCGATCCCTCGCAATCGCGGCCCTGTTGCTGGGCCTGACACAGGCTGCCCTTGCGGCTCCAAAAGGCAAGGGCAAGGATGCGACTATCGCGCTTCCGCTCAAGCAGATCATTCCGGAACGGCAGCGTCTCTGCACGCAGACGACGGCATCCGGTCTGGGTTACAAGGTGTTGCGCGCGGGCACGGGCGCGATGCCGGGCAAGCGGGATACGCCGGTCATCAATTATATCGGCTATCTGGCCAATTCGGGCGAGGTGTTTGACCAGAATGTGAATGTGCCCATGCCGGTGGGAGGCGTGATTTCGGGCTTTGCTGAAGGCCTGCAACTGATCCCGCAGGGCGGCATCACCCGCCTCTGCATTCCCGCCGGGCTGGGCTATGGCGAAGAGGGCGGTGGCCCGATTCCGCCCAATGCCGATCTGGTGTTTCAGGTGGAAGTGGTGAAAGCGTCGCGCTCAGGGGAGTAGCGCACATGCGGTTGCGGCCATGGCATGGAGCCGCTAACGGCAGTCCCCATGAAACACGCGCTCAACACCACCCGTCAGCAGAACTTTGCCCAATGGTATCAGGAGGTCATCAGCGAAGCTGATCTGGCCGAGGAATCGGGCGTGCGCGGGTGCATGGTGATCCGGCCCTGGGGCTATGGCATGTGGGAACGCATCCAGAAGCTGATGGATGCAGAGATCAAGAAAGCGGGCGTTGAGAATTGCTATTTCCCGCTCTTCATTCCGCTCTCCTTCTTTGAAAAAGAAGCTGATCATGTGGATGGCTTTGCCAAGGAAATGGCGGTTGTCACACATCACCGGCTGGTGAAGGGGCCGAAGGGCGGGCTGGTGCCTGATCCTGAATCGAAGCTGGAAGAGCCGCTGGTGGTGCGCCCCACGTCCGAGACCGTCATCGGCGCGGCCATGTCCCGCTGGGTGCAGAGCTGGCGCGATCTGCCTTTGCTCGTCAACCAATGGGCCAATGTCGTCCGCTGGGAAATGCGGACGCGCATGTTCCTGCGTACGTCTGAATTCCTGTGGCAGGAAGGCCATACCGCGCATGTCGACCGCGAGGACGCCATGGTGGAAACGATGCGCGCGCTGGAAATGTATCGCGCCTTTGCGGAAGGGCCGCTCGCCATGCCGGTGGTGGCCGGTGAAAAGCCCGAGAATGAACGCTTTCCAGGAGCTGTCGCCACTTACAGCATCGAAGCAATGATGCAGGATGGCAAGGCGTTGCAGGCTGGCACCAGCCACTATCTCGGCACGGGCTTTGCCGAGGCGGCGGGCATCAGATATCAGGACAAGGAAGGCGGCATCCAGCATGCGCACACGACCAGCTGGGGCGTCTCCACGCGGCTGATCGGCGGCGTCATCATGACGCACGGCGATGATGACGGTCTGCGCTGTCCGCCCCAGATTGCGCCGCACCAGATCGTGATCGTGCCGATGCTGCGCGATGATGAGGGCGACGCTGCCGTGATCGATTATGGGCGTACGCTGGCAAAGGAACTCGGCGCGCTTTCAGCCTTTGGCGAGCAAGTGCGCGTGCTGTTCGACACCAAGGCGGTCAAGGCGCAGACCAAACGCTGGAACTGGGTGAAGAAGGGCGCACCGATCATCGTTGAAATCGGTCCGCGCGATGTCGCTGACGGCAAGACCGCGGTGATCCGCCGCGACCGTCTGTATCAGGAGAATGGCAAGCTCGCGACCGCCTTCACCCCGCGCAGCGATTTTGTGGCGCAGGCGGCCGGGTTGCTCGAAGAGATTCAGGCGGCCCTTCATGCCGAAGCCAAGGCGAGGCTCGACGGCGCGATTGCTCGCGACGTGACCGATCTCGCCAAGCACTTCAAGGGTAGCGAGGACAAGGTGGTCGGCTGGGCCGAAGTCCAATGGGCGCGGCCCTCGGGCGCTGTGCTGGATGGCATTGTCGCCAGGCTGAAAGAACTGAAGCTGACGATGCGCAACACGCCGCTGGATGCGGCCCCGGCGGACGGGGTGTGCTTCTTTACGGGCGAGAAGGCCGTGGAGCGGATTTTGATCGGGCGGACCTACTGAGCCCTCGATAAAAAACCCGCTCAACAGCTCCTCAGCATGAGCGGCTATTTTCGCCTCACCCCGCCATCGGCAACCGCAACCGCGCAAGCACACCGCCCATATCCTCGCTCTCTTCCAGCGACACCGTGCCGCCGTAAATCTCCGCCACATCGCGGACGATGGCGAGGCCCAGGCCAGTGCCGGGTTTGGTCTGGTCCAGCCGCTCGCCGCGGTTGAACAGTTTGGCGCGGTCGGCTTCAGACAGGCCGATGCCATCGTCCTCCACGGCAATGTCCACCATGGCATCGTCGCGCGTCACCGTCACGAACACGCTGCCTCCGCCATATTTGGCCGCATTCTCGATGATGTTGCCCAGCATCTCGTCCAGATCCTGCCGCTCGACGCGGGCGATGGTTTCCTTGTCTCCATCCATGTCGAAGCGGACGTGCGGGTAGAGCCGCGAAAGCGCGCGTTCGACCGATTCAAGGCTCGGCCAGACTTCGGCCCGGCTTTGGCCATGGCCCCGCCGACCCACAGCGCGCGCGCGGGCGAGGTGGTGGTCCACCTGTCGCCGCATCGTCGTCGCTTCGCGGATCACCGTTTCGTCCAGATCGCCAGCCTTGGCGGTGGCGGCGTTCATGATGACGGTCAGCGGTGTCTTGAGCGCATGGGCGAGATTGCCGGCATGGGCACGGGCTTCCTCGGCCTGCCGCTCATTATGGTCGAGCAAGGCATTCAACTCTTCCACCAGTGGCGCGACTTCGCTCGGCAGATGGCCTTCTGCCACACGGTGGAGTCGACCCTGTCGTAAGTCTGAGATGGAGCGGCGCAGCGAGCGCAGCGGCCACAACCCATAGACCGACTGGATCGCCGCCATCGCGATCAAGCCGATGGCAAGCACCGCAAAGCTGACGAGCAGCGTGTTGCGGATTGTGCTGATCTGCGCGTCCAGCTCGGCGCGGCTCTGCGCCACCTGAAAACGCCAGCTGACGTCTGACATGGGGAGCTTGATTTCCCGCTCTGCGACGCGGACCAGACCTTCGTCATAGGTCTCGAACTCGCTGCTGTCATAGACATGAATATCTTCGCCCGCAGGCAGCTTGTCGATCTTGAGCGCGCGGTCCCACAGCGAGCGGGAGCGGAACGGTTCATAGCCTGGCCCGCTGATCTGCCAGTAGAGCCCCGAATAGACCTCCAGAAAGCGCTGATCCCCCAGCGGGCGGATCAGGCGGACTTCGCCCAGATCGTCAATCTCGGCAGAGGCGGCCATGGAGGTGAGGACATAGCTCAGCCCGTCATCGAAATTGCGGGTGATGGCGCTGGTCAGCACGCGGTCCAGCGCAAAGCCGCCCGCGCCGAGCAGCAGGATGATCCATAGCGCGGCCACGGCGATCATGCGCCGTTGCAGCGAACCAGTCGGCTTGATCAGATCAGGCTGCGGGCTCTTCGAGGCTGTAGCCGAGTCCGCGGATTGTGGTGATGACATTCTGGCCCAGCTTCTTGCGGATGCGCGTGACGAAAACCTCGATCGTGTTCGAATCGCGGTCGAAATCCTGATCGTAGATATGCTCGATCAGTTCGGTGCGGGAAACGACCTTGCCCTTATGGTGCATCAGGTAGGAAAGCAGCTTATATTCCTGTGCCGTCATCTTCACCGGATCACCCGCCAGCGTGACGCGGCCGGAGCGCGTGTCCAGCCGGACATCGCCTGCGATCAGTTCGGATGAGGCATTGCCTGAAGCGCGGCGGATGAGGGCGCGCAGCCGGGCAATCAGTTCCTGCGCCTGAAAGGGCTTGGCGAGATAATCATCCGCGCCCGCATCCAGGCCAGCCACCTTGTCAGACCAGCTGTCGCGCGCAGTGAGCACCAGCACGGGCATCACCCGGCCCTCCTTGCGCCAGCGGTCCAGCACGGTGAGCCCGTCAATCTCCGGCAGGCCGAGATCGAGGATCACGGCATCATAGGTTTCGGTGGAGCCCAGAAAATGCCCGTCTTCTCCGTCGGTGGCGAGATCCACGGCATAACCAGCACCTTCCAGCGTGGTCTTCAGCTGGTTCCCCAATGTGGGTTCGTCTTCAACAATCAGCAGGCGCACGATGCGTTCCTTCGCTCAAAATGGATCGGGAGAGCTGGATCAGCCGCCCGCGCGACCGATGATTGCACCGGTTCGGCCATCAACATCAACCCAGATAACAGATTTTCCTTTGAGGAACTTCAGGCGATAGCGGTTGAGATCGCCATCATATTCCTGTCCGATATAGTCTGCACCCTGCGATTTCATGCCCGGCACCACGCTGTTTTCAATCGAGCGCAGCGATTTGACCGCGCCGCCCTGCGTGCCCTTGTAGACATCATCCTGCTCGCCAGACCTTTTCTCGCGCGCATCCACTGGGGCTGCGGCGGTGACGATGGCAATGAGGGCCGGAATGAGGAGATTGAGCAACTTCATAAAGAGCGAAATAGGGGGCAGGCTTTGAATATGTGATGAACGACCATGCCTTGACCTTTCGAGCCCCATTGCCACTATGTGCGCTACATAGGGGGAGAGCAGCATGCCGAGTGTAACCGCAACCGTGATCCAGTGGCTGCTGCGCACCACGGGCACCTACAAGAAGATGTTCTCCGGTGGACCGGGCTTTGCGGAGATACAGGCGCAGGCGCTTTCCGTGCCCAGCGCACCTTCCGAAAAGAACCGCAAGGCTTGCGCCATCAGCTTCAGCGAATTTCAGGGGCGGGCGGTCTGGACGTTCGATCCGAAGGACGGAGCGGCCAAGGGGACGATGCTGTATTGGCATGGCGGTGGCTATGTGTATCCCGCGTCAGAAGCACATTGGGACTATCTGGCCTATTTGGCCGCCACGCATGGCATCCGCTCGGTGGCGCCACTTTATCCGCTCGCACCGATGGACGAAGTCGGAGCAATCACCGGCTTTGCGCTCGATTTCTATCGCAATTTCGTGGCCGCACAGGCGGGTGCGCCTTTCACCATGGGCGGCGATTCGGCAGGCGGCGGACTAACGGCGGCAACAGTCATGGGCGCGCGCGATGCGGGGCTGGCGCTGCCTGCCAGGATCCTGCTGATTTGTCCGTGGCTCGAGGCGAACCCCAATCACCCCGATCAACCGGGGATCGAGCCCAAAGACGCCATCCTCACGATTCGCGGAATCAAGGAAGCGGCTGAAATGTATGCAGGGGCGGCAGGTTTAGCTGATCCGCGCGTCAGCCCGATCCATGGCGACTGGTCCGGCCTGCCGCCGATCCTGTCGTTTGGCGGCGGTGCAGATATTCTCTTGCCCGATGCGCGCGCGCTGAAGGCGAAGCTGCCTGCGGTCGATTATGTGGAAGGCGCAGGGCTGATGCACGATTGGCCGATCTTCTTCTTCCCCGAAAGTCGCGCCGCGCAAAAGCGCATGGCGGCGTTTATCAGCGGTTGACGGGCGTAACCGGAGGCAGGCGGATCTGGCTAAAAGTGAGGGCGGCGATGAGATAGGCCACCGCCGCGCCCATCTGGAACAGCGCGTAACTTCCGGTCCAGTCATGGACTTTGCCAAACAGCAGGATGCCGGTCAGTGTGCCGGCCCAGGCAAGCATCTGCAACCAGCCATAAATGGTGCCGTAGCGCTGTGTGCCGAAGCGGCGGGCAACGAAGAAGGGGATGAGATCAATCTCCGCCCCTTGCTGGATGCCCACTGCCGCGATGGCGAGCAGGGCAACAAGCGTGCTGCCGTGCGTGCTCCACAGGATCAGGCAGCCAATCGCCGGAATGGCGGTGAACAAGGCGGCCACACGGGAGGGGTTGCGCCGGTCCAGCAGCCAGCCGCAGCCGAGACGGCCCACCAGCTGGCCCGAAGCAAAGGCGGAAATGCCCCATGCAGCAAAAGTGAAGCTCAGCCCCTCTTCCTGCAACATCGGCACAGCCTGGCTCAAAAGGCCGCCTCCCGGCAGGTTGATGCAGATATAGGCGAGGCCGATGGCCCAGAAGGTGGGAGTACGGGCAAAGCCATGATCCGCATCGTCCCGGCTGGCTGGGCGAGCGATGGTTTCAGTGTGCCAGGGCGGATCGCGCAGCACCATCAGCACGACGGGCAGGCCGATCAACCCGCTCAGCGCGGCCAGTAGCCAATAGCCTGCGCGCCAGCCTTCCACCGAAATCAGCCGTTCGAAGATGGGCGGAAAGATGATGGCCGCCAATGACAGTCCGGTGGCGGAGACAGCGAGCGCAAAGCCGCGATGCACCGTGAACCAGGGTGTCACGGCGCGGGTATAGGCAATGGAGGTCGTGAACACGCCGATCACGCCGGTGACGAACACCATCACTCCGAACAATATCGGATGGAGCGGCATCAGCGCGATAAAGATGTAAAGCAGCGTCAGCGCCACCATGCCCAGCGCATAGACCGGGCGCAGGCCATAATGGTCGAACGCCCAGCCCACCAGCGGCGCGACCAGCGAGCCGAGCCCGACCAGCGCCTGCAATTGGGAGAATTGCCCCAGCGTCCAGCCCGTGTCTTTCATCAGCGAAGGGATGAAGATACTGAACACGAAATAGAGCAGGTTTGCACCTGTCGCTGCTGTCAGCCCCGCGCCCACTGCCACGGTCCAGCCGCGCTGCCATTCGCCCTGTGCGGGCAGATCCTCTCTCATGCATAGCGGTGTCCGGCATGGGGCGGGCGTTGTCAACCGCGCGGGCAGGCTGTAGGCGCGGCGCGCTCAACCTGCTTACACTGGAGACGAACCCCCGATGGCCGCACCGATTATGGGATATGAAGGCCTAGGGCTGGTTCAGGGCTCTGGCTGGCTGTTCAAGGGGCTGGACCTCTACATCCACGAACGCGACC
Source organism: Sphingomonadales bacterium (assembly GCA_016714795.1). Lineage (GTDB taxonomy): Bacteria > Pseudomonadota > Alphaproteobacteria > Sphingomonadales > Sphingomonadaceae > Aquisediminimonas. Next base: position 106,481 of record JADKCA010000006.1, on the reverse strand, counting down.
GGCTGGCGCTGATCGGGCGCAATGGCGCGGGCAAGACCACGCTGTTGAAACTGATTGCGGGCACGATTGATGCTGATGAGGGGCGGCGGACGATCCGCCCCGGCACGCGCGTGGTGCTGCTGGAACAGGAGCCGCGCTTTGACGGGTTTGAAACGCTGCGCGACTGGGTTCTGGCCGGGTCCGACGCGCCGGAGGCCTATGAAGCGGAAGCGATTGCCGATCAGCTGGGCATTGATCTTTCGCGCGTTGCGGCTTCTGCCAGCGGTGGCGAGCGGCGGCGCGCCGGACTGGTCCGCGCACTGGCGATGGACCCGGACGTGTTGCTGCTCGACGAGCCGACCAACCATCTCGATCTGGCCGCCATCCAGTGGCTCGAAGACTGGCTGTCGCGCTTTACCGGCGCGTTTGTGGCGATCAGCCATGACCGGACCTTCCTGACGCGGCTGACGCGTTCGACTTTGTGGATCGACCGCAACCAGTTGCGCCGCACGGAAATCGGCTTTGGCGGGTTCGAGGCGTGGCAGGACAAAGTGTTTGCCGATGAAGCCCGCAATGCCGAACGGCTTGACGCCAAGCTGAAGATTGAAGAGCATTGGTTGCTGCGGGGTGTGACCGGGCGGCGCAAGCGCAATCAGGGGCGGCTGGAGAAGCTCCATCAGATGCGCGCCACCCGCGCTGCCATGATGGGGCCGCCGGGCACCGCCAAGCTGGGCATGGCAAGCGATGATGTCCGCACCAAATCGGTCATCGAGGCGGACAATGTGACGCTGCGTTATGGCGAGCGCACCATTATCCGCAACTTCTCGCTGCGCATCCAGCGCGGGGACCGGATCGGCATCGTCGGCGCGAACGGCACCGGCAAATCGAGCCTGCTCAAGTTGCTGACGGGCGAAATCCAGCCCAGCGAAGGCCATATCAAGCTGGCCAAGACACTCAACGGCATCGTGATTGATCAGCAACGCGCGCTGATGACGCCCGAGAAGCGGGTGCGCGACATCTTGGCCGAAGGTGGAGACTGGGTGGATGTGCGCGGCGAGAAGAAGCATATTCAAGGCTATCTCAAGGAATTCCTGTTCGATCCCGGCATGTCCGAAGCGCGGATTGGCACGCTTTCGGGCGGGGAGCAGTCGCGGCTGTTGCTGGCGCGCGAATTCGCGCGGCCTTCCAATCTGCTGGTGCTGGATGAGCCGACCAACGATCTCGATCTCGAAACGCTCGACCTGTTGCAGGAAGTCATTGCGGACTATGATGGCACCGTTCTGCTTGTCAGCCATGATCGTGACTTTCTGGACCGCACCGTCACGCTCACGCTGGGGCTCGATGGCTCGGGCAAGGTGGACATTGTTGCGGGTGGCTATGCCGATTGGGAACGCAAGCGCGAGGCTCCGCGTACGGCATCCAAACCGGCAGCGCCCAAGGCCGCACCCGCCATACCGCCACCGCCTGCGCAAAAGACCAAGCTCTCCTTCAAAGATCAGCGCGATTATGATCTGTTGCCCGGCCAGATCGAACAGATTGAGGCAGAAATGGCGGCGCTGGAAGCCGAACTCGCTGATGGCGGGCTCTACACGCGCGATCCCAAGCGCTTTGCCGCTGCCAATGCCCGGCTGGAGGCCGCGCGGGGTGAGAAAGACGCGATGGAGGAACGCTGGCTCGATCTGGCGATGATGGTGGAAGACCTCGCAACGCGCGGTTGAATTTGTCCAATCGCGTCACGGCCATCCATGGCAAGGCGGTCGCTCCATTGTGTCGAAGGTGAATCATGTTGCATCGTGTTTTGATCGGAATTGCGGGCCTCTCCCTGACGGTGGCAGCGGTGCAGGCCGCGCCCAAGCCTGATCCGCGCACGGCGATTGCCAAAGCGATCCAGAACAGCATGGATGGTGATCCGGATCCCATGTCGGTATCCAAGCTCAAATCCGCGATGAAGCGGGTGGATGTTGATGGCGATGCGATTCCCGACTGGCAGGTGGATTGGGAGAAATATGGCTCAGCCAGCTGGTGTGGCACGGGCGGATGCCGGTATCAGCTATGGCGGGGCGTGGCAGGCGGCGATCCTCAGATCGTGTTTGAACGGCAAGTGCGTGAGGTGAAGACCCGCAAGACCGAGTTGGGCACTGTTTTCGATTTTGACTTTCACGGCTCAGTCTGCGGCGGCTTTGGTGTGGAGGAATGTCCGACCAGTTTTGGCTGGGATGCAAAGCTGGCGCGGATGGTGGAGCGCGTGACGCCAAAGGGCGATGGCACCATTCGCCTGATGCTTCCCTATGAGAATTTTGCGGAACCCGTGCCCGAGGCGGTGAAAGCCCGTGTCGCCGCGCGCAAGGCCATGTGCACCGCCATGGGCGCAGGTTTGGGGGACTATGGCGATGAATATTTCCAGCCCATCTCTGTGCCCGATGTGGATGGCGATGGCGCGCGCGACTGGCTGTTGAACGGAAGCAGCTGCGTTTACACCGATGACCGGGATTCGGTGGACCTGCCCGATGATCTGATGGTGACCGCAGGTGATGCCGCCCAGCCGGGCATGGCATTGTCCGCCAAGATGATCCGAATCTCTGTGGCGGCAACGCCTGCGCAGGTGATGACGGTGGAGCGTGCAGAGGATTGCGAAGCCTATAGCACCCAGCCCGATGCCAAGCTCTGTGCAGTGCAGAAGATGAAATGGCATGGTGATAAGAAATCATTCTTGGCACTTTAGCGGAGAAATCAATTCTTAACGTGCGGCCTTCATCTTCAAGACGTCTTGAATTTGGAGGACATCATGGCTGGTTTGAGTGTGATACTTGCTTTTGCAGCATCAGGTTCCGGGGGCGTGGACCCGGTTTCGCTGTCTGCGAAGGGCTTTATCGAATGCGCTCAGCCCGATGAGTCGTCCAAGACCTGCGAGGGCATGGCGACATATGTGCGTCAGCCGGATGGTTCGATCATGTCCGTTGATCAGTTTGTAATCAGCAAACAGCCCCAAGTTGTGGTCCATTCGCGCACAAAGGTCACCCTGCGCGGCCAGTCCATGTGCCACATGAACGAAGATGTCGCTTTGGCAAGGGCGAGCTTCGTTATCGCGGGCGCGGCGGCTACGGAGGAAGAAGCAAGGTCGTGGCGGCAGTGGCAAAAGGAGCGCCTTGGGATCATGTATGAGAATGAAGTCTGCTCCTCATATCCTGCCGGGCTCAAATTGGTTGTCGTGTTGACATCAATTGGTGGTATGCCTGCCGTCAGTGATCCCATCGCCATCCGCTGGGTGCGGCCAGATGAGGGCTTCAAGCTGGTCAGCGAACAGGCGGGCGAGCCGCTGGAATAGGCGCGGATGCGCCATGCTTGCCTTGACCTTTCTCTTCCGCCCCGCTAATGGCCCGCTCGCCTGACGGATACGACTTTCCGGGTGTTAGCCCGCAAATCCGCAGAAATCAGGCATCACATAGAGCTTGAACAATGCTTGTGTGGGTGGGCCTTCGGGGATCGCTTTGCGATTCGCGCGGGCCGTTTGTGCTTTGTGGCACCTCCGGCACCGGCAGAGTAACTTCAAAGATAAGGTGAAGGCTTCATGCCAACGATCAATCAGCTGGTCCGCAAGGGCCGGACGCCTCAGAAGGCGAAATCCAAAGTCCCCGCGATGGACAAGAACCCGCAGAAGCGCGGCGTTTGCACACGCGTTTACACGACGACCCCGAAGAAGCCGAACTCGGCGCTTCGCAAGGTTGCCAAGATTCGTCTGTCCAACCAGCGCGAAGTCATCAGCTACATCCCAGGCGAAGGCCACAACCTCCAGGAACACAGCGTTGTGCTGATCCGCGGCGGCCGTGTGCGCGATCTTCCCGGTGTGCGTTACCACGTCCTGCGCGGCGTGCTCGATACGCAGGGTGTGAAGGACCGCAAGCAGAGCCGTTCGAAGTACGGCGCCAAGCGTCCGAAGTAAGGCTTTGCCGTGTTCCGGCCTCGGCCGGACTGTGAATGGTTACAGGACTCCGGCCCTCGCCGGAGTGCGATATAAGGAATACGAGAATGGCTCGTCGTCGTCGTCCCGAGAAGCGGGTGATCCTGCCTGATCCCAAATTTGGTGATGAGGTTCTTTCGAAATTCATGAATTCCGTCATGCTTGACGGCAAGAAGTCGGTGGCCGAACTCATCGTTTACGGTGCGCTCGAAACCATCGAAACCAAAGCCAAGAAGGAACCGCTCGGCGTGTTCCATGACGCGCTCAACAATGTGAAGCCGGGCATCGAAGTCCGCTCGCGGCGTGTGGGTGGTGCCACCTATCAGGTGCCGGTTGAAGTCCGCGCCGAACGTGCGCAGGCTCTGGCCATCCGTTGGCTGATCTCGGCCGCGCGTAACCGCAGCGAAAAGACCATGTCGGCTCGCCTGTCTGCCGAACTGATGGATGCTGCCCAGAATCGTGGCAGCGCCGTCAAGAAGCGCGAAGACACGCACCGCATGGCCGAAGCGAACCGGGCGTTCTCGCACTACCGCTGGTAATCACAGTGTAACATGGGGAGCGCACCGGCTGCGCTCCCTTCCTCCGTTGGAGTCAAAGCAATGGCCCGCAGCCATCCCCTCGAAAAATACCGTAACATCGGTATCATGGCGCACATCGACGCTGGCAAGACCACGACGACCGAGCGCATCCTCTATTACACCGGCAAGTCCTACAAGATCGGCGAAGTGCATGAAGGCACCGCCACGATGGACTGGATGGAACAGGAACAGGAACGCGGCATCACGATCACGTCTGCTGCCACCACCTGCTTCTGGAATGATCACCGCCTCAACATCATCGACACCCCCGGCCACGTCGACTTCACGATTGAAGTCGAACGCTCGCTGCGCGTGCTCGATGGCGCGGTTGCCTGCTTCGATGGCGTCGCGGGTGTGGAACCGCAGTCCGAAACCGTGTGGCGTCAGGCTGAGAAGTATCATGTGCCGCGCATGTGCTTCGTCAACAAGCTCGACCGCACCGGTGCGAATTTCGAAATGTGCGTGGACATGATCAAGGACCGCCTCGGCGCGCGTCCGCTCGTGCTCTACACGCCGGTTGGCATTGAAAGCCAGCTCAAGGGCCTGGTCGATCTGGTCGAAAACCGCGCGATCATCTGGCTCGACGAATCGCTGGGTGCGAAGTTCGAATATCAGGACATTCCTGCCGACATGGCCGACAAGTGCGCTGCTTTGCGGAGCGAACTGATCGAAATGGTCGTCGAACAGGACGATGACGTGATGGAAGCCTATCTTGAAGGCAATGAGCCCGATGTGGCGACCATCAAGAAGCTGATCCGCAAGGGCACGCTGAACTTCTCGTTCGTTCCCGTCCTGTGTGGCTCGGCGTTCAAGAACAAGGGCGTTCAGCCGCTGCTGGATGCAGTCATCGACTATCTGCCGTCGCCGCTCGACATTCCCGATGTTGAAGGCCTGAAGCTGGACGGCGTTACGCCGGACACGCGTCCGCCGTCAGACGATGCCGCCTTCTCGGCGCTGGCGTTCAAGATCATGAACGATCCGTTCGTGGGCACGCTCACCTTCGCCCGCATCTATTCGGGCAAGCTCGAAACCGCGTCTCAGGTTCTGAATTCGGTGAAGGACAAGAAGGAAAAGGTTGGCCGCATGCTGCTCATGCATGCCAATGACCGCGAAGACATCCAGGTGGCTTATGCGGGCGACATCGTCGCTCTGGCCGGTCTCAAGGACACGACGACCGGTGACACGCTGTGCGCCATCGGATCGCCGATCATTCTGGAACGCATGGAATTCCCCGATCCCGTGATCGAGGTTGCCGTGGAACCCAAGACCAAGGCCGACCAGGAAAAGATGGGCCTCGCGCTCAATCGTCTCGCGCGCGAAGATCCGTCCTTCCGCGTCACGTCGGACCATGAATCGGGCCAGACGATCATCAAGGGCATGGGTGAACTTCACCTCGAAATCCTCGTCGATCGCATGAAGCGCGAATTCAAGGTGGAAGCCAATGTCGGCGCGCCGCAGGTGGCCTATCGCGAATATCTCGCGAAGAAGGTGGACATCGACTACACCCACAAGAAGCAGTCGGGTGGTTCGGGTCAGTTCGGCCGCGTGAAGTTCACGGTCGAACCGGGCGAGCGCGGTTCCGGCATCATCTTCCATGACGAGATCAAGGGCGGCAACATCCCGAAGGAATATATCCCTTCGGTTGAAAAGGGTATGCGCGAAACCGCCGAAAGCGGATCGCTCATCGGCTTCCCGATCATCGATTTCGAGATCCGCCTCTATGATGGCGCGTATCATGACGTCGACTCCTCGGCTCTCGCCTTCGAAATCTGCGCCCGCGCTGCCATGCGTGAAGCAGCCCAGAAGGCCGGCATCAAGCTGCTCGAACCGATCATGAAGGTCGAAGTCGTCACCCCCGAAGATTTCATGGGTGATGTCATCGGCGACATGAATTCCCGGCGCGGGCAGATCCAGGGCACGGACACACGCGGCAACGCGCAGGTCGTGGAAGCCATGGTGCCGCTCGCCAACATGTTCGGCTATGTGAACCAGCTGCGTTCGTTCACCCAGGGGCGTGCGCAGTACACGATGCAGTTCTCGCATTATGACGAGGTGCCGGCGAACGTGGCGGAAGAGGTGAAGGCAAAGCTTGCCTGATCTGAAAAGAAGGATTAAGGGCGGCGCCTGATTCAGCAGGCGCCCGTTCCCGAACGAATCCCGGACTGAACGACAAACATTCGAAAATGAGGTTTTGAACAATGGCCAAGGCTAAATTCGAGCGGAACAAGCCGCACTGCAACATCGGCACCATCGGTCACGTCGACCATGGCAAGACGTCTCTGACCGCTGCCATCACCAAGGTGCTCGCCGAAACCGGCGGCGCGACCTTCGTGGACTATGCCAACATCGACAAGGCGCCGGAAGAGCGCGAACGCGGCATCACCATTTCGACCGCACACGTCGAATATGAAACCGCTGCGCGTCACTATGCGCACGTCGATTGCCCCGGCCACGCTGACTATGTGAAGAACATGATCACGGGTGCCGCACAGATGGACGGCGCGATCCTCGTCGTCTCCGCCGCTGACGGCCCGATGCCGCAGACCAAGGAACACATCCTGCTCGCCAAGCAGGTCGGCGTGCCGACCATGGTCGTCTTCCTCAACAAGGTTGACCAGGTTGACGATCCCGAACTGCTCGAACTGGTTGAGCTGGAAATCCGCGAAGAACTGTCCAAGCGCGATTTCGACGGCGACAATATTCCGATCATCGCGGGTTCGGCTCTGGCCGCTCTTGAAGATTCGAACAGCGAAATCGGTCGCGACGCGATCCTGAAGCTGATGGCTGCAGTTGACGAATGGATTCCGCAGCCGGAACGTCCGCTCGACAAGACCTTCCTGATGCCGATCGAAGACGTGTTCTCGATCTCGGGTCGTGGTACGGTTGTCACCGGTCGCGTCGAAACCGGCGTGATCAACGTGGGCGACGAAGTCGAAATCGTCGGCCTGAAGGACACTGTGAAGACGGTTTGCACCGGCGTCGAAATGTTCCGCAAGCTGCTTGATCGCGGTGAAGCCGGCGACAATATCGGTGCGCTGCTGCGCGGCACCAAGCGTGAAGACGTGGAACGTGGTCAGGTTCTGGCCAAGCCGGGTTCGATCACGCCGCACACCGACTTCACGTCGGAAATCTACGTCCTGTCGAAGGATGAAGGCGGTCGTCACACGCCGTTCTTCGCCAACTATCGTCCGCAGTTCTACTTCCGCACGACCGACGTGACGGGCGAAGTGGTTCTGCCGGAAGGCACGGAAATGGTGATGCCGGGCGACAACGTCCAGCTGACCGTCAAGCTCATCGCCCCGATCGCGATGGACCAGGGTCTGCGTTTCGCCATCCGCGAAGGCGGCCGCACGGTCGGCGCCGGCGTTGTGGCTTCGATCCTGAAGTAATATAAGCCTCTCGACCGCCCGGTTCCCGCAAGGGGCCGGGCGGTTCCTTTTGTTTTGCTCTTTCTCATCGGTAACGGACATGGAAACCCAGAATATCCGCATTCGCCTGAAGGCGTTCGACCATCGCGTGCTCGACCAGGCCACTGGCGACATCGCTGACACCGCCAAGCGCACCGGCGCTTTGATCCGGGGCCCCATTCCTCTGCCGACGCGCATCGAAAAGTTCACGGTCAACCGTGGTCCCCACGTTGACAAAAAGTCCCGTGAACAGTTCGAAGTCCGCACCTACAAGCGCCTGCTCGACATCGTGCAGCCGACTCCCCAGACTGTTGATGCATTGATGAAGCTTGACCTCGCTTCCGGGGTTGATGTTGAAATCAAACTGGCCTAAGGCCGCGCATCTCTTCAAGAGATTCGGGATACCGCCGGACTTGTCCGGGTCTGAGTCCCCCGTCTTTCTGGCCTGAAATGGCCGGAAGCCAGCCCAGACGGGGCCAGACTGAAAAATTTGGTTGAACAGCACGCCCGCGGGGAATGGGTCTCCGTGGGCCTCTGTAATAAGGGAGTAAGCAGATCATGCGCACTGGCGTGATCGCGAAGAAGGTCGGGATGACACGCATCTTCAATGAAGATGGCCGCCATGTTCCCGTTACCGTTCTTTCGCTGGAAAATTGCCAGGTGGTCTCGCACAAGACAGCGGATCGTGACGGTTACGTCGCGCTCCAGCTCGGTGCGGGGGCTGCCAAAGCCAAGAATGTTGCCAAGCCGCAGCGCGGCCACTTTGCGAAAGCCGAAGTCGAGCCCAAGGCTCAGCTCGTCGAATTCCGCGTGGCTGAAGATGCGTTGGTGGATGTGGGTGCGGAAATTTCCGCGTCTCACTTCATCGCCGGGCAACTGGTCGATGTCGCCGGGCACACGCAGGGCAAGGGCTTTGCCGGTGCCATGAAGCGCTGGAACTTCGGCGGTCTGCGCGCCACCCACGGCGTGTCCGTCTCGCACCGTTCGCACGGTTCGACCGGTAACCGTCAGGACCCGGGCAAGACCTTCAAGAACAAGAAGATGGCCGGTCACATGGGTGATCGTGAGCGCACGCAGCAGAACCTTGAAGTGGTTCTGGCTGACGAAGAGCGCGGCCTGCTGTTCATCAAGGGCTCGGTCCCCGGCTCCAAGGGCACCTGGTTGACTGTGACGGATGCCGTCAAGGTCGCCCGCCCGGCAGACGTACCCTATCCCGCTGCCGTCAAGTCTGCGGCTGCTCCGGCTCCGGTTGCTGAAGAAGCGCCCGCAGTTGAAGCGCCGGAAGCTGACGCTCCCGCAACCGAAAACCAGGAGGGCTGATCCATGAAGGTCAAGGTTCAAACCCTCGACGCCAAGGAAAATGGCGACATCGAGCTGAACGACGAAATTTTCGGCGTTGAAGCCCGTGCCGACATCCTGCACCGCGTCATCACCTGGCAGCTTGAAAAGCGTCGCGCCACCGCGCGTGGTGCTCGTGAGCGCTCAGATGTGGCGCGCACCGGCAAGAAGTTCGGCAACCAGAAGGGTGGCGGCACCGCCCGTCACGGCAACCGTCGTGCGCCGAACTTCGTAGGCGGCGGCAAGGCTCATGGTCCGCGTGTGCGTGATTTCAACCCGTCGCTGAACAAGAAGATCCGCACGCTCGGCCTGAAAATGGCCCTGTCCGACAAGATTGCCAATGGCAGCCTGATCGTGATGGACAATCTGGCGGTTGAAAACGGCAAGACCAAGGTTCTGGCGGCATCGCTCGCCAAGCTGGGTCTGGGCCATCGCACGCTGGTGATCGACGGCGCACAGGTGGAACAGAGCTTCGCGCTCGCCGCGTCCAACCTGATCGGCGTTGATGCGCTGCCTGCGATTGGTGCCAACGTCTATGACATCGTGAAGGCCGAAACGCTGGTGCTCACCCGCGCGGGCGTCGAACAGCTGGAGGCGCGTCTCAATGGCTAACAATGGAATCGCCACCCTGCGTCAGTATGACGTGGTTCGTGCGCCGCACATCACTGAAAAGTCCACTATGGCTTCTGAACACAACGCTGTTGTGTTCCGCGTGGCCGGTGACGCGACCAAGCCTGAAATCAAGGCTGCGGTTGAGGCGCTGTTCAACGTGAAGGTCACCGCGGTCAACACCCTGAACCAAAAGGGCAAGACCAAGCGCTGGAAGGGCAAGCCCTACAAGCGTTCGGACTTCAAGAAAGCGATCGTGACGCTTGCCGAAGGCAGCTCGATCGACGTGACGACGGGAGTCTGACACGATGGCATTGAAGAACTACAACCCGACCAGCCCGGGCCGTCGCGGCCTGATTCTGGTTGACCGGTCTGCCCTGCACAAGGGCAAGCCGGTGAAGGCGCTGACCGAAGGCAAACGCAAGACGGGTGGCCGCAACAACAAGGGCCACGTCACGTCTCGCGGGATCGCCGGTGGTCACAAGCAGCGCTACCGCATCATCGACTTCAAGCGTCGCAAGTGGGACATGCCCGCGACGGTCGAGCGGCTGGAATATGATCCCAACCGCACGGCGTTCATCGCGCTCATCAAATATGATGACGGTGAACAGGCCTATATCCTGGCGCCGCAGCGTCTGGCCCCCGGTGACAAGGTTGTCGCGGGCAAGAAGACCGACGTGAAGCCGGGCAACGCGATGGAACTGGGCCAGATGCCGGTTGGCACCATCATCCACAATGTGGAGATGAAGCCGGGCAAGGGCGGCCAGATCGCCCGCTCTGCCGGTACTTATGTCCAGCTCGTCGGTCGTGACCGCGGGATGGTGATCGTCCGCCTCAACTCGGGCGAACAGCGTTACCTGCGTTCGGATTGCATGGGCACTGTTGGTGCCGTGTCCAACCCGGACAATGGCAACACCAACCTTGCCAAGGCTGGCCGCAACCGCTGGCTGGGCCGCCGTCCGCTGACCCGTGGTGTCGCCAAGAACCCGGTCGATCACCCGCATGGTGGTGGTGAAGGCCGCACCTCCGGTGGCCGTCATCCGGTGACTCCGTGGGGCAAGCCGACCAAGGGCGCCCGCACCCGCAACAACAAGGCGACGGACAAGATGATCATCCGTTCGCGCCACGCTCGGAAGAAGAGGTAAGTCATGGCCCGTTCCGTCTGGAAAGGTCCCTTTGTTGACCTTCATCTCCTGAAGAAGGCTGAAGCCGCCGCAGAACAGGGCAACCGTGCCGGTCCGATCAAGACCTGGTCGCGTCGCTCCACGATCCTGCCGCAGTTCGTTGGCCTCACCTTCAACGTCTATAACGGCCGCAAGTTCGTGCCCGTCTCTGTCAATGAAGACATGGTCGGCATGAAGCTCGGCGAGTTCGCGCCGACCCGCTATTTCCCGGGTCACGCGGCTGACAAGAAGGGCAAGCGCTGATGTCCAAACCTGCTGCTCCCCGTCGCGTTGCCGACAATGAGGCGCTGGCCGTGAACACCATGGTTCGCGGTTCGGATCGCAAGCTCAATCTTGTTGCGGGTCTGATCCGTGGCAAGAAGGCCGGTGATGCGCTGAACATCCTCTCTTTCTCGAAGCGTGCCATGGCCGTTGACGTGAAGAAGGTGCTCCAGTCCGCCATCGCCAACGCCGAGAACAACCACAATCTCGATGTGGACGCGCTCGTCGTCGCTGAAGCCAGCGTCGGCAAGTCGATGGTCATGAAGCGCTTTGCAACCCGCGCTCGTGGCCGCTCCTCGCGCATCCTGAAGCCGTTCAGCCGCATTCGTGTGGTTGTCCGCCAAGTCGAAGAAAAGGACGCCTGATATGGGTCAGAAGAGCAATCCGATCGGTCTGCGCCTTCAGATCAACCGCACCTGGGACAGCCGCTGGTTCGCCGGTGGCCAGGATTATGGCCGTCTTCTTCTGGAAGACCTGAAGCTGCGCAAGTTCATCTTCAAGAAGCTGCCTCAGGCTGCCATCTCCAAGGTGGTGATCGAGCGTCCGGCCAAGCTGTGCCGCATCTCCATCTATGCTGCGCGCCCCGGCGTGATCATCGGCAAGAAGGGTGGCGACATTGAGAAGCTCCGCAAGGAACTCGGTGCGATGACCTCCAGCGACGTGTCGCTGAACATTGTCGAAATCCGCAAGCCGGAAATCGATGCCAAGCTTGTGGCGGACGGCGTTGCCGATCAGCTGGAGCGTCGTATCGCTTTCCGTCGCGCGATGAAGCGTGCCGTGCAGTCCGCGCTGCGTCTGGGTGCCGAAGGCATCAAGATCACATGCGGTGGTCGCCTCGGTGGCGCTGAAATCGCCCGCACCGAATGGTATCGCGAAGGTCGCGTGCCGCTGCACACGCTGCGCGGTAACGTCGATTATGCCGAAAGCCAGGCGCACACCGCTTATGGGGTGTGCGGCATCAAGGTCTGGATCTTCAAGGGTGAAATCCTTGGTCATGATCCCATGGCGACCGACCGTCTGATGGTCGAAGCGCAGACCTCTGGCGTCCGTCCGGCTCGCTAAGGAAACTGAACCATGCTGCAACCGAAGAAAACAAAGTTCCGCAAGGCGCACAAGGGCCGGATCCATGGCGATGCCAAGGGCGGTACCGATCTCAATTTCGGGTCTTACGGCCTGAAGGCGATGGAGCCGGAACGCATCACCGCGCGTCAGATTGAAGCTGCGCGTCGTGCCATCACACGCCACATCCGCCGTCAGGGCCGTTTGTGGATCCGCATCTTCCCGGATGTTCCGGTGTCGTCCAAGCCTGCCGAAGTCCGCATGGGTTCCGGTAAGGGGTCGCCCGAATTCTGGGTGGCGCGCGTGAAGCCGGGCCGCATCCTGTTCGAACTGGACGGTGTTCCGGGTGATCTCGCCGCGACTGCCTTCAGCCGCGCAGCGATGAAGCTGCCGATCAAGACCAAGGTCGTGGCCCGTCTGGGCGACACCTCTCACCTGGGAGCCGCAAAATGAGCAAGTTTGCCGATCTCAAGGTCAGCACGGACGATCAGGTTGCTGACAAGCTGAATGAGCTGAAGCGCGAGCAGATGAACCTGCGTTTCCAGGCGGCGACCAGCCAGCTGGAAAAGCCCAGCCGCGTTCGCGAAGTCCGTCGTGACATTGCCCGCCTCAAGACGCTTCAGGCACAACGTGCCGCTGAAGCGCTCAAGGCATAAGGAAGACTGACGATGCCCAAACGTATTCTCACAGGAACCGTCGTCTCCGACAAGAACGACAAGACCGTGGTGGTCAAGGTTGAGCGCAAGGTCGCTCACCCGCTGTATGGCAAGATCATCCGTCGCTCGAAGAAGTATCACGCGCATGATGAGGCAAACACGGCCAAGGAAGGCCAGATTGTCCGCATCGAAGAGTGCGCGCCGATTTCCAAGAACAAAACCTGGCGTCTGGTGACAGATGCCGCAGGCTCGGAGGGCTGATCCATGATTCAGATGCAGTCCAATCTGGAAGTGGCCGACAACTCGGGCGCCAAGCGCGTCCAGTGCATCAAGGTGCTCGGCGGCTCCAAGCGCCGTTTCGCTGGCGTGGGTGATCTGATCGTTGTTTCGATCAAGGAAGCCCAGCCGCGCGGCAAGGTGAAGAAGGGTGACGTGCACCGCGCCGTCATCGTTCGCACCGCCAAGGACATCCGTCGTCCCGATGGCTCCACCATCCGTTTTGACACCAACGCTGCGGTGCTGGTGAACAAGAACGCGGAGCCGATCGGCACGCGTATTTTTGGCCCGGTCGTTCGCGAGCTTCGCGCCAAGAATTACATGAAGATCATCTCGCTCGCGCCGGAGGTGCTGTAAATGTCTGCCGCGAAGATCAAGAAGGGTGACAATGTCGTCGTCCTGTCCGGCAAGGACAAGGGCAAGCACGGCGTTGTGACTCAGGCACTCCCCAAGGACGGCAAGGTCGTCGTTGCGGGTATCAATGTCATCACCCGCCACGTCAAGCCGAGCCAGGCCAACCCGCAGGGCGGTCTCGACCGTCGCGAAGCCCCGCTCGCCGTTTCGAAGGTGGCGATTGAAGACCCCAAGACGGGCAAGCCGAGCCGCGTGCGCTTTGAAGTGCGTGATGGCAAGAAGGTCCGGGTTGCGGTCAAGTCCGGAGAAGTGATCAATGGCTAAGGCTTATACTCCGCGCCTTCAGGGCCAGTATAACGAGCGGATCATCAAGGCGATGACCGAGAAGTTCGGGTATAAAAACTCGCTTCAGGTGCCGCGTCTTGAAAAGATCGTGCTCAACATGGGTGTGGGTGAAGCCACGCAGGACAAGAAGAAGGTCGAGATCGCCGCTGCCGAAATGGAGCTGATCGCCGGCCAGAAGCCTGTCGTGACGAAGGCCAAGACCTCCATCGCCCAGTTCAAACTGCGCGAAGGCATGCCGATCGGCTGCAAGGTAACCTTGCGTCGTGACAACATGTATGAATTTCTTGATCGCCTGATCACCATCGCGCTGCCCCGCGTGCGCGACTTCCGGGGCCTCAACCCCAAGTCGTTCGACGGTCGCGGCAACTATGCGATGGGTCTGAAGGAACAGCTGGTTTTCCCGGAAATCAGCTATGACAAGATCGAAAAGGTGCGTGGGATGGACATCATCGTCACCACCTCTGCCCGTACCGATGACGAAGCGCGCGAGCTGCTGCGTCTCTTCGGTTTCCCGTTCCCGCAGGAAGACCTGCAGCAGGCTGCGTGAGCGGTCTCTCTCCAAAGGAAGGATGAGAACTTAAGTCATGGCGAAACTGAGTTCGATCAACAAGAACGAGCGTCGCAAGAAGCTCGTGAAGCAGATGGCAGGCCGCTATGCGCGTCTGAAGGCCATCGCGAATGACACGTCCGCAGACGATACGGACCGCCTGATGGCGCGTCTGAAGATGGCGGAAATCCCCCGCAACGGGAACCCGACGCGCGTCCGCAACCGCTGTGAGCTGACGGGTCGTCCGCGCGCTTACTACCGCAAATTCCGGCTTTGCCGCATTCAGCTCCGGGAACTGGCCAATAAGGGCCTGATCCCCGGTGTCGTGAAGTCCAGCTGGTAAGGGATTGATAGAATGGCATTGACCGATCCCCTGGGTGATATGCTCACCCGCATCCGCAACGGCCAGCGTGCAAAGAAGGACAGCGTGACCACGCCGGCTTCCAAGCTCCGGGCTCGTGTTCTCGATGTGCTGAAGCGCGAAGGCTATATCCGTGGCTACAGCGAAGAAGCCGTGGCTGGCCATCCCGGCCTGCGCGTCGAGCTGAAATATTTCGAAGGCCAGCCTGCGATCAAGCATGTGGCCCGCGTGTCCAAGCCGGGCCGCCGTGTCTATTCGGGTTCGACCGAACTGCCGCGCGTCCGCAACGGTCTGGGCATTACCATTGTCTCCACGCCGAAGGGCGTTCTGTCTGACGCGGAAGCGCGCGAACTGAATGTCGGCGGCGAAGTGCTCGCGGAGGTCTTCTAAGATGAGCAGGACTGGCAAAAAGCCCGTCACCCTTCCGGCAGGCGTCACTGCGACGCTCGAAGGCGGTCAGGTGTCGGTGAAGGGACCCAAGGGCTCCCTCTCCATTCCGATGGTGGACGAAGTGACCTATTCGGTTGAAGATGGTCTCCTCTCCGTAAAGCCGGCGAACGAAACCAAGCGGTCGCGTGCCTTCTGGGGTATGCAGCGCACCTTGATCCAGAATCTGGTGACGGGCGTGACCGATGGGTTCACCAAGGTGCTGGAAATCACTGGCGTTGGCTATCGTGCCAACGCGCAGGGCCGCAACCTGAAGCTGCAACTTGGCTACAGCCACGATATTGACATGCCGGTGCCGGAAGGCGTCGAGGTCAAGACCCCGGATCAAACCACGGTCGAAATCTCGGGTGCCGATCGTCAGGCCGTTGGTCAGTTCGCCGCAGAAATCCGCCGCTGGCGCAAGCCGGAGCCTTATAAGGGCAAGGGTATCAAATACCGTGGCGAATTCATCTTCCGCAAGGAGGGCAAGAAGAAGTAATGGCACAGAAACTCACACCTTTCGAACGGCGCCGTCAGCGCGTTCGCACCGGCCTTCGCGCCAAGGGCGGTGGTCGTGCCCGGCTCTCCATCCATCGTTCGGGTCGGCATATCTATGCGCAGATCATCGACGATGCGGCTGGCAAGACGGTTGCTTCCGCTTCCACGCTGGAAAAAGATGCTCGCGCCAAGTCCGGTGCGAATCTCGACGCAGCGGTTGCCGTGGGCAAGGCCGTTGCAGAGCGCGCCAAGGCTGCGGGCGTGACCCGCGTTGTTTTCGATCGTGGCGGCTTCCTGTTCCACGGTCGCGTCAAGGCGCTGGCTGATGCTGCGCGCGAAGGCGGATTGGAGTTCTAAATGGCTGACGAAACCGAAATCCAGGGCGGCGCTGCTGCTGAAACAGCCGCTGCCGGTGCTCCTCCTGCTGAGGGCGAAGGTCGTGGCCGTGGTGGTCGCGGTCGTGGCCGGGGCGGCAATGATCGTGACCGCGGCGGTCGTGGTCGTCGCGATGACCGTCGTGGCAACAACACCGAAGAGCAGGGCGAAGAGCTGATTGAAAAGCTCGTCCACATCAACCGCGTTTCCAAGACGGTGAAGGGTGGTAAGCGCTTCGGCTTTGCCGCACTCGTCGTGGTGGGTGATGGCAAGGGCCGTGCAGGCTTTGGCCATGGCAAGGCGCGCGAAGTGCCCGAAGCGATCCAGAAGGCGACGGCTGCGGCCAAGCGTGCAATGGTTCGCGTCCCGCTCAAGGAAGGCCGCACGCTGCACCATGATGGCAATGGCCATTTCGGTGCGGGTCGTGTCAGCGTCCGCTCGGCTCCTCAGGGTACGGGCATCATCGCCGGTGGCCCGATGCGCGCCGTGTTTGAATCGCTGGGCGTTGCGGACGTGGTGACCAAATCGGTCGGCACCTCCAACCCCTACAACATGATCCGGGCGACTTTCGAGGCGCTCAAGGAACAGACCAGCCCCAAATCGGTGGCAGCGCGTCGTGGCAAGAAGATTGCCGACCTGCTGCGTCGTGGCGGTGCGAGCGTTGTCGAGGCGGAAGCCGACGCAGCGGCAGTGGCGGAGTAACGCATCATGGCAACCATCAAGGTCAAGCAGACGGGCTCTCCCATCCGCCGCACCAAGGACCAGCGCGCGACTCTGATCGGCCTGGGCCTCAACAAGATCAACCGTGTGAGCGAACTGGAGGATACTCCTTCGGTTCGTGGCATGATCCGCAAGGTTCAGCACATGGTGCAGGTGGTCGACTGACCATCAATGGTGTCCCCGCTCAGGCGGGGGCCCATAGGCTCCCGCCGACGCGGGAGCACTTTGTTTTTGAGCGCGAACACAGCGAAAGCGAGTGCATGATATGAAACTGAATGAAATCCGCGATAATGAAGGTGCCCGCAAGTCCCGTATGCGCGTGGCGCGTGGTATCGGGTCCGGCAAGGGCAAGACCGCTGGCCGTGGCCAGAAGGGCCAGACCTCCCGTTCGGGTGTGTCGATCAACGGCTTTGAAGGCGGTCAGATGCCGCTGCACATGCGTCTGCCGAAGCGCGGCTTCAACAACATCTTCGCCAAGGACTATGCCGAGGTCAATCTCGGTGCCATCCAGAAGCTGATCGATGCCAAGACGCTTGATGCGTCAGGCGTGGTTGATCATGACGCGCTGAAGGCTGCTGGTGTGGCCCGTGGCGGCAAGGACGGCGTGCGCATTCTGGGCAAGGGTTCGCTCTCTGCCAAGATCAGCGTCAAGGTGGCCGGCATTTCCGCCGGTGCACGCTCGGCCATCGAAGCAGCAGGCGGTTCGGTCGAAGTGATCGAAGTCGTTTCTGCGGCTGACAAGGCCGCCGCCAAGAAGGGCACCGTTCGCGCTGCCCGGATTGCGGCAAAGAAGGGCTAAGCGCCGGATTGCGCAATCAGGCTTAGACAAGCCGGATTGAGACACTATATAGCGGCGGCGAGCTCCACACGGGGTTGCGCCGCCGTTCATTTTTCAGGGTCGTTTCTCCACCATGGCATCTTCCGCAGAACAAATGGCCGCAGGCCTCAGCCTCGGCAATCTGGGACAGGCAACCGAACTCAAGCGCCGCCTGTGGTTCACACTGGGCGCACTGATCGTGTTCCGCTTCCTCAGCTTCGTGCCGCTGCCGGGGATCGATCCGATTGCGTTGCAGCAGCAGTTCAACACCACCAAGGGTGGCGTTCTGGACTTTTTCAACATGTTCTCCGGCGGTGCGCTGGAACGCATGAGCGTCGTCGCGCTGGGCGTCATGCCGTACATCACGGCGTCCATCGTCGTGCAGCTGGCGACGTCCTTGTCTCCGCACATGGCGGCCTTGAAAAAGGAAGGCGAGAGCGGTCGCAAGAAGCTCAACCAGTATACCCGCTATGGCACGGTGTTCCTCACCATGGTGCAGGGCTATTTTGTGGCGGTCGGCCTTGAAAGCTGGGGCGCGCAGAGCGGACAGTCTGCGGTGGTGGAGCCGGGCATGCTGTTCCGCGTGGCCTGCGTGATTGCGCTGGTGGGCGGCACGATGTTTCTGATGTGGCTCGGTGAACAGATCACCAGTCGCGGCATTGGCAACGGCGTGTCGCTGATCGTCATGGCCGGGATTGTGGCGCAATTGCCCACGGTGATTGTCCAGCTGTTCGAAGGCGGACGCACGGGCACGATGGGGCCGCTGGTGATCCTGCTGATCATCGCGCTGGTGGTGGGGCTGATCGCCTTCATCTGCTTTATGGAACGGGCGCAGCGCCGCGTGCAGATCCACTATCCCAAGCGCCAGACGGCGCGGGGTACGATGCAGCAGGACAAGAGCTTCCTGCCGCTCAAAATCAACACGGCCAACGTCATTCCGCCAATCTTTGCGTCGTCGCTCCTGCTGATGCCGCTCACGGTGGCCCAGTTTGCGGGGCAGCAGGCCGCGGGGGAGAGCACCTTTGGTGACATCATGCTCGCCATCACCACGAACCTGCAACATGGCTCGCTGGTTTATATGCTGCTCTATGGTTTCGGCATTGTCTTCTTCTGCTTCTTCTACACCGCCGTGGTGTTCAATCCTGAAGAAACGGCCGACAATCTGAAGCGTTATGGCGGCTTTATTCCGGGCATCCGTCCCGGCAAGCACACGATGGACTATCTCGATTATGTGCTGACGCGCATCACGGTGTTGGGGGCTGCCTATCTGACCTTCATCTGTCTGGTGCCGGAATTTGCCATCGCACAAGCGGGCATTCCCTTCTATTTGGGGGGCACCAGCCTGCTGATCGTCGTCAACGTCACGATTGACACGGTAACGCAGATCCAGAGCCACATGCTGGCGCACCAATATGGCGATCTGCTCAAGAAATCGAAGCTGAAGGGGGGACGCCGCTAAATGAACATCATCCTGCTGGGTCCGCCGGGGGCGGGAAAGGGCACACAGGCAAGCCGTTTGGTCGATGGACGCGGCATGGTGCAACTCTCCACGGGAGACATGTTGCGCGCGGCTGTGAAGGCTGAATCGCCGACCGGGCTCAAGGCCAAGGCTGTGATGGAAGCGGGTGAACTGGTTTCAGACGAGATCGTGTCTGGCATCATCGGTGAAGCGCTTGATGCGTTGGAGCCCAAGACCGGTGTGATCTTCGATGGCTATCCGCGCACGGCAGCACAGGCCGAATCGCTGGACGCTATTCTGTCCAGCCGGGGCCGCACGCTTGATCATGTGATCGAGCTGGTGGTGGATGAAGACGCGCTCGTGGACCGCATCACCGGGCGTTACACCTGCGCGCGCTGCAATGCGGGCTATCATGACCATTTCCAGAAGCCCGAGAAAGAGGGCGTCTGCGATGCGTGCGGCAGCACCGAATTCAAGCGTCGACCGGACGATAATGAAGAAACCGTCCGCACCCGCATGGCTGAATATCGCGCCAAGACTGCGCCGATCCTGCCCATCTATGAGGCACGCGCGCTGGTGACGAAGGTGGACGGCATGGCCGACATTGCCGAAGTTTCTGCGGCCATCGACGCCACACTGGGCTGAGGTGCGCGCACCGCTCGGCATTGTCGAGGGGTTTTTCGGGCGATCCTATAGCTGGGCCGAACGCGCGCTGATGGCGGATGCTCTGGGGCCGCGCGGCTTTTCACACTGGACCTATGCGCCCAAGGCGGACCGGTTTTTGCGCCGCGATTGGCGGTTGCCGCATCCCGCGCCGGAAGCCGAAGCTTTGGCTGCATTCGGGGTGTATGCACGCTCACGCGGCTTGGCCTTTTCACTCGGCTTGTCTCCGCTTGGGCTGAATGAGGGTTACGACGCCACGGCCCGCGCGGCTCTGCGGGTGCGGATTGATCAGTTGATCGATCTCGGCATAGACGCCCTGTCGCTGCTGTTCGACGATATGAAGGGCGATTTCCCCGATCTGGCTGCCACGCAGGTGCACATTGCGCATGACGTTTCGAATTGGCTTGGCGGGCGTCCACTCACACTTTGCCCCAGCTATTATTCGGATGATCCCGTGCTGGACCGCGTGTTCGGCGCGCGGCCCGAAGGGTATCTGGAGGCGTTGGGGCAGGGGCTTGATCCGGCTGTCGGCCTCTACTGGACGGGGGAGAAGGTCTGTTCTCCGGGCTATCCCGCAAAGCATCTGATGCAGGTTGCCGAAACGTTGCGCCGACTGCCGACATTATGGGACAATTATCCCGTCAATGATGGTCCACGCATGTACCGGCATCTTCATCTTCGCCCCTTTGCCGGGCGGGACTCATGCGACGGAGCGGCTGTGGCCCGGCACGAGATCAACCCGATGACGCAGGCGCATTTGGGGCTGATCCCGCTGCTGACGCTGCTGGATGAAGGCGGGAGCGACGCCGCGCGGGTAGAGGCGGCCGCCTCATCGCTGTTTGGCGAAGATTTGGGGCGGCTGATTGCCGAAGATTTGCCCCTGCTGCACGATCTGGGACTGGACATGGCGGACGACGAAGAAGCCCGCCTGCGTCTGCGCTATGGCGTGTTGGATCATCCTGCTGCGCGCGAGATCATCGATTGGCTTGACGGCAAGACCGCGATCAGCCTTGATGAGGTGCAGACGCAATAAGGAGCGGGTGGATGATACGGCAACTGGCGGTAGCGATGGCATTGGCACTGGCGGCCCCAGCGGATGCCGCAATGGACTATGCGGAAGATGACAGCTTCAAGCTTGTCGTCGCCCATGTGATTCAGGCAACGCCCGACCAGATATACCGGATGCTGGGCCAACCTCGTCGCTGGTGGAGCTCCGCACACACCTATTCAGGAGATGCCCGCAATCTGAAGATGGAGCTGCGCGCAGGCGGTTGCTTCTGCGAGACGATGCCCAAAGGGCAGGGCAGCATCGAACATGGCCGGGTGGTTCAGGCGATGAAGGGCAAGCTGTTGCGCCTCTCCGCGCCGCTCGGCCCGTTGCAGGACATGGCGGTGACCGGCACGCTGACTTGGACGCTGGACGCAAACGCTGGTCCCTTGCCTTCCACCATGGTGATGCTGGTCTACAAGGTGAATGGCGACTTGCGGGGCAGCGGCAAGGCACTGGCCCCCGCTGTGGACCGGGTGCTGCATGAACAAATGTGGGCGCTGACCAAACTCTTTGAAAAGGGCGAATAGCCGCCGTTACCGCATCAGCACCAGTTCTTCAGCCATGCTGGGATGCAGCGCCATCGTGTCGTCAAACGCGGCCTTGGTGAGACCTGCCTTCACCGCGATGGCGGCGGCCTGCAGGATTTCAGCACTGTCCGGCCCGATCATGTGCAGACCAACCACCTTCTCGTCTGCACCCGCCGTGATCATCTTGTAGAGCCCGCGCTCCATCCGGCCCGAAACGACATTTTTCATCGGGCGGAAATCGCTGCGATAGATTTTCACGGCATCGCCATGCTCGGTGCGGGCTTCCTCTTCGGTCATCCCTACGCCTGCGATGGGAGGAGAGGAGAAGACGGCAGTGGGGATCGCGCCATAATCAACCGTGCGGGGATTATGGCCGAATACGGTATCGGCAAAGGCATGGCCTTCGCGGATCGCCACGGGGGTCAATTGCACGCGGTTGGTGACATCGCCCACGGCATAAATGCTGGGCACATTGGTGCGGTTGTATTCATCGACGACAACAGCGCCATCCTTGTCGAGTGTGACGCCCGCTGCTTCAAGCCCCAGTCCGTCCGTCTTGGGCACGCGGCCTGTGGCGAACAGCACCAGATCGGTTTCGATCTTCCCCTTATCCCCGCCATCGACCAGCAGGCTGCCATCGTCCTGTTTTGTGATGCTCTTCAACGGGAAGTTGAAGCGCACGTCGATGCCTTTGGCCGTGGTCATGCCGACCAGCCGGTCCACGATCTCGGTGTCATAGCTGCGCAGCATCCGCTCGCCGCGCGTCACCAGCGTCACATCCACGCCAAAGGCATGGAGCACACCCGCAAACTCATTGGCGATATAGCCCGCACCCGCAATCACTGCGCGTTTGGGCAAGGCATCAAGGTGGAAGATCTCGTTGGACGTGATGCCCAGCTCTGCGCCCGGGATGGCGGGGACGGCAGGCCATGCGCCAACCGCGATCAGGATGGTGCCCGCCGTGATCTCCTGGCCGCTCGCCAGCCGCACCGTGTTGGGGCCAATGACGGTCGCGCGCTCATGGAAGTGCTTCACCTTGTTGCTGTCGAGCGTGTTGGTGTAGAGCCCTTCCAGCCGGGTGACATCGTTGTTGACGAGATCGCGCAGGCGCGTCCAGTCAAACTGTGCGCCTTGAATGTCCCAGCCGAAGCTGGCCGCCTCGTGCAAATCTTCAGCGAAGTGCGCGCCGTAAACGAGCATCTTCTTGGGCACGCAGCCCCGGATGACACAGGTGCCGCCCACGCGATGCTCCTCCGCCACGGCCACGCGCGCGCCATGCTGCGCCGCCACGCGCGATGCGCGCACGCCGCCTGAACCGGCGCCGATGATGAAGAGGTCGAAATCGTGGGTCATGGTCTCATTCCTGCAAATCTATCGCGTCATTCCCGCGCAGGCGGGAATGACGATCAATGGCCTTAGTCAAGGGGAGGAGAATGGGCCAACGCCTAATCCCGATCAGACTGATCGAGCCAGTCGGACAAGATGGCATTCACCGCCTCCGGCGCTTCCTGCTGCACCCAATGCGAGACAGCGGGCAGGCGGTGGAGCGTGAAGTTTGGCACCCAAGCCTCGGTGCCCACCGTGCAATTGATGTTGAGCGCGGCATCCTCTTCACCCCACACCATCAGCGTCGGCGTGTCGATGCGGCCATCGCCCAAAGTAATGGATTTGGCGTGGCGGATGAGCGCGCGATACCAGTTGACCATGGCTGTGGCTGCGCCGGGGCGCTGCGCTGCGCGGGCATAGACATCGAGCACGTCCTTGGGGAAGCGGCTCTTGTCTACCGCCATGTTGAGGAAGGCTCCGCGCACAAATTCGGCATCCTTGGCGAGCAGGGCGCGTTCAGGAATCCAGGGCAGCTGGAAGAAGAAGATGTACCAGCTCTTCTTCATCTGGTCCCAACGCCGGATTTCCCGCTCTGCCACCTTGGGGTGCGGCACGTTCATGATGACGAGTTTGGTGAGTGGGCGCAGCTTCAGGATGGCAAACGCCCAGGCGACAATCGCGCCCCAATCATGCGCGACGAGCATCACCTCTTCGACCGGGCTTTCCGCCGCCGCAGCGTCGATCAGCGCGGCCACGTCTGCCGTCAGATTGTCGAGAGCATAGGCCCGCACGCCTTCGGGGCGGGAGGATGCACCATAGCCGCGCTGATTGGGTGCCCAGACGCGCCAGCCTTTCTGTGCCAGCATCGGCATCTGGTGCCGCCAGCTGAAATTGAGTTCGGGAAAACCATGCAGGCAGAGCGCAAGGCGCGGGCCAGACCCGCATTCGGCCAGCTCGAAAGTCAGGCCATTCGCCTGCACGAAGCGCGTTGTGATCGCTGATGCGGGGGCAGGCGCCCAGCTACAGTCAGTCATCGATGATCTCCTCAACCGCCGCCAGCGCGGCCTCGAACCGCACATCGCCTTCGCCGGAGATCAGCGCCCAGCGCACGCCGCGCCGCTCCAGTTCGGCCTTGCTCAGATCGAAAAAGCGGCGGCGGTCTTCCGCCTTACCATAAAAGCGCAGACCGTCATCCACCCAGGGCAGATCGATGTCGAGCAGCAGATAAATGTCGGCATAGTCATTGAACCGGGTGAACCATGGGTCCTGCCGACCGTGCATCATTTCCGCCCAGACGGCGGTCATTACCGGATCGGTATCGAGGATCAGCCAGTCGCGTGCGCGGGCCTTGGCGGCCTTGTCCATCTCGGCTGTGCGCTGTGCGATCACCACCAGATCGTGCATTGAACTGTCTGTTCCATTTTCCTCGCAATAGGCGCGGCCATATTCGGGCACGATCTCGCAATTGAGGTGAGCGGCGAGCAGCGTCGCCATCGTGGATTTGCCCACGCTTTCGGGGCCGTGCAGGCAGATGGATTTCATGAGAGTGCGCGCGCCTTCCATTGCAGCCAGCCGATCACGGCCATGCCCAGCAGGATCGTATAGAGCACCATGGTGGGGTAAAGCCCCTTCACCAGATAAAGCGGGATGGAGAGCATGTTGACGATGATCCAGCCGACCCAATTCTCAGCCTTGCGCTGCGCCATCAGGATTTGCGAAACGATGCTGATCATGGCGACCGATCCGTCCCAATAGGGGTAACTCGCATCGGTCATCCGTGCCATGCCGGTGCCCCACAATGCACACAGACCGAGCGTGCCAGCCGCCCAGATCCAGCGCTCGGGCATTATCAGACGCTCGACCACAACCTCACCTGCATCGGCGCGATTCTTCACCCATGCGGCCCAGCCATAGATATTGATGGCGATGAAGAAGATTTGCAGCCCGGCATCGCTGTAGAGCTTCGCTTCATAGAAGATGAAGAGATAGAGGCCGCACATGGCCAGCGCGAACGGATAATTCCACACACTGCGCTTCACGATCAGCCAGACATTGGCCAGCCCCAGCATCGCGGCGAGCCACTCGATCCCGCTCATGCAGGCGGATTTTCACGCAAGGTGCGCAGGAGTGCGACGAGCGGGGAGGGCGCGCAGGCCATCGCGAAATGGCCGCTATTCACCTCTATCTCGCGGTCGCGCTCATGCTCCAGCCCACGCGCGGCGGGAGGCGGAATGATGCCATCGCGGGCAGACCAGATTGCCGTGGTATCCACCGGTGGCTTGTCTCCCAGCCCATGGCCGAAGGGCGAATCCTCGATCTTCTGCTTGGCCGCAAACTCCCACAGCCGCCAGGCGCGATTGCTGCGCGGATTGCCGGAGAAAGGCGATCCGAGCGTCACGACACCCGCCACTTTTTCGGGATGGCGCTTGGCATATTCCCGCGCCACCAGCCCGCCCAAAGACCAGCCGACCAGCGTAACGGGCTGGCCATGGTCGCGGCAGATATGCGACACGCGCCCATCGACGCGCTCCAGTATCTCTTCACCGCCCGGCATGTGGCGGCCCATTTCCCAGCCATGCACATCATAGCCCGCCTTGGCCAACACCCGCCGCATCACCCGCGTCCGCCGGTCAGACGTGAACATGCCGGGCACGACGAGGATGGAGCGCCCATCGCCCGGCGCGGACTGAGCCAGTGCGTCTTCCGTCAGGCGGGCGGCGATCCAGTCCTTGATGAGGCGGGTTTCGCCCAAGGCATGGCGCAAGGGGGGAGGGGATTGCTCGTTCAACCGCACTGCGCCCGATGCAGCAATTTCTGATCTGCCAGCACCAGCGCCATCATCGCCTCTACTACGGGCACACCGCGAATGCCCACGCAGGGATCATGGCGGCCCTTGGTGATGATGTCGGTCGCCTCGCCCTCGCGGGTGATGGTCTGTTGCGGGATCAGCAAGGAGGAGGTGGGCTTGAACGCCACGCGGCAGATGACCGGCTGGCCAGTGGAAATGCCGCCTGCAATGCCGCCCGCATTGTTCGCGAGGAATTGTGGCGCGTTGGTGCCGGGGCGCATCGGATCGGCATTATCTTCGCCGCGCAGCCGGGCGGCGTCGAAACCCGCGCCAATCTCGACGCCCTTGACCGCGTTGATGCTCATCATCGCAGCGGCCAGTTCGCTGTCGAGCTTGGCATAGAGCGGAGCGCCCCAGCCTGCAGGAACGCCGGTTGCCACACATTCGACGACTGCGCCGAGCGAGGAACCCGCCTTGCGCGCATCGTCCACCAGTTTCTCCCAGCGGCCGGCAGCAGCCTCATCCGGGCAGAAGAAGGGGTTGCGTTCGATCTGGGCCAGTTCGAAATTGTCGCGGTTGATCGCATCGCCACCGATTTCAGTCACATAGGCATGGATCGTCACATCCGGCAGGATCGCACGCGCCACCCCGCCTGCCGCGACCCGTGCCGCCGTTTCGCGTGCGGAGGATCGCCCGCCGCCGCGATAGTCACGGAAGCCGTATTTGGCGTCATAGCTGTAATCGGCATGGCCGGGTCGATAGGCCTTGGCGACTTCTGAATAATCCTTGGACCGCTGATCGGTGTTTTCGATCATCAGGCTGATCGGCGTCCCCGTCGTCCGCCCTTCGAACACACCAGACAGGATGCGCACCGCATCGGGCTCCTGCCGCTGCGTGGTGAATTTGTTCTGGCCGGGACGGCGCTTATCGAGGAAAGGCTGAATGTCTGCCTCACTGAGGGCAATGCCCGGCGGACAGCCATCCACCACCGCGCCCAGCGCAGGGCCATGGCTTTCCCCCCATGTGGTGAAGCGCAAAACGCGGCCGAAGGTGTTGTAGCTCATATAGTCGCAATATCCGGGGCATCTTCCTGCTTCATGCCGACGACATGATAGCCTGAATCGACATGGTGCGTCTCGCCCGTCACGCCACTGGCCAGATCGGACAGCAGGTAGAGCGCGGAGCCGCCAACATCCTCGATCGTGGTGTTGCGGCGCAGCGGGGCGTTATATTCGTTCCATTTCATGATATAGCGGAAATCGCCGATGCCCGATGCGGCGAGCGTCTTGATCG
Source organism: Sphingomonadales bacterium (assembly GCA_016714795.1). Taxonomy (GTDB): domain Bacteria; phylum Pseudomonadota; class Alphaproteobacteria; order Sphingomonadales; family Sphingomonadaceae; genus Aquisediminimonas. Next base: position 79,626 of record JADKCA010000006.1, on the reverse strand, counting down.
GTCCGGCGGAAATGGCGTTCACGCGGATACCTCTTGGCCCCAGATCGTTCGCCAGATACTTCACCGAAGTTTCCAGCGCTGCCTTGGCCACACCCATCACATTGTAATGCGGGATCACCTTTTCCGCGCCGTAATAGCTGAGCGTCAGCAATGCACCGCCTGCCGACATCATCGCCTGCGCGCGCTGGGTGACTGCGACGAAGGAATAGACGCTGATGTTCATCGTCATCAGGAAGTTGTCGAGGCTGGTATCGACATAGCCGCCGCGCAGTTCGTTCTTGTCTGAAAAGCCGATGGCGTGGACCACGAAGTCAATTGTCGGCCAGCGCGCCGCGAGCGTGGCGAAAGTCTTGTCCAGTTCGTCCATGGAGGAGACGTCGCAATCGAGCAGGAAATCGCTGCCCAGCTGCTCGGCGAGCGGCCGCACGCGCTTTTCCATCACGTCGCCCTGATAGGAAAAGGCCAGTTCCGCGCCCTCTTCTTTCAGCTTCTTTGCAATGCCCCAGGCGAGCGACTTGTCATTGGCCAGGCCCATGATGAGTCCGCGCTTGCCATTCATATATCCAGCCATCTGGCCTCCGTGAGTTCATCCAATATGGTGGGAGCCTTTAGACCTTCCGGCACGGGGTTGGCCAGTGCTGCGTTGATATGGGCGCCAAACACCATGCCATAGCCCACCAGCCAGAAGAAGAGCAGCGCCACCATCACGCCCGCCAGACCGCCATAAGTGAGGGTATAGCCGCCGAACAAGGAGACGGCGCGCGGCAGCAGCGTGATCGAGCCATACCAGAAGCCGCAGGTGAACAGTGCGCCGGGCCATTTTGGATAGCGCCATGCGCGGTATTTGCTCGGGGCCAGCGTCCAGAAGATCATATAGGCTGAGATGAAGGTGGCGATGGTGGGCACAAAGCGCGTGTCCCCGATCCGGTCTGCCACCATATGGGCGGCGGGAATCCAGCGCGCGATCACCTCTTCGGCGGTGGTCATGGCGATCTGGAGCGTGAAGGCCAGCATCAGCAGCACCACACTGCCAAACACGATGGCCAAACCGATCAGCCGGTAATGCCAGAAGGGCCGCTCATCCTCCACGCCATATGCACGGCGTAGCACCTCTCGCAGCGTTTCGATGAAACTGCTGACGGTCCACAGCCCGATCAGCGCGCCGAACCAGAGCAAGGGCCCGGTGCGGATGGAGAGCACCTGATGGGCGGTTTCGGCCAGCATGGCGGCCACGCTGGACGGCATCGCGGTCAGCACGGCCTCGATCGCTTTGAAATCCTCCGGGCGGCCAATCGCCGTCACAAAAGCTGCACCGACGATGAAGAAGGGGAAGATGGAGAGCAGAGTGAGATAGGCGAGATTCCCGGCATGGATCGAGCCTTCGCCCCACACGCCCACAATCACGCGGCGGCTGACTTCAAACCCCCAGCTGCCCGGTCCAACCATGCCCCATAGGCCGGGGCGGTGCGGATGCGCACCGGGATGATGTGCGCGGGCTTCCGGGGTTTCGGAGGAGAGGGGTTTCACCGAACTGTCACCGTCGCCCCTGCGCGGGGGCGACGACGTGCGCGTGGAGCGAGGTGGGTGGCTCCCCTCACACCATCTCCCCGCGCACCGGCCTCGAATCGTTCCAGCCTTCCACAAAGGCCCGCAGCGCCGCGTCATCCTTGGGCAGATCGATTTGCAGCGTGACAAGCTGGTCGCCGCGCTCGCCATCCTTTCTGGTGAAGCCGCGTCCCTTGATGCGCAGCGTCTGGCCCGAACTGGCCCCTTTGGGCACGTTGAGCATCACGGCACCATCCACCGTCGGCACCTTCACCGGTCCTCCCAGCACCGCCTCTTTCAGTGTCAGCGGCAGATTGAGGCGAATATTGTCGCCATCGCGCGTGTAATGGGCATGTCCGCGCAGCGAGACGGTGACGATGGCATCGCCCGCGCCGCCGGGGCCATGGTCTCCCTTGCCGGCCAACCGAATCTTGGTGCCCTCGGTCACGCCCTTGGGGAGCTTCACTTCCACGGCGGAGCCATCGCGTAGCGTCATGCGCTGCGGTGTCAGGCGTGCGGCGGCTTCCAGCGGCACGGCGAGGCGATATTCGACCGAGCCACCCTTTTGCGGGGGAGCCTGCCGCCCGCCAAATCCGCCACCCGGCCCGCCGCGCCCGCGCGCAGCGCCGCCGCCAAACAGGCCTTCGAAAATATCGCCCAGATCCACGCCTTCGGCCTGAAAGCCTCCGCCAGGGCCAGGTCGGAATCCGCCACCGCCGCCAAACGGATTTCCGCCCCCGGCAAAGGGACTGCGGGGCTGGCCGTTTTCGTCAATTTCACCCCGGTCAAACTGGCCGCGCTTTTCCTTGTCCGACAAAAGGTCATACGCAGCCGTCACCTGCGAAAAACGCTCGGCGGCCTTTGGGTTGTTCTGGTTGGTGTCCGGGTGCAGTTCTTTGGCCAGCTTGCGATAGGCCTTCTTGATGTCAGCTTCGCTCGCGCCCTTGGCTACACCCAGTGTGGAATATGGATCGCTCATCCCTCTGACTTAGGGATTGCGGGGCTTTGAAACAACTCCCCGGATGTGCTGGAAACGCCTCTGGATGCGATGTTGCTGCAAAACTGGCAACACGCGCTTGCGGACGCGCATCCCCTTCGGTAAGGCGACGGCGATTCTAAACCTAAAACGTCGGTAACGGGGCAACTTTCATGAGCGACAATTTCAATACCATTGCGGGTTGGACGCTGGCTGCGGGCATCGTGGCACTGGGATCGTCGCTGGTGATGGGCCAGATGTTCCATCATGAGCCCGTGACCAAGGATGGTTATGAAATTGCCAGTGCAGAAGGCGGAGAAAGCGGCGGCGGTGGTGACAAGCCGATTGATTGGGCCGAGGCCGATCCTGCCAAGGGCGAAAAGGTTTTTGCGCAGTGCAAGGCGTGCCACACGATCGAGGCCGGCGGCGCGAACGGCACCGGCCCGAACCTTCAGGGCATTCTGGGCAAGTCCAAGGCTGCGGTCGGCGGCTATACGCAATATTCGGACGCGCTGAAGGGCAAGGGCGGCACCTGGACGTTTGAAGACATGGACGCCTGGCTGAAATCGCCGAAGAAGTTCGCGGACGGCACCAAGATGACTTTTGCAGGTATCTCCAACGCTGAAAAGCGGGCGGACCTGATTGCCTATATCAATGCGCAGGGCTCAAACCTGCCGCTGCCCGCCGGGGCTCCGGCTGCCGCCGAAGGCGCTGAAGCAGCGGACGCTGCGGCCGGTGGCAATGAGGCTGCTGCTGCAAACGCTGCGGCGCCTGCCGACAATGCGGCGGCCCCCGCTGCGAAATAAGCGTTCGGCCTTATGCTGAATTGAAAAAGGGCTCCGGAGTTGATCCGGAGCCCTTTCTCATTTCCGAGCTTATCACGAATGCCTGATTTCAGTTTCCCTACAAAGACTGCCCGTCATCCACGGTGAAGACAGACCCCGTCACTCCCTGCGCCATATCTGAACACAGGAACAGCAATGGCACGTTGAGCGAATCCATGTCGCACAGGCGGCGGCGCGGGAAGGTCTTCATCAGCGCCTGACCCATATCGGTCTTAAACACGTCATCGGTCATTTCGGTCGGGAAATAGCCGGGCTGGATGATGTTGACGTTGACGCCCTTTTTCACCCATTCGCGCGCCATCATGCGCGCCATGTGGCGCACCCCGGCCTTGCTGGCGGAATAGACCGCCGTGCCGGTGTAGATGCGGTCTGCAGTGATCGAGCCCATCACGACCACGCGGCCATTCTGCTTTTCGGCACTGCCGCTGGCGAGCAAACGCCGCGCGCCTTCACGCACCGTCAGGAAGACGCCGCGCAAATTGGTGCCCACCACCGAGTCGAACTCATCATCGAGCAATTCGACCGAGAGCTTGTCGACTGCGATGCCCGCATTGGCGATGATCGTATCGACCGTGCCGAACGCCGCTTCGGCGGCATCATAGGCGGCGATGGTGGAGGCTTCGCTGGTCACGTCCATCGAGACGGCGAGCGCCTGCCCGCCCGCCGCTTCGATTTCGGCCTGAAGCGCGGCGAGCCGTTCAGCCCGCCGTGCGCCGATGACGACTTTGGCTCCGGCGGCAGCGAGCAGTTTGGCAAAGTGCGCGCCAAAGCCGGATGAAGCCCCGGTGATGAGTGCGACGCGTCCGGTGAGGTCCAGAGTGGGAAGTCGCATCATGCTCAGCCCCGGAACGCCGGAAGGCGCTTGTCGAGGATCGCTTCGGCTTCGCTGATGATGCGGTCGATCAGATCCTTGCAGGTCGGGATGTCATGGATCAGCCCTTGCACCATGGACGCCCAGAAGATGCCCTGAGACAGATCGCCGGTCTGGAGCATGTCGCGCCCCTTCACGCCGGCTACCAGTTCCTGCACATCGGCAAAGGTTGCGCCGGGCTGCGCGAGGCGGCGGACGACCTCGTCCGAAACCGCGCTCTTGCCGACGCGCGCAGTGTTCTTCAGGCTGCGGAAGATCAGGTTCGTGCCGCGCTCATCATTGTCGACATAGGCTTGCTTGATGTTGGGGTGGATCACCGCCTCCTGCGTGGCGCAGAAGCGCGTGCCCATGTTGATGCCTTCCGCGCCCAGCGCCAGCGCCGCGACGAGCCCGCGTCCGTCTCCAAAGCCGCCCGAGGCGATCATCGGGATGGAGACCTTGTCTGCCGCGCAGGGAATGAGGATCAGGCCGGGAATATCATCTTCGCCCGGATGGCCCGCGCATTCGAACCCGTCGATGGAGATGGCATCCACACCGCGCCGTTCTGCGGACGCGGCGTGGCGGACGGCCGTGCATTTGTGGAGGATCTTGATGCCATGGGGTTTGAGCATCTCCCAGATTTCCTGCACGGCGGGGGTGCCTGCGGTTTCCACGGCCTTCACACCGCTGTCGATGATCGCTTGTGCATAAGCCTTGTAGTCGGGGGCGTGGATGGTGGGGGAACACGGTCATGTTCACGCCGAACGGTTTGTCCGTCATGGCGCGGCAGCGGTCGATCTCGGCGCGCAGCGCCTCTGGCGTCGGCTGGGTGAGCGCGGTGAGGATGCCGAGGCCGCCTGCATTGGAAACCGCCGCCGCCAGCTCTGCCGTGCCCACGCCCTGCATCCCGCCCTGCACGATGGGGTGTTCGATGCCCAACATCTCGGTAATGCGCGTCTTGAAAGCCATATGCTTCATCCTCTCCTGAATCAGTGTGTGATTCAGGCTTAAGGGGATTGAGCAAAGGCTTGCAAGAGGCAGAGGCGTGTCAGGCCGCGATCCGCACCGGCACAGATTTGATGATGCTGACGAACGGATGGGCTTCACGGTCGATCTCGCCTGCGAGTTCGGGGCGCATGTCGCGCTTCACCATTTCCTCCAACAGGGTGGTGATCTGGAGTTCAGCCAGCCTCGCGCCGACGCAGCGGTGGACGCCGTAGCCGAACGACAAATGGCGGCGGGCATTCTCACGGTCCGCGATGAAGCGCGCGCCATCTTCGAAATGGTCTTCGTCGCGGTTGCCAGACATGTACCAGATCACCACCTTGTCACCCTCACGGAACTGATGACCGCGGAACTCATGATCCTTGGTGACGGTGCGGCGCATATGGTTGACCGGGGATTGCCAGCGGATGATCTCCTGCGCGGCATTGGGGATGATCGCGGGGTTGGCCTTGATCTTCTCCCATTCTTCCGGCCAGCGGTTGAGCGCGTCGATCAGGCCGGACATGGAATTGCGGGTCGTGTCGTTCCCGCCCACGATCAAGAGCGCCATGTTGCCGATGAATTCGGTCTGTTCCATCTTGCCCAGCGCGTTGGAGTGGATCATGCGCGACAGCAAGTCGGGCGCGGGAGCGGCCTCCAGACGTTCCTGCCAAAGCTGGAAGAATTTCATCGCCATTTCGAACATCATCATCTGGCGTTCCTGAGGCTTGTCGCGGATCAGTTCCAGATTGGTGATGCCATCAGACCATTCGGTCAGCTTGTGGCGTTCTTCCCATGGGAAATCGAAGAGAATGGCCAGCATGTCGGTGGTCAGGCTGATCGAAACCTCTTTGGTCCAGTTAAACACCTCGCCGCGTGGTAGTGAATCGAGTCTATTGGCCGTGCGTTCACGGATGTTGTCCGCCAGCCGCGTGATTTCAGAAGGCGTGAAGGCGGGGGCCACCACGCGCCGCTTTTCGGTATGGCGTGGCGGGTCCATGGCGATGAACATTTCCATCGGCGATTCCTGCGTCTGGCCTTGCGCCGCAAAATCGGCATCGACCAAAGACACGCCACCGCGCGACATTTCAGACGAATAGAGCAAAGGCAGCGCCTCAACCTCAACGATGTCCTTGTAGTGGGTGATCGACCAATAGGGGCCGAACACGCTGTCTGCCGTGTGGTGCACGGGCGCTTCATGGCGCAAGCGCGTCATCACGTCATGAACCGCGCCGGTGGCAAAGCGATCCATGCGGGCGGGGTCTATGGTCTCGATGGGGCAGGTCAGGTCGTCGCTCATGGCATCCTCATTTCTCTTTTAAGGTTGCAGAATGCCACCTGTCCGGACTTGTCACAAGCGCCATCGCGTCGATAAGACCAATATCATCAAGGAGAGACGTATGACCTTCCCCCGCGCTGTAGTGACCGATCAATTGGGGCCGCCGTCCAACTATCGCCTTGTGCCGCACGATCCGGGGCAGCCGGGTGAAGGGCAGGTGCGCGTGGCGATCAAGGCGACGGGCATTTCCTATGTCGATGTGCTGACAGCATCGGGCCAATATCAGGTGAAACCGCCTGTCCCCTTCATTCCGGGCAGCGAATCTGCTGGCCTTGTCGAAGCAGTGGGGCCGGGCGTGAGCGCGGTGAGGCCGGGTGACCGGGTGGCGATCAATGGCTGGGGCGGGCTGTTTGCGGACGCTGCCGTGGTGTCGGCGCGCTCGGTGCGGCGGCTTCCTGACGCTATGGATCTCGTGGATGCGGCGCTCTTTACCGTCAGCTACGCGACGGGCTGGCACGCCTTGGTGCAGCGTGCCGCGATCCAGCCGGGGGAGAGTCTGCTGGTGATGGGGGCTGCGGGGGCGACTGGTTACGCCGCGATCCAGGTCGCCAAGCATCTTGGCGCGCGCGTGATTGCGTCGGCCAGTTCGGAAGAGAAGCGCGCGCTGGCGCTGTCTGGCGGCGCGGACGCGGTGGTTGATGCGCGCTCCGAAACATGGCGCGATGATGTGAAGGCGGCCAATGGTGGCAAGCCCGTGGACGTGGTGTTTGATCCCGTGGGCGGCGAAGCGACCGATCTGGCGTTCCGCTCGCTCGCGTGGAAGGGGCGGCATCTGATCATCGGCTTTCCGGGTGGGATTGCGGCTCTGCGAACCAACTTGCCGCTGCTGAAGGGAGCCTCGCTCGTTGGCGTCGATCTGCGCCAGTTCGCGCAATATGAGCCCGATGTGTCCGAAGCCAATCAGCGCGAAATTTTCCGGCTGGCGGGGGAAGGGGTGCTCAAACCTGCCATTGCCCGGCGCTACAAACTGGACGATTTTGAGGCCGCGATGACCGAGGCAGCCAGCGGCACCAGTGCGGGGCGCATCGTGCTGGTGATGGATTGATCCGGGAAGTTTGGCTAGGCGCATAGGAATGACAGAGAATCAGGAAGGTCCGCCCTGGTATTTCCAGCGGGAAGGAGAGGGGTTTGTGCCGTCAAAACTGGCGCGCAATCCTTGGTATGATGACGCAGTAGCAGGCGGACCCACGGCGTCACTGATCGCGCATGTGATCGAACAATCGGGCATGGCGGCGGACATGGAAATCTGCCGCATCACCATCGACATCTTGGGCGTGGTGCCCAGCAGCCTGCTGACGCCGCGCATCACGCCGGTGCGGCTGGGGCGGCAGGCGCAGGTGCAGCGCGTGGAATTGCTCGCGGGGGACAAGGTGGTGGCGCAGGCGCAGGTGCTGCTCGCGCGGCATATGGATACGCCCGAATTCCACCCGCCCAGCCCCTATCCAGACCCGGATACGGTTGCCGAAGGCTCGGTGCTGATCGGTGCGGATATGGCGGGCGCAATTCGGACGCGGCCGGTGCAGGGCTCTGTGCGGGAACCGGGGCGCGGGATCATCTGGTTCCGCATGGATGGCGAAGTGGTGCAAGGCATTGCGCCGTCGCCCTTTGTGAAGGCGTGCATCTTCGCCGATTTCGGCAATGGCGTGGGCAGTTCCACCCGGCATGACGAATGGAGCTTTGCCAATATGGATGTGGACATTCACTTCATGCGGATGCCACGCGGGGACTGGTTTTTGCTGGAGGCCCACACCGAAGGCGCGGGCAACGGGCATGCGCTGGCGCAAAATGTGTTTGCAGACCGGGACGGTGTTTATGCCAAAGGGTCTCAGACCGTGTTTGTGGGGCAGGCACAGGTTCTGATCTGAGGCGTTCCAGCTCCTCTTTCCAGGGGAGGGGCTTTATGGCCTTACACCAAGCTCCACACGACCCCTTCAACCTGCACCCGCCCCTTGGCGCGCAAGTCTATCAGATGCGCGAGCACCGAGCGGCCTGCCGCCGGGTACAGGCGCGGATCAATGCCCTTATACATGATGGGCACCATCGCCTTGATGCTCTGCGGGCCGCTCGCCAGCTGCGCCAAGATCTGGCCCTCGCGTTGGCGGCGGTGGACGAACATGCCGCGCACCAGCCGCTGGGGCTTGTCCACCGGCTCGCCATGCGCCGGGTAATATCGCGCATCCTCGCGCGTCTGGAGCAAAGCGAGGCTGTCCATATAGGCGGCCATGTCCCCATCCGGCGGGCTGACGACGCTGGTGGACCAGCCCATCACATGATCGCCGGTGAACAGCGCCTGCTCTTCTTCCAGTGCAAAGCAGAGATGGTTGGAGGTGTGGCCCGGCGTGGCAAGCGCGCGCAGCGTCCAGCCGGGGCCGGAAACGGCATCGCCATCGCCCAGCACCTGATCGGGCGTATAAGTGTCATCGAATGAGGCATCCGCGCGGGGGCCATCGTCGGCCAGGACCAGCGGCGCACAGCCAATCACCGCCGCCCCTGTCGCCTGTGCCAGCGGCAGGGCTGCGGGGCTATGGTCACGATGAGTATGGGTGCACAGGATGGCGACGACCTTTTCTCCGTCCAGCAGGCGGATGAGTTCGGCCACATGTTGCGGATCATCCCCCAGCGGTCCGGGATCGACCACCGCCACGGCTCCATGGCCGATGATATGCGTCTGCGTGCCGGTATAGCTGTACGGAGACGCATTGCGAGCCAGCACGCGACGGATCAGCGGGCTGGCGGGTACGGCCTGTGCATAGGGCTCTTTCGAAAGATCGGGTACGTCCATGGCTCAAGCGTCTGGCCTATGGGGCAGGGGAGCGCAAGTGTACAAAAACGACCGGAGGATTGCTCCTCCGGTCGGTATTTATACGCTTGCGGGCAGGTGAAATGGGGTGAGGCGGCCCCGTTTACGCAACAGCCGCCAGTTCGGCATCTTCCGGATCGCGCAGCACATAGCCGCGACCCCAGACGGTCTCGATGTAATTTTCGCCACCGCAGGCCAGCGCCAGCTTCTTGCGCAGCTTGCAGATGAACACGTCAATGATCTTGAGTTCGGGCTCGTCCATGCCGCCATAAAGGTGGTTCAGGAACATTTCCTTGGTGAGGGTGGTGCCCTTGCGGAGGCTCAGCAACTCCAGCATGGCATATTCCTTGCCGGTCAGGTGGACGCGGCTGCCATCGACTTCCACGGTCTTGGCATCAAGGTTGACCGACAGCTTGCCGGTGCGGATCACGGATTGCGAATGGCCCTTTGAACGGCGGACCACGGCATGAATGCGGGCAACCAGTTCTTCTCGATGGAAGGGCTTGGTCACATAGTCATCGGCACCGATGCCGAAAGAGCGGATCTTGCTGTCCATCTCCGAAATGCCGGACAGGATCAGAACCGGCGTCTGCACCTTGGCGACACGCAGCTTCTTCAGAACGTCAAAGCCGTTCATGTCGGGCAGGTTCAGGTCAAGCAGAATGATGTCATAATCATACAGCTTCCCCAGATCGAGCCCTTCCTCGCCCAGGTCGGTCGAATAGACGTTGAAACCCTCATTGTTCAGCATCAGCTCGATGGCCTTGGCCGTCGCGGGTTCATCTTCGATCAGCAATACGCGCATGGACACGCCCCTATGTCTGTTTCCTGAGCGGACAAATCAGCCATGCCGATTGCCCACCTGCCTCATTAACCAAACAACATCTGAACTGAAAAGGTTAATTTCGAATTAATCTAGGATTCACCGCGAGTCGCGCGCGAAGGAGTGCTGTGCCGACGTTTGGAACCCTGTTGGCATTCGTCAAACGTGGTTGACTCCATTTTGGCAGGCCCTAGGCTCGCTGCCGCACAACAAGCCGGTCGCAAAGATTTGATTTCAGGTTATTTTGTGTCACGCACTCGCTTGTGCGCTGATGCCCAACCAGAGGTCCGGGCGCCGATGTCCAATGAGCAGGCCCGTTCCGTCGCGAGGAGATTGTCATGGCTTTGTTCCACCGCATCATGGCGCTGTGTTTTGCCTTTTTCTGCGTGAATGGCGCAGCCTATGCGCAGGAATTCCGCATCCAGAGCATCTGGAAGCCTGATCAGCAGGTCCATGTCGAGCGCGGCGCGCCCGAAGCGTCTGCGGCTCCGCTCCCGTGGCTCAGCGCGCGCTGGACGTTCGAGAAAGTGGATGGCGATGCGAGTTACCGCATCCGCAACGTGTGGAAGGGCACCTATCTCAATGTGGAAAAGGGAAAGCTGGATGCGGGGACGATCCAGCCCGGTTGGCTGAGCGCGCGCTGGCGGCTCGAGCCTGCACATGGCGGCTTCCGCATCGTCAATGTGTGGACCAATGCGGCACTCAACGTCGAAAAGGGCGCGCTGGAAGCGAGTGCGGCCCAATCTGGCTGGCTGAGTGCGGCGTGGAAGCTGGACCCCAATGTCTCGGGTGGCAATTCAGCAACTGCGGTGATCTTCAATGGTCGGCTGACCGTCGAAAAGGAAGCGCTGAGGCCCACCGCCCAGACTGCCGAAATTGAAGCTGTGAACCCGGCCTCTGACATCACAAACGCCGCCAATGCTGATTATGACTGCAATCGGCTGACCGGCGAAGACCTGCGCAAATGCCTGGATGCCAATATCGGACAGCCCACGCGGGACTTTTTCACCAAGACAATCCCGGCTCCGTTCCAGTCGGGCGGCGCTGTCGCCAAGGTGTTTGGTGATGATCCGTCCAAATATCAGGTGAAGATCGATTTCTGCCACCCGTCTCTCTCCGCGACCGAGACGACCAGCAATATCACCGTCGAATTCTGGACGACCGAAGGTTATGTCGACAAGAAGGTCATGGCCGGAAACACGTCGGATTGCGGGGTCTTTTCGAAGGGCGAGCTGAATTTTTATCTGGAGACCGGTTACAACATCAACCAGATCCAGATCAAAACCGATGGCGGAGACGCGATGTTTGTCGATCAGGCGCGGCTCTACAAGGGCAATGACACCGTCATTTGGGAAGGCCGCGATGGTGGCAATGGCTGGTGCCTGTCTACCGAAGCAAACGACCATGTCGGCGGCTGGGAGAATAATGTCGCGGGCGCGTGCCAAAGCACATTGATCTTCAAGGCGGCCCAGTGATGCGCAGGGCTTTTGTCCTCGCCTTTGCGCTGATCATGGCAGCCGTTCCCGCTGCTGCGCAGGAGGAGCAATTCATTCAGACCGCGCGGATCGAGAATGGCTGGCAGACCAATCAGGCGATCAATATCGAGAAGGGGGCTATCGAAAGCTCCCCTGCTGGTGCAGGCTGGCTGAGCGCGCAATGGGAATTAATGCCAGCGGAAGTCGCCTATTTCGATGTCGCAAAGGCCATGCGGATGCGCAAGATCCGCAATGCATGGACCAAGAAATATCTTTCTTTCATTCCGGAAAAATACAAGGCGCTGGGCGAACCGGGTTTGAAAATGTCAGAGGAGGATTGGGCCGCCGTCTGGTATGTCGATCCCGTGCCCGGATATCCCGGCTATTTTCGGATCGAATCTCTGGCCAACGGCAGCTTCCTCCATGTCGAACATGGCAAGCTTGAAGTGGGTCCCATCCAGCCAAACTGGCAGAGCGCCTGGTGGAAAATCCCGGGCTATGCACCATTTGACTATGCAACGCCGCGCAAGGCGCGGATCGAAAAGAATCTGGCCGAATATGACCGGGATGCCGCTCTCGAAACCGTTGAGCTTCGGATCAAGGCGGCACAACTGGCCGAACAGAAGGAGCGTCAGCGCGCGCAAGCGCAGGCCAATGCAGTCAGAGCCGCCGAAGAGGAGCGTCAGGCGCTCCTTGCGGCCAAGGCGAGCCAGGATGTGTCATTGCCCTTGCCGGCACCCAATGGCCGCGGACTGGCTAACGTGATCGGGAACGGGACGGACGATCAATCATATATCCGGCCAGGCGATCCCAAGCGCGCAATCACCAACTACGACGTCGATATCGATTTCTGCCATTCCAGCCTGACCGCTACCGACACGACCGATACGCTCACCGTGGAGTTTCTGGGTGAAGACGGCCCGGCAGGCACAAAGACGGTGCAAGGGTCCGGCGCATGTTCTGTGTTCGGTGCCGCAGTCTCGACCGGCCTGCACGTCAAGCTCGACAGCTATCTGGATGTGAGCTCTGTCCGGATCACAACCAGTGGTGGAAACGCCTTCTTCATCGATCAGGTTCATCTCTACCGCAACGGAACGAAGATCGTGTGGGATGGCCGCACCGATGGCGGCGGCTGGTGCCTCTCCACTGATCCTGCCGATTATCAAGGCAGCTGGCAGTCCGTGGTTTCCAGTTGCAGCCCCAGCTACACCTTCAGTACGCGCGCCAATTAGACGCGGATGTAACGGAAGTACCAGACTTCATGCCCATAGACCGTGCGCGCCTTGCGCTCGTACCGCGTCTCGGGCCAGTCGTCGGGGCGGATGAGGAAATCCTTGGGGGTGCTCACCTGCCAGTCGAAATCGCGCCTGCGGTCCATCTGCATCAGCGCCCAGCGGACATAGATGGGGTGATCGGTGCCGAAGCGGAATTCTCCGCCCGGCTTGAGCTTGGCCGCGATCAGATCGAGCGGGCCGGGGTTCATCATGCGACGCTTGGCGTGGCGGAATTTGGGCCAGGGATCGGGGTGGAGAAGATAGAGCCGGTCGAGCGAGGCATCGGGCAAGCGCCGCAGCGGATCGAGCGCATCGCCCATGTGGAGACGGACGTTGGCCAGCCCACCCTGCTCGATATGGTTGAGGGCACTCACCACGCCGTTGAGGAAGGGCTCGCACCCGATAAACCCACGCTCCGGATGCTGGGCGGCTTGCCACGCCAGATGCTCGCCCCCGCCAAAGCCGATTTCGAACTCCAGCGGGCGGGCCTCGCCGAACAGCGTTGTCGCGTCGATCGGGCCATCGCGCACCGCCACACGCGGCAGCAGGTCGTCGACCAGCGCCTGCTGTCCCTTGCGCAGGTCATGGCCTTTGACGCGTCCATAGAGGCGGTTGAGAGTGGTGGGATCGTTCATGCCGTCGCAGATGGCAGGGACCCAAACAAGGGTCAATGGCGAGAACTGACTTGCCCTATGCTCAGGGAGCCATATGCATGCTCTATGCAGACGGAAGAATTTATTGCGCTCGCGCTCCGCAATCCTAACAATCGGGCTTTGCTGGCGCGGTTGCCCGCCCTTGGACTTCCTGATGCATGGCTGACGGCTGGATGTCTATTTCAGACGGTGTGGAATTTGCGACACAATCAGGACCCGCAAGCGGGCATAAAGGACTACGACCTCTTTTATTTTGATGCAGGAGACCTTTCATCCGAAGCCGAGTCGGAAGTCGAGCGGGTCGTGGCGCGCGCGTTTGTCGATTTGCCTATCAAGCTTGATGTCAAAAATCAGGCTCGCGTTCATACTTGGTATGAGACCAAGTTCGGAGCACCCTACCCGCAATTGGTTGATGCCCGTGACGGGATCGACCGTTATCTCGTTGCATGCACCTGTGTTGGCATCGCAGTGGATGACAAGCGCCTACATGCGCCCTTTGGCCTGTATGACCTTGCAGCCGGTCGCCTGCAGATCAATCCCCGCAACCCACAACCTGATCAGTTCGCTAAAAAGGCACTGAGTTATAAGGCGCGCTGGCCTTGGTTGGAAATCGTAGGGTGAAGCCCGCGCCCGGCGCTAGTGCTGCAACGCCTTCACAATATCCTCCACCATCTTCTTCGCATCCGCCAGCAGCATCATGGTCTGGTCCATGTAGAACACGTCATTGTCCACACCGGCATAGCCTACGCCGCCCATGCTGCGCTTGATGAAGAAGACGGTCTTCGCCTTTTCCACATCGAACACGGGCATGCCATAGATGGGGCTGGTCTTGTCCGTTTTGGCCGCCGGGTTCACCACGTCGTTCGCGCCGATGATGAAGGCGACATCGGCCTGCGCAAACTCGCTGTTAATGTCTTCCAGCTCGAACACTTCCTCATAGGGCACGTTCGCTTCTGCCAGCAGCACGTTCATATGGCCCGGCATACGTCCGGCAACCGGGTGGATGGCGTATTTCACGTTGACGCCTTCCTTCTTCAGCACGTCTGCCATTTCGCGCAAAATATGCTGCGCCTGCGCCACCGCCATACCGTATCCGGGGATGATGATGACGTTTTCGGCTTCCTTGAGCAGGAAGGCCGCATCTTCGGCAGAGCCACGCTTCCACGGGCGCTGTGCCTTGGCCTCGCCGCCGCCCGCTTCGGGAGCCGCGCCAAAGCCGCCCGCGATCACGCTGATGAAGCTGCGGTTCATCGCCTTGCACATGATGTAAGACAGGATTGCGCCCGACGAGCCCACCAGCGCGCCGGTAATGATCATTGCCGTGTTGTGCAGCGTGAAACCCATCGCGGCTGCGGCCCAGCCCGAATAGCTGTTGAGCATCGAGACGACGACCGGCATGTCCGCGCCGCCAATCGGGATGATCAGCAGGAAGCCGATGATGAAGGAGAGGGCTGTGATCGTCCAGAACACCCAGGGCGCCTGATCCTGCGTGAAATAGGCGGTGAGCCCGATGATCGCGACGAGTGTGCCCAGATTGATGATGTGCCGACCGGGCAGCATGATCGGAGCGCCGCTCATATTGCCGTTCAGCTTGGCGAACGCGATGACCGAGCCGGAGAAGGTGATGGCACCAATGGCAATGCCCAGCCCCATTTCCACGCGGGAGACGGGGTTGATCGTGCCATTGGGCAGCAAGATGCCGAACGCATCGGGGTTGAGGAAGGCAGCAGCGGCCACCAGCACGGCGGCGAGGCCGACGAGCGAGTGGAACGCCGCCACCAGCTGCGGCATGTCTGTCATCGCGATGCGCTTGGCCGTGGTGAGGCCGATGATCGCGCCAATGGCAATTGCGCCGCTGATCTGTGCGAGAATGATCAGGTCATCGGGCGTTGGCGCGGGCAGGAACTGGCCTTCTGGCACCGGAGCCTTCAGCAGCAATGTGGTGACGACCGCAATCAGCATGCCCGCCATGCCAAAGCGGTTGCCTTGCCGCGACGTCGAGGGGGAAGAGAGCCCGCGCAAGGCAAAGATGAAGAAGACGCCTGCAATCAGATAGGCGAGCATCGCCCAGGCCGGGGTTGCGATATGCTCCACGCTCAGCGATCCTTTTTCTTGTACATGGCGAGCATGCGTTCAGTGACCGCAAAGCCGCCGAAGATGTTGACGCTGGCGAGCACGACGCCCAGCAGGCCCAGCCATTTGGCCACCGGCGCCCCAGAAGCGGCGGCCGCAATCAGCGCACCGACGATAATGACGCTCGAAATCGCGTTGGTCACCGCCATCAGCGGCGTGTGCAGCGCGGGCGTGACGCTCCAGACGACATAATAACCGACGAAACAGGCCATCACGAAGATGGAGAGGATTGAGATGAAGTCCATGTGTTTGGTTAGCCCCTTTGCCTTGTCATTTCGTCGGATTCGATGCCGCCTATCCAAATGTCATGAAGGAAAATTCAATCGACTTTCATAAAATCGCTGCGCCGAATATCGAGTCTGCGTAAAAATGTCATCGTAGGAAAGTCCCTTGCCTCCCCCTGTTGCGATTTGAAAGCCAATCGAGAAACGTCAATGTCCCGCGTTTTGACAAGTCTTCATGATTCACTGTTTGACCCAACGCGCCGAAGCTTCGCCGTTCTCGTCCGCCAATCTTCATCACGGTTGCAAAAGCGTGCTTTGGTTCCTTTGCGTCATATTTCTCAAATGCCACGTAGCTTGTTGAATAGCTAAAGCTCTTGGGGTCAGCTTTGGCGTAGGACAGGGTGCCCTCAGTGGGAAGAAATCTCTGGATGTCAGATTCAAATTCCGGAAAACTAGTTTTTACAAAATTGGTTAGAAAGGCCTTGTCAAAAAAGCCCCGATTCTGCTCATCAAGGAGGCAAATGAACTGAAATTTCGATGAATCTACACCATATGGACCATAAGTCTTTGTTTCTGAAAATGGCTCATCAAAGCATGCAATTGTAAATGCACCGAAAAAGGATGGCATGAAGCCCCTATAAGCCGGTGAAACAACGAACTCTAATTTGCCCTTGGTCCCACCGGATGAGATCGTGATTGAAGTCTGTCCTGACGGCACAACAACGTTTTCAGCATAGTGGTCTGCAATCTTGATCAGCCCGCTTCCCTGCTCTAGCACCTCATCGCCCGAAAGGACATTTGGACGCATCTGCCATCTCAGCTGGAATGGCCGACTGTCCACCCTGTCTTTTCCAGCATGCAATGGTGCGCTTCCGAAGATGGCAACAAACATTGTAGTCGAGGTCAAGGCAAACCTCACCCCAACAACCTCTCATGCACAACCTTGCCACCCTGCGTCAGCCGGATTGCGTCGCCAATTTCTACGTCGAGCACAGGCTTGCCAGCCTCTTTGTCCCAGAAGGCCGAGAGGAAGTTGAACAAATTCCGCGCGAACAGGGCGGAGCTGTCCGCAGCCAGATGAGCAGGCGTGTTCGAATAGCCGATGATTTTCACGCCATGCTTCACCACGACTTCATCGGGCACCGAGCCTTCCACATTGCCGCCCTGTGCGACCGCGAGATCGAAGAGGATCGAGCCGGGCTTCATGCTGGCAATCTGGGCGTCCGAAACCAGACGGGGTGCAGCGCGGCCCGGAATGAGCGCAGTGGTGATGACAATGTCCTGCTTGGCGATATGGGCGGAGACGAGTTCGGCCTGCGCCGCCTTATATTCTTCCGACATTTCCGTGGCATAGCCGCCAGCGCCTTCGCCTTCGATGCCCGCGACCTTTTCGACGAAGATCGCCTTGGCCCCCAGCGACTCGATCTGCTCCTTGGTGGCGGAGCGGACGTCCGTTGCAGACACGATCGCGCCGAGACGCCGTGCGGTGGCAATCGCCTGCAATCCTGCCACGCCCACGCCCATGATGAACACGCGCGCGGCGGAAATGGTGCCCGCCGCCGTCATCATCATCGGGAAAGCGCGGCCAAACGCGCCCGCACTGTCGATCACCGCCTTGTAGCCGGACAGGTTGGATTGCGATGAGAGAATGTCCATGCTCTGCGCACGGGTGATGCGCGGCATGAACTCCATTGCCAGCGCCTCAAAGCCGCCCTCGGCATAGGCATCCACGCGGGCGCGCTGGCCGAACGGGTCCAGCCCTGCCGCGATCCATGCGCCGGGCGCAGCGCCTTTGAGCGCCTTGGGGGTTGGCCCCTGCACACCCAGGATGATGCCTGCATCCTTCACGGTCGCTGCCGCCGTGCCTAGGTTGGCTCCCGCCGCTTCATAATCTGCATCGGAGACCGAGGCCGTCAGACCTGCGCCCTTCTCAACAGCAACGGATGCGCCCAGCGCGATGAATTTCTTCACCGTTTCAGGCGTGGCGGCAACCCGCGTCTCTCCGGGCGCGGTTTCCTTCAGGATCGCGATTTTCACAGGTGCGGACTAGGTCGCGATGATCAGGACGACGAGCGCGGTGACCAATATCGTCGCAATGGTGCCGACCTTCAGAAAATTCATCACGCCCACATAGGTTTCGTTATGCGCCTTCATGTCTTGAGAATCAGCCATTTCGCCCCTCATTTTGGATGGAATTCATGATAGTCCCGAGGTCATAGCGGGGCGCACCCGCCCCCTCAAGCCCCCCGGCCCGGTTTCAATGACTTTGGCTCGTTAAACCGACCTTTACGTTTGCGTGGCAGATTCCGTTCCGTTCCGGGACAGATTCAAGGGATTTTGCAACGCATGACGCCGAGTGGGCAGAAACTTCTCATGCTGGTGGATGGCGAACCCGCCCAGCAGCGGCTGGTGACGGTGCTGGCCGCACGCGGTGGCTGGCGCACGATCATCGCGGAGGATGCGGAGTCCGCGCTGGCTACGCTTGGCACGCGCGACGGCATGATGCTGGATGCGGTGCTGATCGATCAGGCCGCTCCCGGGAGCGAAGTGGGCGATCTGCTCGCTGAAATCCAGGCCCGTCGCCCTGCGCTGCCGGTGATGATCCTGACGGCATTCGGCTCGGTTGATGTTGCAGTTGCCGCGATGCGCGCCGGGGCGGCCGATTTTCTGGTCAAGCCGATTGCACCGGTCCGCCTGATGGCCGCTCTCGATGGCGCGGTTGGCGTCACAGCGGCGATTGGCGAATTGCGTCCACTGACGGAGAAGCTCTCCGCGCCGCTGAGCTTCGGCGAAATTGCCGGGTCCGATCCCAAATTCCGCGCCGCGCTTGCCATTGCAGCCAAGGCGGCGCGCTCGCGCGTGCCGGTGTTGATCGAAGGCGAAGGCGGCGTGGGCAAGCAATTGGTGGCTGAGGCGATCCACGCCTCGTCTGCGCGCGAGAAAAAGCCCTTTGTCCAGATCGACTGCGCCTCGCTGCCTGCCAACCAGATCGCGTCCGAACTGTTCGGCCATGAGGCCGGGGCCTTCGCCGGGGCCTTTTCGCGCCAGGCGGGGGCCTTTGCCCGTGCCGAAGGCGGAACGTTGTTCATTGATTCGGTCGAGCTCATCCCGTTCGATGTCCAGCTCAAGCTGCTCGAAACGATCGAGACAGGTGATTATGCGCCATTGGGTGGGCGAACAGTGTTTGGCGTGGATGTTCGGGTGATTGCCACCGCCAATGCCACCCTGCGCGAGGAGATGGAACTGGGGCGGTTCCGCGAAGACCTGTATTTCAAGCTCGCCACCGTCAACGTCGCGCTGCCACCGCTGCGCGAGCGCGTGGCCGATCTGCCGGCGCTCGCACGGCATCTGCTCACCCGCATCGGCAGCCAGCCCGGTATGCGCGCATTGGGGATCACCGATGATGCGCTGTCCATCCTGTCTGCTTATCACTGGCCCAGCAATGTGCGACAATTGCACAATGCGCTGTTCCGGGCAGCCGCGCTGTGTGATGGCGATGCCCTGACGGCTGACGATTTTCCGGAGATTGTCCGCCAGTCTCGTCCGCGCGCCACGCCGCAGCCTCGCCAGACGGAGGCCGGGGTCACGCTTTACACACCCGACGGCAATCTGCGCGCTCTTATCGACATTGAAGCGGACGTGATCCGCCTCGCCATCGGTCACTATCGCGGACGGATGACGGAGGTGGCGCGCCGTCTCGGGATTGGTCGCTCCACCTTGTATCGCAAGCTTGCCGATCTGGGGATCAGCGACGTCGCCTGAGAAATTAGCCGATTGTTAACGATAGTTCGCCAGAACAGACTCAACTTACCGTTTGCGGAGCCGTCATGACGAAGCCCTTGTTCAAGCCTGCCACTCTGGACCGCATGGAACAGGTCGTCATTGTTGTGCTTTGGGCATTCATGACGTGGCGCGCCTTTCATTCCGAAAACCCGTTTGCGCCGTTGCTGGTGCTTTCCGAATCGGCTGTTGCGCTTTTCGTCCTGATCCGCCGCCCGACCGATGCGATTTCGATCAACCCGCGTGACTGGCTGTTGGCGAGCGTTGCCACCGCAGGGCCGTTGCTGATCAATCCGGAAGACGTTCCTCTGGCAGGTCTGGCGACGTTGGGTGTTGGTCTCGTCCTGGTCGGCAATATGTGGCAGGCCACTGCCAAGCTGGTGCTGCGCCGCAGTTTCGGCATCGCGCCCGCCAATCGCGGCGTGAAGATCAGCGGGCCGTACCGGTTGATGCGCCATCCTATGTATTTCGGGTATCTGCTGACCCATATCGGCATTCTCATTCTTATGCCGTCGCTTTGGAATCTGGTCATCTATGCGGTGGCATGGTTCGCGCAGATCTTCCGCCTTCTGGCTGAAGAGCGCTTGCTGGGCGAGGATGAAAGTTATCGCACCTACCAGGCGCAAGTGCGGTATCGGTTGGTGCCGGGCGTCTTTTGAGCAATGTTATTGCGCAATAAAAATACAATATTGCGACATATTTGAATGATGGCTAGCCTGCTCTCAACAAGCGAGAGAGGAGCCAGTGTTCATGGCACAGACCATTCAAGACGTTCGCGCAGAGCATGACCTGCTCGGCTGGCGCGATGTTCCCGCAGACGCTTATTGGGGCGTTCACACGCTGCGGGCGACCGAGAATTTTGGCATCACCCATGTTCCGATTGCAGCCTTTACCCGGCTGATCGAAGCGCTCGCCGCCATCAAGAAGGCGGCGGCTGTGACCAACACCGAGCTCGGGCTGATTGATGCCGGGATGTCGGATGTCATCTGCGCTGCGTGCGACGAGGTGATGGCTGGCGCGCTGCATGAGCAGTTTGTGGTGGATGCCATACAGGGCGGGGCAGGCACCTCCACCAACATGAACGCCAATGAGGTGATCGCCAATCGCGCGCTGGAACTGCTCGGCCATGCCAAGGGTGATTATGCGCGGTTGCACCCCAATGAGCATGTCAACCTCAGCCAATCCACCAACGACGTCTATCCCACCGCCATCAAGATCGCGACCTGGCATTATGCGCAGGGGCTGATGGCCGAAATGGAGCGGCTGCGCGCCGCCTTCGAGGCCAAGGCGGATGAATTTGCGGACATTCTCAAGATCGGGCGCACCCAGTTGCAGGATGCGGTGCCGATGACGTTGGGGCAGGAATTCAGCACTTATGCCGTGATGCTGGGCGAAGACATCGACGTCGTCCGCCATGCGGTAGACATGATGCGCGAGATTAATCTGGGGGCGACGGCCATCGGCACGGGCATCACCACCCATCCGGATTATACGCCCAAAGTGCGGGCGCATCTGTCTGCCATAACGGGAATAGATCTGTTGACCGCCCCGAATCTGGTGGAATCCACGCAGGATTGCGGTGCATTCGTCCAGCTTTCCGGCGTGCTCAAGCGGGTGGCAGTCAAGCTGTCCAAAGTGTGCAATGATTTGCGGTTGCTTTCATCCGGGCCGCGCGCGGGGCTGAATGAGATCAACCTGCCGCCGCGTCAGGCGGGCAGCTCGATCATGCCGGGCAAGGTCAATCCCGTCATTCCCGAAGTGGTGAACCAGATCGCGTTCGAAGTGATCGGCAATGATATGACCATCACCATGGCGGCAGAAGCGGGCCAGCTCCAGCTCAACGCGTTCGAGCCGATCATTGCCTATTCGCTGTTTAAATCCATCGTCCACCTTCAGCACGGCATGGCGACGCTGACGGACCATTGTGTCACCGGCATCACCGCCAATGCCGATTTCCTGCAAGGGCAGGTGAAGCGCTCAATCAGTATCGTGACAGCGCTCAACCCCTATATCGGCTATGAGGAGGCGACCGATGTCGCGGCTGAGGCGCTGGCGAGCGGCGCCGACGTCTATGACATCGTGCTGGCGCGCGGGCTGTTGAGTCAGGACCAGCTGGACGAGATCATGAAGCCCGAAAACCTCACCCGGCCAGTGCGCAAGCTGGAGTGGAAGCGATAGGCCTTAGCGCGCCGGGCGCACAGCGCAGGCATCACCATCAAGTGGCATCCCGCCAATCGCGCGCCCGCGCAGGGCGGCGTTGACGAACTCGATGCGTTCGTTGGAGAGGCTGCCGGGTGCGGCAACCGGCTTGGTATCGCCAAAGCCGACCACGATCAGCCGCCTGCAATCCACACCCATCGCCACCAATCGTGCGGCGACTGCCATGGCGCGGGTTTCGCTCAAGCCCTGAGCCTTGGGGCCGGGCAGGGTGTGGCCTTCGATCCGCAGCACGGAGATGAAGGCTTTTCCAGACAACCATGTGGCCACGCGGGCCAAAGTTCCATCGCTGCCCCGCTGAAGGATGGATGTGCCGGGGCGGAATTGCGGCGGTTGCGGCACAACCAGACGGTTGCCATCCAGCGTGACCGACGCGGCGGCAGAGGCCGCCAGCGCCGCCACCGGGAGCAGCAATGCCGCTCCCGCTGCGATCAACCCCCGCCGCATCACGCCGCCAGCTTGCGCAGGACGTAGTGCAGAATGCCGCCATTCATGAAATATTCGACTTCATTGGCGGTATCGATGCGACACAGCGCGTCGAAGGTGAAGGTTGAGCCATCGGCGCGGGTGACGTTCACCGTCACCGTCTGGCGAGGCTTGAGATCGGCAACACCGGTGATGGTGAAGCTGTCATCGCCAGTCAGGCCCAGGCTGTTGCGATCCTGCCCGTCAAGGAACTGGAGCGGCAATACGCCCATGCCGACAAGGTTGGAGCGGTGGATGCGCTCAAAGCTCTCCACGATCACCGCACGGACGCCGAGCAGGTTGGTGCCCTTTGCCGCCCAGTCGCGCGATGAGCCGGTGCCATATTCCTTGCCCGCGATGACGACGAGCGCGGTGCCGTCCGCCTTGTGCTTCATTGCTGCGTCATAGATCGGCATGACCTCCGCACCATAACGCGACATGCCGCCTTCGATGCCGGGGACCATTTCATTCTTGATGCGGATGTTGGCGAAGGTGCCGCGCATCATCACGTCATGGTGGCCACGGCGCGCGCCATAGGAGTTGAAGTCCGCCTTGGACACCTGATGCTCCATCAGCCATTCACCGGCAGGGCTATCCGCCTTGATGTTGCCCGCGGGGGAGATGTGATCGGTCGTGATCGAGTCACCCAAAATAGCGAGCGGCTTGGCTTCGACAATGTCGGAGACCGGCGCGGGCGTCATGCTCATGCCTTCAAAATAGGGCGGGTTCGCGACATAGGTTGAACCGGCGCGCCATTGATAGGTTTCGGAGCCGGTGACGTTGATCGCCTGCCAATGCTTGTCACCCAGATAGACATTGGCGTAGCGTGCCTGGAACATCGCGCGGTCCATGCACGACGCCATGGTGGAGGAGACCTCCTCATTGGTCGGCCAGATGTCCTTCAGGAACACGTCCTGCCCATCCGTGCCCTGCCCGATCGGCGTGGTCACGAAATCCTCGATCACCGTGCCTTTGAGCGCATAGGCGACGACGAGCGGCGGCGAGGCGAGGTAGTTCGCCTGCACGTCCGGCGAGATGCGGCCTTCGAAGTTGCGGTTGCCCGAGAGGACGGCGGCGGCGATCAGGCCCTTGTCGTTGATCGCCTTGGAGATCGGCGCCGGCAGCGGGCCGGAATTGCCGATGCAGGTGGTGCAGCCATAGCCGACCAGATTGAAGCCGATCTTGTCGAGATGCTTGCTGAGCCCCGCCTTGTCGAGATAATCGGTGACGACCTGAGAGCCGGGCGCGAGCGAGGTCTTTACCCAGGGCTTGGGCCGCAGGCCGAGTTCATCGGCCTTCTTCGCCACCAGACCGGCAGCGACCAGCACGCCGGGGTTCGATGTGTTGGTGCAGCTGGTGATGGCTGCGATCATCACGTCGCCATCGCCAATCGTGAAGTCCTTGCCTTCAACCGCCACGCGCTGCTGCGCCTTCTTGTAGGTTTCGGCCATGTCCTTGTTGAACACGTCATCGACTTCGCCAAGGTCAACCCGGTCCTGCGGGCGCTTGGGGCCGGCGAGCGAGGGGACGACGGTGCCCATGTCGAGTTCCAGCGTCGAGGAGAAGATCGCGTCGGGGGCACCCGCTTCGATCCAGAAGCCCTGTTCCTTGGCATAGGCTTCCACCAGCGCGATCTGGTCTTCCTCGCGGCCGGTGAGGCGCAGATAATCGAGCGTCTTGTCATCAATGCCGAAGAAGCCGCAGGTCGCGCCATATTCGGGTGCCATGTTGGCGAGCGTCGCGCGGTCTGCAAGGCTGAGCGAGGCGAGGCCGGGGCCATAATATTCGACGAAACGCCCCACCACGCCATGCTTGCGCAGCATGTTGGTGGCGGTCAGCACCAGATCGGTGGCGGTTACGCCTTCTTTCAAAGCGCCGGTCAGCTTGAAGCCGACAACTTCAGGAATCAACATAGACACCGGCTGGCCGAGCATCGCCGCTTCGGCTTCAATGCCGCCCACGCCCCAGCCGAGCACGCCCAGACCATTGACCATCGTCGTGTGGCTGTCTGTGCCCACGCATGTATCCGGATAGGCAATCGTCGCGCCCGACGCGTCAACCGAGGTCCACACCGTCTGCGCGATATTTTCCAGATTGACCTGATGGCAGATGCCCGTGCCCGGGGGCACCGCGTAGAAATTGTTGAGCGACTTGGAGCCCCATTTCAGGAAGTCATAGCGCTCCATATTGCGTTGATATTCGATTTCCACATTCTCTTCGAACGCCTTGGGGTGGCCGAATTCATCCACCATCACCGAATGGTCGATGACAAGGTTGACCGGCACCAGCGGATTGATCTTGGAGGTATCGCCGCCCAGCTTCGCAATCGCATCGCGCATCGCCGCCAGATCGACCACACAAGGCACGCCGGTGAAATCCTGCAACAGCACGCGCGCGGGGCGATACTGGATTTCATTCTGCGATTCCGTGGGGTTCTTCTGCCAATCCACCAGCGCCTGCGCGTCGGCGGTGGAAACGGTGAAGCCGCCGTCCTCAAAGCGCAGCAGATTTTCCAGCAGCACCTTCATGGAGAAGGGCAGGCGCGAAATGTCGCCCAGCTTGGCCGCCGCCTTTTTCAGCGAATAATATGCATAATCCTTGCCCTTCACAGAGAGGGTGGAGCGGACGCCCAGCGAGTCTTGTCCTACGGCGGTCATGTGTGTCCCTTCACAGTTTTGGGCGCGCTGGGGAAGGCGGCACAAAGGGCCGCGAACGCGCCGGTTTTCAAGCGGAATTCAAACGCGAGCCGGTAACGCGATGGGGGGCAGAGTCAAGGGGGAGCACGTGATCGCGCGCACTTGTCGCCGTGCCTCTCCCGTCAATGGCCTTCGCCACCCATCATGAAGGTGCCGTCCCGCGGTTTTGGGACCAGCCAGACGATGCACGCCGCAAAGGTGAGGACGATGGCGGCCATGGTGAAGACGTGGTTGACTGCGATGGTCGCGGCCTGCGCATCGACCATCCGTTCCAGCACGCCGCGCGCCTGCTCCGTTTGCATGCCTGTGGCCTTCATCTGCTCCACCACGGCCTGTGCACCATTCAGATGCTGGGAGAGCTCGCTGCGGCTCACGCGGGTGTTGCTGTCCCAATAGGCGGTGGCAATCGCCGTGCCGACCGCGCCGCTGACGGTGCGCATGAAGCTCAACAGCCCGGCGGCAGATGCGGTCTGATCAGGTGGCACGGTAGACATGGCCAGCGACATCAGCCCCATGAAGAAGAAGGGCATACCAAAGCCCTGAAGCAGTTGGGGAAGCGCATAGGTCCAGAAATCTGCGTCCGCCGTCCAGCGCATCCGCAGGACGGACATGGCGGCAATCCATAACATGCCGATGAAAATGGGCAGGCGGATGTCTCCCTTGTTCAGAATCTTGCCAAGCAAGGGCGACATGACCACTGCGAAAACGCCCACCAGCGCGACTGAATGTCCGGCCTCGCTGGAGGTGTATCCGACCACATTCTGCAACCAGAGCGGGATCATGACAATTGAGGTGAACATCCCGCCAAAGCCCAGCGCGATGCCGATAATGCCGATAGAAAAGCTGCGATGCCTGAAGACGTGCAGGTCTACGACCGGGTGCGGATCATACCATTCCCAGATGACGAACGCGACGAAACTGATCGCAGAAATGACCGCAAAGCTGGTGATCATCGGTGATTCAAACCAGTCATGCTCGCGGCCCAGATCAAGCATCAGTTGAAAGCACGCAATGGTCAGGATGAGCAGGACCAGTCCGATTCCGTCAATTCGCTCCTGCCGGGTTTCTGTTTCGTAGCGGGCGACAAGATCCATTACCAGAAACACGATCAATCCGATGATCGGCAGGTTGATGAAGAAGATCCAGGGCCAAGTCCAATTGTCGGAAATATAACCGCCCAGAACGGGGCCGATAATCGGCGCGGAAATGGTGGTGACACCCCATAAGGCCATGGCTCCGGCCATCTTCGCCGGTGGGAAGATTCGCATCAGGAAGGTCTGTGTCAACGGCATCAGCGGACCACCGCACAGCCCCTGCATGATGCGCAACGCGACGAGCAGTTCGATGCTGCGCGCAATGCCGCACAGGAAGGAGAAAAGCGCAAATCCGATCAGCGATATGAGCAGCAGTCGATAGGCCCCCACGCGCCCGATCAGCCAGCCGGTTAGCGGCACAGTAATCGCTTCTGCAATGGCATAAGAGGTGATGGTCCACGTCCCCTGGGAAGGAGAAATGGCGAGGCCACCCGCTATGTGCGGAACCGAAACGTTGGTGATGGTCGTATCAAGGATGACGACAAAATTGGCGAGCGCCAGCGCGATGGCCGCCAGCGCCAGACGGAATCCGGTCAGCGGGGCTTGCGCCGTGTCGGTCATTTGTTGCGCGTGTCGACCGTGGCCGTCATCGTCAGGCCGACCCGCAGCGGGTGTTCAGCGAGCTCGCGGCGATCCAGTGTGATGCGCACTGGCAGGCGCTGCACCACCTTCACCCAATTGCCCGTGGCGTTCTGCGCAGGGATGAGAGAAAAGGCCGCGCCTGTGCCGCCCGCAAAGCCCTTCACCGTGCCGTGGAAGGTCACATCACTGCCGTAGAAATCGGCAGTCAGCTCTACCTTCTGGCCGGGTTTCACGTCCCGCAACTGGCTTTCTTTGAAATTGGCATCCACGAAAACGGCATCGAGCGGCACGAGCGTCATGATTGGAGCCCCAGCCTGTATGCGCTGGCCCACCTGTACCTGCCGCTGCGTCACCACGCCGCTGATCGGCGCGCGGATGACGGTGCGGTCCAGATTGAGCCGCGCCTGCGCCAGCCGCGCGCGAGCAGCGGCGACATCGGGTGCGGTCTCGATTGAAACGCCCTGCGTCAGCGCCTCATTGGAAGCGAGTTCGCCCACGGCGGAGGCACGGGTGGCCTGTGCAGTGGCGATGGCGGCACGGGCTTGTTCTTCGACCGCGCGGGTTTGGGCATAAGCCGCTCGGGCGGTGGCGAGTTCTTCCTGACTCACAGCCCCGGATGGCGCGAGCGATTCCCGTCGGGCGAGCGCCGCGCGGGCCTTTTCCGCATCTGCACGGGCCGCCGCAAGGTGCGCTTCGGCTTGCGCTGTATCGGCCCCGCGCGCCGTCAACCGGGCGCGGAAGGCAGTGCCGGTGGCGAGCGTCTGGCGAAAACGCTGTTCCGCCTGACGCAACATGGCTTCGGCATTGGCGAGGTCCACTTGCGCATCGGCATCATCAAGCACCACCAGCACATCGCCCTTGGCCACGGTTTGCGTGCCGCCCACGCGCACTTCCTTCACCGGGCCAGAGATGAGCGGCGTTACAACTGCGGTATCCGCGCCCACATAGGCATTGTCGGTATGGATACGGCCAGACTGGGTCAGCCAGTACCACACGCCCCAGCCCAGCGCGGCAATGATCACCACCAGCCCCAACAGATGAAGCAGCTTCTTGCGCTTGTCCTCCGGCGCCACGGCGTCGGCACTGGCAAAGGCGGGCTCGGTCATGGGGCAGGCGTTCCTTCAGGGGGGCGGGGGGCTTCGAACCCGCCGCCAAGCGCACGAATGAGCATGATATCCAACTGGATGGCACGCGCCTCCAGCACGGCCACCAGCCGCTTGCTGGAAAGTGCGGCATCTTCCGAGGCGAGCAGTTGCAAGCGGTTGTCCAGCCCGGCGTTGAATCGCAAGCGCGACAAGCGCGCCGCTTCGCCAGCGCTTTGGGATGCCTCGCGCGCTTGAGCCAGGCGCGGGATCAGCCACTGGCGGGATGCAACGGCGTCGGCGGCGTCGCGCAAGGCGGTGATGAGGGTGCCATCATAACGGGCGACGGCTTCGTCATACCCGGCCCATGCCTGATCGAGCCGTCCGTGGCGCAGGCCACCATCAAACAGCGGCAGGCTCAGCGCGGGGCCGAATTGGGCGATGCTCGAATCCGATTTGAGCAGGTTGGACACGGAAAGTGATTGCAGCCCCACCATCGCAGACAGGCTGATGTTTGGGTAAAAGTCGGCCTTGGCCACCTTCACGCGCTGGGCCATGGCTTCGGTGCGGAGCCGGGCGGCAACAACGTCCGGCCTGCGTCCCAGAAGGCCCGCCGCAAGATGGGCGGGAAGGGCCGCGTCTGCCGACCATGTCAGGGCTGGGCGGGGAAGCGCCGTTCCGCGATCAGGCCCGGCACCGATCAAGGCGGCAATGCGGTTGCGGCTCAGCGCCAATGCTTCATCAAGCGCGGCCAGATCGGCACGGGCAGAAGCCAGCCGCGCCTCGGCAAGCTCGGTATCGGCACTGGTGTCGAGCCCTGCCGCCTTGCGCTGCTGACTGAGCCTGAGAGTATCCGTGCGCAGGGCCACGCTGTGGGCCAGCACGTCATGTTCCGCCCAGATTTGTGACAGGTCAGACCAGGCCAGCGCCAGGCCAGTTTCCAGCATCAACCGCGCCTGTGCTGCATCGACACGCGCGGCGGCTGCATCGCCGCGCGCTGCGGTCAACGCCGCCTTGTTCCGCCCCCACAGGTCCGGATCAAACGCAAGGCCGAGCGAAATCTGGCCGACATCCAGCAGTCCCTTGGGCACGAACGCCGCCGGGATACCCATATTATAGCTTTGCTTGCTGAAGCCGATATTCGCATCGGCCTCTGCCATGGGTGCGCGGGCGGCACCGGCCTGCATGGCCAGCGCATCGGCCGCCCGCAGCCGGGCCGTGGCGATTGCCAGATCGGGCGCGGATTGCACGGCCTCTGCCATCAGCCCGTCGAGCGTGGCATCGCCATAGCGGGTCCACCAGCGATCCTGCGGGAACGCCGCTTCACCGCCGCCCAGAATCTGATCACTGGCCAGCGTCGCAATGGCGCGCGGTGTGGCAGCAGGCCGATCCACGGCAGAAGACACGCAGCCGGACAGGGCGAGCATGATTATCAGCACTGAAAAGGGGAGGGGGCGGGCGGGCATTGTATTGCGGGGAATGGGTTTCATGTCGGAACTTGTCAACAAAAATGATACCATGTAGTACAGTTTTATGAAAGGCAGGGCGCAGTGCAGAAAAGAGGAGCGGCGGCAGTCCATCGTGGCTGTCGCGCGGCGAGCCTTTTTCCGCAGTGGTTATGGCGGCACGTCCATGTCATCCATTGCTGCCGAACTGGGCGGGTCCAAAGCGACGCTCTGGGCCTATTTCAGGTCGAAGGAAGAGCTTTTTGCCGCAGTGATTGACGATCTGGTGGACCGGTATGGAGAAGCACTCAACCAGCCTATCCCGTTGGACGGAGACCCTGAAGCGGCCTTGAAACGCCTTGCTCGCGATTTCATGCAGACTTTGTTTCAGCCGGATATCATCGCACTTCAGCGTCTGGTAACGGGAGAGGCGGGGCGGTTTCCGGAACTGGGGAGGCTTTTCCATGAACGCGGGCCGCAGCGGGCACTTGACCATCTCGGCACTTGGTTTGAAGCCCTGATGGTGCGAGGCTTCCTCCGTCGCGGAGACCCGGTGCTGGCGGCGCGCCACTTCATCGCCTTGTGCCAGTCCGGAGGATTTCAACTGGCGATGTGGGGCATCGAACCCGTGCCGAGTGAAGAGACCGTACAGACCGACATGACAGAGGCAGTCCAGACATTTCTCAGGGCGTTTGGCTTCAGAGCGATTGGCCTCAAAGCGATTGGAGCGCGGAGCGCTTGACAATTGCGTGCCGCCCTTCAGACGCGAATGTCATGACCGCGCCTGTCCAACGCTATCTCCAACTGGCCGATCTGGTGATCATGCCTAGGCAGGGCGGCTATGCCCGTGGCCGCGAAGGGCATGAACTGATCTTGCGTGCCGCATTGGGAATCCTGATTGAAGAAGGCCTTCGTGCCATGAGTATGCGGCGCGTGGCTGCTGCCTGCAACATGAAGCTGGGCAACCTCACTTACTATTTCCCGACCCGCGAAGATCTGGTGCGCGAACTGCTGGACGCCGTCATCCGCAGTTACGAAGTGGAGTTTGACGCGATCCTCCATGATCCGGATGCCACACCCCGACAGCGGCTGGACGAGATTTGCGCGCTCATTCTTGATGACATCACCACCAAGAAGACCACGCGCCTCTTTCCCGAATTCTGGGCGCTCTCCAACCATGATCCGTTCGTGCTGGAGCGCATTCAGGAGCTTTATGTCCGTGCCCGCGCGCCGCTGGTTGCAATCATTGCAGAGATTAACCCGGCGCTGTCGGTTGAGCAGCGGCAGACGGTGGCGCTGTTCATTTCCGCTTCGATGGAAGGGATGACGGTCTTTGCCGGGCACGAGAAACCCTTCGAAAAGCGGATGCCCATGCTGAAGCAGATTGCAGCGAAGGGGTTTTACGATCTGGTCGCGAATCTGAAGCCGGAGGATCTGGCGGGATAAGACTCGATACGTCACTCCCGCAACGGCAGGTGCGGCGAGTCATTCCCCCCGGATCAGGCTATCAAATCGCACAGGCTGCCCATGCGGAGCGTTGGACAACTGCCCATCCCACATTGCGCGATGGCCGCGCACGAAGGTCCCCATCGGCTTTCCGGTGATTGCCATGCCCGTAAAGGGGGACCAGCCGCAGCGCGAGGCGAGCCAGCTTTCATCGATCGTCCAGCGGGCCTTCAGATCGACCACCGAGAAATCGGCGTCATAGCCCACGGCAATCCGCCCCTTGGTGGAGAGGCCGAACACGCGCTGCGGCCCGGCGCTGGTCAGATCCACCAGCCGGGCGAGGCTGAGGCGGCCCTCCGCCACATGGTTGAGCATCAGCGGCAGCAGCGTCTGCACGCCCGGCATCCCGCTGGGAGAGGCCGGGTAGGGCTTGGCCTTTTCCTCCAGCGTGTGCGGGGCATGATCTGATCCCAATACATCAGGCACGCCCTGACCCATCCAGTGCCACAGCCCGGCGACATGCGCGGCAGAGCGGATTGGCGGATTCATCTGCGCATGGCTGCCCAGCCGGGGATAGGCATCCTCGGCCTCCAGCGTGAGGTGTTGCGGCGTGACTTCGCAGGTGGCGATATCCTTGTGCTGGCCAATCAGTTCCAGCTCGGCGGGCGTTGTGACGTGGAGAATATGGATGCGTCGCCCGGTCTGGCGGGCGATGCGCAGGATGCGTTGCGTGGCGAGCAGCGCGCTCTCATCATCGCGCCACACGGGATGAGACGCGGCATCGCCATCAATCCGCAGATGCGCCCGCGCGTTCATCCGGTCCTCGTCCTCGGCATGGATGGCGACACGGCGGCTGCCATGGGCGAGTACGCGCGTCAGGTTGCCATCATCGGCCACCAGCAGGTCTCCGGTGGAGGCCCCCATGAAAATCTTGACGCCCGCTGCACCCGGCAGCCGTTCCAGTTCCGCCAGATCATCGGCATTGTTGGCGGTTGCCCCCACATAGAAGGCGTGGTCGCACCACATGCCCGCGCCGCGCTTCACTTTTTCGGCAAGTCGCTCGACCGTGTCGGTGTTGGGCTTGGTGTTCGGCATTTCGAATACGGCGGTGACACCGCCCAGTACGGCGGCGCGACTGCCCGAAGCGAGATCTTCCTTATGCTCCAGCCCCGGCTCGCGGAAATGAACCTGACTGTCGATCACGCCGGGCAGGATCATCAGGCCGGTGCAATCCACGGTCTCACCGGCATCGCCCGCAGCGCCAAGCGCGGCCACGCGGCCATTGCGCACGCCGATGCTGGTTTCCACCGGGCCGCCCGGTGTCCACACCGTGCCGCCGACGAGCTTGAGATCAAAGGGCTGGGTCATGGCCTCCCCATGCCGCATCGAGGGCGGGGGGACAAGAAAAAGGGGCCGCAAAGCGACCCCTTGATCTTTTTCGCGAAGGCGAGGCCTTAGCTGGAGGAGGTGATGTTCACCGCCGCATATTTGCCGCGACCATCGACTTCGATGTCGAACTCGATGCGATCACCCTCATTGAGGTTGCTCATGCCAGCGCGCTCTACAGCAGAGATGTGCACAAACACATCGGGCTGCCCGTCATCGCGCTGCACAAAGCCGAAGCCCTTCATGGCGTTGAAGAACTTGACTGTGCCGGTGGCCTTTTCACCCGTCAGCTGACGCTGCGGACCTGCACGACGCGGAGCGCCGCCGAAACCGCCACGATCACCGCCGCCGAAGCCGCCACGGTCACCACCACGATCACCGAAGCCGCCTGCGCCGCGATCTTCACGCGGAGCACGCTCGCTCACAGGAACGACATCGCCTTCCAGCTTGAGTTCGGTAGCAGACACGCGGCCACCGCGATCCACCATGGTGAAAGCCACATCCTGACCATCGCCCAGACCGCTCAGGCCAGCCTGCTCAACCGCAGAAATGTGAACGAAGATGTCAGCCGAGCCATCTTCCGGGCTGATAAAGCCGAAGCCCTTCTGACCGTTGAAGAATTTGACCTTGCCACGGCCTTCGCCGACGACCTGTGCGGGCATTTGCGGACGACCGCCGCCAGCACCGCCACCGCCACGGAAGCCGCCGCCACCGCCACCGCCGAAACGGTCGCCGCCGCCGCCGCCGAAGCGATCACCGCCGCCACCGCCGCCGCCGAAGCGGTCACCACCAGCGCGGAAGCCGCCACCAGCGCCACCGCCACCAAAGCGATCTCCGCCGAAACCGCCGCCACCGCTGTAGCTGTCATCGCCAAAACTGTCGAACTTGTCCCGGCCACGTCCGCCGCGATCTCCGCGGCGCCCTCTATCAAAACCCATGCCTTGAGCAACTTTCCAAAATATCGTCCCCCGTTTTCGACGTTCAGACTTCATGCACGGGACGAGTGGCATCAAGAATGCTGGCGCATCTATTGAGCGCCGACTCTGCCGTATAGCGATAAATGGACAAGACTGCGAGCGTTTTTCTTGCAGGCGATGTTGCGGGCGCGGGCAAACCGGTGCATGGGGCAGGGATGGCTGTTTACCTGCACGAAGAAGACCTGCCCGAGGGCGCACTCGGCCCCGGCGCAATCGCGGTTGATACCGAAACCATGGGCCTGATTGCCGGGCGCGACAGGCTGTGCGTTGTCCAGCTTTCGGATGGTGGTCCGGACGAGCATCTGGTGCGCTTTTCACCCGGCAGCGATTATGCCGCGCCGGTGCTGCGCAGCGTCCTTGCGGATCGGAATCGCGTCAAAATCTACCATTTTGGGCGGTTTGACGTGGCAATGATCGAGCGTCACATGGGTATTGAAGCCGGCCCCGTCTATTGCACCAAGATCGCGTCTCGGCTGGTGCGGACCTATACGGACCGGCATGGCCTGAAGGAACTGGTGCGCGAATTGCTGGGTGCGGAACTCTCCAAGCAGCAGCAGTCATCTGACTGGGGTGGACCGGTTCTGTCTGATGCGCAGCGCGAATATGCTGCCAGCGATGTGCGCTATCTCCATCGCCTGAAAGCGGAGCTGGACCTGCGCCTGGTGCGCGAAGGGCGGATGGAATTGGCGCAATCCTGTTTTGACTTTCTGCCGGTCCGCGCGCGACTCGATCTCGCAGGGTGGCCGGAGACCGATATTTTTGCCCATGCCTGATTCGCAGGCGATGGGTGTTGCGCGGCGCGATCGCACCTTGCTTCAGCGATGGGCGACGCCGGGTGGTCGACATGACCGCAATATCTGGCTTGCCCGCAGAGGCCTCCCCGTTCTGATCGCGGTGCTTGGCATGGCCTTGCTCTTCGCGCCGCTGCTGTTGCGCGGTGAAGTCAGCTTCGTGCTGGCAAAGGACAGCGTGGCGATTGCCAAAGAGCGGATGAAAGTGATTTCCGCCGTCTATCGCGGTGAGGACAGCAAGGGGCAGCCCTTTACGCTCTCGGCCGGTTCCGCCGTGCAGGCCAGCTCGAAAGACCCTGTGGTGCGGCTCAAAGACCTGAGCGCGGAAATCAATCTTGCCGATGGCCCGGCCAAGATTACGGCCGAAGCCGGGCGGTATGACATGGACAAGGAGACCGTATCGGTTGACGGACCGGTGCGCTTCACCACCTCTGATGGCTATGCGCTCTCCACCCGCGATGTCTCTGTCGGCCTCAAGTCCCGGCGGATCGCCAGCGGCGGTCCTGTCAGCGGCCAGATGCCATTGGGCAGCTTCTCCGCAGGCAGCATGAAGGCAGACCTTGGCGCGCGGACTGTCGTGCTGGAGGGCAGGGCGCGCTTGCATATCGTGCAAGGGGCCGTCAAATAGCCGCCATGACCCGTTTCGCGCCCCTTCTCGCCATGCTTCCGCTGTTTGCCGTGCCCGCCTCGGGCCAGGCTCTGGCCGGGCACAATGCCAAGGCCCCGGTGGATGTGGAGGCAGATCGCATCGAAGTGCAGGACCGTGCGGATCGCGCCGTTTTCTCCGGCAATGTCCGCGTCAACCAGGGTGGTTTGCGGCTCAGCGCAGCGCGGCTGACGGTGGCCTATGCCAATGGCGGCGGCGGGATCGACATCGAGCGGCTCGACGCCTCAGGCGGTGTGACGGTGACCAGCGCGTCCGAATCGGCCTCTGGCGAATATGCAATTTATGATCTGCCGCGCCGTATCATCACGGTTGTGGGCGGCGTCACACTGATCAAAGGCGGCAACCGCATTTCGGGCGGGCGGCTTGTAATTGATCTCAATTCGGGCCGTGCCGTGGTGGATGGCAGCTCAGTGGGCGCTGCATCCGGCGTAGAAGGGCAGACGGGCGGCCGTGTGACGGGCCGGTTCACGGTCAAGCAGGGCGAATAGAGCGGAATCTTCCGTCTCATGCAAAATTCTTGCCAATTCCTCGAATTTAACCATTAGTTATGAGCCGTGCGGCCATGTCTGCCGCCGGAGTTGATGAGTCCTGACACCGATGACTGATATTGCGACCTTGCACTCCCGCGCTGCTGCGGCCTCCGCCTCTCATGGCGGGCTCGAAGTGGTGTCCATCGCCAAATCCTATGACAATCGCGTCGTTCTGTCCGATGTGTCGCTGCACGTCGAACGCGGCGAAGTGCTCGGCCTGCTCGGCCCCAATGGCGCGGGCAAGACGACCTGTTTCTATTCGATCATGGGCCTGGTGAAGCCCGATTCGGGCCGCATCATGCTCGATGGCGATGATATTACCGGCCTGCCCATGTATCGCCGCGCGATATTGGGCCTCGGCTATCTGCCGCAGGAAACCTCGATCTTTCGCGGGCTGAGCGTGGAGCAGAATATCAGCGCCGTGCTTGAACTGTCCGAACCGGACAAGGTGGCGCGGGCGGATCGTCTGGAGTTCCTGCTGAAGGAATTCGGGCTTGACCATCTGCGTGGATCGAACGCCATGGCTCTGTCTGGCGGGGAGCGGCGGCGCTGCGAAATCGCGCGCGCGCTGGCGGCCAACCCTGCGATCATCTTGCTCGACGAACCCTTTGCGGGGATCGACCCGCTCTCCATTGCCGACATTCGCGATCTGGTCAAAGACCTGAAGGCGCGCGGAATCGGCGTTCTCATTACCGACCATAATGTTCGCGAAACACTCGACATCGTCGATCGCGCCTGCATCATTTACGATGGCAAGGTGCTGTTCGCGGGCTCGCCCCAGGAATTGGTAGCAGACGAAAATGTCCGCCGCCTCTATCTGGGGGAAAGCTTCAGCCTCTAACCGGCCATGGCGCTGGGGCCTCGCCTTGATCTGCGGCAAAGCCAGCAGCTGGTGATGACACCTCAGCTTCAGCAGGCGATCAAGCTGCTGGCGCTGTCAAACATCGAACTGGAAAGCTTCATCGCCGAAGAGATTGAGCGCAATCCTTTGCTCGAACTTGAAGGCGAACATGAAACCGGCACAGATGCCGAACCGGTCGAATCGGTCGCTCCGCTCTCTGAAACAGCTACCGATTCCGTTTTTGATGGCGATGGCGGATCGGCAGGAGAGGCGCTGGATGCGGACTTTGATGGTGAGACCTTCCATCATGACAGCCCGTCAGACAGCATGGGCGGCCTTGATGGTGCGATGGGAATGGACGGCATGGCTGGCCCGTCAGGCGAGGGGCCGGATTTTGATGCGTTCGCCGCCGAGGGGCCAGGCCTGCACGAACATCTGTTTGCGCAGGCCGAGATGGAATTGTCTGGCAGCGACCTGCTCATCGCCCGTGCGCTGATCGACCGGATCGATGATTGCGGTTACCTCACCGAGCCTTTGCTGGAGCTGGCAAACCGGCTGGGCGTGCCGCTCGCGCGGGTGGAGGCGATGCTGGCGGTTGTGCAGGGGTTTGATCCCGTCGGCGTCGGCGCGCGCAGTCTGGGTGAGTGTCTCGCGCTTCAGGCGCGCGAAGTGGACCGGTGCGATCCTGCCATGCAAGTGCTGTTCAACAATCTCGATCTGCTCGCCGAAGGGCGGATGGCGCAGTTGAAGCGTATCTGCGGCGTGGACGATGAGGATCTGGCAGACATGATCCGCGAACTGCGCGGCTATAATCCCAAGCCGGGCCTGCAATTCGGCTCTTCCCGAATCGAATCGGTGACGCCCGATGTGTTCGTGGCGCGGCGCGGCCACGGCTGGGTGATCGAACTCAACAATGCCACGCTGCCAAGGCTCGTCATCAACCGCGCCTATCATGCTGAAATCGGAGGCGGGGACAAGGTAACGCGTGGCTGGATCAATGAGTGCATGGCCGAAGCCAATTGGCTGACCCGTACGCTCGACCAGCGCCAGCGCACCATCATCAAGGTCACGACCGAAATTGTGAAGCAACAGGAAGGCTTTTTCCTGAAGGGCGTCGAGCATCTCAGGCCGCTGACGCTCAAGACCATCGCCGAAG
The DNA here is from genome assembly GCA_016714795.1 of Sphingomonadales bacterium. Taxonomy (GTDB): domain Bacteria; phylum Pseudomonadota; class Alphaproteobacteria; order Sphingomonadales; family Sphingomonadaceae; genus Aquisediminimonas. Next base: position 42,550 of record JADKCA010000006.1, on the reverse strand, counting down.
CCATCGAGATGCACGAATCGACCGTCAGCCGCGTGACCTCCAACAAGTATCTCAGCTGTGATCGCGGCGTGTATGAGTTGAAATACTTCTTCACCTCGGGCGTTGCCTCGTCCGATGGTGGTGCGGCGGTCTCTGCCGAGGCGGTGAAAAGCCGCATCAAGGCGCTGATCGCGGTGGAAGCGCCCGACGCCATATTGTCAGACGATACGCTGGTGGAGATGCTGCGCGAGGAAGGTTTCGACCTCGCCCGGCGGACGGTCGCCAAATATCGCGAGGCCGTAGGGCTGGGCTCTTCTGTTCAGCGGCGGCGGCAAAGGGCAATTTCCGCACGGGCTGCGTGATTCCTGCTTCCCCTGCGCGGCGCGGCCCGTTAACGCCAATCAACGTTAAATCCCCGCTCAAGGTGAAGAGGGACTGAGCCTGCCGAAGGCCCGTCTCGAACCACCCGGTCCTTCGAGACGCGTCTTCGACGGGCTCAGCCGCTCCTCAGGATGAGCGGATTGCTATGAAAAACAGAGTCATGGGGAAACCCCCCGTCACTCAACAGAAAAAGGAATGCCCATGCGCCCTTCAGGCCGCGCGCCCGATCAGATGCGGACAATCACCATCGAACCCAATTTCACCATTCACGCCGAAGGTTCGGTGCTGGTCAGCTTTGGCGACACCAAAGTCCTGGTGACCGCCAGCGTGGAAGAGCGCGTGCCCCCCTTCCTGCGCGGCAAGGGCGAAGGCTGGGTGACGGCGGAATATGGGATGCTCCCCCGCGCCACGCACACGCGCGGCAGTCGTGAAGCCGCCAAGGGCAAACAGTCGGGACGCACGCAGGAAATTCAACGCCTTATCGGACGCAGCTTGCGCGCCGTGGTGGATATGAAGGCGCTCGGCGAACGCCAGATCACCATCGATTGCGACGTGATTCAGGCCGATGGTGGCACCCGCACCGCCTCCATCTCCGGCGCATGGGTTGCGCTGCGTCTCGCAGTTGACAAGCTCGTGGCGCAGGGGCTGCTGGAGCATGACCCCATCGAATGCCAGGTCGCCGCGATCAGCTGTGGCATCTACAACGGCACACCGGTGCTTGATCTCGACTATATCGAGGATTCGAACGCGGGTGCCGATGGCAATTTCGTCCTGCTCTCCAACGGCAACATCGCGGAAGCGCAAGCGACAGCCGAAGGCGAGACCTATGACGAGGAAGGTCTGTTGCGCCTGCTCCGTCTGGCGCGGATCGGGTGCAAATCGATCTTTGAAGCGCAGTTGAAGGCCGCTGGGCGGTAAGGTGCGCAAACTCCTCCCCGGCAAGCTGGTGATTGCCAGTCACAATCAGGGCAAGGTGCGGGAAATCCGCGCTTTGCTGGCCCCGTTCGGGATCGAGCCGGTTTCTGCGGGGGATCTGGGCCTGCCGGAGCCGGAGGAGACGGGCACCAGCTTTGCTGAAAATGCGCTGCTCAAAGCCCATGCCAGTGCGCAAGGCTCTGGCCTGCCTGCGCTGGCGGATGATAGCGGGCTGTGCGTTGCGGCGCTGGGCGGCGCTCCGGGCGTCTATACCGCGGACTGGGCCGAGCGGCAGCCCTTTGAAGGGGCACCGGGGCGGGACTGGTATATGGCGATGGGCAAGGTCGAGGGAAAACTTGCCGAAATCGGGCCGGATGCGGACCGCTTTGCTGCTTTCGTCTGCACGCTGGCGATTGCCTGGCCCGATGGAGAAGAGGCGGTGTTTGAGGGGCGGGTTGAAGGCCATCTGACATGGCCGCCGCGCGGTACTTTGGGTTTTGGCTATGATCCGGTGTTCGTACCGACAGGGGGCGAGCGGACCTTTGCGGAGATCGCGCCAGAGGCCAAGCACGCGATCAGCCACAGGGCGGATGCCTTTGCCAAATTGGTGGCTGCGGTTTTCTGAGCCACTGTGAGAGTGGGGGCAGGTTCCATTTATTGAGGCTTTCTCTGCCGCCGTCCTGAGCTTGTCGAAGGGCTGCTTTTCAAATGCCAACAAGCGGCACGACAGCCCTTCGACAAGCTCAGGGTGGCGGGGAAATTTCAATTTCGCGGCGGCTGCCGCCGATAACTCAATGCCTCCGCGACATGGATGCGCGTCACCGTCTCACTGCCTGCCAGATCGGCGATGGTGCGGCCCACGCGCAGGATACGGGTATAGCCGCGCGCGGAGAGGCGCATTGCTTCCGCCGCCTGCGCGAGCAGCTTGCGGCCCGGCTCGTCTGGGGTGGCGACCCGATCCAGCACCGCGCCATCAGCTTCGGCATTGGTGCGCACGCCATCTTGCGCAAAGCGCGCAGTCTGAAGCGCGCGCGCGGCTCCCACCCGGGCGCGGACGGTGGCGGAATTTTCGGCGGGTGGTGGGGAGATAAGGTCTGCCGCGCTCACTGCCTGCACGTCCACATGCAGATCAATCCGGTCGAGCAACGGGCCGGAGACGCGGGCCTGATAGTCCGCCGCACAGCGCGGCGCGCGGGCGCAAGCGAGTGCCGGATCACCCAGATGGCCGCAACGGCACGGATTCATGGCCGCTATCAGTTGGACTCGCGCCGGGAAGGTGACGTGCGCATTGGCGCGCGCCACGGTGACCGTCCCGGTCTCCAGCGGCTGGCGCAGCGAATCGAGCACAGGGCGCTGAAATTCGGGCAGCTCATCCAGAAACAGCACGCCGAGATGGGCCAGACTCACTTCGCCGGGCCGTGCCTTCAGGCCCCCCCCCACCAAAGCGGGCATGGACGCCGAATGATGGGGGCTGCGGAACGGACGGCTGCGGATCAGGCGGCCGCCGGGCAATTCTCCGGCAATCGAGGCGACCATTGACACTTCCAGCGCCTCGGCGGGCGTCAGATCGGGGAGGATGCCGGGCAGACAGGCGGCAAGGAGCGATTTGCCCGAACCGGGTGGCCCTACCATCAGCAGATTATGTCCGCCCGCTGCGGCAATCTCGACAGCGCGGCGCGCGGTTTCCTGCCCTTTCACCTGCGCCATGTCCGGTCCGGTCACAGACTCTCCCGCTTGACCCGGTTCGGGCGGGCGGATCAGCGCGCTGCCTTTGAAATGGTTGAGAAGCGAGAGCAGGTCGGGCGCGGCGATCACCTCCACGCGCCCCGCCCATGCCGCTTCCGGTCCTTGTGCGACCGGGCAGACCAGCCCCAGTTCGCGCTCGGACGCGTGGAGTGCTGCCAGCAGCACGCCGGGGGAGGCGGCAATGCGCCCGTCCAGCGCCAGTTCGCCGACGAACAGGTATGAGGACAGCGTCTCCGCGTCCGTCACCCCCATCGCCCCCAGCAATGCCAGCGCGATGGGGAGATCGTAATGAGAGCCCTCTTTGGGCAAGTCAGCTGGTGAGAGGTTCACCGTGATGCGCTTGGGCGGCAGCGCAAGCCCCATCGCGGCGATGGCCGCGCGCACCCGCTCCGCGCTTTCGCGTACCGCCTTGTCGGGCAGGCCAACGACGTTGAAGGCGGGCACGCCTGCGGAGACCTGGCACTGCACCTCCACAGCGCGCGCTTCCAGCCCCAGATAGGCAACAGTGGCCACGGTCGCGACCATCAGCGTGGCCCTCCCGCATTTACCGGTAAAAGCGCGTTAACGGTTTCCGAAAGGATTGGGTCAAGGCTGGTCGAGTAAAACAATTGCATGAACGCGACATTATCACGCCTTTTCGACAAGTCGATGGAGAGATTAACGGATTCGCTCCGCCTTGCGATGCTGGCTGCGCCGCTGCTGTTTGCCGCTCCGCAAGCGCTGCGCGCCGAGGATCTGGCCTATGTTTCCACCATCTCCATTGATGAAGAGGTCTGGGAAGAGCCGACAGCGGCGACGCCGCGTCTGGCAACTGGCGATTTTGGTCCGTTCCGCGTGAAGGGTGATGTGGCCGAACTGGTCGACGCGATTGATGCCTCCAGCCCCGCCAAATTCAGGGCGATGCTGGCCGCGCATCCGGGCATCAAGCGCATCGAGATGATCGAATGCCCCGGTTCAGAGGACGATGACGCCAATCTGGAAGTGGCTCGCATGATCCGCGCCAAGGGGCTGGATACGCATGTGCCTGCCACCGGCTCGATCCGTTCTGGCGGGGTAGAGCTGTTTCTGGCGGGCGTGAATCGCTCGGCGGATGACGGTGCGGAAGTGGGCGTGCACAGCTGGGAAGATTCGGACGGACTTCAAGCCACCGATTATCCCGCCAATGATCCTGTCCACCGGACCTATCTGTCCTTCTATGCCGATATGGGCATGGATGCCGCCAAGGCCCGCGCTTTCTATGATTTCACCAACACAGCGGCCCCGTTTGACGGCCTGCATGTGATGACGCGGGCAGAACTGGTAAAGTTCGGGCTGATTGGCTGAAGCGGGAGTGGGCAAAGGCCCTCATAAATCCACCCCTGCCGCAATCGCTTCCAGCTTGCGCAGCCGTTCCTTCAGATCAGCCAGCTCGATGCGGTTGGACGTGGGCGAAACAGGGGCAGGGTGCGCGGGGGCGAGTTCGGCGCGCTTGAAATCCAGCCACGCCATGAAGCCCTTATACCCCGCCGCAATCAGCATCGCGAGTGCAAGCAGAGATGTTGCGGCCATGGTGATGTAAAATCCGGGATCGCTGGTCATGGCAGAGCTCCTCAGCGCAGCTTTTCGATCTCGCGGTCGAGCGCAGCGGTGGCGTTGGTATCGGTGGCGATGCGTTCCAGAACGGCGATGCGGTCCTTCAGCGTCTTGATTTCCTCACGCATCGCGATGGTTTCTGCGGTGTCGGGCACCACGCCATTGCGGCGGTCGCGGCGTGAAGGGATGCCCATCTTGGCGCGGACGATCTGGCCGACGGTGACGATCAGGATGATCGCGACGACCATCGAGAAGGGGTTGCTGAACATATGGTGTCTCCCTGTTAGTTTGGATTAGCGCAGCGCGTCGATTTCTGCGGACAGGCGTGCGGGCGTGTCTGTTGCCAGCCGCTCAAGAACGGCGACGCGTTCTTCAAGGCGAAGGATCTTGCCGTTCAATTGCTCATTCTCGCTGGACAGCAGGGCGAGCGTGCGGTCCGTTTCGGGATCGCCTTTTTGCACCGTGCCACCCCATTCACCTTCAACAGGGTAGCCGTGGCGCGCCCTGATCCAGCTGGTGATGACCCAGCCCGCTGTGCTCATAGCGATGATGGCGAGAACAAATTCGGGGCCTTGCCAGGTCATGGAACAAACTCCTTCGTGTGCCGGTTATTTCAGGGCGTCGATTTCATCGGCCAGACGCGTGTTGCGGCTGGTATAATGGGTTTCGATCTCCGCAAGGCGGCGATCGAGGTCGCGGAATTTGGACCGCACGTCGCGCGTGGTACGGGCGGGCGACTGGCGGACACCCTGCCAGAAGCGCTCTTCGTCGGCGGTTTCATACAGACCAACCGGGCGCTTGTCGGCCACCCATGCGGCGATCCAATAGGCGATCAGCGTCCAGGGGAATGCGCCCATGATGGTGATCAGCACGGTGCCGACCCGAACCCAGGTCACGTCGATGCCGGTATAATCGGCAATTCCGGCGCAGACGCCTTTCCATTTGGCGTTCTGCGGGTTCAGGTAAAAGCGGGTACGGCTGGCAGACATGTGAATTCTCCTCTCTCAATGCGTCTCAGTTGTGGCCGGACCAGCGGGTCACATCGGTGTTCGGACGGGCGGCCCAGGCGGTGACGCCATAGGCGATCAGCGTCCAGGGGAAGCCGCCGAGCACGGTGGCCGCAACGGTGCCAACGCGGACCCATGTCGCATCCCAGCCCGTATAGTCGGCGAGACCGGCACAGACGCCCGAAACCTTGGCTTCGGCTTTGTTGAGGTGGAATTTGGTGCGGGGAACAGTCATTTCAAATCTCCTTGAGGGACGTGGATCAGCCCCGGCTCTTCCAGCTGGGGTCATCCGCCGTCATGATGCGCTCGATGGTTTCGACACGGTCTTCGAGAAGACGGGCCATGTCGTGCAATTCGTCGAGCAGATTTTCATCTTCGCGGGTCAGGTTCGCGCCGCGCTTCCACTGGGTGACATAGTGCAGGATCAGCCAGGGCAGGCCGATAAAGATGCAGGCAATCGCCAGAATGGGGATGATTCCGTCCATGATCTCACGCCTTTCCGGCAGCTGCCTTCAGCGCTGCAAGCTCGGCCTCAACCTTTTCGGACGACTGGAGATCGGCAATTTCCTCTTCCAGTGTTTTGGGCAGTGCACCCAAAGCGAGCGCGTCAGCGCGGCCTTCAGCCATGTCAACGCGGCGTTCCATCACGTCGAAGCGGGAGAACGCCTCATCCACCTTCGGGCCGGAATAGGCTTCGCGCAGGCGGATGCGGTTGGTGGCAGCTTCCAGACGCGTGGCCAGTGCGGACTGGCGCGAACGGGCTTCGCGCAGCTTCGCCTGCAACTTGGCAATGTCTTCCTCATTGGCGTTCAAGGCTTCATCGAGCAGCGCGATTTCGGCTTCGATCCGCACCGCCATGTCAGCCGCCTTCTGGCGTTCGACAAGAGCGGCCTTGGCCAGATCCTCGCGATCCTTGGACAGCGCCAGTTCGGCCTTCTCCTTCCAGCTGGTCTGCAAACCGTCCAGCTTGACAAGGTGACGGCGCAGTTCCTTCTGGTCGGCAATGGTGCGCGCGGCAGAGGCGCGAACCTCGATCAGTGTTTCTTCCATTTCCATGATGATCATGCGGACCATCTTGGCCGGATCTTCGGCGCGGTCGAGCATGTCGGTCACATTGGCGGCAAGGATGTCACGCGCGCGGGAGAAAATGCCCATTTTGAATACTCCTGAAACTGTGAGGCAGTGGGGTAAGGGGGAGGCCGGAAGCGGAGGGATGAGCCGCTTCCGGCCAGGGTATTGGATGATCAGGCCAGCGGCAGGACCATCCGGGGCTTCGTGGTTCGGCATCGCAGCACGCACGGGGCCAGCTGCTGCAACAAGGCAGGTGGTGCTGAACAGAATGGCGCAAATCGCTGCCGTCGCGCTGTTGCGAAGGCTGTTGGTTTTGCTGCGGATCATGGTTGGTCTCCTGATGGATCGGTTGGAATGTCTTTTGCGCCGGATTTGCCCCGGCACCATGTCCTCACATCAGCATGAAGCGTGCCAGTTTTGAATTTCGTCGGATTTACGCCAAATTTTGTGCTGCCGCTGGCTTTGGCATCAGATTATTATTGCCAATAAATAGCAATAAATGCTAATTAGTGGTATGGATAGAGTTGCGAATTTCATCGGCCAGTCCTCGGCCTTTCTCGACAGCGTGGAGCGGGCCAGCCGCGCCGCGACGCTCAACCGGCCCGTTCTGGTGATCGGCGAACGCGGGACGGGCAAGGAACTTGTCGCCGAACGCCTCCACCGCCTCTCCCCGCGCTGGGATGGCCCGCTCGTCACCATGAACTGCGCGGCGCTCGCCGAAACGCTGATCGAGGCCGAATTGTTCGGCCATGAAGCGGGGGCCTTTACCGGCGCGACCAAGGCGCGCGCCGGGCGCTTTGAGGAAGCGGATGGCGGCACGCTGTTCCTTGATGAACTTGCGACGCTGTCTGCCGGAGCGCAGGAACGGTTGCTGCGCGCGGTGGAATATGGCGAAGTCACGCGGATCGGAACCAATCGCCCAATGCGTGTCGATGTGCGCGTCGTAGCGGCCACCAATGAGCATCTGCCCCGGCTGGTGGATCAGGGCCGGTTCCGCGCTGATTTGCTGGATCGGCTCTCGTTTGAAGTCGTCACGCTGCCGCCCTTGCGCGCGCGCGAAGGCGATGTGCCCGTGCTCGCCAATCATTTCGGGCGGCGCATGGCATCCGAACTGGAATGGGATGGCTGGCCCGGCTTTTCGGACGACGCTTTGGCCGCGCTCGATGCACATGACTGGCCCGGCAATGTCCGCGAACTGCGCAACGTGGTGGAGCGCGCCGTGTATCGCTGGGACACGCCGGAACAGCCGGTGGAAGTGGTGGAGTTTGATCCGTTTGCGTCGCCCTGGATGCCAACATCCGCCGCGCGAGCGCCATCCCGCGACGCAGGGACGCCAGAAATTAATAGGGACAGTCCCTATTTAATGGAGGGTGCGCCGGTGGTGGAGGATTTCAGGGCCGCCATTGCAGGCTATGAACGGCAGCTGCTCGACGCCGCATTGCGCCAGCACAAGCACAACCAGCGCGCCACCGCCAAGGCGCTGGGGCTGAGCTATGACCAGCTCCGCCATGCGTTGCGGCGAAACGGGATGCTGTGACACGTCCATTTGCATCCCCCCGCGCACCCCTCTAAAGCGCGCGCCATGGCAAAGATCGAAACACCCCGGCCCATTCGCGGCACGCAGGACATGCTTGGCGAAACGGCGGACCGCTTCTCCCATGTCGTCGAGACGTTCGAGCGCGTGCGGCGGCTCTACGGCTTCAAGCGCATCGAAGTGCCGGTGATCGAGCCGACTGCCGTTTTCGCCCGCTCGCTGGGGGAAACGACCGACGTTGTCTCCAAGGAAATGTATTCGTTCGAGGATCGCGGCGGCGAGTCTGTCACGTTGCGGCCTGAATTCACGGCGGGCATCTGCCGCGCCTACCTCACCGAAGGCTGGCAGCAATTTGCGCCGCTCAAGGTCGCCACGCACGGCCCCTTGTTCCGCTATGAGCGCCCGCAAAAGGGCCGTTATCGCCAGTTTCACCAGATCGACGCCGAAGTGCTGGGCGCCGGCGAACCGGCGGCGGATGTGGAACTGCTCTGCTTTGCGGATCAATTGCTGCACGAACTGGGCATATCGGATGGCGTGACGTTGACGCTCAACACGTTGGGTGATGCGCCGAGCCGCACGGCGTGGCGCAATGCGTTGATCGAGCATTTCGCAGGCCACCGTGCAGATCTGTCTGAAGACAGCCAGAAACGGCTGGAAACCAACCCCTTGCGCATCCTCGACAGCAAAGACCCGCGCGACCGTCCTATTGCGGACTCGGCGCCGGACATCGATACGTTCCTGACCGATGAAGCGCTCGATTTCTTCGGGACCGTTACCGAAGGCTTGCAGGCGGCTGGCGTGGCATGGACGCGCAATGCACGGCTGGTGCGCGGGCTTGATTATTATCGCCACACCGCGTTCGAATTCGTCACGGATCGGCTGGGCGCGCAGGGTACCGTGCTGGGCGGCGGGCGTTATGACGGGCTGATCGAGAGTTTGGGCGGGCCGCACACGCCTGCCGTGGGCTGGGCGGCCGGGATCGAGCGGCTGGCGATGCTGCTTGATGCGCCGCAGCCGGATCGCCCGGTCGCGGTGCTCGTACCAATGGGTGATGCGGCGATGCTGATGGCCACAGGCCTTTTGGCAGACTTGCGAAGCGCAGGCATCGCGGCGGACATGGCCTATAAGGGCAATATGAAGAAGCGGATGCAGCGCGCGAATGACGCGGGCGCCCGTTACGCGATCATCATGGGTGATGATGAATTGGCGCGCGGCGAGGTCGCCGTGAAGGATCTGGGCATGGGTGAACAGAAGGCGGTACCGGTGGCTGAACTGGCGGCGGCACTGAGGATCGCATGAGCATCGTTTCCAATGACCGCATTGCCGCCATTTTGGCGCGGCGCGACGACATTCAGGATCGCATGGCGACGGGCGAGCTTCCGGCGGACCAGTTTGTCGCGCTGTCCAAGGAATATGCCGAGGTGGACCCGGTCGCCAGGATTGCGGGAGAGGTGCAGACCTTGCGGCGCGAGCTGGCCGATCTGGATGCCATGCTGGCGGACCCCGAAATGAAGGCGATGGCGGAGGAGGAACTGGCCTCCATCCGAGACAATTTGCCCGAAGCAGAGCATAAGCTTGCCATCGCACTTCTGCCCAAGGATGCCGCAGATGACCGGTCTGCCATGCTGGAAGTGCGCGCGGGCACGGGCGGGGATGAGGCGGCGCTGTTTGCTGGCGATCTTTTCCGCATGTATTCGCGCTATGCCGAAATGCAGGGCTGGAAGGTGGAACTCATCTCCGCAACCGAATCCGATATGGGCGGCTTCAAGGAAGTTGTGGCCTCGGTTTCGGGGCAGGGCGTGTTTGCCAAAATGAAGTTTGAAAGCGGCGTCCACCGCGTGCAGCGCGTGCCAGCCACCGAAGCTGGCGGGCGCATCCACACCTCCGCCGCCACCGTGGCGGTGCTGCCCGAAGCCGAAGAAGTGGATGTGCAGATCGAGGAAAAGGATCTGCGGATCGACATCTATCGCTCGTCCGGCCCCGGCGGGCAGGGCGTGAACACCACCGACAGCGCGGTGCGGATCACGCACTTGCCCTCTGGCCTTGTCGTCATCCAGCAGGATGAGCGCAGCCAGCACAAGAACCGCGCCAAGGCGATGCAGGTGCTGCGCACGCGACTCTATGAACTGGAGCGCGAAAAGGCTCATGCCGAACGCTCCGGCGCGCGTAAATCCATGGTCGGCTCCGGGGACCGGTCGGAGCGCATCCGCACCTATAATTTTCCGCAAGGCCGCGTGACCGATCACCGCATCAACCTGACACTCCACCGCCTGCCCGAAATCCTGATGGGGCAGTTGGAGGAGCTGGTGAACGCGCTTGTGACGGCGGATGAAGCCGAACGGCTTGCCGGGCTGGATGAGAGCTGATCTCTTGGAGGGCCGCGCGCCCTGAGCTTGTCGAGGCCGTCATTTCTGCGCCGCGTGGCGGATGGGAAAATCAGTGCTTCGACACAAGCAGCGCGAACGGAGTTTGGGGCAATGGGCAGAAGCATCAGGCAAGCACTGATTCACGCGACCGCCCGGCTCATCCCTGTCACCGACACGCCCCGGCTTGATGCCGAACTCCTGCTCGCCCATGCGTTGGGGATCACGCGCGAGCGGTTGATCCTTGATCCGCCGGATCATGTGCCAGACAGCTTTGAGACGCTGCTCCAGCGCCGCCTCGCGCATGAGCCGCTCGCCTACATCACGGGCAGCCGTGATTTCTGGACGATCACACTGGCGGTCGGCCCCGGCGTGCTCATTCCCCGACCGGACAGCGAGACACTGATCGAAGCAGCACTGGCGCATTTCGAAGCGTCACCGCCGGCAACGGTGCTCGATCTGGGCACAGGGCCGGGCACTCTGCTTCTTGCGGCGCTGTCCGCGTTTCAAAGCGCGCAAGGGCTGGGTGTAGATGCTTCGGATGACGCGCTGGCTTATGCACGGCGCAACGCGGCAGCGCTCGGCCTGGCGGATCGCGCCACGCTGGTGCGCGGGGACTGGGGGGAAGGGCTCAGCGGTCCGTTCGACCTGATCCTGTGCAATCCGCCTTATGTGGAAAGCGATGCCGCGCTCTCACCCGAAGTGCTGAACGAGCCGCATGGCGCATTATTTGCCGGGCCGGACGGGCTGGATGACTACCGCCGCCTTGCCCCGCAGATCTCCCGCCTGCTCGCGCCAGAAGGCTGTGCGTGTGTTGAAATTGGGTACACGCAGGCGCAGGCTGTGCGTGCATTGCTGGAGGCAGAGGGGCTGGATGTTGCCGTGCGGCGCGATCTGGCGGGGCGGGACCGGTGCCTGTTGGTGAGGCAACAGGCCTGAATCAGGCCTGCGCCTCCCGCGCCACCTCGCGCCAGCCAATATCACGCCTGCAAAAGCCGCTTGGGAATTTAATGGTATCCACGCAGGCATAGGCCCGCGCCTGCGCTTCAGTGACACTCCTGGCGCGAGCGGTGACGTTGAGTACACGGCCACCATTGGCGACTAGCGCGCCATTCTGCTCAGCCGTGCCTGCGTGGAAAATCTTGGTTGCGCCGTCGGTGGCGGGCAGCATGATCGCACCGCCCTTGTCCGGTGTGCCGGGATAGCCGTTTGCGGCCATCACCACCGTCAACGCCGTGTCATCAGACAGCTTCACCGGTGCAAGCCCCGCCAGCCCATTTTCTTGCGCCGCGGCGTGAAGCAGCGTCACCAGATCGCTGTCCAGCCGCGTCATCAGCACCTGACATTCGGGATCGCCAAAGCGGCAATTATATTCGATGAGCTTGGGGCCTTCGTTCGTCAGCATCAGACCGGCAAAGAGCACACCCTGATAGGGCATCTCGTCCTTGGCCAAGGCGGCCACGGTCGGGCGGATGATGCGCTCCATCACCTCTGCTTCGAGTGCGGCAGTCAGCACGGGGGCGGGGGAGTAGGCACCCATGCCGCCGGTGTTGGGCCCAGTATCGCCATCGCCCACGCGCTTATGGTCTTGCGCGGAACCGAACGGGATGACGTTGGAGCCATCCGTTATGGCAAAGAAGCTCGCTTCTTCACCTTCCATGAATTCCTCGATCACCACTTCGGCGCTCGCTTCGCCAAAGCCGCCGGAGAACATGAATGCCACCGCCTCGCGCGCTTCTTCACCGGTTTCGGCAATGATCACGCCCTTGCCCGCTGCCAGGCCATCGGCCTTGATCACCACAGGCAGGCCGAAGCGGGCCAAGTCGGCCAGCGCCGCGTCCTTGTCCGAATGCCGCGCGTAAGCCGCGGTGGGGATTCCTTCGCGCGCGCACAGGTCTTTGACGAAGCCCTTGGATCCTTCCAGCTGCGCGGCCTCCCGATCCGGCCCGAACACCGCGATTTCAGCGAGGCGCAGACTGTCTCCCAACCCGTCCACCAGAGGTGCCTCGGGGCCGACGACCACCAGCTCCACATCATGTTCGTCGCAGAAGGTGATGACCGCGCCATGATCGCTGATGTCGAGCGCCACGCATTGCGCCTCTTCGGCAATGCCGGGGTTGCCCGGCGCGGCGTAGAGTGTATCGCATTGCGGAGATTGCGCGAGCTTCCAGGCCAGCGCATGTTCGCGTCCGCCGCTGCCGATCAGAAGGATATTCATGGCTGAGAATGCGCCTTTCGAAGAAGAACCGGGCCGCCTGTTAGCCGAGGAGCGGCGCGGCGACAACGCGAACGCGCTTTCTGTTTCGGAAATTTCGGCGCGGTTGAAGCGGCATGTGGAAAGCGGGTTCAGCCATGTCCGCATTCGCGGCGAGATATCGGGGTTCAAGCGGGCGGCTTCCGGCCATCTTTATCTCAGCCTGAAGGATGCCGATGCGCGGATCGACGGGGTGATGTGGAAGGGCAATGCGGCGCGTCTGGCGTTCGTCCCGTCAGACGGAGTGGAAGTGATCGCCACCGGCAAGCTCACCACCTATCCGGGGCGTTCCAACTATCAGATCGTCATGGACAGCATGGAGATTGCGGGCGAAGGCGCTCTGCTCGCGCTGCTGGAGAAATTGAAGGCGCGGCTGGCCGCCGAAGGGCTGTTTGCGGCTGAGAAGAAGCGGCGGCTCCCCTATATGCCGCGCACCATCGGTGTGGTGACGTCGCCCACCGGCGCGGTGATCCGCGATATTCTTCACCGTCTGGAGGATCGCTGCCCCACACGCGTCATCGTCTGGCCGGTGCTGGTGCAGGGCAATGGCAGTGCCGCGCAGGTGGCCGCGGCCGTAAATGGCTTTTCCGCGATGCAGGGGCCGGATCGTCCCGATCTTGTGATCGTCGCGCGCGGGGGCGGGTCCATCGAGGATCTGTGGGGGTTTAACGAGGAAGTGGTGGTGCGCGCAGTTGCAGCGTGCTCCATCCCCGTCATCTCTGCGGTCGGGCATGAAACCGATACGACTTTGTGCGACTTTGCCGCAGACATGCGAGCCCCCACGCCCACGGCGGCGGCGGAGATGGCGGTTCCGGTCAAGGCCGAGTTGCAGGCAGGACTGAGCGTACTGGGTGCGCGCAGCTTGCGCGCTCTAAGCCGATACCGGGAGCGCGCGGGCGAGCGGCTGGCGTTCCTCGCGCATCGTATGCCCACGCCAGACAGTCTGCTTGGCCCGCAGCGCCAACGGGTAGATGACATGGGGGATCGCGCACGTCGCGCTCTGGGCCGCGTGGCAGCGGATGCGCGCGGTGACCTTGCTTCGGTTTCCGGACGGTTGCGCCCTGCCATGTTGTCACGCAAGCTGGACCATGCCCGGCAACGGCTGGACCAATTGTGGCGTGTTGCCGTCACGCTCAATCCGGATGCCGTCCTCCAACGCGGCTATGCGCGCGTGGAACGGCGCAGCGATGGGGCAACGCTTTCCAGTGCAGCAAAGGCCCGCAAGGCGGGGGCACTGACTGTGCGCTTTGCCGATGGGGCGGTGGACGTCGTGACGGATGGCGGCAAGGTTGAAGCAAAGTCAAAGCCTGTTAAACCGCCAGTCACACCGGGGCAGGCAGAATTATTCTGACGGCCTGCCCAGCAGAGCCGTGATCGCGTTTTTTGGAGTGAGATACATGTTGATGAGGCAAAGCGGGCGTGAGGCGCGGCTGCACTATATGGCGAATGGCTTTCGTGTGCTGGTGCATGGCGATCATGTGAAGTGCGCGCTGTCCGGCGTCGCGATCCCGCTGGAGGATGTGCGCTATTGGAGCGTGCTCAAACAGGCACCCTATGCCACGCCCGAGCTGGCGACCAAAGCGGCTCTGGAAGGGTAGTCGATGGAGCTGGGTATGCGTATCTTTTCCATTCTGCTGGCCGGTGTCATGCCGGTCTCTTGCGATGCCGCCGCCCCGCCCAAGGCCACCGTAAAGTCTCCGGTCAAGGCGGTAGCCAAATCCGCAGCGCCGGTCGTCCGCGCGGCTCCGCAAGCCATTGGCGTGTTCCGGCTGGATCGCGCACCGCAGCAGGGCAGCATTGCCCGCGGCACTGTGCCGCCGGGCACGATAAGGCTGGTGATGAACGGGCAGGATGTCGACTTCGCGCCCGATGGCAAGTTCGTGATCGGGTTTGGCCGCGATTTTGACGCGACCGCGATCATCGTTGCCTATCTGGGCAATGGCCAGTCCATGTCTGAACGTCAGACGGTGGCCAAGCGGGCCTGGAAGATCGAAAGCCTCGCCACCGTTCGTCGCTATTCGCAGCCCGATGCCGAATTTCAGGCGCGCAGGCCGGGTGAACTGGCGCAGATCAACGCTGCGCGACGCGCCAATGTCCAGTCTGATGGCTGGCGGCAGCAGCTGATCTGGCCCTCCAAGGGGCGGATTTCGGGCTTTTTCGGTTCGCAGCGCATTTATGCCGGGGAACCGGGCTCACCACATTCGGGCGTGGATGTGGCGGGTGGGGCAGGTGCCCCCGTCGTCGCGCCGGCAGATGGTGTGGTGACTTTGGCGGCGGCCTCTCCCTTCACGCTGGAGGGCAATCTGCTGATCATTGATCATGGCATGGGGTTGGACAGCGCCTTCCTTCATCTCTCCAAAATCCATGTGAAGCTGGGCGATGTGGTGAAGCAGGGCCAGCTGATCGGCGCGATTGGTGCCACCGGGCGAGCCAGCGGGCCGCATCTTCATTGGGGCATGAAGTGGAATAATGAGCGGATTGATCCGCAGCCGCTGGCCGGGCCAATGCCCGCTGCACAATAGGTTTCAGCACGCCGAAACTTGACGGCGGCCGCTTTTGCCTTTCAGGAATGCCGCCTGAAAAAAAGCTGGGAGTGAGAGATGAGCTTCGCGTCAGCGCGCGCGCGCCGGATGGTCCCTGTGGCCATGCTGCTGGGCTGGACCGGTTGGGCCATGCCCGCACAGGCCCAACGAACCGACAACAACGCCGTCACCGCCGCGCAGGACGCGTTCGGCTCGTCGGTAGGTGATGAGAAGATTGGCATCTACAGCTCGGATGATGTGCGCGGATTTTCTCCGGTTGCGGCGGGCAATGTCCGCATCGAGGGTCTGTATTTCGATCAGCAAAGCCATGTGACCGACAGGCTTCTGGATGGCACGACGGTGCGCGTTGGCCTCACCGCGCAAGGCTATCCCTTTCCGGCGCCCACCGGTATTGCCGATTATACGCTGCGCAAGGCGGGTGCAGAGCGCGTCATTTCGGTGGGGCTGACGCTGGGGCCGTTTGGCGGCAAGACCGCCGAGCTGGATGTCGAGTTGCCGCTGGTTGGTGAAACACTGGGTTTGACGATTGGTGGCGGTATCTTCCGTGAACGCCACCCGCACGGTTCGGCCAGCGCGATTGAATCGATCGCCGTGTCGCTGCGTTATGCGCCCGCGTCTGACGTTTCGATCCAGCCCTTTTTCAGCCTGATCGACATTCGCAGCGATGAAGTCTCCAGCCTGTTGTTCACCCGCCACGATGCGCTGCCGGACCGTATTCCCCGCGCAGACTTTTTCGGCCAGAAATGGGCCGAATTTGCGGGGCAGATCCGGAATTACGGTGTTGTTGGCAAGGCGAGACTGGCCGGTTTTGATGCCGCGCTGGGGGTGTTCCGCTCGCAACTGGCGGTGGACAGCGATTTTGCAGACCTGCTGCTCGATACCGAACAGGATGGGCGTGTCGGAAAGCGGCTGATCTATGCCGATCGGGACAATTATTTCGGTTCCACCTCTGGCGAGTTCCGCCTCTCGCGCGGTTTTGCCGAAGGGCCGCGCCGCCACAGCATTCAAGCCACGCTGAAGGGCCGCCAATTGTCGCGCCATTATGGCGGCACGGCTTTGCTCGATCTGGGACCGAGCTTTGCAAACCGCGAGGATTTCCGGCCTGAGCCGAGCTTTGCCACAGGCGCGAAATCGCACGATCATGTGACGCAGAAAACCTGGGGGCTGGGCTATGACCTGCGCTGGAAAGGGATTGGCGAGTTCGGGGCCTCGATCCAGAAGAGCGACTATGCAAAGCGCGTGGAAGAAGCGGGTGGGCGCATCGCGCGGTCACAGGACAATCCCTGGCTCTACAGCCTGACCGGGGCCGTCCATCTCGCTGAGCCGCTTGTGTTGTATGGCGGCATGGTGCGCGGGCTGGAAGAGAGCGACACCGCGCCGCTGGAAGCGGTGAACGGCAATGCCGCACCGCCCGCCATTCATACAAGGCAGAAGGATTTCGGCCTGCGCTGGACGATTTCGCCCCGCATGTCAGCCGTTCTGGGCTGGTTCGACATTGCCAAGCCCTATGCCGCACTGGACGCCGCGCGTGTCTTTCGGACACTGGGCGAAGTGCGCAAGCGCGGTGTTGAGTTTTCGCTGTCCGGCACGCTGACGCCGGGGCTGACGCTTGTGGCAGGCGGGCTTTACAACAAGGCGCAGATTTCGGGCGAGGAGGTGGACGCCGGCCTGATCGGCGCGCGGCCATCCGGCACAGCGCGTCTCCGGCTTTCCACCAATCTGAACTGGGAACTGCCGTGGCACAAGCCGCTGACGCTGACCGGGCAGGTTATCAGCTTCACGCGCTGGGCCGCCAATTCGGCCAACACGGTTTATGTGCCGGGGCGCACCATCATTCACCTTGGCGCGCGATACCGCTTCGACGTGGGCGAAACGCACTGGTTGTTGCGGGGCAAGGTGGAGAATATCTTCAACAAATTCGGCTGGACTGCCAGCAGCAGCGGCTTCCTGACGGCCAATCCGCCGCGCCGCTATTCGCTGTCGCTTGCGGTGGACATCTAGAGCGCCCATGAGGGCGGCTGGAACGGCTCGGGAGTCTGTCATGGCTGGCGAAATTGCATCACAACAGCAACTGCGCATGGGGTTTGCCCGTTGGGCGATGGTGACCGTTCCCGCCATTCTTTTTCTCGGCTTCCTGTCGGGCAAGATGGCCGGACCGAGCGGTAACGGGCGCTGGTATCAGGGGCTGGCCAAGCCCGATTTCCAGCCGCCCGCCTGGGCCTTCCCGATCGCGTGGAGCATTCTCTACATCCTGCTGGGGGTTGCGCTGGCGATGATCCTCAATGCGCGCGGCGCGCGATGGCGGGGGCTGGCGCTCAGCTTGTTCGCGTTCCAGATGATGCTCAACCTGCTCTGGTCGCCGCTCTTTTTCGGCGCGCATCAAGTGTCTGCCGCGCTGGTGTTGCTGATGGTTTTATTTGTGGCAGCAGCAGCTTGCACGATCCTGTTCAAATCGATCCGTAAGGCGGCGGGCTGGCTGATGCTGCCCTATCTGGCATGGCTGGCCTTCGCGATGCTTCTCAATTTCGAGGTGGACCGACTGAACCCGGATGCGGAAACCTTCGTGGCGCCGGTGCCGCAGGCAGAGGTTATTCTGTAACGCTTTCAGGCACCGCAGGCAGTGTCAGCACGAAGCGTGCACCCTTGCCAGGCGCGCTGTCGACAATGATGTCTCCCCCCATTGCTCGCGCCAATCGCCGGGAAATGTATAGCCCCAGCCCGCTGCCGCCCGGTTCGGTGGGGTCCACGCGTTCGAAGCGTTCGAAGATGCGGGTCTGGTCATCTTCGGCAATGCCCTTGCCCATGTCTGCCACGATCAATGCGCACAGATCGCCTTCGCGCTCGGCGCGAATCCAGACCATGCCGCCCTCGGGCGAATAGCGCACGGCGTTGCTGACCAGATTGACCATGATTTGCAGCGCGCGGCGGAAGTCGCCCAGCGCCAGCAACTCTTCATCCTCTGACGGCGCGTCGATGCGGACCTTGCTGTCCGCTGCCCGCACGCCGAGCAGGCTGGCCGCACGGCGGGCAATGTCAGAAAGGTCGAGCGGTTCGGTAGGAATGGTGAAATCGGGGCTTTCGACAGCGTGGAGATCGGCCATGTCATCGACAAGGCCCAGCAGGTGACGGCCAGCGGCGGCAATATCTTGCGCATAGCCTGCATATTGGGGATCAAGATCGCCCTCGCGTGCCATTTTGATCGTGTCAGCTTCGCTGATGATGCGGGCCAGCGGAGAGCGCAGTGCCTTGTCCAGCCGTTCCACGAACGGTTGGGCGGGTGCGTCCGGCGGACTGGGATCGACGCGCTGCGGGCGTCCTGCCTGAAGTGGTCGGGGTTCGGCCCAGATGAATGTGCCCGCATAGCCGGTCACCTCACCCTGTGCGCCCAGCGTCGCCGCCCCGATCAGGCAGCCGCGTGAACCTGGCAATGCCCGCGATTCGACCGGTTGACGGAAATGGTCGCTGCCATCGGCCAGTGCCACCAGTAGCGGCAATTCGCCATGCTCATCCTCGATCAGGCGGAACAGGCGGTTGATCGGCGCGCCGGTGCCATTTTCGATGCCCAGCGCCTCGTTCATGTCGGCAGACATGTCGGTCAGCACCAGGCGGAGATCGCATTGCCAGCGGCCATCGCCCTGCAATTGGGAAGAGAGCCGTGCCCGACCGGCGGCCATGGCCGGGTTGGTGCCTTCGTTCAGGATTTCTACCCAGCCGCCGATGGCAAGTCGGATTGCGCCCGCTTCGGGAACCGCGCGAACCCAAAGCTCCATATCATGATCGCCATCAGCGACAATAATCGTCCGCGAAATGGGCACGTTGAGCGTGCGCGCCAGCCGGATGACAGCAAAAAGGGGCGGCACCGCAATTTCGCCCGAAGGCTCTCCGCCCGCCGAAATCTGGAGAGCCAGCAACCGCGGATCAGCCGAGATCAGGCGACCGTCGCGGTCGACGCGGCCTGACACCATGATCTGATCATTGCCGGTCATGCGGATTTCCGCCTGGAGGAGTTCGAGCGCGCCATGCCGCAAGCCATAGACGCGCGATGGTTAACGTCAGGCTAAGGCTTGGTCCGCCGTTCCGCATCAAGGCGCGAGGCCAGAGCATGGGCGATGCCCAGCGCCAGTCCGATCAGCGGGTAGCCAGAGGCCATGCCTGTCAATGTGAAGATCAGCGCGCCCGATGCGTCCGCATACCATGGCCGAGTGCCGGGCAAAGGCCGCAACAATGAAGCAAGCCACAAGGCGGCGACCAGCGCCGCATGATCGCCGCTGGTCCAGCTGAGATGAAGGCCGCTGGCGGCAATGGCGGCTCCGGCCATCCAGCGCCAAAGCCTGCGAAAATGGCCCAGCCCGCGAAAACGGCCAATCGGCAGGCTTGCCAGAGGACGCGCCACGGCTTCCAGCAGGCTGGCGAGCAGCATCAGGGCAAGTCCTGTCACGCTCCATCCCGCTGCTGCTGCGGCAACGCCCGCAATGGCCACGCTGGCCGGGGCCGGATCGGCCAGCGGGATGAGAGCGGGCAAGCGTAGCAGGTGCGGGGCAAGCCATGATCCGGCACGATTGATCCATGTGGCGACGATCCCGTCCGTCGGAGAGGCCGGTTGCTGGCCCAGTAACGTACGCGAGCGCGACAGCGCATGGTCTGCATCCTGCACGGGCACCAATGCTGCATCATCGCGCGCGGGCACAAGTCTGGCTCCTTGTTGCACGGCACGCCGTAGCAAAGTGGAAGCAAAATCCCAGTCGCCCAGCATGGCGCTGGTTTCGCGGATCATTGTGCCCGGCAACGCGGCGAGGCCTGCCCAATTGGCTTCGCCGTTTATCCGGAATTCGGATTCCGTGCCGGGCCCGCCCTTAACCGTGAGCAGAACCAGGCCGGGTGTGACCGTCACGTCTGCCGCGACCGCCGGGTGGGGCACCACAGCGCCGCAGAATAGCAAAACCTGCTCGTCAGGATGGATATGGTCTGCCGCGTCATGAGGCGTTCGCACAATCTCCGCGATGATCCCGTCGCGGCGCAGCCTGTCAACGGCGGTCATCAGCGTCAATGGCATCCGCTCCGCCAGAATGACGAAATGGCCTGCGCCAAGCTGGTGGGCAATGCGGCACTGGAACTCCGTCACCGATTGGCCAAACAAATGCACGGCAGGACCGTTCGTGGCGAACGCATCCTCTTCCTCTATGATGATCAAGGCAGCCAAAGCCACGCGCACGACCCCGTTTCAGCAACACACCGCTACCGGCGCGATGTCGGATAGGGGGACGGACGGGCTTTGGGAAGGGGGCTCAGTCGAGCGCGGTGATCGCCTGTCGGACCGAGCGTAGCGCAACCGGATCGCCCGGTGCTGCATCCAGCGCCTGATGTGCGGCGTTGAGCAGTCGTCTGGCTCCAAAGCTGGCCGCAAGCCCGGCCAGTCGCTCTGCCGCCGCATGCCAGTTGGCATCGCAGCGCGAGCGGGACATGAGGTCGGCATGGACACGGGCATTTTCGGCCAGCGCGCGGGTCAGTTCACTCATCAGTTCGGGATCGTCGCTCAGCGAGATGAGGATCGATTGATCGAAACTGTCAAACGGGAACGCCATCCATCCTGCCTACCACAACCAAGTTAACACCAACTTTCAATATTCGCTTCAAATGGCTGTGAAACATGGTAAACATTGCCCATGGACAGGGGTAGCAAAGTCATCGAATTGCGTCAGAACCGGGGTGAGGACACTCCCGCTGGCGCACCCGCCGTGCAGGACGGTCTGGCCGATCAGGTCAGCCAAGCCTTTGATGCGGAAGAGTTTCAGGAAGAGTGGGAGGCCCCCGTTACCGGGCGCTGGCGCCGCCCTTTGGCGCTCTTTCTGTGTGTGGGCGGCGCGTTGGGCTGGCTTGCACTGTCAGGCTATCAAAGCTGGGCCGCGCTGGCTGGACGGGCTCCGATCTTGTCCGATCTTGCTGAATTTGTGACCGCTACGGCTCCACCTCTGGCCATGTTCGGCGTGCTGTGGCTGGTGCTGATGCGCTCGTCGCGTGCTGAAGCAGAAGGCTTTGCGAAGGCGCGCGCGGCGCTGGAGGAGGAAGGGCAAAGGCTGGAAGCGCTGCTCGCCTTTGTGTCCACGCGCATCGATTCAGCCCGGCAGGGGCTGGCCGCGCAGAGTGAATCGCTGCTGACGCTGGGCGATGAAACGGCGACCAAGATGAACGCCGCTGTGACCGCGCTGGGCAAGGAAATTGCCGAAGTCAGTACGCAGGCGGATACGCTGAAGGGTGTTTCGGGCGCGGCGCGTGATGATCTGGCGCAGTTGATGGAAGGCCTGCCCAAGGCGGAAAACCAGTTGCGTAACGTTGCGACAGCGTTGGAATCCGCAGGCAGTTCGGTTCAGACCGGAGCCAAGGCGCTCACGGCGGAAGTGCTGGCGCTTGGGCTCAAGAGTCAGGAAGCCAAGGGGCTGGCGGCAGACGCGGCGACCGGGCTCGCTACCCAATTTGCGGCAATGAACGAGACTGCGGCGCAAATACAGGCATTGGTGCGTGACAGCGAACAGGCGCTTGCAACGACTGGCGATACGGCTTCTGTCCAGTTGGGTGAGCGTGTTCGGGCCATCGGCGTGGAAATTGACCGGATCGGGCAGGCGCTCGCCGCGCATGATCAGTCCGGTAACGCCTTGCTCCAGCATATGGCGCGGGGCGTGGGTGAGGTGGAACAGCATTTCCTGACCATGGAACAGGAGGTTACCGAACGCGCCGTGCGGATTGGTCGCGCTCTGGCGGACCGTGTGGGTGAAGGCATTGGCGCGGTCGATTCCCGCATGACGGCACTGGAGGCCAAGTCCAACGAGCGCGCCGAACGGCTTGGCCTTGCCCTTGGGGCGCTGCGCAACCATGCGGACGACTTGCGGACGGCTTTGGAAGGCGGCCATGAAGCGGCGGGCACTTTGTCTGAAAAGACCGAATCGCTGCTGACCGCGCTCGATGCGGCAGCGCGCGAGATCGATGAAACCATCCCGGCGGCCTATGCGCGTCTGGAAGATCAGGCCGGCAAGGCGATGGCGACGGCCAATGCGGTCGCGCCGCTGATGACCTCGCTGGCGGCAACATCTGAAACCGTTGCGGATCGCGTGTCCGCGTCGGACCGCATTCTGGCCTCGCAAAAGGCGGCGCTGGACAGCATGGCAGCAGCAGCGGATGTACAGCTCACGACCTGCCAGGAACAGGCTGAGGCGCTTGTCGCGCTGATCGGTCAGGCCAATGACGAAGCGGGTAGCTTCTCACGCACCGCAGGGACCGATCTGCTCGACATCCTGTCTCGAACCCGTGAAGTGGCGCAGCAAGTGACGGCGCAGAGCCGCGATGCGCTCGCCGCGATCATCCCGCAATCTGCACTCGATCTGGGCCAGCAGAGCCGCGAAGCGCTGTCAGTCGCGCTGGGCGAGGAGCTGGAAACGCAGATGGCAGGCCTGTCCGAAGCGATTGAACGTTCGGTGGCGGCAGCCAAGGCCAGCATGGCCGAATTGGAAGGTCAGCTCCGCCAGATGGGGCAAGCCAGTGCCGCGCTGGAGGCGCGTATCGACGCGGCGCAGGACGAGTCGGACCGGCGCGATCATACTCACTTCGCACGGCGCGTGGCGCTGCTGATCGAATCGCTCAATTCGACGGCCATCGACGTGACCAAGCTCTTCTCCAACGAGGTGACCGATGCGGCCTGGGCGTCCTATATGCGTGGAGATCGCGGCGTGTTCGCGCGCCGTGCTGTCAAACTGCTCGACAATAGCGAAGCGCGCGAAATCGCCCGCCACTATCAGGACGATCCGGAATTCCGCGAACAGGTGAACCGCTACATCCATGACTATGAAGCGATGCTCCGCAACGTGATGGCCACGCGCGAAGGCACGCCGCTGAGCGTGGCGTTGCTCTCCGCGGATACCGGCAAGCTCTATGTGGCGCTGGCGCAGGCGATCGAGCGGCTTCGGAGTTAGGGGCACTTAACACGGTAAGCGGTTCGGATCAAAGTCCTGACTCCGGCGCGAACAGCAGCACGGGTGTTTCCAGCAAGCGCCGCACTGCCTGCACGAAGCTCGCGGCATCCCAGCCATCGACCACGCGGTGATCGCAACTGATGGAGAGGTTCATCAGCTTGGCCCGCACGATCTGATCGCCCTTGAACACGGGGCGTTCGATGATGCGGTTGGGGCCGATGATCGCGACTTCGGGCCGGTTGATGACCGGCGTCGTCGCCACACCGCCCAGCGGGCCGAGCGAGGTGATGGTGACGGTGGAGCCGCTCAACTCCTCCGGCTTCGCCTTTCCACGGCGCGCGGCGTCTGCCAGCCGGATGATGTCGGCGGCCAATTGCCAGATGTTTCGGCTCTGCGCGTCGCGGATGACAGGCACCATCAGCCCGGCCTCGGTTTGCGTGGCGATGCCAAGATGCACTGCGCCGTGCCGCGTCACCACACCCGCCTCATCATCATAGCGGGCGTTGATCATCGGGAAGTCGGGGAGCGCCTTGCAGATGGCGGTGATGAGCAATGGCAGCAGGGTCAGCTTGGGCTTGGCCCCGCGCGCGGCGTTCAGTTCTTCGCGCATCGCTTCCAGCGCGGTGACATCAATTTCTTCCACATAGGAAAAATGCGGGATGTGGCGCTTGGAAGCAGCCATATTCTCCGCAATGCGGCGGCGCATTCCGATGACCTTCACCGCCTCGTCGGGACGCGCTGCAGCGGCAGGCGCATAGCCGCCTTGCCGGTTATAGGTCAGGAAGGCATCCAGATCGCCATGACGCACGCGCCCGCCTTCGTGCGGCTGCACCTGAGACAGGTCGATCCCCAGAGCTTTGGCGCGCGCGCGGACTGCGGGGGAGGCCAGCGCCTGCGGGGCAGGGGTTGGCACGCTGATTTCCACCGCGTCGGGTGGAGGCGGCGGGACGAAGATGGGATGTTCGGTGGGGATGGCGAATTCCACCACCTCGTCGCCCCCGCGCAGGGCTCTGCTCAGCTCAGGAGAGCCCTGCGCGGGGGCGACGTCATGGTTGGCGAGGTGCTCATCCTCACCCTCAACCTCGATCACCACCAGCGTCGCACCAATGGCGACCATTTCGCCTTCTGCGCCCGCCACTTCGCGGACAATTCCAGCCACGGGCGATTCCATCTCAACGGTTGCCTTGTCGGTCATCATGTCGGCAAGCGGCTGGTCTTCGGCCACGCGGTCTCCCGGCTTCACATGCCAGGCAACGATTTCGGCTTCGGCAATGCCTTCTCCAATGTCAGGCAGGCGGAATTCAAAACGGGCCATGGGGTCAATCCTTCATCACGCGTTCAATGGCCATGCCGATGCGGACGGGGCCGGGGAAATAGGCCCATTCCAGGCTGTGCGGATAGGGTGTGTCAAACCCCGTAACCCGCTCCACCGGGGCTTCGAGATGGTGAAAGCAGCGTTCCTGCACCAGTGCGGAAAGCTCCGCGCCAAAGCCGGACGTGCGCGTCGCTTCATGGACAATCAGGCAGCGCCCGGTTTTCTTCACGCTGGTTTCAATCGCTTCGATGTCGAGCGGCATCAGCGTGCGCAGGTCGATCACGTCTGCATCGACGCCCAGTTCCTCCACGGCGGCGAGCGACACATGCACCATGGTCCCATAGGCGAGCACGGTCAGGTCTCCGCCTTGGCGCAGCAGCGCCGCTTTCCCCAGCGGGATGGTGTAATGGCCTTCGGGGACGTTTGCGGCGGGATGGCCTGCCCAGCTTTTGGCGGGGCGGTCATAATGGCCGTCAAACGGGCCGTTATAGATGCGTTTGGGTTCAAAGAAGATCACCGGATCCGGATCTTCGATGGCCGCCAGCAGCAGCCCCTTGGCATCATAGGGCGAGGAGGGGATGACGGTTTTCAGGCCCGCGACATGCGTGAAAATGCCTTCGGGAGACTGGCTGTGCGTCTGCCCGCCGAAAATGCCGCCGCCAAAGGGAGAGCGGACGGTGATGGGCATCGTCCATTGCCCGGCAGAGCGGTAACGGATGCGCGCCGCCTCGCTCGCCAACTGGTCGAACGCGGGATAGATATAGTCGGCAAACTGGATTTCGGGGACCGGGCACAGGCCATAAGCGGCCATGCCCACGGCCACGCCGATGATGCCGCATTCGGTGATAGGGGTATCGAAAGGCGCGGGTCTTGCCATATTTCTTCTGCAAGCCTGCGGTGGCACGGAAGACGCCGCCAAAATAGCCCACATCTTCGCCAAACACGACCACGCGGTCGTCGCGCGCCATCGCCACATCCATCGCGCTGTTAATGGCTTCGATCATGTTCATGGGGCCGCCGTCTCCTCGAGTGAGAGCATAGCGCGTCTTCATCCGAAGGGGAAGAATGATGCGCGAAATAGCAATTATATTACAGAGACTGGCGTCTTTACGCAGTCTGGCTTATGGCCGCAGCATGGCCCAAAGCCCGATCCTTGCCGTGCTGCTTTCCGCACTGGCCATGACGCTGATTGTTGGCGTGCGCTATCTCATCACCAGTGGAGCCTTTGCCTGGGCAACGCGGCTCAAACATCCGGGGCTCTATGCCGGTATGGATCAGCAGATGCGCGCGGAAATACGCTGGTCTCTGCTTTCCGCCGGGATTTACGGCGCACCGGCGGGCGTGCTGGCCTGGGGCTGGCAAGCGCATGGCTGGACGCGGGTGTATGAGGATTGGAACGCCTATCCGCTGTGGCTCACGCCCGTGTCGGTGCTCGCCTATCTGATCCTGCACGACACATGGTTTTACTGGACGCACCGCTGGATGCACATCCCTGCGCTGTTCCGCGCCGCGCACGCAGTCCATCATGACAGCCGCCCGCCCACTGCATGGGCCGCCATGTCTTTCCATCCGTGGGAAGCGCTGAGCGGGGCGGTGGTCATCCCTGCGCTGGTTTTGCTCATCCCCATTCATGTCAGCGGTCTTGCCGTGGTGCTGACGATCATGACGATCATGGGCGTGGGCAATCATATGGGCTGGGAGATGTTTCCGCGCTGGCTTGTTCATGGACCAGCAGGGCGCTGGCTGATAACAGCGACGCACCACCAGAAACATCATGACGCATATCGAGGCAATTATGGGCTCTATTTCCGCTTTTGGGACCGGCTGTGCGGCACTGATCTTGGCCTTGGCGAGTTCCGCCCCCGCGCAAGCCAGTGAGGCCACGCTCGATCTGACCGTCAACGGCCTGCGCAATGCCAAGGGCAGCGTTCTGATTTGCGTGACGGGCAACCCCAAGGCCTTTCCCGATTGCAGCAAGGATGCAAATTCCCGCAAGCTGAAGATTGCGGCGGGGCAGGCGGGCCATGTCAGCATCAGCGGCCTTGCCCCCGGCACCTATGCAGTTGCGATCATCCATGACGAGAACAACAACAACAAGATGGATGTGTTCGTGATGCCCAAGGAAGGCTTTGGCTTTTCGCGCAATCCCCGCATCATGTTCGGCCCGCCCAAATATGCCGAGGCCGCGATTGCGCTGGCGGCGGGTGAAAACAGGCAGATGATCAAACTGAATTATTACCTTTAGTACGGCAATTCCGATTTGGTCATGATGGCGGGTTTGAAATCGTTGTTACCAGTCGATAACCCATATCAGCGCTTTCCTGCGCCATGAGGTGCCGATAGCGTGTATCCCATGCGCCCGATTGCAGATCAGCCGCCAAGCGCGCCAGCCCGTCTGCCACGCCGCCAATCTTCCAGAAGGATGACATGCCGGACAGGACATCAGGGTCCAGATAAGCGTGGGGCCGTCGCCAGAAGGCGTAGAGGAAGCCATCGAGACACTCATGCGGCACGGGGACAGGCTGGATGCTGACCGGCCCCAGCCAGCCTTCATAAGCAGAAAGCGGCGGCATCTGCCCGGCATCCAGGCTCACCAGTTCGGGAAAATAGTCCATCAGCCACGCCCCCCGAAAATCGGGATCATGGGTGAGGATGACGATACGTCCGCGCGACACGCGCTTCAGTTCTGCCATACCGCGTGCCTTGTTTTCCCAGTGGTGGACGGTCAGAATGGCCATGGCTGCATCAAAGCTGGCATCGGCAAAGGGCAGGGCTTCGGCTTCGCCCTGAACGGCCGGGGCCGCATTCGCAGGGCGCTGGCGGATCATGTCCGCAGACGGCTCCACAGCGGTGACCGCGCGGTCTCGCGGCTCATAGGAACCAGTTCCCGCGCCGACATTCACTACGCTTTGCGCATCGCCCAGTGCGGCATGGATCATGGCGGCAATCGCCGGGTCCGGAAGACGTTGTGCGGAATAGCGGGTTCCGATGGTGTCATAGGCGGCGGACATGGCGATTTGCGTAGCAGGCGCAAACACGTGCCGACAAGCCGTCGGCGGTCCATCTGTTGCAATGCACGAATTGTCGCGGTCCGTTCAAGGTAGGCATTGATATGTTGTAACCTTAAACCTATAGGCGTGATATATCCTCTCATTCACATGGATTTTGCAATGCGCTTCTTGTCTGCTGTTTCCCTCCTTGCCTTGATCTCCGCCGCTCCGCTCGCCGCACAAGAGACGGAGCATGATCATCATCAGGATGATATTGGTGAAACCGTCGTCACGGCGCAACTGGGGCGTGTGCAGGCGGATCTGTTGTCTGGCACATCCATTCTGGCGGGAGATGAGCTCGCGCGGAATATGAGGTCCAGCATCGGCGAAACGCTGACCAGTCAGGCGGGCGTCTCAGCAACCTCGTTCGGCCCTTCGGCCTCTCGCCCAGTGCTGCGCGGCTTGCAGGGGGAGCGCGTCCGCGTGTTGACCGATGGCGTCGGCAGCTTTGACGTGTCCAACACCAGTGTGGACCATGCGGTGGCAATCAATCCGTTGACGGCAGACCGTATCGAAGTGCTGCGCGGGCCAACGGCTTTGCTGTTCGGGTCTTCGGCCATTGGCGGCGTCGTCAACGTGATCGACAGCCGCATTCCGCGCACCGTGCCGGACGGGCCGGTGCATGTGGATCTTGATCTGTCACACGCGTCTGCTGCGCGCGAGGGGCATGGCGGTCTTCGGGTGGATGTGCCGCTGGGCGGAGAATTCGTCGCGCATTTCGATGGTACTTACAGCAAGTCCAAGGATGTGCGGATCGGAGGCTTTGTGCTGACGCCGGACCTGCGCGCGGAGGCACTGGCCAGCGGAAATGCAGACATTGCCGATCTGGCCAGCCTCAAGGGCCGCTTGCCCAACACGGCGGCGCGCACCAGGGAAGGTGCGGCAGGGCTGGCCTATATCGGTGGCAAGGTTTCGCTGGGGGCCTCTGTCTCCCGGCTGGAAAGCCGCTATGGTGTTCCGATCCGTTTCGCGCTTGATCCGGCGGCGCCCGAAGCAGAGGCGGTGCAGCTGGACATGCGGCAGACCCGCTATGACTTGCGCGGCGAATATGCCCCGGAAGCGGGTTTTCTGGATGCCATCCGCTTGCGCGCAGGGCTGGCCGACTACCGGCATGACGAATTGGAGGAAGATGGCGCGATTGGCACCAGCTTCTTCTCGACGGGCAAGGAGGCGCGGCTTGATTTCGTTCAGCGGGAGAAGAATGGCTGGACCGGCATTTCCGGCGCGCAGATTTTCAGCCGCACGATCAACATTGTCGGAGCCGAAAAATTCCTGCCGCACGCCCGCACGACTCAGGCTGGCCTGTTCACGCTCCAGTCGGTTGATCTGGGGCGAGTCCGGTTTGAGGGCGGTGCGCGGGTGGAGTCCGCCCGCCTGAAAGCCGATGCAGATGCGCAACTGGGCACAATCGCGATGCGGCGCAGCTATACGGCGGTTTCGGGGTCGCTGGGTGGCAATGTCGAATTCGCTGGCGGCTGGCGGCTGGGCCTGAATGCGGCTCATAGCGAGCGGGCACCGGCGGCGGAGGAGTTGTTCGCCAACGGCCCGCACGCAGGCACTCAGGCTTATGAAATCGGCAACACCGCGCTGCGCAAGGAACGCTCCAACGGTGTGGAACTGACTGTGCACGGGGATGGAGCCGGGCATCATTTCGGTGGTTCGCTGTATTACAATGCGTTTAGTGGCTTCATCTTTGAAGCGCCTCAGGGCACCACCATCGATGATCTGCCTGTCTTTGCCTATGAACAGGCCAAGGCGCGGCAATGGGGCTTTGAGATTGATGCGAGTGCCACAGTGGCGAAGCTGGGGGCTTTCGACGTGAAGGCCGATGGCGTGATCGACTATACCCGCGTCACCATCCGGCGCGCGGGCGTTTCATCCGCCGCGCCGCGCATCCCTGCGCTCCGCCTGCTGGGCGGGCTGGAACTGGCATCAGACCGGCTGGACCTGCGCGCCGAAGTGGAGCGGGTGACAGGCCAGGAGCGGGTGGCTGCCTTCGAAACCGCGACACCCGGCTACACCATGGTCAATGCCAGCGTGACGTTTCGTCCGATGGGCAAGGGCGGGCCAGTGAGCCTGATGCTGAGCGCGGACAATCTGTTTGACGTAAACGCCCGCCGCCATGCCAGCGTGCTGAAGGATTATGCGCCTCTGGCGGGACGGGATGTCCGCCTGACGCTGCGCCTTCAATATTGAACGGCTCCTTTCGTCCCCGGTGTCCTGTGGGGTAGGACACCGGGGACAGGGAGCGGGCACACCTGGGAACGTGTGCCACAAGGAGGGGCGTCGTGATTGACCGCAGCAACGCCCGGGCTTGATCTGGCGGACGTGCGTGCAAAATTTCCTTAACGCCTCGTTGCAACTTCATCCGTTTCGGAGATTTCCCGAAACGGCGCCGTCCGGCCTGTTTTGCGCCATTCCGGCTTGAAATTCCGATCATCTTCTGTTCTAATGTGTCGCAAACGTCCAAAATGAGGCCAATGGCGCGCGACATGATTCTGCAATGGCGGCACCTTCCTCTTCACCACGGCATCAGGAGAGGGCGGACCCATGAACTTCGTTGAATATACATCGGAATCGAAGCTATCGGTCTCCGTGATCGCTCAGGATGAGGCAATCCGGAACGCGCTTTCGCGTGTCGCAGAGGCGGCAGGCGGCAGGCTGTTTCGGGCCATGGATTATGCCACCGCGCTGGACCATCTGGAGCAGGGGCGGCCCACCGGCACCTTGCTGGTTGAGCTGGGGGAAGACGGCGGCAGAGCAGCGGAGCAGCTGGTGGATACCGTTTACCGCCATGTGTGTCGTGATCATGAGGCGATGATCCTCTCCGGACCGGTGCAAACGCTTGACGCCATGTCTGGCATCGGGCTCGATTCCCGCGTGACATGGCTGTGCGAGCCGAGTGACGGGGATCGCGTGGCGGCGTTGGCATTGAGCTTGTCGCAGTCGCCCACCATGTTGTCGGATGTGTCTGCCGATCTGGATACGCAGCGGCTGCGGCGGCTTGCAGACGAAGTCAGCCGCATCGCGCGAACGCTCGCCAACCTCTCCGGCCCACGACCGTCCGAAGGTTATGCAGTGTCGGCGCTGGCCGATCGCGGCCTGTCCTACACGGCAGAACCCGTGGCTGAGGGCGAAGCAGCAATGCCCGGCGCGGAGGAGGTCCGCCGTATCCTGCGCCTGCGGCGACTGCGCGACAGCTTCTTCGATCCAGCGTTGTTTGCCGACCCGGCGTGGGACATGCTGCTGGACCTGCTGGCTGCACGGATCGAACGCGCACAGGTTGCGGTCTCCAGCCTGTGCATCGCAGCGGCTGTGCCGCCGACAACGGCGCTGCGCTGGATCAAGACGATGACCGATCACGGCCTGTTCGAACGCTGCGCCGATCCCGAAGACGGCCGCCGGATTTTCATCCAGCTGTCTGATCATGCCGCAGCGGCGTTGTCGCGCTACTTCGCAGCTGTGAAGCGAGTGGGTGGGGCGGCCATGATGGCGATTTGACCTGATTTCCGGCTTGCCCTTCGGCATCGCATAGGGCAGGGGCGCGAACGAGGGCGATTAGCTCAGTTGGTAGAGCATCTCGTTTACACCGAGAGGGTCGGCGGTTCGAGCCCGTCATCGCCCACCAGCCTCGCGCACAGCCATGCCGGGGGCATGGCGAGCACGAGGCTCCGCAGCGCAGGCGCGCACAGCCATGCCGGAGGCCATAGCCACAACGTCCAGCTCCTGTTACACTCGCTTCAACAAGCAAGACATTTGAGGAGACCGCCATGCGCGCCAGCGCCCTGATTGCCCTTTTGGCATTGTTCATAACCCCCCCGGCCACGGCGGCCCTGAAGGAAGGGGCCAAGGCCAAGGAATTTTCCACCCAGGTGGCAAAGGCTGGCAAGCCGGAGCCCTTCACGCTGTCCACGGTGCTGAAAAAAGGCCCTGTGGTGCTCTATTTCTTCCCTGCGGCGTTCACCTCCGGCTGCACCATGGAAGCCCATGAGTTTGCAGAGGCGACGCCCGAGTTCGCCAAATTCGGCGCGACCGTCATCGGCCTTGCTGCGGATGATATTACAAAGCTGGCCAGATTTTCGGTGGAGGAATGCCGCAACAAGTTTGCCGTGGGCGTTGCCACCAAGTCCATCATCAAGGACTATAATGTGGCGCTGCCGCTGATCGGGCGCACGGGGCGCATCAGCTATGTGATCGCCCAGAACGGACAGATCGTCCATGTGCATGACAATATGAACTATCGCGGCCATGTAACGGGCGCGTTGGAGGCGGTGAAGCGGCTGCACCAGCCCCGGAAATAGGGCTGGCGCAGCTCGCCTGCATCAGTTCAGTTCGAAGACCGCGTTCACTGTCACGCCAATGCCTTGCTCGCCAGCCGCAATGCTGGTCTTTTCCATCCCTCCGTCAGCGGACGCCATGCGCGCCATGACGGGCATCGGGACGGGGTTGTAGTCCACGGATTCGCTGAGTTGCAGGATGCGGCCGACTTTCAGGCTCGCCGCCTTGGCATAAAGTTCGGCGCGCGCGCGCAGGATTTTCATAGCGGAAAGGCGGGCTGCATCCTGAGACGCTTCCGGGCTTTCCACGGTCAGTGTCGGCCCGTTGATCTGGTTTGCGCCCTGCTTCACCAACGCATCGAGCACCGCACCGGACTTGCCAATGTCGCGAAAGCGCACGGTGACGGTGTTGTTCGCCTGATAGCCGGTGATGACCGGCGTCTCGTTATTGGCATAGCGATATTGCGGAGAGAGGTTGATCGACTGGGTCTGAATGTCCTTGTCGGCAATGCCTGCTGCCTTGAGCGCGGCCAGCACGCGCGTCATCCGCGCTGCATTGTCGCGCATCGCAGTGCCGGCATCGGCGGACTGGGTAAGCACACCGGCGCTGACAACCGCGACATCAGGCGTGACGCGGCTTTCTCCGCGTGCCTGAAGGTCAAGGCGGGTGCCAGAGATGGTGCGCGGGGCGATTTCCTGCGCTTCACACATGGCGGGCACCATCAGCGTTGTCGCGGCCAATGCCGCTGCGAACAGGGATTTCATGATCCATGGACTCCTCAAAATTGGCTCCGGCCAAACGAAACAGGCCGATGGCGAACTATGTCGCCACCGGCCTGCACCGTTCATGAATGAAGATGTGCGTCAGGCCGTGCCGCCGCCGCTCTTCGATTTGACCATGCGATAAATGGCCAGCAGGATGATTGAACCCACCACAGCCGCGATGAAACCGGGGCCTGACCCCATTTCATACCAGCCCATCAGCTTGCCCAGAAAACCCATCAGCATCGCACCGGCAATGCCGAGCAGGATGGTGACAAAGAAACCGCCGGGATCATCGCCGGGCATGATCAGCTTGCCCAATGCGCCAGCCAGACCGCCAATGATGACCCAGCCAAGCCAGCCATGTTCGACCAATAACTCCATACTACCCTCCTGTATTGAACGCAGAGCCCCGCCGGTGTGGCGGTCGGGCAACATGCTCTTACCGATTGTGGCGTTTTGCAAGTCCAATTCGGATTTTGCACCTGCGAAGGGGTTGCAGATTGTTCAGCGCAGGCGCAAATGGCTGATGCCGGGGGATGGCAAACGCATTCGCGCTTGTGGCAGGTGAGTTATTTATATAATACAGTGATGCGCCGAGGGGACGGTCGCATCGGCTGAAGACCAGGCGGAAGCGAAACTTGTGATGAACTACGAAGCACGGATCGGCCATTATGAGGGCGAGCTCGATTGGGAGCAGGCTGCAGCGCGCAAGCGCCGCAACTTGATCATCGGGGCATTGGTTGCTGTCCTCGTTCTGGCTGGGGCCTGGTTCCTGTTCTCCCCTGCAAAGCCCGGAGAAGGGGCTGCGGGCGACAAGAGTGACAAGAGCTCCCCCACTGTCACAGTCATGATTCCGGGCCGGACCATGGTGGATGCAGGAATTTCAGCAACCGGCACTTTGGCGGCGCGCCGCGAAATGCCGGTTGGTGTGGTTGGCGAAGGCGGACTCGTCACTCGTGTCTGGGTGGAGGCTGGCAGCTGGGTTCGCGCCGGTCAGGTGCTGGCGTCGATCGAGCGGTCGGTCCAGTCGCAGCAGACCAGCCAGATTGCAGCTCAGATCGCAGCAGCAGACGCCAATGCCCGACTGGCCCAGAATGAACTGGAGCGGGCGCAGGCGCTGGCGGGGCGCGGCTTCATTTCAAAGGCGGAAATAGACCGGAAAATGGCGCAGCGTGATGCGGCCGCTGCGCAAGTGCGCGTTGCCCGTGCGCAATTGGGCCAGAACCGCGCACTGATCGGCAGGCTGGACATCCGGGCGCCTGCGTCCGGGCTGGTGCTGACGCGCGGCGTCGAGCCGGGTCAGGTCGTCGGCGCAGGCTCTGGCGTGCTGTTCCGCATTGCCAAGGGCGGCGAGATGGAGATGCAGGCGCAGCTTTCGGAAGCCGATCTGGTGCGTCTTTCCACGGGGTTGGCGGCCAAGGTGACGCCAGTGGGAACAACAATTTCGGTCGAAGGCCAGATCTGGCAGATCGCGCCGGTCATCAATCCGCAAAGCAGGCAGGGTCTTGCCCGGATTGCGTTGCCCTATAATCAGGCATTGCGCCCGGGCGGCTTCGCCTCGGCGACGATTCTGGCCGGGCAGGCGGAAGCGCCGTTGCTGCCGGAATCGGCTGTGCTCAGCGATGTGAAGGGCAATTATGTCTTCCTCGTTGATCCCGACAACAAGGTTCAGCGACGCGACGTCAAGGTTGGCACCATCGGTGATCAGGGCGTCAGCATCCTTGAAGGCCTGAGCGGCACTGAAAAGGTCGTGCGGTCGGCAGGCGGCTTCCTCAATGCCGGGGAGTCGGTGATTCCGACCTTCTCAAGGCCGCGAAATGAGCGATCAGCCTCCGGTCCGCAGTGCCGAGTCGCAGGGCGCGGGCGGCTTCGGTTTCCGTTACATCTCTGCATGGTCAATCCGGAACCCGATTCCGCCGCTGGTTTTCTTTCTGGCCGTAACATTGGCTGGCATCATCGCGTTCAGCCGGATGCCGGTGACGGCAGATCCCGATATCGATTTCCCGATGGCGTTCGTGATCGTGGCCCAGCCCGGGGCGTCACCAGTTGAACTGGAAACGCAAGTCGCGCAAAAGGTGGAAGCCGCGCTGCGCAACATCAACGGCGTGGAAGAAATCAACTCGAACGTTCGTGAAGGCTCTGCGCAGATCAGCGTCCAGTTTGCGATTGGGACGCCCATCGATCGCGCGGTCAACGATGTGCGTGATTCCGTGTCCAACATCCGCAGTGACTTGCCGGACGGCATTCTCGAGCCTCAGGTGGTGCGCGTCGATACGGCAGATCAGGCCATCGCCTACATATCGGCCGAAGCGGTTGATATGACCTTGGAAGAGCTGAGCTGGTATGTCGACAATGTGGTGAGCAAGCGCTTGCGCTCTCTGCCCGGATTGGGCGGCATGGAACGCGGCGGTGGCGTTTCGCGCGAAATCCGCGTCATTCTCGATCCGGCGCGTATGCAGGCTTATGGCATTTCCGCCGCGCAGGTGAATGCACAGTTGCGGCAAACCAACGTCAATACAGCGGGCGGTCGCATCGAGATTGGCGGTTCCGAACAGTCCGTGCGCGTGCTGGGCAATGCTCGCAACGCGCATCACCTGGGCGGCACCCAGATTTCGCTGGGGGGTGGGCGCACCATCAAGCTGACCGACATCGCCGAAGTGCGTGACCTGTATGCCGAACAGCGTTCGCTTTCGACGATGAACGGACGGCAGGTGCTCAGCTTCTCGATCCAGCGGTCAAAAGGCGCGTCGGACGTCGAGGTGTTCGATCTTGCCATGGCGGAGCTCAAAAAGCTTGAGGTGGAAACCGGCAAGGTCAAATTCCGCGAACTCTTCACACAGGTCCATTATTCGCGCGAACAATATAGCTCATCCATGCTTGCCATGGTGGAAGGCGCGTTGCTGGCCGTGATCGTGGTGTGGTTATTCCTGCGGGATTGGCGCGCGACGGCCATTTCGGCCATTGCCATTCCCCTGTCTGCCGTTCCGTCATTCTGGCTGATGGAATTGCTGGGCTTCGGCCTCAACCAAATCAGTCTGCTCGCGCTGGGGCTCGTGGCAGGTGTGCTGGTGGACGATGCTATTGTTGAGATCGAGAATATCGTGCGGCACATGCGCATGGGCAAATCAGCCTTTCAGGCGTCCATCGATGCGGCGGATGAAATCGGTCTTGCGGTGCTGGCGACGACCATGGCGATTGTCGCCGTTTTCCTGCCGGTTGGCATGATGCCGGGCGTTTCGGGCCAGTTCTTCAAGAATTTCGGTTATACGGTCGTCGCGTCGGTGCTGATGAGTCTTTTGGTGGCGCGGATGATCACGCCGATGATTGCTGCCTATTTCCTGAAGGCCCATGGCGAGGAGCCGCACGCGTCGGGTCCGTGGATGGACCGGTATCTGGTCATGCTCAAATGGTCGCTTGCGAACCGCTGGAAGACTTTGGCGATCGGCGGTGCAAGTTTCGTCCTGACGATCCTGTTGTTCGCAGGCATTCCCGGCTCTCGTTATGACGGCATTCCCTTCCAGTTCATGCCGGACATTGATTTCGATTACAGCACGATCCGCATCGAGATGGTTCCGGGCACAACTTTGGCCGAAACGCGGCGTGTCGTGGAACGCGTGCAGGGGATGTTGGGCGAGGAAAAGGAAATGGTCCAATCCGCCTTTGCCGATATTGATCCGGGCTTTGCCAATATTTACCTGACACTGCGGCGCGACCGGCCCCGGTCCAGCATCCAGTTCGAGAAGGACTGGGCACCCAAATTGTCCGCCTTGCCAGACGCGCGCGTCAATTTTCGCAATCAGGATCAGGGCGGGCCGCCCAGTTCCGGGCGAGACCTGCTGATCACATTGGGTGGCGACAATCCGGAAGTCCTGACGGACACCGCGAACCGGCTGGTCGAGGATCTGAAGAAGATGCCCGAACTGGTGGCACCGCGCGTCAGTGGAGACCTGCAACGGCCTGAAATCATGATCCGTCCGCGCATGGATCTGGCCGCGCAACTGGGTGTGACGACCGCCGCCCTGTCGCAGACAGTCCGTATCGCGACGATCGGTGACATTGACCAGAACAGCCCCAAATTCTCGCTGTCCGACCGGCAGGTGCCGATCCGCGTCACGCTGAGCGAAGACTCGCGGCGCAGTCTGGCGACACTCGAAAACCTGCCGGTACCGACGTCCACCGGTGGATCCGTGCCGCTCAAGTCGGTTGCTTCGATCAGCTTTGGTGCGGGGCCGACGACAATCCAGCGAACGAACCTCATCCGGCGGATCAATGTGGGTGCAGATTATGCGCCCGGCATTGTGAGTTCGATGGTGGACAAGAAGCTCGCCACGCTGGAAACGCTCAAATCGCTGCCGCAGGGCGTGCAGCGCATGACGCTCGGCCAGAACCGGTTCCAGGCAGAAATGATCCGGAATTTCACGGTTGCGGTCCTGTCGGGCGTGATGCTCGTGTTCGCGGTGCTGGTCCTGCTTTATGGGCGCATCGTCTCCCCGTTCGTCAATATGGGATCGTTGCTGCTGGCTCCGCTGGGGGCAGCCATCGGCTTGCTGGTCTGGGGCTTGCCGGTCTCGATGCCCGTTTTCATTGGTATGCTGATGCTTTTGGGCATCGTGGCGAAAAACTCGATTCTGGTCGTCGATTTCGCGCTGGTCGAAATGGAAAATGGTGCGACCAAGGATGAAGCGATTCTGGAGGCCGGCCACAAGCGGGCGCAGCCGATCATCATGACCACGGTGGCGATGGTCGCGGGCATGTTGCCAACCGCTTTTGCCCTGTCGGGTGACGGTGCGTGGCGGCAACCCATGGGCGTGACCGTGATTGGCGGCCTGATCGTTTCAACTCTGCTCACTCTGGTAATTGTGCCTGCCCTGTTCAGTCTTGCGCTTGGTGTGGAGCAGCGGCTTGGGCCATGGCTGACCTACTGGCTGACCAACCATGGCGAATCGCCGATGGAAAAGCCGCCCGGCCTGTTTCCCCGCCGCGTGCGCCGCAAGCTCAAGCAGTGGTTCGGGCGGCGCGGGGACAGCGTTCAGCCGGCGGAGTAGTGTGACATTTCGGTGAAACAACGGGCCTTGGTCTGGATGCCGGGCGCGCCGTCTGCCCGGGATTTCGTCCGTATGAGGCGCAGGGCGACGGGCTTGCTCGTGGCCATGGCAATACTCTTCCTCGTCTCGCGCTGGTCCATTGATCTCCATCCCGCCATGGGCTTTCTGAAGGCCTTTGCAGAGGCTGGCATGGTGGGCGGGCTGGCAGACTGGTTTGCCGTAACGGCGCTATTCCGCCATCCGCTGGGCCTGCCAATTCCGCACACCGCGATCATTCCCACCAACAAGGACCGGATCGGCGATACGCTCGCCCAGTTCTTGCGGGCAAATTTCCTCACCCCTTCGGTTGTCGCGCGGCGCATGGGGAAGGTGGATGTGGCCGCCGCCATCGGGCGCTTTCTTGCAGACCCGGCAGACACCGGGCTGGGGCGCTTGCGGGGTGGCGTATCCCGAATGCTGGCCGATGCGCTTGAAGCGCTGGATGACGGGCATCTGGGTCATAATCTCAAGGAAGCGCTGACAGACCGGCTGCTCGAACTCAATGTCTCGCCCATGCTGGGTCAGGCTATTGAAGCGGCGATGCGTGAAGGGCGGCACATTCCCCTCCAGACCGGCATTTTGGAACGTATCGGCGTGGTGCTGAACCAGAATGAAATGACGATCCGCGATCTGGTTCACGAACGTTCGGGACGGCTGTTGCGCTGGACCGGGCTGGACGAGAATGTTGCGGACGCCATCATCAACGCGCTCTACAAGCTGGTGTTCGATATGGCGGATGATCCCCGCCATCCGCTGCGCCTGCGCTTTGATGAGGCTATCGCCAGCGTTGCCGAACGGCTTCAGACCGATCCGGAGATGCAGGCACGCGTGGCCAACTGGAAGGCGGAGATCGTTGCCAATCCGGCGATGCAAGCCTGGATTGGCGGACTGTGGGAGCAGGGGCGCGCGGCACTGTTGCGGGCGGCTCGCGATCCGCAACGCGTGATGGCCGGACGCATCGGCGATGCGCTGCGGCGACTGGGCCAGACTCTACAGGAGGATGCCGCGCTCGGCGCACTGGTGAACCGGTTCGCGCGCCGCGCCACGGTTGGCCTGGTTTCCAACTATGGAGACGGGATTGTGCGGCTGGTTTCAGACACGGTGCGCGGCTGGGATGCCGAGAAAATCACCGTCCGCATCGAAGAGGCGGTGGGCAAGGATCTGCAATATATCCGCATCAATGGCACTTTGGTGGGCGGGCTGGTTGGCCTCGCGCTCCATGCTGTGGATGTATGGCTTTAGCTCAGGCCTGAGACGGCTTGGGCAGCAGCGCGAGCGCAAACAGCACAAAGGCTCCGCCTAGAATCCAGCCACCCAGCACATCGCTGGGCCAATGAACGCCCAGCGCAATCCGCGACCAGCCGGTCAGGAATGCGGCCAGCAGTCCGCCAGCCAGCCAGCGGCCGCGCTGCGCCGTGGGCATCAGCATGGCAAACAGCACGAAGATCACAACCGCACTTGTTGCATGGCCGCTGGGAAAAGAGAGACTGCTGACATGATCCAGATGCGGGACCAGATCGGGCCGGGGGCGTTCGAACATGTCTTTCAAGGCGTCCGATGCAAAGCCGGAGAGCAAGGTGGCGATGACCAATGCTGCGCCGGATTGCCATCGGCCCTGCCAGAACAGCACAAATGCCAGCGCCAGCAAGACAAGATAGCGCTGAACGCCGCCATCTACCCAACTGACCGCACGCCAGAACCCGATCAGCGCATCGGGTGCAACGCCCTGCCGCAGTGCCAGTGCCGCTTCGATGCTCCGGTCCGTCGCCCCTGCAACCGGCCCGGCGACGGTCCAGCCGAGCAGGAGGACGATCAGCACCAACACAGCGCCAGCCGCCAGAAACCCAATTTGTCGTGTCATCCGCAAAATGCTCCCCGCGCACGGCTTGTGTGTCATTGTCTGATGATCTGCCCGCCCTTGATGACGACATCGACAGATTCCAGTTCGCGGACATTGGCCAGCGGATCACCGTCCACGGCGATCATGTCGGCGAACCGGCCCACGGCGATCGCGCCCACGTCCTTCTCCCGGCCCAAGGCCTGCGCGCCGTTGCGGGTGGCGGCCTGAATGGCCTGCATCGGCGTCATTCCGTACTGGACCATCGTCTTGAACTGACCGCCTGCGCTCGCATGAGGCATCACGCCCGCGTCAGAGCCGAACACCATGCGCACTCCGGCGGCATGGGCCTTGCGGAAATTGTCGCGCTGGATCTGCGCCACTTCA
The DNA here is from genome assembly GCA_016714795.1 of Sphingomonadales bacterium. GTDB lineage: Bacteria > Pseudomonadota > Alphaproteobacteria > Sphingomonadales > Sphingomonadaceae > Aquisediminimonas. Next base: position 2,509 of record JADKCA010000006.1, on the reverse strand, counting down.
CGGTCCTTGCGCAGATTATCTTCCAGCACGCCGTTCTTTGCGCCTTCGGACTGGGTATAATCGGTGTTGAAAATGTCCATCGCAAACCAGACCGGCTCCTTGCGGGCGGCGGCCAGCTTGATGCCTTCATCATCGACAAGGCTGGCATGTTCGATGGTATCAATCCCGGCACGAATCGCGGCCTTGATGCCGGATGCGCCATGGGCATGGGCTGCGACCCTCAGGCCCCATTGATGCGCTTCATCGGCAATGGCGCGCAGTTCATTTTCAGCCAATTGCTGCTGGCCCGGCTCTGTGTTGCGAGAAAAGACCCCGCCTGTCGCGCAGACTTTGATCACTTCCGCGCCATATTTGCGCTGGCGGCGGACCTGATGGCGCAGACCCTGTTCGCCATCGGCCACGCCTTCTTGCGGCGTTTCAAGCGAAGGTGGCAAAAAGGTTGAATCGCAATGGCCACCCGTGGCGCCCAGCGCGTGCGCGGCTGGCACGATGCGCGGGCCGCTGGCATAGCCTGCTTCGATCGCCTGCTTCAGGCCCACATCGTTGAACGCGTCTGACCCGACATTGCGCACGGTGGTGAAGCCTGCATCAAGCATGGCGCGCGCATTCTTCACCGCCATCATGGACCAGAAGCTGTCTGTGTATTCCAGACTGCCATAGCCGCCAATCTCTGCCAGACTGTCGAGATGAACGTGCATGTCGATCAGGCCGGGCAGCAGGGTTTGGCTGCCCAGATCAATGTGCTGCACGTCGCTGCCCCAGCGCACGGTGCGCGCATCGGCCACTCCGGTGATGCGCCCGCCTTCGTCGACGAAGATTGCAGGATGCTCCACCACCTTGCCCTCCAGCACATCAATCATCCGCGCGGCGGTGATGACGCGCTTGCCGGGCGCGTTCTGAGCAAGGGCAGGCGAGGCGGAACAGGCAAGAGCCAGAATGAGAGCGATGCGCATGGGGGCAGCCTTTGTGGTTGTACCAGACCGTGATGACGCATTTGAACGGAGTCGCCAAGAGGTCTGTTGAAGGGCCCGCCAGTATCGATGTGGCCAGGTTTCAGAAGGCGCGGTATCCGGCTCCGGAAGCGAGGGGTTGTGTGCTGTCAGGCCAATCGCAAACTGTGTCCGTTCGGCACGGCAAGGATTGTCGCGCGTTGAAACGACTGGGCTCGTTGGTCAACGGGGAGGCGGTTTGCAGCGAAGTGATTGTGGAATGAGGCGATCATTCGGAGCGGATACATCTGAAGATATCGCGGCATCGCTCGCCCTTGCCACCTCGCCGGTGCATTTGCTCAGACAATGCCAGTTCGTCCGATGCTGGAATCTGCCATGACGCGAACCCTTCAGGAATGGCAAAGAGTGTTCACTGATCTGCTTCAAGCAGTGGTTCCGGCACCATGACGGTCGCTATATTGCCCAGCAGCTTTCCTTCGGCATCGCCCTCTGCCAGCCTTTTGAGCAAATTTGAAAACTGGCTGCAAATCTGTTGGTCGGTCCTGCCGGTGCCATAGAAATTCAGAACCCTGATCTGATAACGGTCGATCTCGGCATGCAAGTCCGCCTTTGTCCTAACCGCGAAATGCTGTTGTAGTGACATTTCGGTTCGGGCCAGAACGCCTTTCTGCTTTTCGGCGAACATGTCGAAATCAGGCTGGATGTTGATGCCGATCCTGTTGCAACGCAAAGCGACGGAACTGAACATGATTGACAGTTCCCGAAGCTGCGCTGCGGATCGCATGGCGGGTGGCGCAGGTTTGGCGTCGACCGCGATTGCGTGCGAGGCGGCCATTGCCGCCAGCGCTGTGATGCACAGGGTGCGCCTTTTCATCATTTTGCTCCTGCACAAAGTGCAATCGGCACGGCCATCAGACGCGGGAACATCGGATCGAGTGCTGATCTTTCCAGATAGGCCGTTTTCGCAACGGGTTCATAGCTCGCCGATTCTTTCGCGAGCAAGTTCGAGCCAGAGATGTCGCCTTTGGCCAATGCCTCGGCAGATAGCCGCGTCAACAGTTTCATGTGTGCGATGGCGCGGGCGTTGTTGGCACTGGCAAGGTTGATCAGCGGCAGGAAATGGCTGTCGTGAAACGCATTCCGGTCTGCCGCCGAGCAGAACTTCTCTGGGAGCTGGAACACGCCCACGGCGTCCATCGAAGGCCTTGCCGGAAGTGCCGTCGCTCCCACCAGATGTCGTCGCCCCTGAGACAGGGCCATCGTGCGCAATTCTTCGACGAACGCCGGTTCGAGACCAGCTGCGCCAGCGATTGGCGCAAACGCGCTTGCCGCCTTGCTCTCGACAGCAGATGGCGCGGGAAGCCCTGACGGGGAAAGGGCAGATTTGGACGTGATCGATGAGGGCGAGTCCGTGCGCTCTGTCTGTGCCTGCGCGCTGGCCAGCCAGGCAATCTTCGCGCGGGCAAGCCCGGCAAACAAACCTGAGGGAAATGCCGCCAGATATGTCTTGAATTGCGCCGGATCGCGGCTGTCGGCCACGGATTGCCAGAACAGCAGTT
>JADKCA010000005.1 GCA_016714795.1 Sphingomonadales bacterium | reverse complement strand
AGCGGGGACGTCTGAACGTAGCGCGCATCGCTGCGGGGCCAATCGGATGGCCGACCGCGAAACGCAGTCGCTCCATCCCACAGCAGGAAACGTCGTAGTTCAATCAACCGGAAGTCGATTGAGACTCGCTCTTCGCCTATCTCGATCCGATGGAGTAGCGCTTTGAGCAGATCGTGCATGTGCTCGGGTGGGGTAGCTTCAAATTGCAAAGCACCGGCCTTTCCGCGCTGGGCAAGGTCTTCGAGCTCATCTCCATAGATCCCGTGGGCCTTGAGGGCGGAGCGCAGCAGCTTGCGGTCACAGAGGAAATTGGAGACCGCAGCCACAATTAGCTGTTCGAGGTGATCGGCTCGACTGCGATAGGCGCGCTTGTATTCGATTTGCGACCACATCGCGTTGCTGGAAGAGTAGCTATAGTAGGGCTTGCCGCGATGCCAGTCGATGTCGAGCAGCATGTGCCGTCCAAGGTCGTCCCATAGCAGTCCAGCGAGAAAATGGTTGGTTTGCTTGGCGTGAGGCGTGGGTTTCGTCCGATCGGCACTGATAACCTGTGCCGCCTCCCATATCTCGCGCGATATGAGCGGCTCGTGTCGGCCTTGGTAGGTCCTGTCGTGCCCCTGGATCTCGCCAACGTAGATAGGGCTTCGAATTATCTGGTAGACGGTAGACGGGCTCAAAGGCTTGCCACCACGCGGCTCGCCTCTCTTTGAATACTTGATTGAACTGCAGAAGCCAGCTTCGCGCACAGCCGTCATGACCGCTGTATAGCGTTTGGTTCGCAGAAATTCATCGAAGATGAACCGGACGATATCGGCCTCCGCATCATCTATCCGAAGCCCGTCGGCGGTGGATACATAGCCGAACGGCGGTAACCCTCCATGCACTTTGCCATGCCGCTTGCGCGTGCGAATGCTGTCACGGACGCGCTCCGCGATGAGCTCGCGCTCAAATTGCGAGAAGGTGAGCAGGATGTTGAGGATCATCCGCCCCGTGCTGTCTGACGTGTCGAAGGCTTGCGACACCGACACCAGTGCAATGCCGCGCCGATCAAACATCTCAATCAGCCGAACGAAATCCAGCAAACTCCTCGTAAGGCGGTCGATCTTGTACACAACCACTGCGTCCACTTGCCCAGCTTCAATGTCATGCATGAGATCGGCAAGCGCAGGTCGCTCAAGGCCGCTGCCGGAATGGCCGCCATCGTCATAGCGCCGTGGCAGTTCGATCCAGCCTCGATATTGCTGGCTCGTCACGTACGCCCCGCAGATCTCACGCTGGGTCGTGAGAGAGTTGACGTCTCGATCCAGCAGATTGTTCGTGCTCTTGCGCGTATAAATTGCACACCGTTTGAACGACAGCGTTTGGTCCTCGGACATTGCTCTTCTCCCAAAATGAAGAGCAATTTTAGGACAGTTTCATGATCGTTTGGATCTGAAGTTAGTCGCCCAGGGGCTGGGCAACCGCGAGGGCGGCAGCTAGGATCAGTATCCGAACCAGACCTTGGCCATAACAATCATTGGAATGGCTTGGACTATGCCAATGCTCCACGCTTCGAGGCGGATGGATCGACTTGATCGTAGATCTCGGTCAGTTTTGCCGCGCATAGCAGCGAGCCTACCAGAGCGACTAAATTTGGGAAGCCCGGTTCTCTGAGGCCCATTCCAAATGATCCCCCGCGGTTGGCCAGGTGGCATCGCCACGATTGCACTGTTCTGATTCAAGCGCTCTTTGCGGTCGGAAGCTTGACAACATTGCCGCCCAACCGGAGTTGATCGAGATGATCACTCCACCACTGGGCCATCCGAACACGCTCGTCCCAGTGCTTGCCGCGGTGATAGGCCCACGAACGGCATTGCTATCACCATGGGCAAGGGCACGCTCGATCGCATCGGGGTTCCAGAGCCCGGATTCGTTGAGAAAGTGGAAGCGGTTGCCCTCAGGCCGTGTGCAGTCACTTCGTCCTTTGAGAAGCCCATTCGGCGGAAAGCCGCATTGAGGGCGTTCTCGCTCATGGGTCTTGTGAAACTGCGCGCGGAAGGGAAGACATAGCCCTTGTGATCAAGCATTTCGGCGAGATCGGTCAGCAAGCTGATCACTTGCTTGGATAGCGGTACCGCATGCGGCCTGCGCGACTTCATCTTGCCTGCCGGGATCTTCCAAATTCCCTCTACAAGATCGATCTCGCGCCATTCGGCATGACGCAGTTCGCCAGGCCGGACGAAAACATGCGGCGCGATTTGCAGAGCAAACCTCGTGACCGGGTAGCCAGTGTAGTCGTCGATTGCTCGCAGCAGACCGCCCAGCTCCTTGGGTTCAAGGATCGCTGCATAGTGCTTGGCACGGGGTGACGAGAGCGCCCTTGAGCATACTTGTCGGATCGGCCGTGCAGCGGGTTGTGGCGACGGCGTAACGAAAAACCCTTCCAGCGAACGAACGACACTTCTTGGCCGTTTCGTGCTTGCCGGTCGCTTCGAGCCGTTTGAGCGGCGCCAGGACTTCGAACGGCTCGATATCCTGGATGGGCCGGTCGCCAATCGCGGGAACCAGTTGATCGAGGAAGTAATTGGCCTTGATGAGGGTCGCATCGGCCCGGCCGTTCTGCACCATCATCTGCTCGATGTATTCGCGCGCGATGGCTTCGAAGGTCTGGGCTGAGAGGAACTCCTCTCGAATCTTCTGCTTACGCTTCTCGAACGCAGGGTCACCGCCTGAAGCCACCGAATGGCGTGCCTCGTAGGTCGCTTCTCGCGCCTGTTTCAGACTGATGTCGGGATAGCTTCCGATCGCCAGCTTCTTTTCAACCTTGCCGATCCGATACCGGAATCGCCAGAGTTTGCCGCCCGATGGAGTGACCTCGATATAGAGGCCGCGTTGGTCGGCAACCTTGTATGGTTTGTCCTTCACCTTGAGTGCGCGGAGCCGAGTCTCGGTCAAAGCCATGTGCGGGCCTTTTTTTAGCGGTTTCTGCAAAAGGCCCGCAAAAGGCCCGCAAAAATGTCAGGAACCCCCGGGAACAGCCGGGACGATCCGGGACCATCCGAGGGCCAATTCCCCCGGATTTCTGCGGTTTTTATAGACTTTTTGGGATGTTCTGAAAAGAACAAATGGTGCCCAGAAGAGGACTCGAACCTCCACGACCTTGCGATCGCCAGCACCTGAAGCTGGTGCGTCTACCAATTCCGCCATCTGGGCACGGGGTAGGCGAGCGCCACTAGGCGGCGGCGGGGGGGTTGTCAACCGGGTGGGGCAGGAATTTAATTTGCACGGCACGGCGGCTTGTTTTTTGGGGTGCAGCACGTCAAGGAGCAGGCGCGATTTTCATGCGGGAGCAAACCGACATCATGGCACAAAAGGTCATCACGGTTTTTGGCGGCGGCGGGTTCATCGGGCGCTATGTGGTGCAGGCGCTGCTGCGAACGGATGCACAGGTGCGCGTGGCGGAACGCGGGCCGAAAAATGCTTGGGCTTCAAAAGCGCAGGCCAATCTGGGCCAGATCGCGTTCGTGCCTGCCGACATCACCCGCCCCGAGACGCTGGGACCGGCGGTGACGGGGGCAGACGCCGTCATCAACCTGGTCGGGCGTTTTGATGATATGGACACGGTCCATGTGGCAGGCGCGCGCAATGTAGCGGAAGCAGCGGCCAAGGCTGGTGTTGCGCAGTTGGTGCATCTTTCGGCCATTGGGGCAGATCCGGCGAGCGCCTCTGCCTATGGCCGCACCAAGGGTGAAGGCGAAGCCGCGGTGCGCGCGGCCTTCCCTGCCGCGACCATCCTGCGCCCTTCGGTGGTGTTCGGACGCGAGGACCAGTTCATCAACCGCTTTGCCAATCTGATCCGCATGATGCCGGCCACGCCCGTCCTCGGTGCGGCAGCAACGCTGCAACCCGTATTTGTGGGCGATGTGGCAAAGGCGGCTGTCGCCGCCCTCTCCCACCCCGGCGAGACGTTTGAGTTGGGCGGGCCGGAAGTCTACACCATGGCCGCACTCAACCGCTGGATTGCTGCGCGCACGGGCCGTGATCCGCTCTTTGTCGAACTGCCTGATGCTCTGTGCGGGCTGATTGCTGCGCTGCCGGGCACGCCAATTTCGCGCGATCAATGGGCGATGCTGCAATCCCCCAATATCGTGGCGGAAGGCGCACCGGGGCTGGCCGAACTGGGCATCCAGCCGACGCCGCTCGATCTCGTCGCGGAAGGCTGGCTGGTGGAATATCGCCGCCATGGCCGGTTCGGCGCGGCGGCATGAGCGATACGATCAGCGCCATCATCCTTGGCATTGTTGAGGGTATCACCGAGTTTCTGCCAGTTTCATCGACCGGGCATCTGATTCTGGCCAGCGAGCTGCTGGGCTATGATGCGCAGCGCTGGGCGGTGTTCAACGTGGCCATCCAGCCGGGCGCGATTCTGGCGATTGTCGTGCTCTATTGGCGGACCTTCATGCAGGTCTAGATGGGCCTGTTCCGAGGTGATGCCGCCAGCATCGCCTTTATCCGCAACCTGTTGCTGGCCTTTTTCCCGGCTGTCATTCTGGGGCTCGCTTTTGGGGATCAGATCGATGCAATGCTGGAAAATGCGCGCGTGGTGGCCTGGGCGCTGATTGTGGGGGGCGTGGCCATCCTGATTGTCGAGCGCCTGGCCAAAACGCGCGACGTGGGCGGCGTTTCAAACCTCAGCATGTCTCAATCGGTGAAGGTGGGGCTGGTGCAGTGCCTGGCGATGATTCCAGGCGTCAGCCGCTCCGGCGCGACCATATTGGGTGCAATGAGCTTTGGCGTGGACCGCAAGACGGCGGCTGAATTCAGCTTCTTCCTTGCCCTGCCCACGCTCACCGGGGCAACCGCGCTGCAACTCTACAAACATGGCCATCAGATGCAGCCGGGCGATGCCGGGCTGATCGGCATCGGCTTTGTCGTGTCGTTCATCGTGGCGATCGTGGTGGTGAAGGCGTTTATGGCGATCGTCACGCGCCACGGCTTTGCGCCCTTTGCGTGGTATCGCATTGCGGCCGGCATCGCTGCGCTGGCCTGGCTGGGATTCTGAGGACCTACACCCGCGCCAGCACCTGTTCCGCAAAGCTGGACAGCGTGTCATCACGCGCGCCCATGATGACAATGCGGTCTCCGGCGCGGGCGGTGCTGGCCAGCCAGTCTCCGACGGCATCGCGGCTATCGAAGAAGTGCGCGGTTGACCCTCGTGCGCAGACCTGATCCGCCAGCCATTCCCCGCCCCGACTCTTGTCCACCGTACCGCCGAAATAGACGGGATCGGTCAACGCCAATTGATGCGCTGCCCCCAGCTTGGCGGCAAACACTTCTGCCAGTTCCTCTCCGATCAGCTTGAGCGGGCCAAAGCCGTGCGGCTGGAAGAAGACCAGCAGTCGGCCCGGAAAGGCGAGCAGCGTATCGAGCGTGGCGGAAATCTTGTCCGGGTTGTGGCCGAAATCGTCGATCACGGTCACGCCTTGGGATGTGCCCACCAGTTCCAGCCGCCGCCGCAGACCGGTGAAGCCCGCCAACGCCTGTGCGGCGTCTTCCAGCGCGATACCGGAGGCGACGGCGGCCCCCAGCGCCATCAGCGCGTTGGAAGCATTGTGCCGCCCCGGCACCTGAAGCGAAACAGGCACGCCGTTCACGCGGAAATCCACGCCGTCGGGCCGCTCGGCGAAGTCGCCCGCCTGCAGAACCGCCTCACGCGCGCCCATGGAACAGGTGATATCTCCGGGCCGCGCAAGCGCCACAACCTCATCATTATCGATATTGAGCACGGCCACACGCGCGCGGCTGACAAAGCCGCCGAACAGATCGCGCAATTCCTCCATCGTCTTATGATCGAGCGCGATATTATTGAGCACCGCAATACCCGGATTGAACAGCGCGATGGAGCCATCGCTTTCATCCACTTCGCTGATGAACCGCTCTCCCCGCCCCACCAGCGCGCTGGCAAAGGGCGCTTCGGCGCTGACGAAATTCTTCATCACCGCACCGTTCATCACAGTCGGCCCCTGCCCGCAGACATGGAAGATCCAGCCGATCATGCCAGTGACGGTCGATTTGCCGCTGGTGCCCGCCACGCCCACCGGATCGGTTGATGCATTGAAGATTTGCGCAAGCAGTTCGGCGCGGGACAGGCGAGTGCAGCCCAGCCGGTCTGCCGCCACTATGTCCGGCACGGTTGCCTCAATCGCGGCGGAAGCGACGACAATCTGCTCCGCGCGCGTCACGCCAGAACCGTCCTGCGGGAAGAGGGCGATGCCTTCGCGGGTCAGCCAGTCAAACTTGGCGGCAATACGCCCCTGATCGAGCGAACGATCACTGCCTGCCACATCTGCACCACGCGCGCGGACGATCAAGGCAAGCGGCATCATGCCCGAACCACCAATGCCGCAGAAGAAATAGCTGTGTGTCATATCGTGCCGTTAGCGCAATCAGCAGAGCTTGGGAATCGGTGTTACCGCGCCTGAATGCGCCACAGCACCAGTCCCGCCCCGACGATCAGCGCAGAGCCCGCCATCGCTGTCAGGTCCGGCACATCGCCATAAGCGAAATAGCCGATCAGGATGGAGACGATCAACTGCACATAGGTCATCGGCGCAATGACGGCCGCAGAGGCACGCTCTGTTGCCATGTAAAGCAGGCCATGCGCGCAGCTGGCCGTCACACTCACAATCGCGCATTTGATGACCAGCGACGTGGAGGGCATGGGCAGCGAAAACTGGCCATGGACATCACGTGTGGTCAGCAGCGTCAGCACGACCAGCACCGGCAGGGCAAAGACGCTGATCAGATATTGCATCTTCAGCGCGCCGCCTTCGCCAATCGCCTTGCGGTTGAGGATCATCATCGACGCCATGGTGAGCGCGGTGCCGACGGGCAGCAGCGCGGCCCAGCCGAGCGCACCCAAATTGGGCCGCAGCACGATCAGCACACCTGCAAAGGCGATCAACGTGCAGGCCCAGACCGCGCGGCTGGCATGTTCGCGCATGAACAGGGCAGAACCCACCGCCACGAACATCGGACTGGTGAACTGGATGGCCGTTGCCTCAGCCAGCGGCATCAGGAAGATCGCGGCGAAAAAGCAGGTGCCGCCAATCGCGACCGAAGCCCCGCGGCCAAGATGGAGCCAGGGCCGCTGGGTAACAAGCCCGCTCTGCCCCTCTCGCGCGGACATCAGTCCGGTCAGGATGATCGCCCCGAACACATAGCGTAGCGTGGCCACCGCGCCGCCGGGCCATTCGCCCGCAATCGATTTGATGATCCCGTCTCCGCAAGACAGCAAGGCAAAGCCCGCCAGCGCGAGCACCATGCCGGTCTGGGTTTGTGATCGCGCTGAAATCCTGACGGGTGGCTCTGCCATGGCCTGCCTGTCTTTGGTTGAGACGCGTTAGTCAATTGTCAAAGTTTAATGCCTATTCACCTTGTTTGATCAAATCGGCGCAATGAGTGCGACAAGGAGCAGAGACGCAATGAGTGCATTTGGCAAACGCCCCGGAGCCACCGGACCCGGCATGCCCCGCAGCTCTTTCGGGGTGGCCCGTCCGATGCACGGACCCGGTGCGGCCCCTCGCCCTGAAGACGGCGCTGGCGGACAGTTCCCACCACTGCCCGAAGCCGAACAACCGCTGGCCTTTGCAAATTCACCTGCGCCGCAGATGGACGCCATGGCGCGTCTGGCCCAGCGCGAGGCCGCGCTTGATGAGCCTGTCCAGAAGGTTGAAGGTTTTGAAGCCGCCGTTCACCGCATCAAGGAGCAGGTGCTGCCGCGCCTGCTCGAACGGATCGATCCGGAAGCGGCTGCCACCCTGTCCAAGGATGAACTGGCCGAAGAATTCCGCCCGATCATCGGCGAAGTGCTGGCCGAACTGAAGCTGACCCTCAACCGGCGCGAACAATTTGCGCTGGAAAAGGTTCTGGTGGATGAACTTCTGGGTCTCGGGCCGCTTGAAGAGCTGCTCAACGATCCGGAAATCTCCGACATCATGGTCAATGGTCCGGAACAGACCTACATCGAAAAGAAGGGCAAGCTCGTCATTGCCCCGATCCATTTCCGCGATGAGGCGCATCTGTTCCAGATCGCTCAGCGCATCTGCTCTTCGGTCGGTCGTCGCGTTGACCAGACCAGCCCGCTGGCGGACGCCCGCTTGAAAGACGGCTCTCGTGTGAACGTCATCGTGCCGCCGCTCAGCTTGCGCGGCACCGCCATCTCGATTCGTAAATTCTCCGCCAAGCCGATCACGCTCGACATGATGGCGAAGGGCGGATCGATGAATGACCGCATGTCCACATTCCTGAAGATTGCAGGGGCCTGCCGCTTCAACGTGGTCATTTCCGGCGGTACCGGTTCGGGTAAAACGACGATGCTCAACGCGCTGTCCAAGATGATCGATCCGGGCGAGCGCGTGCTGACGATCGAAGACGCCGCCGAACTCCGCTTGCAGCAGCCGCACTGGCTGCCGCTTGAAACGCGTCCGCCCAACCTTGAAGGTCAGGGTGAAATCACCATTCGTGACCTTGTGAAGAACGCCCTGCGTATGCGTCCTGACCGCATCATCCTCGGCGAAATTCGTGGCGCGAGTGTTTCGATCTGCTCGCCGCCATGAACACCGGCCATGATGGCTCGATGTGTACGCTCCACTCCAACAGCCCGCGCGAAGCCCTGGGCCGTATGGAAAACATGGTCATGATGGGCGACATCAAGATCCCGAAGGAAGCCATTTCGCGCCAGATCGCCGAATCGGTCGATCTGATCGTGCAGGTGAAGCGCCTGCGCGACGGTTCTCGCCGCGTCACCAACATCACCGAGGTGATCGGCATGGAAGGCCCGGTGATCGTGACACAGGAAATGTTCAAGTTCGAATATCTGGAAGAAGACGCCAACGGCAAGATCATCGGTGAATATCGTTCAATGGGTCTGCGCCCCTATACACTCGACAAGGCGCGCCAGTTCGGCTTTGATCAGCCGCTGCTCGAAGCCTGTTTGTAAGAGGCTGATTTCCTTAAAGGACATTCAGACGTGAACCCCTGGCTCAAGATCGCCCTTATCCTTGGAACTCTGGCGATTGCCTCCGTCTTTGCGGTCGCTTTGCTGATGCGGATGCGGCGCGAAAAGGCGTCCGCGCCGCTCGAAAAGGCGCGCGCGAATCCGGACGCCTGCGAAGATGCAGAGGACATCGAACCGGAACAGGACGACGCTGAACCGGAAGAAGCCGAAGAGCCTGAATCCTTGACGGCAGAAGCCGCCGAAGCAGAGCCTGCGTCTGATCCCGTCATTGAAGACCCGATGGCGGGCCGACTCTCCCGGCTGCGGTCGCGCGGGCTTCAGGAACAGGAGGACGTGCTCGCGCCCATCACTCTGTCGCGCGTGGCCGAACCGGTGCTACCGCAGGTGATTGACGAAGAGCGGTTCCCCGAAGTGGAGGGCACGCCCGAAGAACAGGCCGAAGCGGCGCGCACAGCCGAGCTCAAGGCGATGATCAAGGCCGAAGCCCAGCCCGCCATTGCTTTCCGGCGCGAATTTCCGCCCGAACAGACCAACAAGATCACGACCTTTTTTGGCGGCGAACCTTATGCGCCCGCCGAGTTTGAATGGCCGCGTTCGCAGACCACGCGCCTGCCGTTGACGTTCATGGGGCAGATCGATTGCCGCGCCCTGCCCGGCTTTGCCGCACGCCAGCATGTGCCCAGTACCGGCATTCTCTATTTCTTCGCCGACCTGTCCCGCCAAAGTGGTTTGGAGGACGGCTCTTATGTGCTCCATCTGGAAGGCCAGCAGGGACCGCTCTATGAGCATCCTGCGCCGGATTTCGCGCCGCGCTGCTTCGGGGCAGAAGCTCCGCTCGCCTTTCCGTGGATTGACCGCACCAAGGCTTCCGAAGACCGCTTTCCCCGCATCTTCCCGAAATGGGCGATGACCGCAGCGGCGATCGAGACCTACCCCGATACATCGCCTGCCAAATGGGATGATGATACCCCCGGCCGCCATGAAGAGCTGCGTCGCGCGCTGGTCGAAAAATGCTGGGCCGATGCGCTGGACATGCCGCCTGCCGCCGCGCCGCTTGTGCCGCAAGATGATGCAGGCGAAGACAGTGTCTGGCTGCCCTTCCCCGAGTTTCCGCACAGCTGGCGCGCCATCGAACTGGTGTCCGGTCAGTTGCTGCACGATTTATACGCGCGCCGCATCGCGGAAGAGAAGGTGCGGGTGCTGCTTGAACAGGCCAATAGCTGGGTCGAGCGCGCGCGCGCAGAAAAGCTGCAATCCAGCCCATCGCCTGAGGATGCCGAGGCGTTTCGCGACTGGCTGGCAGCGCTCGCAAAGCGAGACGATCTTCTGTCTGCACATGGCAACAGGAATCAGGCTTTGTCGCTGGTCAACACCGCGCTAGGCAAGGTGGCGGCGCTCTCTGTCGAACAGGCTCTGCGCGAAGGCGGCGGACAGGCCCGCGCCATTCCCAACGAAGCAGTGGAGCGCGTCGCAACGCGCCACACGGGGATGCTGGGTCATCAGATGCTCGGCCTTGGGGCCATCATGGCAGGCGAAGCGCCAACCTATGCCGAACGCCATGTGCTGCTGATTCAATTGCATGACGACGCCGCCCTGTGGTGGGCCTTTGGCGGCGGCGCGTGGCAATATTGGATCCTGCCCAGCGATCTGGCAGCACGCCGGTTTGACCGCACCGTGCTGATCTGGACCGGGGCCGCGCAAGGCTGAGCCGCCTGCCCGCATCCTGTCGAACCGAACGGACCGTTTGTCGAACCCGGCTTGCCTGAATGCTCCCGCCTCTTCCCTGCTCCTCGGATTTCGCGCATAAGCGCTGAAAATTTATTCAGGGATGATGATCATGAAGTATCTTGCGTTGGCCGCGCTGTGCGGCCTGTCCTGTGTGTCCGCCCAGGCCGTGGCTGCTGCCACCCAGACGACGCTGACCACCAGCCAATTGCCCCGCAACGCCAAGCCGACCCATTACAGCCTTTCGATCATCCCTGATGCAGCGAAAATGACGTTTCAGGGCCATGCCGTCATTCTGGTCGATCTGCTTGTTCCGTCAGACAGCATCACGCTGCACGGGGCCGGTCTGGCCGTAACCGCGGCGTCGATCAAGGCGGCGGGCGGCGTAGCCACTGCGGCAACGGCATCCGCCGATGAACCGAATGAAACCATCACCATCCGCTTCGCGGGCCCGCTTCCCGCTGGCCATTATGAGCTGGATCTGGCCTATGCCGGCAAGATCAACACGCAGGCCAACGGCCTGTTTGCACTGGACTATAAAGATGTGCAAGGCGCGGACAAGCGCGCGCTGTTCACCCAGTTTGAAGCGGCTGACGCCCGCCGCATGTTCCCCGGCTGGGATGAACCGTCCTACAAGGCGACCTATGATCTGGCGCTGACCCTGCCCGCTGGGCAGATGCCCGTGGCCAACACGCCCGTCACCAAGCAGACATCGCTGGCCGATGGCCGCATCGAATATCGCTTTGCGCGCACGCCAATCATGTCCTCCTACCTCGTCTTTCTGGGCGGTGGCGAGTTTGACCGGATTTCCAAGATGGCGGGCAAGACCGAAGTCGGCCTGATCGCCGGGCGCGGGAATGCCGAAAAGGCGCGCTATGCGCTCGACGCCTCGGCGCAGGTTCTGCCTTATTATGAAGACTATTTCGGCCAGCCTTTCCCGCTGCCCAAGCTGGACAATGTCGCGGGGCCAGGCCAGTCGCAATTTTTCAGCGCGATGGAAAATTGGGGCGCAATCTTCTCGTTCGAACGCGTGCTTCTGCTCGATCCGGCCTTGTCGAGCGAGACCGACCGGCAGCGCATCTATGAAGTCGCCGCGCACGAAATTGCCCACCAATGGTTTGGCGATCTCGTCACCATGGCGTGGTGGAACGATCTGTGGCTGAACGAAGGCTTTGCCAGCTGGATGGCAGGCAAGACCACCGCCCATTTCAACCCGGACTGGGAAGCCGAACTGACGGATGTTGGAGACCGCGAGCGCGCCATGGCGCTCGACGCCTACAAGACCACGCACCCCATCGTGCAGAAGGTGGATACGGTGGCGCAGGCCAGCCAGGCGTTCGATGCCATCACTTACTCCAAGGGCAAGTCCGTGATCTCGATGCTGGAAGGCTATGCCGGGGGCGATGTCTGGCGCAAGGGCCTGCGGACCTATATGGCGCGCCATGCCTATGGCAACACGCGCACAGCTGACCTGTGGCGCGCGGTGGAAGAGGCCGGGGCCAAGGGCCTTGTCACCATTGCCGACGATTATACCGCCCGCCCCGGCATTCCCATGATCCGTGTTTCGAATGTGACGTGCAAAGGCGGCCAGACCCGTTTCGCACTGGCGCAAGGCGAGTTCTCTATGGATGACAAGGCGCGTGCAGACCGCAAGCCGCTCAAATGGATCGTGCCGGTCCGCACGACCATGATCGGCGCGGACGGCACGACGAGGCAGGATGTAACAAGCAAACCCAAGCTGAAGGCCAGTCTGGCCGGATGCGCACCCTTGCTCGTCAATCCCGGCCAGACTGGTTATTTCCGGACGCTTTATGACGCGCCCCAGCAAGAAGCGCTGCGCCAGAACTTCACCAAGCTCGCCCCCATTGATCAGCTTGGCATTTTGGCGGACGCAGGCGCACTTGGTCGGGGCGGCTATCAGGGCATGGCGCAGGAACTGGCGCTGATCGAAGCCGTGCCGATGGATGCCAATGCCCGGCTGATCGGAGACGCGGTGGGCACATTGGCCGACTATCACGAGCTGCTGGAAGGCGATGCCGCTGCACAGGCCAAAATCAGCAGCTGGACCATCACCCGCTTTGCCCCGGTGCGTGACCGCATCGGCCTGTCCCCCAAGGCCGGGGAAGCGCCGCCCGTCTCGATCCTGCGAGCGGGCGTGATCAAAAGCCTCGGCGCGATGGGTGATCCGGTCGTGCTTGGCGAAGCGCGCCGCCTGTTTGCCGCGCTGGACAGCGATGCCAAGGCGCTGGACGGCCCGCTCAAGGCCGCTTGGCTGGATGTGCTCGCCACTCATGCGGACCGCGCGACATGGGACAAGATGCACACCATCGCCAAGCAGCAGACGCAGCAGCTGGCCCGCTCCACCTGGTATCGCCTGCTCGGCGGCGCAAATGATCCGGCACTGGCGCAGGCCGCACTGGAGCTGGCCATCACTGCCGAGCCGGGGCCGACGCTTTCTGCCGCGATCTTGCAGCAGGTGGCCTATAGCCATCCGGACCTGGCGGTGAAGTTCGCGCTCGGCCATCTGGAGCAGGTGAACCAGTTCGTCGACGGCTCGTCGCGCACACGCTATATCGCTTCGCTCGCCGGGGCCGCGCGCAATCCGGAGATGGTGATGGTTCTGGAAGATTATGCCCGCAAGCATCTCACGCCTGAATCGCGCAAGCCCATTGACGGCGCACAGGCCCGCATCCGCGCCCGCGCCGCCCATGATCCCCGCGTGAAGGCGCAGATCAAGGACTGGTTCGCCGCCAAGTGACACGGGCTGAGGGCGGCCACCAAGCCGGCTGGACACCGCTTGGGTTTGCGAGCGGAATGCCGGACGGTGTGGCCGCCGTCGCTGACCTGCTCTTTTCGGGCGTTTCCGAACGCCCGATGTGGGGCCGATTCCTGCACGCGCTGACGTTGCGGCTTCATGGTCAGGCAGCAGCTCTCATCATCGCGGCGGATGATGGCGATGGCGAGCCTCGCGCCATATTGGTGCCGGACGGTTGCGACGCGGCAGGCTTTTCCGCCATTGCCGGGCTGCCGCATCTGGCCGAATTGGCGCTGGATCAGCCCTGCGCCCTTGCCGGAAGCAATGCCGTCACCCTCCGGATGCGGCTGCCGGGAGGGCGCTCGATCTGGCTGGTCATCCGTGCCGCGCCCGATGGTGTCGGCCTGGCCGAGGACTGGCACGCCATTCTGACCGCGCTATTGCCGCTGATGCAACGCATCACGCCGCTCTATCTCGAAATCGGCCAGACCGAGCGCCGCCGTCTGATTGCGGAGCATGTGCTGGAAACCAGCGGCGTCGGTGTCATTCTGGTGGATGAGGAGGCGCGCGTGGTTTCGATCAACGAGACCGCGCACCGCATCATCAAAGACGGTGGTGTGCTGAGCCTGAGCCAGGGCCAGCTGCGCGCCAGACGGTCTGCGGATCAGCAGCTCTTGCTGCAACATGTCCGCCGCAAGGCCGGAGAGCAGCGCGCGCAGGCCGGGCGGGACCGCCATGCCACACTTGCCCTGCTGCGCGATGACAATGCCCTGCCCGTCACCGTCATGATCCGGCCGGGGCCGCCCTTCGCGCCGGTTTCAGCGCCGTTGCGCCGGACCGCAACGATCATCTTGCGCGATCCGGCCCGACGGCTGAATCTGGCTTCGGCAGATCTGATGCAACTGTTTCAGCTGACGCAAGCCGAAGCACGGCTCGCCTGCCTGCTCGCTGATGGTGCGAGCCTTGAGGAATCCGCGCTGCAACTGGGCGTCACCCGCAACACCGCACGCTCTCAGTTGCAAACGATCTTTGCAAAGACCGGCACCAACCGTCAGGGCGATCTGGTGCGCCTTCTGCTCAGTTCAGCCGCCGCGCTGGCGCAGCGGGATGGCGGCGGCACGGCGGATTAGCCGCAGCGCACCAGCTGCCCCGGCAGCGCCCCGGTTGCCATCCCTGCCCGCTGCACCACCACACCTTTCACCATCGTCAGATCATAGCCCGTCGCCTGCTGGATCAGCCGCCGCCCCCCGCCTGGCAGGTCATAATGGACCTGCGGATGGCCCAGCCCGAGCCGCTCCAGATCAATGATGTTGAGGTCTGCGCGCATTCCGGGGGCCAGCACCCCGCGATCATCGAGCCCGCACAATTGTGCCGTTGCCTGCGTCATGCGGTGGACCATGTCCTCCACGCGCTTGCGGCCATGCGCGCGGTCCCGCACCCAATGCTTCAGCGCGAAGGTGGAATAGCTGGCGTCGCAGATCGTGCCGACATGCGCGCCACCATCGCCCAGCCCCAGAACCACATCGGGATGATCGAGCATCACGCCCAGCGCGTCCAGATTGCCATCCGCATAATTGGCCATCGCAAGGTAGAGCTTGCCGCCGCTTTCTCCCGCTGCCAGCAGATCATAAGCGAGTTCTTCCGGCGTAACCCCTGCCGCCTGCGCCCGCGCTGCAATGCTGCGTTCGGGCGGCTGCTCATAATCGGGCTCTTCGCCCAGCAGGAACATGGAGTCGAACATACGCACCATCCGGCCCAGCACCAGCGCGGGATCGGGATCGACCGGTTCGGCCAATATGGCGGCCCGCGTGTCCGGGCGGCGCAGCGCGGCCAGCCGTTCGGCCAACGGAAGCTCCGCCAGCGCGCGATAGGTCTGCGTCGTGTAGAAGGGGTTGAGCGTCAGTTCGAACCCGAGGATCATGCCGATGGCGCGCGGCATCAGCTGCGCCTTCACCACCAGCCCTTCCGCATTGGCGGCCCCCAGTTCCTCCAGCAGGCGCGGCCAATGATAGGGGCCGACATTGCCGGTGCCGATGGAAAAGGTCAGCGGCCGCCCCGCCTCGCGCGCCAGATCGGCGAGCGGACCCAGCCCTGCACCGGGCAGATGCAGATCCTCCACGATCTGGAACACGCCCTTGCCCTTTTCCCGCAGCACCCGCGCAAAGGCCAGAAGCTCATCCTGCGCGGCCTGATAGGTGGGGATGGGCGTGCCATCGCTGGAGCGGTGAAACAGGCTGCGCGAGGTGGCGATGCCGAGCGCGCCATGATCGAGCGCTTCACCCAGCAGGCGACACATTGCGGCAATGTCTTCCGCTGTCGCCGCCTCGCGCCGCGCCCCGCGCTCGCCCATCACATAGACGCGCAAGGGCGCATGAGGCACCAGGGCTGCAATGTCCGCATCAAAGCTGCGCGAAGCCAGAAAATCCAGATAATCAGGGAAGCTTTCCCACGTCCAGGGCAAGCCTTCCGCCAGCACGGGATGCGGAATATCCTCGACCCCCTCCATCAGCCGGATCATGCCGTGGCGCGCGGCGGCATCGGGCTTGCACGGCGCAAAACCGACCCCGCAATTGCCGATCACCGCCGTTGTCACGCCATGGAGGGTGGAGGGCGCAAGGCGGTTGTCCCACGTCACCTGCCCGTCATAATGGGTGTGCACATCGACAAAGCCGGGTGTGACCAGCCGACCGCTTGCGTCAACCTCTTCCGCGCCGTCCGCCAGCCCATTGCCGATGGCGGCGATGCATCCATCCACAATGGCGAGGTCTGCCACAAAGGGCGCTGCGCCGGTGCCATCGACGATGAGGCCACCCCGGATGACCAGATCATAGCCGTTCATGCTGCCACATCCTCTGCTTCGGGGCAGAGCCGCCCCATCGCGACCTTACCCTTGATCGTGGTGCGGTGGACGATGCGGATCTGATCCGCCGGATGGCCAAAGGCCGCGTGCATCGTGCGGCGATTATCCCACAGCACCATATCCCCCTCTTCCCAGTCATGGACATATTGAAAGCGGGGATCGAGCGCGTGTTCGATCAGGCGGCGGATCAGCGCATCGCCATAGGCATCACGATGCCCCACCACATGATCGATATTGAGCGTGGAAATGTTCAGCACGCGCCGTCCTGTGTCCGGCAGCGTCCAGACAAACGGATTGGCGACCGGCGGGAAGTGCGGATAATTGTCCTTGCGCGGGCTCAGCCGCGTTCCGCCTGGCTGGTTGTAGCGCATATCCTCCAGCCCGGCGCGGAACAGATAGACCGCCTCCAGATTTTCAATCTCCGCCTTGGTCGCCTCATCCAGCGCGTCATAGGCTGCCGCACTGTCCAGCCAGCCGGTGCGGCCGCCCTGCGCTGGTTTGCGCACCATCCGCAGCAGCGCCCCGGCATTGGGCGTGGGCTTGAACGCCAGATCGGTATGCCAGGGAATGCACTGCGTCACCGGCCCTTCGCCAAAATCATAGATCGGCGCGAGCGGGCCATTCTCGTTGCTGAGCAGGATGAGTTCGGGATAGCCTGACAGGCGGAACATCTCGATGGGGTGCGGTTCCAGCTCGCCTAAGCAGCGGCTCAGCTTGAGTTGCACTTCAGGCGACGTGCCCATGCCCCGAAACACCAGCACGCCATGCTCGAGCCAATCATGCTTCAGTGCCGCTGCGGTTTCCGCATCCAGACCCGATTCGATGTCGAGGCCAACAACCTCCCGGCCAAAGCGCGCATCCAGCGGCTGCAAGTGATAATTCGGCATAAATCCCCTCCGTCTTCCTGATCAACACCGGCATAGAGCAGCGCGAGGCAGCCCCGCATCATCCAAATGGATGATGGCGCATCAGCGAGTGATTTTAGGAAGACCATGGTGCCGGCTACAGGATTCGAACTCGTGACCCCCTGATTACAAATCAGGTGCTCTACCAACTGAGCTAAGCCGGCCCGTCTGGGATGCGACGCCCCATAGCGTCAGTTGACCCCGAACGTCCACCCCTCGGTTTCGGCAATCGCACGCGACAGGCCAGCGGGAGACCAGAACTGCGCATCATGCGCCACATGGCGCAGCCACGCCGTGGTCAGCAGGGCATCGGTGGCATGATCGGTGTAACGGTCGAGTGGGCTATGAGCGCGGCTGGCAAAGGCCGCCAGTGCCATATCCAGCGCAGCTCCGTCGCGAATCTTGGTGCCACGCCGCGCAGGGTTGGCGGTGCGCGCGGCGAGTGCGGTGTAGATTTCGACGATCAGCGGACCCTTGTCAGGGACCGGATCGAACGGCCAGACCGGAAGTGTTCCGCGCAGCCGGTGGAGCACGCGCATCCCCGTCAGGCTTGATTTTCCCACCTGCGCCGCGCCCACCAGATTGAAGCAGCTATAAGGGTTGAGCCCCTGCGCCGCCTGCCCACCTTCGCACACGCGGAGCCGCCCGCGCCCGGCGGGAAACAGATCGCCGCAATCGCCCTGATGTCGGAAATGGCGCCGGATTTCGGCATGGGCCAAAAAAGCGTTCGCCCCGAGATGCGGTTCATTCGCGCAGTGCGCCTCCACCGCTGCCCACAGCGCGGGGCCGTCGGGCGGGCTGCCATTCCATCCGGGAAAATAGGCAGCAGCATCCAGAAAGGGAAAGCCGGCGGACAGGTCGAGCCCGATCAGCATTCGCCGCCCCGCTGCGGCCTGCGCGGCCAGCCAGTCGAGCAATGCGCCCCGGCTCCAGCCGCCCGGAAAAGCAACAAGCCGGGGTGCTGCCACCCCGGCTTGTGCGTGGGCCAAAGCAAGGCCCGGTGGCCGGGCGACGGCTGCGCCCGACCAGTCAATCACCGCAAACTCATCAAAGCCGTGCGGCACGGCCTGGGGCTCAGCCCTCTTTCTTGGCCGGTGCCTTGCGCGCCGGTTTGGCGGCAGACGCATCACCGTCCATCGTCTTTTCCAGCACGCGGGCTGCGGCATCGCGACCGCCCAGACCAAAGGCAATCGCCCCGGCCACGGCTGCGGAAATCACGATGGCACCGAACGCCATTTCGACAATCGGTCCGCCAATGCCCATCTGCGACAGGCCGATGGCGACGAACAGACCGACCGTAGCATAGCGGATGACATTGGGACCAAGCGACCCGCCACCGCTGGCCGCGGCGGCCAGATTGGACAGCAGATTGGCCAGCAACAGCCCGACCGCAATGATCACGCTGCCAAACACCACGCGCCCGCCGATTTCGAGGACATTGTTGAGAATGTCCGTCAGTTCGGGGAAGTTGAGCATCCGCGTGGCCGCAATGGCGAGGAACAGCATGATTCCCACCATGGCCAGCCGCCCGATGACTGCGCCCGGCTTGGTCGTTGCAGGCAGCAGACCGGTCGAGTGGATCGTCCGGTCAAAGCCCAGCCCATCCAGCAGCTCGGTGAGCATACCAGACACCCAATTGCCCGCGAAATAGCCGAGGCCCAGCAGCAGCGAAGCGCCAATCAGCAGCGGAACCGCCGAAAACACCGTTTCCAGCACGTCGATCGCCGGATCGGAAATGGCCGAGATTTTGAGCGCCTGAAGCGCCGCAATCGCAATCGGGATCACGATCAGCACATAGCAGATGGTGGCAATGGTCTTGCTGACCGAATTATTACCCGTCACCTGATCCACGCCGCCGCGTGCAGCCAGCTTGTCGAGATTGGCGGCCCCCAGCGTTGTCTCGATCAACTGACGCACGATCCGTGCAAATACCAGACCGACGAACAGGATCAGCCCGGCACCGATGATGTTGGGAATGAAGCCCATCACCTGATCAAGCAGCGTCTGAAGCGGTGCGATGACATTGTTGAGCCCCAGTTGCTGGAGCACGGCGATCAGGCCCAGCAGCCAGATCAGCAGTGACACGATCTTGCCCAGCGATTCGCCGATGGATTCGCCATTGCCGCCCTGCCGCTGAAGCATCGGCAATTGATCCACCAGCTTGGCAAACGCCCATTTGGCACCGCGCGCCAAAAGCCACGTCACCACCACAATCGCGGCGACGATGGCGAGCTTCACAGCCCAGTCCTGCGCTGCCGCCCAGTCCATCGACCACATGGTCAGACCCCCTGACCCGTCCGAATAAATCGACCCGTCACTACCCATGTTACACACCCCTTCCTTGCAAGGATTTTGGTGGGGCAAAGACTATAGTTAACGTAACGGAAAGGCCAGCACGAATCGCGCCGATCACGCCATGGTGATGACGGCGCGGCCAATGACCGAACGGGTCTCCATCACCTTCAAGGCGTCTGCGGCCTGATCGAGCGCGAAGCGGTGCGAAATATGCGGGCGCATCACGCCTTGATCTGCCAGTGCGGTCAGCGCAATGCGGGTCCGCTCTGCGAGATCGGGATCGCGGCGGCTGCTTTCGCCCGCACGCAGGCCGATCAGGCTGTACCCCTTGATCATGGCATGATTGGCGGGGAATTGCGGGATGGTGCCGCTCGCAAAACCCACGATCAGATAACGCCCGCCATAGGCAATGGCGCGCGTGGCGGTGATCGCCAGATCGCCGCCGACGGGATCATAGACCACGTCCACGCCCTTGCCGCCGGTCAGACCCTTCACCTTGGCCGCCAGATCCGGATCGGCGGGATCGAGCACATGATCCGCGCCTGCGGCCAGGATCGCCGCGCGCTTTTCTGCCGTGGAGCCGGTGCCGATCACGACCGCATCGCGATGCCGGGCCAGTCCGACCGCCGCCATGCCGACTCCGCCCGATGCGCCAAGGACAAGCACGCTCTCCCCCGCCTTCAGATCGGCCTTGTCATGAAGGGCGTGCCACGCCGTCACCGCCGCCGCCTGCCAGCACGCGCCCTCCTCAAACGACAAGGCGGCGGAGAGCGGACGCAGCAGGGTGGCATCAAGGATGATCTGTTCGGCAAAGGCCCCGTTCTTGTTGCCACCCGACACGCGGTCTCCCACGCGCCAGCGCGTAACATCGGGCGCGACTTCGAGCACTTCACCCGCCAGTTCCATGCCGGGCACAAAGGGCGGTTCAGGCCGGAACTGATACTTGCCATAGGTCATCAGCAGATCGGGAAAATTGAGGCCCGCGGCCTTCACGGCCAGCCGCACCTGCCCCGGCTGAAGCGGAAGAACGGCCTGGTCTTCGATGCGGATCGAGTCCGGGCCGGAAAGCGCGGTGCAAATGGCCGCGCGGTAGGATATCTGTGTCATCCCGCCACGCTGCCAGCTTTGCTATGTGAATTAAACCCCTCGCCGGCCTGAGCCAAAGGGCGGCTGCCGAGAATCTCAGATATTGATGCTCGTCGGGATCAAACTCGGTTGCAGATAGGGATAGGGGAAGAGCCGGTTGGCATTGGCCGCCACAATCTCTGCCTCCACCTGTTTGAGCACCGCCTGAAAGCGCGGCAGCGGGCCACCTGCGCCCGTGACCGCCGGGTCTTGAAACCAGGGGCCATAGGGATAGGTGTTGCTCTGATAATCCCCCAGCGGGCGATAATGGATCGAGCCGAGCAGCATCAGCACGTTCAACTGCTCCAGTGCGAGCGGGAGGGGCAGGAATTGCGACAGCCAGCCGGTCTTGTCCTGCCCGGCCTGTTGTGAAGGCAGTGGGGCCCAGATCGCGCCGGAAATGGCAGGCGCAAAGCTCATCACATCGCGCTGCGGGAAATTGACGGCGGCGTGCTGCGCGCTGGCAGTGAACATGATCATCGCGCAGGCATCTGCCAGCTGATCGCGCGTGGCGATGCTGGGGAAGCCCGTCACCTTGGCTTCGCCCTGCACCGATGCGACCCATGCCGCGAGCTCGGTATCTGCCGCAACGGCGGCATCATCCGCATAATAGACCGCCAGATAGTCCGCCGCCCAACCCCGGATCGCCTGCCAGACGCGGAGGGCATCGTCGCGATAGGGATAGGTTGGCAATGTGCCGGGATCGGCGACACCGCGCCGGGTGAAGTCGTTGGGCGGCATCCGCTCGGTAAAGTCAAAGCCCAGCCGCGCCTGCACCGCCAGAACCTGGGTGGATTTGATGGTACCCGCGAAAATGTGATCAATCGGGCCATTGGGGGCGATGAGCGAGGTGGCCGCTGCATCATTGATGAACAATGTCCCTTCAAAATGGGGCAGCAGCAGCGCCCAGACCGGATGGACGTCCGCCAGAGTGCGATGCGCTGCCACAGCCACCGATTCGATCAGCAGATGCGTATGCGCCAGATGGGCAAGCAGTTCGTGCCAGTTGCCATCGGCCACCTGCACGATCGACTTCGCCATTTCCCAGCCCCAACGATTGCCTGCCACAGGTGCGGGCGTGAAGACCGGATATTGTGTGGGATCCTGACCGCACTGGATTGCCACCGGCACCAGTGCGTCTCCCTGTGGCGGTATGGCGAACAGCGCGATGGGGTGGACGGGATATTTGGCGTTACCTTGCCACGTCCCCGGCTCCAGAATTTCCAGAACGGCATAATCGCACAGGAAGAGCCGGCCAGCAGCGAGCGCGGCAGACAGCGTGTCTCCTGCAACAACTCCGGCATATTGCTCTGCCGTCACGCCGAAATTGGCGGGGATAGCGTCGATTCCTTTGATCAGCATCGGGTTCGGCCCGGCCACGCGCAGATGGGCGAACACTTCGTCACTCACACATTCATAGGCGATGCCGGGCACCGCAAAGGTGGCGAACAGCTTGCGATATTCGTCCATCGTCACCGGGCCAGATGCGGCAGGCGCGGTCTTGCCGATCAGATCGAGCAGCGTCGCAATATGCGCTTCGGTTTCGGCAATCTTTGTGCCGATTTCACCCAGTTGCAGGTCTTTCACGATCCCGCCCGCCAATTTCTCCAGCGCCTGAATAATGACACTGCCGCCATGCACCGGCGGGGTATAGGCTGAAATCGGAGCGAGCCAGGTTTCGATCGCCACCAGCTTCACCACGGCTTCATCCAGCGCGGCGGGCAACACGCCCAGCGCCTGCGCTTCAGAGGCTGATTTGTTGATGGCCAGCTGGTTGCGCACCAGTTGCACCCCGATACCCACGAGCAGCACCAGCCAGTCGAGCGTGGGCTTGTTGCTGTCCGGCAAAGTGGAGGCCAAGGGCACACCCGGTAGTGAAGGAATAGTGATCGTCCACGCATAAGTGTCGCGCGCTTGCACAATTTGCGCCGCGCGCGCCGCCTTTTGTTCGGGCGTGTCATTCTGGGGAAGGCTGGGATTTGTGGGGGGAAGGCTCATCGGGGCGTCTCCTTGCTCACCATCAGGGCGCACAGGAATTACGGGACTTGTGGTTAACAATGTGTTCGCACTGCAACTATCTCTCTATTTTGGAATGATTTTTGTCCTTAACGGATGATTTACCATATTGGCTTAGCCCGGTGATCATGAACCCGATCTCTGCCTATTTCCGCACACGGATCTTCCCGCCGGTCCCTGAACCGGTGCAGGACGAATTCACGATTCTGACCGCCATCGAGGCGCAGATGCAGTCACGGCCGTTGCTGCTTGCCCTGTTGATCACAGTGCCGCCTGCGGCCTTTGCGTCCAGTGACGGGGCATCCTTGTGGGTGCGCTATGGCTTGCCTTTCATCATGGCGCTGGGTTGCATCCTGGGGCTGATCGCGAACTATCAAAGCACCGGCAAGATCAAGAGCCCACGCAGCGCACGCAAGATGATTGCCGATTCCACCGTGTTCTCCAGCATTTTGGCGCTGGTGTGCAGCGCCTGGTGCGTCTTCAGCTTTCTGGGCTCATCCGGCGAAGAGCGCCCCTTTTATCCGCTGATTCTCGCCATGGGATCGCTCTCCACCGCCTATTGCCTGTCTTCGGCCCGGCTGGCGGCAGTCATGAATCTCTCCATCGGCCTGTTTCCGATCTCCAGCATCCTGCTTCTGTCCGGCGACAAGTTGCAACAGGCAGCCGGTGTCAGCATCCTGGTGGCGGGTCTGTTCCTCTTGCGCATGATCATGCAACGCCATGCCCAGCTGGTGGATCTGCTGATGCTGAAAAAGCTGATGCGCGATCAGGCCAACACCGATCCGTTGACAGGCCTGCTCAACCGACGCGCACTGGCGGACAGGCTGGACACGCAAATCACTGGCGCGGCGCAGGATTGTCGCTTCACCCTCGCCTTGCTCGATCTGGACGGGTTCAAGCCGGTCAATGATACTTATGGTCATGCCACCGGTGATCTGCTGCTCCGCTCGGTCGCAGACCGTTTGCGCGCGCAATGTGGCGATGATGCAGCGGTTGCCCGCTTGGGCGGCGACGAATTCGCGATCCTGCTGCCTTGCAACGCCCCCCTCCCGGCGGAGGCTCTTCCCAATCATGTGCTCACCGCGCTGGTGACACCGCACAGCATCGAGGGCCTGCGCATCCGCGTGGGAGCCAGCGTCGGCGTGGCGCAATGGCCGGATGACGGGCGCGAGGCGTCTGATCTGTTCGAAAAGGCAGATCGCGCCCTCTATGCCGCGAAGGGCACCCAGATGCCCCCAGCCCCTGCCAGAGACCGCCGGAAAGTGCGCGGGCAGGTCTAGGTCCGCGCCTTCCTCAACTGATCCCAATGCGCCAGCCGCTCGCGGATGCGGGCTTCGAAGCCACGCTCGACCGGCTGATAAAATTCCACCCGCGCCATCCCGTCCGGCCAGTAATTGGCGCCGGAGAAACCATCCTTCGCATCATGATCATAGGCGTATCCCGCGCCATAGCCGATATCCTTCATCAGCTTGGTCGGCGCGTTGAGGATGTTGGCAGGCGGCATCAGCGATCCGGTATCCCGCGCGGATTTCCATGCCGCCTTTTGGGCTGAATAGGCCGCATTCGATTTGGGAGCCGTCGCCAGATAGAGGCAGGCCTGCACAATGGCGAGTTCGCCTTCAGGGCTGCCCAGAAAGTCATAGGCGTCCTTGGCGGCCAGACACTGCACCAGTGCTTGCGGATCGGCGAGGCCGACATCCTCGCTGGCAAAGCGCACCAGCCGACGGAGAACGTATAGCGGCTCCTCGCCCGCCGTCAGCATCCGCGCCATCCAGTAGAGCGCGGCCTGCGGGTCTGATCCGCGCAAGCTCTTGTGGAGCGCGGAAATCAGATTGTAGTGGCCCTCTCGGTCCTTGTCATACACAGGCATCCGCCGGTGCAACAAGGCGGACAAAGCTTGGGGATCGAGCGGCTGTTCGAGCGAGACCGAAAACAAAGTCTCCGCCTGATTGAGCAGGAACCGCCCATCGCCATCGGCTGATGTGATAAGCGCCGTGCGGGCATCGGCCGTGAGCGGCAACGCCCTTTCCTCCAATGCCTCGGCCCGCGCCAACAGCATTTCCATTGCGACTTCATCCAGCCGGTTGAGCACCAGCACCTGCGCACGCGAGAGCAAGGCGGCATTGAGTTCAAAGCTCGGATTCTCCGTTGTCGCCCCCACCAGCGTCACCGTGCCATTTTCAACATAGGGCAGGAAACTGTCCTGCTGCGCACGGTTGAAGCGGTGTATCTCATCCACGAACAGCAAAGTTCGCGCGCCCAGCCGCGCCGCATCCTGCGCTTCGGCAAACACCTTCTTCAAGTCCGCCACCCCGGAAAAGACGGCAGAGATCATCGCAAAGCGCAAGCCCACTGCATCCGCGAGCAGGCGCGCAATTGTGGTCTTGCCCGTCCCCGGCGGCCCCCACAGGATCAGCGACGCCAGCCTTCCTGCCGCCACCATCCGCCCGATGGCTCCGTCCGGTCCGGTCAGATGCTCCTGCCCCACCACCTCGGCCAGCGCCTGCGGCCGCAAACGATCTGCCAGTGGCGGCGGCGGAGCGGCGGCGGCGAAGAGATCGGTCACAGCGCACTCCCCACGGGACTCTTGGCAAGTCCCCTCTGCGCCACCAGCTCCAAATACGCATCCAGCACAACGGCGTTCATGGCATCCCAGTCATAGGCACGACTGGCACAGAGTCCGGCGCGTCCATGGGATTCGCGGCGAGCGGTATCGGTGCAATAGGCAGCGAGCGCGTCCGCAAAGCCCTGATCATCGCCCGGTGCCACCAGTGCGCCCGTAGTGCCGTCTTCCACCAGATTGCTGCTGCCGGTCGCGCGTGCGGCGACAACGGGCAAGCCGCTGGCCATCGCCTCCAGCGTGACATTGCCGAATGTCTCGGTAACGGAAGGGTTGAAGAAAACGTCCATGCTCGCAACGGCGCAGCCCAAATCGGGGCCGGACTGGAAGCCCGCAAATACGGCATCGGGCATTGCGCTTTCAAACCAGCTGCGTGCCGGCCCGTCGCCGATCACCAGAACCCGGTGCTGTACGCCTTGTGCACGCAGATGCCGGATCGCGTTTGCAAACACGTCCAGCCCTTTTTCCATGACGAGACGACCCAGAAAGCCGATCACGACCTCCTGATCCGCAATTCCCTGCGCCTGCCGCCACGCCGTGCTGCGACGCGCTGGCGTGAAGATGGCGGTATCAATCCCGCGTGCCCAGATGCCGATCCGCTTGCCCTGCCCCTTGGCCCGCATCAACTCCGCCATCGACGGGGACGGGGCCAGAACCCGGTCTGCGCGGGTGTAGAAGCGCCGCAGGATGGCCTCGATCAAAGGCACCACAAAACCCAGTCGATAATAATGGAAATAGGTCTCAAACCGCGTGTGCATGGTGGCGAGTACCGGCAGACCGCGCGCGCGCGCCCAACTGATCGCGCGATGCCCCAGCACGTCAGGGGCGGAAACATGGATGATGTCAGGCGCAAACCGATCCAGATCGTCACGGACCCGCCGGTTCATGCCCGTGCTGAAGCGATACTCATCGCGCCCGCCCGGAAAAGGGAGCGAGGGCGCACTGACCAGATCACCCATGGGCTCAAAAGCAGGCGTATCCGTGGTGGGGGAATACACCCGCACCGCCACGCCTTGTCGCAACAGATATTCGGCCAGCCGGTTGAGCGCCTGGTTCGCGCCATCCCGCACATAATTATAGTTGCCGCTGAACAGCGCCACTCTTAGCGGCGCGGGCACGCTCATCCCCGTGCCCCCGAAAAGTCGATGGACCGGCCCGCTCGCCCGGCCAACTCGACCACATAATGCCATGCAACACGGCCCGAACGCGCGCCCCGCTGCGTCATCCATGTCAGCGCATCCTGCCGGTCCCACTCCAGCCCCAGCCGCGTGGCATAGGCACCCACCATCTCCAGCCAGGTGTCCTGATCGCAGACATGGAAGCCAACGGAGAGGCCGAACCGGTCTGCCAGCGCCATATTGTCATCCACGGCATCGCGCGGATTGATCGCACTCGCCTGCTCCTCCAGATTGCGCGGCACGATGTGGCGGCGATTGGACGTGGCGTAGAGCCGGACATGATCGGGCCGGGCAGACGCCCCCCCTTCCAGCACCGAACGGAGAAGACGCGCACCGTCTCCCGTCGTGTCGAACGCCAGATCGTCGATGAACACCACCACTGCGCGCGGCCAGTTGCGGATCGCATCAAACAGCGCAGGCAGGGAGCTTATGGCGCTGGCAGGCAGTTCAACCAGCGCCAGCGCCGCGCCCTTGGCCTGCAAATCGCCGACCACAGCCTTGACCAGTGCAGACTTGCCCGCGCCGCGCGATCCCCACAGCAAGGCATCATGCGCGGCGGCCCCATCCGCCAGACGCGCGGTGTTGGCGCAGATCAGATCGCGCTGGCTGTCCACGCCTGTCATCAGGTCAAGTGGCAGCGGCGCAAATCTGGGTAGGACGCTCAAAGCCTGACCGTCCCAGCGATAGGCAGCGGCATCGGCTGCGGGCGTGGCGGGCGGCGGGGGGCTCAGCCGCTCCAGCGCTGCTGCAATCCGTTCCAGTGCGTCAGTCATGATCGGGGTAAAGCCCGGCAAAGCCATCCGCGCCATGGCGCGCACCAATCCGGCCAACATTATAGCTATATACGGCCAGATCATGCACATCGCCGCCGCGTTCGCGAACATGATCGGTAAGCAGTGCCTCTTGCCGGAAACCCATTTCCTCGAACATGGAAATCGCGCCCTTCTGGTCGGGCGTCATGCGCGCGCACAGCTTTTCCGCGCCACCATCCACCGCCATGGTGAAGGCATGATGGAGCAAAGTGCGGCCCAGCCCCAGCCCGCGATAATCCTCCGCCACCAGCAGGTGCATTTCCGCCACATGCTGAGACCAGCCCAGCCGGTCGCGCACGATCGCTGCCGTGCCCACCACGCGCGGCCCGTCAAAGGCGACAAGGCTGATAATCTGCCCGTCAATCACCGCCTTGGCCCATTCCACCAGCACTTCGGGCTTTTGAATGTCGGCATCAAGGAACAGCAGATCGTGCAGCGGCATCGCCTGTGCGAAATCCTGCAACGCCATCAAATCCGCAGGCGCAAAGGGGCGCAAGGTGACACGCGTCCCTTTCAGATCAAATTCAGCGGGGTATTCGCTCATCCGCCCGTCACCTCTTCAAGAAGCGTTTCCACCCGGCCCTCACCAGGAAATCCTTCCGCAACCCATTTCGATTCGACCGCTTGCAGAATGCGAGCGACCTCCGGGCCTGCCGAAATCCCCCGCGCCATAACCGCGCGACCGCCCAAGGGAAAGACGGGAATCTCCCAATCGAGAATCGGCGTCACATCAAAGCCGCCCGCCATCAGCCGCGCCAGAGCTACATCATGCCCCAGACGATAGACCAAAGCCTTGGGGTCGGCTCCGTCCGTCGCGTCTCGCGCTGCCGAAGCGGCCAGAAATTTGCGCTGCGCGTTAGAGAGTTTGAGCCGCGCGCCAACGCCATCCACTTGTGCCGGATCATCGGGGAGAAGCGCAGAAAGGCGCCGCAGCGCGTCGGGCGCAAGACCAAGCTGCGCTTCCGCTTTCACAACCCGCGCGAGAATGATCAGCGCCGCATCCTGAATTTCCGGCAGGACCGGGCGGAAAATGCCGCGTTCCACCATCAGCGCCACAGTCTCCCCCGGATCGGGCAGGGCGAGCAGGCGCAACAGCTCATCGGCGATGCGTTCGCGCGAAAGCGCCATCAGATCGTTCGCGCGTGCCGTGCAGGCCGCAAGCGACGCCGCATCGGGCGCACCGGAGCCAAACCGCGCCTGAAAGCGGAAGAAGCGCAGGATGCGCAGATGATCCTCTGCAATGCGCGTCAGCGGGTCACCGATGAAGCGGACGATTCCCGCCGCCAGATCATCGCGCCCGCCAAAATAATCGAAGACTTCGCCCGTCAGTGGATCAGCATAGAGCGCGTTGATCGTGAAATCGCGCCGCGCGGCATCATCGCGCCAGTCATCGGAAAATGCGACAGTGGCATGGCGGCCATCGGTGGAGACATCACGACGCAGCGTCGTCACCTCGATCGGGCGGCCATTGGCCAGCACTGATACGGTGCCGTGCGCCAGACCGGTAGGAATCACCTTATATCCGGCCGCCTGCGCGCGCTGCATCACGGCTTCGGGCATCAGCCGGGTGGCCATGTCGAAATCCTTGGGTGGCAGCCCTGCCAACGTGTCCCGCACCGCACCGCCGACAAGCCGGATATCCCCCTCTTCCGCGCCCAGCACGCGGGTGAGGGTGGCCAAGCCTTCGGGAAGCGTCAGACTCAGCCGATCCATTGCAGGCGCCTCGCCAGATTGACGATGATCCCGGCCGTCACGCCCCAGATGCGGTGACCCTCCCAATACATTTCGTAATAGCTGCGCGGTGCCCCGCTCCAATTCACCGTCTGGCGCGTGTGGTTGGCGGGATCGAGCACGAAATCGAGCGGGGCGGTGAAAATCTCGTCCACCTCATAGGCGTTGCGCACCAGCGGCGGCTCGTGCGGGACGACCGCAAGGATCGGCGTGATGTCATAGCCGGAGCCAGTGTGGAACATGTCCACTTCGCCCACCACATCAACCAGATGGCGCGGCAGGCCCACTTCTTCCTCTGCCTCCCGCAGGGCAGCAGCGAGCGCATCTTCATCGGTCGGATCAATCCGTCCGCCGGGAAAGGCGACTTGCCCCGGATGGCTTGGCATCGTCTTGGGTCGCTCGGTGAGGATAAGCGAAGGGCGCGGTCCGTCCGTCACCGCCATCAATACGGCCGCCTGACGGCGCGTATCGACGTCAGGCCAGGCATAGGCGTCCTTGACCGGGGCATGTGCATCCCGCGCCATCCCTTGCGCATGGGCACGGGCGAGGCGGTCGCGCAGCCTCATGCGGCCTCCATCAGCGGAAAGAAGGTGCCACGGCTCCACACGCCGGGCGGGCTGGAACCATTGGTCAGCGCCATTTCCGCCAGTTCGTAAAAGGAGGCGCGTCCGATCCGCGCCTCCAGCCCATCGCGCACCAGCAGCACGGGGTGCGGCTCGCCGCTGCGATCCTCCACGCGGATAGGATGATCCGGCCCCGCCACCACGGCGTCTCCAGTGTTGAGCCGGAAGGCGAGCACATCCCCTTCCGCTTTCAGCTCCACAGCAAGGAAGGGCGTATCCTCCACGTCGATGTCCATCATCTCAACGGGCGTGACAAGCACGAAGCGACCATCATCCTCGCGCCGCAGGATCGACGAAAAGAGCCGAACCAAAGCAGGCCGCTCGATCTTCCCGCCCTCATGCCACCAACTGCCATCGCTGCGGATTTCCATCGCGCTATGGCCGTGATGTGGGGGGTGCCACAAGTGCACCGGCGGCAGACGCTGCTCACGCGCTGCCGCCATCACGGCGTCAAGCGTGAGGTGGGCCAGATTGGCAGGCAGGGGATCATGGGCCATTGCCCTTCCCTTATGCTGCCGGGCGGACCTTTGCAAAGGGGCTGGCGCTGCTTCCGTTTGTGTTGAACAGCTTTTCCACTCCCGCCATCCTGAGCTTGTCGAAGGACGGTTTTTGAATGCCCGCCCCAAGACAAAACGGTCCTTCGACAAGCTCAGGATGGCGGAGTATTTTTAAGCCGCCAGCGCCACATGCGCGGGATCGGGAATGATCCGCCCATACACCGGAACGCCGCCCGGGCGCTTGATCCGCGCGAGCAGGCGGCGACGCTCCACCGGGCCGGGAATCTCCCAAGCGCCGGTGCCATCTGCCGTGAAGCCCCAGAAGCGGCCATAATATTCAGGATCACCGATCATCATCAGCGCATCAGCCAGCCCCGAATCAGCGGCATCGATGCTCGCCTGCATCATCGCCTTGCCAATGCCTGCCCCCTGCAATTCGGGCAGCACCGCCACCGGACCCACCAGAACAAGGCCGTGGCGCGTGCCATCCGCTTCTTCGAGCGCGACCGGCCAGCATTGGATGGATCCCATCAGATGCCCCGCCCCGTCCACTGCGGCAAAGCTCAACCCCGGCAACGCTTCAACCCCGTCTCGCATCCTGTAGGCGGTGCGGCCCTTGCGGTCCGTGCCAAATGCGGCGTCGAGTAGGCCTTCCACGGCCTCGGGAGCGATGCGTTCTAGGGGAATGAGCTGTTTCAATGCAAGGGACACCCTGTCTGCTGTTACCGGACAAGCGGCGCGCTTTAGGGCTTCGCGCGCGGAATGGAACCCCCTTTGTCCCTTGCCCCTGTCGCATCACGGGATTAGGCGCATTCCGAACTGAAAACAGACAGGAAAGCCCCATGCTCATCGCCCTTTTTCCCGGAGACGGAATCGGACCCGAAGTCATTGCCGAAGCGCGCCGCGTGCTCGATGCGCTGGATTTGCCCGGCCTGACCTATGAAGAAGGTCTGGTGGGCGGCGCGGCTTACAAGGCCAAGGGACATCCGCTGCCACCCGAAACGCTGGACATTGCTGAGCGCTGTAACGCCATCCTGTTTGGCGCGGTGGGCGATTTCGATTGCGACAATCTGGAGCGGCATTTGCGCCCCGAACAGGCGATCCTCGGTCTGCGCAAGGCGCTTGGCCTCTTCGCCAACCTCCGCCCCGCCACCCTGTTCAAGGAACTGGCAGACGCTTCCGCGCTGCGCCCCGAAGTTGCGACGCAGATCGACATGGTGATCGTGCGCGAGCTGAATGGCGACGTCTATTTTGGCGAAAAGGGGATGCGCACCACCGCAGACGGGAAACGCGAAGGCTATGACGTGATGTCCTACAATGAAGACGAAGTGCGGCGCATTGCCCGCGTCGGCTTTGAAACGGCGCGCGCGCGCAAAGGGCGGCTCTGTTCGGTCGACAAGGCCAATGTACTCGAAACCTCGCAGCTCTGGCGCGACGTGATGATCGAGACGCACAAGGACTATCCGGACATCGAACTCAGCCACATGTATGTGGACAATGCCGCGATGCAGCTGGTGCGCAACCCCGGCCAGTTTGACGTGATCGTGACCGGCAATCTGTTCGGAGACATCCTGTCTGATCAGGCGAGCATGTGCGCGGGCTCCATCGGGATGCTGCCCTCGGCCTCGCTCGATACCAACCAGAAAGGCCTGTACGAACCGATCCACGGCTCTGCGCCCGATATTGCGGGCCAGGGCAAGGCCAACCCCCTCGCCACCATCCTGTCTGCCGCGATGATGCTGCGCTACTCGCTGAACATGCCCGAACCGGCTGACCGGATCGAGGCGGCAGTCGCCAAGGCGCTGGAGGGCGGCGCACGCACGCCTGATCTGGGCGGCAGCATGACAACGCAGCAGATGGGGGATGCGGTTCTGGCGGTGCTGTGATCCTATCGGATTTGGCCTGATAGCCCCCACTCGTGCTGAGCTTGTCGAAGCACGAGCGGATGGAGGTA
Source organism: Sphingomonadales bacterium (assembly GCA_016714795.1). Classification (GTDB taxonomy): domain Bacteria; phylum Pseudomonadota; class Alphaproteobacteria; order Sphingomonadales; family Sphingomonadaceae; genus Aquisediminimonas. The sequence continues at coordinate 336,046 of JADKCA010000005.1, read as the reverse complement.
AACTCCTCCCCTCTGGACAAGCCAATCCGTTTCGCTAAGCAACGGACTTATGTCTATGCCATCCATCTTCAATCGCCTGCGCCTGCCGCTGATCGGCTCGCCGCTGTTCATCATTTCCGGTCCGGAGCTTGTCATTGCCCAGTGCAAAGCAGGCGTGGTCGGCTCTTTCCCGTCGCTCAACGCGCGGCCGCAGAATCTTGTGGACGAATGGCTCCACCAGATCACCGAAGAGCTGGCCGCGTGGAACCGCGACAATCCGGAAACGCCCGCCGCGCCATTCGCGGTCAACCAGATCGTCCACAAATCCAACGACCGGCTGGATGCGGACATGGCAACCTGCGCCAAATGGCAGGTGCCGATGGTCATCACTTCGCTGGGTGCGCGCGAAGATGTGAACAATGCCGTGCACGGCTGGTGCGGCATCGTGATGCACGACATCATTGATGATCGCTTTGCCCGCAAGGCGGTGGAAAAGGGCGCTGACGGGCTGATCGCGGTTGCCGCAGGCGCTGGCGGTCATGCCGGAACGCTTTCCCCGCTCGCGCTGATTTCCGAATTGCGGCAGTGGTTTGACGGGCCGCTCGCTTTGTCCGGTGCCATCGGCAACGGCCAGTCGATCCTTGCCGCCCAAGCCATGGGTGCGGATCTGGCCTATGCTGGTTCCGCCTTCATCGCCACCAGGGAAGCCAATGCGTTCGAAGCCTATAAGGACGCCATCGTGGAAGGCCGGGCGGGCGACATTGTCTATTCCAACCTCTTCACCGGCGTGCACGGCAATTATCTGCGCGGCTCAATCGTCAAGGCCGGGCTCGATCCCGACAATCTGCCGGTCTCCGATCCGTCCAAGATGAACTTCGGCTCCGGCGGCAACACCGATGCCAAGGCGTGGAAGGACATCTGGGGTTCCGGCCAGGGCATCGGATCAATTTCCGAAGTGAAGAGCGTGGGCGACTATGTAGACCAGCTGGAGCGCGAATATCTGGCCGCCAAGGTGGATCTGGCCGCGAAGAGCGCTTCCTTCACCGGCTGGCGCAGCTGATCAGACCTTGCCCACCGCAAACGGGGCCAGCACATGGGCGGCAATCTCTGACGGGACGCCCTTGAAGCTGCGCACCTTGCTGGTGGCAATGCCCATGGTGCGGTGCATATTGCCGACAAGGCCAGCCATATAGGCCCCGGACATGACAGCATCGAGCACCGGAACTTCGGTTCCGGTTACTTTGGTATAGCCATGATAGGGCAGGGCCGCGAAATTGCCGCACGCGCCCACAATCACGTCCGCTCCGTCAGCGATCAGGCTCCTGGCCGCCTCTTCGAATTTGGGGATGACTGAATTGCGCAGATAATCCGGATCGGTGAACCAGGTGTCGCACGCTTCATAAAAGCCTGCTGAACGCGCGGGCTTGTGGCGCAAGGCGCGGTCTTCCAGCCCGAAGGCGCGGATATTGCGTTCGACCAGAACGGTCGATTCCTCGTCAAACGTCACGCAGCCGAACTTCAGGCCCAATGTGCAGGCCAACAGCATGGCACTTTCAGACGCACTGACCACCGGTGTGGTCAGAAGGTCACGCGCGGCCTGCACAGCCGGATCATTGCCGCAGGTGATGAAGGCCACGTCAAAGCCATCCGCATCGGCCTGCCGCAGCCCCTCCAGCATACCGACATTGTTATATGCCTCCATCGAAGCGCAGTTGGAATAATAAGCGGATCGTGGATTGAAGCTTTGGCGGATCACCGCATCCGCCCCCAGAATGCGCCGCATCAGCGTTTCCTGCCCGTCATAGACGACGGCCATTTTTTCACCGAGGAGCGTATCACCCTTCGGATCGGGCCAGATGTGCTGAACAAACACTTTGAGGGCCATGAATCCTCCTCCACCGCGGACCGCGCCGCCACCCCGGCGCTATGGCCGGGATGGCGCGTCGGTCTGCTTTAGAACTTCACACCCAGCGTCATGCCATAGGTGCGCGGTTCGGCGAAATAGCCGCCCGCAAAGCCCAGCTGGCCAAAATCCACGCCGCGCACGAAATCATGGCTGTTGGTCAGGTTCTTGCCCCAGATTTTCACTTCGGCTTCAGCACCGCCCAGCGCGATGCGATCCACCGAAATCTGCGCGTCGATGACGTTGCGGTTATCGCCCTTCAGCGCATCGTTATAGGGCGTCGCAATGGTGCTGGTGAAGCTGTACTTGCCATCTTCATAGGTATAGCCGACCCGCGCGCTGGAGGCGCGCATTGCCCATGCCCAGCGGGAATTTGGCATTGATCGCAGCATTGGCGGTGAGCGGCGAGGTGTAACCCGGTGTGACCACCGACGCGATGTTGATCGGCGGCGCACCGGCAGTGGTCGATTGACCCGCCATGAACTCCTTATATTTGATGTCGACATAGCCCAAGCTGCCATCGACACTGAAATTGTCGGTCAGCACCGCCTGCGCTTCCACTTCGAACCCGGTATATTTGACCTTGCCCGCATTGCCGATGCGCGAAGCGAAAGTGCCCGCCGGTGCGTTGGTCAGCGGAATATTGACCGCCAGATCCTGGTAGATGTTGTGATAGGCCGACACGTTGAAGCGCAGCTTGCGGTTGAACAGTTCGGATTTCAGACCAATTTCATAGGAGGTAACGCTTTCCTCGCTAAAGTTGGGAAGCGTTGTCGTGCCGGTGATGACGGCATCCTGTGCGTTGAACCCGCCGGAACGGTACCCCGTTGCCGCGCGCGCATAAAGATTCACGCCTTCGGCCACGTCATAGCCTGCCATCAAGTTCCAGGTGAACTTGCTGTAATTCGCCTTGCCTGTTTCCAGCACGGCGAGCGGGGCCGCGCCATTTTGCGCACGCGCCATGCGCTTGGTATCCCATGTGTAGCGCCCGCCCGCAGTCAGGCGCAGGCCGCTGTCCCGGCCACCCGGATAGAGGGTGAACTGGCCGTAAATGGCCTTGCTGACAGCCTCGGCGGTGTAGATCAGCGTCGCCCTGGTTTGCACCAGACGATAGCGGGCCGGGTTGGCCGCGCGGAATCCGGGCGCGAGCAGAGGCGCGAAATTTTCCGCTGCGAGCTGGGGGAAGCCAACACCGCGCAACACGCCGACAAAGGCGGCGTTGGAGAATACCGCGCTGTTGGTATCGAGCACGAAACCGCTGTTCTGCGGGTTGTTTTCCCCGCCCTTTTCCCAGAACCAGAAGCCGCCCAAGACCCAGTCCAGCGTGTCGGTATCGCCCGAAAATTCCAGCTCGTTGCTGAACTGCTTGTGACGGCGCTTGTTGTTCGTATCGAACAGGTTCTGCGTCACCTTGGGCACAGCAGAGCCCGCGAGGAACGCGGATGTGCCCGCCGGGAAGCCCAGGCTGCCGAGCAGGCCCGCCGGGAAGCCGTTGAACAGCGAGGCGTTGGTAAAGGCCGGGCCGGTGAACGCGCCCATGCCATCCAGATCAGAGACCGAATTGCTGTGCCACTGGCGGAAGCCGGAGGTGAGCTTCACCTTAAACGCATCAAAATCATTCTGGATCTGGAGATTATGGCCCCAGGTCTTGTCTGACGAGAAGCTGCTGACATCGTTGCAGACTTCGGTGCGATAGACGCGCGTGGGTGCAGCCAGTGCCTGGCACGCAGCCGATGCAAAGGTGGCCCCTGCCAGATATTGGGCAACCGGCGCTTGCTGCGTAGCCACCACGGGGCCACCGGGCAACACAACCGGCGCACGCGGCGTGCCGTCTGCCACATTGGTCAGCTGGAAGGCATTGGTGCCACCACGAACCTTGGACCAGTCAAAAATATACTGGACCGAGCCCGTTCCGCCCAATTCCATGCGCGCAGCAAAGCGGACTGCATCAGACTTGCGCGAACCGGGATCGAGCGAATCCTTGGGCTGGAGGATGTTGTCAATCAGGCCGTTGCGCTGACGGTGACTGTAGGAAAGGCTCGTCGCAATCCCCGCGATGCTGCCCGGATCAACGGTAATGCGGCCATTCCATGCGTTGAAATTGCCATAGCCCGCTTCGGCCTTCAGCTTGAATGTTTCAGACGGCGCGCGCGAGATAAATGCAATCGCGCCACCCGTCGTGTTGCGGCCGAACAGCGTGCCCTGCGGCCCGCGCAGCACTTCGACGCGCTCGATGTCGGTCACGTCAAGGCCGCTGGCCCCCGAACGACCGATATAGATGCCATCAACATACAGGCCGTTGGCCGTATCCAGCCCAAAGGTTTCGGACGCCGGCGTGGGAATGCCGCGGATCGAGATGACCGCTGCGGCCTGGCTGGTGGTACCCTGCACGATCGTGACGTTCGGCGCGAGGCCGCTTAGGTCTCTCGAATCGCTGATGCCAAGCTGTTCAACCTTCTGCGCACCGATCGCGCTGATCGCGATCGGCACATCCTGCAAATTCTGTTCGCGCTTCTGCGCGGTGACAAGAATTTCGCCCAGCCCCTCTTCTTCGGCGGCATCGGCATTCTGGGCATAGGCCGGAACGCACAAGGCGAAGAGGCTGCCACCGAGCAAAAGCGCGCGCGCGGCATGGTTGAACATTTCGAATGATTTCATGAAACCCCTCCTGACAGGATAGTTTTGAACTAAAGTCCAATTTTCGACAAATCCGGAGGAAATGGCAAGCGCTTTTACGCATTGTCCGCATCTCATGCGGATTCATGCTGCCATATGTGACAAATTTACAATACAGGGTACGCGCTCCTATGCGCGTGTTCAGCGCCGTGCGTGCGCCATATCAACGATCAGCCCGGCGGCCTGTTCAAGCCGGTCAATCAGGGGATAGTCGGGGTCCATCCGCCATTGCGCGATGATGCCGGTGTAAATCGACAAGACGAGTTCGCACAAATGGCGGACGGGAACATCGTCCCGCATCCGCAGCGCATCACTGGCCGAACGAAATGTGTCCTCCAGCGCATCCAGCATCAATTCCGATGCGTCGCGGCTGTTCAATGTAGCCTGCCACTTGCGGTCAACCGGATTGAGCAGCCGCCGGGACAGGTCAGCTGTCTGCAACATCCCCTTCGCACTGGTCGAGAAAATCGAAGACAACCGGGCCAGAAGCGGGGTTCGGCGTGCGTTGGCGCGATCAATGAGGCGACCGAACATGATTGCGTTTTCAGCAACAAGTGCAGAGACAATATCCCCTTTGCTGGGGAAATAGTTGAACACAGTGCCCCGCGCGACACCGGCGGCCTCCGCAATCTCGTCCATGCTGACTTCGGCAATGTCGCGGGCATTGAAGCAGGTCCGGGATGCATCAAGAATGTCCCGACGCGTCTGCGTTTTCTTGCGCTCTCGCAGGGGCATATGCGCCATAGCATCCGGCTCAGGCCCGAACGGGCGAACGGTTTCAGCCTTCAACGTTCAGCCCTCCCCAGCTGACTGTTTCAAGCAGTGCGTAATGACGAAGCGACGAGCCGTCAAATCTGCATCAAACGTCCAGATTTTCCACATTCAGGGCATTTTCCTGAATGAAGTCTCGGCGCGGCTCCACAACATCGCCCATCAACTGTGCGAAGATTTCGCCTGCCTTGTCTGCATGTTCAACATGGACGCGCAGCAGCGAGCGATTGTTGGATCGAGCGTGGTTTCCCACAATTGCTCGGCATTCATTTCGCCCAGCCCCTTGTAGCGCTGGATCGACATGCCTTTGCCGCCACTCTTCAGAATGGCGTCCAGCAGTTCGCTCGGGCGCGTCACAGGCACGCCGCGTGCGGGCACCGGGGCGTCATCGTCTCCATCCGCTTCAGCAGCTGCCGTCGCCTTGGCGAGCGCCACCAGACGGCTGGGCGCGGCATAGGCTTCGGCCTGTTCGCCGGCCAGCGCATGCAGCCTGCGGGCTTCCTGGCTCGTCAGGAACGCGGCATCGATGATGTGGTGATCGGTCACGCCGCGCCACAGTCGCTGAAGATGATAGCCACCTTCAGCGCCCACGCCGCCGCTCCACCGGCCTTCGACATCGGCCCTGCCAAGCCACTCCGCCGCGCGCTGCACGGCATCTGCGCGGCCAGTTCCGGAAAGGGCCGGATCGAACGCCGCTGCCAGTGCGAGGCCTTCAATGATCGCCCCGTCGTAACGGCGCGGCATATAGCGCATCAGCGCCCGCATGCGCCGCGCATGATCGACCAGTTGGGCCAGATCATTGCCGCTCCGCGATCCGGCAGCCGATTCGAGCACCGATGCGCCCACGCCGCCATCGATCAGATATTGATCGAGCGCCTCATTGTCCTTGAGGTAAGAGCTCGCTGCGTCCGCGCGCCACCTTGTAGAGCGGCGGCTGTGCGATGTAGAGATAACCGCCTTCGATGATCTCGGGCATCTGCCGGTAAAAGAAGGTGAGCAACAACGTGCGGATATGGGCACCGTCCACGTCGGCGTCGGTCATGATGACGATCTTGTGATAGCGCAGCTTCTCGATGTTGAAATCGTCGAGAATGCCCGTGCCCATCGCCTGGATGAGCGTGCCCACTTCCTTCGAAGACAGCATCCGGTCGCGTCGCGCGCGTTCCACGTTCAGAATCTTGCCCTTGAGTGGCAGGATCGCCTGATTGTGACGGTTGCGTCCCTGCTTGGCCGAGCCGCCTGCGGAATCACCTTCGACCAGAAACAGTTCGGATTTGGCCGGGTCTTTCTCCTGACAATCCGCAAGCTTGCCGGGAAGCGAGGCAATACCCATGACCGACTTGCGCGAGGCTTCACGCGCTTTGCGTGCAGCCTCGCGGGCCGCGGCAGCATCGATGATCTTCTGGACGATCGAGCGGGCATTGGCCGGATTTTCCTCCAGCCATTCGGCCATCTTGTCAGACATCAGGCTTTCAAGCGGCTGGCGGACTTCGGAAGAAACCAGCTTGTCCTTGGTCTGAGAGCCGAATTTGGGATCGGGCAGCTTGACGGAAACGATCGCGGTGAGCCCCTCACGCATGTCTTCGCCGGTCAGGTTGACCTTTTCCTTCTTCAGCAGGCCGGACTTTTCGGCATAGTTGTTGAGCGTCCGCGTGAGCGCCGCGCGGAAGGCCGAAAGGTGCGTGCCGCCATCCCGCTGCGGGATGTTGTTGGTGAAACAGAGCACATTCTCGTAATAGCTGTCATTCCATTCGAGCGCGACGTCGATCCCGATGCCGTCCCGCTGCCCGGATACCGAAATCGGTTCCGGAAACAGCGGTGTCTTGGACCGGTCGAGCCACTTGACGAACGCCGCAATTCCGCCCTCATAGAACAGTTCATGCTCCACACGCTCGGCGTGGCGGGCGTCGGCCAGCACCAGTCGCACGCCTGAATTGAGGAAGGCGAGTTCGCGGTAGCGATGCTCCAGCTTTTCGAAATCAAACTCGGTGATCTTGAAGGTGGCCGGGCTGGGCATGAAGGTGACGCGCGTACCCTTCTTGCCGTTGGAGGGGCCAATCACCCGCAGCGGCGCTTCCGCATCGCCATGGCGGAAACGCATGTAATGCTCTTCACCGTCGCGCCAGACATTGAGGTCCAGCCATTCGGACAGCGCGTTCACCACGGAAACGCCAACGCCGTGCAAACCGCCTGACACCTTATAGGCATTGTCGTCAGACGTGTTCTCGAACTTCCCGCCGGCGTGAAGCTGCGTCATGATGACTTCGGCTGCCGATACGCCCTCTTCAGCATGAATGCCGGTCGGGATACCACGGCCATTATCTTCCACCGACACCGAGCCATCGGGATTGAGCTGGATCAGGATACGGTCACAATGGCCCGCCAATGCCTCGTCAATGGCATTGTCCGAGACTTCGAACACCATGTGGTGGAGGCCCGAACCGTCATCTGTATCGCCGATATACATGCCGGGGCGTTTGCGCACGGCATCAAGGCCCTTGAGCACCTTGATGGAGTCAGCGCCATATTCGGATGTGATGGGAGTTTTCCGGGGTTCTTCAGACATGAATAGCCTATAGGCAACCCCCCTGCAAATGCCAAGCCCAAAGCCCGCACGCGTGGCCGCTCCAAAGCGGAGCGGTTTGCCTGTGCAACAGTCGTTGCACTTGAACCAACTGCCCGTCATAGCAGGCTCAAGCGCGCGCGGCAGGAAGCACACCATGTCATCTGGGAAGGAAAGACCTCAAGCGGCCATGCTCGATTCTCGAACTTATGCGCCACCGGACGATCTGGCACCGTATATTCGGCGCTTTTACATCTTTGAAGTGCCGCTTCCCGATGACTCCCTGATCGAAGACAGCCTGCTGGCCGAGAACGCTTTTGTGCGCATCTTGCTCAAGGGCGAATGGCAGGCCGAAACCAGTTCCGGCGAATGGAGCTTTCCTAGCCCTGCCTTGCTGTTCGGCAGCAATTCGGCACCGCTGCCGGTGCGCGTCAAGGGCGGCTTCAACGTGGCAGGCTTTGCCATCCGCCCGAGCGCGTGGCGCGCGCTGTTCAAGCAACCTGCGTCCGACTTTGTGAACCAGATGGTGCCGCTCTCCCGCCTTTGGGGCGAACTGGCCGATACGATGCTTGCCGAAATTCAGGCTGCCCCCGATGATGGCGGCAAGCTTCAGGCCATGATCGCTGCCATCCGCGCCCAGATCAAGCGGGTCGGCCGCAAGCGCATCGACGAGAAGATCCAGCAGTTCGAGGCCATGGCGCGGCTGGACAGCACCATCAAAATCGAAAGCGCGGCGCGGCAGCTGGACATCTCTGTCCGCCAGATGGAGCGGCGGTGCATGTCCAGTTACGGGCTGACTCCCAAATCAATCCTCAGGCGCAGCCGGTTTCTGGACGTGGCGGAGGCAATGCGTGGATTTTCAACGCCGGATCAGAAGCAACTGGCCGAGTTGCGCTATTTCGATCAATCGCATCTCAACCGGGAATTCCATCGTTTTGCCGGAATGACGCCCGGCAAGTTCCGCAAGGCCCAAACGCCGCTTTTCACGGCAGGCCTGCTGCTGCGCGTGCAAGGCAAGGACATCGGGTAAGGCGTCCGCGTCGGTCGCCCGGCATTTCTGCCTTCATTGCCGATTGCCTCGCCCACCCGTTTTTGCAACTGTGCGCACAAAGGGGGCTGCGCGCTGGTGCCGCCCAAAATCAAGGAGCGTCCATGCACCAGTTGGAGGACCGGTTTTTCCTGGGATTTGTGGCCGTGGCAACATTGGCCATGGCGTGGATTGCGGTGCCATTTTTCGGCTCGATCCTGTGGGCGCTGGTCGCGGCCATCGTGTTCAAGCCTGTCCATCGCATGTTGGCCTCCCGAATGCCCAAGCGACATACCACACCTGCGCTCATCACCCTGTTGCTGATGATCGCCATCGTGATTGTGCCAGCCGTGATGCTGGGGTCTCTCCTGATTGATCAGGCCATCATCATCTACAACAGCATCGAAACCCGCCAGATCGACCTCGTCAAACTGGTGCGTGATGTTCAGGCGGGCTTGCCGAACTGGATGCGCGATGCGCTGGGCCGGATTGGTCCCAAAGATCTGACGGCGCTGCAAGGGCGTCTTGCCAGCGCCATGACCGACGCGGTCAGGATGGGGGCCGGACAGGCTGTCTCGCTGGGTCAGGGCGCGCTCAGCTTTGTGATGCAGTTGGGCATCATGCTCTATCTAGCCTTCTTCCTGATCCGCGACGGTGATCTGCTCACACGCAAAATCAGCCACCGCTTGCCGATGGACCGCGCCAAGCGGCGCGACCTGTTCACCAAATTCACCACGGTCATCCGCGCCACGGTGAAGGGCAGCTTTGTCGTGGCGTTCGTGCAGGGCACGTTGGGCGGGATCATCTTTGCCGTGCTCGGCATTCAGGCCGCGCTGCTGTGGGGCGTGGTCATGGGCATGTTCTCGCTGGTGCCCGCCATTGGCACGGGCATCGTCTGGGTGCCGGTGGCGATCTATCTGATGGCGACCGGACAGCAATGGCAAGCCTTTGTGCTGACCGGGTTCGGCGTGCTTGTGATCGGCATGGTGGATAATGTGCTGCGCCCGATCCTTGTCGGCAAAGATACGCGGATGCCTGACTGGGTGGTGCTGATCGCGACGCTGGGCGGCCTCAGCGTCTTCGGCATGAACGGCATCGTTGTCGGCCCGGTCATCGCCGCCATGTTCATTGCAGCGTGGGATATTTTTGCGGATGAGCGGGAGGTGCTGTCCGCCTAACGCTCGGTGAGGCGCGGCATCAGTTCCACGAAATTGCAGGGCGCAAAGCGGCTGTCGAGCTGGTGGACGAGGATTTCGTCCCAGCCATCCTTCACGGCCCCGGTAGAACCAGGCAGCGCAAACACATAAGTGCCATGCGCGACCACGGCACAGGCACGGCTCTGGATGGTGGACGTGCCGATCTTGCCAAAGCTGATCCAGCGGAACAATTCGCCAAAGCCCGGAATATCCTTGCCGCCCAAAAGCGCCAGCGCTTCGGGCGTCACGTCGCGTCCGGTCACGCCAGTCCCGCCGGTTGTGATGATGCAATCCACTGTCGCGTCTTCGCACCAGCGATGCAGCAGCGCGACAATATCGTCGGTGTCGTCACGCAGCAGCGCCCGCTCCGCCAGCACATGGCCCGCCTCTGTGATCCGCGCGACGAGCGCGTCGCCCGATTTGTCTTCGGCAAGCGTGCGGCTGTCCGAGACGGTGAGGACCGCGATGCGGACCGGGATGAAGAGACGTTCGGGATTGATGGGCATGTAGCGATCCTATGTGCGCCGCGCCCGCAGGGAAAGCACGATCAATCTGCCATCTGCGCGCCGCCGACCCGATCCAGCCGGACGGCCATCGGGCCGGGCATGCCGGGAAAGCGGGGCCACATGCCCTGCGCCAGCGCGTTCAGACTGTTGGTCTTTTCGCCAGCCTGAAGCTGATACATCCAGTAATTGCGCAGCACCGTCGCCACATAGGCGCGGGTTTCCCAATACGGGATGGATTCAATGTAGAGCAACGGATCACCCGAATCGCGCACACGGGCATTCCAGTTGGCCACCGGCGTCGGCCCGGCATTATAAGCCGCAATCACCTTGGGCAGCAGGCCGCCGGTTTCGCTCCGGTCGCGCAGCTGCTCGATGAAGCTCTGGCCATATTCCATATTGACCGACGGATCGTTGAGTGAGCCCATATAAGCCTCACCCTTGTTGCGGGAGATCATCGCGGCCGTGCCGGGCAGAACCTGCATCAGGCCGCGCGCACCAGCGGGGCTGACAACATTGGTGCGGAAGCGCGATTCTTGCAGCGCATGGGCATAAACCAGCGAGCGATCCACCCGCCAGCCGCCTGCCGGCATCCACGTCTTGGGTGCGGGATAGCGCGCGCTGACCGAAGCCTGCGCGCCGGCCGGGCCGTTCTGTGCGAGCCAGAGCTGCGTGCCCGGCAGGTCAAGTCGCCCGGCAATCGCCGCCAGCGTGGCATGATCGCGCGCATCGCCAATCCGGGCCTGATGACGGATGATGTCATCCGCCAGATCCTTCTCCCCGATTTCCGCGAGCGCGAGTGCGGCGCGGACATTGGCGAGCTTTTCCACACGGCCATTCTCGCCGGTTTCCACCAGTTGCGGCTTCACGCCCAGCTGGTTCATGGCCAGCAGACCGTAAAAGGTTTCAAACTGGCGCGAGGCGGCCTTCAGCTTGGCATCCATGCGTTCGGGATGGCCAGCTGCCATGTCAGCACGCGCGCCCCAATAATGGGCGGCGGCCACCATCTCCGGGTCACCCAGACGGTTGGCCGCAATCGCAAAAGCGTTCGACGCCACATCATATTGGCGCAGCCGCCATGAAGCGAGACCGGACACCCATTGCGCCTGTGCTGCAAATTCACCCGGACCGACCGCCGCTTTCTGCGCCAGCCGTTGGGCCGCCGCATCATCGCCGGTGAGATAATAGGACCAGGCAATGCGATGCTGCCATTCGGTCAGCAATTCGGGATCAAGCCCGATGCTCTTGCTGTCCAGATAGGCTTCTGCCTCATTGGGCTGGTCACTCTTGAGCAGCGGGACAATCTTGCCAGACAGCGCAAGGCCGCGCGCTTCGGAGCCGGCAGCCTTGCCGCGACGCGGCTGCGAGCCCAGCCAGCGCAATTCCTGTTCGCTCGGCAGAGCCACCGCGGCGGAAACCCCGCGCGTTTGCGCCAACGCCGTCAGGCGCCGGGCGTAAGGCAGTTCGGGCGCACGTTCGGCCAAGGCCGCCAGCGTTTCCGGTGGCACCATAGGCGAACCCTTGGCGAGATAGAGCTCGGCACGCGCGACATTGTGCAACGGGCCTTCGGGAGTGGCATCGAGCAGCGCCTGTGCATCGGCCCAGCTGCGCGCCTTGATGGCGTCAAAAATCTGGCGATACCGGGCGCGGGCATTGGGGCCAAGTTGCGGCGCGTAGGCGCGCGGTGCGGTCAGAACAGTCTGGTCTGCGGCCTGAGCGGGAAGCGCCACGCCCATCGACGCCGCAAGGGCCAGCAACAGTTTCAACTTCACACTCACGCCTTGTTCCCCGTCATCAAAGCCTGCATCGCTGCCCAGACCTGCGCCTTGTGTTTCGGCTGACGCATGAGAAATCTGGGCGCGTGTCCAGCGATCACAGCCTTCTTTCGACCACCATGGTTAAATAACTGTAAACCTTTCGGAAGTGGTAGGGCATCGACCTGCAAAATCGCACGGATCGCCGCACTTCCCATCAGCCAGAGCGTTTCGCCGCCCGCAAAACCGGCATGATCACGCGCCAGCGCCTCAAAGCGCGGAATGGATGAAGAGGGCAGCAACCCGCCCGGAGGCGCACCGGGGCACACTGCCGCCAGATAGCAATCCGCCCGCGTTTTCCCCATCGCCGCCAGCATCGCATCGAACAGCCGTGCCGATTCACCGGTAAGCAGCGCACCACGCGCGGCGTCCCCTTCATCGGGCACATCCACCAGCACCATCAGCGGCGCATCGGGGTGGCCCGAAGCGGCAATGCGGCGCGCAGGCGGCCCGGCCTCCACAAGATCGGGCGCTGTCAGCAAATGGTTCAGCAGCGCATCCAGCGTGTCGATCCGCGCCGGTTGCTGAGCGGGCACCGGCTGCGGCTTGCGCGCGTCCTGCATCCCGTCTGTAGCGATCATGACAGGCGGTGCGGGCGATTCCAGCCAGCGGCGCGGCGCTTCCTCCATGCACAGGTCTACGCCCGCCATCTCCCACCATGACAGGGCGGAATAGAGCAAAGCAGCATCTTCTTGCAGGGAATCGGCGACCATGGACTTGACAGTTCGTCCCTGATACGCGCTTGGTCAATCAGTGAATTGCCGTTTCCGGGCAGACTGGACGGGATGAGGGATCATCCGAGCCGAGCGCCTGGAACAACAGGGAGTGAGGGAATGTCTGAACGGGAATCGATGCCCTATGATGTGGTCATCGTGGGTGGCGGTCCGGCTGGTCTGTCCGCTGCAATCCGCCTGAAGCAGCTCAATGCGGAGCTTTCGGTGTGCCTGCTGGAGAAGGGCTCTGAAGTGGGCGCGCACATCCTGTCTGGCGCGGTGTTCGATCCCAAGGCGATTGAAGAGCTGATTCCCGACTGGATTGAGCTAGGCTGCCCGATGGCAGACGTGCCGGTGAACGAAAATCATCACTGGGTGATGACTGCGCACAAGCATCTTGCGATTCCGCACATCCTCACACCAGGCTGGATGCACAATAAGGGAACCTATACCGGCAGCCTTGGCAATTTCTGCCGCTGGCTTGCCACTCAGGCCGAGAATCTGGGCGTGGAAATCTTCCCCGGCTTCCCGGCGGCCGAAATCCTCTACAATGAGGACGGATCGGTGAAGGGTGTCGCCACCGGAGACATGGGTGTGGCGCGCGATGGCAGTCACAAGGGCGATTACATGCCCGGCATGGAACTCCACGCCAAATATACGCTGTTTGCAGAAGGCGCGCGCGGGCATTTGACCAAGCAGCTCAAGGCGAAATATGACCTGGAGGCCAATTGCGAGCCGCAGGTTTACGGCGTGGGCATGAAGGAATTGTGGGACATTGATCCCGACAAGCATCATGAAGGCCGCGTGATCCACACGCAGGGCTGGCCGCTGACGGAAAGCGACAGCTGGGGCGGCGGCTTCCTTTATCATCAGGCCAACAACCAAGTCGCGATCGGCTTCGTCGTCGCGCTTGATTATGCCAATCCGCACGTCTTTCCGTTCGAGGAATTCCAGCGCTGGAAGCAGCACCCGGAAATCCGCAAGATATTGGAAGGCGGCAAGCGCATCTCCTATGGTGCGCGCGCGATCAATGAAGGCGGCTGGCAGTCCGTGCCCAAGCTCGCCTTCCCCGGCGGCGCGCTGATCGGCTGTTCGGCCGGCTTTGTGAACGTGCCGCGCATCAAGGGCAGCCATACCGCGATGAAGAGCGGGATGCTGGCAGCAGAAAGCATCGCGGCAGCGATTGCGGCAGGCCGCGAGCATACCGAATTGTCTGACTATCAGGACAATCTCAACGACAGCTGGATTGCCACAGAGCTGAAGCTGGTCAAGAATGCCGAACCGGCGGTTGCCAAATATGGTGGCGAGTTCGGCACGATTCTGGCAGGCATCGACATGTGGATGCGCACGCTCAAGATCGGCCTGCCGATCACGATGAAGCATCACGCCGATTGCGAAAATCTGGGCCGCAAGGATTTGTATGAGCCGGTGCACTATCCCAAGCCCGATGGCGTGATCAGCTTTGACCGCCTGTCCTCGGTATTCCTTTCCAACACCAACCATGAGGAAGATCAGCCCTGCCATCTGCAACTGGCGGATGAGAGCGTGCCGATCACGGTCAATCTCGCACTCTATGACGCGCCTGAAACGCGCTATTGCCCGGCGGGTGTCTATGAGATCGTGGGCAAGGAGGAAGGCAATCCCCGCCTTCAGATCAACGCGCAGAACTGCGTCCATTGCAAGACCTGCGACATCAAGGACCCCACGCAGAACATCACCTGGGTAACGCCGGAGGGTGGCGGTGGACCGAACTATCCGAACATGTAAGCTGGTTCTGGCCGGAGGGTTGCTGCTGGCAGCCTTTCCGGCTGAAGCCAGTCGGGCCGCCGAAGCTTCGCTGAGCCGCTATGTCCATGCCCGCATGGCTGATGCACGGGGCGAGCCGGATCAGGCGCTGTCGGCCTATGCAGAGGCGCTGACGGCCAATCCGGACAATGTGTCTGTTGCCTATCGCACCTATCGCAAGGCGGTGGATGCCGGGAACATGGTGCTGGCCCTGCGCGCGGCGCGCACGCTCGACCGGCTGGATGCCCTGCCCCCTGATGGTCCGTTGCTGCTGTTCGTCGATCAGGTGCATCGCGCGGATTGGCGCGCGGCGGAACGCGAACTGGATCGGGTCGAAGCCAGCCAGTCCTTCGCCTTCATGGTGCCCGCCCTGCGCGCCTGGATGCTATTTGGCGCGCGCAAGGGCGATGCGCTGGCTCCGCTGGAAGGCCGCGTGCGCGACGCTGTGGGCTATGCGCTGGTCCGCGAACAGCGCGCACTGCTCTTACTTGCACAGGGCAAGGCCGAGGAAGGCGCAGAGGCCGTCCGTTCGCAAGATCGGCCCGATGTCTATCGCAGCCAGTTCCGGCTGTTGGCCGCTGCCCGCCTGATGCAGCTCAAACGCGCTGATCTGGCGGCAACGCTTCTGGATGGCGCAGCCCTCGAACTTGATCTGGCACGCAAGATGGTGGCCTCCGGACAGCCGCTGCCAGATGCGGTTGCGCAGTCCAGATCGGGCCTGTCGGAAATGCTGGCACGGGTTTCGCTGTTACTGCTGGCCGAACGTGCGCCCCAAAGCGCCGCAGTCATGGCGCGTTTTGCTGCATTTGCAGATTCGAAACGCGCTTATCCCACCGTGGTGACGGCAGTCGCGCTCAATGCCGTCGGTCGCAACGATGCCGCGCTCGCAGCCCTGAGCCGCGTCAAGGCCACCCCGCTGACGCAAGGCTGGATCGACCAGACCCGCTATGAAGCGTTGCGCAATGGAGACCGGCCCGAAGAGGCGCTGGCGCTGGCGCGCGATCTGGCCGCGCGCTCAGATGTCTCTGCGGAGTCCTTCGTTCGGCTCGGGGATGCGCTCGCCGCAACCGATCGCCATGCCGAGGCCGCCAATGCCTTCAAACAGGCGATCGACCTTGTCACCACGCGCCATGGCGAGACCTTCATCCCCTGGCATTACTGGCTTCAATATGGGCGCGAGCTGGAAAGCGCCAGAGACTGGACCAGGGCGCGACAGGCGCTGCAACGCGCGGTTGAGGCAGGGCCGGATCAGGCGACGCCGCTCAACCATCTTGGCTATTCGATGCTGGAGCATGGCGAGGATGCCAAGGCCGCCACAGAGCTGATCGCGCGCGCCAGCGCCATCCGGCCCGACGATGCCGCCATCATCGATTCGCTCGGCTGGGCGTGGGTCCGTCAGGGCGATCTGGCCAAGGGCATACCGCTGCTCGAACAGGCTGCCGAGCGCGAGCCCCGGATGGGAGAAATCAGCGAGCATCTGGGCGATGCCTATTGGATGTCCGGTCGTCGCATCGACGCCCGCTATGCGTGGCGTAATGCGCTGGTGCAGAGCGATGGTGACGTTGCCGAGCGACTGAAGGCCAAGATCGATTTCGGGCTGAAGGCCGCGAAGTGACTCCGCCCGCTGCGCCTGCGGGCCATGACACCGGATATGCCAAGATCAACCTTGCCCTGCACGTCCGGCGGCGGCGGCCCGATGGCTATCATGAGCTGGAAACGCTGTTCGCCTTTGCCGAGGATGGCGACCGGCTGTCCGCGCAACCGGCAAACACGCTGAGCCTGACGCTCTCAGGCCCATTTGCGCATGAACTGGAGAGCGGCCCCGGAAATCTGGTGATGCGCGCGGCAGAGGCGTTGCGCACCGCCAATGGCATCATGGCCGGTGCTGCCCTGCATCTGGAAAAGGTGTTGCCTGTTGCCGCTGGTCTGGGCGGCGGTTCTGCCGATGCGGCGGCCACGCTGCGGCTGCTTTCGGCCCTATGGGGCCTTGGCGCCGACGCCGTCCGTCCGGGCGATCTCGCGGCCGAACTGGGCGCGGATGTGCCCGCCTGCATTGCATCGCGCACCTGCTTTGGCACAGGCGTGGGAGACCAATTGTCTCCGGTCGAAGGACGTGAGCTCTCAGGCGTGCCGCTCTTGCTGGTGAATCCGCTGCTGGCCTGCCCCACCGGCCCCGTGTTCAAGGCCTGGGATGGCGAAGATCGTGGTCCGCTTTCCCCGGACATGTGGATGGAGGCGCGCAACGATCTGGAAACGCCCGCCATAAGCCTGATCCCGGATATTGCGATTGTGCTGGATGCCCTGCGCGCACGGCCCGGCGTGCGGCTGGTGCGCATGTCAGGATCAGGGGCAACCTGCTTTGCGCTGTTCGATGATGGCCATGCGCGCGACGCGGCGGCAGACGATCTGCGGGCCGAGCATCCTGGCTGGTGGGTGTTGACGAGCCGCCTGCGCTGAAGGTTCAGAACGCCCGCTTGGCGCGTTCGATCATCCATTGCGGTGTCTGTACCTTGTGCATACCCAGCGGTTCGAACGTGGACGGCGGAGACACACGCGCGGTGCGGATCAGCTCCAGATCAACCAGCTCGTCAAAACGCAGACCGACATTCTTGCCATCAACACGAACGATTGTCGCTTCGATGTCGGCATAATTTCCGAAACTGACCTTCACGGCCTGTTCGGCGGACAGGCGATGATGCGCATCCTCTGTCACGCCACCAAAGCCGGTCGCGGACAGATTGCGGACGCGCATACGCGACTTGTGGCCCGCCAGATCATCAATCTCTGCCACCAGAATCAGGGCGATGCGCTCGGTCTTGCGCTCGCGCTTGGGCTTCATTGCGGGATCGAAATCGGGGTTCCAGTCAATCATGTCGTCTTTTCCGTGGCGGTCTTGCCGACACAAAATGCCCGAAGCGGGTTAACAGATCGTTAAATTTCGCGGTGTTAACCCTGTCCCAGCTGATAGTCCTTGAACTGTTCACGCAGCGCGGTCTTCAGGATCTTGCCGGTTGCAGTGTGCGGAATTTCTTCCACGAATTCAATCGCATCGGGCATCCACCATTTGGCGATCTTGTCCGCCAGAAAGGCCTTCACCTCGTCCGCCGTCACGCCTGCACCGGGCTTGCGCACCACCACCAGCACGGGCCGTTCATCCCATTTGGGATGATAGACGCCAATCGCCGCCGCTTCCGCAACACCGGGGCAACCCACGGCAATATTTTCAAGCTCGACCGAACTGATCCATTCGCCGCCGGACTTGATCACATCCTTGGTGCGGTCGGTCAGTTGCAGCGTGCCATCCGGGTGGAGCGTGGCGACATCACCGGTATCAAACCAGTCGCCTTCTACCACGGCGTCCTGATCTGCCTGAAAATAGCGCTTGATGATCCACGGCCCGCGCACCTGAAGCGCGCCGCTGGTCTTGCCATCGCGCGGCAGCTCGGTGCAGTTGTCATCCAGATCAACGGTGCGCAGTTCCACGCCGAACAGCGAACGGCCCTGCTTGGTGACGATCTCCACCTTCTCCTCGAACGACAGATCATCCCAGTCATGAGTGGGCGCACCGACCGTGCCAATGGGTGAGGTTTCGGTCATCCCCCAGGCGTGAGCCACACGAATGCCCTGCTTCATCAACCGTTCGATCATCGCGCGCGGGGCGGCCGATCCGCCGATCACCGCCGTGTGCAATTTGCCCAGAGTCGCGCCGCTATCATCCTGATGCTGGAAGATGGAGAGCCACACTGTCGGCACGCCAGCGGAATGGGTGACGCCTTCGCGGTTCATCAGCTCGCACAATATCCTGGCATCGTTGACGGCAGAATAGACGAATTTCACGCCCGCCGCCGCCCCTGCCCAAGGCAAGCCCCAGCTTGCGGCATGAAACATCGGGACGACAGGCAGCATCACAGCGCGTGTATCAAAATTGAAGGCGGAAGGCTGAAGCCCGCTGATCGCGTGCAGCATCGTCGAGCGGTTTTCATAAAGCACGCCCTTGGGATTCCCCGTCGTGCCGCTGGTATAGCAGAGCATGCACGGATCGCGCTCGTCTCCATCATGCCAGTGGGTGTTGCCATCATGCGGAGCGAGCCAATCCTCAAATCCGCCCGCACCGCCTGCCGGATCGTAGCAGATATAATGTTTGATGCTGGTCCATTTGTCGCGCAACCGGTCCACCGTCGGCTGGAAGGCGGCATCATAAAGCAGCACCTGATCTTCGGCATGGTTGGCAATGTAGATCAGCTGCTCGTCAAACAGGCGGGGATTGATCGTGTGGAGCACGCCACCCACGCCCACCGCGCCATACCAGCTGACGAGATGGCGGCTGTGGTTCATCGCCAGCGTGCCGATCCGGTCCCCCGGCTTGATCCCCAGCGCGCGTAGCGCCTGCGTCATGCGCAGGGCATCGTGGCGGATGCTGGCCCATGTCGCGCGCGTTTCGCTGCCATCGGCCCAACGCGTCACATGCTCACGACCGCCATGTTCGCGCGCGGCATGATCAATCAGGTGCGTCACCCGCAGCTTCCAGTCCTGCATTCCTCCCAGCATCATTCTCTCCCATTTTTTGTGCGGATTCGCTTGGGGAAGAGATAGGGGGAGAGGTGCAAAGCCTCAAGGGCAGGCGCACAATTTCAGGCGCTAACCCACCAGCCGCAAATTGGGCACCACATGCTGGAGGCTCGCCTCTTCCACGCCGGGGATAGCGAGCATTTGCGCGCGGAGTTCCTCGTCCAGCGCGAAATCACGGCCCAGATGCAGCCATTGCACGGGATGCGTATCCGGGCGCAATTCCAGCACCACTTCGCTGCGCCCGCCGCGCCGGTGCGAAAGCAGCGCCGCCAGCGACTTGAGCGCATGGCCGTCTCCGATCCGCACCACGGCTTTCAGCTTCGTGCTCGAGGCGAGCCCGTCAAGCCGTTGCATCCGCCGTGCGGCGACGCGCGGGGTTTCCTCGCCCGGCTGCTTGTCCATTTCGACATGCAGCAGCACGCACAGATTGGCCTTGGCCGCTTCTTCCAGATCCTTCGCGGTCGCCTCATCAAAGCAGGATGCGATGAACTGGCCCGACTGGTCTGACACGGCCACATTCGCGTAGCGGCGCCCCTTGGCCGAGGTGCGCCAGCGGACATCTTCCACCAGCACTGCCATCGTGCCGGGCGCTCTGCCGCCATCGGCGGGCATCGGCATCGCACACCATTGCGCGTGGGTGCGCGCGCCATGCGCTTCGGCCACTTGCGTGTAACGATCCACCGGATGCGCGGAGAAGTAAAATCCGAACGCGTCCTTTTCATGCCCCATCCGGTCGGCGATGGACCAATGGGCGTTGTTGGGCAGCTTGACCGCTTCCACCTTATGCTCTTCGCCACCGAACAGCCCGCCCTGCCCGCTGACGCGCGCCGATTCAGCCTCTGCGGCCACTGCCAGCAGCATTTCAGCCGCGCCATGCACACCCGCGCGATTAGGCTCCACACAGTCGAACGCGCCGCCGGCCGCCAGGCTTTCAATCTGACGGCGATTGAGCAAGCGCGGTGAGATGCGGTCTGCGAAGTCATCGAGCGATTTGAACGCACCGTTGGTTTCGCGCTCCTTGCAGAGCTGCTCCATCGCGCCTTCGCCCACACCCTTGAGCGCGCCCAGCGCATAGCGGACGGCATGGCCCTCTTCGGTGACCTCCACCGAGAAATCAGCCAGGCTGGCATTGATGCACGGCCCCAGCGCCTGCACCTTCGAACGCCGCATATCATCGGCAAAGGTGGAGAGCGCATCGGTGTTCGACATGTCGTAACACATGGCCGCTGCAAAAAAGTCCGCCGGATAATGCGCCTTGAGCCAAGCCGTCTGATAGGCGAGCAACGCATAGGCCGCCGCGTGGCTCTTGTTGAAACCATAGCCTGCAAATTTGTCGATCAAGTCGAACAGCTCATTGGCCTTCTTCGCGTCGATCTGATGGTGTTCGGCGCAGCCCGTCACAAAGGTGGCGCGCTGTTCGTCCATTTCCTTCTGGATTTTCTTGCCCATCGCGCGACGCAGCAGATCCGCGCCACCCAGCGAGTAGCCCGCAAGGATCTGCGCGGCCTGCATCACCTGTTCCTGATAGACGAAGATGCCGTAGGTTTCCTCCAGAATGCCCTTCAGAAGTTCATGCGGATATTCTACCGGAACGCGGCCATTCTTGCGGTCTCCGAACAGCGGGATATTGTCCATCGGCCCCGGACGGTAGAGTGCCACGAGCGCGACGATGTCTCCGAAATTGGTCGGCCGCACGGCGGCGAGCGTGCGGCGCATTCCTTCCGATTCCAGCTGGAACACGCCTACCGTGTCACCGCGCTGGAGCAGGGCATAAACGCCCTCGTCGGTCCATTCGAGCCCATCCAGATCGGGCGCGGCCGCTTCGCGCGCGCGGATCAGGTCGCACGCCTTGCGCAGCACAGAGAGCGTTTTCAGTCCAAGGAAGTCGAACTTCACCAGCCCCGCGCCTTCGCAATATTTCATGTCGAACTGCGTCACCGGCATGTCCGAGCGCGGATCGCGATAGAGCGGGACGAGGTGCGAGAGCGGCCTGTCCCCGATCACCACCCCCGCCGCATGGGTCGAACTGTGGCGCGGCAGGCCCTCCATCTTCATTGCCAGATCATAAAGGCGGCGCACCTGAATATCGGTCTTATACTCGTGCGCGATTTCTGAGACGCCATTCTTGGCGCGCTCCAGCGTCCACGGATCGGCGGGCAGATTGGGCACCAGCTTGGCCAGCCGATCAACCTGGCCATAGCTCATCTGGAGCACGCGCCCTGTATCCTTCAGCACGGCGCGCGCCTTCATCCGCCCGAAGGTGATGATCTGTGCCACCTGATCGCGGCCATATTTGCGCTGGACGTAGCGGATCACCTCTTCACGCCGCGTTTCGCAGAAATCGATGTCGAAGTCGGGCATCGAAACGCGTTCCGGGTTGAGGAAGCGTTCGAACAGCAGCCCCAGCTTGATCGGATCAAGATCGGTGATGGTCAACGCCCACGCCACGGCAGAGCCCGCGCCAGAACCGCGCCCCGGCCCCACCGGAATGCCCTGATCCTTGGCCCATTTGATGAAATCGGCCACGATCAGGAAGTAGCCCGCAAAACCCATCGAGCAAATGACGTCCAGTTCAAATTCCAGCCGCGCGCGATAGGCGTCATGCTCTTCGGGTGGCACATGCACGAGGCGCGCCTCCAGCCCCGCCTGCGCGTCTGCCCTGATCTGTGCCGCTTCGCCATCGCGGTCTCCCGCCAGACTGGGCAGGATCGGTTCACGCTTGGGGGCCATCACCGCACAGCGCTGCGCCACGACCACCGTATTGGACAGCGCCTCGGGCAGATCACCAAACAACAGCTTCATCTCGCGCGCGGGCTTGAGCCAGGCATCGGGTGAGGAGCGGACGCGATCACCGCTGTCCACATAGGCCGAATTGGCGATGCACAGCATGGCGTCATGCGCATCGTGAAAATCGGCTTCGGCATAGCAAGCCGGGTTGGTCGCCACCAGCGGATGATCGAGGTGATAAGCGAGGTCGATCAGTTCGGCCTCTGCCGCCCCTTCGTCTGCATCGAAACGACGGCAGACTTCGATATAGAGCCGCCCCTTGAAGATCTGCGCCAGCCGGTCTGCATAGCCATAAGCGGCATCGGGCTGCCCTTCCGCAAAGTGACGCACAATCGCACCGTCCGCCCCGCCCGTCAGCGCGATCAGCCCTTCATGATGGGCTTCAAGCTGCTCGAAAGTCACATGCGCAGGCTCTTCCATCGGCCGGTCCATATGCGCAGCAGACACAAGCTTGCAGAGATTCTCATAGCCCGCCTCATCCTGCGCGTAGAGCGGCACCCAATCATAAGCGGGCGGCACAGCATCGGGCCGGTTGGGCCGCTGGACAGAGAGCAACGTGCCGATGATCGGCTGGATACCCGCATGCTTGCAGGCATCCGAAAATTCCATCACGCCATACAGGCCGTTGCGATCACAGATGGCAATGGCGGGAAAGCCCAGCCGCTTCGCTTCCTTGGCCAGAATCTTCGGCTCAATCGCGCCCTCCAGCATGGTGAAGCCGGAAAAAACGCGCAAGGGAACGAAATTGGCATGGGGCATGATCCCTGCCTTAAGCCCACAGCCTCAGCGTCGCCAGAGCATGGTCCGAATAATTGGGGAAAACTTGCGGCTATCCCGATTTTGTCTGGCTGGAATTGCGCGCTTCCAGCACGCATTCACGGGCCTGGGCATTGCGCACGGAAACCGCAGTGGCTCGTGCTCGCGCTTCGGCCTGCTTGATTGCGCGTTCAATTGCGTCGGGTGAAAGTCCCTTGTTGCGCCCCAATTCGCCCGCCGCCATGGCAAAGGTCCAGACTGCACGGGTGACCACGCCGGTGCGTGCGGGGCCGGGCTGCGCGCGCAATACCCCTGCACAGGCCACAGCATGTGGATAGGTCAATGAGGTCGGACCCGCTTTCACCCCCGCACCAGCTTGCATCGCACCCTGCAAAGCCACTAGTGTCAGGGCAACAACCGTGATCAGGCCATACGCGCCAAACTTCATTCGCCGCGTGAATGACTGTAAAAAAGGACTATTCATGAAAATTTCGCTTCCCCTATTATCTTTATCCGTTTTGGCGACCATTTCAAGTCAGTCATTTGCAGCTCAACCTATTGACTGGAAACAAAAAGGGACGGACATTTTCAAGCAAATTATTGAAATTCCGTCCGTTTCGGACCGAAAAGATGAAGTTGACCGCGTTTCCGCCCATCTCGAGAAATTATTCCTTGATGCAGGATTTACCAACGTCCAGCGCAAAGACCATGATGGTACATTCAGCCTGATTGCCCGGCTTCCTGCCGCACAAAAGAGCAAGAAAAAGCCGATCTTGTTGTTGGGCCATATGGACGTTGTCGATGCTCTGCGCAGTGACTGGCCGCGCGATCCGTTCCAGTTCATCAAGGAAGATGGCTATTATTACGGGCGCGGCACGTCTGACATGAAGAGTGGTATTGCCGCGATCACAACCACGCTGCTGCGTCTCAAAGCAGAGGGTTTCAAGCCATCACGAGACATCATCGTGCTGTTCACCGGCGACGAGGAAACCGACGGCAAGGGTGCCGAGCGTGCCGCAACAGAATGGCGCGATCTGGTAGACGCCGAGTTCGCGCTGAACGCCGATGCGGGCGGCGGGGCCTTCACCCCCGATGGGCGTCTGCTGGGTTTCAGCATCCAGACATCGGAGAAGATGTACCAAAGCTTCACCTTTACGGCCACCAACAAGGGCGGGCATAGTTCCCGCCCGATGCCGGACAATGCGATCTACGAACTGGCGGTTGCGTTGGGAAAGCTCTCGGCCCACCGGTTCGAGCCGATGCTGAACGACACCACCCGCGCCTATTTCACGCACCGCGCCTCTCAGGAGAGCGGGCCATTGGGTGATGCGATGCGGCGCTGGCTGGCCAACCCCAAGGATGGCGCGGCGGCAGATATGGTTGAAGCTGATCCGTCCGAAGTTGGTCAGACGCGGACTCGTTGTGTCGCCACCCGGCTATCGGGCGGCCATGCCGACAATGCATTGCCGCAAACGGCGCGCGCCATCGTCAATTGTCGCATCTTTCCCGGCGTGGACGCCAAAGCCGTTCAGGCCGAATTGCAGGCTGTGGCAGGCGGTGCCGTGAAAGTGGAGCCGCACGGCCCCAGCGTCCCCTCTCCGGCCTCTCCGCTGCGCGCCGATGTGATGAAGGCCTATACCGATACGGTTCGCAGCCGCTACAAGGGCGCGCCAATCGTTCCGAGCATGTCTGCCGGGGCTACTGACGGCCTGTTTTTCCGCGCCACCGGAATGCCGGTCTACGGCGTTGATGGCGGCTGGATCGTCACGCCGGATGATGAACGCGCGCATGGCCGCGATGAGCGCATTCCTGTGAAGGCCTTCGAGGAAAATCTGGACCATTGGTATGCGATGGTGAAGCGTCTGGCTGGTTGACGCGCCTTCACTTTGCGCTGGATTGTAGGTGTTGCATACAATTTTAATCACAGGAGGGGCGGATGGCTGATGTCGGCCTGGACGATCTGATTGCCGCCCATGCGGATCGCGAAGGGCCGCTTTTGCCCTTGCTGCATGATGTGCAAGCCCGCTTTGGCCATGTCAGCAAAGCGGCCATCCGCGCCATCGCCCAGACACTGAACCTGACGCGTGCCGAAGTGCATGGCGTGGTGAGCTTCTATCATGACTTCAAGGCCGCACCCGATCCGCGCCCCGTGCTCAAGCTGTGCCGCGCCGAAGCCGGCAAGGCGCGCGGGGTGGAGGCGCTGGTGGCGGATGCCGGTGCAATTGGCGGGCAATGTGGGGCACGGCGGACTGTTCGAAGTCGCGTTCGGCATCACGCTTGGCGAACTGGTGAACGAGATTGGCGACGGCGTTGAAGAAAAGGACAATGCTTCGACAAGCTCAGCACAAACGGAATCGTTGGCCCTCATCGCCGACCTTGCCGAAACGATGAAGTATGGCTCGCTTTGCGCGCTGGGCGGCTTTACGCCATACCCGGTCCTTTCCGCGATCAAGCACTGGCCGGAGGATTTCGCGTGAAGCTTCTGGGCGCAGTCCTTGCAGGCGGCAAATCGACACGCTTTGGCTCAGACAAGGCGGTTGCCATTGTCGATGGCCTGCCACTGATCGATCATGTCATCATGGGGATGTTCAACAACACCGATCATCTGCTGATCGTGGGCCGAGACTGGCGCGATTTTGATGCGATCCCTGACGGCGCTCACGCCGGAGAAGGGCCGCTGGCGGGCCTGCTCGCCGCACTCACCCACGCAGCGGCCAACGGCTATGATGGTGTGCTGAGTGCGGCATGCGATGCGTTACCTGTGCCCGATCTCGCGGTGCTGGCGGAAAGCGATGGCGCCTCAGTCATCGAAGGCCATTGGCTGTTCGGATATTGGCCGGTTGAATTGGCCGGAGAACTGGCCGCCTGGCTCGACGGCCAGCCCGACCGTTCGGTGCGCGCCTGGCTGGTGCGATGCAATGCGCAAGAAGCGCCCGCCCCCGGCCCCCTCTATAATCTCAACACCCGCGATGATATGATCGCTTACGAAAAATCACTGGAGGCCGCATGACCTATCAGCGGCAGGATGATTTCGGCACGCCTGAAAGCCGTTCGGAAGAGCAGATGACGCTCACCATCGACGGGCGCCAAGTCACCGTGCCCGCAGGGTCCAGCGTGCTGCGAGCGGCGGCGGAGCAAGGCACCTCCATCCCCAAGCTCTGCGCCACAGACAGCCTGGAAAGCTTCGGCTCGTGCCGCCTGTGCCTTGTCGAGATTGATGGCCGGCGCGGCACGCCCGCCAGCTGCACCACCCCCCCCCCCCCCCCCCCCCCCCGCCCCCCCGGGGGCCGCGCGGGCCCGTCCCGGCCCCCCTCCCCCCCCCCCCCCCCCCCGCCCCCCCCCGGGGGCCCCGCCCGGGGGGGGCCGGCGGGCCCGGGGGGGGCCGGGCGCGGCGGGGGGCGGCCCCCGCGCCCCCCCCCCCCCCCCCCCCTCCCCCCCCCCCCCGGGCTCCGCCCCCCCCCCGGCCCCCCCCCCGCCCCCCCGCCGGCCGGGCCTTGCCACCCCGACACGCAGGCCAATATCGTCACCACCGATTATTCGGACTGGGCCACCAGCTGCCCCGAATATAAGGTGACGGCCGTGCAGATCAGCGCGAGCAACGGCCCGACCGACTGGCAGGAGGACTATAAGGAACAGGCAGAGCGCGCGCGGCGGATCATCCATGCGGAGGCGGCGGAGTGATGGGGCGGGCACGGGCGATCAGCTGGATTCTGGTGCTGGGGGCGCTCCCCGCGTCGTGCGCCAGCAGCTACGGTGCCCTGAACATCCAGCAGCGATGCATGGACGAAGCCATGCCCATTCCAGGCTGTGATCGGGCTGGTGAAAATCCGCTCTGGCTGCTGGCCGGCATGTTTATTCTGGCTTTTGCCTGGGCGCTGGATGGTCTGTTGAAAAACGGGGGCGACGATGACGCGCTTGACCTGCTGATTCCGAAAGCCCTGCACGATGACCAGCCTTGAAAAACTCTGATGATGGCGAACCAGATCGCCACCAACCTCGCCCACGCGCCCGATCCTGCGGCGGCGACCGCCGAGCACATCCGCCTTTACTGGGACCCACGCATGAAGGCGATGATCCGTCAGGCGGACGTGCAGGGCCTCAGTGCGACGGCCAAGGCGGCCATTGCAGGCCTTTAGAGCGGGATTACGCCGCCAGTTGCATCTGCATCTGGGCGGATGATCGCATCGGCGGAAGCGGCGCATCCCCCTCTGCTGCCAGCGCCTGCGCCACGAGCACGGCAGGCACGGATTCACCGCGCCCCACGCTGCGGCGCGGCACGATCTGACCGGTCGGGCGGAAACCCAGCTTGGCCAGAACGCGGCCAGAGGCGGGATTGTCATGAAACCAGGCCGAGCGCAGCTTGGGCAGGCGCAGCGTATCGCGGGCGATGTCGAGCACGGCGCGCCCAGCTTCCGTGGCATAGCCCTGCCCCCAATGCGGCTCGGCAATCCAGTATCCCAGTTCCTGTTCACCGGGCTCATCCGGATCGTCATGCAGGCCGATGCCGCCGATGATCTCGGCAGTATCGCGCCGGGTGATCAGGAACTCCACCGGATGGCCGCCCCACATGAAGCCGATAAAGCCCCGTGCATCATCCTCGCCATAGGGCCAGGGCAGCATCGCCAGATTGCGCGCAATCTTCTCGTTCGCAATCGCACGGGTCAGCGCAGGCGCGTCTTCGGCCCATCCGGGGCGCAACAATAATCTGTCAGTCACTGCAAACATCGTCTCTCTCCAGTGTCGGGCGTCCGATAGCTGCGCTGTGTGACGCGGCCATGACGCGGATCGGAAAAACGGGAGACAATGAAAAAGGGAGGCCGGGGTGGTCCCGTCTCCCTTGTCACGATCCGCATCTGATGCGGATCAGGGGCCACCCGGCTGGGCGGCCCGTGCGGCGCGCCCGATTATTCGGCTGCGGCTGCCATCGTGTCCACGGACACGTATTTGCGGCCTTGCTTGCCATCATGAAAGCGCACGCGGCCTTCAGCCGTTGCGAACAGCGTGTGGTCCTTGCCACAGCCAACGTTCACGCCCGGCCACACGCGCGTGCCGCGCTGACGGATGAGAATATTGCCCGCGAGCACGGTTTCACCACCGAACTTCTTCACACCAAGGCGGCGACCCGCTGAGTCGCGACCGTTACGGGAAGAACCGCCTGCTTTTTTATGTGCCATTGTGCAGACTCCTTATTCAGCAGCGGCAGCCGGAGCCGCCTCTTCGGTTTTCGCCTTCTTGGGAGCGGCCTTCTTGGCTTCGCCACCAATGGCGGTGATCTTCAGAAGCGTGACGTTCTGGCGGTGGCCCGCACGACGGCGATAATTGTGCCGACGCTTCTTCTTGAACACGAACACCTTGTCCGTCTTCGCCTGCGCGACGATTTCGGCAGAGACGGTGATACCGGCACCAGCCTTCACGTCCGCGCCTTCACCGGCGAGCAGAACGTCGGTCAGCGAAACGGTTTCGCCTGCTTCACCGGCGATCTTTTCGACGGCGATCTTGTCTCCGGCGGCAACGCGGTATTGCTTGCCGCCCGTGCGCACGATTGCGAACATGGCTTGGGTCACTTCTTCAAAAATGGCGTAAAACCGCGCATTGAGCAACGCCGGTAGGCATCACCCTCCGCGCGGAAGGCTGCCCGCTACAGGGGGCGGGCGATTCTGTCAACCATCGCTAGGGGAAAAAGGGGCCTCTTCCTCCACTTCATCCGCCAGTTCCGCGTCTGCCGCATCCTGCAACGCATCGAACGCCAGATCCACCGGATCGAGTAGCCCGGCAGCCTTCAAATCCTCGATTCCCGGCAGGTCGCGTCGGCTCTCCAGCCCGAAATGGGCGAGGAAAGCGGGCGTCGTGGCGAAGGTCAGCGGGCGCCCTGGCGTCTCGCGTCGTCCGGCGGGCCGCACCCAGCCCGCCTCCATCAACACATCCAGCGTGCCTTTGCTGATCTGCACCCCGCGCACCGATTCGATTTCGGCCCGGCTGACGGGTTCATGATAGGCAATGATCGCCAGCGTCTCGACTGCCGCGCGGCTGAGTTTGCGGCTGTCTTCCCGCTCGCGTCGCAGGATATGGGCGAGGTCGGGCGCGGTCTGGAAATGCCATTTTCCGCCCCGCTCCACCAGATTGACGCCGCGTGCAGCATAATCCGCCTGCAAATTGGCCAGCGCGGCCTTCACATCGCCCTCCGGCCCGGCATAGGCCGCAATCTCTGCCGGGCTCATCGGCTCGGCTGCGGCAAACAGAGTCGCCTCCACCGCGCGGGCGAAATCTTCCGCCGGATCATTCATGCCGCGCGCACCATCAGCGGCGCGAACGCCTCTGCCTGATCCAGTTCCAACCGGCCCTGTCGCGCCAGTTCCAGCATGGCGAGGAAGGACGAAGCCAGTGCGGACTTGCGGAACACGGGGTCATCAGTTTCGGGCAGGAAGGCCCTGATTTCCGTCCAGCTGACCAGCGAGCCGACCAGCCGCGCAACGCGCTCGATTGCCTCATCCAGCGTCATCACATGTCGCCGGTGGACGATATGGAAAACCGGCTGGCTGCGCGCCTTGATCTGGCCATAGGCCTGCATCAGATCAAACAGCGAAACATCCCAGTTCGCCTTGCGCACAACCCGCAGGCCATCGGGCGCGCCGCGTGCGAACACGTCGCGGCCCAGCCGGTCTCGCGCCATCAGCCGCGCGCCCGATTCGCGCATTGCATTCAGCCGTTCCAGCCGCAATTGCAGGCGCAATGCGAGTTCTTCAGGGGAAGGCTCCACATGCGGCTCGCGCGGCAGCAACAGGCAGGATTTGAGGTAGGCCAGCCATGCCGCCATCACCAGATAATCGGCAGCAATCTCCAGCTTCAGTGCCTTGGCATTGTCGATGAACGAGAGATACTGCTCTACCAGCGCAAGAATGGAGATTTCGCGCAAATCGACCTTCTGGTTGCGCGCGAGCGCCAGCAACAGGTCGAGCGGACCTTCCCAGCTGCCCAGTTCGAGCGTCAACTGGTCGTCATCGCCCGCTGGCAGGGTTTGAAGATCAAAGGCGAGGTCCGCGTCCATCACGCTGCATATGACAACAAGGCATCCCGTTTGTCGATGAGAGCGGCGATCTTCTCCACAGATTTCGGCGGGGAAATAGTCGCCATCGCGGCATCCAGCCGTGCGCGCGAGCGGGCAGACATATCCGGCAGCGCGTTGGCCATTTCCACCATCTCACCCATCCGCGCCCAGCAATCGAGCGCGGCATCGCAGCCCGCCGCCACCACCGCACACGCCTTTTCAGCGGGCGTGCCGGAAAGCGCCTTCATGTCGAGATCATCAGACATCAGAAATCCGTCAAAGCCGATCCGCTGGCGGATAATCTGTTCGATCACGATGGGCGAGCGCGAAGCGCAATCCATCTTGTCCCACGCCTCATATATGATGTGCGCGGTCATCCCCATCGGGGCGCTGGCCAGCCTGTGGAAGGGCAGAATATCCGCCTCCAATTCCTCCGCACTGGCGGTGACGCGGGGCAGGTCGAGATGGCTGTCTACCATGGAGCGGCCATGGCCCGGCATATGCTTCATCACGCCGACGACACCCCCGGCGCGCAGCCCGTCGAGCGTCGCACGACCAAGCGCAGCCACCATCACCGGATCGCTGCCGAACGAGCGGTCTCCGACAATATCATTCGCACCCGGCTGGCGCACGTCGAGCACCGGCAGGCAATCGACGGTGATGCCTACCTCCGCCAGCCCAGTGCCAGCGCCTCTGCATTCACGCGCGCCGCCTCGATGGCAGACATGGGCGCCTTGGCATAGAGCATGCCGAAAGGCTCTCCCGCTGCCGGGAATTTGGGCCATTCGGGTGCCGTCATGCGCTGCACGCGGCCACCCTCCTGATCGATCAGGATTGGCAGGTCAGTGCGGCCTGCAAGGCTGCGCAAACTATCCGTCAGCGCCCGCACCTGTTCGCGCGTTTCCACGTTGCGCCGGAACAGGATGTAACCAGCGGGGTCCGCCTCCTTGAAGAAGGCGGTTTCATCAGGCGTGAGGGCATGGCCGGACAGGCCGAAAATGACGGGTTTCATGATGCGGGTTTAGCGACCGGCACGGCCCTGCCCAGTAGAGGCCGGTCTACGGCGTTGCCGGATCGCGACGCTTGAGCTGCGCCAGCGCGATGACATGCTCGACAAACGGCATCAGCTTCTTCGGCTGATTGCAGCCGATATTGATCGAGGAATAGCGATAGCCCGCTGGCATCCACGCGCTCCATTTCGAGCAGTTGGCAATGCACATACACCTCTTTCATGTCATCCCAGCTGCCTGCCGCAAAATCAAATGTGCCTCTTTCTCCGGCAAGCTGGTTGAACGGCAGCCCTCGCGCCCGCATCGAGCTTGGTCACGTCGCGCCGCATCGGCCGTGTGGCCTTGCGAAGATCGACGATGAACATGGGCGTGCCCGTTCCGTCGTGCGTTCCCGGATGTGGATGATACGCGTCTGGTTGGAGCGACCGTCGTCGCGCAAACCGGGTCTGGCGGGCGCTGTCCCTCTTCACGCCATGCCAAAGCGGCTTTTCATCCGCCCGCTTCAGATTTGGTACTATCCAGCCTGAATAAATCGCGGCGTAGACATTCTCGGGGGACGAATGTTCCTGCGCGCGGCAGGGGAAGGCCCCGCACCATGATCAAGGCTAGCCCTGCCCTCCTGCGCTCATCCCTATTTCTTCTTCGGCGGCGCGATCGTGATTTTCACCGTCTCGCCCGAATTGCCGGGGAAGCCGGTGAACATCGCCTCGATCAGGTTGGGCACCAGATAGGTGAGGTTGTCATTGCTCGACAACGCCTTGGCATTGCCTTCGAACACGCGTTCCGCACTGCCCGCTTTTTCGATCTTCATCGTCAGATCGCTGGCGAACACGGTGTAGCTTTCCACTTCGCTGCCCCAGCGATTGCCGAAAGCCCAGGGATCGGCCCAGCCATTATAATAGGTGCCGCCGCGCCACGCATAAGGCCGCCCCAGACCGCCGCCCCAATAGCCGAAGCCACCGCAGAAGGGATCATGCCAGCCCCAGCACCCGCCGCTGCCATAGGCCGTCGGCACAGTGCGCACCTTTTCGGTGCCCTTGTCCACGCCATAACCCAGCTTGACGACCAGCGCCGCCGCATCGGGCGATGCCGCCGCCGTATAGCCCGCAGCCGTCAGCCGCTGGCTGACCAGCCCGGCATAGGTCGCGAATTCAAGGCTGCCATCCAGCTTGGGATCATCCGCCTTGATGACAAAGCTTTGCCCTTGCGCGGCAGGCATGGCCTGAAAGCGATTGACCCGCGCATTGAAATTCTGCGCACAGCCCGAGACGGCGAGCAGCGCCAGCGGGGCAGCCAGACGGAAAAGCGACGAACGACGCAACATGATGACTCTTCTCCACAACGAATCAGCCCGCAATGCGGGTTTGATGCCAGCCTAGAATTGTCCCGCCCGGCTGAACAGAAATTGAATGCTTAATTGAGCAGGATCAGCGCCTCCGGAATGCGCTTGGTATCGCCATTGATCACCCAGCGCAGGACACGGCCCGCATTTGTCTTTTCCGCGCCATCCTCGCTGTTATTGGTCAGGATTTCGCCATCGGTGGTGATGGTGAAGCTGCCATCGACAATGCCCGTCACATCCGGCGCATCATTGCTGTCCGGTGCTCCGAACGCTTTGGCCTTGGCGGCCATCGCCATCATCCCGCCGCCCAGCAGAGCAGGCGTGTTGATGAACACCTTGCCCGATTCACGGCCCCTGATCTGAACGAAGGGGAAGACCACGTCGCCTTCGGGTAGAACCGGGAAGATGAAGTCATGGTCCAGCCTGCCGCTGATCTGATAATCGACAAGGAATTTGCCATTCCCCTGATTGACCACCGATTTCCAGCCGCGATATTTGGCGAGCTTGGTCGCAAACGCGTTCATCGCCTTTTCATCGCCCGGCGCATAGCCGAACATGGAAGCAAAGGCCGCGCTTTCCTTGGATTTCTTGTCCGCCCGGTCCTTCTGCTCCTGCTCCCAATCGGCCTTCTGCTCGGCAATTTCCGCCTTTGTGCAGGGGCGGGTGTTGTCTTCCAGGGCGGGCAGATCATCGGGGCTGGCGGCATTGGCGGCGTCGGAAGCGGCATCGGCGGCAGCATCAGCGGCGGCTGAAGCCGCGTCCGCAGCAGCGGCAGCAGCGCCTTCAGCCGCCGCATCACCCTCCTTGTAGCAACTGGCCATATCCTCGCTCCACAGCTCGGCCTTGCCCTTCATCATCTCGTCGGGAGACTGGAACATCACCTCGCCCTTGTAAGCGAAGGTGAAATTGCCATCCTTGCGGATGTCGAGCGTCGAGCCGAATTTGCCCGGCATGATGAAGCAGCCATTGAGCAGCAGGGGTGCGGCGAGCGCAAACGCCCATTTCTTCAGTCCATTCACGGGCTTCATCCTTTCCGGGTGGCAGCGGCATAAAGCGCGATGGCCGCCGCGTTGGAGACGTTGAGGCTTTCTATCGCATTGCTGATCGGCAGACGAGCCAGTTCATCGCAATGCGCTTCTGTGTTCTGGCGCAGGCCTTCGCCTTCCGCGCCCAGCACCAAGGCCAGCCGGTTGGTGCCCAGCGCCTGATCCAGCGTCTGCCTGGCATGGCCCGAAAGCCCGATCCGCCAGAAGCCCGCCGCCGCCATATCATCCAGTGCACGCGCCAGATTGACGACACGCACCCAAGGCACCCGCTCCAGCGCGCCCGAAGCCGCCTTGGCAAGCGAGCCTGATTCGGGCGGGGAATGCCGGTCCTGCGTGACGATCGCGCGCGCGTCAAAGGCGGCAGCAGAGCGCAGGATCGCGCCGACATTGTGCGGATCGGTGACCTGATCGAGCACCAGCAGCGGGCGGTTCTTCTCATCCGGCCCCAGCACATCGTCCAGCCAGATGTCCGGCAGCGGATCGACCTCGATCACCACGCCCTGATGCGGCGCATCGCGTGCGACCAGCCGGGCGAGATCGGCACCTTCGGCAAAGGTCACCGGCATCCCCTTGGGAATGTCGAGCGCATCCAGCGCCTCCCGCGTGCCCCACATTTTGCGGATCACCCGATCCGGATTTGCGAGTGCCGCCTCCACCGCGTGACGCCCCCAGAAATGGGTGCGCCCCGGCCCCTTGCTGCCCTGTTCACGGCGTCCGCGCCCCGGCTTCATGTCACTGTTTCTCCTGCGGTTCTGAGCAGGCCTTGACCTGATCCGGTTCCGGGCGCTTGCCCGATGCTTCATAGGCGGCGAGATAGGCCCCGACCTGCGGCAATTTCTGCATGTCAACACGGCGATAGCCGGTGGCGCGCATTTCGCAATCGAGCAGGCTGGCGGGCGTGCCATGATCGCGCACAGGCCGGTCTGCATCCACCACGATCACGCGCCCGCCAACACGCAACGAAGGCCGCAGCCGCCAGAGGAATTCATAGGGCGCGCGAATCTCATGATACATGCGCACCAGAAACACACGGTCAAAGCTGTTGGCGGGCAGGCGCGGATCATCCGGGTCAGACAGGATCACGCTGATATTGTCGAGCCGCTCGCGTGTCACGCGTTCGCCCAGTGCCTTGATCGTGGCGGGCATGATGTCCTGCGCGACCACGCGGCCCGAAGCCCCCACCCGCTCCGCCAGCCGAGTCGCGATTTTCCTCGGTAGACCAGCGGCTGGAGGTGACGGGGGCCACCGCCCGTTCCGCTGCCGGAAACTCGGCGCTTTCCACTTTGGCGTCGGGGCGCAGTTCGCGTTCAACCGGCAGGCCGTCACAGCCTGTGAGCACAAGCAGCGGAGCCAGCAGGGCACCCGCGCGGCGCACCTCAGTCAATATCCTCGACAACCACCTTCTCGCCCGTCACGCGCTGCGACAAAGCGGCGGCCATGAACTTGTCGAGCGCGCCATCCAGAACATCGCCCGGAGCGGTGGAAATCACGCCGGTGCGCAGATCCTTCACCAGCTGATAGGGTTGCAACACATAGGATCGGATCTGGTGGCCCCAGCCAATATCGGTCTTGCTGGCGGCATTGGCATTGGCTTCCGCCTCGCGCTTCTGCAACTCGGCTTCGTAAAGGCGAGCGCGAAGCTGGTTCATCGCTTCGGCCTTGTTCTTGTGCTGAGACCGCTGGTTCTGACACTGCACCACGATGTTGGTGGGCAAGTGGGTGATGCGCACCGCAGAATCGGTGGTGTTGATGTGCTGCCCGCCCGCGCCTGACGCGCGATAGGTGTCGATCCGCAATTCGCTTTCGTTGATCTCGATGTCGATATTCTCATCGACCACCGGATAGACCCAGACGCTGGAAAAGCTGGTGTGGCGGCGCGCGTTCGAATCATAAGGGCTGATGCGGACGAGGCGGTGGACGCCGCTTTCGGTCTTGGCATAGCCATATGCGTTCTCGCCCTTGATCATCAGCGTGGCGGATTTGATGCCCGCTTGCTCGCCCGAATGATGATCGATCACTTCCACCTTCATCTTCCGGCGTTCGGCCCAGCGCGTATACATGCGCATCAGCATTTCGGCCCAGTCCTGGCTTTCGGTGCCGCCTGCGCCCGCGTTGATTTCGATATAGGTGTCGTTGGCGTCCGCTTCGCCAGAGAGCAGTGCGGTCGTCTTGTCCTGCTGGGTGCGCTCGGCAAGGTCGCCCAACGCCTTCACACCATCTTCCTCCAGCGCGGCATCGCCTTCCATTTCAGCGAGTTCGATCAGCTCGCAGGTATCAGACAGTTCGCTCTCAATCGCACGCGTCGCGGAAATGGCCTCCTCCAGCCGCCGCCGTTCGCGCATCACCACCTGAGCGGCCTTGGGATCATTCCACAGGGCCTGATCTTCCACCTTCGCGTTCAGATCATCAAGCCGTTTGAGCGCACGATCCCAATCGAGAAAGCGCCGCAACAGCGCCAAGTCCTGGTTGATCTGGTCGGCATAGGCCTGCGCTTCAGCGCGCATGGGTTCGTCTCCGCATGATGTTTAAGCGATGCCCGATAGATGGAAGCACGGCTGGCGGCAAGGGATACAGAGACGCACACAGCCAGGCCTAACCGACCATTAACCAGCTGCCTTAGCGGCCCCACCATCTTTTCCCGTCCACACGCGGTTCACTGAGGGGGATTAAGCCGATGAAAAATCTGACGATTCGAGCACTAGCCACAGCGGTTGCGCTCGTGGGAGCCAGCGGAGCCGCCCATGCCGCGACGGGAACAGGGAACAGCACCTCCAAGGTCTTGGCCCCTATCACGATCACGCCTGTGGACGCCCTGAACTTCGGCAAATTCGCCAGCGACAATTCCGGCAACACCATTGTTGATATGGATCAGAGCGGGGCCGTGACCTGCATGGGGGCCAGCCTGTGCGGAGCCAACGCGCCGACAACCGGCAGCTTCGATGTCAGCGGAACGCCCAACCAGGTGGTCCACATTTCCTCACCATCCAACTTCTTCCTGTATAACGGGGCGAACTCGGTCGAGATTGGCAACATCGTGTTCAGCGGTTCGAACGTGTCGATCCTCAGCTATTTCCATTCGAACGGTCAGTTTGATGGCAGTGGCGCGCTGCACTTCAAGGTGTCCGGCTCGCTCTGGATGACCTCTGGTACGCCAGCGGGTGACTATTCGGGAAATTATTCGGTGGTGGTCAACTACCAATAGGTCCGACGGCTTCAGCCGCCCGCCGCCATCAAGCCCGGACCAACAAATGTCTGGGCGACTTACCCGGCATGCCAGTGGATCAGCCCGGTCTCGCCCATCGCGGTCCGCCCTTCACTGCCGACCGCTTCCACCTGCCCGTTGGTCAGGAAGTCGATCATCGCCGTGTCAGTGGCGGGCACATGCGCCAGCACGCGCGCGCCATCCTTGGTCCGCGCGATGATGCTGCCCATGCGGGGAGAGGCGTCGCGATTGTAGAAAACGGTGTAGCTCTCGATGGTCGCGGGGCCTTCATAGCCTTCATCCACCGGCGGCACCGGGCCACGCAAGGCTTCGGCCTGCGGGTTGCAATCATAGTCATGCGGGAAGACCGCGTTCGGGAAGGGCTCTGTGGAGAGCATGATGCCATGGAAGTGCGTCGCAAAGCCGCCATTGGCGAACAGCAGAGCCGTGCCGCGCTCCGCGCGCAATGTGTCCACCATCGAGCCGATGGCGTGGCTCATATAGTTGCCGATGGGGCCGCCGCCAAATGTGAGGCCGCCAAACGCCGTGATCGGCTTGTCCACCGGCCAGCCAAGGATGCGGCGCGCCATTTTGGGGATGCAGGGGAAGCAGGAATAAAGCTCCAGATGGTCGATATCGGCCACCGTCTTGCCATTGCGCTTGAGAGTCTCTTCTATGGTGACGCGCATTCCCTTGGCGTCCGAATAGCTGTCGCGCTTGAGGATGCTCGCCGCTTCATGGGCCGCTGCCCCCATGCCGACATGGATGATGTTGGCTTCGGGCACACCCGCTGCCCGCGCCAGAGCGAGCGACGTGACGATGAAGCCCGCGCCCTGATTGACGCTGGAATTGGCAACCATGCGCTTCTGATAAGGGAAGGCGATGGGGCGATTATCCGCATCAGCACTGGTGATCGCCTCTGCCGTCTGCGCCTTGCGAATCCACGCCGTCGGATTGGCCGCCGCCACGCGGCTCATCCCTGCCCAGATCGTGCCTGACTCCGCCTGCGCTTCAGCGAGCGACTGGCCCCAGGCCGCGCGGGTGGCGTTTTCATAAACCGGATACAGATCGGTCGGGGCGACCATCGAATGCCGCATCAGCAGCGTGGGATTATCCGGCCGGGCACGGGCACGTAGCGCGTCATGCTTTTCGCCTGTCGCCGCCTTGGCACGCGCCGCCGCAGTCCGCAGGGCTTCGGCGCCAACGATGACCGCCACGCTGATTTCACCCGCGCCAATCCGGTTCGCGGCTTCGTGCAGCAACTGCACCGGGCTCTCGCCCGTGGGGTGCGGCGTCTGTTCGACATGGCCG
Source organism: Sphingomonadales bacterium (assembly GCA_016714795.1). Lineage (GTDB taxonomy): Bacteria > Pseudomonadota > Alphaproteobacteria > Sphingomonadales > Sphingomonadaceae > Aquisediminimonas. The sequence continues at coordinate 298,048 of JADKCA010000005.1, read as the reverse complement.
GGCGTGATGCCGAGCCGCTCCACCATTTTCTCTGCACAATTGCCAAGCTGCGCGAACGAAATCTGGTTGACGACCGCCAGACTGTCGAGCCGCGCAATCCAGCCCCCGCCCGCATCCTTGTCTGCCGCGTCGAGCGCCTGAAGCATCAGTTCCAGCGAATCATATTGGCTCTCCCGATCATTGATCTGGCCAGTGCCGATGATGACGGGAATGCGGGCGGGATCTGTATTCATGATTCTGGCCTTATTTGGTTGGATTTGCGGCAGGCATTTGCTGGGTGGCGCAGTGAATGCCGCCGCCGGATTCGCCGATGGGATCAACGTCGAGCATTTCGATCACGCGGCCCGGATAGAGCGACTGGAGCAGCGCGCGTGCTTTTTCATCGGCGTCCTCATCGCCAAATTGCGCAGCAATGACAGCCCCGTTGCAGACATAATAATTGACATAGCTCGCCACGAAATCAGGCTTGCGGTTGCGGATATTCACCGGATCATCCAGCCGGACAATATCCAGCTTGCGCCCCTGTGCGTCGGTTGCGTCGCGCAGGACACGCAATGTTTCATGCCCGGAGACGGACCATGGATCGTCCGGATCGACCTCCTGCCCCAACTGGATCAGCACTTTTCCGGGCGCGACAAAGCGGGCGAGCGCGTCGATATGATAATCGGTGATGTCTTTGCCCACCACGCCGGGTGCCCAGATCATCTTTTCTCCGCCCAGCGCGTGCAGCAGCCGCTTGCCGATTTCTTCCTGACTTTCGGTGCTGCGGTTGGGGTTGGCCCAGCAACTGGCATGGGCCAGCAGCGTGCCTGCGCCATCATGTTCCACACCCCCCTGTTCGCCGACCAGACCGGTCGGCAACAATGGCAGGTTGAGCCGTTTGGCCACGCGCTCTGCAATCCGGGCATCATGGGCGTGCGGCTGTTTGCGACCCCAGCCGTTGAAGCGGATATGCGCCACCGCCAGCCCGCCCGACGCATCCTGCACAAAGGTTGGCCCGGAATCCCTGCACCACAGATCGTCTGTCGGAATGTCCCAGATTTCAACGGCTTCATCCAGCTTCGCGCGCGCCGCCGCCTTGAACTGGGGGTCACATAGCAGGGCAACGGGCTCATAGCGGCTGATCGTATTGGCAATCAGTGCGATGCTGGACTGGACGCGCGCCAGCGCGGGCCGGTCATAGACGTCCAGACTGACCGGCCATTGCATCAAGGTGCGCGCGTGCGGAGCGGACTCCAGCGGCATTTCAAAGCGCGCCGCGCCCGTCTCCGCAGAATTGGCCTGACCGGCCTCCCCACACCCTTGCAACAGGCCAAGGGCCGCCAGACCGGCCCCTCCTTTCAGGAGTGTGCGGCGCTGCACCTCAGCCCTTCCGTGCCACAGGCGCCGCTGCCGGAGTGCCGGTGAAGCGTGGCGCGGGTGCCGGCTGATCGACGCCGTTCAGCTTGATGAAGGTGCCGCGCTCCACATTGTGCGGATGCTCCAGAGCGTCTGCCATGGAGAGGATCGGGCCAAAGCACACATCGGTGCCTTCCATCAGGTCGCACCAATGCTGGCGCGGCTGCGTCTTGAAAATGGCGGTCAGCTTTTCCTTGAGCACCGGCCACTGGCTCTTGTCCTGCTGCGCGTCGAACGCCTTGTCTTCGGTCAGGCCCAGCTTTTCGCGCATCAGGGCGTAGAATTGCGGCTCGATCGAGCCGAGCGAAATCCACTTGCCATCGGCGCATTCATAGGTGTCGTAAAAATGCGCCGCCGTGTCGAGCATGTTTACGCCGCGTGTGTCTTCCCACATGCCAAGGCCGCGGAAGCCCCATTGCATGGCGTGAATGATCGCCGCACCGTCGGTCATTGCCACGTCGACAACTTGCCCCTTGCCGCCCTTCTGAACGTTGAGGAGCGCCGCCACCATGCCAAACGCCAGCATCATGCCACCGCCCGCAAAATCGCCAATGGCGTTGGTCGGCGGGGTCGGCTTGCCATCGGGGCGGCCATAGGCGTGGAGGTTGCCGGAGACCGAGATATAGTTGATGTCATGCCCGGCGGCTTGGGCGAGCGTGCCAAATTGGCCCCAGCCGGTCATGCGCCCGAAGACGAGCTTGGGATTGTCGGCCAGCAGCACCTCCGGCCCCAGGCCCATGCGCTCCATCACGCCGGGGCGGAAGCCTTCGAAAATCCCGTCTGCAGCCTTGCAGAGTTCGCGCACCTTGGCGACGCCTTCGGCAGACTTCATGTCGAGCTGGATGACTTCGCGGTTGCGGGTCAGCACGTCGCGCGCGCCCATATCCGGCGCCCCCACACGCTCGACCCGGATCACGCGCGCTCCATGATCTGCCAGCATCATGCCTGCAAACGGCCCCGGACCGATGCCCGCCATTTCGATGATCGTCACGCCGTCCAATACGCCAGCCATGTCCTGAATCTCTCCTATGTTGGTTTCATCCCGGTTGGAACGGCTTTACGCGTCCGTCAACCCGCCAATGCGGGACACTCTTGATTGCTGCGCTGCACAAGGCTAAAACGCGCGCCGTGACAGGTTAAGGGAAGCCGTTTTGAAACCGGCGCTGTACCCGCAACTGTAACCGGCGAATACTCCGCCAAAATGCCACTGATCAATAAATAGGGACTGTCCCTATTTGCGGGTTGGGAAGGCGGTGGAGTGTGCTGACCCGGAAGCCAGGAGACCTGCCTGTCACGGACTGTCCTTTGTCCGTGCGGGGAAAACGCGGATGATCGGGGGTTTCCTCGCGTGACGTCAACTGTGTTGAACCGTCACAAGAAGGAGCATCCCCGTGACCCGTTTTCTGATTTCCGTATCGTTCCTGACCCTCCCTTGCGCCCTTCATGCGCAGGACGCTGGCGAAATCATTGTCACCGCAACCGGCTTCGAAACCGCCCGCACCGACAGCGGCCACGCCATCAGCATGATCACGTCCGACGATCTGATCCGCACGCAGGCGGCCACCATCAACGACGTACTGGTGACGATTCCCGGCGTCTCCGTGGCGCAGCGCGGGGCGACGGGCGCGCAATCGAGCGTATTCGTTCGCGGTGGCAACAGCTCTCAAACTTTGGTGATGATCGACGGCGTCCGCGTCAACGACCCTGCCTCACCCAATGGCGCGTTCGATTTTGGCGCGCTGACCAGCGGCAATATCGAACGGGTGGAGGTGCTGCGCGGGGCCAATTCGATCATCTGGGGCAGTCAGGCAATTGGCGGCATCGTCAACATCCGCAACGCAGCACCCGGAGACGAACTGCGCGTGGCGGCGCGCGCCGAATATGGATCGCACGACACTACCAGTGCATCCGCCAATGTCTCAGGCCGCGCCGGGCCGGTGCAGCTTTCGGCAGGCGGAAGTCTTTACCGGACGGACGGAATCTCTGCCATCCGCGCGGGCACCGAGCGCGACGGCTATAGAAACGCCACGGCCAACACCCGCGCGCTGGTGCGGCTGGCAGATGGCATCTCGCTCGATCTGCGCGGCTATTACACCAAGGGCCGCGTTCAGTATGACGCGCAGTTCGCCGCCACGCCCGACACGCTCTCCGAAAGCCGGGACCGGACATGGACAGGTTATGCGGGGCTGAACGCGGACCTGTTCAACGGGCGCTTCCGCAATCGCATCGCCTATACCCGCACCACGATCCGCCGCATCGGGTCCGACCCGGAAACGCCGGTGCTGTTCACCAATTACAACATCTTCCGCGCCAGCGGGCAAATCGAGCGGTTCGAATATCGCGGCAGCCATGATCTCAGTCCGGTGGTGGGGCTGGTGTTCGGTGTGGAGCATGAAAAGAGCCGTGCCAGCACCTTCTTCCCCGCCAATGGCGGCATCACGCCGGACCGCGCCCGAACCAAGGCGACGAGCGGTTATGCGCAGTTGGAGCTCAAGCCCGCTGCCGGGCTGACGCTGAACACAGGCGTGCGGCATGACGATCTGGACAGCTATGGCAAGCGGACCAGCCTGGGCGGCAATGCGGCGTGGAGCCTGAACAATGGCAATACCGTGTTGCGCGCCAGCTATTCCGAAGGCTTCCGCGCGCCGACGCTGACCGAGGCGCTGCTCCCCTTTGGCAATCCGGCGCTGAAGGCGGAAACCGCCAAAAGCATGGACGCGGGCGTGGAGCAATGGCTGCTCGACAAGCGGATCATGCTGGGCCTCACCGCCTTCCGCCGCACCAGCCGCAACCAGATCACCTATAATTTCGCGACATTCCAGTCCGAAAATGTGGAGCAGGTGAAGGCCAGCGGTGTGGAAGCGGAACTCGTCCTCAAGCCGACCGAGCGCCTCCGGCTTTCGGCTCAATATGCGCTGGTCAACGCGCGGGATGTCTCGCTCGACAAGCGGCTGGAGCGTCGCCCGCAGCACCGGGCCAGCGTCGCGCTCGACTGGACCAGCCCCATCGGCCTCGCGCTCGGCGGCACGCTGGTGCTGGCCGGGGACAGTTTCGAGAATCGCGGAAATAATGTGCGGATGGATGGCTATGCGCTGAGCAGCGTGCGTGCATCCTATCCGATCACCGATGCGATCAGCCTCTATGGCCGTGTCGAGAATCTGTTCGATACCGCTTATGAAACGGTGCGCGGTTACGGCACGCTGGGCCGCACTGCCTTTATGGGCGTGAGGGCGGCATTTTAGGGCTGCCGTTCATTGCGGGACTTTATCCCCGTCATTCCCGTGAAGGCGGGAATCCAGCGCGCCCGTCTGTCCAGAAGGCGAGCCGGACCCCCGCCTTCGCGGGGTGACGAGGATGGGCTGTTTGCTGGCATTCTCGATGACAGCCTGCACCCCCCAACCCGCGATAGCCCCGCAAAAGATCATCTCCACCAACCCCTGCCTCGACTCGATCCTTGCCGAGATCGCAGACCCGGCACAGATCGGCGCGGTCAGTCGCTGGTCTCAGGATGAAGCCAGCGCATCCGCTCCATTGGCATGGGCGCGGCGCTTTCCAGCCATCAGCGATGCGGCGGAAGAGATCATCCTCGCCCGGCCCCGGCTCGTCCTCTCTGGCAATCTCGCGTCTAGCGGCACCAATGCCGCGCTGGCCAAGGCGGGCGTGAAAGTGGTGGCGTTCGGCGTGCCTGCAACGGTGGAGGAAAGCCTCGCCCAAGTGCGCGCCGTGGCGCTGGCGATCGGGCGGGTGGAAGCCGGGGAACGGCTTGTGAAAAGGATGGGGGATGCCTTAACTCCCTCTCCCCTTCAGGGGAGAGGGCCGGGGAGAGGGGCTGTTAGACCTGCGTCGAAACCCAACCCTTCCCCTCTCCCTGCCCTCTCCCCTGAAGGGGAGAGGGAGAAGCCCACCGCCCTCATCTGGCAGGCGGGCGGCTTTGTGGCAGGCGCTGGCACGGTGCAGGATGAAATGCTGGCGCGCGCGGGCTTCCGCAATGCCAGCGCCACCTATGGCCTGAAACAATGGGATGTGCTGCCGCTGGAGGTGTTGATCCAGTCTCCGCCCGAAGTGATCTTCATGCCGGTCAAGGCCAGCGGCGAAGAAGGCCGCAGCATCGCGATGCGCGAGCGCCTCACCGCGCGGCTGAAAGGGCGGACACGGACCGTGCCTTTTCCGGATCGGCTGCTCTTCTGTGCCGGGCCGACGATGGTGGACGCGATGGGCGTGATGCGGGATGCCCTCCCCTCCCGCGTGCGGGAGGGGCCGGGGGTAGGCCCGTTCCCATCAATCACCGCGCGGATAGACCCACCCCTCACCCCTCCCGCAGGCGGGAGGGGAATTTGACCCCCCGCCTCATCCTCCTTACGCTCGCAGCCTTCCTGCTCTCGCTGATGGCTGGCAAGACGTGGATATTCCCGCCAGACTGGTTTGCAGACACAGCACGCGGCTGGATCTTCCTGGACCTGCGGCTGCCGCGCGCGCTGCTTGGCGCAGGGATTGGCGCGATTCTGGGCCTGTCGGGCGCGGTGTTGCAGGGCTATTTGCGCAATCCGCTGGCAGACCCGACGGTGGTGGGCGTGTCCTCTTCGGCGGCGCTGGGCGGTGTGATCGCCATATTGCTGGGCTTCACGCCCTTCCCGCTCGCCATGGCGGGTGGCGGGCTTTCGGTGCTGCTGCTGGTGCTGATGGCAGGGCGCGGCGGCGGGCCTTTGGGCTTCATCCTGGCGGGCATGGTATTGGCCACGCTGTCGGGCTCGCTCACTGCCTTCCTCATTTCCATCGCGCCCAATCCCTTTGCAACGAGCGAGATCATCGCCTGGATGATGGGGGCGCTGACCGACCGGGGCATGGCCGATGCCGTCATTGCTCTGCCGCTGATGGCCGCAGGGGGTGCGGTGCTGCTGCTGACCGCGCGGTCGCTCGACGCTCTCACACTGGGCGAAGATGCCGCGCGCTCGATGGGCGTCGATCCGGCGCGGCTGCAATGGATCATTGCACTCGGCATCGGGCTGGGCGTGGGCGCGGCGGTCGCTGTCTCCGGCGTGGTCGGCTTTGTCGGGCTGATGGTGCCGCACATCATCCGCCGCTTTGTGGGAGAGCGCCCGTCTGCCACATTGATCCCCTCCGCGCTGGGCGGGGCGATCCTTGTGCTGGTCGCGGATTCGCTCGTGCGGCTGGTGCCGGGGCCGGGCGAAGTGCGGCTGGGCGTGGCGATGGCAGTATTGGGCGCGCCTTTCTTCTTCCTGCTGCTGGGGAAAATCCGGGGGCAAGGGGCATGATCGAGGTGACGAACGTCTCCCTCCGCCTTGGCAAGGCGCGCGTGCTGGACGATGTTTCCGCCCGGTTTGCGCAGGGCCGCGTGACAGCGATCCTCGGCCCCAATGGCGCGGGCAAGACCAGCCTGTTGCGGGCCATGGCCGGGTTGGTGGCGGTGGAAAGTGGCGGCGTGTCGCTCGCGCGCCTCTCCTTGCAGGAGCGTGCCCGCACCATCGGCTATCTCCCCCAGAACGGCCAACCCGCCTGGGCGATCACCGTGCGCGAACTGGTGGAGCTGGGCCGCCTGCCCCACCGCAGCCGCTTTGCGGCACTCTCCCCGGTTGACGAAGCCGCCATTGAAGCGGCTCTGGCGTCAACCGACATGGCCGCCCTCGCCGATCGCCCGGTCGATGCGCTGTCCGGCGGGGAGAAGGCGCGCGCCAAATTCGCGCGCGTGCTGGCGGGCGATCCGGACTGGATATTGGCGGACGAGCCGCTTGCCAATCTCGATCCCCCGCACGCACGCGATGTCGAACGGCTGCTGCGTGATGCGGCGGATGGCGGCAAGGGCGTGGTCGTTGTTCTGCACCAGTTGAACGCCGCGCTGCGGCTGGCCGATGATGTTGTGTTGATCAAGGCAGGTCGTGTGCTGGCAGCAGGGCCAGTGCGTGCGGTGCTGGAGCCGGACACACTGGAGGCGCTGTTCGGGATGCGCTTCCGGCTGGTGGAGGATGAGAGCGGGCGGGCTCTGGTGCCTTTGAGCTGAGGGGGCCAATTTTCCGCTGGCGTCGGTTGCCCTACCCCTCACCCAAATGGCACATTCTCCGTCACCCCGGCCCATTGCTTGCCATCATGCCCGAACAGGATGCGCACCCCATCGCGCCGCAATCGGGCAAGATGATCGAACGTCCGCATCCCCGCTTCCTTGTCTGCCGTGGCGTTGGGGAGCACCATCTTGTCCAGATTGCGCTCGGTATAGCAGCAGTCCGCCGCCAGCAGCACCTCCGCGCCGGAAGGCAGCTTTACAAGCGCGCTCTGATGCCCTGGCGTGTGGCCATAAGTGGGAATGATCCGCACACTGCCATCGCCAAACAGGTCATGCTCGCCGTCTATGGCTTTCACCGTTTGGCCAGTGCCGAAATCCTTCACCTCATAGAGGCCGGTTTCCTGCCCGGCCTGCGCCGCCGCCAACTCGCGCGACTGGACGATGATGGTGGCATTGGGCAGCGTAGCATTGCCTCCGCAATGATCGATATGCAAGTGCGAGTTGATGATCCAATTGATGCTCGCGGGATCGACATTGATCGCCTTCAGCCGCGCAGCGACCTCCATCCCTTCGAAATATTGCAGCCCGAACTTGTTGGCAGGCAATGCGGTTTCAAGGTCACGGCGATAGCGCACGTTCATGCCCGTATCGAACAGCGCGCGCCCCTTGGGGTGGTCGATCAGATAGGACGGCACCGGCCCGCGCAGATAATCCCCCTGTTCGCCCTCGATATAGTAACCGGGCCGACACTGGAACCAGCCACAATTGAAGGCGTAGAGGGCGAGCGTCATTGCTTGCGCCCGCGCTCCATCACCAGCTTGCGGCTTTCTTCCACATCGCCAGCTTTGACCTGCCGGTTGGCCTTGCTGGAGACCTTGTGTTCAATCTCCATGCCCTTGGCGAAGGACTTGGCATAGCCCGCGTCGATCAGCTTCTTGTAGGCCTGCACCATATGCGCGGGGGCAGACGCGATGTCTGTCGCAAGCTTCTTGGCGGCGGGCAGCAGTTCGTCGGGCTTGTAAACGCGGTTGACGAGGCCCCAGCGTTCCGCCGTTTCGGCATCGAGGAAATTGCCGGAGAGCGAGAGCTCCTTCGCGCGGCTGATCCCGATCAGGCGCGAGAGCTTCTGCGACAAGCCCCAGCCGGGCATGATCCCCACACGCGCGTGGGTATCAGCAAAGCGGGCATTGGTGGAGGCGAGCAGGATATCGCACGCCAGCGCCACTTCGAACCCGCCGGTAATGGCCACGCCGTTGATCGCGCCGATCACAGGCTTGCTGCATTGCTCGATGGCGCGCACCGGGTTGCTTTCAGGCGCCTGATCATTAGCGGCCCCCAAATGGCTGGTGTCCGACCCCAATTCCTTGAGATCGAGCCCGGCAGTGAAGGCGCGCTCGCCAGCCCCGGTCAGCACGACGGCCCGGATCGTGTCATCCGCATCGACCGAGACCATCACATCGGCCAGTTCGGCACGCAGCGCCTTGGACAGCGCATTCATCGCTTCCGGGCGGTTGAGAGTGACAATGGCAATGCCATCTTCGCGATCAAGGGTGACGAGGGACATGGGGTTCTCCTTTTTTGTCGTCATTGCGAGCGAAGCGCGGCAATCCGGACTGGACCGGAAACGCACTGGCCGGAAACGCACCGGATGGCCGCGCGTCGCTCGCAATGGCTGATGATGTTACTTCAACAAGCTGCCCAACAGGCCCCGGATCAGCGATTTGCCGAGCGAGCCCGCAATCTGCCGACCCACCGACGTTGCCGCCGAGCGCACAGCCGAATTGACTGCCTTTTCGGCAAAGCTGGGCTTGGCATCCTCACGCGCCTGACGGGCCGCTTCGCGCGCGGCTTCCTTGGCGGCGAGCGCTTCGGCCTTGGCGCGTTCCTTGTCGGCAATGGCCTGCTGCTTGGCGGCTTCTTCCTGCGCTTCGGAGGCAGCGGCGGCGGCATGGGCCTGTTCGCCGCGCGCCTTCAGGATTTCTTCCGCCGATTCGCGATCCACCAGCGCGTCATATTTGTCCCCCACGGCGTCGGTGGAGATCATGATCTGGCGCTCTTCGGGCGTCAGCGGCCCGGTCCGGGATGCCGGCGGCTTGATCAGCGTGCGTTCCACCGGCGTGGGAGAGCCATCGGCCTGCAACACCGAAACCAGCGCCTCACCGATCTTCAGTTCGGTAATCGCGGTCGCCACATCCACACCCGGATTGGCGCGGAACGTATCCGCCGCCGCCCGGATTGCCTTTTCATCGCGCGGGGTGAAAGCGTTCAGCTTGTGCTGCACGCGGTTGTTGAGCTGACCCGCCACGGTTTCGGGAATGTCGATGGGGTTCTGCGTGATGAAATAGACGCCAACACCCTTGGACCGGATCAGGCGCACCACCTGTTCGATCTTTTCCAGCAGCGCCTTGGGCGATTCATTGAACAGCAGATGCGCTTCATCGAAGAAGAAGACGAGCTTGGGCTTGTCCGGATCGCCCACTTCGGGGAGCAGTTCGAACAATTCGGACAGCAGCCACAGCAGGAAGGTGGAATAGAGCTTGGGGCTCGCCATCAATTTGTCGGCGGCGAGGATGTTGATCACGCCCCGGCCCTTGTCATCGGTGACGAAGAAATCGTCGAGATCAAGCGCCGGCTCGCCAAAAAAGGCATCGCCGCCCTGCGTGCGCAGCTGGAGCAGGGAGCGCTGAATGGCCCCCACGCTCTGCTTGGAGACATTGCCGTAAGTGGCGGTGAGTTCATCCGCGCGCTCGGCGACGTTCAGCAGCATCGTCTGGAGATCGTCCAGATCGAGCAGCAACAACCCTTCCTGATCCGCCACATGGAAGGCAATGGTCAGCACGCCTTCCTGCACTTCATTCAGGTCCATCAGGCGAGAGAGGAGCAGCGGCCCCATTTCTGAAATGGTGGTGCGGATCGGGTGGCCCTGTTCGCCGAACAAGTCCCAGAACTGAACGCTATTTTCTGCATAGACCCAGTCGGTATCGCCAATTTCGGCGGCGCGATCCGCGAAAATCTGGTGGTTCTTCTGCTGGGGGGAGCCCGCCATGGCCATGCCGGACAAATCGCCTTTGACGTCAGAGACGAACACCGGCACGCCCGCACGGGCAAAGCCTTCCGCCATCACCTGAAGCGTGATCGTCTTGCCGGTGCCGGTCGCGCCCGCAATCAGCCCGTGCCGGTTGGCGCGCTTGAAATTGATGACCTGACGGGTTCCGCCGCCGGTGCCGATGAAAAGACCTTCGTCTGCCACGCTTGCCTGCTCCTGTGATACGCGATTGGAGAATTGGGAGCGTGTGTAAGGCCAAGTGCGGAGATTGGGAAGCACCGCGTTCGACCTTCACACCAGATGTGCATAGCGCGTGCGCATAAAGGGAAGCATGAGCATCTCGACGGCCCGCGACAGGCAGTTGGCCCGCGAACTCAAGGCCGCGCGGGAGGCGCAATGGCTGGTGCCCTGCTGGCTATATATTGAAGCAAACAAGTCCCCGCCGTCCTGAGCTTGTCGAACGACAGTTTTGCTTTGGCATCACAATTCCAAGAGCGGTCCTTCAACAAGCTCAGGACGGCGAAACCGGGAGAGGCTCAACAGGCCCTCACGCCGTCCCCCCCACCGTCAGCCCTTCCACCAGCAAGGTCGGCTGACCCACGCCCGCAGGCACGCTCTGGCCACCCTTGCCGCACACGCCCACGCCTTCGTCCAGCGCCATATCATTGCCGATTCCGACCACTTTGGTGAGCACGGTCGGGCCATCGCCAATCAACGTAGCGCCCTTGATGGAGGCCCCCAGCTTGCCATTTTCGATCTTGTAGGCCTCGGTGCAGCTGAACACGAATTTGCCGGAGACAATATCCACCTGACCGCCGCCGAAACTCTTCGCAAAAATCCCGTTCTTCACGCGGGAAAGCAGCTCTGCCGGATCATCCTGCCCGCCCTGCATATAGGTGTTGGTCATGCGGGGCATCGGCGCATGGGCAAAGCTCTCACGGCGCCCGTTGCCGGTCGGTTCCACGCCCATCAGCCGGGCATTGAGACGGTCCTGCATATAGCCTTTGAGGATGCCATTCTCGATCAGCACCGTCTCTCCGGTCGGTGTGCCTTCATCGTCGATCGAAAGCGAGCCGCGCCGCCCGTCCATCGCGCCATTGTCGACCACCGTCACGCCATTGGCTGCCACGCGCTCGCCGATGCGACCGGAAAAGGCGGAACTGCCCTTGCGGTTGAAATCGCCTTCCAGCCCGTGCCCGATGGCTTCGTGCAGGAGCACACCCGGCCAGCCGGGGCCGAGCAGCACGGTGAATTCACCAGCCGGTGCATCCACGCTTTCAAGGTTGGCGAGCGCTTGCGCCAGCGCCTCGTCAATCGCGCGGTTCCATGTTTCGGGCTTGAACAGGTCGTCATAGAGATACCGCCCGCCCAGCCCGAAGCTGCCGGATTCGCGCCGCCCATTGGCTTCCGCCACGATGCTGACATTGAGCCGCACCAAGGGGCGCACATCGGTGGCGACAAAGCCATCAGCACGGACAATTTCCACCACGCTCCACGAACCGGAGAGCGCGACCGAAACCTGCGCCACACGCGGATCGCGCGCGCGCGCCGCTGCGTCGATGGTCTGACACAGGGTCACCTTCTCCGCGAACGGGATCAGCCCCATCGGATCTTGTGCGGTGTAGAGATGCCGGTTGTTCTGGCGCGGCGGCGGTGCGGGCTGGCCCTTGGCGGGATCGAGCAGCGTCAGCGTTTCACCCGCCCGGCGGATCGCCGCCTCGCTCAGCTCATTGGCATGGGCAAAGCCCGTCATCTCGCCAGAAACACCGCGCAGGCCAAATCCGGCAGCGGTCGAATAATCCGCCGTCTTCAAGCGGCCATCATCAAAGCTGAACGCTTCGGTGGCGCGATATTGGAGATAGAGTTCCCCATCGTCGCATCTGGAAAGCAGCTGCGCGGTCAGGCGGCGCGCGGCTTCGGGGTCAAGCCCGTCCGGGCGGTACAGGAAAGAGCGGGGATCACTGGTCATGCGCCCTATATAGGCGCTCAAATCCGATTGCCTATTGGTAGTTGACGGTCAGCGTATAGTTTCCGCTGTAATCCCCCACCACCTGATTGGCCGCCACATTCAGCCGCCCGCCAATGCCGATGGTGAGCGTACCCGTGGCCCCCAGATTGCGCGTGCCGGAAATCGTGGCCTGCCCGCCACCATTCACACTCATGCGCAATGTGTTGACTGTCATCGTCTGCGGGCCACCGCCACGGAGCAACGTGAAATTGGGCATCGAGACCGTGACGATCTTGTTGGGCGTACCGTTGACCGAGAATATCCCGCGCTTGAAGGTGCCGCCGACCCAGCTGATCCCGGCACTCTTGGTGCGGGCAGCGGTCTGGGCGTTGATCGTGACATTGCTGGCCGCTGTGGGACGGATGAGGGACCCGAATGCAAGGCTCTGCGTGTTGGTGATAGTCAACGCACGCCGCATGCTCGCGGTCGACGTTCCGGTGCCGGTCTTTGCCTGCGCAACGCTCCCCATCCCCAGAACGGGGATCAGGCTGATCAGGACAAGGCGGGCGGAGCTTCGCATTCTGCCAGACTAGCCCGCATCATGCTCATGCAGCGTTATCGGCACTGGTTAACGGCACGAGAATATTTGCTGCTAAAGATAATTGGCGGTGATCGTGTAGGTGCCGATATAGGCCCCGTCCATCTGATTGGCCCCCACGTTCAGACGCCCACCAATCTTCAGAAAGATGAACCCCGCCGCATCCAGCCTGTGCGCTCCGGAAATGTTGCGCTGCGTGCCGCCATTCACGCTCATGCGCAGATTGTTGACGGTCATGGTCTGCGCGCCGCTGACGCGCGTGAGCGTGATGGAGCCCGGCCCGTTGATGACGACAAAGCGCAAAGGCGTGCCATAGCCCACAAACTCGCCCTGCGCGGGCGTGCCACCCAGTGTCAGAAGTCCGCCGCCGGTTGTCAGCACGCCGGTCTGCGCATTCATCGTCAGCGTGCCCGCAGCGGCAGGCCGCGCGACATTGCCAAAATCCAGATCCTCATAGCCGACGATCGTGTTGGGGCGCACCACGGCGACATTCAGCACGCCGGTGACTGTCTGCGCGGCAGCAGGCACAGCGCTGCCCCCGGCGCACAGGGCACCGGCCAGAATCACCTTGCGGTGCAGGGACTTGAGAGCGGTCACGATGGCAGGCTTACGCCCGCCAACCCGAATCAAGCATGAGGAGAGCGGGTTAACCCCGCATCAACCACAGGCTCAGTGCGCGGCTTCCACCGCCCCGGACAATTCGAACCGCCGGTCGCAATAGCCGCATTCGACAATGCCGCTTTCGTCTATTTCAAGCCAGACGCGCGGATGGCCCAAGGCTGCGCCGCCGGGAATGTCACTCGCCCCGTCGCACATCACGCGGCGGGTGTTGACCTGGATGGTTTCGGTTGGGATGCTCATGATGCAACGCCCGATAGCAAGCCGCGCCAAACCGCGCAATTCCTGCCTTACATATAGTTGAGAACAACGGTGTAGGTGCCGGTGTAGGTGCCCGGCATCTGATTTGCCCCCACCACAAGCTGCGCACCAAGCGAGAACAGGAAGATGCCGCTGGCGGAGCCAATGCGGAAGCTGCGCGGTGTGGTCGTCAACACCTGCGTGGTCGGAGAGCTGCCGATGGTGAAGGTCCGCACCTGCATGGTCTGGGTGCCGGTCTGGCGCGTGATGGTGATGGGCGTGGCGGCCATCGAGATGTTCACGATCTGGTTATAAGTGCCCATGCCGGCAAAGCGCGCGGGCGTGAACCCGCCACCAATTGGTGCGGCGCCGCCGGTTGATGTCCGCGTCCCATCGGGCGCGATAGTCACAGTGCCCGCCGTTGCGCCCGCCAGCAGCGAACCGAAATTCAGATCATCGACCGGAAAGAAGGATAGCGGCTTCACCACAATCGTCGTGATCGGCCCTGCTCCCCCCGCCGCGTGCGCGGGCGCAGCCATACCGGCAAGCGCCAGGAGCAAAGCCCCCAACGAGGCGAGAATGGACTGGAATCGGGTCAACATCACTGTCCATTTAGGCAAGCGTCCATAACCCGTGGTAAGGAGAGCTGGTTAAAATGGCATTTACCCTGCATCCGTTGCCATTTTTCCGGACGCGGCATAAGCAAGAACCATGACAGAAGCCGCCATCCGCATCACCGATCTTCGCAAAGTCTATGCCGGGGGGAAGGAAGCCCTGAAGGGCGTCTCCTTCGACGTGCCGCGCGGCAGCATCTTCGGACTGCTCGGCCCCAATGGCGCGGGCAAATCGACCACGATCAACATTCTGGCCGGGCTGGTGACCAAAACCAGCGGCACAGCGGACATCTGGGGCTTCGACATCGACGCTCATCCGCGCAATGCCAAGAACAGCATCGGCATCGTCCCGCAGGAGATTGTGTTCGACCCCTTTTTCACGCCCTTTGAAACGCTGGAGAATGTTGCCGGCCTTTATGGCGTGCCCCCGGCCCGCCGCCGATCCATGGAATTGCTCAAGGCCGTCCATCTGGATGACAAGGCGCACGCTTATGCCCGCACCCTGTCTGGCGGGATGAAGCGCCGCCTGCTGGTGGCCAAGGCGATGGTCCACTCCCCGCCGATTCTGGTGCTGGACGAACCGACGGCGGGCGTGGACGTGGAACTGCGCCAGCACCTCTGGGCCTATGTGCGCGAACTGAACGCCGCGGGCGTCACCATCGTGCTGACCACCCATTACCTCGAAGAGGCCGAGGAATTGTGTGACCGCATCGCCATCATCAACCACGGCGAAGTCATCGCCAACAAGCCGACGCGCGAACTGGTGGATATGGCGCAGGAAAAGGTCGTGGAAATCACGCTCGACCGCGACATGGACGCCATCCCCCGTTCCCCGATCTTCCACAAGGCCGAACTGAAAGCCGGTCGCGTGCTCGCCATCACCTATTCCAAGCGCGTGGCGAACGCGGGCCAGGTGCTCGATGCCGTGCAGGCGGCGGGGTACGGGATTGCGGATGTCTCGACGCGCGAGCCGGATCTGGAGGATGTGTTTTTGAATTTGACGCGGGCGGGGTGAGGTGGGATTGAGGCCCGCAAATTCGTATAGTGACCTCGCGGTTAGTGGATAATTATTACTCACCGGAGTTGACAACTATAATATCAGGTGCCGTCCAGCAATTCAGGAAGGATCAGATGTTCCCCGACAGTCTCGATCAACTGCTGCGTCAGTTGGCTGATCAACCGGCCGATCCTGTCACCCTCGACCCATAACTTTCCCCTTTGACGAGGGGTTCGTTGCGCAACACTTGCGCTGCTACGACACGGCACGGGTCGTTCACGCCAAGGCAGGATGGCCAGTCGTGGCAGGGATCGCCTTCCTCGACAAGGCCGGGAAACTTTATCCGTGGCCACATATGGTGAACCTTCAAGGCCAGTCGCTGACAGATATTCTAGTTGATGCGTCACCCGGCACCATTGAGCCGAACTTGGGATTCCTGCCGATCCGGCTCAACGAGACAGAAGCGTGGAACAAAATCACAGTCGCCTACACGAACTTGCTTGGCGCGAGCCTTTGCCCCCGATGGGGGGACGAACACGCCGATGCGCTGAGTGATGAATTTCTGGAGTCTTTACGGGCAAAAGCTGCCACCTTGCGTTGGCCTCTAGACTGTCTCGAAATTCCGGCAACACTACCATCCCTTGCGGGATGAAATTCCGGGGAGAAAATTCCGGGGACACAATACCAATCAGCCTCCACGCCATTGCCCCCTTTCACGCAGTGGAAGCAGAGTTCCCCACTCTCCCTTCGCGTCATTGCGAGCGAAGCGCGGCAATCCAGAGACTTTTCTGCATACAACTGGATTGCCACGTCGCTGCGCGCCTCGCAATAACGGGTCACTCTCATGCTATTCCGTTCCAACGCGTGCAAAGGCGCGCCCAAACCTCTGCGCGCTCCTCTTCCTCTGCGTCTCTGCGTGAACCCTCTTCTTCGTCAGTCCCGCGAAGGCGGGAATCCAGGAACTCGATTGCCGAGAACGCGGGCGACCGCTTTCGAGGCCTGTTCTGATACAGCGGTGCTCATGGATTCCCGCCTTCGCGGGAATGTCGGGGAAACAGACCCAATCTCATATGTTTCATACCGAAGCCGAAGAGCCTCAACACCCCTTCGCATCTTCGCGCGAATCCAAAAGCTATCCACGCCCATTTTGCTTGCAAAAGTTCCTTATTTGTTCTATCATGCGCCCCATGAATAACACCCCCTCCTTGCCCCAAACCACCCAATCGCACCCAAATGCGAAATTTCCCGGAAATCCGTCATTTTCAGGAAAAACACTTTGCGAAACGTCAGTGACTTTTAGTGACTTTTGGCCGTGAACCGCCCTCCCCTCACCCGCCCCGCGATGGACAGAGCGCCCCTGATCCGCCACGATGGCCGCCATGCAATCTGATATTCTCATCATCGGCTCCGGCGCCGCTGGGCTCACCGCAGCGCTCCAACTGGCGCAGAGCAAGACCGTCACCGTGCTGGCCAAGGGCGCGCTTTCTGACGGGGCGACGGCATGGGCGCAGGGCGGGATTGCCGCCGTGCTCGAACCCGGCGACACGTTTGAGGATCATATCCGCGATACGATGGTGGCGGGCGGCGGGCTCAACAATCGTGAAGCGGTGGAATATGTCATCGAAAATGCTCCGCCTGCCATTGAACGGCTGGCGGCGCTGGGCGTGCCGTTCAATCCCGGCGATGATGAGCGCTGGCATCTCACGCGTGAGGGCGGGCATTCGCACCGCCGCATAGTGCATGTGAATGATGCAACCGGCTGGGCGGTGCAGCAGGCGCTGGAGGCTGCCGCGCGCGCCAATCCCAACATTAGGCTGGTGCCGGACATGGTGGCGGTGGACCTGATCATGGGCCGCCATCAGCAGCGCTTTTCCACCAGCGGGCGCATCCATGGCGTTTACGCGCTCAACCGCAAGTCGGGGAAGGTGGAGACGTTCACTGCCAAGGCGACGATTCTCGCCACCGGCGGTGCGGGCCGCACCTATCTTTATTCCACCGCCCCGCGCGGCGCGACCGGAGACGGCATCGCGATGGCGTGGCGCGCGGGGTGCCGTGTCTCCAACATGGAATTCATGCAGTTCCACCCCACCTGCCTCTACAATCTGGAGGTGAAGAACTTCCTGATTACAGAGGCGGTGCGCGGCGAAGGCGGCATCCTGAAAAACCCCAAGACCGGCCATCGCTACATGCCCGATTATGACGAACGGGCGGAACTGGCCCCGCGCGATGTGGTGGCGCGGGCCAATGACTCCGAAATCAAGCGCGACGGGCTCGATTATGTCCATCTGGATATCAGCCACCGCCCGCCCGATTTCGTGAAGCATCACTTCCCCAACATCTATGAAAAGCTGTTGGGGCTGGGGATAGACATCACCACCCAGCCCATCCCGGTTGTGCCCGCGCAACATTATACCTGTGGCGGCGTGCTGGTTGATCTGGATGGCCGCACCGACGCGCCGGGGCTTTATGCGGCGGGCGAAGTCACCCAGTCCGGCCTGCATGGCGCAAACCGGCTGGCGTCCAACTCGCTGCTGGAATGCCTTGTGTTTGGAGATGCCGCCGCGCGTCATATCGAGGCGAACTGGTCGGAATTTCCCGAACCTCCCGCCGTGCGCGCATGGGATGCCAGCCGCGTCACCGATTCAGACGAAGAGGTTGTGATCCAGCAATGCTGGCGCGAAATCCGCCATTTCATGTGGAATTTTGTGGGCATCGTGCGCACCACCAAACGTCTGGAACGCGCCAAGCATCGCATCGATCTGCTGCGCCGCGAAGTGGAGGATTATTACAGCCACTTCCGCGTGACGCCCGATCTGATCGAGTTGCGCAATCTGGTGGAGGTGGCAGACCTGATCATCCGCTCCGCTTTGTCCCGCAAGGAGAGCCGGGGCCTGCACTTCACGCTCGACTATCCGGAAACCTCGCCGATTGCGCGCGATACGGTGCTGGCGCCGTGAAGCGGATCGCCTTACCCCGCTTTTCTTGAGTGGCCACGGAAGGCGAAGCATAACAGAGACAGAAGGGGCATATCCAAGGACACCCTTCGATACGAGCTTTCGCATCCGCTCAATCTCTACTCAGGACAAACGGGTGGACGATGCGTCCGCTTACCCCTTCCGATGCACCCACCAGTGATGCACCGGCACGATCAATCCGCCCAGCACCAGCCCGAACACGCCGCTGACCGCAGCATCGGCGACCCAGGCCATGAACCCTTCATGCAGGCCGAACCATTCGGCGGCATGAATGTGCACGCCGTGCAGGATGATCTGTCCGCCCACCCACAGCATTGCTGCAATGCCAATGGTGGAGAGCCCGGCCAACAGCTTGGGCATCCCGCGCACCAGGCCGCTGCCCACCGCCTGCGCCGCGCCAGAGTCTTTCTGCGCCAGATGCAAGCCGACATCATCCATCTTCACGATCAGGCCGACCACACCATAGACCGCGACCGTGATGACGATGGCGACCAGAAACAACGTGCCGGCCTGCATCGCAATGCTCTGATCGCTGACTTCCTTGAGCGCGATCACCATGATTTCGGTGGAGAGGATGAAGTCGGTGCGCACAGCGCCCGCCACCATATCCTTTTCGTGATCGACCTCTTCCAGCTCGGCAACTTCTTCCGCCAGAGATTCGCCTTCGCCGGTCACTTCCTCGCGGAATTCCTCAACCACCTTCTCCGCGCCCTCGAAGCAGAGATAGGCGCCGCCCACCATCAGGATGGGGGTGATGGCCCAAGGCAGGAAATAGCTGAGCAGCAGCGCGACCGGCAGGATGATGGCGATCTTGTTGATCAGCGAGCCCTTGGCGATCTTTGCGATCACCGGCAGTTCGCGGTCCGGCGTGAAGCCTGTCACATAGCGCGGGGTGACAGCTGTATCGTCAATGACCACACCCGCCGCCTTCGCGCCCGCCTTTCCGGCCGCCGCCCCGATGTCATCAATCGATGCGGCGGCGACTTTGGCAATGGTGGCAATGTCATCAAGTAATGCGGCAAGGCCGGACGCCATGGGAACTCCCTTAGAAATCAACCTTGTCATAATGCGCGGGTGGGGCAATCACTTCCATGCGCTCGGACAGCAAGGGCCGGAAGCTGGGGCGTGATTTGAGCCCCGAATACCAAGCCTTGGTCGATTCATGCCGCCCCCAGTCAATCCCGCCCAGATAGTCCGCAACGGAGATCTGCGCCGCGCCCGCCAAATCGGCCAAGCTCAGCACGCTGCCGCCCATCCAGTGATATTTGTCGAGCAGCCAGTCGGTATAATCGAGCAGCACAGTTGCCTGCTTCATCGCCTCGCGCAGCGCCTTCGCATCGGGCGAGGCGCGGTGGAGAAGGCGCTTGATCATGCGTTCGTGCAGCAAGGGCGCTGTGACGCGCGCATAGAAGGTCTCATCGAACCAGGCAGAAAGGCGACGGATTTCGGCACGGTTCTGCGCCGTGCCCGAAATCATCGGGGCTTTCTCGACCGTTTCCTCGAAATATTCGCACACCGCCGCCGAGTGCATCAGTGTGATGCCCAATTGTTCATTCTTGAGCACGGGCGTCTGCCCGGCGGGGTTCATGGCTAGAAACTCGTCTTTCTGATCCCACGGATTTTCGCGGACGAGTTCATAGCCCACGCTCTTCTCGCCCAGCAAAAGCCGGACTTTGCGGGAGAAAGGACAGAGGGGAAATTGATAGATGCGCCACATGGGACCCCCATCCTAACGAATGGGGGATGCGGCGTCACCCCTTCAATCGCGAAGTTCGTCGCGGGCGTGGACTCGGTCCATCGCGTCTTCGGCCTTGGCCATCGCCTCTTCGAGTTGCGGCATGGCTTGGGCAAGCGCTGCGGCCATTGCCCCCATGCCGCCCACCATGGCGCGCGCTCCATTTTCTGCCTTGCGCTCGAACTGCGGATCATCGCGCATCGCGATTTCGCGGATGGTGCGGCCTTTCATGCGGATCGGCTTGCCGCCATTCATCGGTTCCAGCGCCTTGGCAATGCCGTCCACACGCATATCGAGCAGCGCGCCAAGCAGTCCGCCGAAAGCGCCCGCCATCGCATCCTGCGTGGCTGGATCGGACAAGCGGGCCGCCGTGCGCTCCATGTCCCGCTGCGCAGGCGAAGCCGCCAGCGCCGGAGTGGAAACGGAGAGAGCGAGGGCGGAAAGAAGCAGAACGCGCATCAGGTAAACTCCCGACAGCAAGGCACGGGGGAACCGCCCCCGATTGAGGAGAGGTATAAGGCGATTCGGCTTCCGGCAAACTGAACGGGCCGTTGTCTGCCGTTCAGCTTGCAATTTCGGGCCGCTCCCCACACCGTCATTCCCGCGCAGGCGGGAATCCTGCACGACGAGGTTCATGGATTCCCGCCTGCGCGGGAATGACGAGGATGGGAAAATCTATGCGCAAGGATGGTGGCGTCGCGGCGGAGGATTTTTTCGGCGAGTATGAATCAGGCCCCGGCGCGATTGGCGATGTGATTCGGGTGGAGCGACTCGTGCGGCAGGCCGCGCAAGATCAATGCGCGCTGTCCTATTCCGAAATTCTTGGCCTGCTCGGCTTTCGCTTCTCCCGCCCCAAAATGCGCGCCTTGTGCAAGACGCTGGACGCGGTGGACCGGCGGGCGGCCGCGGCAGGAGAGCCCGAACTCGCCGTGCTTGTCGTAAGGGAAAGTGACAGGCTGCCGGGGCAGGGCTGGTGGACAGGCCGCACCGGTTATGTCGGCCCATGGGAAGGGGCCGAGGCGCGCGCGCATATCGACGCGGTGCAGGCGCGCGCATTTGCCTATTGGCAAGCGCGTCCGATTGCATAACAGACAATGTTGATATGAGAGAGATACAGCCCGCACTGGCGCGGATCATGGCCCGCGCAACCGGCGTTGACGCCGACATCGAAAATCTGGCCCGCCTGTCTGGCGGGGCGAACATGGAAAGCTCTGCCTTCAGCTATGCGGGGGACGCCTATGTCCTCCGCCGCTCGCCGTCTCTGGAGTTCATGGCAGGCCGCCCCAACCAGCATGCGGTCGAAGCCGCCGTGGTGCGCGCCGCATTTGAAGCTGGGGTGAAAGCGCCTGAAATCATCGGCGAGATCGAGCCGGGCGATGACATTGGCACCGGCTATGTCATGCGGCGCGTGGTGGCAGAGGTGAACCCGGCCAAAATCCTGTCTTCGCCGCCGCCCTCTTTGCTGGGTGATCTGGCGCGCGAACTGGGGCGAATTCACAAGATTGACTACACCACGCTGCCTGAACTCGACGAAGTGACCCCGGCCAGCGTGCTGGCTGACCTCAAAGCGCGCTTCATCGGCTATGGCGGTGATCGCCCCATCTTCGCGATGGCGTTCCGCTGGCTCGAAGACCAGATTCCCGGACCCGTAGAGCCCGTGCTGATCCATGGCGATTTCCGCATGGGCAATGTCATGGTCGATGCCGACGGGCTGGCCGCCGTGCTCGATTGGGAATTGGTGCATCTGGGTGACCGCCATCAGGATCTGGCCTATGGCTGCATCAATTCGTGGCGCTTCGGCCATATTGAAAAGCCCGCGTTCGGATGCGGCTCGCTCGAAGATTATTGGGCGGCCTATGAGGCGGAATGCGGCGTGCCGGTTGACCGTGCGCGGTTCCGCTGGTGGCATGTCTATTGCACGCTCTGGTGGGGCGTGTGCTGCCTGCAAATGGCGCAGATCTGGCGCTCCGGCATGGATGCAAGCCTGGAGCGCGCGGTGATCGGGCGGCGGGCCTCCGAAACCGAGGCAGATCTCTTGATGCTGCTGGAGGATGATGCCCCGGAAAATGAGCGCGGCCCCATCGCCATCGCCGATCCCGAACCCGTCCGCCGCTCTGGCGAACCGTCTGCCGTCGAGATGCTCGAAGCCCTGGCCGGGTGGATCGAAAAGGATGTGAAGCCCAAGGCCGATGGCCGCGACCGGTTCATGGCCAATGTCGCGCTCAATGCGCTCGGCATGCTCAAGCGCGAGGCGGAAGCCCCCGTGTTGATCCATGACAAGGCTCTGTCCGACGCGCTGCTGTCTGGCAAAGCCACAATCGCCACGCCGGGCCTGTTCACCCGGTTCAAAACCGAAACGCTGGCCAAACTGGCCGTGGACCAGCCCAAATATTCCGCGCTTGCCGCAATAGAAAAGAAATGGAGAGCCTGATGCTGTTTGAAATCCCCAAGGACATTACCGATTACCTCGCCGAACTCGATGCCTTCATCGAAAGCGACATCAAGCCGCTTCAGGCGAAGGACGATAATGAGCGGTTCTTCGATCATCGCCGCGAACATGCCCGCACCGATTGGGACAATGACGGCCTGCCCCGCCACGACTGGGAAGAATTGCTGGGCCAGATGCGCCGCCTTGCCGATGCCGCCGGGCATTTCCGCTTTGCCATTCCCGAAGAATTTGGCGGCAAGAACGGCTCCAACCTTGCCATGGCGGTCATCCGCCATCACCTGGCAGCCAAGGGCCTTGGCCTGCACAACGACCTCCAGAACGAAAGCTCGATCGTCGGCAACCTCGTTCAGGTGCTGATGCTGCGCGATTTCGGCACCGAACAGCAGAAGCGTGACTTCATCCCCGAGATGCTCGCTGGCCGCATGCGCTGGGCGTTCGGCCTGACCGAAGAAGCCCATGGCTCTGATGCCACGTTCATGGAAACACGCGCCGTTCCGCATGTGAAGGACGGCGTGGACGGCTGGCTGATCAATGGCGAGAAGATGTGGACCACGGGCCTGCATGTCGCCACGCACGTCATGACCTTCTGCCGCACCAGCGGCGCCGATGGCAAGGCGCGCGGCATTTCCTGCCTTGTTGTTCCCACCGATGCACCCGGCTTCAAGGTCGGGCAGTATATGTGGACGTTCAACATGCCGACCGACCACCCCAAGTGCAGCTTCACCGATGTGTGGGTGCCCGCGACAGCGTTCCTCGGCAAGGAAGATGAAGGCCTCGCTGTTGCGCAGCATTTTGTCCATGAAAACCGCATCCGTCAGGCTGCGTCTTCGCTGGGTGCCGCGCAATATTGCATCGATGAAGCGGTGAAATATGCTCGCGAACGCAAGCCCTTCGGCAAGCCGCTCGCCGTCAATCAGGCCATCCAGTTCCCGCTGGTGGAATTGCAGACCGACGCGGAAATGCTGCGCCTGCTGATTTACAAGACCTCGGCCGAAATGGACACCATGACCAAGCCCGAAGTGGCGATCCGCCTCTCCGACAAGGTTTCGATGTGCAATTACAAGGCCAACCGTCTGGTCTGCAACGCGGCAGACTTTGCGATGCAGGTCCATGGCGGCATCGGTTATTCGCGCCACAAGCCGTTCGAGCATATCTATCGCCACCACCGCCGTTACCGCATCACCGAAGGCGCGGAGGAAATCCAGATGCGCAAGGTGGCGGGCCATCTGTTCGGCTTCATGGGCGGATAGGGCGGTTATGACGCTGCGTCGGGGTCGCCTCATGGCCCATCTGGTTCCCCTGTTGCTGTGCTGGTCCGGCATGGCGCAGGCCGAGGCGACCCCGCGCGAGCGGTTCACCACTGCGATCAATGAAATCAACGCGGGCTTGGGGACGATCAAGGCCGTCACCGCCCCGCCGCCCTTTGTCCATCCGGCCCAACGTGCCCGTTATGAAATTGTGCGTGAAACGATAGCGGTGTTCGGCACCGAGGCTTTCCCGGTGGACGGGATGGCAACGTTCGATACCATATGTGCACCGCTCAACGAAGCGACCGTCAAGCACATGTTTGTGGGAACCGCCGGCCTGAAAAAGCCGGGCATGACCGACGCACAACTGGCCCTGCTTCTGCAAGCCGCCACACAGCGCAATGCGTTGGCCTATCAGAATGAGACTGTGCGACTGACCGTGGCCAACCTCCACTGCTTGACCGCGCATCTGCCGTTCATGGCCCGCTTTGCTGAAGGGCTGAAGCCGGAAGAGTTCACCAGCATACGCCGTGCCGGGCTCGAAAAGACCGGCACAGGTCTGATCAACACCGTGTTCGGGCTGGCCACGCAGCCGCTTGTTCCCGGATCAACGCCAGAGAATAGCCGGATGGCGATTGATGCCGCGCTCAAATATGCACCCGCTGCCGTCGGCTTTTCCATTCCCGCAGCGCGCCAACAGGCCGTCCGGAAAATGAACGTGCTGGCCAGCAAGGTGCCCCCCGCGTTCCGCTCCGACTTTCTGAAGATCAGGGCCGTCCTGCAAGACCAGAGTTGCTCATCGGTTTGCGCCCGGTTTCTGGCGACAGTGCCCCCGTCCGGCACGCCGCCCGCCATGCCCCGATAAGGCGGCAGTCATGGCCCGCTTGCTCATCATCTGGTATAGCCGCACCGGCGGCAGCGAAGCCATGGCGCAGGCGGCATTTGCCGGAGCCTCTGACGAGGCCGAAGTGGTGCTCCAGCGTGCACATGACGCAACCCCCGCTGACCTGCTGGCGGCGGATGGCTATCTGTTCGCTTGCCCCGAAAATCTCGCCAGCATGTCGGGCGCGATGAAAGAGTTTTTTGATCGCTGCTATTATCCGCTGCTGGGACAGATCGAAGCGCGGCCCTATGCCGCGATGATCTGCGCCGGATCGAATGGCGAAGGAGCGGCGCGGCAAATCGCCCGAATTTGTACCGGGTGGCGGCTCAAGCCCGTGGCCGAACCACTGATCGTGCTGACCGGCGCACAGTCGGCAGACGCGATTGCAGCCCCCAAAGTGATTGCGGAGCGCGATCTGGCCCGCTGCCGGGACTTGGGCGCGCTGATGGGAGCGGGACTGGCGATGGGGGTGTTTTGAATTCCTGTGCTCCGGACTTGTTCCGAAGCCCTGAACAAAAAAGGCCTGCAACCTTTGACGCAAGGCTCCGGCCTACGCCAGAGTGCAGGGTTTCCAGATTCGCCCTACACCCGCACGACAATCCCCACCGCCGGATCAGCCACTCCGGCCAGCGTATCGCGATAGGCCGCTGCTGCCGCGTCCAGCCCGTCGCGCTCGTCCGTGCGGATCGTGCCTTTGACGGCATAGAGGAAGTTCACCCAAGCCTTGCCCACCGCTTCGGCAAAACCCTTCGGCCCCAGTGCCTTGATCGCGTCTGCCGCTTCGGTGGGCGCGAAGAAGAGCGTCGGCGTCGGGCCGGGGAGCGGTTCGCCTGCTCCCCCGCGCGCATCGACATGCGTGGCCCCCACAGTGCAGCTATAGGTCAAATGGTGTCCCAGCCCTTCATGCACCGCGCGCAACACAGCAGCGTTGCCCGCAAAAT
Organism: Sphingomonadales bacterium; assembly: GCA_016714795.1. GTDB lineage: Bacteria > Pseudomonadota > Alphaproteobacteria > Sphingomonadales > Sphingomonadaceae > Aquisediminimonas. Next base: position 272,343 of record JADKCA010000005.1, on the reverse strand, counting down.
CGACCGAAACCGACGGACGCTGCGGCAGAGCGGCCACATCATCATAGCTGAACACCTGATCGTACAGGCCGCTGCCCTTCACAAACGCTATATTACGCGCCGAAGTGAGCCCGATGCGCGCCACTCCCGGCGCAGCATCGCGCATCGAGGAGGCGAGCGCGAGCGCGGTCTTGGATGAGGCGCTGGTCAGTACCGCCTGTTCCGCGCCAAACCAGCCTTCGCGCACGAACATGGCAGCAATCAGGAAGCCCGTCTTGAACAGCGGGCCGAAGATCATGCGTTCGGCCTCATGCGCGGGGTCATGTTCCGGATCGGCGGCAAGGCGCGAATAGAGATTGTAGAAGATCGCCATGGGCTGGCGGTGCGCGGTCGCATCGCGGAACTGGCCGACGCTGATGTCTTGCGGCACCACATCCAGATGGCTGCCCATCGGCAGATAGCCGTAAACGCGCTCGCCCGGTTCAATCCCGGCGCAGTTGGAGGCCTCCACCACCGCATGGCCCCACATCGGCACCACGCCCCAGCCTTCGGGCGCGGGGAAGAAGTTCCAATATCCGAACATGTCTCCGATCACGGCATAGGTGACGTTGTTGGCGGTGACGGCAAAGCTCTCCACCTTCAGCCGCACCGCGCCATCGGCGAGCGGCAGGAGCGCGTCTTCCACGCTGCGGGTTTCGGACAGGGCGGATTTGTTGACCTGAATGGTGGGCATGGAACTCTCCTTTGATGCTCTCAATCTTCTTCGATCAGGCTCATGTCTCTGGTTTCGGGCAGCAGGATCGTCGCGACTCCGGCCATGGCAATCACCACCGCAACATAGACGTAAAAGAGCCGCTCCACCCCCGCATCCTTGAGCGACAGCGCGATCATCTCCAGCGTGCCTGCAAATAGTGCATTGCCGATGGCATAGGGCAGAGCCACGCCCAGCCCGCGAATATGCGCGGGAAACAACTCTGCCTTCACCAGCGCATTGTTGGCGCTGTACCCGCTTTGCAGCGTCAGCGGGATCATGATCAGCAGTGCAGCCATGACAGGCGATGTGGTTTTTTCCAGCGTCATGAACACGGGGATGGCCGCCATTGAACCGCCCAGCCCGAAGATCAGCAGCATCGGCTTGCGCCCGTAGCGGTCTGCCAGCGCACCGAATACCGGCTGCATCGCGGTGAACCACAGCAAGGCCGCGCCGATGATGTAGGTCGCGGTCGCCTTTGAAAAGCCGACCGTGTTGAACAGATATTTCTGCATGTAACTGGTATAGGTATAGGCAGACAGGCCCCCGCCTGCGGACAGCATCCCCACGAGGATGCTTTCGCGCCGATGCCCGTCCCACAGCGCGCGCGCGGTGGATTTGGGACGGTCCTTGGCCATGGCCTCAAACGACGCGGTTTCAGCCAGATTGCGGCGCAGAATATAGACGCCCAGCGCCAGCAGCGCGCCGATCACGAACGGAATGCGCCAGCCCCAAGCCGTCAGCTCGGCCTCGCTCATGAAGCCCTGAAGCACAACCGCAACGGCAATGGCGCACAACTGCCCGCCGCAGAGCGTCATATATTGGAAGCTCGCCCAGAAGCCGCGATTCTGGCGCGGCGCCATTTCAGAGAGATAGGTGGCGCTCGCCCCATATTCACCGCCCAAAGACAGGCCCTGCATCATGCGCGCGACAAGCAGCGTGACCGGTGCCCAGATGCCGACATGGGCATAAGTGGGGGCGGCGGCCAGCAGCAACGAGCCGCCGAACATGAGAGCCACCGAGAGCGAAAGCCCCGCCTTGCGTCCATGGCTGTCAGCATAGCGTCCCATCAGCCACGCGCCGATGGGGCGGACGACGAAGCCGACGGCAAACACCGCCGCCGTGTTGAGCAGCTGCGCTGTGGGATCACCCTTGGGGAAAAAGACCGGCGCGAAATAGATCGCAAACGAGGCATAGGCGAACCAGTCATACCATTCGACCAGATTGCCCGCAGACCCGCCGATGATCGAAATGAACCGCTTGCGCGTGATGCCCATGGCGGGCCTTCTCCCCCTGATTGATGTCTGGTGCAAAGCTATGCCGGTGTGCTGGTGCGGCGGCAAGTGGTTAAGAGGCCACTCACCCTGTTGTCAGCGGCGGCAAAGGCGCGCATCACGGGCTTATGCGCCGACTCCTGCCCTTTCTGTTGCTGGCCGCCTGCTCTGCACCACCTCCGGCCCCTGCGCCGCGTCCGGCCCCGGCAGCGCCACCAACCATAGCATCGCCGCCACCGGTTGCGCCCGAACAGCCTGTTACAGGCCAATGGGCGGACATGTACGCAGATAAGGGCGAATGGGTGTACCGGCAGGATGAGCGCGGCTCGATTGCCCTGTTCGGAGAGGCGGGGCGTGATGCGCTGTTCATGCTCCGCTGCGACAAGCCCCGCCGCCGTATCTTCATGTCGCGCGCCGGAGAGGTTTGGAACGCAGACAGTGTGGGGATGACGATCTACACCAGCTCAGGCCGCAAGACCTTCACGGTGCGCCGCACCGGCGCCACGCCACCCTATGTCGCGATCGAGCTGGACCCGAAGGAACCGCATCTGGACGCCATGGCTTTCAGCCGCGGAAAATTCCTGGCTACGCTCGCCGGGCGACCCAATCTGGTGATTCCAAACTGGGCGGAAGTGGGGCGCGTGGTGGAGGACTGCCGGATCTAATGCCACTCACCCCGGATACCGCGCTTCCACAAAATACAGCCCGTCCGGCGGCGCGTTGAAGCCGAGGGCGGCGCGATTGCGCGCTTCCAGAGCCGCTTGCAGATCATCCGCGCTCCATTTGCCCTGCCCCACCCAGACGAGGCAGCCGACCATCGAGCGCACCTGATGATGGAGGAAGGAGCGCGCCGCGGCATGGACGGCAATCCGCTCTCCATCCTGCTCCACGCGCAGTTCGTCGAGCGATTTGACGGGGCTCGCGGCCTGACAATGGGCCGAGCGGAAGGTGGTGAAATCATGCAGGCCCAGCAAGCGCTGCGCGGCCGCGTGCATCGCATCGGCATCGAGCGGTTGCGTCACGCGCCACGCCCGCCCCTGATCGAGCGCGAGCGGCGCGCGGCGATTGACGATGCGATAGACATAGCGCCGGCCGAGGCACGAAAAGCGCGCATGCCAATCCTCAGCCACCGCGTCGCACGCCAGAATGGCGACAGGCTGCGGACGCAATTTGGCGTTGATACCGCCCATCAGACGGAAAGGCGTGAGCCCGGTTTCCACATCGACATGCGCGCTCATCGCCAGACCATGAACGCCGGCATCGGTGCGGCCCGCCGCGTGGAGCACGGCTGGCTCCCCCGTGACAGCCTCGATCGCGTCCTCGATCGCCTGCTGCACGCTGGGGCCATGCGCCTGCCGTTGCCAGCCCATATAGGGCCTGCCATCAAATTCGACGATGAGGCGGAAGCGGGTCATCCCAGCCGTGTCCCCGCCGTAATCGCAAAGCCGCGCAGCAATTCGCCCGCGCTCATCGCGCTCTTGCCCGCGCGCTGGATGCGGGTGACGCGGATCGCGCCAGGGTTGCAGGCGATGGCGAGGTCTTCATTCAGCACCGTGCCCGGCGCGACGCCGCCGAGCGCGGCATCGGGCGGCAGCGCCTCTGCCTCCAGCACGCGGAAGCGTTCGCCTGCCAGTTCGAAAAAGGCCATGGGCGCAAACGCGCGGACCTGACGTTCGACCTGCACGGCGCTGGTGAGGAAATCGATCCGCGTTTCGCTCTTGTCGATCTTGGCAGCATAGGTCACGCCGTCGTCCGGCTGGGTCTGCGGCGGATAGGCAGGCAGATCGGCCAGCACCTGCACCAGCAGCGCCGCCCCCAGATCGGCCAGTTCCATCATCAGCGCACTGCCGGTCTTTCCGTCTACCGGCGTCCGCACAATGCCACGCATCGGCCCGGTATCGAGCCCCGCCTCCATCTGCATGATGGTCACGCCCGTCTCTGCGTCCCCCGCCAGAATCGCGCGCTGCACCGGGGCCGCCCCGCGCCAGCGCGGCAAGAGGGATCCATGCACGTTGATGCAGCCTTCACGCGGCGCATCCAGCACGGCCTGCGGCAGGATCAGGCCATAGGCTGCCACCACCGCGACATCGGCGTTGAGTGCGGCAAAGGTCGCCTGCTCATCCGCGCCTTTCAGAGAGGCGGGATGGCGCACGTCCAGCCCCAGTTCCTCGGCACGCAGATGGACGGCGGTCGGCTGCAACGCCTTGCCCCGTCCCGCGCGACGCGGCGGCTGCGTGTAGACTGCACACACCGCATGACCTGCAGCCACCAGCGCATTGAGGCTGGGCACGGCAAAGTCCGGCGTTCCCATGAAGATGATGCGCATGGCAGTGTCCGTTGGTTGATGCTTTGCGCTCCTTTAGAGAAGCCCATTGGCGCGCGCCATGCAAATGCGTATGCCCGCATCATGGCCAGTCAGGACATTGAAACATTGGTGCAGGCGCTTTCCCGCCTGCCGGGGCTGGGACCACGCTCTGCCCGGCGCGCGGTGCTGCATCTGCTGAAAAAGCGGGAAACCGCGCTGATCCCGCTGCAACGCGCGCTTGAGCAAGTGGGGGAGCGGCTCTCCACCTGTGGCATCTGCGGCAATGTGGACACCAGCGATCCATGCGGCGTCTGCGCAGACACGCGACGCGACGCACGGATGCTGTGCGTGGTGGAGGATGTGGCGGACCTCTGGGCGCTTGAACGCTCACGCCTCTTCCCCGGAAAATTCCATGTGCTGGGCGGGCGGCTCTCCTCGCTGGAGGGCGTGCGGCCCGAAGACCTGACGATCGACCTGCTCGTCCGCCGGATCGAAGCGGGCGGCATTGACGAAGTGGTGCTCGCCATGAATGCCACGCTGGAGGGGCAGACCACCGCGCACTATATTGCGGACCGGATCGAACGCTTCCCCGTGCGCGTCACCCAGCTGGCGCACGGCCTGCCTGTGGGGGGCGAGCTGGATTATCTGGATGATGGCACGCTCGCGCAGGCGCTGCGCGCGCGCAGACCGGTTGCCTGATCGCCCGCTTTGCGCCACACCTCATTCTACATAGCACAGAGGAGATTCCCGTGACCAACCTGACCGCCATTCCGCTGAAGACCATCACCGGCGCAGACACCAGCCTGGCCGATCACAAGGGCAAGGTGCTGCTGGTGGTCAATGTTGCCTCCAAATGCGGGCTCACCCCGCAATATGACGGACTGGAAGCGCTGCATGAAAAGCTGGCGGACAAGGGCTTTTCCGTGCTGGGCTTTCCAGCCAATGATTTCGGCGCGCAGGAACCGGGCAGCAATGACGAGATTGCCGAATTCTGCCGCACCAACTTTTCGGTGAGCTTCCCGATGTTCGAAAAGATCGCCGTGACCGGAGATGAGAAGCACCCGCTCTATGCCGCGCTGACCAGCGCCAAGCCGGATACGGACAATGACGCGAGCCCGTTCCGCGAGCGGCTCAAGGGCTTTGGCATGACGCCCAATGAAGCGCCCGAAATTCTCTGGAACTTCGAAAAATTCCTGATTGCGCGCGATGGTGCTGTGGTCGGCCGCTTTGCCCCCACCACGGCGCCCGACGATGCAGAGATGCTTGCCGCCATCGAGGCGCAACTCGCGGCCTGATCTACCTGTTGCGCCAGATGGTGCGCGTTTCGGCGGGTGCAAAGCACGCCATGTCGCTGAGCGCATAACGCACCAGAAACACATCATGTGCGCGCTTCGCCGCCGATTCCAGCCTAGGGCTGAATTCGGCGGCAAGCAGCACCGCGCGGCACGGGACGCCGGTTTCAGCTTCCATGTCGGCTGAATAGGCCAGCACCTGTTCCAGCGCACCATTCGGGCACGGCCCGGCTTTCAGCTCGATCACCACGAAATTGCCATAGCGGTCGCGCGCGGTGATATCGATACGACCGCTCGCCACTTCCCGCTCACGCCCGCCATCGGCTTCAACCAGACCGGGTTCGACCCGGTCCAGCTGCTGCCGAACCAGCATCTTCAGCTCTTTCTCATAATGCAGGATGCGCACCTGATTGCCCACCCGCTTGGATGGTTTGGTCTCCATTGTTCATGCTCCACGTTCCCGCAAACGGCGCTACGAACCATGCGTTGCAGGAGCGTTATCGGACGTGGTTACGGGCTGGTGACGCGCCTTTCGGCCACTTTTATCTTTCCCTTTTGCGCCATCATCGGCTAGACACAAAAGTTGATACACTATCACGACAAGGAACCGGGTCGATGACACAGGAACGCTATTCGGGATCCGCTATCCTTCTGCACTGGCTGATCGCGGCGGCGCTCGCATTCCAGTTCGGACTGGGCGAGGCGCTGGAACATTTGCCAAAAGGGCCGAAACAGCTGGACGTGATCCAGTTCCACAAGGCCATCGGCATGACGATATTGGCGCTGACGCTGGTCCGCATCGGCGTGCGGGCGGCCACCCCTCGCGTGACGCCGGTGGGCGATTCCGGCTGGGCGCAGCGGCTGGCAGGGGCCGCACATCTGGGCCTTTATGCCTTCATGATCCTCGCGCCCATCACGGGCTGGATCGCATCCTCCACCGGGCGGCTCACCGTACCGATCGACATGTTCGGCCTGTTCCATTGGCCCGCTTTTCCGGGGCTGGGCGGACTGGCCGAAGCCTCGCGCCATGGCCTGCATGAATTTGGCGAGGAATCGCACGTCATCATGACCAAGATCGGCATGGTGCTGTTCCTGCTGCACATTGCAGGAGCCCTGCGCCACCAGTTCCTGGCCAAGCAACGCATGGTGGAGCGCATGATGGGCGGTAACCGCACTTTGTCGCCGATTGTCGGCTCTGCCCACATCATCGGCTTCGCCGCCGTGATGGCCGCGCTGCTCGCATGGGGCAAGACCGGTCCCGCACCTGCGACCGATCCGGCGATTGCCCAATCGGTGCAGGACCAACTGGCCAAGGCCGCCCCTCAGCCTGCCAAGGAAGAGGATAAGGAAGAAGGGGAGGAGTAAATCCTCCCCCCCTTATCGCGAAAAGGCCTGAATTCCGGTCTGCGCGCGACCCAATATGAGGGCATGCACGTCATGCGTGCCTTCATAGGTGTTGACGGCCTCCAGATTCATCACATGGCGGATCACGCCAAATTCGTCCGAAATTCCGTTGCCGCCGTGCATGTCGCGCGCGACGCGGGCAATCTCCAGCGCCTTGCCGCAATTGTTGCGCTTGATCAGGCTGATCGCTTCGGGCGCGAGTTGATGCGCGTCCATCAGCCGCCCGGCATGGAGTGCCGCAGACAGGCCGAGCGTGATTTCGGTCTGCATGTCCGCCAGCTTTTTCTGGAACAGCTGCGTCGCCGCCAGCGGCCTGCCGAACTGGATGCGGTCCAGCCCATATTGCCGTGCGGCATGCCAGCAATATTCCGCCGCACCCATCGCCCCCCAGGCAATGCCATAGCGCGCATTGTTGAGGCAGCCGAACGGACCGCCAAGGCCGGAGGCGAGCGGCAAGATGCGGTCTTCAGGCAGATCCACATTGTCGAGCACAATCTCCCCCGTCACCCAGGCGCGCAATGAGAATTTGCCCTTGATCTTGGGCGTGGACAGCCCCTTGTCTCCGCGTTCGACAATGAAGCCGCGAATGCGCCCGTCCTCGGTCTTGGCCCACACGACCATGACATCGGCAAAAGGTGAAGACGTGATCCACATCTTCGCGCCGTTGAGGATATAGCCGCTGGCGGTCTTCGTGGCTGTGGTGCGCATTGATCCCGGATCGGAGCCCGCGTCCGGCTCGGTCAGTCCGAACGAGCCGATCCATTCGCCGCTCGCCAATTTGGGCAGATAGCGCTCCTTCTGCGCTTCTGACCCATAGGCATAGATCGGCCACATCACGAGGCTCGACTGCACCGACATGGCGGAGCGATAGGCCGAATCCACCCGCTCCACTTCGCGCGCGATCAGGCCATAAGAGACGTAGGACACGCCGGGGCAGCCATAGCCATGGAGTGTCGGACCCAAAAGGCCCGCCTCGCCGAACTTCGCCATCAGGCCGCGATCACAGGTCTCGTTGCGGTTCGAGTCCTTGACGATGGGAGCAAGATGCTCGGCGGCAAAGGCGCGCGCCGTATCTCTCACCATCCGCTCTTCCTCGTTCAACTGCCCGTCAAGCAGCAGCGGATCTTCCCAGTTGAAGCCCGGCCAGACCGGTGCACCCTCTTGCGCCATTTTTTCCTCCCAATGGTCGTTTGCGCCTGCTTAGAGTCAGATGACATGAGATTGACCCGTTCGTCCTGAGTAGGGACTGAGCGAATGCGAACGGACAGTGGGTCAATCAAATGTCATCCCGCTCTAGCGCGCGACAGCATCTGTGCCTAGCGGCGCGTCAGCGCGCCTTGCGAAACAAGGCGCGGTCCTCTTCCGAAAATCCATATGTCCAGATGATCCACCCGAACAGGCCCAGCGTGGCGGGCAGGCCAACCGCCAATTGCATCCAGCCCGGCAGTCGGTGCGCCGCAAGTCCGATGATCATCGCCGCCAGCGTGGCCGGCACCAATGTCCAGCGCCAGACCGAAACCGGTGCGCCTAGCGCGACCTTCGCAAGTGCCGCCTTGCCCAGCGAGCCCAGTCCGAGGCTGATCGCCAGCGCCGCCGCCGCACCCGCCGCCTGCCAGCCTTCCGGCCATCCGCGCGCCTTGGCGAGTTCGATCAGCGCCACGCTCAGCACCGCCTGCATCACGATCATTGCCAGCGAAACCAGCATATTCTTGTGCCGCGCGACGTAGACCAGTGCCGCCTCGCTCACCACCGCCAGAGAGGCAAGCGCTTCGGCGGCGAGCAGCAGGCCCAGCGATCCATTGCCACCGACAAAATCCTGCTTCGGACCAATCAATGCCATCAGTTCGCGCCCGGAGAGCGCCAGCGACAAGCCGATGCCGAGCTGTGCGGCGAGAATCCAGAAGCCGACCTGACTGATCTGTCGCGCGACGGCGGGCCTGTCCCCCTCGTCCAGCGCGCGGGTGATGACAGGGCCGAGCACCGGATCGAAACTGGTCTTCAGCTTTTGCGGAACCGAAACGATCTGCTGCGCCACCCAATAGATGCCGACCATGGCCGGAGAGACAAACAGGCCGAGAATGACCGTATCCAGCCGCCGAGAGCCCCATTCTATCGCATCCGCTGCCGCCAGCGGCGCATTGTGGCGAGCGAGCGCATAAAGTTCGATTGCACGCGGCTTCCAGTCCTGCGGCCAGCCATAGCTGCGCACAAACGGGATGGCAGAGGCCACAAGCGCCGCCATCATGGACAGGGCGTATGACACCAGCAGCCCATCGGAAGGCGTGCTCCACCACAAAGCGATAGCGGCGATGCTGATCGTCCAGGGTTCGATGATCGCCCGCGCCCGCACCGTCGATCTGACATCGAAACGGAAGGCCAGCGCCGCCAGCATCACGTCCGACAAGGCCACCGCCGGAATGACCAAAGGCATCAGATAATCGAGCGGCTTGATCGCGCTGTTGGGAAACATGATCTCCGGCACCAGCATAAGCAGCGCGGTGGGGATCATCGTCGCCCCCAGCACCACCAGCACCGCATCCCACGCGCCATTGGCCTTGCCCGCGCCAGTGAGGTGCAGCGCGAGCCCGCGCTTCAGCCCCAGCGTGGAAAGCTGCGCCGCAAATTCCACAATGGCGATGGCATAGGCCAGCCGCCCCAGCGCGTTCGCGCCATACCATTGCGAGGCAATGAAGAGGAACGGGATCCGCGCGACAAGGCGAATGACAAACCCCGCCACACTGGTGCGGCCCCCTTGGGCGAGAGCAGCGAGATCGGTTGTCATGCGGGGGTGCCTGAGAAGGCGAGCAATTCACACCCAAAAGCCGTCGCCCCCGCGCAGGCGGGGGCCGCTGTCCGGAGGGGCGCACCAAATTCAAAGGGGACCCCGCCTGCGCGGGGGCGACGGGGTGAGGATAAGGGGGCACCTTCCCTCAATGCGCCGCGCCCCAATTCAGGCCCGTCCCGATTTCCACGCCCAGCGGCACATCCAGCTTGACCAAAGGTTCCGCAGCCCCTTCCATCACAGCGCGGATCACCGGCGTGGCAGCGGCGACATCACCCTCTGGCAGTTCGAACACCAGTTCGTCATGCACTTGCAGCAACATCTTCACATTGGGCAGCCCCGCTTCGCGCAGCGCAGGCCCCATGCGGACCATGGCGCGCTTGATGATGTCCGCACTGGTGCCCTGAATGGGCGCGTTGATGGCGGCGCGCTCGGAACCCGCGCGCTCGGTCTGGTTCTGCGACGTGATGCGCGTGAAGTGCGTCTTGCGGCCAAACAATGTTTCGGTGAAGCCTGTTTCGCGCGCGGATTGGAGCGTCTGGCTGATATAGCGGTTGATGCCGGGGAAGCGCTCGAAATAGCGGTCGATCATCGCCTGGGCTTCGTCGCTTGAAATGCCCAGCCGCCCCGCCAGCCCCCAGCGCGAAATGCCGTAGAGCAAAGAGAAGTTGATCGTCTTCGCCCGTCCGCGCGTTTCGGGGTTCACTTCGCCGAACAGTTCCATGGCGGTCAGGCTGTGAATATCTTCGCCCTTGGCGAAGGCCTCTTTGAGCGCTGGCACATCGGCCATATGCGCAGCCAGCCGCAGTTCGACCTGGCTATAATCGGCGCTGAGCAGCACGCAGCCTTCCTCCGCGACAAACGCGGTGCGGATGCGGCGGCCCACTTCGGTTCGGATAGGGATGTTCTGCAAATTCGGATCATTGGACGAGAGCCGCCCGGTCTGCGCCCCGGTCAGCGAATAGCTGGTATGCACCCGGCCCGTTTGCGGGTTGATCTGTTCCTGCAAGCTATCGGTGTAGGTCGATTTGAGTTTCGAGAGCTGCCGCCAGTCGAGCACCTTGCGGGCAATCTCCACGCCATCATCGGCCAGCCGCTCCAGCACGGTCACATCGGTGGAATAATCGCCAGACTTGCCCTTCTTGCCGCCCTTCAGCCCCATCTGGCCGAACAATATTTCACCCAATTGCTTGGGACTGCCCACGGTGAAGGGCGTACCTGCGAGCGCATGAATTTCGCCCTCCAGCCCCGCAATGCCGTGCGCAAATTCGGCGGACATGGCGGCGAGTTCGGCGCGGTCCACCTTGATGCCGGTTCGCTCCATCTGTGCGAGCACGGGGATGAGCGGGCGATCGACCCGCTCATAAACGCGCGTGGCTTTCTCCGCAGACAGACGCGGCTTGAGCCGCTGCCACAGCCGCAGCGTCACATCAGCATCTTCCGCCGCGTAGCGCGTGGCTTCGGGCAGCGCGACCTGGTTGAAGCTCAGTTGATTCTTGCCGGTGCCGCACACATCCTTGAAAGCAATGGTGGTGTGGCTGAAATGATCACGCGCCAGCTCATCCATGCCGTGATTGCGCTTGCCTGCGTCCAGATCGAAGGAGAGCACCATGGTGTCGTCGATGGGCTGGATCGACTCCCTCTCCCCTTCAGGGGAGAGGGCTGGGGAGAGGGGACTGTCAGGATTTGAGCCGCTGACAGCCCCCTCTCCCAACCGGTGCTGCGCTGCGGACCCTCTGGGGGAGGGGCCGGTCGCAGCGCCCCCCTGAAGGGGAGAGGGCTTGATGTGCCGCTCCAGCACGTTCAGATCATATTTGATATTATGCCCGACCTTGAGCACGCTCGGATCGCGCAGCAAGCCAGCCAGCTTTTCCATCGCAACATCCATCGGCACCATTTGCGGCGCGTCTGAAAACAGGTCCGTTCCGCCATGCGCCAGCGGAATATAACACGCCTTGTTGGGCGCCACCGCAAGCGAAACACCCACCAGCCGGGAGGCGATGGAATCGAGTTTGTCTGTTTCGGTATCGACGGCGACCACGCCCGCCGCGCGCGCTTCGGCAATCCAGCGATCCAGCGCCTCAACAGTCTGCACACACTCATAGGCGTTCACATCAAAGACCTGCGCTTCGGGCTCGGCAGGGGCTTCGGCGGGCGCGGTTTTCGCTTCGGTGCGGATCAGCCGCATCGTCGCATGGTCGGCGCGCGCAGGCTCCCCGCCCAGCTTTTTCAGCAGCGAGAAAAAGCCGTGATGCTCCAGAAATTCGCGCAACGGCGGTTCCGGGATTTCTTTCAGCAACAGGTCGTCCAGCGGTTGCGGCAGATCGCAATCCTCCTTCAGTGTCACCAGCACGCGACTCATCCGCGCCTGATCGGCATAGGTGAGAAGGTTCTCCTGCATCTTGGACTTTTTCATCTCGGGTGCCGCTGCCAGCACCTGATCGACCGTGCCAAACTCGTTCACCAGCTTGGCCGCTGTCTTGGGGCCGATCCCGGGGACGCCGGGCACATTGTCTGCGCTGTCGCCCATCAGGCCCAGCACTTCACCCAGCAGTTCCGGCCCCACGCCGAATTTGTCGATCACCGCCTGCGGGCCGAGCCGTTCGGACTTCATGGGATCGAGCATGTCCACACCCGGCTGGATCAGTTGCATCAGATCCTTGTCGGTGGAAACGATGGTGACATCCCAGCCTGCTTCCTTTGCGGCCCGCGTGTAGGATGCGATCAGATCATCCGCCTCCAGCCCGATCTGTTCGATGCACGGTAGAGAGAAGGCGCGCGTCGCATCGCGGATCATGGGGAATTGCGGCACCAGATCTTCGGGCGCGGGCGGGCGGTGCGCCTTGTACTGATCGTAAATCTCGTTGCGGAAGCTCTTGCCAGACGCATCAAGGATCACCGCCATATGCGTCGGCCCATCCGCCTTGTGCAGCGCATCCGCCAGCTTCCACAACATGGTGGTATAGCCATAGACCGCCCCCACCGGCTCATCACGGATGTTGGTCAGCGGCGGCAGCCGGTGATAGGCGCGGAAGATATAGCCGGAGCCATCGACGAGATAGAGATGTTTGTGGTCGGACATGGGGAGCGGTTCTAGGCCAAGCCTGCCCGCGCGTCACGCCCCCCTTTTCAGCGAACTGCGTCCAGATGGGCGAGCACCGCGCGGAGGTAAGCGGCCATGCGGTCATCGCGTTTTGCCGTCTCATCTGCATCGGGCGTGTCCGCAAGTGCCTGATGATTGGCGAGCCACATCTGCGCTGCGGTCCGCCAAGGCGCGGAGGCTTCAGCCGGATTGAGGCTTTGAAGCGCTGCAGCGAGGCTCTCCCCAGCAGTCTGGCGAAAGGAGATGGCCCGCCAGCGCTCACGTCCGGTGGTCAAAGCCGGGTCCGCCGCTGCCCGCATCAGCCGCCGCGCCTGATCGAGCAGCAGGATGAACACCGGCTCGGTCGGACTCCAGCGATCCGCGAGCATGGTCAGCCCTGCCCCGCCATGCGCCTCATGCGCGCGGCGCAGCAGGAACTCCGCATCTTGCAGCGTGCCGCGCGCCTCTTGCTGCGCATTGTCGCGGCGGGTGCGGGCCTTCAACACGGCATAGGTCAGCAGCGTGCGTTCGATATTGTTTTCATCGCGGCAGGCGGCGCGCAGATCCTCCAGATCGCTGCGGTCTCCCGCATCACACAGATCGTCGCCATGGCGCCAGCCTTCTTCCATCAGGCGCTTGATCAAGGGCGTTTCGAGCGCGGCAACAGCTTCGCCCGCGCGCTCAGCATCTTCCGGCCTACCGCTGAGTTCCGCTGTCAGTGCGAGAAGATGGGCATGGAGGCCAAACCGCTCCTCCTCATCATTGTAAGTTACGCGCAGAATATTGGCCAAAGGCTGGCCATCGCCATCCTTGCCCAGCAATCCCTTGGATTTGAGGAAGGCCGCGCCGTCCTCCACCCAGTCCACCACAGGCCTTGCATCCGCCAACAGGGTGGAAGACTGCCACAAGTCTGCCGCGCGCAGATAATGGTGCGCGGTTCCCATCCGGCTTTGCCATATGCGGATGCGTGCGAGCAGGGCTGTCGCAGCCTTGTCCTGAGCAAGCAGGAGCGTGCCCGCCTGATAATCACCCTTGGCAGCTACTTCCGCTTTCGCCCGCTCCAGCGCAGGCGCAGCACGCGACCAGAGCGTTGCCCAATCCGGCCCGCCCGGCACATCGAACCGCCCGCCTGCATAATATTGAAGTGCGGCACGGATGCTTTTCTCAGTGCCGAAATTCATCTGCCAGTCGATCAGCGAATGGCGCATCAGCTGCATCGCTTCGCACCCGCCACCCTGATCCGTTGCCTTGAAAGAGGCGGGTATCGGTTCCTGCTCAATCGCGGCCGCTTCCGCCGCAGACCCGTTCCAGATGTGCCCGACGGCCAAGCAGGTCAAGCCCTCCTCCGGATCACCCTCCTGCTGGGCGATCGCGGGCGCGGGCAGAAGTGCCAGCGCGGCAGCAAGAAGAGTGTATGAATACGACATAGCCGCAGCCTAAGCGCCTCCATCGGGATTGAGAAGCCCGTGAGTCACGGTGATCCGCTGCGCCCCTCCACCCAGTTCCGCGAACAGAGACGGCTCCGTGCCTGTCATCCACACCTGCCCGCCGCGCGCGGCCAGCTGATCGAACAGCGCGGCCCGCCGCAGCGGATCCAGATGCGCCGCCACTTCGTCGAGCAGCAGCAGCGGGCGCTGGCCGCGCGCATCCGCCACCAGATCGGCATGCGCCAGGATGATCGCGAACAGCAGCGCCTTCTGTTCGCCGGTGGAGCAGCGCGCCGCGGCCTCTCCCTTGGCGGCGTGCGAGACGATCAGATCGATCCGGTGCGGCCCGCTCAGCGTGCGTCCGGCCCCGGCATCGCGCGCGCGGCCCCGGCGCAGCGCATCCGCCAGATCGTCCGCACCGCTCCACCCTTCCAGCGCGAGCAAGGGGCGGGCGAAGGGGCCATCAGGGGCCGCAGCCAACCGGGCGGAGAGCCCCGCCGCCAGACCGGCGCGCGCCTGATGCAGCGCCGCGCCATGCGTCGCCATCTGCGCCTCCAGCGCGTCGAGCCAGGCGGGATCGGGAGCATCGTCTGCCCCCAGCAGCCGATTGCGCTGGCGCATCGCCGCGTCATAGCGGCTGGCATGGCGGGCATGGGCGGGGTCGAGCGCGAGCGTCAGCCGATCCAGAAAGCGGCGGCGCTCTCCTGCCGCATCGGTGAAGAGCCGGTCCATCGCGGGGACGATCCAGATCGCGGAGAGCCATTCGCCCAGCGCCGTGGCCGGTTGCGCCGCGCCGTTGATCCGCACCAGACGCCGGTCGGGCGCGGCCGCCTGCGTTCCGGTGGAGAGGGTGGTGCCATTGGCCAGTTCCGCCGCGATGCCGAACGCCCCGCTGCCGCCCTTGCGCGCCATCTCTGCCGCCGCCGCCCCGCGCAAGCCGCGCCCCGGCACCAGCAGCGAGACCGCCTCCAGCACATTGGTCTTGCCCGCGCCATTCTCCCCCACCAGCACGACAAATCCCGGCGCGGCCTCGATCCGGGCCGCCGCATGATTGCGGAAATCTGTGAGCGTCAGCCGGGCGAGCGTCATGCCGCCTGCGATAGCGCCGCAAGACCCATCCGCCCAGCCCCAAAGGGTGCGGGCTGTGCGAGATCGCGGCGGCGCGGAGAGAAGATGGCCACGGCCCAAAGTTCACAAAAGGTCACTGACGTTTCGCTTTTTTCGATTCCGGAAATGTCGGATTTCCGCCAAAACGGCCACCGGTGTCCGGCATGGCGAGGCCGGTCTGCGCGCGTGGATATTGATGCATCAGCCATGCAAAGATGATAGAACATAAAGTGAACGTTTGCAAGGAAAATATGGCCGAGCACCCTCCGGCACCGCACGAAATGGGCCGGACGACCAACAGCCCCTCACCTCACCTCCGCGTCCCTGCGTGAACCCCTTCCCCCGCCGCCCCGTGCTGAGACACGGGGCTGGGCTTTCTCTTGCCCCAAGGAAGACGCCAAAGCCTGGATCAAGTCCGGGCTGACGGTGCAGGAAGGGAACAGCCTCCCTTCGCGCCTTTGCGCCTTTGCGCGAGACATTTTGGTCGGCAAGGCGGCCCCTTGGTGCAGAGCGAAGGGCTGCCTGTCTGGGAGACGGCGCGCAGAGACGCAGAGGATGCGGAGAGCGCAGAGAGCTGCGCGCGGCAAAACCTCTGCGGCCTCTGCTCCCCTCCGCGTCTCTGCGTGAAACAAGATGGCCGGGGGCGAGGCAAAGGGCGGGGGTTGCGACGGGTTTGAATTATTGGGGGGTTATTGTGCCGGTCACGGTAATTCAGTTTACCGGACATCCTGAACGGCAGGTTCAACTCAGTTTGGATTGCAACAGAGAGAACTCGTCGGCAGATTTGGCCTGAAAGGAGATAAATTCGCGATAGCCGACTTTCAGTCCAAGCTGACGGATCAAATCCCTGTCTGTTTCGGAATAGAGCAGCGCAATACCTTTCGGGGCCAATATATCCCTCGCTCCACCGTTTTTGCGCAGTCGCTTCATGAAGTCATCCTGTGCCGCGACTGCGGCAACCTGCACGCGCGAAACGGGCATGCCGACGCAGAGTTCAAAGAGGGATGCAAGGCGTTTGGTGCCTTTGCCGCTGCTCATGATTGTCTGACGGATTTCGTCTGAGATGCGCGTCCAGAAATTGGGGGTATATTCAAAGTCCGAAACCAGCCACCAGATGTTTTTTGTGCCAGCTGCGGAAAAGCTGGTCTTCATGTCCCGGTTGTTTCCGCTCCGCAAATAGGCAGGGCGCGCGCGAACGAGTCCGAAGGCACATTTGGCCGTTGTTTCGTTGACGCGCAGGAGAATGCAAAACTGGTCTATGGCTTCGGGCGGGATCATCCAACCCGAACCGCCCCCGGTTGTAGATTTTACGTCAACTTCTCGTCCGCCAATCATCAGGTCGAGCAAAATGCCCTTGGGAACTTGCAGCCAGTCTCTCAGGAGGATTTCAAATTTTGTGCCAAGATAGGTCTTCTCGGTCTTTTCCAGATCACGGAAAAAGAAGCGCCCGGTGCGCGCGGTGTCGATCACTTCATCAATCGCCGAACGGAAAAAGGACCGCAATTTCTCTTCAAAAACCGCTTGTCCGCCGACCGCCATCAAAAGCTCGGCTTCAAGAGCCGAAAGCGCCACATGATCCACATGGTCGATTGACAGGGGTTGATAACCGCTATCGGGAAACAGGCTCACGCAGCCTTTACCGCGAACAGGCGGTTCACACCCAGTGCCATCCGAATGTTGTGAGCCACAGCCTTGGCAACGGGCGGCGGAAAGGCATTGCCCACTTGGCGATAGGCGGTCGTCTTGCGGCCATGGAATTGCCAATGGTCCGGAAAGCCCTGCAACCGGGCCACCATGCGCACGGTGAGGCGCGGCATGCCGAAAAAGTCCCGCTCTGGCGCGGCTTCGGCCAGGCTCTTGCCCTCGACACCCATCGTTGCCCAGGCTTTGCGCGCGCGGGTGGGGCCAAGGTCTGGTCCGCCATGTTTTTTGGACCCCCCCACAATGGTGGGGGCAATGTCATTGGCTTCAGCCACCCAGCGTTTTACACCGCGCCAGCCATTGGCGGCCATCAGGTCGCCCAGTGTTTCCCCCACAGTGGGCGGGTTGTGCGGCAAGACTTTGGGCCAGTCGAACGCCTCAACCAGATCATGCCGCAAGGCCACAATTACCACGCGCGGGCGCAATTGTGGAACCCCGAAGTCAGAAGCGTTGAGCAAGCGCCAATCCACATGATAACCCAGTTTCTTCAGCTGTTCTTTCAGATGCAGGCGGTAATCCTCAAACACCGCAGACAGGAAGCCGCGCACATTCTCGATCATCACGGCTTTAGGGCGGATCTCATCGATCAAACGCAGAGCCGCAGGAAACAGGTTGCGCTCATCCTTTTCGCCCAACTGCTTGCCGGCAATGGAAAAGGGAGGACAGGGCAACCCTCCAGCCAGCAAATCCATGCCCTTGTAGGGGCGGCCATCAAAGCCGTTCATGTCTGCGGCATGCACATCCCAATGCGGACGATTGAGCCGCAGCGTATTGGCATAGTCAGGTTCAATCTCAACCAGCGCGGCATGATCAAACCCAGCCTGTTCCAGCCCCAAAGCCTGCCCTTTAGCCCTGCACAGAATTCGATGGATTGCATCGTTGGACCATATGTTCTTGATATATTCCGGTCAACCCATTCCGATTGCCGATTCATCCATTTTGGACTGAGCACCGTGCTCGCCAGTCCCCCGGACTGGCTGTGCGCGGTACTACTCCGCAGCCACCCCGGCCCGTTCAAACATGTCTACCTCTTCCTCCACGGCCTCCATCGCGCCGTCATTCGAGGCTTTGGCGTTTTTGCGGCTGTCGAACGCGTCCCAGACTTCGTTCCAGTTGCCGCGTGTGGCGGCTTTGGAATATTCGGTGGCGCGGGTTTCGAAGAAGTTGGCGTGCTCCACGCCGTTGAGCAGCGGGGCGAGCCAGGGGAGGGGGTGATCATCGATCATGTAGACCGGCTGGAAGCCGAGCTGGCCCAGCCGCCAATCGGCGATGTAGCGGATATATTTCTTGATTTCCTTCGCGGTCATGCCCGGCACCGGACCCGCTTCGAAGGCGAGATCGATGAAGGCGTCTTCCAGCCGCACGGTCTTCTGGCAGCAATCGATAATGTCTTCCTTCACCGCCTTGGTGAGGCAATTGCGTTCCTTCACAAAGGCGTGGAACAGCCGGGTGATGCCTTCGCAGTGCAGGCTTTCGTCGCGCACGCTCCACGTCACGATCTGGCCCATGCCCTTCATCTTGTTGAAGCGCGGGAAGTTCATCAGCATCGCGAAAGAGGCAAAGAGTTGCAGCCCTTCGGTGAAGCCGCCGAACATGGCGAGCGTGCGGGCGATATCCTCATCGGTATCCACCCCGAACGTGCCCAGATAATCGTGCTTGTCCTTCATTTCCTTATATTGAAGGAACATGCCATACTCGCTTTCGGGCATGCCGATGGTGTCGAGCAGGTGCGAATAGGCCGCGATGTGGATCGTCTCCATGTTGGAGAAGGCGGCCAGCATCATCTTCACCTCGGTGGGCTTGAAGACGCGGCCATATTTCTCATGGTAGCAATCCTGCACCTCGACGTCCGCCTGCGTGAAGAAGCGGAAAATCTGCGTGAGCAGGTTGCGCTCATGATCGGTGAGCTTCTGCGCCCAATCACGGCAATCCTCGCCCAGCGGCACTTCCTCCGGCATCCAGTGCACCTGCTGCTGGCGCTTCCAGAAATCATAGGCCCACGGATATTCAAAGGGCTTGTAGGTTTTGCGGGCTTCGGTGAGGGACATGGGGTTACTCCGAGCACTCCTCCCCCCAAAGTGGGGGAGGATTAAGGTGGGGGGCGCGCCGCGTCTGCGGCGCAGAAGACTCAAAAATACCGGACTGGGAAACGAGTCTGTTCAGCCGCAGACGCGGCTGGCCCCCACCCCGGCCCTCCCCACAAGGGGGAGGGAGATTCGCGTACTCCAAGTTCACGCGGAAAGTTCCTGCGCCACGACAGAGAGCACCCCTTCCAGATTGTTATCAACATCATTGTTCCAGAAGCGAATCACCCGATACCCTTGGCTTTCAAGGAAACGGGACCGGATTTCATCATGCTTTTCCGCCTCTGGTCTGGCATGTTGACCACCATCCAATTCTATCACCAACCGCGCCTTGTGGCAGGCGAAATCCGCATGATATGACCCAAGCGGCACCTGCTTACGAAAATGTACCTCAGGGAACGCTTCCCTGATCGCACGCCAGAACGACCGCTCCTGCCGGGTCATTTCACGCCGCAACCGGCGCGAACGCGCTACCGTTCCCGCCGGAAGGGCAAGGCGCTTCAAAACAATCTCCATAGACCGACAATAAGCATTCCAAGACAACCAATCGCTGCAAAGAAATTTACAAGAGCAATCCAATTGGGGACCGATTCCAACTCAGAATCTTGAATATCATAAAATCCCCCTGCAAAATCGTCCCGCTTTCTCGCAGCTTGCATGGCAAAATTATGCATTACACCCCACGACCAAAATGCCAGAACCCCAAATAAAAGTGACGTCCACATGGAAAATCCAGAGTGTCCCCAATGTAAATATGCAGCAATTAGCGCGACCAAAATTGATAGCCAGCCCATTGCATCCCCTCACTGACAAGCCAGACACTCGTCATAATTGGTGGTTTCCAGCTCGAACTTGGGCGCTTCTGCCGTATTGTCCGCCTCTACGCCGCCGGCAAAGCCTGCGCGCTGGATGCTCTTCGAGCGGAGATAATAAAGCGATTTGGTGCCCAGTTCCCATGCCCGGAAGTGGAGCATGAGCAGATCCCATTTCTCCACATCGGCCGGGATGAACAGGTTCAGCGACTGCGCCTGATCGATATAGGGCGTGCGATCTGCCGCGAGTTCGACGAGCCAGCGCTGATCAATCTCGAAGCTGGTCTTGAACACGTCCTTTTCTTC
The DNA here is from genome assembly GCA_016714795.1 of Sphingomonadales bacterium. Lineage (GTDB taxonomy): Bacteria > Pseudomonadota > Alphaproteobacteria > Sphingomonadales > Sphingomonadaceae > Aquisediminimonas. Next base: position 252,037 of record JADKCA010000005.1, on the reverse strand, counting down.
CGGCGTCAGGAAATCGAGGTGCATCACCGATCCGCCCTGTTCAAGGATCGAATTCCAGATCGTGTCGCTGTTCTTGGCCTTTTCGATCAGCAGCTTTTCCAGATGCGGATTGCGGATCGAAAAGCTGCCGGACAGCGTCTTGTGGGTGTAGACGTTCGCCGGGATCGGCTCGATGCAGGCGCTGGTGCCACCGCAGATGATGCTGATCGAAGCGGTGGGGGCAATCGCGGTCTTGCAGCTGAACCGCTCCATCACGCCGCGTTCTTCGGCATCGGGGCAAGCGCCGCGTTCGGTTGCGAGCAGCATCGAGGCTTCGTTCACGCGCGAAGAGAGATGCTTGAAAATCTTGGAATTCCACGATTTCGCCATCGCGCTTTCGAACGGAATCAGCCGCGCCTGCAGGAAGCTGTGGAAGCCCATGATGCCGAGCCCGACCGAGCGTTCACGCGTGGCCGAATATTTGGCGCGGGCCATTTCGGGCGGGGCGCGGTCGATATAATCGGTCAGCACATTGTCGAGGAAGCGCATCACATCCTCGATGAACTGCTTGTCTCCGTTCCACTCATCCCATGTTTCCAGATTGAGCGAAGAGAGGCAGCACACCGCCGTGCGGTCATTGCCCAGATGATCGCGACCCGTGGGCAATGTGATTTCGGAACACAGGTTGGAGGTGGTGACCTTCAGGCCCAGTTCGCGGTGATGCTTGGGCATCGCCTTGTTCACATGATCGATGAAGATGATGTAGGGCTCTCCGGTCGCCAGCCGGGTTTCCACCAGCTTCTGGAAGAGCGAGCGGGCATCCACCGTGGCGCGCACGCTGCCATCCTTGGGGCTTTTGAGCGTCCATTCGCTGCCATCGCGCACCGCTTCCATGAACGCGTCGGTCAGCAGCACGCCATGGTGCAGGTTGAGCGCCTTGCGGTTGAAATCGCCCGAGGGTTTGCGGATTTCGAGGAATTCCTCAATCTCCGGATGGTCGATGTCGAGATAGCAGGCGGCAGACCCGCGCCGCAGCGAGCCTTGCGAAATGGCGAGCGTGAGGCTGTCCATCACGCGCACGAAGGGGATGATACCGCTGGTCTTGCCATTCAGGCCCACCGGCTCGCCAATGCCGCGTACGCTGCCCCAATAGGTGCCGATGCCGCCGCCCTTGGAGGCGAGCCAGACATTCTCGTTCCAGGTGTTGACGATGCCTTCCAGGCTGTCATCCACCGAGTTGAGGTAGCAGCTGATCGGCAAGCCGCGCCCCGTGCCACCATTGGAGAGAACCGGCGTGGCCGGCATGAACCACAGCTTGGAAATATAGTCATAGAGGCGCTGGGCGTGTTCGGCATCATCGGCATAGGCACAGGCCACGCGGGCAAACAGATCCTGATAGGATTCACCCGGCAGCAGATAGCGGTCCTTGAGCGTTTCCTTGCCAAACTCGGTCAGCCGCGAATCACGCGCCGGATCAAGCGTCAGCGTGAATCGCTTCGGCTGCACCGAATCGGACGCCATGACTGAAGAAGCGCCGTCTTCGGCGGTTGTGATGCTGTCCATGCTCTGCGATTCCCGAAAGTCCATACCCAAACCCTACCCCATGTTCCTGTTACGTTCAACAACCGCGTCGCACGGCCTTCCTAGCAGCTGTGCGCGTGGCCGGGGCTGCAATCTCGTTCTTTTCCCCGTTATCCACACCAGAATCAGCCCTGTGGGCGCTTCCGCACACCGACTGCAATTCACTAGCTGTTGAGTAGCACCCCCATGTGACCCACTATCTATAGTGCCTCAATCCACAGCGGACGCAAGAGGGTAAATCGCTGGTTAACGACTCGGTTCGTCGCAACGGGGAGTCGGTTCATGGTGGGCTGGAGAGGAAAATGAGGCGTTTCCGTGGGTTGGCGCAATTGCCCTCCCCGCTTGCGTGAGGGAATGGGGGTGGGGGTGGATCAGGCGCCCAGCGGCCACCGCTCCACGGCATGATAATCCGATCCATGCCGCCCCATCCGGCTTTCATAGAGGATGAATTCACTCAATTCGAACAGCGGCGAACCCAATCCGGCATGGTCTGCCAGCCAGCCTGTCGCCACACTGGCGCGTGTGCTCGCGGCAAAGCGGGCCAGCGTGAGGTGCGGCAGATAGGCGCGCGGATCGGGTGCGATACCAACCGCCACCAGCGCGCGATCCAGCTTGCGATGCAGGGCGGCGATGCCGTCTTGCGGCTCCACCACGGCCCAGAGCGCGTTGATCCGCTCTCCCTTGCCGAAATGCCCCACGCCAGACAGGCGCAGTGCCAGCTTTGGCGCATGGATGGCAGACAGCGCCGTCACCACATCCTCTGCCTGACGGCTGTCAACATCGCCGATGAAGCGCAATGTGATGTGAAGCTGCGCATCCACTTGCCAGCGCGCACCGGGGATTCCGCTCTGGCTGAGCGCAAGCGCCTGACGGATGGCTTCGGGCGGACGCAGGGCAACGAAAAGACGGTGCGACATGATTTGCAACTCCTGCCCCTTGTGTTGCGATTATGCAACACTACATCAACGGGTGAAAGGGGATTTGTCCTTATGAACCTCGAAAAATTCACTGACCGCGCGAAGGGTTTCCTCCAGTCCGCGCAAACCGTTTCGATCCGCATGAACCATCAGCGGATTTCGCCCGAACATATGCTCAAGGCCCTGCTGGAAGATAGCGAGGGCATGTGCTCCGGCCTGATCAAGGCAGCGGGCGGCGATGCGGCGACCGCGCTGCGCGAGACGGACGCCGCGCTCGCCAAGATTCCCGCCGTCTCCGGCTCTGGCGCGCAGCAAACGCCCGGCATCGACAATGATCTGGTGCGCGTGCTCGATGCAGCGGAACAGGTCGCGCAGAAAGCGGGGGACTCCTATGTCACCGTGGAGCGGCTGCTGCTGGCGCTCACGCTTGCCTCCACCACGGCCGCGGGCAAGGCGCTGGCGGCTGCGGGCCTGCGCGCCGAGGCGCTCAACGCGGCAATCAACAGCCTGCGTGGGGGCCGCACCGCCGACACGCAATCCGCCGAAGATCGCTATGACGCGCTCAAGAAATTCGCGCGCGACCTCACTCAGGCCGCACGAGACGGCAAGCTTGATCCCGTCATCGGGCGCGATGAGGAAATCCGCCGTACCATCCAGATTCTCGCCCGGCGCACCAAGAACAACCCGGTGCTGATCGGTGAACCCGGCGTCGGCAAGACCGCCATTGCCGAAGGGCTGGCGCTGCGCATCGCCAATGGCGACGTGCCCGATACGCTGAAGGATCGGGCGCTGATGTCGCTCGACATGGGCAGCCTGATTGCAGGGGCCAAATATCGCGGCGAATTCGAGGAGCGGCTGAAAGGCGTGCTCGACGAAGTGAAGGGCGCGGAAGGCCATATCATCCTGTTCATCGACGAGATGCACACGCTGATCGGCGCGGGCAAATCCGAAGGCGCGATGGATGCGGGCAATCTGCTGAAGCCTGCGCTCGCGCGCGGCGAACTCCACTGCATCGGGGCCACCACGCTCGACGAATATCAGAAGCATGTTGAAAAGGACGCAGCGCTCCAGCGGCGCTTCCAGCCCGTTTTCGTGGGCGAGCCGACGGTGGAGGACACCATTTCCATCCTGCGCGGGCTGAAGGAAAAATATGAGCTGCATCATGGCGTGCGCATCACCGATGGCGCGCTGGTTTCCGCCGCGACCCTTTCCAACCGCTACATTGCGGACCGCTTCCTGCCGGACAAGGCCATCGACCTGATGGACGAGGCCGCCTCTCGCCTGCGCATGGAGGTGGAGAGCAAGCCCGAAGAGATTGAAACGCTGGACCGCAAGATCATCCAGCTCAAGATCGAGCGCGAGGCTCTGAAGAAGGAGAGTGATCAGGCCTCCAAGGACCGGCTGGCGTCGCTCGAAGATGATCTCGCCAATATGGAGCAGCAATCGGCTGAACTCACCACGCGCTGGCAGGGTGAGAAAGACAAGATTGCGGGCGAGGCCAAGCTGAAAGAAGCGCTCGACGCGGCGCGGCTGGAAATTGATCAGGCGCAGCGCAACGGTGACTATCAACGCGCGGGCGAACTGCAATATGGCCGCATTCCCGAACTCGAACGCCAGCTCGCCGAAGCCGCGGGCGCGACCGAAGGCGCGATGCTGCGCGAGGAAGTGACGTCCGAAGACATTGCCGCCGTCGTTGCCAAATGGACCGGCATTCCGGTCGAGCGGATGATGACCGGCGAGCGCGAAAAGCTGCTGGCCATGGAAACGACGCTGGGCAAGCGCGTGATCGGGCAGTCGGATGCGGTGAAGGCCGTTTCCACCGCCGTGCGCCGCTCACGGGCCGGCCTGCAAGACCCCAATCGTCCGCTGGGCAGCTTCCTCTTCCTCGGCCCCACGGGTGTCGGCAAGACCGAACTGACCAAGGCACTGGCCGGCTTCCTGTTTGATGACGAAACCGCGATGGTGCGCATCGACATGAGCGAGTTCATGGAAAAGCACAGCGTCTCCCGCCTGATCGGCGCGCCTCCGGGCTATGTCGGTTATGAAGAGGGCGGCGTGCTGACCGAGGCCGTCCGCCGCCGACCCTATCAGGTCGTGCTGTTCGACGAGGTGGAGAAGGCACATGGCGACGTGTTCAACGTGCTGCTGCAAGTGCTCGACGATGGCCGCCTGACCGATGGTCAGGGTCGCACGGTGGACTTCACCAACACGATCATCGTGCTGACCTCCAACCTGGGCTCGCAATATATTGCCGGGCTGGGCGAAGGCGAGAGCGTGGAATCGGTCGAACCGCAGGTGATGGAGATTGTGCGCGGCCATTTCCGCCCCGAGTTCCTCAACCGGCTGGACGAGATCATCCTGTTCCACCGCCTCGGCGTGGAGCATATGGCCCCGATTGTGGATATTCAGGTGGGCCGCGTGGCGAAGCTGCTGAAGGATCGCAAGATCACCCTCGATCTGACCGCCGCCGCGCGCGACTGGCTGGGCCGGGTGGGCTATGATCCGGTTTACGGTGCGCGTCCACTCAAGCGGGCGGTGCAGAAATATCTGCAAGACCCGCTGGCAGAGCTGATCCTGTCTGGCAGCGTGCCCGATGGATCGACGGTGCATGTGGATGATGGGGATGGCGCGCTGAAGCTCGGCGTGTCGTAACGGGCCAGCCGATCGGACCGCGCGGGCGTATCAGGAAGGCGGGATGAACGGCTGGCACACGGCTTGAAACACCGGCAGTGCCTCCGCCGCCTTGCTGTGCGCTGCCAGCGCTGGAAAGTCGGTGAGCGTCACCAGATGCGCATAGGCTTCGGACAGGAACCGCGCGACGCACGCCACGGCGATATCGTCATGGCCCGGCGCACTCCCGTGCCACCAGGGCATGGTGCGGCCTGAGCACTGGGCATCGAGCGCGGCGAGCCCGCCCATGATCTGCCCCTCGCACCGCGCGGCAAAGCCTGCATCCAGATCCGTGCCGAACAGCCGCGCATAGAAGAAGGAGACCGCCTTGTCCGCCGTGCCCGTGGCCAGTGCGATGCGCTGCAGCGCCGCGCGTCGCGCTGGGCCGGAAGGCGCGATCAGGGGATGCTCGGCCATTTCGTCGAGATGATCGAGGATGGCCGCTGACTCGATCAGCACCTCGCCCTCATCCAGCACCAGCGTCGGCACGCGAGTGAGCGGGTTGTGCGCCCGAAACGCATCCGCATCGCCGAATGTGGAGAGCGGCAGATGCTCGAACGCAAAGCCGTACAGCGTCAGCGCAATGCCAACGCGGCGGACGAAGGGGGAATCATATTGGCCGATGAGCTGCATGGGGGAGAGGGTAGCGGGCAGTGTGCGACGTTCAACCCCCCGTTTGGTCTTACCTGCAATGATGAAGCCTCGAAAAGGCCTTCATCTTGATGGCATCACTTGTGAAGGGAAGACCAAGATATTGGACGGAAGCAAGTTGTATTTGCCACGGCAAATTCCCACTCGCCCAACGGCCTCGTTCAATAATGGCAGCTCGAACAAAATAGTACTCGATCACCTGCTCCTGCCTAACGCCTGCCATGAGGCGTTGATCTCTGGAGCTGATGCATATTTGGCCCGGATTCTTTGCAAAACGTGCCAGTGCGCTTGTCGTCCACCAGACGCAAAAGCCAACATAACTGAGCAGAACGACCGCCATCACAATGACTATACGCCTCCGATTGTGAACGATGAGCTGCATAATCGCCCCTTCAATCAATGCGTTGCACTATAACATAGACGCGTCGGTCACTCAGGCAATCTATGATGGCGAGTTGCCGCCAATAGCCCACGTCCCGAAACTCCCGATGTACAGGGCGCGCGCAGCCATGCGGCGCAAATCCAGAGGAGGCCCCCTTCCACCAGTTCGGCGGACTGCCTTGAAAGGCGTCCGAATCCACCCAGTCTGATCGGGCGACGGATGTCCAGCTGAGGGTCTGACGTGTCAGCCATGCCTTTATGGCCGGATTGGACTCAAACGCCAGATAGATGGCGCGGCTGTCGAGACCGGGGTTCGTACTGGCGTCCAGCCCGCTGATACTGGCGGGCGGGTCCACGGCAAACACCTCCTCAAACGCCCAACTGTCGGGACGAAGCGCAGACCATATGACCCCGGAGAAGATCGGGACAAGCATCAGCAGCAGCGGCAGGCATCCGCATCCCAGCGGCACGCCCGCCCATAGCGCCCAGTTGCGCCGGGGGACATTGCCCCGCACGAACATGATGATACCGGCAATCAGCGCCACCCCCAATCCTGCCAGAGCCAGCAGCCCGAAAGGAAAGAGGATGAAGCCGAACATCATCATCTCAATGCCGGAAGTGGCGCATCCCGGTGAAGACCATCGCCAGCCCGTGTTCGTCGGCAGCGGCAATCACTTCATCGTCGCGCATCGAGCCGCCCGGCTGGATGACTGCCGTTGCGCCCGCTTCCGCAGCAGAGAGCAGGCCGTCTGCAAAGGGGAAGAAGGCGTCGGAAGCCACCGCGCTGCCCACCGTCTTGGGGGTGTCCCAACCATAGGTTTCCGCCGCTTCCTTGGCCTTGATCGCGGCAATGCGCGCTGAATCGCGGCGGTTCATCTGGCCAGCACCAATGCCCGCCGTCACGCCGTCCTTGGCGTAAACGATGGCGTTGGATTTGGTGTGCTTGGCGATGGTCCAGGCGAACAGGCAGTCCTTCAGCTCCTGCTCGCTCGGCGCGCGCTTCGTCACGACTTTCAGATCGGTTTCGCTGATCTGACCATTGTCGCGCGTCTGGACGATGTAGCCGCCTGCGATATTCTTGATGTTCAGGCCGGGGCGTGCCGGATCGGGCAGATCGCCGGTGATGAGCAGGCGCAGATTCTTCTTCTTCGCAAACACCGCGCGCGCGGCCTCATCGGCTGCGGGAGCAGCCACGACTTCGGTGAAGATGCCCGCCATCGCTTCCGCCGTCGGCCCGTCAAGCGGACGGTTGACCGCGATGATGCCGCCGAACGCAGAGACGGAATCGCATTCCAGAGCGTTCCGATAAGCTTCGAGCAGCGTCTCGCCGGTCGCGACGCCGCAGGGATTGGCGTGCTTGACGATTACCACTGTTGGCGGGCCGTTGCGGAATTCGGCAACCAGTTCGAGGGCCGCATCCGCATCGTTATAATTGTTGTAGGAGAGTTCCTTGCCCTGCACCTGTTCCGCCTGAGCAATGCCGCGCGCGTGCGGACCATTGGGGATGTAAAGCGCGGCGGCCTGATGCGGGTTTTCGCCGTAGCGCAGCTCCTCGCTTTTGGTGGCGGTCACAGCCAGCGTATCGGGGAAGGCCTGGCCCTGATCGACATGGGCGAACCACTGGCTGATCATGCCGTCATAGCTCGCTGTCAGCGCATAGGCCTTGGCGGCATAACGGCGGCGCTGCTCCAGCGTGGTGACGCCGGACGCGACATCGGCATAATCCGCCGGATCGGTGACGATGGCAACATGCGCATGGTTCTTGGCGGCAGAGCGCACCATCGAAGGCCCGCCAATGTCGATATTCTCGATGATCTCATCGCGGTCTGCACCCTTGGCGACGGTCGCGGCAAAGGGGTAAAGGTTCACCACCACCAGATCGATTGCGCCAATCTGGTGCTCAGCCATGGAGGCGAGATGCTCCGCATTGTCGCGCACCGCCAGCAAGCCACTATGGACCTTGGGGTGCAGCGTCTTGACGCGACCATCCATCATTTCGGGAAAGCCGGTGAGTTCGGAAATATCCTTCACGTCCAGCCCGGCTTCGCGCAGCGCCTTGGCCGTGCCGCCGGTGGAGACCAGCTCCACACCCTTGGCGGCCAGCGCCTGACCCAGCTCCACAAGGCCGCTCTTGTCCGAAACCGAAAGCAAGGCCCGGCGGATCGTCACATCTGTCATCGTTTATCCTTCAACTTGCGCGTCTGAATATCCAGCCGATGGTGGCCCCGCCCGGATCGGACTGGCCGGAAATCACCAGCTGATGCGTTCCCCGGGGCAGGCCATCCGGCCCCACCCACACACTTTCTTCCACGCCCAGCGCCCCGCCGCGCGCGCGGAACTGCCACATCCGACCGTCGGGCAGGCGCAGCAGCGCACCCAGCGCGTCTGCCGTCAGCGAGGGTTCTATGCCGGGGGCGAGGTGGAAACGCACGGCAAAGCCCGTCTCTCCTTTGCGCTTTCTGGCACCGGGCAACAGCGTGTCTTCCCCGCGCACTTCGCTGCCATCCGCGCTCAGCGCCACGCTGCGCTGATGAATGAAGCCGAAGCGCTTGAGATAGCCATCATGGCTGGCCTCGATGCGGCTGCCCGCTTCGATCTCCTGCCGGTCGAGCGCGGTTTCCGCCACGCCCTTGCCAATCGCCCCGCCTTTGAGGATCGCAGTGGAATTGCTGTCTGCCAGTGTCAGCGTGGAGTGCGCCGCCGTGGTGCGCAGCCCTTCGGAAAGCTCCTTCATCGCCGCAATGCCGCCCGCCCGCGCACCGCCGCAATTGACGATAATGCGCTGATCTCCGTCCGAAAATTCAATCGCAAGTGTCGAGGCACAGCCGTTGGAGGTGAGATGGGCCAGCGGCGGCGGAGCCGTGTCGCTGATCAGCACCACGCCGCCGCTGCTCAAGCGCTGATAGCCCCATTCGCGCGTTTGCCGCAGCGGGCGCGTGACGCCGCTGACTGCCGCCAGCACCGCAGACGCGTGCCGACCGGGCAAACAACCCTGCCAGCTGGACAGGGCCCCATCGCCCAGCATCATGCCCGCCAGCACCGGCGCGGCCCGGGCAATGGCATCGTCCACGCTTTCCAGACACGGCAGCTTGCGCATGGCATAAATGCCGCGCAGCATCAGCAGCGCCTCCAGTACGTCACATTGCGCATCGGGAGAGCGGCACAGCACGCCGCCATCTCCGGTGATCCCGGCAGCCAGTGCCTTGGCAAGGCCCGCTTCGCCGAACAGGCGGCGCGGCTCATTGCCTGCAATCAGAAGGCCCGCCGCCACCACACCGCTCCACGCGGTGATGCGCTGCACGCCCTGCGGCATCCGGTCTGCCGTGCCATCCAGATGTCGCCCGGCCCGCGCGAAATGATTCAGAACCGAAGAGCGATAGACCAGATCGGTGCTGGAGAGGATCAGCGGCGCATAGGCCGCCCAGAAGAGCAGCCGCCGCGCGGTCACATCGGGCGCCCAGGCGGGCTCGCTCACTGTATCGGCATGAGCATGCAGCCAGGCGTGCGTCAGTTTTTCAGCAAGGCCGGTCGCGTCCGCCCGGTCGATCAGCGCCAGATCTCGCAGCCAGCCAAAGCCATGGAATGCGTGCCGAAAGCCCGCACTGGACGCAGCCACAGGAAGCGCACCCGCATCCGCCTGCTGCACTTCGCCCTGAAACACCCAAAGCCCTGCCGCAAACGCTGCGCCCGATTCCGCATCGCCTGCAATGGGGTCCGCAGGCACGCCCGAAAGCTTGAGCGGATGCCGCCCCTTCAGGCGAAAGCTGTGCAGCGGCGTCTGCCAGATCAACCGGTAGAAGCGCGCCATGATCCGGTCGCCCAGCGAGACGCCGCCCCCCGCCTGACGCACCAGCCGCTTGCCGGGCGCGATGCCGTCCGGGTCTGCGGTCTGTCCGTCATGGTCGGGCGTGTCTTCCATGCGCCGGTCAGTAGCCTCTCAACCCAGCGATGTTTGCGGCATAGGCGGAAGGCCCGCCCTTGAACGTCGCCGTGCCTGCCACCAGCACATCGGCCCCGGCGGCGATGACGCGCGGTGCAGTGACCGCATCCACTCCGCCATCCACCTGCAAGCGGATGTCGAGCCCGCGCTTGTCGATATTTTTGCGGATCGCGTCGATCTTTTTCAGCTGGCTTTCTATGAAGCTCTGCCCGCCAAAGCCGGGGTTGACGCTCATCACCAGGATCAGATCGATCTCTTCATACATGTAATCGAGCATCTTGGCGGGCGTGGAGGGGTTGAGCGAAATCCCGGCCTTCTTGCCCAGCGCCCTGATCCGCTGGATCGTGCGATGAAGATGCGGCCCCGCCTCCTGATGGACGGTGATATAATCGGAACCCGCTTCGGCAAAAGCATCGAGCATCGGATCAACCGGCGTAATCATCAGATGCACGTCCATCACCTTTTGCGTGTGCGGGCGCAGCGCCTTCACCACCATCGGGCCGATGGTGATGTTGGGCACGAAATGGCCGTCCATCACATCGACATGGATCCAGTCCGCCCCGGCGGCATCAACGGCGCGCACTTCTTCCCCCAGACGCGCAAAATCGGCGGAGAGGATGGACGGAGCGATCAGAACAGGGCGGGTCATGGCTTTGGCCTTAGACCGGGGCTGCGCCTACCGCAACCGCTCAACCCCGCCGAAACCGGGCAATGAAGAAGCCATCGCAACCAAATTGTGGATAAATCCGCACCCAGCCCTTGGGGTTGCTCCGGATTGGACCCACAAGCTGTTGATCGCTCACCGGATCGAGCACCAGCCCGGCGGAGTCGGCGGTGGCCGCCACAGCCTCTCCTTCCTCCGGTTCGAGCGAGCAGGTGGCGTAGATCAACGTCCCGCCCGGCTTGAGCCAGCCGCCCACGCGCGCCAGCATCGCCTTTTGCGTTTCGGCAAGCTGGGCAATGTCCTTCGGGCGCACACGATGCAGCACATCGGGGTGGCGCGCAAAAATGCCGGTGGCGGTGCAGGGCGCATCGAGCAGGATCGCATCAGCCGGCTCCTTGGGCTGCCAATGAAGCAGATCGCCCTTCACCAACACTGCCTCCAGCCGGGTGCGGGTGAGGTTTTCCTTCAGCCGTTCCAGCCGGGCGGCGTGCGAATCGACCGCCGTAACGGCCCAGCCTTGCGCCGCCAGCTGCATCGTCTTGCCGCCGGGGGCTGCACAGAGATCAAGCACCGAGCGCCCTTCGCCCGCACCGAGCAGACGCGCCGGGATCGACGCGCTGAGATTCTGTACCCACCACGCGCCTTCGGCAAAGCCTGGCAGGCTGGTAATCGCCTTGTCTCCCGGCAGGCGGACATGGCCGGGGGCCAGCGAACTGCCTTCGAGCGCCGCCACCCAATGATCGGTCTGACCGGCATCGCGCAGTGTCACATCGACCGCAGGTGGGACGGACAAGGCCTCGGCGGCCATGCCCACCATCGACATGCCCCACGCCTTTTCCCAGCGCGCTTCGACAGCGGGGAGCAGCATCGGCACGGTCCGCAATTGCGCCTGCTGGCGGAACAGCGTGCCGAGCACGCCATGCACCAGCCGCCGCGGCCCACCCTCCACCAGCGGAAGCGCGGTGGCGACGGCCGCGTGTTCGGGCGTTTTGAGGATCAGCGCTTGTGTGAGCGCGATACGCAGCACCAGCCGCGCCTTGGAATCATCGGGCAGGCGCTGGCGCGTCGCCCCGTCGATCAGGTCATCCAGATCAGGCAGACGGCGCAGCGTTTCCGACGCAATGGCATGGGCCAGCGCGCGATCTTCCGATTTCTCGATCCCCCGCGTCGCGGCTGCCAGCGCCGATTCCAGCGGCTGCCCCCGCCGCAATACGGCATCAAGAAGCTGCAACGCGGCGCGGCGTGCGGGAAGGCCGGGAATGTCTGTCATGCGAGGCGCTGTAGGTGTCTTTTGAATTTACATCCAATCAAATGCGATCCGCCACCCTGAGCCTTTTCGAAGGGGCGTTCTTTTTACTCAAACACAGGAGCAAAGGAAAAACAGCCCTTGGACAGGCTCAGGGAGGCGGGGTTGCTGCTACCAGCTCCCCCCATCGCAGCGGACATGGCTTCCCGTGACATTGGACGAGGCCGGGCTGGCGAGGAACAGCGCCGCCGTCACAATCTCTTCCGGATAGCCGGGGCGGCCCAGCGCGTTGGGCGCGGTTTCACGCTTTTCGGGCGTCCAGGCCTTGGCGATGTCGGTCAGGAACGGGCCCGCCGCGAGCGAGTTGACCCGCACCTTGGGGCCATATTCATGCGCGAGGCTGAGCGACATATGGTTGAGCGCTGCCTTGGCCGCGCCATAGGGGACGACACCCGCCAGCGGCATGGTGCCGCCCACCGAAGAAATGTTGATGATGCAACCGCCCTCACCCTGCGCCATGCGGTGGCCGATCTGGCTGGCCAGACGGAACGGGCCTTTGAGATTGAGGTTGAGCACTGAATCATAAAGCTGTTCGGTCACTTCATGGCTGGGGCAGGCCGGACCCATGCCTGCATTGTTGACGAGCACGTCGATCCGCCCGAACGCGGCATAGGCTTCTTCGATCAGCCGGTCGCACTCGGCCCATTTGCCGACATGCGCAGAGAGCGCCACCGCCTTGCGGCCCATCCCCCGGACTTCTTCCGCCACGACTTCACAGGCCTCCAGCTTGCGGCTGGCGATGATCAGATCCGCCCCGCGCGCCGCGAACGCCTTCACCATTTCATAGCCCAGACCACGGCTGCCGCCGGTGACGAGAATGACCTTGCCGGTGAAATCAAACAACGGATCCATGGGATGATCTCCAGAAAATGGCGCGCAGGGCTGCGCGGGCTTGTGCCGCCAGAGCAGGAAGGGGCCATGCAATCAAGAGCGGAGATTGCGCTTTGCCCTATCCATGCGCAAAAGAGCGTCACAAAAGAGGGCCAAAGGGCAAGGAGACTCGCATGACACTGAGCTATGATCTGTATTGGTCGTTCCGTTCGCCCTACAGCTATTTCGTGACCAAGCGGCTCGTGGCGCTGGAGCGTGACTATGACGTGCACTGCAACGTCCGCGTCGTCTATCCGATCGCGGTGCGGCAGCCGGAATTTTTCGACAATAATGATCCGCTCTGGCTGCCCTACTTCATGCGCGACGTGTTCCGGTCAGCCGCGTTTCTGGGCCTGCCCTTTCGCTGGGCCATGCCCGATCCGGTCGTGATTGACATGGCAACGCGCCAATACCCCAAGGAACAGCCCTATATCTATCGCCTCACCCGGCTGGGCCAGGCCGCGACCGAAGCGGGCAAGGGGCTGGCGTTTCTGGATGAAATCTCCTCGCTGATCTGGGGCGGGCAGGTGCAGGGCTGGAATGAGGGCGACCATCTGGCCGAAGCGACGGCGCGCGCCGGGCTGGATCTGGCGACGCTCGATGCCGCAATCGCGGCCGACCCCGACCATTATCATGCTGTCATCGAGCAGGCGCAGGAGGATCAGCGCACTGGTGGCCATTATGGCGTGCCGTTGATGGTCTTCGATGGCGAGCCCTTTTTCGGGCAGGACCGGTTTGATCAGATGCAATGGCGGATGGAGCAGAAGGGACTGGTGCGGCGGTAAAGCGGGTGATTATGGTCACCGCATCCCGTCACGCTCTTCCACCGCCCCGATCCCCATCGGCAGACTGAACCACATTCCGTCGGCCCCCACCGTGATCGGGCCTGCGTAGAAGCGCCGCGCCTCTCCGAGAAACGCCTCATCGAAAAAGCGGCTGGGCGTAGGCGGGACGATGTGGGTGAGCACCAGCGCCTTCACCCCCGCCGCCTTGGCCGCACGCGCCGCATCCTCCGGGCTGGCGTGATAATCCAGAATGTCGCGGGTGATCTGCGCAGTGTTGCCCGCGCCTTTGGCGTCCAGCGCCTTGGTCATCGCGGCCACCATGCGTGGCTGAAGTGCTTCATGCACCAGCAAATCCGCGCCCTTGGCTGCTGCCACCAGATCGGCAGAGGCCGCCGTATCGCCGCTCACCACCACCGAACGCCCCTTATAATCAAACCGGTAACCAACGGCAGGCGCAACGGGTTTGTGATCGACACGAAACGCCGTCACCTTCACTCCGCCTTCATCCAGAACCGTCACCGGTGCCTCATCCGGCACTGCGAAAGGGAAAGCCTGTGCGCCCGCGCCGGATGACGGCACAATGGCCTCTCCGTGATGCGCCACGCGATAGCCATTGTCCGCCGCATAGGCCGCGTTGAAGCCCGCAATCACGGTCTCCACACCCTGCGGGCCATGCACGGGCAAGGGGGCCTTGGCCGCGTTTCCCGTCCAGCGGAGCAGCATCATCGGCCCCATTCCGTCGATATGATCCGAATGAAAATGGGTGAGGAACAGCCGTTCGATCCGGCCCATCGGAATGCCCATGATCTGGAGCGTGCGCGCGCCACCTTCTCCCGCATCCACCACGAACAGCCGGTTGCCCGCCATCACCAGCGTGCATGCCCCTGCGCGTTCCTTGCTGGGCAGCGGAGAGCCCGTGCCGCAAAGGCCGACATGGAGCCCATCCGGCAGCCCCTGGGTGACATCACGACCGGCGCGCGAGTCCACCGCGCGGGTGAAGGCCCACAGGCCAATCTCTGCCCGAAACACATGCGCACAAACCGCGCCTGCCGCCAGCAGGGCGACACCACCCAGCATCCATCTCGTGCGTCTGCCCATCACCCTGCTCCTCGCTATGGTTTTGCCCGGTCATCGGGCCGGGCTTGACCGACGTCAAGGCCAGCACCGCGCAGACCCGGCAAGCGGGATTGCGAAGGAGAGATGCAGCATGGCGGATGCCGAAAAATTGCGCCTGATCGAACAGAGCCTGTTGCGCGCGGCGGAACAGATTGAAGACCTGACCGCCCCGGTGATGGCGCGGCTGGATGCGCGCTTTCCGGCGGCGGCGGGTGCCTTTGATCATCACGGCCTTGGCAAGCCGGACAAGCTGCGCGCTGAAATGATGGACAATCTCATCTATTGCATGATGACCTGGTTCGAACGCCCGGATGAAGTCCGCATCCTGCTCTTTGGCTCAGTGCCGCACCATCACGAAACGCTCCATGTCCATGCCGACTGGTATGCGGGCCTGCTGGAAGCAGGGATCGACGTGATCGCCGAAACCGTGCCGCCGGATGCCAGCGATGAACGGGCAGCATGGGATGCGATGCGCGAAGGCATGAGGCTGGCAGTGGCAGAGGCGCGGTTCGGGCTGGTGGGTTAAAGCGTCCCTTCCGCCGCCATCACCGTGCGGCCATCACCACCCAGTGCCGCCAGCGTGATGGCATCGTCATCGCGCTTGGCCACCAGATGCAGCGGCTCGCCTGCAATGGCCGGAGACACGCCCCGGAACGCGAAACTCCTGAGCCTATTCGCCCCCAGTTCGCGCGCAGCGAGATCGAGCAGCAGCGTGGCGGTCAGCGGACCATGCACCACCAGCCCGCGATAACATTCCTCATCCACCGCATAGGGCCGGTCATAATGGATGCGGTGGCTGTTGAAGGTCAGTGCAGAATAGCGGAACAGCACAGGCTCTGCCGGACGCAGGCTGCGATGCCAACCCCAGCCGGACAGGTCCACATCCGCCTCATCCGGCGCGGGTGCTGCGGGTGTGGTCGTCGCCTCGCGATAGACGATGGTCTGCCGCTCTTCCACCGCCGCAACGCCGTTGGCAGTGGTGACATGATCAACCTCGACGAACACCAGAGAGCCGGTTGATCCGCTCTTCTCCTTCACAGACGCCACGGTGGACGTACGCGCAATCGCGGCGCTTTGTGCGATGGGTGCAAGGAATTTCACAGCGCTGGACGCCCACATGCGGCGCGGCAGCGGCACCGGCGGCAGGAAGCTCTGCGGCGTCTCATCGCGCACCGGGTGGCCATCCGCGCCCAGCTGCGCGGTGGCCGCATCGGGCACGCACAGGCACCAGTGAATGCCCTGTGGCGCGACAAGATCCATCTCCGCGCTGTCAATGGTCGCGCGGAAGCGGGTGAGCAGGCCGGGGGTGAGGATGTCCTCCGCCGTCTGGGTTCGGCCGATCCAGTCTTGCCAGTTGGTCATTCCAACATTCCTTCTCTCAACCGTCATGCTGGGGCTGCCGCTCAATAGCTCCTTGGCAGGCCCAGCACATGCTCTGCGACAAACGACAGGATCATGTTCGTGCTGATCGGTGCCACCTGATAGAGGCGCGTTTCGCGGAACTTGCGCTCCACATCATATTCCGCCGCAAAGCCGAAGCCGCCATGCGTCTGCACACACGCCTCGCCCGCTGCCCAGCTCGCCTCGGCGGCGAGCATCTTGGCCATATTGGCTTCCTCGCCGCACTGTTCCCCCGCTTCATATTTGCGCAGGCCTTCATGCACGAGAAGCTCCGCCGCCCGGGTTTGCGCATAGGCGCGCGCAATGGGGAATTGCACGCCCTGATTCTGCCCGATGGGCCGACCAAACAGCACACGCTCCTTGGCATAGGCGGTCGCCTTCTCGATGAACCATTTTGAATCGCCCACGCATTCGGCGGCGATCAGCAGGCGTTCGGCGTTCATGCCCGACAGGATGTAGCGGAAGCCCTTGCCCTCCTCGCCGATCAGATTGGCAGCAGGCACCTTCATATTATCGAAAAACACCGCCGTGGTGGCGTGGTTCATCATCGTGTCGATGGGCGTGATCGAGAGCGAGCCCGCCGCCTGCGCTTCCTTCATATCGACAAGGAACACGGACAGGCCTTCGGTCCGGCTGGCGGCTTCCTCGCGCGGGGTGGTGCGGGCGAGCAGCAGCATCAGGTCCGAATGTTCGGCGCGGCTCGTCCAGATCTTCTGGCCATTGACCACATAGTGATCCCCGTCGCGCTTGGCCGTGGTTTTGAGAGAAAGCGTATCGGTGCCGCTGGTCGGCTCGGTCACGCCAAAGGCCTGAAGCCGCAGTTCACCCGTTGCGATCTTCGGCAGATATTGCGATTTTTGCGCCTCATTGCCGTGCCGCAAGACCGTGCCCATGATGTACATTTGCGCGTGAACCGCGCCGCCATTGCAGCCCTGCCGCTGGATTTCCTCAAGGATGGCCGCCGCAGCTGAAATGGGCAGACCCGCCCCGCCATATTCCTCTGGAATGAGGGCCGCGAGATAGCCAGCCTCGCCCAGGGCCGCGACAAACTCGCTCGGATATTCGCGCGCCTTGTCCTTTGCGCGCCAATATTCGCCGGGATATTGGGCGCACAGCTTGGCCACTTCCTCGCGGATGGCGGTGTAATCGTGGGTCATCAATTCCTGTCCTGCAATTTGCCGCGCGCAATAACCTGCGCCTGAATTTCCGCGGCCCCTTCAAAGATGTTGAGGATGCGCGCATCGCACAGCACGCGGCTGATTTCATATTCCAGCGCATAGCCATTGCCGCCATGAATCTGGAGCGCGGCATCAGCATTGGCCCAGGCGACACGCGCAGCGTGGAGCTTGGCCATGCCCGCTTCAATGTCGCAACGTTTGCCCGAATCCTTGGCGCGGGCCGCGAAATAGGTGAGTTCGCGCGCCATAACCATGTCTGTCACCATCATCGCCAATTTGTCCCCCACGCGCGGGAAAGCGATGAGCGGCTGTCCGAACTGTTTGCGATCCATGGCGTAGGACAGGCCCAGCTCGATCGCGCGGCGGGCGACGCCCACAGCGCGGGCTGCCGTCTGGATGCGTGCGCCTTCGAAAGTGCGCATCAATTGCTTGAAGCCCTGCCCCTCCTCGCCGCCGAGCAGCGCATCTTCGGGGGCTGCCATCGCATCGAATTGCAGCGCATATTCGCGCATCCCGCGATAGCCGAGCACTTCGATTTCGCTGCCGGTCATGCCGACCGCCGGGAACGGATCATCCTCGCTCCCGCGCGGCTTGGGCACGAGCAGCATCGAAAGCCCCGCATAGCCCTTCACGTCAGGCAGCGTCCGCGCCATCAAGGTCATCAGATCGGTGCGCGCGGCGTGGGTGATCCAGTTCTTCGCGCCGGTGATTTCCCAGCCATGTTCCGTTCGCGCTGCCCGCGTTTGCAGGCTCGCCATGTCGGAGCCGGTATCGGGTTCGGTGAAGACGGCAGTGGGCAGGATCTCGCCGCTCGCAATCCGGGGTAGCCAATGCGCCTTTTGCGCCTCGGTCCCGCCCTGCATGATCAGTTCGCCTGCAATTTCGGAGCGAGTGCCCAGCGAGCCGGTGCCGATCCAGCCACGTGACAGCTCTTCGGTGACGATGCACATGACGAGCTTGCCGAGGCCCAGCCCGCCAAATTCTTCGGCAATGCACACGCCGAATGTGCCGAGCGCCGCCATCTCCGCAATCACATCATCGGGGATCAGCGCGTTTGCGAGATGCCAGCCATGGGCATGGGGCAGGATGCGGGCATCGGTGAAGCGGCGATACTGATCGCGCACCGAATCGAGCAGTTCGTCATCCAGCGCGTCCGAAACCGTCACGCCATCGCGCAGCAGCGCAACGAGCGCGGCGCGGTTTTCCGGCGTATTGCCCTTGGCCGCTGCCAGCAGCGCGGGGACATGGCTTTCCAACCCGAAATCACCGGGGCGGGCGAATTCATTCTGTCCCATCGGCAGCCCACCCGCGAGTTGCGCCAGCGTCTCGCCGGTGCCGATGGAAACGACCAGCGCCTCCGCCTCGCCGGTCTGGCGGGCACCCCATGCCTCCAGCGCACGCAGTGCCTCGACCGCCGTTTCAATCCACGCCAGCCCGTGCGCGGCATGTTGTTCGGCATCGAGCGAGGAGGCCTCAATGCGTGCGCGAACGGCATCGCGCGCGGCGGCGGCGTAAAGTTCGGCAGCGGTCAGCGCGACGCTCATGCTTGGCGGACCGTACCTGCATCGATCAGCGCCGCGATCTGCCCGCTGGACAGGCCAAGCCGTTCGGCCAGCACCTCTTCGCTGTTCCCGCCATTGACGGGTGCGGGCTGCGGGGCCTGCCGCTCCATCTGCGGCACGGTCGCAAAGCTGCCCGCTGCGGGATAATCGAAGCCGGATGGATTAAGCGCGTGCCCGAACACCGGATTGTTCGCCACCAGCGCCGGATCGGCCGCGGCATCTTTCATGGTGCGATAGGCCGAATGGACGATCCCGCCCGCATCGAACGCGGCCGCCAGATCGGTATGGGGCCGCGCGGCAATGGCGGCCTCGAACAGCGGAAACAGCGCATCGCGGTGATTGAAGCGCAGCCCGTCATCCTTGGCGAAGTTCACACCTCTCGCCGCTTCGATGGACGCCACCGCCGCTTCCAGCTTGAGCGCAGCGACAAGGTTCGCCCATTGGCGCGGCGTGACGACGACGATCATCGTCCGCACGCCATCCGCTGTCACGAAATCGCGCCCGAACAGGCCATAGACGGCGTTGCCAAGCCGGGGGCGGTTCTCACCGGTGTATAGCACCTCCGCAATGCCCCCCAGATTGGCAACCGTGCCAATGGCGACGTCGGACAGCGGAATGCGCACTTCGCTCCCCTTGCCACTCACCGTGCGGTGCTGGATCGCAGCGAGCATGGCAAAGGCGGCATAGGCGCCGGACAGCAAATCCCAGGCGGGCAACACATGGTTGACCGGTTCCGGCCCCGCGCCCGTCATCATCGGATAGCCGACCGAGTTGTTCACGGTGTAATCGAGCGCGGGCGAGCCATCCGCCCAGCCCATCACGCGCACCGTCACCAGATCGGCGCGGCCTTCGGACAGCTTGGCATGGGAGAGAAAGCCTTCCGCCGGAAAGTTGGTGACGAACTGACCCGTCTTGCGCACCAGCTCCTGCAACAGCTCGCGGCCCGCAGGAGACCCCAGATCGAGCGCGACCGACTTTTTGGCGCGGTTGAGATTTTCCCAATAGAGCGAGTCATTCGCCTCTGTGACGGGCCAGCGCCGGAAATCCGGCCCACCGCCAATCTGGTCCACGCGGATCACCTCGGCGCCCATCTGGGCCATATAGAGCCCCGCCGTGGGCGATGCGACAAAGCTGGAGGCTTCGATGACGGACAGGCCGTTGAGGAGATTATACATGATTAGCCCTGTGCTGCCCATTCGCGCAGCATGTGCTTGGCGATCTGGAGCTGGAGGATCTGCGTGGTGCCTTCATAGATGCGGTAGATGCGCGCATCGCGGAAGAAGCGTTCGGCGTCATATTCGGCCAGATAGCCCGCACCACCGTAAATCTGCACCACCCGGTCCACCACGCGCCCGCACATTTCAGAGGCGAACACCTTGGCCGCCGCTGCCTTGCGCAACACGTTCTCACCTGCATCGGCGCGGCGCGCGGCATCCTCCAGCATGCATTCGGCGGCGTAGATTTCGATCTCGCTATCCGCCAGCATCTGCTGGATCAGCTGGAAATTGGCGATGGTTTCGCCAAAGGCCTTGCGTTCATTGGCATAGCGCAGCGCACTGTCGAGCGCGCGGCGGGCGTAACCGGCAGCCGCACTGCCCACGCTCAACCGGCCATTATCGAGGCTTTGCATCGCCGTCACAAAGCCTTTGCCCTCTTCACCACCCAGCAGCGCCTCGCCGGGCACATAGACATCTTCCATGATGATGTCGGCAATGTGCGATGCCGCCTGCCCCATCTTCTTGTCAGACTTGCCCACGGAAACGCCCGGCGTGTCCATCGGCACGAGGAAGGCGGAGACGTGCGCGTTCTTGGGCAGAGCCTCCTTGCTCGTCCGCGCCATGATGAGCGCGACCTTGGCGAAGGGCGAATTGGTGATGTACCGCTTGGTGCCATTGAGCACATAGCCATTGCCCTTGCGCACGGCCATTGTCTGCATCCCCGCCGAGTCCGAGCCCGAGCCGGGTTCGGTCAGTCCGAATGAAGCGATCTCGCCCGCCGCCAGGCGTGGCAGCCATTCGGCCTTCTGCTCCGCCGTGCCGCCCTTCACAAGCGCGGAGCAGACCATGCCGATATTGATCGAGATGATCGAACGGAAGCACGGCATGGCATAGGCGAGCTCGCGGATGGTGCGGCAATATTGGCTGACGCTCAGCCCCGCGCCGCCATATTCCTCCGGCATGGTGAGGCCGAACAACCCCATGTCGCGCATCTCGTTCAATATGGCGTCGGGGATCATGTCGGTCTCGATGATCTCCTTTTCCGCCGGGATCAGCCGTTCGCGCACATAGCGCTGCAACTGATCGATGAACTGTTCGAAAATATCCGCGTCCATACCACTCATGTCACTTGATCCTTATGCGCCGTGCAGGCCGACAATGGCCACGGCAGAAACATTCTGCACCGGCTGCCCACCCAGATTGTGACTGAGCGCGAACACGGGATTGTCCTGGCGCTGCCGGTCCCCCGCGCGGCCGAGCAGTTGCAGATAATTCTCGTACAGCATCCGCAGGCCAGATGCGCCGATGGGGTGGCCGAAGCATTTCAGGCCACCGTCGATCTGGCAGGGAATGCCGCCATCTGCATCGAAAAAGCCGTCAAGCACGTCCTTCCAGCCATCGCCTTCCTTGGAGATGAAAAGATCCTCCATCGTCACCAGTTCGGTGATGGAGAAGCAGTCATGCACTTCCATCAGGCTCACTTGCTCGCGCGGTCTGGTGATGCCCGCTTCCTCATAGGCCTTGGCCGCAGCAATGCGGGTGGTGTGGAAATAGCTGCCATCCCAGCCGCCGCCTTGCTGCATCTCCCAGCCATTGGAGGCAGAAATCTGGAGTGCCTTCACCGCAACCAGATCCTTCTTGCCCAGCGCTTTCGCAATTTCGGGCGTCGTCACAATGGCGCACGCGGCCCCGTCAGAGACACCGCAGCAATCATACAGCCCCAGTGGATCGGCGATCATCGGCGCGTTGAGCACCGTATCCATGTCCACTGCCTTGCGCAGGTGCGCTTTGGGGTTCTTGGCACCATTCGCGTGGCTCTTCACCGACACATGCGCGATGGCGCGCTTGAGGTCATCGCGCGAGACGCCGTGCTTGGCACGATAGGCCGAAGCGATCTGCGCGAAGCTGCCGGGGGCAGAGCCCGTCACACCAATCATGTCGAACGTTGTCCCGCGCGAGCGCACGGGCAGACCGCCATAGCCGGTGTCTTTCAGTTTCTCGACGCCCAGCGCCAGCGCAATGTCGCACGCGCCCGAGGCCACGGCATAGACCGCGCCCCGGAAGCTTTCCGTGCCGGACGCGCAGTAATTTTCCACTTTGGTGACGCCGATATTGGGCAGGCGCAGCGCCATGCTCAAGGGAATGCCCGAAGGCCCGATATTCTGCGCGTCAAAGCCGACGCCCAGCCACGCCGCATCGATCTGGCTCGTCTCGATGCCCGCATCGGCGAGTGCTTCGTCGAACGCCTCGACCATCAGCTGATCGGCATCCTTGTCCCACCGTTCCCCGAACTTGGAACAGCCCATGCCGAGAATGGCGACCTTGTCCTTGATTCCGCGTGGCATCATGCGTCTCCTTTGTTGGCCGGCACCGCCTTCCAGAAATATTTGGTGAAGCCGCGCATCTCGTCCACCGCCTTGATGCGGAAGACCATGCGCATGGCCACACCCACTTCGACTTCCTCTTTGGTCACATCGGCGAATTCGGTCACCAGACGCCCGCCGCCTTCAAAATCGATTGTGCCATAAAAGCTTGGCGGATCGGGCGAGTAAGTGAGGTTGTCCGCCGTAAAGGCAATGACGGTCGCCGTCTTTTCCGCGAGCGGCCAATCCTCCTGCGTGCCCTGCGCGCGATCATTGGGGTTCACGCTGATTTCGGTCTTGGGGAATTGCACCGTGCCCGTTTTGGTGCAGCGCCCGCCGATCAGCCCCAGCACCGCCTTGCGCTGGCGGAACAGGGTTGTGCCCGGCTGCTTCTGGTCCATCTCCGCGCGCATCCCCTTGTCGAGATTGTGCAGGCCGCGATGGAAGAGATAGCGGCTGTAATTCGCGTCCTCCGCGCGGAATGCCAGATGGCCCGCCACGCCGCGCCGCGCGGGCAGGCGCGTGATCGCATCGGTCACTTCAAACAGCAGCACATCCGCGCCTTGGCCAAAACTGGCGAGCAGGATCGTGTCACCCGGCTTTGCTGTCTCCAGCGTGGCGGCCAGCATCAGCAGCGGGTGCGCCGCGCCGCTGTCTCCCACAATTGCCATCATCGGATCAACGCAGCTGTCCGGATTGAGCCCGGCCTTTTTGGCCAGCAACTCCGGCACGCCTTTGACCGGCACGGCGATGATCGAGCGGGTGACGCTGGCCCCATCCACGCCCAGCTTGGCGAGGCCATCCTTCAGGGCGGTGCCAAGGATCGCGGCATAGCCTTCATCCCTGATCCAGCGGCTTTCCCAGGCATAATCATACTCTGCGCCGCTGCTGCGATAATGATCGACGAAATCGACCGTGACGCTGTGCCCGCCAATGAAGCGGGCAATGACATCGCCCTGCCCCACCAGCATCGCAGCGGCAGCATCGCCATAGTTCATCTCTGCTTCGGTGCCCGGCTTGGCCAGACGGCGGTCGCTGGCGAGCACCAGCCGCGTCTCTTGCCCGCCCAGCGCCTGCAACAGGGCAGATGACCCCGCCCGCAGCGAGCCCGCAGCGTCAGACGCTGCGGTGGCATCCGGCAGAGCCAGCGCCTCCTTCACGATCCCTGCATTGAGGCGATCTGCGAACGGCAGCGTGGTGGAGGCCAGCGTCAGTCCGGCAACGGTCGCGCGGTCCAGCCCGGTCAGGCCATCGCGCGCGGCTTCCACCGCCATAGTGATCGCGTCTTCATCCCAATTCGCGTTCGCTTTCTCGCCCTTGGCCAGCCCCCGCATCCCCGGCGCGAACCAGCTGTTGAACGCATGGATCGCACTGCGTTGCAGACGGCGCTTGGGGATGTACGCGCCGAAGGAGAGAATGCCCGTTTCAGTCATGCTGCAAATTCCACATAGCCATTGTTCATCACCACTACGTCGCGCTCCACCGCCGTCGCGCGGAAGGCGGCCTTGCCGGGGGCTTCGTGCCAGATATCGGTCCGGATCGTTTCGCCGGGGAAAACGGGCTTTGAAAAGCGCGCGTCCATCCGCCGCATCTTGGCCGGATCATTTCCCATCAGCGCAGCGAGCAAGGCCCGGCCAACCACGCCATAGGTGGCCAGACCGTGCAGGATGGGCCGATCAAACCCGCCCGCCTTTGCCACATCGGGATCGATGTGCAGCGGGTTGGAATCGCCAGACAGGCGATAGATCATCGCCGCATTGGCCGCTGTCATCAGCGTCACCGAAGCATCGGGCTCACGCTCTTCTGGCACCGGGTGCGGCACAGGCGCGCCTTCGGGAGAACCACCAAAGCCGCCATCACCGCGCAGGAAAGTGGTCGCCACGCAATCGGCATAATGCGTGCCGTCCGCACCTTTGATGCTTCGCTTCACCAGCGCAATCGCGCCTTTGCCCGCACCCTTGTCAAACAGGGCCGTGATCCTGTTCTCTCCGATGAAGGTGCCTTCCACCGGCAGCGGCTGGTGGATGATGATCGATTGTTCACCGTGCAGGATTTTGGTCCAGTCCGCCCCCATCTCCGGATTGCGCCATATGAAGCCGGGATAGCCCAGTACCACCGCCATGGTGGGCAGCGCGTGCAGCCGCTCTTCAAACACAAAGTCCAGATCTTCGGAGCCAACGCCCAGTGCATAAAGAATCGTGTCACGCGCGCCCCACGCCTGCGTGATGACAATCGGGTCTCGGTTCAGCAGATGTTCGGGGTCGATCGCCACGGGTCATTCCTCTCTCGCCAAATGCGCTTGCAGGGATTCGGACCGGCTTTCAACCCGTTTTCCTGAGGTGCGGAAGATTTTTGCGCTGTCGTGCATAATTGAATATCAACGTATCTTACCACGTTATATAGGTAGTTCTATCAAGGCTCGGCGCTTGCGTTTCATCGCGCGGGTGATAGGCGGACAGTTCACGGCGCAAACAGGGAGCCATGCGTGCAGGACAGGGTCTTGCCCCTTTGGGGCATCCATAACTTCCGGGACTATGGCGGCTATGCCATGCGCGGCGAGGCAACGCTCAGGCGCGGCGTGCTGTGGCGCTCCGGCCAGCATGTTGACGCGACCGGCGATGATCTGGATGCGGTCTCCAAACTGCATCTGAAAACGATCATCGATCTGCGCGGAGACAGCGAGCGCGAGTTGTTCCCCTGCGCGCGTCATCCCGAATTTCAGGCCGAAGTGCTGTTTGCCAGTGGCGAGACGGTGGGCGAAAGCCACGCCGCGCCACATGTGGAGGCTGCACACCAGGTCGTCACTGCGGCACAAGCACACAAGGCCATGTCAGACCTCTATGCACTGATGCCGTGGCGGCCCAATCTGGTGGCGGTGTTCCGGCTCTATTTCGATGCGCTCGCGGAGCGGGAGGGCGCCAGCCTCCTCCACTGTCTGGCAGGCAAGGACCGGACGGGCATTGCTGCAGGTGTCCTCCACACGCTGATGGGCGTCAGCGAGGATGATCTGATGGCCGATTATCTGCTCACCAATGTGGCAGGCAATATCGACCGGCGGATCGCCGCAGGGGCCAAGACCGTGCGCAACAATTTCGGCCCCAAGATGGATGAAGATGCCGTGCGCACGCTCATGTCTGTCCATGAGGATTTTATCCACAGCGCCTTCTCGGCCATGCGCGAAAAGCATGGCAGCATAGAAGCCTATGCCGCAGAGGTGCTGGGTGTGGACAAGGCCAAAGTGGCACGAATCGAAGCGCAGCTCGCTGAATAATCAGGAGACTTTCATGTTCATCACCCTGACGTCTGACATAATGGTTGCCCCGCAAATCAGCGTGGACGCTGTTGCAGAGGCCGCAGCCCAAGGCGTGACGCTGGTCATCAACAACCGCCCCGAAGGCGAAGCCGAAGACCAGACTCCCGGTGGCACCATCGAAGCGGCGGCGCGCGCGGCGGGGCTCGATTATGTCGCCATCCCCATCACCCATTCGGGCTTCAGCCAGCCGCAGATCAGTGCAATGGTGGCGGCCCTCAAAGGTGCGCAGGGCAAGGTGCTAGCCTATTGCCGCTCCGGCACGCGCTCTACCAATTTGTGGGCTCTGGCAGAGGCTGCGCAGGGCGGAGATCCGGATTCGCTCACCAATATCGCGGCCAAAGCAGGTTATGACATTGCAGGAATCCGCCCGCTGCTGGACATGCTGAAAGCGCAGGCCTGATGCCATTGCCGCCTGAACTTGCGCTGATAGATTGGACACTCGTCGGAAAGATGGGTGGCTCGCTGATCGGCATCGGGCTGCTCTATATCGTCGCGTGGAAAATGGGGCTGGGCGGAGATCCGCGCATCGCGGACGAAGCTGAAGCCCGCCTGCTCGCCTATGACGGGCTTTATGGCTTTGACGCAGAGGATGTCGCGCTCGACAAGGCGGGCATGTCTGCGCTGCTGCGCGATGCCGCCAGCCGCCACGCCCTGACCTTCCGCGTCGGCAACCGTTTTGTCACACGGCTGGTGCCCAACACGGTGGGGGCGCGGCTGGATCAGACATTGCTCACCATCAACCTTCATGAGCCCGATCTGCCGCCTGTCATCCTCAATCTGGGGGATCAGGCGCAATATTGGGCCAGCGGCCTGAGACACATTCCCGATGCCTGATATCATCGCTCCCACCCTCCCCAATCCGGTCGATTATGCCGTGCCGGGCTTCATCCTGCTGATCCTGCTGGAGATGATCTGGGCACGCCGCACCGCACCCGAAAAATATGAGCCCAATGACACGCTGTCTTCGCTGCTGTTCGGATTTGGCAGCACGGTGGCGGGCGCATTGACGGCAGGCCTGCTCGGCACGCTGTTTGCCACGCTCTACCAGTTTCGCATCACCACCATCCCGTTCATCTGGTGGGCTTGGATCGCCTGTTTCGTGCTCGATGATCTGGCCTATTACTGGTTCCATCGCGCGGCACATCGCATCCGTTGGATGTGGGCGAGCCATGTAAACCATCATTCCAGCCAGCACTACAATCTCTCCACCGCGCTGCGCCAGACCTGGACCGGGTTCATCGCCCTTTCCTTCATCTTCCGCCTGCCGCTGCTGCTGATCGGCTTCCACCCGGCGATGGTGCTGTTTGTGGGCGGGATCAACCTGATCTACCAGTTCTGGATTCATACCGAGGCAATTGGCCGCCTCCCCCGCTTCATCGAGGCGGTGATGAACACACCCAGCCACCACCGTGTCCATCACGGCGTCAACCCGCGCTATCTGGATACCAATTATGCGGGCGTTTTCATCATCTGGGACCGGATGTTCGGCACCTTCACGCCAGAGCTGGACGAAGAGCCGGTGCGCTATGGCATCGTCAAGCAGCTGGGCGGGTTCAACCTGTTGTGGAGCGTGTTCCACGAATGGGTGGGCATTGGGCAGGATCTGTGGCGCGCACCTTGGGGATCAAAGCTTGGCTATCTGTTCGGCCCGCCGGGTTGGACGCATGATGACAGCCGCGACACGAGCGACAGCATCAAGGCCCGACTGGTCGATGGGCACGAGGCCGCCGATTAGGAGCGGGGCCGGAAGCTCATGAACAGCTTTCGGAAGGTGATGCGCACGGTGCGACCCTGCGCGTCCATCTGGTCGGGCACATAACCGGAGGGCACGAGGCCCGCACTGGTGCGCACATCCTGCTTGGCGTTGAAGATGTTGTTCACCCCGATAAAGACCTGCGCACCCCGCAACCACGGATGCGTGCGCCCCATATTCTTGTAGAGCCCCAGATTGGCAAACAGGCGCAGATCGACCGTGGTCAGGCTGCCGAAATGCAGCGTGTCGCTCACGCCGCGCACGCTGGTGCCATTCTGCCAGTTGGCGGAAAAGCGCATCCCCAGACCGTTCTTCGAAACCCCGCCCTGCGCCTCTATGCGATGCCGCGAGACACCGCCACTATTGCCGATGGCGTCTCCGTCCAGCAGATCGAGGCGCGGCAGGCCGGCAGCCAGCATCACGTCATCCCGCAGCTGCCAGCTGTGATAAAGCGCGAACTGGACACGCGGCTGCCGCCCGAACCCGCCCCCGCCAAAGCCGCCGCGCGGCGGGCCGGAGCCGGGCGCCCCTGCTCCGCGCGGCGGGCCGCCCGGACCACCCGGCCCGCGCATCGCATCCAACGGATTGCCCTGCGGCGCGGGCCCAAGCCGCTTCGAGAAATTCACTCCCCAACGCAGCGTCTGCTGGCGCGTCTCCTCCACATTGACCGGGCGCATGTCGACAGACACCAGTCGCCCCGTCCCATCGCGAACAAAACGCGCGGGATAAGCGGCTTCGAGCGCGGCGGTCGCGGTGGGGAAAGAGAGGATCGCCCGACCGGTGCGCGTGTCGGTCCAGTTCGCGGTCAGGCTCAAATCCGTGCCGGTAAAGGGCTTGGCCGTGATCGAGAGCCGGTTGATGCGCGCCTTTTCCGCTCCCAGCGCCGCATTGCCGCCGTCGATGCGCGTGACGAAGCTGGTTTCACCGCGCAGATAATCAAATACGCGCACATCAGGCGTGGCCTGCACGGGATTGCCGAGCTGCTGGATGGAGGGGGCATTGTCTTCATGCGAAACGCTGGCCGTGATGTCGAGACCCGAAACCGGTGTCCAGGCGAGACCATAGCCATAGGTTTTGAGTGTGCCGAAGTTGGAGACGTCATCCAGCGCCGCATTGGCATTGATGGAAAGCTTGCCCAGCGGCCTGAGCACGGCGCGCGCGCGATTGGCGATGGGCAGATCGATATTGGCCTGTCCGCGCCCGGTGGAGCGGGAAAGGCGCGACGCCTGCGCCACTCCGGCCCGGACCGAACGGCTGGCAATGCGCTCCGCCTCTCCGCCGAGACCGACACTGGCCACTGCCTCTCCCGCGGGCAACTTGAACAGACTGCCGGAAAAGACCGCATCCAGATCGGCGCTGCGGGTGTTGCTCACCGCGCGATCCCGGTCGCTCCGGCCCGTGCGGTCGGTCAGGCTTTCGGTGCGGCCCAGATCAGCATTGGCGGTCACTGTCCATTGCCATGCCCCCAACGCGCTGTTGAGCGTGAGGCCGGCATGGCCGGTAACCCCGTTCGAATCGCGCACCAGCGGTCTCGCAACATCCAGACCCAGACCGGCCCGACTGTCTGTGGCTTCCACCCGTCCATTCAGGCTGGCGGCGACATTTCCCAGAACCGACCGGCTGAGCGTGCCATTCAACGATCCTGTATTGGTGCGCGGCATCAGCGTGCGATAGGGGCGCGCGTCGGGCGTGCCTGTCAGAGCGATGCCACGCTCGCTTTCAGTGAGCGGGGAAAAATGCTCGAACTTGGCGTCGAGGCTGGTGCGCTGGTCCTTGCGGATGCGCAGCAGGCCTGCCTCCGCCCGCCCGCTCAGCCGTCCCGGCTCGGTGGAGGTCAGACCGGACACCTCGGTGCGCACCGCTGAAAAGCGCTCGCGCAGGATGAGGTTGACCACTTTCTGCGTGGCACGATAGCCATAGCGCAGCGCCACTTCGGGCGGGAATACCTCCACCCGCACAATCGCTTCAGAAGGCAGATCGCGCACTTCGCCAAAGCCTGAAATCCGCTTGCCATTGAGCAACACCACCGGCTGCCCCTCTCCGCGTCCGCCGCTGCCCGTCTGCGGCGCGATCTGGCTCAGCAGGTCTGCAACATTGGTCGCGCCAAAAGAACGAATGTCTCCGGCGTTGAGCGTGACCTCCGGCGGACTGTTCCCCAATACGACTCCGCGCGGCATTTGAGCTGTGACGACGGTCTCGCCAATCTCCTCATCAGCCTGCTGCGCATGAACAGGGAAGGCGGCGGTCGCAAAAAGCAAGGCGATACAGGACGGTCGAAGCATGGCCCCGCCTTTACGGCTTCCGCCCTAACCCAAGCTGAACGGCGCGCAATCCGCCAAAAACTTGCCAAAGCGGGGCTTGCCGCGCCCCGGATCGTCTGCAATCAGTCTTCCCACAGGAAGAGGATGAAAATCACCATGCATTATGCCGAGCTGAAGCAGGCCCGCGAAGAACTGACCGGGCCGGGCGGAACCTTCGAGATTGAAACGATCGCGGTGCGCGGGCAGCAGCTGCGCGCTTACAAGAATGCGCCGCCCAGCGTACGCGAATTCTGGCAATCCACGGCGGCCTTCGGAGACCGCGCCTATTTGATCTATGGTGATGAGCGGCTGACCTATGCTCAGGCGCACGCGCAGGTGAATGCCATTGCCGCCTGGCTGTTCGCGCAGGGCGTGAAGCAGGGCGACCGCGTGGCGATTGCAATGCGCAACTATCCCGAATGGATGCTCGCTTATTGGGCGTGCGTGAGCGTGGGCGTGGCGGCGGTTGGCATGAATGCCTGGTGGACGCCTGAGGAAATGGCCTATGCGCTGGAAGATTCGCAGCCCAAGGTGCTGATCACCGATGCCGAGCGGCTGGAGCGGTTCCGCACCCGGCCCGGACTGGCGGGCAAGATGAAACTGGTGGGCGTGCGCCTCGACAGCTATGACGCGGATGTGACGCCGTGGAGCGATGTCATCGCGCATCCCGGAGCAATGCCCGATGTCACGATTGATGGTGATGAGGATGCCTGCATCTTCTACACATCCGGCACGACCGGCCACCCCAAGGGCGCGCAGCTGACGCACCGGGGCTGCATCTCCAACCTGTTCAACATGCTCTATTCGGCGGCCTCGTCCGCTCTGGCGACCGAGCGGGCGACAGGCGTCGCCCCGCCGGACGCACCGCCGCCGCCCGTGCTGCTCGTCACCACGCCGCTCTTTCACGTCACCGCCAACAATTGCGGGGCCTATGCCACAACGGCGGCAGGCGGCACGATGGTGCTGATGTATCGCTGGGATGCGGGCGATGCGCTCAAGCTGATCGCGCGCGAAGGCGTGACGAGCATGAGCGGCGTGCCGGTGATGGCCCGCGAACTGATCACCCACCCCGATTTCGAAAAGACCAACACCTCCACCCTTGCCTCGCTGGCAGGTGGTGGCGCGCAGGTTCCGCCCGATCTGGTCCTCAAGATCGAAAAGCAGGTGGCCACGGCACGCCCCAGCACCGGCTATGGCATGACCGAAACCTGCGGCATCATCACGTCCGTTTCGGGCGATTTCTTTGTGGACAAGCCCGATACCGCCGGCCCGTCCATGCCGTGTTACGAAGCGCGTTGCGTGGACGATGATGGCAACACCGTGCCGCCGGGACAGGTGGGCGAATTGTGGGTGAAGGGGGCTGCTGTCATCAAGGGTTATATCAACCGCCCGGATGCCACGGCCTCGTCCATCACCGATGGCTGGCTGCACACCGGCGACATCGCCCGGATTGACGAGCACGGCTTCATCTTCATTGTCGACCGCAAGAAGGACATGGTGCTGCGCGGCGGCGAAAATGTCTATTGCGCCGAAGTGGAAGCCGCAATCTACCGCCACGCCGCCATTGCCGAATGCTGCGTATTCGGCGTGGCCGATGACCGGCTGGGCGAGGAAGTAGGCGTGGCCGTTGTTCTCAAGCCGGGGGAAAGCCTGAGCGCGGATGCGCTGCGCGCCGATTGCGCCACGCACATCGCAAAGCACAAGATACCCCGCTACATCTGGTTCATGAGTGAAGCGCTGCCGCGCAATGCCAGCGGCAAATTCCTGAAGCGCGAACTGCGTGACACTTTGAGACCTGCGGACGCGGGCTGAGCAGGCCCACGCGCTTTGCGCTGGCCAAGGTGCTGCGGTTGACCCAAAGGGGCAGGCATGACGCTTCGTGACTTCGCCCTTCTGGTGGCCATCTGCCTGATCTGGGGCCTCAGCAATGTGCTGAGCAAGCTTGTGGTGGGGGATTGGGCGATCCCCCCGCTCTATTTCGCCGCTGTCCGGTTTGCGTTGGTGCTGGCCGTCACTTTGCCTTGGCTGCGGCCCGTGCCGCGTCCGTTGTGGCGCATCCTGCTGCTGGGGCTGCTGATGGGTGCGGGCAATTTCGCTTTGCTCTTCATCGGCCTGCAAACCGCCTCCCCTTCATCGGTGGCGGTGGTGGTGCAGGCGGGCGTGCCGATTACCACGCTTCTCTCCATCATCATGCTGGGTGAACGCATCCACTGGCGGCGCGCATTGGGCATCGCGCTGACTTTGCTGGGCGTGCTGATCGTGGTGTGGCGGCCCGGCGTGGTGCTGTCGACCGGGCTGATCTTCGTGCTCGGCGCCGCCTTTTCGGGCTCGCTGGGCGCGGTCATGATGAAACAGATGGATGAAATCGCGCCCTTGCGCTTTCAGGCTTGGGTGGGGCTGACGGCGTTCGTGCCACTCTCCATCGCCTCGGCCTTTGTGGAACAGGGCCAGTGGCAGGCCTCTCTGGCCGCAGGCTGGCCGTTCGTGGCCGCTGTTCTGTTTTCCGCGCTGGTCGTTTCGGTTTTTGCGCACACCGCTTATTACGGACTGATCAAACGCTATGAAGCCAATCTGCTCGCCCCGCTGACGCTGATCACGCCGCTGTCCACCATCGCGTTCGGGATCGCCTTTACCGGCGATCAGTTGGATCAAAGACTGATCATCGGCTCCGCACTGGCTCTGCTGGGGGTGCTGATCGTGGCGGTGCGCAAGACCGGCGCGCCTATTGCCGAAGCGCAGGAGCACAGCTGAGCCTTTGGCGGCTTTGATTTTCCGGAAGGGAAAATGGTGGGCGTGGCAAGGATTGAACTTGCGACCCCTGCGATGTCAACACAGTGCTCTACCACTGAGCTACACGCCCACTCTGGACGGGGCCTCTAGCGCCCCTCTTTGCCCTGCGCAAGCCTTTCGGTTGCGCTAAATTCAGGCCGCTTCGGAAAAGACGCGATCCACCTCCAGCACAAGGTCGCGCAAGTGGAACGGCTTGGAGAGTACGCGCGCATTGGGCATCTCCTGCCCGGCCCGCAGCGTGACAGCTGAAAAGCCGGTGATGAACATCACCCGTGTGCCCGGCGCGATATTGGCGACCTGTTGCGCGAGATGGATTCCATCCAGTTCCGGCATCACGATGTCGGTGAGCAGAAGATCGAACAATTCGCCCGCTTCGAACAGGTCGAGCGCAGCCCGGCCATTATCGACCGACACAACTTCATAGCCAGACCGGACCAGCGCGCGATCCAGATACAGGCGCATCGCTTCATCGTCTTCGGCCAGCAGGATACGGATCATCGCGACACTTTCGGTTCGGGCATTCGATTGGGAAGCCATTGTCTAGCATCAAATTCCTAAGAAAGTGCAGCGCGTTGATGCCATTCTTGCGCTATCCCTTGGCACTGGCGGCACCGCACCCTATCTCCACCCTTCAACGATAAAGCTTGAGGAGTGTTATGGCAAAGGGGTTGCGCTGGATCGCAAAGGGCATCGCCGCCCTTGTCATCACATTGTGCCTTGCGATCACCTTGGTTCCGCCCTTTCTGGACCGCATCTATTATCAGGGCGAAACCAGCGATCATTTTGATGGCAGCCACTTCTTCAACCCCGATGGCGATGACATTTTGCGCGCGCCAACCGGGCGCAGCCGGGGCAATTTCCTGTGGCGCTGGATCACCGGGCAGGATGGCCGCGCGGTCTGGCCCGATTCGGTACCCGTCACCCAGACCAAACCTGCCGCGCGTGTGGAAGGCGATGCCATGGTCGCCACCTGGATCGGCCATGCCACCGTGCTCATCCAGACGCAGGGCCTCAACATTCTGACAGACCCGATTTACGCCGAACGCGCCGGCCCCTTCGGCATCGGGCCGCAGCGTGTGGCGCAGCCCGGCGTGGCCTTTGACGATCTGCCCAAGATCGACGCCGTGCTCGTCAGCCATAATCATTATGATCATCTCGATCAGGATGTGCTCAAGCGGCTGTGGCTGCGCGACAAGCCGAAGATCATCACCAGCCTCGGCAATGATGTGGTGATCCGCAACGGCGGCGCAGAAGCCACAGCGCTCGATTGGGGCGAGCGCGGCACGCTCAAGCCTGGCGTGGACGTCATCGTGACCCGCAACCATCACTGGGGCTCACGCTGGGGATCGGATGCGCGCCGGGCGCTCTGGTCTTCCTTCGTGGTGACAACGCCGGGCGGCAACATCTTCTTTGCGGGCGATACCGGCTATGGTGACGGGCAATGGCCTGCAGAGGCGGCGGCGCTTGGCCCGGTGCGTCTGGCGATCATCCCGATTGGCGCGTTTCGCTTCGTTCCCGGCGGCATGGGCATTGGCAGCCATATTGGTCCGATAGAGGCTGAGCGGGTGTTTGCAGGCCTCAAAGCCGCATGGGCTGTGCCAATCCACTGGGGCACATTCCAGCTGTCCAACGAAGCGCGCGAGACGCCGCCCCAAATGCTGGCAGAGGTGATGAAATGCGGCGGCTATGGCGATCCGTCGCGGTTCGCAGCGCGCGGGCTGGGCGAGAGTTTCAGCGTGCCGCCGGTAGGGACGCCAGAGGTTCGCCCCGCCCCGCCTGCTGCCTGCCTGCAAGCGCCTGCGGTGACCGGGCTGAAATAACGCCCCACCCCTTCTCCGTCACCCCCGCCTGCGCGGGAATGACGGAAACATGGTGGTTAGTCTTTCAGCTCTGCGGGCACATAACCGCCATTGGCGGCCAGCTGGCCCATCACCTGCTTGTGCAGCCAGATGTTCATCGACGCGCTGTCATTGGTGTCACCGGTGAAGCCCAGTTCGGCGGCCAGTTCCTTGCGGGCACCGAGGCTCGAATCAATGTCGAGCAGCTTCATCAGATCGACAATCGAGGTGCGCCAGTTGAGATCCTGCCCGCCCTTGATCTCCAATGCGCGGTCGAGGATCTTCTCGACATTGACTTCGGAAATCGGCGTCGGGCCGGAAGCGGCCGCCGGGGCGGCTTCGGGAGCAGCGGCAGGCGCGGCGGGCGCCGGGGCGGCTTCCGCCTTGCCGAAAATGGCGTCCTTGATCTTGCCGAAAATGCTCATGGGAAACTCCTTGATGTTGTTACGCGCCGGGCGAATCGGCCCGACCGGGGGATTCCTCCCGCGCTGACTGTTAATTGTCAAACATGTCGGCTAGATTGCATCCTCCAGTTCGGAATTTTTGAGGAGTAATCGCGTGGATATTCTTGGAAGCCTGTTGCAGAATGCACTCGGTGGCGGCGCACAGGATGCGCAGCCGCAGATTGACGTGGGCGGCCTTGCCAACCAGTTCGGTCTTTCTCCTGATCAGGCCAATGCCGCTGTCGGCGCGCTGCTCCCTGCCATTCTGGGCGGCATTCAGAAGACGGAGGCCGCAGGCGGTCTGGGCGATCTGGCCAATATTGCCGGCCAGATCACGGCCCCGCACGAAGATGTGGATGGCGGCAATTCGATCCTCGGTCAGATTTTCGGCTCCAAGGATGTCAGCCGTCAGGTTGCCAGCCATGCTTCGCAGCAGACCGGCCTCAGCGATTCGATCCTGAAGGCGATGCTGCCGATCATCGCGGGCCTTGTGGCGCAACAGGTGGCCAAGAAAGTCGGCGGCGGCGCCCTGGGCGGGATTGCCGGTTCGGTGCTGGGCTCTCTGCTCGGCGGCGGTGCAGCTGCACAGGCGGCCCCGGCCTCCGGCGGCGGCATCCTCGGCAATCTTGGCGGCCTTGCATCAATGCTGGACAAGGATGGAGACGGCAATCCGCTCGATGAAATCCTCGGCATGGTGCAGGGCAAACAGAACTGAGCCTTGCAACCGTCCAGATCAATGCCATGACACCGATCCCGTGGGGCGATGTTGCGATCATCCTTGCCCTGATCGCGCTCAACGGCCTGTTTGCCATGTCTGAACTGGCCATTGTGTCCGCGCGCAAGCCGCGGCTGGAAGCGATGGTCAGGAAGGGCAGCAAAGGTGCGGCTGTCGCACAAACATTGGCGGCAGACCCCGGTCGCTTCCTTTCTGCCGTGCAGGTGGGCATCACGCTGATCGGCATCATCGCCGGTGCCTTTTCCGGCGCAAGTCTGGGCGGGCCGATGGCAGAGCGACTGGCCGCGCTGGGAATGCGCCCTGACTGGGCGGATGAAACCGGCTTTGCCATCGTCATCGGCATCACCACCTTCCTCTCGCTGATCATCGGCGAGCTGGTGCCCAAACAGTTCGCGCTGCGCTCTCCGGAATCCATCGCTGCAATCATGGCCCCGCCCATGAAGGTGATCGCTTTTGCCACAGCACCGCTCGTCTGGCTGCTGGACCGGACCAGTGCGGCCATTTTCAGCCTGCTGGGCCTCAGTCGCGAATCCGAAAGCCGGATGACGGTGGAGGAACTGCACCTGCTGGTGGCGGAAGCGAGCAAATCCGGCACCATTGCCGAAGGTGAACGCCAGATCATCTCCAGCGTGGTCCGGCTGGCCGACCGCCCGGTGCGCGAAGTGATGACCCCGCGCACCGAGATCGACTGGATCGACGTCAACGCCAAATCCACCGAAGTGCGCCCTGCTGCGCGATTCGGCGCACAGCCGCCTGCTTGTCGCCAATGGCTCGATTGATGACATTATCGGCGTGGTGCAGGCGCGTGACGTGATGACCGCGCTGTTGCGCCGCGAACCGCTCGATCTGCATGTGCTGCTGCGCAAGCTGCCGCTGATTCATGATGTGGTGGACGCGATGGACGCGCTCGCCACGTTCCGCGCGTCAGACGTGCCGATTGCGCTGGTGATCGACGAATATGGCCATTTTGAAGGCATTGTGACCCCCACCGATCTGCTCTCTGCCATTGCCGGGGATTTCGCGTCTGATCGCGACGAGGAGGATGGTGCCGCACTTCAGGAAGATGGCGAAGGCGCATGGCTCGTCGCAGGCTGGGCCACGGCCGATCAACTGGCCGAACGGCTGGGCCTGACCCTGCCGGAGGAACGCGATTATGCCACCGTCGCCGGTCTCGCGCTCGACCAGCTGCGCCACCTGCCCGAAGCAGGGGAGTGGTTCGTGCTGCAGGGCTATCGCTTCGAAATTCTTGAAGTCGACGGCCGCAAGATAGACCGCCTGCGCATCAGCGAGGCCGAAGACGAAACCGCCTGACCTGCGCGCTATGAGCATGGGAGAAGTGGTGCCTCGGGGCGGATTCGAACCACCGACACGCGGATTTTCAATCCGCTGCTCTACCAACTGAGCTACCGAGGCCCAAAGCGCGGATGAATCAGCCGCGCGTTTCGGAGCCGCGCCTATAGTCAGGCTTCGGGGGTGCTGTCCAGCCCTGTTCCGCTATCTTCGTCATCGGGCAGTTCCGGCACGGCATAGGCACCATCCAGCCAGTTGATCATGTCGCGATTCCGGCAGCCGCGCGAACAGAAGGGTTTGTGTTCGGGCCGGGTGGGCTTGCCGCACAGCGGGCAGCGCGGATCAGCCATGGGCGGCCCCCGCCGCGTCGAGCAGCGCGCGGGTTTCGAACAGCGGCAGGCCCATCACCCCGGAATGCGAGCCGGAGAGATGCTTCACGAATGATTCGGCGTGCCCCTGAATGGCATAGCCGCCTGCCTTTCCTTCCCATTCGCCGCCCGCCACATAAGCGTTCAGCTCTGCCGCGCCGAGCCGCTTGAAAGTGAGCACGCTGATTGAAAGGCGATGCCGCGCCATGCCACCCACATCCACCACGGTGACGGCAGAGAGGACGCGATGCCGCCGCCCGGACAGCAATGTCAGGCAGGCACGCGCCTGATCCGCACTTTCCGCCTTGGGCAGGATGCGCCGCCCGCAGGCGACCACCGTATCGGCGGCCAGAACAATCTGTCCGGGATGACGCGCCGCAACCAGCGCAGCCTTTTCGGCAGCGATGCGGCGGGCATAAATGGCGGGAAGCTCCCCCTTGTGCGGGGTTTCATCGCAATCGGCGGGGTCCACCGCGTCCGGCACGATGCCAAGCCGGGCCAGCAACTCCAGCCGACGCGGGCTGGCGGATGCGAGGATCATTTGAAGCGGTAGGTGATGCGGCCCTTGGTCAGATCATAGGGCGTGAGTTCGACCAGCACATCGTCACCTGTCAGCACGCGGATGCGGTTCTTGCGCATCTTGCCTGCGGTGTGGCCCAGAATTTCGTGATCATTTTCAAGCTTGACCCGGAACATGGCGTTGGGCAGCAGTTCAACAACCGTGCCACGCATTTCGAGAAGTTCTTCCTTGGCCATCCGCTTTGTCGCGCCCTGTCAAATCTGTTTGAAACCGCGCGCCCTTTAACTCGTTTGACGTCAAAAGGAAAGGGCAGAGAGTCTTGCGCACCGCCGCGTTTCCGGGCAGCCTGCTTTCGTCCGCAAGCGCGGCAATGGAAGGGGTGTGATGGGCGCACGATCCAGCATGGCATTGATGGCAGCCGCCGCACTGTTTGCGCAGGCGCTGCCGCTGGGCGCCGCACCTGAAGACGAGCTGGATGCCAGCACCACGGTGGAGCAGGGGCGCACCGCGCGCTGGCTGTATGACCAGCACCAGAAGAT
This sequence comes from Sphingomonadales bacterium, assembly GCA_016714795.1. GTDB lineage: Bacteria > Pseudomonadota > Alphaproteobacteria > Sphingomonadales > Sphingomonadaceae > Aquisediminimonas. The sequence continues at coordinate 213,566 of JADKCA010000005.1, read as the reverse complement.
CAACGCCTCGCTCTCCGCGCTCAAGCCACAGCGAAAGGGCGTGGTCGATGCCTATGTCGTGGCCATCGGGCTCGATTCCGATCCGGTGTTCGGTCGAGAGGCAGCGGAGGCCGAGCGCGTGCTGGCCCATCGCTATGGTGCGCAGGGCCGGTCCATCCTGCTTGCCGCCGGGCCGGGCGCGCAGGGCAAGGAAGCCGCCAGCGGCTCCCCGTCCAACCTTGCCATCGTGCTGGGCGGGATTGCGGCCAGAATGGACCCCAGGGAAGACGTACTCATCCTTTACACCACCAGCCATGGCAGCCCCACCAATGGCCTTGCCTACAAGGATGAGCCGTTCGGCTTTGGCATGATCGGCCCCAAAAGGCTGGCGGACATGCTGGACGGGTTCGGTATCAAGCGCCGCATGGCGATCATCTCTGCCTGCTATTCCGGGATATTCGTGCCGGTGCTGGCGAATGACACCAGCGTGGTGGTGACGGCGGCATCGGATCACACATCCTCATTCGGCTGCGTGCCCACCAATGACTGGACCTATTTCGGAGACGCGCTCATCAACAACGCTTTGCGCGGCCCCGTCACGCTCGACACGGCAGTGGCGCAGGCCTTTGCACGGATCAGCGAATGGGAAAAGAAGGACACGCTCTTTCCCTCCCAACCGCAGTTTTCGATGGGCGCAAAGGCCGGAGCGTGGCTGACGCCGCTGGAAGCCGCCATGCCCAAGGAGCGCACCAAGCCGACGGGCAAACCGGCGGTAGGAGGATAGCTCACCCGAACCGTGCCACCACCTCCAGCAGATCCGCACCATAAGCATCGAGCTTGCGCTGCCCTACGCCCGGCAGGCGAGACAGGGCGGCGAGCGAGGCCGGGCGGGCGGTGGCGACTTCGCGCAGCGTGCTATCATGGAAAATCACATAGGGCGGCACTTGCGCCTCTGCCGCGCGGTCTCGCCGCCACACCTTCAACGCTTCGAACAGCGGATCGCCCACGGGATTGGGCGCGGCATCGCGGCGGCGCTTGCGCTCACGCTTGGGCATCTGGATCAGGCTGACGCTGGCATCACCTTTCAGGATCGCGCGCGCTTCCGGCCCGAACATCAGCCCGCCATGCTCTCCCGTGCGCAGTGCATCCTTCAGCAGCAGCGAACGTGCGACGGGCTTGATCAGCGGCGCTTCTTCCGCATCGACAATGCCGAACACTGAAAGCTGATCATGCCCCAGCCGCTGCGCGCGGTCATCGGCCTTGCCGGTCAGCACGCCCTCGATATGACCCACGCCAAAACTCTGCCCGGTGCGATAGACGGCGGAGAGGAATTTGCGCGCCAGTTCAGTCGCGTCAAAGGCATTGGGCGGGTTGAGGCAATTGTCGCAATTGCCGCAGGTTTCCGCCGGACTTTCGCCGAAATGCTTGAGCAGAACCGCGCGGCGGCATCCCGCCGTTTCCACCAGTGCGCCCAGGGAATTGAGCCGTGCGCGCTCCCCCGGCAGCCGCGCTTCCTCGACGTCGTTCAGCCATTGGCGCGCGCGGGCGAAATCATCCGCACCCCAGAACATGTGCGCCACCGCCGGATCGCCATCGCGGCCCGCCCTGCCTGTTTCCTGATAGTACGCCTCGATCGACTTGGGCAGCCCGGCATGGATGACAAAACGGACATCGGGCTTGTCGATGCCCATGCCGAAGGCGATGGTGGCGACCATCACCATATCCTCGCTTGCCACGAAATCGGCCTGATTGCGGCGGCGGACTTCGGGCTCCAGCCCGGCATGATAGGCGCGCACCGGCCGACCCGTTTTGGCGAGCTTCTCCGCCAGCACCTCGGTGCCGTTGCGCGACTGGACATAGACGATGCCCGCACCCGGGGTCTCCGCAATCATCTCCGCCACCTGCCGCGTCGTCCCGTCGCGCGGGGTAATGGCATAGCGGATATTGGGCCGGTCAAAGCCCGCGACGATCAGCCCGTCATCCGGAATGCCGAGTTGCGCCAATATGTCTGCGCGTGTGTGCCGGTCTGCTGTCGCAGTGAGCGCAAGACGCGGCACATCGTGGAAATCATCCATCAGCGGGCGCAGCATCCGGTAATCGGGCCGGAAATCATGCCCCCATTCGGAAACGCAATGCGCCTCATCGATAGCGAACAGCGAGATGTCCGCTTCGCGCAACAGGCCCCGGAACTCATAGCCGGACGCGCGTTCTGGCGCGACATAGAGCAGGTCGAGCTGGCCCGAACGGAACCGCTCCAGCGTCTCGGCGCGATTTTCATCGACTGATGTCAGCGCGGCGGCGCGAATGCCTGCGCTGGTGGCAGAGCGGATCTGGTCATGCATCAGCGCAATCAGTGGCGAGATGACGATGGTCGTGCCCGCATTCATCACGGACGGCAATTGATAGCAGAGCGACTTGCCCGCACCGGTGGGCATCACCGCCAACGTCCGCTGTCCTGCCAGCACCCGCGCGACGACATCCGCCTGCACGCCTCGAAATCCGGGAAAGCCGAAGACACGGCGGAGATGATCGAGCGTGTCGGGCGGAAGCGGCGGGGCGGGCATGGTCTGGCCCTAGCGGGGAAGCGCCGCGCGCGTAAAGCCCGCTCTGGCCTCTCCCGCGCATCCATGGCACAAGGTAGGCATGTCGCGCCTCTCTGACCTTGCCCACCGCCTGCGCGTTGATGCCCATGCCGTCTGGCTCGCCGCGCGCGATCCGGCCGTGCCATGGCCGGTGCGGGCGTTTGGCCTGTTTCTGGCCGCCTATGCGCTGTCTCCCATCGATCTGATCCCGGACTTCATCCCCGTGCTGGGCCTGCTGGACGATGCCATCATCCTGCCTGCAGGCGTGTGGCTGTTCGTGAAGCTGGTTCCGCCCGCTGTGTGGGAGGCGCACAAACAGACGGCGGAGACCGCCAGTCATCGCCCCGTCAGCCGCTGGGGGGCCGTGGGCATTGCGCTGCTCTGGCTGCTGGCGCTGGGCTGGATCGCGCTGCTGGTTCTGGGTGGGCGCTATTATTGAAATTCCGTTGGTGTCGAACGGGATAAGGAGACGTCTATGACCGAGCGCCGCTTCAAACAGGTGGACGTGTTCACCGCTGTGCCTCTGATGGGCAATCCCGTGGCCGTGGTGCTGGACGCGCATGGCCTTTCCGATGCGGACATGCAGCGCATGGCAGCGTGGACCAACCTGTCCGAAACCACCTTCGTGCTGCCACCGACTGACCCCGCCGCCGATTATCGCGTGCGCATCTTCACGCCGCGCGCCGAACTGCCCTTTGCCGGGCATCCCACGCTGGGCACCGCCCATGCTGTCATCGAAGCGGGGCTGGCCGCGCCGAAGGATGGGGCATTGGTGCAGCAATGCGCGGTCGGGCTGGTCAGGGTCGCGGTGGAAGCGGGGGGCCTGTCCTTCATTTTGCCCGCGCACCGCTTTGAAACCGCGCCGGAACCCGCAGTGATTGTCACAGCATTGGGCGGAGCGGATGTGGTGCGCTCTGCTCCCCGGATCGTGAATGTCGGCCCGCGCTGGGTGATCGCCGAACTCGCCACTGCCGCGCTGGTCGAGACGCTGGAGCCTGATCTCCCTGCCCTCGCCGCTTATGATCGCGCCCATGCCACCACCGGGCTGACAGTCTATGCAGCAGGCGGGGCGGGAGACATCACAGTGCGCAGCTTTGCACCGGCGGATGGCATTTCCGAAGACCCGGTGTGCGGCAGCGGCAATGGCGCAGTCGCGGCCTTCCGGCTCGATGCAGGACAGGTGTCGCCGGGCGAGGCCTATCTCTCCAGCCAGGGCCGCCAGGTTGGCCGCGATGGCCGTGTCGCGGTGCGTTTCGGGGCAGAGACCATCCATGTTGGCGGCGCGTGCGTGACGCTTATTGACGGAATTTTGCGCTTGTAACCAGTTGCGGCTATGAGCGCGGCATGACTCCCTTGATCCCTGTAATGGCGGGCGGCGCGATTGGCGCGGCCCTGCGATATTTGACCGGCCTTGCGCTGCCGCCGCGCGCGGGCTGGCCGCTTGGCACGCTGACCGTCAACATCATTGGCGGGCTGGCAATGGGCCTGCTCGCCGCCGCTGTGATGAAGGGCCAGGCCAGCGAAGCCATACGCCTGTTTGCCGGTGTGGGCATTCTTGGCGGCTTCACGACCTTTTCCGCGTTCAGTCTGGAAGGCTTCCGGATGCTGGATAGCGGGCAATGGGGGCTGGCCATAAGCTATGCCGCCGTGTCGGTCATCGCCTCCATCGGCGCGGTCGCGCTGGGATTTGCGCTGGTGCGGTCATGAGCGACGCAATCCGCACCTTCACCGTGAAGCCCGATGATGACGGCATCCGGCTGGATCGCTGGTTCAAGCGGCATCTGCCCGAAACCAGCTTCAACCTCGTTTCTCGCTGGGCGCGCACCGGCCAGTTGCGGCTGGATGGCAAGCGCGCTGATCCGGGTGACCGGGTGGCATCGGGCCAGCAGATCCGCGTGCCGCCTGCCGATGGCACGGCCAAGGCCGAAGCCCGCCCGGCGCGCAAGCGGGTGGAACTGTCTCCCGATGTGATCGACTTTGCCCGCGGCATGGTGATCCACAAGGATTCGCAGGCTCTGGTGATCAACAAGCCCCCGGGGCTTGCCACGCAGGGCGGCACCAACACCACCGAACATGTCGACGGCCTGCTCGACGCACTCCAGTTTGAAGGCGAAGGGCGGCCCAAGCTGGTTCACCGGCTGGACAAGGATACATCGGGCGCATTGCTGCTCGCCCGCTCCTCACGCGCCGCCGCCCATTTCGCCAAAGCCTTTTCCAGCCGCACCGCGCGCAAGGTTTATTGGGCGCTGGTGGTGGGCGTGCCCCCCATCAATGACGGGATGATCGAACTGGCCATCGCCAAACAGCCCGGTACGGGTGGCGAGAAGATGCATGTCGACGAGAAAGAAGGCAGCCCTGCGCGCACGCGCTATCGCGTCGTCGAACGCGCTGGCAACACGGCGGCATGGGTTGAGCTTCAGCCCTTCACCGGTCGCACCCACCAGCTGCGCGTCCACATGGCGGCCATTGGCCACCCGATTGTGGGCGACGGCAAATATGGCGCGCGCGATGCCTTCCTGACCGGCACGATCAGCCGCAAGATGCACCTCCACGCGCGCCGCATCCGCATCGACCATCCCGATGGCGGTCAGGTGGACGTCACCGCAGAGATGCCGTCGCACATGCTGGAGAGCTTTGACAGCCTGGGCTTTGACGTGGAGCTGGCGGACATGCTGCAGCTGGACGAAGTCAAGTTCAAGGACACGCCCGAAGGTCAGGCGCGGCTGGTGGCCAACAAGGCCAAGGCCGCGCGCAAGGAGCGCAAGGGCGAACGCCGCGCGCGCGGCGCTCCGGTCGAGCCGTCCAAGGCGATGACGCGCAAACCTGTAAAAAAAGCCCCGGCCCGCCCCGTCGGCCGCCCGGCCACCAAGCCCGCGCGGCCCGGCAAGCCGCCGCGCAAACCCTAAGGGCTGTGCGGTGAATCGTCTCGCCTTGTTCGATTGCGATGGGACGCTTGTCGATTCGCAACACAATATCATCCTGTGCATGGACGATGCGTTCGCGCGCGCCGGGCTCGCCGCGCCGGATCGCCACGCCACACGACGCATTGTCGGCCTCAGCCTTGTGCCAGCGATGCAGCGCCTGCTGCCTGACGCGGATCACGCGCTCCACGTCCAGCTGGCAGAGGATTACAAGACCGCCTTTCAACGCCTGCGGGGCAAGGGGCTGGTGGAAGAGCCGCTCTATGACGGCATCCTGGCCGCGATGGACGCGCTGGCGGCCGATGGCTGGCTGCTCGGCGTTGCCACCGGAAAATCGGATCGCGGGCTGGATCTCTGCCTGCGCGCGCACGGCATCCGCGACCGGTTCGTGACGCTGCAAACGGCAGACCGGCATCCGTCCAAGCCGCACCCTTCAATGGCGCGAGAAGCGATGGCAGAGGCGGGCGCTTCCCCTGCCACCACGATCATGATCGGCGATACCAGTTTCGACATGGCGATGGGCGTGGCCGCTGGTGCGCGGTCGCTTGGCGTGGATTGGGGCTATCATGATCCCCATGAGTTGATGGAGGCCGGGGCCTATCACGTTGCGCTGCACCCGGACGAGCTGAAGGATGTGATGACATGAACGAAGACAAGGCCAAGGCCCGCTTCATGCTGCTCAATATGGTGCGCTTTTCGGGCATCCTGTTCGTGTTTGCGGGGCTCGCCAATGGCGGCGGCAAACTGCTGCCGGAACTTGCGCCCTATCTGGGGCTGGCTTTGTGCACCATCGGCCTGATCGACTTTTTCGGCGTGCCCATCTTCCTCAAAAAGGCATGGAAGAAGCAGGACGGGCAATGAAGCGATTCTACAAGGATGTGGCCGTGACCCCGGACCGGGGCATCACGCTTGATGGTCGCGCTGTGCGCACGCCCGCCCGCGCCCTGCTTACTTTGCCCAACGATGCACTCGCCGAGGCCGCAGCGGAGGAATGGCGGGCGCAAGGCGAAGAGATTGACCCGCGCTCAATGGCGATGACGGGCCTTGCCAACGCTGCGATAGACCGGGTGGCGCCCGATCCCGCAGCGTTCGCCGCACCGCTCGCGGCTTATGCCGAAAGCGAATTGCTCTGCTACCGCGCGGAAGAGCCGCCCGAACTCGCCGCGCGGCAGGACGCTATATGGGGGCCGATCCTCGCTTGGGCGCGCACGCGCTATGACGTCGGCTTCATTTTGGTGGCGGGTATCATGCACCAGCCGCAGCCTGCGCAGACGCTATCGCGTCTGGCCGAAGCTGTGGCCGCGCGCTCGATCTGGGAGCTGGCCGCGCTCAATCCGATGGTGTCGATCAGCGGTTCTTTGGTGATCCCGCTCGCCGTTCTGGAAGGCGCGCTGGAGCCGGACGCAGCCTTTGCTGCGGCGCATCTCGATGAAATCTGGCAGGCAGAGCTTTGGGGCGAGGATGACTGGGCCCTGGACGCGCGCGCGGTGCGGGAGCAGGATTTTCTGAATGCCTGCCAGTTTCTGGCGCGGCTTGCCGATTAGGGCATCTCCGCCTTCACCGGCAGGAACCAGCGCGCAAGAATGCCGCCCGCCAGCGTCAGCATGATGGCGTTGCCCACGAAATTGTAGAGCGCCCAGCGCCAATCGACATGATCCCAGATCGGCATGCCGAGGAAGGCCAGCCCGCTGCCCGCCACCGCAAACAGAAGCACGGTTTTCAGCCGCGAAATATAGTCCGGCACGCGCCGGTCTATCCCCATCAACGCCCAGCCGAGCACGAAACAGATCAGAAATTCGTGGATGAACCCCCATAGTATCGCGTCAGTATCGGCCATGGAGTAGCCTCGCGCATTATAATGCACGATCGCGACCGGACCCTTGGCATAGCCGATGGTGCCTGCCTGCGTGCCCGGATCGGGGACGACATAGGTGCCTGTAGCGGGGAGATTCTGCGCCAGATTGGCCTGCACAGCAGCACTGCGCGTGTCATCCAGACTGGCAAAGGCCAGCCCGCTGATCGGCGTTGCAAACAGCAAAAACCCCGCAACAAACATCGCAACAGCCGCAACCAGTGCGCCAAACATCATTTTGAGCAGAGACACAGCCCGAACTCCCCGTTCCGGCGCTTACTTGACCAGAACTTCCACCCGCCGGTTGAAAATGGAAGCCACATCATCAGCGGTCGGTTCCACAAGCTCGCGTTCGCCGCGTCCCGAGGCGCGGACGAGACTGGCATCAAGTCCGAGGCCAATCAGCCGATCGCGCACCTCTTCCGCACGCTTGACAGACAGGCGGTCATTGCCGTCCCCGTCACCCACCGTATCGGTATGGCCCACAACCTGAACGTCCACGCCAGGGCGACGCTTCACTTCGTCAAACAGATCGGGGATGAGCTGGGTCGATTCGTCGACCAGTTCGGTCGAACCTTCCTTGAAATAGAGCACGAAAAGGCGCGGTTGTTCGGGCATCGCAGAGAGGAGATCGCCATATTTGGCCTGCATGGCCTCGGCGCTCATATCCTTGCGCTTCACCGATTTTCCCGAAATGCCCGCAGAGGCATTGGCCGCGTCGAGCACAGCCAGATCTTCGCCCGTTTCCGGATCAAGCACGGCGAGCGCACCCACGGGCTTTTCACCCTTGGCCGTCGTCTCACCCGGCAGGAGTGAAATCCCCGTCCGCGACGCGCAGCCTGATGCCAGCAAAGCCAGAGCAAAAAGGGTCAGACTGCGTGTGCGCATAGGCTCGGATCAGTTCACGTCTACAACAAAGCGGGTGCCGCGCACGCCCAGCAATGCAGAGGGCGTCTGCACCTTCATGGCGTCTTTGGCGGATTTGGCGATATGGCCGGACACAATGGCCACCTTGCCCTTTTCGATACGCGACAGGAACTTGCCTGCATGCGTCGTATCGTCAAAGCTGAATTCGGGAATGCTCATCGCGCTGTTGGCACCAGCGGCGATCCGGGTGTCATCATTCATGGTGACGCCCAGCTTGCCACCCTTGCCGGTGATGAGCTTGTCACCCTGTTCCAGGATGAAGCCCGGCTTGACCGGAAGGCTGGTGCCACCACGCAGCACCGAAGCGATACCCGCCACGGTTTTGATTCTGCCGATGCCGCCAGCGAGAGCGGGCTGAGATGTGAGCGCGGCCACTACGACCGCACATAATGCGATACGACGCATCATGTCCTCCTGTTACGCGTTACTGATTAGAAGGGGTTAGGGCTGCTGGCAATAACCTTTCCTGAATGAAGTTGTTGGCTGGCGTTCATGTTCGGGCGGAGGGTAGGCAAGCGCGCGCCGCCCGCTTATAGCCGCGCGCATGACACGGCTGGACGGAAACCAACGAATTGCAGACACATGGCGCGGCGGCGTTGTGGCGCTGGGCAATTTCGATGGATTCCATCTGGGCCATCAGGCCGTGGTGGGCCGCGCGGTGGATCTGGCGAAGCAGCGCGGCGTACCCGCCCTTGTCGCCACCTTCGATCCGCATCCTGTGCGCCATTTCAAGCCCGATGCCGCGCCCTTCCGCCTGACGACGCTGGACCAGCGCAAGCGACTGTTTGCCGAAGCCGGGGCGGATGCGATGATCGTTTTCCGCTTCGGCGCGGAGCTGGCCGATGTTTCTGCCGATGACTTCATCAGTGACTGGCTGTTGGGGCGGCTGGGCGTTTCGGGCGTCGTCACGGGCGAGGATTTCACCTTCGGCAAGGGCCGCAGCGGCCATATCGATGAACTCGCCCGCATCGGCCCGCCACTGGGGCTGACGGCGGAGGCCGTCGGCGCGGTGGCGGATGCGGATGGCATCATCTCCTCCAGCCGGATTCGCGATGCCCTGCTCAGCGGCGATTGCGCCACTGCCACGCGCCTGCTGACCCGCCCCTTCACGGTGGAAGGCATGGTGCAGCATGGTGACAAGGTGGGCCGCACCATCGGCTTTCCTACGGCCAATGTGGACATGGGCCATTATCTGCGCCCGCGTTACGGCATCTATGCCGTCAAAGGCCGACTGCCCGATGGCCGCGTGCTGAACGGCGCAGCCAATCTGGGCATCCGCCCCACTTTCGATCCGCCCAAGGAATTGCTGGAGCCGCATTTCTTCGACTTTGCCGAAGATATCTATGGCCAAGTGATTCAGGTGGAGTTCCACCACTTCCTGCGCGGCGAGGCGAAGTTTGACGGGCTCGACGCGCTGATGGACCAGATCGCCAAGGATTGCGACGTCGCGCGGGGGTTGCTGGGCTAGGGCCAATTTCGTCATGCTGACCTTGTTTCAGCATCCATATCTCGATGTTCGTGAAGGTCTGGACGATGCCATTCTCGCTCATCGTTCGAGGCATGGGTCCTGAAACAGGTTGAGGACGACGGGTAAGACGAAGTGTTTTCATTTCCTCCACACTCCCCTAAAGCCCAGCCCGTCATGACCGAGAAAACTGCCCCCGACGCCGTGGATTACCGCGACACCGTCTTCCTGCCGAAGACCGATTTCCCCATGAAGGCCGGCCTTCCGCAGAAGGAGCCGGGCATTCTCGCGCGCTGGCAGGCGATGGATATTTATGCCGAAACCCGCAAACGCCGCGCCGGGCGCGAACAGTTCATCCTGCATGACGGCCCGCCTTATGCGAACGGAGACATGCATATCGGCCATGCGCTCAACCATATCCTGAAGGACATGGTGTGCCGCACCCAGACGCTGCTGGGCAAGGATTCGCCCTACGTCCCCGGCTGGGATTGCCATGGCCTGCCCATCGAATGGCGTGTGGAAGAGGAATATCGCAAGAAGAAGCGCAACAAGGATGAGGTCCCGGTCAAGGAATTCCGCGCCGAATGCCGCGCCTACGCGCAAAAATGGGTGGATGTGCAGCGCGAGCAGGTGAAGCGGCTCGGCGTGCTTGGCAATTGGGACAAGCCCTATCTGACGATGGATTTCGACGCGGAGGCGACGATTGTTGCCGAACTGTTGAAGTTTGCGGAGAGCGGCCAGCTTTATCGCGGCGCGAAGCCGGTGATGTGGTCTCCGGTGGAGAAGACGGCGCTGGCTGAGGCTGAGGTGGAGTATGAGGATATCACCTCGACGCAGATTGATGTGGCGTTCGAGATTGTGGAATCGCCCATCCCTGAACTGGTTGGTGCCCATGCGGTGATCTGGACGACGACGCCCTGGACGATCCCGGTCAATCAGGCGATCGCTTATGGGCCGGATGTTGAGTATGTTTTGGTTGAACTGCGAGTTGATGCGCACAAGCGCGGTGCATTCAAGGAAGATGCGCCGTTGGAAAAATTCTATGGCAAGCGCGCCCTCATAGCTGAACCGCTTGCAATGGCGTTTATCGCACGTTGGGGGAAAGGTGTCACCGATGCTGACGATGGTGTCAGCGAGATCATGTACACACCGGCCGCAGAATGGGAATCTATCGGCAAAGGCTCCGACCTCGCCGGAACCGTCGCGCGTCACCCGATGGCGAAGCTGTTCGACTCTCCCCTCCCGCGTGCGGGAGGGGCCGGGGGTGGGCCATTAGGAAGCGGTGAAGCGGTGGACGCGCCCACCCCTAACCCCTCCCGCACGCGGGAGGGGGACAATATTGACCCCACTTCCCCCCTCGCCGAATTCTACCTGCGCCCCCGCCCCTTCCTGCCCGGCGATTTCGTCACGACAGACAGCGGCACCGGCCTTGTTCATATGGCACCCGATCACGGCGAGGATGATTTCGACTTGTGCAAGGCGCACGGGATTGATCCCGTGTTCGCGGTGCAGGGCGATGGCAAATATCGCGATGATTGGGCGTGGCTCGGCGGACAGGGCTCGGTCATCAACCCCAAATTCAACGCGCCCGATGGCCCGATCTGTTCGGACTTGCGCGAAAGCGGCGGGCTTCTGGCCGCGAGTGCGGATTACAAGCACAGCTATCCGCATTCATGGCGGAGCAAGGCGAAGGTGATTTATCGCTGCACCCCGCAATGGTTTGTGCCGATGGATCGGGCGATCAAGCCCTCTCCTAGCCTCTCCCTTGAAGGGGAGAGGGACACGCTTCGCAGCACGGCATTGAGAGCGATCCAGAACACCCGCTTCGTCCCCGAAAAGGGCCGCAACCGCATTGGCTCGATGGTCGAGGGCCGCCCGGACTGGGTGCTCTCGCGCCAGCGCGCTTGGGGTGTGCCGATCACGCTGTTTGTGGATCGCAAGACCGGGCAGTATCTGAACGACGCAGGCGTCAACGCCCGCATCGTCGCTGCGATGAAGGCGCAAGGGGTTGATGGCTGGAGTGATGAAGCCGCGCCTGCACTGCTCGGCCCGGATTACAACGCCGCCGATTATGAGCGCGTGACCGATATTCTGGACGTGTGGTTCGATTCGGGCTGCACCCACGCCTTCGTGCTGGAAAGCGGCAAATGGCCCGAACTGCTGCGGCGCGATGGCTCTACCCACCCGGCGGACCTGTATCTGGAAGGCAGCGATCAGCATCGCGGCTGGTTCCAGTCGTCGCTCCTCGAAAGCTGCGGCACGCGGGGCCAAGCGCCGTATAAGGCGGTGCTGACGCACGGTTTTACGATGGATCAGAAGGGCATGAAAATGTCCAAATCCATCGGCAACACGGTCGATCCGCTGAAAGTGATGCAGACCAACGGCGCGGACATCATCCGGCTGTGGGCGCTGTCGGTGGATTTCACCGAGGATCACCGGATTGGTGACGAAATCCTCAAAGGCGTGGCGGACCAGTATCGCAAACTGCGCAACACCTTCCGCTATCTGCTCGGCGCGCTCGACGGGTTTTCGGACGCGGAAAAGGTGCCGGTGGACGAAATGCCGGAGCTGGAACGCTATGTGCTGCATCTGCTGGCAGACATGGATGCGAAGCTGCGGCAGGCGGTGAATGACTTCGATTATAACAGCTATGTGCGACTGCTGAGCGATTTCGCCAATAATGATCTGAGCGCCTTCTTCTTCGATATTCGCAAGGACTCGCTCTATTGCGACGCGGCGACCTCGCCGAAACGCATGGCCTACCGGACAGTACTCGATATCCTGTTCCACGCGCTGGTGCGTTATGCCGCGCCGGTGCTGGTGTTTACCGCCGAAGAGGTGTGGCAGACGCGGTTTCCGGATGAGGCGGAGAGCGTGCATTTTCTGGAATGGCCGGAGGTGCTGACTTTTGACAATGAGCCTCAGATATTCGGTAACAGCGAACTGGTCGAAAAATGGACGACATTGCGTTCCTTTCGCGCCATGGCGAGTGAGCAGATTGAGCCACTGCGGCGGAACAAGCTAATTGGATCGAGCTTAGAAGCGCAGTTGGTTTTTGAGATGGATGGTTCATCGGACGACAAGGATTTTTCTAAACTGATGACCTCTGTTGATTTTGCAGAGCTGGCTATCGTCGCCTCGATTAAAATTTCGGAATTTGGCAAACCAGAGCATAAGGTTTCCGAAGGCTCGGAAACTAAGTTTATTGTCACCAAAACCACCCACCACAAATGCGGCCGCTGCTGGCGGCACCTGCCCGAAGTGACCGAAGACGGCGCGCTGTGCGGGCGGTGTGAGGAGGTGGTGAATGGGTAACCCCCGCACCCTCGCCTTCGCCCTCGCGGCGTTGATCGCGGGCGTGGATCAGTTCCTGAAATATTGGGTGCTGGCCGCGTTCAACCTCGATTATCAGGGTGCACAGCACGAACTTCTGCCCTTCTTCCAGTTCACCCTCACCCACAATGAAGGCATTGCGCTGGGGCTGTTTCAGGCGGGCTCCGCTGCTGCGCGCTGGGCGCTGACGGGGATGCTCAGCCTTGTCACGGTGGGCGTAACCTACTGGCTGTGGACCGAAAAGAACCGCAACGATGCGCTGGGGCTGGGGCTGATTCTGGGCGGGGCCATCGGCAATCTGGTGGATCGCGCGCGGTTGGGCTATGTGATCGACTATGCCGATTTGCATTTCGGCGACTTCCGCCCCTTTTTGATCTTCAATTTGGCGGACGCCGCCATTACGATAGGTGTATTGATGCTGCTGGCCCGCGCGCTGTTCGTGCGGGATGACAGCCCCGAAACGGAGACGAAGTGATGCGCAAGATATTGGTTGCGGGGTTGATGCTGGTGGCCCTGTCTGGCTGCGGACGCAGTTCTGGCGTGTTCGGGCGCGAACGCCCCGATGAAATGGCCGTCACGCGCGCTGCACCGCTCGTCGTCCCGCCCGATTTCGCGCTTGTCCCCCCGCGCCCCGGCCAGCCGCAGGCGCAGGCGGCAGACAGTTCCACACAGGCTTTGCAGGCCATGTTCGGCGGCACGGCAGCGCGCAGTGCCTCTGAAACCAGCGCTGTGGCGCAGGCCGGTGGCGCACGTGCACAGGCCGGCATCCGCTCCGAAGTGGGCGATCCCGCCACCTCTGTGGTAGACAAGGGCTCCACCACGCGGGACATCATTGCCGCGCCGGAAGGCCCCGGTCAGGACGCCACGGCCAGTACGCCGCGGTGACGCTTGATCCCCTCTCCCTTTTTGGGGAGAGGGTTAGGGAGAGGGAGCGATGCTGACCCTCATTCTCCGCCGCCTCGCCACGGCCATCCCAACGCTTTTCGCGGTCATCCTGCTATCCTTCCTGCTGATGCGCTTCGCCCCCGGCGGCCCGTTTGATGGCGAGCGCCCGCTTGATCCCGCCACGCGCGCGGCGTTGATCACCGCCTATGGCATGGATCAGCCGCTGCCCGTGCAATTCACCCGCTATGTCGGAAATCTGGCACAGGGCGATTTCGGGCCAAGTCTGGTCTATCGCGATTTCACCGTCACCCAGCTGGTGGCCAAGGGGCTGCCGGTCTCGCTGACTTTGGGCGCTCTGGCCTTGCTGCTCGCGCTGACGCTGGGCGTGGCGAGCGGGCTTGCGGCGGCAATGAAGCCGGGCGGGCGGGCAGACCGGAGCATCGGCCTGATCGCCACCCTGCTCACTGTTCTCCCCAGTTTCGTGACTGCCCCCGCGCTGGTGCTGGTCTTCGCGCTGGGGCTTGGCTGGCTGCCCGTCTCCGGCTGGGGAGAGGGCGCACCCCGGCATCTGGTGCTGCCTGTCATCGCGCTGGCCTTGCCTGCTGCCGGAGCCATCGCCAAGCTGACGCGCGCCGGGCTGACCGAGGTGCTGGGGCAGGATCATGTCCGCGCGGCGCGCGCGCGTGGCCTCTCCCCCTTGCGCACGCTCACCCGCCACGCGCTGCGGCCTGCACTGGTGCCGGTGGCCAGCTATGTCGGGCCGACAGCGGCGGGGCTGCTGACCGGGGCGGTGGTGATCGAAACGATCTTCGCGTTGCCGGGGCTGGGCCGCTATTTCGTGCAGGGCGCGCTCAACCGGGATTATCCGCTCGTGCTGGGCGTGGTGACGCTTTATGCGGCGCTGATCATCCTGTTCAACCTGCTGGCCGATCTGGCCTATGGCTGGCTTGATCCAAGGGTGCGGGGATGAAGGGCCTGCTCGCCCTCCTGACGTTCATCCTCCTTGCCGCCTTGCTCGGCCCGGCGCTGCTCCCTTGGCCCTATGATGCGATTGACTGGAATGCTGTGCGTGCGGCCCCTTCCGCCGCGCACTGGCTGGGCACAGACGGCGTTGGGCGCGATCTGCTGGCGCGGACGCTGATGGGCACGCGTATCACGCTTTCGGTCGCAGTGGCGGCGGCGCTGGTGGCGATGCTGATCGGCACGGCTTGGGGCGCGGTGGCCGGATGGGCAGGCGGGCGCGTGGATGATCTGATGATGCGGACCGTGGATGCGCTCTATGCTTTGCCCTTCATGTTTGTCGTCATCCTGCTGATGGTGGTGTTTGGCCGTTCGATCCTGCTCGTCTTTCTGGGCATTGGCGCGGTCGAGTGGCTGACGATGGCGCGCGTTGTGCGCGGGCAGGTGATCCAGCTCAAGGCGCGGCCCTTCATCCTCGCCGCAGAAGCCGCAGGCAGCCCCGCGCACGCGACGCTGATCCGCCATGTGCTGCCCAACATTGCGGGCGTCGCGCTCGCTTACCTGATGCTCACTTTGCCGCAGGTGGTGATGGTGGAAAGCTTCCTCTCCTTCCTGGGCCTTGGCGTGCAGGAGCCGATGACATCGCTCGGCATCCTGGTGAAGGATGGCGCGGACGATATGGACCTGATGCCCCATGCCTTGCTTGTGCCGGGCGCTGTGCTGGTGACATTGCTGCTGTGCCTGACGCTGTTGGGCGAGCGGTTGCGCGAACGGTTTGCGGCATGAGTGCGGTCTATGAGGTTGAGGGGCTGAGTGTCTCTGTCACATCCCGCCGTCCCGAGCCTGTCGAAGGGCAGTCCTTCGACAAGCTCGGGACCGCGGTGGTGGACGGCCTCTCCTTCACCCTCTCCCCCGGCGAATGCCTCGCGCTCGTCGGCGAATCGGGATCGGGCAAGAGCCTGACCTGCATGACGCCGTTCGGCCTTTCCGCCGGTGTCGCAAGCGGCTCCGCACGATTGATGGGCGAGGAGCTGATCGGCCTCTCCGAACCTGCGCTACGGCCCTTGCGCGCGCGCCATGCGGGCTTCGTGTTCCAGCAGCCGCTGACTGCGCTTACGCCGCATCTCACCATCGCCGCGCATCTGGCAGAGGCCGCGATGCAGGCGGGTGGACCGCGTCCCTCCCGATCCGAACTGGCCGCGATGCTGGACCGTGTCGGGCTGGACGTGCCTGACGAGCGGCTGGACCAGTTTCCGCATCGTCTGTCCGGCGGGCAGCGCCAGCGCGTATTGATCGCCATGGCCATCGCGCACGCTCCTGCTGTGCTGGTGGCGGATGAGCCGACCAGCGCGCTCGATGCCGCCCTGCGCCACGACATCATGGCGCTGCTGCGCCGCCTCCAGCGCGAAAGTGGCATGGCGATGCTGCTCGTCAGCCATGATCTGGCAGGCGTGGCGGACCATGCAGACCGGCTGCTGGTGATGAAGCATGGCCGGATGATGGAAACCGGCCCGGCGCGCACGCTCGTGAGCACGCCCCGGAGCGATTACGCCAAGGCGCTGGTGGCCGCGACGCCACGGCTGGATGCCCCGATCGCCGCGCGCCCGGCAGTCGGAGGCATGTTGCTGGAGGCGAACGCCATCCGCGTCTCCTTCCCCCGCCCCGGCTGGCGCAGCGGGCGGATGCTGGCCGTGGACGGGGCGAGCCTGTCTGTGCGCGCGGGCGAATGTCTGGCGCTGGTCGGGGGCTCCGGTTCCGGCAAATCCACGCTCGCACGTGCCATCGCCAGGCTGGGGCCGTGTGATTCGGGCGACGTCTTGTGGAAAGATGCACCGCTTCCGCCGCGTTCCGCCATGCGTCGCGGGGACCGGCGCGGGTTTCAACCGGTGTTTCAAGACCCGGTGGCCAGCCTCGATCCGCGCTGGAGCGTGGCGGAGATTGTGGGGGAGCCGCTGGCGTGGCTGGGCCAATCGCCTCCGTTTGTGTCGAGCGACGTCGAGACACCGGATCAGCGTCTCGACGTCACTCGACACGAACGGATTGAGAGGGTTCAGGCCGCGCTCGCCGCCGTGGACCTGCCCCCCGATTTCGCGATCCGTCGCGCGCGCGAACTCTCTGGCGGGCAGGCGCAGCGCGTTGCGCTGGCGCGGGCCTTGGTGAGTGAACCGGATCTGCTGGTGCTTGATGAAGCGACGTCCGCGCTGGATGTGCTGGTAGCCGCACAGATTGTTGCGCTGCTCCAGCGGTTGCAGCGGGAACGCGGGCTGGCGATCCTTGCCATCACGCATGATCTGGCACTGGCGCGGCTGCTGGCACATCGCATCGCCGTGATGGAGGCCGGGCGGATCGTGGAAGAAGGATGGGCGGAAGAGGTGTGTGCCTCTCCCGCCCATCCCGTCACGCAGCGGCTGGTTGCAGCCAGCCGTGGATCATGATCAGAACGCGACTCCGATCGAGCCGAACACGCCAGCCTTGGCAATGTCCTTGCCGGTCAGGCTGACCACGGCGTTCTTGGCATAGCTGGTATCGACATAGGTCACACCCAGCGTCACCGGACCGGTCGTGTAGGTCATGCCCAGCGACCAGTCGGTGTACTTCTTGCCGCCGGAGAGGAAGCTCTTGGTGAAGGTGCGGCCAATGCCCGCCGAAAAGCCGATGCCCGTATCCGGGATCGAACCCGACAGGCTGAAATTGCCGTACAGATTGTCGAGCTTGCCACCGCCGAGCGAAAGCGCAG
The DNA here is from genome assembly GCA_016714795.1 of Sphingomonadales bacterium. Classification (GTDB taxonomy): domain Bacteria; phylum Pseudomonadota; class Alphaproteobacteria; order Sphingomonadales; family Sphingomonadaceae; genus Aquisediminimonas. Next base: position 195,925 of record JADKCA010000005.1, on the reverse strand, counting down.
CGGATTTCGGCGCGTACATCACGGCGGCCTTGGCGGTCACGGGGCCAACCGGCGCGCTGACATTGCCATAGAGTTCCAGAAAGTCGGAATTATAGCCGGGAATGAGCTTTTCCGCACCCGGATAGTAATAATAGAGCGCGCCGACATCGACCGTGGCTGCACCGAGCGTCTTCTTGTAGCCGATGATCAGATCGAGCTCCTGATCGCTGCCTGCCGCGATATAGTCATCAACCGACGAACCCCAGACCGAAGCATAGAGGCCCGATTCGTGCGAGACGGTCAGGCCGGCCTGAACTGCGAAATCCTTGTCAGTCTGCGAGATACCGCGAAAACGGTAATCGGAAACCAAGGTGGCCGATCCGCTGACGGTGATGGCCTTGCTTTCCGCTTCCTGAGCGAAAGCAGGCGTGGCAGACAGAGCGAGGGCAAGACCCAGAAGCGGGCCGAAGGACGTGCGCATAAAATTCCCCTTTGTTGGGTTGTGGAGTTGCGTCGTCCCACCTGCGGTGCTGCGCCTTTGCTCTCAGCTCCCTTGAGGAAGCGGGCTCCGGTCATCAGCGGTCGAGGCCAACCTTGCCGAAAATGTTGCGCTGCACAAGCTATAAAATGCAAAGCCTGCCGCATTGCTGCGACAGGCTGTTGCAAAATCACCACAGTCTGTTTGAGGTAATCAGTTCGCGAAACGCAGTGGCACGAAGGCCGAAGGAATGCCGCGACGACGCACTTCAACAAGAATGGCCTCAAGGCCCTTCTTCTTCACAGCGGCAACCTGCGCCGCCAGATCTTCGGGCTTGAGGATGGGCTGGCCGTCTGCGGACATGATCACATCACCCCGGCGCAAATTGCGCTGTGCGGCGCTGGAGCCCTGCACAACGCCTTCCACCACCAGCCCCTTGGTCTTGGGATCAATCCCGATGGCTTCGGCAATATCCGGTGTCAGCGCACTGACGGCAAGGCCCAGATCCTTCTGGAGCGATTGCGCGGAATCGGATTTCGGTGCCGCCTTCGCGGCGCCCTTCTGCTCTTCCGGATCAAAGCGGGCTTTGACAAGCTGATCCTCGGGCGGACGCGTGCCCACCATGGCATTGATCGTCATCGCCTTGCCGCCGCGGATCAGGTCAAGCGGAATGCGCGTGCCGGGCGCGATATTGGCAACGATGTATGACAGCGTCTGATCGGGCGTCACATCCCGTCCATTGACCTTCAGGATGACGTCTCCCGCCTTGATCCCCGCCTTGGCGGCACCACCGTCTGCGGTGACAGACTGGACGAACTCGCCCTTGTCCTTGGGCAGGCCCAGTGCCGCCGCCAGATCTTCATCAACCGCTTCAATGGCGATGCCCAGATAACCACGCTTGGGCGCGCCGCCGCCCTTCAACGCGTTGACAACCGGAATGGCCGCATCCGCCGGAATGGCAAAGTTGATACCGATATTGGCACCGACGGGAGAGATGAGGCGGTTGTTGATACCGATCACGCGGCCATTCAGATCAAATAACGGGCCGCCGGAATTGCCGCGGTTGATGGCAGTATCGGTCTGGATGAAGCGGTCATAGGCTCCGCCTTGTCCAGTGTTGCGCTGCATGGCGGAAACAATGCCCGCCGTCACCGTGCTGCCCAGCCCGAACGGATTGCCGATGGCCACCACCCAGTCCCCCACGCGCGTCTTCGACGAATCGCCAAATTCAACATAGGGCAGAGGGCTCTTGGCCTCGATCTTGAGCACCGCCAGATCGGACGCCACATCGCGGCCCACGATGCGGGCCTTATATTCGGTGCGGTCGGTGAGCTTCACCATCACAATGTCCACCTGCTCGCCATTGGGGCCGCCGGTGATGACATGGTTGTTGGTGACGATCAGCCCGTCTGCCGAAATGATGAAGCCAGAGCCGCCGCCCTGCTGATCTTCCACAATGGGCTGCGACGTGCCGGAGAATGGGTTGACGAGATTGCCGACTTCCACCTTTTGCCGCGTTGCGATGTTGACGACGGCAGGCTGAAGCTTGGCGGCAAGGTCTGCAAAGCTGACAGGCGCACCCGCGCGGGGCGGGCCTGCGGGCTCTGCCAGCGTGACCGGTCCGCTGTCCTGGGCAATGCCGGGGCCTTGCAGGGCGACCGTTGCGGCGGTTCCGCCAAGGAGGAGAGCCGCAGTGATGGCATAGGCATGACGCACGATGGATAACCCTTTCATAGTGTCAGGCGGCGCAACCCAAGTTACGCCGATTCAAGCGAAATCTGCAAAATCCTGATGAACGGGAATTGAACGACCCGCCCCGTATCACTGCTTTCCGCTGTGGAACTGGCCAAGATAGTCATTGCCCGGAGACAGGATGAGGTTGGTCTCGCCCTTGGCAGACGCCCCGAATGTCACGCGATAGGACTGCATGGCGCGGTAGAAATTGTAGAAGTCCGCATCCTTGCCAAAGCTGGCGGCATAAATCTGCGAAGCCTTTGCGTCTGCCTCCGCCCGGATGACCTGCGCCTGCCGCATACCATCAGCCTCGATGGCGCGCGCTTCCTGCTGGCGCGCCGTGCGCATCCTTTCATAGGCGCTTTCCAGCGGTGTGCCGTCGGGCAGATCGGCGCGCTTGATGCGGACATCCACGATTTCCGCACCATATTGTTTGGCGACGCGTTCCAGCCCGGCCTGGATATTATCCATCACCTGACCGCGTTCAGGGCTGAGCAGCGCCGCAAAGGGACGCTTGCCCAATTCGTTGCGCAGTGCAGAACCCAGAATCGGCTTGAGCGCATCGGCCAGACGCTCTTCGGTGCGAACGGTGCGATACATGGTCAGCGGGTCAGAGACCCGGAACCGGGCATAGGCATCCACGTTCAGGCGCAATTGGTCAGTAGACAGCACCTGTTGCGGGTCCATGTCGATGTTGAGGATGCGCTTGTCGATCCAGACCAGATCCTCAACAAACGGAATCCGCATGGCCAGCCCCGCACCCGTATGGCCAAACGCCTCTCCCGGCTTGTAGCGGTTGAGAATGCGGTTGGGCTTGGACAGCTGGACCACAACGACCTGCTTGGTTTCGGGAACGACCACGAACACGCTGCCAATCAGCAGCAGCAGCCCGAGCAGAACGCCAGCCAGCGCCAGCGGATTGCGGGCCAGCCGGTCAATGAACGAGGGGTTGGTGTAGCTCATTTGCGGGTTCCTTCCACCACAACCTCTTCAGCGGCAGGCATCCGCTTTCCGCCAATGGGCAGATAGGGGGCCACCGCACCGGGTTCGACCACGGTCTTGTCGAGATTGGGCAGGATCGATTCCATCGTTTCATAATACATGCGGCGGCGCGTCACCTGCGGGGCCAGCCTATATTGCTCATACACCTTGTCGAAGGCGGTTGCCTCACCTTGCGCGCGAGACATGATCTGCTGGGCATAGGCATTGGCATTGTTGATCGCGGCCTGACGGCCCTGCTGCGCCGCCGTCACCTCGTTGAACGCGTCGTTGACTTCCTTGGGCGCGACCGCCTGCTTGATGGCGACACCCTGAATGTTCACCCCGGCGCGATATTCGTTGAGCAGCACCTGCATCCGCTGCGTCACGCGCGTTTCGATCTGGCCACGCCCGGCACCCACGGCATCGTTGAGAGACACGGTGCCCACCACTTCGCGCATCGCGCTTTCGGCGACCTCGCGGATGGTTTCATCAGGTTGGGCCAGCTGGAATTTGTAATCCTGCGAATCGCGCACATCCCAACGCACCGAATAGGCCAGGTCGATGATGTTCTGGTCTCCGGTCAGCACCAGATTCACCCCGGAATCACGGGGGATGTTGATCGTATTGATCGCCTGCACGTCCACCTTTTCCACCAGATCAAACGGCGCGGGGAGCGTCAGCCCGACACCGGGGGAAAGCTTGCCCTGATAAGCTCCCAGCCGCGTCACCACGCCCTCTTCCTGCGGGGAAATGCGGTGAACGCTGGTATAAACCACCCACAGCACCGCAAAGATCAGCAATGATTTCTTGAGGATGGGACCAGGATCCTGCTGTCCGTCTCCGCCGCCGAACATGTCGCGCAGGCGGCGCAGCACTTCATCCAGCGCAGACGGCCCCTGCGGTCCCTTGGGTCGCGGACCGCCAGGCGGCATTTCCCAAGGGTTGCGCGGGCCGCCGCCGCCGGAACCACCGCCCGAGCCGCCGCTGCCCTTATTGCCATTGCCCCAAGGCCCGCCGCCTTCGCTGCGGTTGATCAGGCCCGCTTTCCATCTGTCGAACATCTGTTGCATCGCCCGGATATATAGGCTGCCTTTCGCCGAAAAACAGTGGCAGCCCGCGAAATCATGGCTAAAGCATCGGCATGATCGATCCCGCCGCCATTTCCGCCGCTCTCAACGCCATTCCAGACCCTGAAAAAGGCACCGGCCTGCTCGCTGGTGGACGGGCAAGTGCACCGCGCATCGCCGATGGCCGGGTGTCGCTGATGCTCGACGTGACCGGCCTCACCGCCCCTGCACGCGATGCGCTCGACACGGCGGTGAAGCAGGCCTTGTCTGCGATTCCGGGCGTGACCGAAGTGCGCGTTGCGCTCACCGCTGAAAAGGTGGGGCGGACCATCATTGCAGTGGGCAGCGGCAAGGGCGGCGTGGGCAAATCGACACTGTCCGCCAATCTTGCCGTGGCACTGCACCGCGCGGGCGTGAAAGTGGGCCTGATCGATGCGGACATATACGGTCCCAGCCAGCCGCGTCTGATGGCCACCGAAGGCCAACGCCCCGAAGCCGAAGGCCAGAAGCTGATCCCGGTGATGAGCCCGCATGGCGTTCCGATGCTGTCACTCGGCCAATTGGTGAAGCCGGGGCAGGCCGTGGCGTGGCGCGGGCCGATGGCAGGCAATGCGCTCTCCCAATTGCTCGATGCGGACTGGAGCGGCTGCGACGTGCTGATCGTCGATCTGCCGCCGGGCACGGGAGACATTCAGCTTTCGATGATCCAAAAGCACAAGCCCGCCGGTGCCGTGATCGTCTCCACGCCCCAGGATCTCGCGCTGATCGACGCAACCCGCGCGATTGATCTGTTCCGGCAGGCGGATGTGCCGATCGTCGGGCTGGTCGAAAATATGGCGGGTTATCTCTGCCCGCATTGCGGCGAAGTGTCTGATCCGTTCGGCACCGGCGGGGCGGAGAAAGCGGCGGCACAGCTTGGCCTGCCTTTCCTTGGCCGCATCCCGCTCCATATCGACATCCGCATTGCATCAGACGCAGGCGCGCCACCTGCAACCGGCGAAGGCATGATCTCCAACAGTTTTGCAGCCATTGCCGCCAGCCTGACGGACTGGATCAAACAGCAGAAGGGATAGCCATGCCACTGACCGACGATGCCGCCATCAAGGCGCTGCTTGAACGGGTCCGCACGATTGCACTGGTGGGCGCCTCTGCCAAGCCAGAGCGCGATTCGAACCGGGTGATGGGTTTTCTGCTTGCGCGCGGCTATCGCGTCATCCCGGTCAATCCAGGTCTGGCGGGTCAGGAAATCCTGGGTCAGCCGGTCGCCGCGTCGCTCGCCGCCATCGCCGAACCCATCGACATGGTGGAAATCTTCCGGAACTCGGAAGCCGCCGGGGAGACGGTGGACGAAGCCATCGCCGCTGGCGCCAAAGCCGTGTGGATGCAATTGGGCGTCATCAACCAGTCCGCCGCAGAGCGTGCGGAAGCGGCAGGGCTGGCCGTGGTGATGGACCATTGCCCCAAGGTGGAAATCCCGCGTCTGGGCGTTGCAACACCGCAGTGAAACCGGTCGAGGCGCAATGCCCCGACCGATCCCTGATCAGAAGCTCATCCCGGCTTCCACGCCGATCAGGCGGCGTCCGCCCGGCGAAATGAACGACCCGCCAAACTCGATCGCCGGAATCGCTTCCGCGATATATTTCTTGTCGAACAGATTCTCCGCAAACACCGCGACGTGGAATTTGTCCGATTCAATCCCGAGCCGGGCATTGAACACGCCAAAGGCATCGCGCCGCGTGATGTCATAACGGGCATTGCCCACCACCGCGGGAAGCGCGAGCGCCGAAATCGGCAACAGGCCCGAAAAGAGCGACGGACGCTCCTGATCCTGCACCGAGTGGAACCAGGTCGGTCCGGTCACGCGATAATCCGCCCGCCCGGTGATGCGCAGGGCATCGCTGACCGGCAGCTTCACTTCGCCGCCGACATTGATGGTGTAATCCGCCGTATAGGGGGATTTGTTGCCGATCGTGTAAGGGCGAGAGCTGTTCTTCTTGATCTTGCTGTCAGTCACATTGACTGAACCGAACAGCTTGAACCCGTCCACCACCTTGGCCGCCAGATTCAATTCCGCGCCGTTCACGTCCACCTTGTCAATGTTCGAAACCACGCGCAACAGGCCGAAGCTGCCGACGAAGAATTCGAAGAACTGCATGTCGTTGATGCGGGTGTGATAGCCCGCCAGATCGAAGGTCAGCCGGTCATTCAGCACGCTGCCTTTGATGCCGGCTTCGAATGCGCTCGACTTTTCCTTGCGATACTGGTCGGCCACCGTCACGCCCGCATTGATGAAGGCGTTGAAGTTGGTGTTCACGACCGCCGCCGAGCCCTGATTGTTGAAGCCCCCTGATTTGAAGCCGATGCCCCAGTTACCATAAATGTTGAGGTTCGGCACCGGCTTCCAGCTCAGCGACAGCTTGGGCTGGACCTGCTTGAAGGATTTGCTCTGCGGCGTGAACGCGCCAAAGGCGAGGCCCGGATTGATCGGCCCGCCCGTGAACGGATCGGTGACATTGGGCACCAGCGAGTTGGATTTGCGGTCTTCAATGTCATAGCGCATGGCCAGACCCGCCGTGAACTTCTCCGACGGCTTATATTCGAACGAGCCAAAGGTTGCGTAGACATTGGTCTTGAAATTATCCGCCAGCAGCAGCGAGGTGGGGTTCACCGTGTTCGGGCCGTTATAGAGCCGCTTGATCACGCCATTGCCGGTATCGCCGCCCAGACTGACGCCCACCGTCCGGTCGATCTTGAGGTAATAGGCACCAACCTGCCAAGCCAGCGGGCCGTCTCCGGTTGAGGCGAGGCGGACTTCGGCAGAAAAATCCGTCTGGTTGCGCACCTGATACTGGATGCCGTCACATGTGGTCGGGCTGTAAGGGCCGAAGGTGGAGCCCGTGGCGGGCGCGAAGATGAACGGCACGGGAATCGCTCCGATAAAGCCCGGCTGATTGACTCCAAAGCCCGTCAGCGCCGCCGTGCTGTTGAAACATGAGTTGACGGTTGCAGCCCCGCCAGGCTGTGCGGCCGCGATATAGCGCGCAAAATCCGCCGAAGTGCCGTCTGCCACCAGATTCTGCTTCACATTGGAAAACAGCACCCAGCTGGTCAGCTTCATCGCGTCAAATTCATGGTCCAGCTTGACCGAGATGTCTGCGCTCTTCTGATCGTTGGTGGCGCGGATATTGTTGTAGAAGCGGAACTGGTGATCGTTCACGTCTTCATAGAAGGCCGGGTTCACCGCCGCGAAATTGGGCAGATGGAACGTGGCGTTGAACGGGAGCGAGGCACCGTGGAATTCCGCATAACGGGCCTTGATGTCGAGTTGGGTTGCGCCGTTCATGCCGAACATCAGCCGTCCGTCCACGCCCCAGCTTTCCTTGTCATCCACCGTCTTCGAATTGTTGAGCAGCAGGTTGCGGTAGAAGCCGTCGGTGGTTGAATAATTGCCAGAGAGCACAAAGCCCGCGCCTTCGCCGATGGGGCCGGAGAGATAGGCCGTCGCATCGATGCTCTTTTCATTGGCGTAGGAGAGTTGCGCGCCGCCAGCAAAGCTGTCTCCCGGCTTCAGCGTCTGGATCACGATCGCACCCGCTGCCGCGTTGCGCCCATAAAGCGCGCCTTGCGGGCCTTTCAGGATTTCCACCTGACGCAGCGTGCCCTGCACCTGATTGAGCTGCGCGGTGTTGGTCTTGAGAATACCATCCACCACCAGCGCGACCGAGCTTTCCGCATCGCGCGCGCCATTGATGCCGCGAATGTTGATCTGGGTATCCCCGGCTTCCGCCGTGCCCGTCACGATGGTCACGCCTGGGGTCAGCTGCGCGAAATCCTGTGCCTTGTCCGCGCCAGTGCTGGCAAGAGCGGCCGCAGAGAGCACCGTGACCGATGCCGGCACGTCTTGCAGGCGCTCATTTACCCGGCGCGCCGTGACGATGATGTCTTCCAGATCTTCGCTGCCTTCTGCCCCCGCATCCTGCGCCATGGCGGGGACGGACGAGATGGCAAGGCCGATGATCGACACCGAGCGGAGAAGGACTGAAGTTCGCATGTGAGGCTCCCTGATTTTGTTTGTGGTGCGGTCAAACTGGTGCTCTGCAACGCACTTGCTGAAGGCCGAGTCTATTGTATACAAATGGCAATGGTCAACCCGGTTGGGAGAAGCGATGACAAAGGCCTCTGATCGCGCCTATGCCGCAATCCGGACCATGATCCTGTCCGGAGACATCATGCCGGGCGCGCAGATCAGCGAAGAGGCGCTGGCCCGGCGCTGTGCGGTATCACGCACGCCGGTTCGCGATGCCCTGCGCCGTCTGGAGGCTGACCTCCTGATCCGGCGCAATACTTCGCAGCGCGTGTTTGTTTCCGAATGGTCGCGCGATGACATTGAGGACGCGTTCGATCTGCGGGCCATGCTGGAATCGCAGGCCGCCCGCCGCGCGGCTGAGCGTATCGACGCAGACGGTCTGGTCAGACTGGCCGCCCATAATGCTGCCATGGGCGAAGCCGTGCATGTGGAATGCCCAGACATTGCGCGATTTCTGGAGCATAACCGGGCCTTTCATGAGGCCGTGCTCGACGCCGCCCGGTCCCCGCGCCTCGCCTCGCTGCTGTCACGGCTGGTGGAGCAGCCGATCATCTGGCGCACCGCACAAAATTATGACCGGGATCATCTCCGGCGCTCTTACCGGGAACATGAGGAATTGCTGGAGGCCTTTCCACCGGAAGGACGGCGCGTGGGCGGCGTCGATCATGGCAGGCCATATCCGCCGCGCCTTCCATGTCTATCTGGATGCCTGTCTGCGGCAGGTCGGATCCACCATCTGAATTTGTATACAGTCCGCTGAGCGTTCAGCCGAGATGGAATTTCTTCATCGTCTTGGTGCCCAGCGCCTGCCGGTCCTGTTCGGGCAGGCCGAAGCGCAATGACGCCCAGAGCGTGCCCACCAGAATCGGGATGAGCAGCGAAAGTTCCAGCAGATAGGGCAGGATCTGCTTTGATCCTTCATAAAAGAAGCGCGCCGTAACGGCTTCCGCGATGCCTGCAATCGCAAGCCCCGCCGCCAGTTTCCATGAAACACGATACAGGGCGATAACCAGCAGCACGAACCCGACCCGCTGCACCAGCGGCGGCAGCGCCTGAACCAGCAAAGCCAAAGCCATGCCGATGAGCGAGACAAATATGGTCCGCATCGCCACCGATCCGAACGGCTTTGAAAAAGGGTGCAGCTTGTCGATGACGTGCAACTGGAACAGCGGCAGCACCGCCGCAATCACCAGACCCACGCCCACCGCCAGCGACATGGCATCCAGCCCGCCTTGCGGAAGCAGCGCCCATGTGATGAGCGCTGCGACAGCCAGCCCGGCAAAGCTGCCAAGCTGCTGATCCAGATGGCCAGACGTTACCTGCTGGATCGGCGTGGCAGCCCCCACCACCGCTTCCGTCACCCGCGCCAGAACAAGGATGATCATGCAGGTCAGCGCCGCCTCTGCACCGGGGCCGAACAGCGGCAAGGCCGCAGGGCCGGACGCTGCGAGGACCGCCCCCATCGGAACCGCCAGCGCAAAAGACAGGCGGGTGGAAAAGCCATAAATGGATGCAACCTGATCCTTGCCGCCCGTCGCCGCTGCAGAAGCCAGCGGGGCAAGCACATAGGCAAACACCGTCCGCACCAGCTGAACAAGGCTGGAGACCTTGCGCGCGATGATGAACAGGCTGGTTGCAATCGCACCGTTGGACCCGGGGATCATTGCATTGAGCACAATGGCAGGGCCATCGCTGAACAGCCGGGTGGTGATGTTCACCGGCAGCACGCCCAGCCCGGCCTTCAGCGTCTCTGCAAACATCTCGTCGCGCACCGGGCGGGTGAAGACGAGGTTCAACGAGAAATGACGATTGAGCAGCCGCACACACAACAGGCAGATGATCGAAAGCGAAAGCAAATGCGCATAGATCAGCGCCATCGTGCCCGCTCCCGCCATGTAGAACACCAGAACCAGCCCCAGCCGGACGGTCTGTTCCCACAACAGGCGCAACCGGATTTCAGCCCCGAACAGGCGCTTGGAGCGCAGCGCCGATGTTGAAATCTCGACAAAGGCCCAAAGCGGCAAGGCCCAGACGAACCAGCGCACCGCCATCACGGCCTGCCCCGCATCGCCTTCCGCCATGTTGAACAAAGTCGCCACAGGGGCCGCCATGATCGAAATGGCAAGCGCGATCAGGATGCACGGCACCAGTGCGAACAGGAAGGATGCCCGCAAGGCGGACGCCTCTCGCTCCGGCGTGCCTGCCTGCGGCACCACACGCTGCATGGCCGATGTCATGCCCAGATCGGCAACATTTTCGAGCAGATTGATCGACGCCCAGAGCGCGCCGTAAAAGCCATAGCCCGCCAGCCCGAACAGCCAGACATAGAGCGGCTGGGTGAGCAGTTCGAGCACACCGCCAAGCCGCGCGAGCAGCGTTGTGCCCGCACCTTTGGCGACGTCCCTGTTGCTGATTCCGGCCTCGCCGGTGTCGGTTGCTTCGCTCATCCCCCGTTCCGGCTGCCCCGCTAGCGCCCAGTCTATAGCGGGGCAAGGTCAGATTGCATAACGATTCGGGCAATTGACCGGTTGAGGTGAAGCCGCTCCTGCGCTACCGCCGCCGCAACACAATCGAGACCCGCTCAGGATAAGGACCCGATCATGGCCGAATTCACGCTGCCCGCGAACAGCAAGATCAAGCCCAACGGCACACATCACGCCGCACCGGCCGGGTCGACCAACACGCGGACGTTCAAAGTCTATCGCTATGATCCCGATTCGGGCGAGAACCCGCGCTTCGACACATTCGATGTCGATCTGGACAGCTGCGGCCCGATGGTTCTGGACGCGCTGATCAAGATCAAGTCCGAACAGGATAGCAGCCTGACCTTCCGTCGCTCCTGCCGCGAAGGGATTTGCGGCTCCTGCTCGATGAACCTCAACGGCAAGAACGGACTGGCCTGCACCACCGCGATCGAAGATTGCAGCGGCAAGGATGTCACCATCACCCCGTTGCCGCATATGGACGTGATCAAGGATCTTGTTCCCGATTTCACGCATTTCTATGCACAATATGCCAGCATCAAGCCGTGGCTCCAGACCGTCACCACCACGCCTTCGGGCAAGGAGCGCCTGCAATCACCGGAAGATCGCGCCAAGCTGGACGGCCTGTATGAGTGCATCCTGTGCGCCTGCTGCTCCACCTCCTGCCCGTCTTACTGGTGGAACAGCGACAAGTTCCTTGGCCCGGCCATTCTGCTTCAGGCCTATCGCTGGCTGGCAGACAGCCGCGACGAATTCACTGGCGAACGACTCGACGAGCTGGAAGACCCCTTCCGCCTCTATCGCTGCCACACCATCATGAACTGCTCCAACGCCTGCCCCAAGGGCCTGTCCCCGGCCAAGGCGATTGCAGAGGTCAAGAAGATGGTGGTGGAACGCCACGTCTGATCTGAACCGGTCAGCCAACACCCCAAATGACGGCCAGGCGCGCCGATGAGCGCGCCTGTCTGAAAGATTTGGCAAATTTCGCGTTTACCTTTTCACTTCACCCCGCTTTGGGAAGCGCCCGCATATCCGGGCAACATGAATGGAAAACGCGCCAGAAACCAATCAGAAGCCAAATGGGGCTGGACCTTGCCGGGTCTTTCGCGGCAAAATCGTCCCATGCTGGTCTCGTCTCTATTCGCCACGATGATGGTCCCCGCGCTGCCTGTCCAGGCTGCGGGCATCCGCTCTGTGCAGGTTGGAGAGGCTCAGATCGTGATCCGCTTTGACGAGGCCGTCGGCGGAGCAACCAGTTTCGTCCTCGCCGGGCCAGACCGGATTGCCATCGATGTCTCCGATGCAGAGCCCGGCCCCGCAGCCACAGCCTCCAGTTCTCTGGTCGCCTCGGTCCGTCAGGGAAGGCCGGACGGACAATCGACCCGCGTCGTGCTCGACCTCGCTCGCCCGGCTGTCATCGGGCGCGGCAGCTTTTCGGCAGATGGAAAGGCGCTGACGCTTGCCATTGCTCCGGCATCGGACGGGCAGTTCGAAGCGGCGGCCCGCTCTGCCCCTCGTGCCATCACAAATCCGGCTATTGGCTTCTCCAAGCCCCCGCGCAGCACCTACAGCGTGTCCACCACGCTGGATCCCGCAGCCAAGGGCCTGCCCCGGCCCAAAATCTATGGTCCCAAGGGTCGCCCGCTGATCGTGATCGATGCCGGCCATGGCGGGCATGATCCGGGCGCGATCTCGCCGGTGGCCGGTCAGCGCGAAAAGGACATCACTTTGTCGGTTGCGCGCAAGGTGCGCGACGAGATCATCGCCGCAGGCCGCTTCCGTGTGGCGCTGACGCGGGAAGATGACCGCTTCCTTGTTCTGCGTGAACGCAGCGCCATCGCCAAAAATCTGGGCGCAAACCTGTTCATTTCCATCCATGCCGACAGCGCGGGCGGATCAGGGGCGACGGGAGCGACGATCTACACCCTGTCCGAAAACGCATCAGACGCAGAAGCCGCAAAGCTGGCCGCGCGGGAAAACAAGGCAGACATTCTGAACGGCGTCAATCTGGGCGGCGAGAATGCGGAAATCGCTTCGATTCTGGTGGATCTCGCCCAGCGCGAAACGATGAACAGTTCATCCAATTTCGCCAATCTGTTGCGGCGGGAAGCGTCCAGCGACTTGCGGTTGCGCAGCGATTATCACCGCATGGCGGGCTTTGCCGTCCTCAAACAGCCCGACATGCCCTCCATCCTTCTGGAAATCGGCTATCTGACCAACTCCGAAGATGTGGACCGGATCGCTTCCGAGACCGGACAACGGCGCATTGCCACCGGATTGCGCAAGGCCATCGACATCCATTTTGCGCAAAGGGTGGCGATGCGCTGAGCGGTCCGCGCAGTCTGCGTGCTTTGACTCTGGCCATGGCCGCGAAAGCTGGCTAGAGCGCGGGCAGTATGGATGATGCGTCGGAACCCCAGAGCTATTCCCTGCGCCTGCGTCGCGGGGGGAACGGTCTGATCGAAACCTGGCACCGCTACTGGCAGTTTGGCTGGTTTCGCATGGTCGCGCGGGCGGCATTGGTGCTGTTTGTGCTGTGGTTCCTGTTGTGGCTGCTCGTGGCGCGCAATCTTCCTTCGGTGGACCAGCTCAAAAATTATCAGCCGCCGCTGCCCACGCATGTGCGGGGCCATGACGGATCTCCGATCCATAGTTTCGCCCGGGAACGGCGCGTTCAGCTGCGGTTCGAAGAATATCCCCAACAGCTGGTGCGGGCGTTTCTGGCCGCCGAAGACAAGACGTTTTTCGAACATGGCGGCATCGACTATCCCGGCCTGGTCGGCGCGGTTTTCGATTATGTGATCAAGCTCGGCTCGGGTGAGCGCGCAAAGGGCGGCTCCACCATCACCCAGCAGGTCGCGAAGAATCTGCTCCTTTCCGACGAATATTCGGTGATGCGCAAGGTGAAGGAAGCCATTCTGGCCCGCCGGATCGAAGCGACCCTGACCAAGCAGCAGATTCTCGAACTCTATTTCAACCAGATTTTTCTGGGCCGGAACGCCTATGGGGTACAGGCGGCATCCCGCGCCTATTTCAACAAGGATGTCACCGAACTGGGCCTGCATGAAGCGGCCTATCTGGCCATCCTGCCCAAGGCGCCCGCCAACTACAATCCGGAACGCTATGCTGATCGGGCATTGGAACGGCGTAAATTCGTGCTTGAGCAGATGCTCGACAATGATTTCATCACGCAGGAACAGTTTGCCGCAGCTGTCCCCTTGCCCCTGGGCACGGTGCCGCGCAGCGCACCGTCCAAGGACACGAATGGCGGCTTCTTCATCGAGGAAGTCCGCCGTGAGCTGATCGACAAGTTCGGCGAGAAGAGCGATGGCGGGCAAAAGCCCTACAGCGTGTATGAAGGCGGTCTGTGGATCCGATCGTCGCTGGACCCCGTGATTCAGGGCTATGCCGAGGATGCGTTGCGGAACGGCTTGATGCGTTATGATGGCGCACGCGGCTGGATGGGCGAACTCCAGACGATCAAGGTCGGCCCCGGTTGGGAAGGCCGGTTGGGCGCCACCAATTTGGGAGCCGGGTATCAGGACTGGAAAGTGGCCGTCGTGCTCGCCAAGGAAGGCCAGCAGGCCCAGATCGGCTTTGCCGACGGGACGACGGGCATTCTGCCAAGCTGGGGGGCAGCCATGCCCAAGCGGAAGGTTGGCGGCGCGGCGTTCAACTTCCTCGCCCCCGGCCATGTCATTCTGGTCAAGCAGGAAGGCAATGTCTTCGTTCTGCGCAGCCAGCCTGAAGTGTCTGGCGGCATGGTGGTCCAGAACCCGCATAATGGACGGATATTGGCGATGCAGGGCGGCTTCGATGCGCGCATCCAGAGCTATAATCGCGCCACGCAGGCATGGCGGCAACCGGGCTCCAGCTTCAAGCCGTTCGTTTATGCAGCCGCGCTGGACAGCGGCATGACTCCGGCCTCGATCATCGTCGATGGCTCGTTCTGCGTGTATCAGGGCGCGCGCTATGGCCGCAAATGCTTCAAGAATTTCGGCGGTGCAGGCGGCGCGGGGCCGCAGACGATGCGCTGGGGTCTGGAGCAATCGCGCAACCTGATGACTGTGCGCGCCGCTTCGCAGACCGGCATGGACAAGGTGGTCAAGCTGGCCGCATCGGCCGGCATCAACAAGTCCGGCGAAGAATATTCACCAGTGCTCGCCATCGCACTGGGAGCGGGTGAAACGACCGTGACCAAGATGGTCAATGCTTACTCTATCCTCGCACGCAATGGCCGCGACGTGAAGCCGACGCTGATCGACTATGTGCAGGACCGCAATGGCAAGGTCATCTTCCGGGCCGACATGCGCCCGTGCGATCGTTGCAAACAGGCGGAGTGGGACGGCAAGGCAATGCCACGCCCGCCACTCTCTACCAAGCAGGCGATTGACGCGATCACCGCCTATCAGACCGTCCATATGCTGGAAGGCGTTGTCCAGCGCGGTACGGCTACCCAGCTTCAAAAGCTGGAACGCCCGATTTTCGGCAAGACCGGCACGACCACCGGGCCGACCAATGTCTGGTTTGTGGGTGGCTCTGCTGACATGATCGCAGGCCTTTATCTGGGCTTCGATCAGCCCCGGCCGATGGGCCATTATGCGCAGGGCGGCACGCTGGCAGTGCCGATCTTTTACGATTTCGCGTCCAAGGCGATGAAAGACATGCGCGTTGTGCCATTCCGCGCGCCGCTGGGCACGCGCATGGTCCGCATCGACCGCTCGTCGGGCAAGCGCGTGTTCGGCGCATGGCCGGGCAAGGATCCGAAATCTGCCGTGATCTGGGAGGCCTTCCGCGCTGAAGCAGAGCCCAGCCGCTCGATTCGCAAGGATGAGTTGCCCAAGGCGAAGACGAAGAAGACCGATACCATCCGTTCGGATGATGCAGCGCGCGGCACCGGTGCTGCGCAACAGCGCAGCACCGAATTCAAGCAGGGCGAAATTTACTGACGAATCAGCCGCGCAGTTCGGTTTTCAGCACCTTGCCGCTGGCGTTTTTTGGCAGATCCTCAACGAAGACAACGCGCTTCGGCACCTTGTAATTCGCCATATTGGCGCGGCTCCACGCAATCAGCGCGGCTTCATCGGCCTCAGCGTCGGGGCGGAGCACGACATAGGCTTTGCCCACTTCCCCCATCCGCTCGTCCGCGACGCCGACCACCGCCACCATGGCGATGGCGGGATGGCTGGCGAGCAGTTTCTCCACTTCCGCCGGATAGACGTTGAACCCGCCGGAGATGTACATGTCTTTCATCCGGTCTGTAATGCGGACATAGCCATGCTCGTCCATCGTGCCGACATCGCCGGTGTGGAGCCAGCCTTCGGCATCAATCGCCTCTGCCGTCGCCGCCGGATCATCGAGATAGCCGAGCATCACGCCTTGCCCGCGCACCCGGATTTCGCCGGTTTCGCCGCGCGCCAATTCCTGCCCGTCTTCACCTGCAATGATCACTTCATTGCCGGGGATGGCGGCGCCACAGGTGTTCGCAATCCACTCCGCCGGATCACCGGGACGGCAGGACGTGATGTTGACGCATTCCGTCATGCCATAAGCGGTGATGATGTCGATCATGCCCAATTCGGTACGAATGCGCTCGATCAGGCTGGGGGGGACGGTCGCCGCGCCCGTGGTGCCACCGCGCAGCGACGAACTGTCAAAGTCCGTCTTTTCCTTCTCGCTCAGCATCATCTGGAAGATGGTCGGCGGGCCGGGCATGAAGTTGATGCCATCCTCCACAATGTGGCGGATGGCCTGGCCCACATCGAACTGCGGCATCGGCACCATCACCGCGCCGGAGAGCAGGCACGCCACCCAGCCCACTTTCATGCCGAAGCTGTGGAAAAAGGGATTGGCGATCAGATAGCGTTCGCCTTCGCGCAAGCCCGTATTGCCGATCCACACCGCGCATTGCGGCAGCACCCGGCCATAGGTCATCATCACGCCTTTGGGCACGCCGGTGGTGCCGGAAGTGAACATGATGTCCGAAATATCGTCAGCAGTACGGCGCGACAGCGCAGAATCAATGACGGTCGAATCAATGCCAGAGCCGGAGGCCAGAAAGTCATCCCAATCAACACTTCGTGGCTTCGTGTCTTTGTGCGCGGCACTGGGTTCGCGCGAAGGCGTGAAGGCGCGAAGAATAACCATGGCCTGCAACGCCGGAAGATCTTCATCCGCCAGCAGTGCGGGATAGTCGATGTCCAGAAACCCCGGAGCCGTCACCAACAGCTTGGCCTTGGTCCGGCGGAGGATGTCGCCCGCTTCCTTGCCCTTCAGGCGCGTGTTGAGCGGCACAATGGCCGCGCCCAATGTCATCGCACCAACGGCGGCAACCACCCATTCGCGGGCATTGGGGGCCCAGATGGCCACGCGGTCTCCCTCACCCACGCCCTGCGCATGATAAGCCGCTGCCGCGCGACGACACTCCGCCCAGAGCTGGTTGAAGCTCCAGACCTCACCCCGCTCCAGCACGGCGGGAGCATCGCCCCAGCGCGCGGCTGCGGCCGCTGCCGCATGGGGAATCGTCTGCGGCAGCGGCTCACTCATTTACGCAACCTCGAACAGGCCGGCAGCACCCATGCCGCCCGCAACGCACATGGAGATGACCACATATTTGGCACCCCGGCGCTTGCCTTCGATCAGCGCATGGCCGGTGAGGCGGCTGCCCGTCATCCCGAACGGATGGCCGATGGCGATGCCGCCGCCATTGACGTTCAGCTTTGCCGGATCAATCCCCAGCTTCTGCTGGCAATAGACCGCCTGAGACGCAAACGCCTCGTTGATTTCGAACAGGCCGATATCATCGATGGTCAGGCCCGCGCGCTTCAAGAGCTTGGGGATGGCAAAAACGGGACCGATGCCCATTTCATCGGGCAGGCAGCCCGCCACCTGAAAACCGCGATAGACGCCGAGGATGGGAAGCCCTTCCTTCTGCGCGGTGTCCAGATCCATCACCAGCTGCGCCGATGCACCGTCCGACAGCTGGCTGGCATTGCCTGCGGTGATGTGCTGGCCTTCCTGCACCACCATGCCGTTCTTGAAGACCGGGCGGAGCAAGGACAGACCTTCTGCCGTCGTGTCCGCGCGCACGCCTTCGTCTGCCGTCAGCGTCACATCCTTGCGGCCGGTTTCATTGCCTTCCTTGTCCCGCAGCGCCATGCTGACGGTGATCGGCACGATTTCGTCATCGAACTTGCCTGCGGCCTGTGCCGCCCCCGCGCGCTGCTGGCTTTGCGCTGCAAACGCATCCTGCATCTCGCGGGTAATGCCATAACGGTCCGCCACGATTTCCGCCGTCTCGATCATCGCCATATAGGTATAGGGATCGCCATCGAGCACGATCTGCGCCTCACCCTTGGCGCGCGGCGCATAGGGGCCCATCGTCATCGAGATCGATTCGGCGCCGGCTGCAATCGCCACATCCACTTCATCGCTGCGGATCGCGCGCGCGGCCAGCGCCACAGCGTTGAGGCCCGACGAGCATTTGCGGTCCAGCGTCATGCCGGAGACTTCAAGCGGCAGCCTGGACGCGATCGACGTCATCCGTCCGAAGTTGAAACCCTGTGTCGCCCACTGACTGCCCGTGCCCATATAGACATCATCCACGCGCGCGGGATCAATGCCGGAGCGGTCGAGCACCGCATTCACCACATGGGCGCTGAGCACCGGTGATGGTGTGTCGTTGAACGCCCCCCGAAAGGCCTTGCCAACCGCCGTGCGGGCGGTGGCGACAATGGCTGCATCACGCATCTTCTCTCTCCCTGAACTACTCGGCCGCGCCGAAATTGGTCGGCCCGAAATAGGCTTCCATCTTGGCAACCTTGCCGTCCGCATTGAAGCGGAAAATGTCGATCACATCGACAGTCATCGTCTTTCCGTCCATCGTCAGGCGAACCTGGAAGGAAAAGGCGGCATAATCCTCACCCACGCGGACCGGCCCATCCAGATGGAGCTTCGCGCCGGTCTGCATCGACATGGTGTAGAATTCGCGGATCGCCTCCGTGCCGACCTTGGGCGGCGTGCCAACGGGGTCTTCCACCGTCGCATCGGCGGCGAACAACGCCACGGCCAGTTCCGGATCGGCCTTGTCAAACGCCTCCACATAGCCATGGACGGCGGCAATCATCTGGTCTGGAGTCGGCATGGGCATTATCCTTTCGGCAAACGGTTGTTGGCCAGCATCAGGCCATCGAGCAGCGCATTGCGCAACTCGCGCGGGTCGATCACATCATCAAACACCATGCGGCCTGCCATTTCAAAGGCGCTTGCGGCCTGTTCGGCGGCGATGCGGGCGCGGTGTGCGTCATCAAGCCCTGCCGACTGCCCGCCGCTCTGCGCAGGCATCGCCCCCAATGTGACAGCGGGGAAAGCCAGATTGAGCGTCTGCCCGTCAAACGGGTTCATCGCCATCACCGACGAGCCAAAGCCGAAGGCCTTGCGCAACGTAACATGGATTTTGGGCACGGTCAGCCGGTGCTGGGCGGCAAACATATCCGCCGCGTGCCGCAACGCGCCCGCCTTTTCAGACGCCGTGCCGGGGAGCACGCCCGGCGTGTCTGCCAGAAAGATCATGGGCAGGCCGAAATCCTGCGCGACACGCATGAAGCGCGTTGCCTTGCGGGCCGCAGCAGCATCAATCGCGCCCGCGCCAACCGCCGGATTATTGGCGAGGATCGCGACAGATTGCCCGCCCAGCCGCGCATGCGCTGCCACCATCGCGCCGCCATGATCGGGCTGGATTTCAAACAGACTGCCCGCATCGACCAGCTCGGCCAGCACCTGCCGCATGTCGAACGGGATTCGCGGATCGGGCGACACCAGATCAAGAATGCGCTCCAGCGCGCGCCGCCCGGTATCGCCGCCCTTAATGCAATTGCCCGGCACATAGGCCAGCCAGTCGCGCGCCAGCGCCAGCGCGGCTGCGTCATCCTCCGCCAGCCGGTGCGCGACGCCGGACTGGACGACATGCACCGCAGGCCCACCCAGTTCTTCCTTGGTCACCACCTCACCCAGTGCTGCCTTCACCAAAGGTGGCCCGGCCACGAACATGGAAGCGGCCTGCGTCATCACCACAAAGTCGGAGAGCGGGGCGGTGAGTGCGCCATGCCCGGCGGACGCCCCCATGACGAGGCACACCATCGGCACCAGCCCGGACAGCTCTACCAAGGCTTGCAGATCATTGGGCGAGGGCGTGCCGTGATTGTTGGTGAGCCGGTGGCCCGCACCTTCCAGCATGAAGACCAAGGGCACGCGCTCCTGCCTGACCAGCTGCGCCAGCCGATAGCGTTTGGCTGAGCCCGCATCGCCGATGGACCCGGCCAGCACGGTGAAATCCTCAATCCCGGCCAGCGCAGGCTTGCCATGGATCAGGCCGAACGCGGCGATCAACCCATCGGCGGGTGCGGGCGCGTCGCTGCCTTCGCTGCGGTTCGCGGCGAGCCCGCCAATCTCGGTATAATGGCCCTCGTCAAACAACGCCGCTGCGCGCTGCCGCGCGTCCAGCTTGCCAGAGCCGTGATGTTTGGTCAGGCGCTCTTCCCCGCCCATCCCGCGCGAGAACGCCCGCTTGCGCTCCAGTTCGGCAAGGATGGCGGACCAGCTCATGGCTCAGCTTTCGGGGAAATAGCGGCTGATCGTATCGACCACGCAGGCGGGCTTGTCGCTGCCTTCGATCTCGACCGTCACGCGCACGACCGACTGGATCGCGCCCTTGATCTCCTCGACACTCACAATCTCACCCACGCCCCGGATGCGGCTGCCCACCTTGACGGGCGCGAGAAAGCGCAGCCGGTCCGCACCCACATTCACCGCGTGAGCAAAGCCCTGCACCTCGATGAGCTGCGGCAGAAAGAAATTGACGAGGCTCATGGTAAGGTAACCATGCGCGATGGTGCCACCGAAGGGGCCGTCCTTGGCACGCTCTTCGTCAACATGAATCCACTGATGATCGCCCGTCACCTCGGCAAAACCGTTGACGCGGGTCTGATCGATCTGCAGCCAGTCGGTCGGGCCGAGGGCAGTGCCTTCTGCGCCGATGAGGGCGGTGGGGGTGGGATAGATTTGAGTCATGCGCGCTGGCTCGACACCGAAACAATCTCCCCGGTCATGTAGCTCGACAGATCGGACGCGAGGAAGATCATCACATTCGCCACTTCCCACACTTCGGCCGGGCGCCCAAAGGCTTCCTGTGCGGACAGCTTGGCGAGCAGTTCGTCGGTTGTCACTTTGGCGAGGAAGGGGTGCATCGCGATGCTGGGCGCGACGGCATTGATCCGCACGCCAAACTCTGCCGCTTCCACCGCCGCACAGCGGGTGAAGGCCATCACGCCAGCCTTGGCAGCGGCATAATGTGCCTGCCCCTTTTGCGCGCGCCAGCCGAGCACCGAGGCATTATTGACCATCACCCCGGTCTTTCGACCCTGCATGTGCGGCAGGAAGGCGCGCGTCATGCGGAACACGCTGTTGAGCGTGACGTCGAGCACGCGGCTCCATTGTTCGTCGGTCATGTCGACGACATTCACTTCGCCGCCAAGACCTGCATTGTTGATGAGCACATCAACATGGCCGAGTGCCGCGATGGCCGCATCGCGCAGGCTATCCACCTGCGCCTGATCGGTCACATCGCAGACATGCGTGGCCGGGCGCGTGCCAGTTTCCGCCGCAATCCGGTCCGCCGCCTCGCCCAGACGGCGTTCGTGGAAATCGCTGATGAGAACGGTCGCGCCCTCTTCCACCGCACGCTTGGCAGCGGAATAGCCGATGCCGGTTCCGGCAGCGGCGGTGACGACAACGGTCTTGCCTTTGAGCAGGTCGCGGGGGGTAGGGTAGGTCGGTGTCAGGCTCATACGTCGCCCCTTGGTTCGCGCGGCAGGCCGAGCGCCCGTTCCGCGATCATGTTGCGCTGGATCTGGTTGGTGCCACCGTAAATGGTATCGGAGCGGGAGAAGAGGAAGAGATTGGGCAGCATGTCCCACTCATATTCGGGATTGTCTGTCACCTCACCCATCTGGCCGAGCACATCCATGGCGAGTTCGCCAAGATTGCGCCGCCAGGTTGCCCACTGGATCTTGTAGGTGAGCGCCGCGCCATCGATCTTCGAATGATCGGTGTTGGAAAGCATCCGGAGCGCGCCATAGCGCATCAGGCGCAAACCGATTTCGGCCTTGGCGATGCGCTGGCGGATCAGCGGATCATTGGCACTGCCATTCGCCTTCGCCGCCGCGATGATCGCGTCCAGTTCATTCCTGAACCCCATCTGCTGGCCGAGCGTGGAGACGCCGCGTTCGAACGCGAGCAGCCCCATCGCAATCTGCCAGCCGCCGCCGACCGCGCCGATCAGCGAATCCGCCGGACAGGTCGCATCGGTGAAGAAGGTTTCGTTGAACTCGGCATCGCCATTGATCTGCTTGATCCCGCGCACGTCGATTCCCGGCTGGTCGAGCGGCATCATCAGGAAGGTGAGGCCCTTCGGCCCTTTGGAGCCTTCTTCAGACCGCGAGACGACGAAAATCCAGTCCGAGATGTGGGCGAGGCTGGTCCAGATCTTCTGGCCATTGACCACCCATTTGTCACCCTCCAACCGCGCCTTGGTGCGCACACTGGCAAGGTCTGATCCGGCATCGGGTTCCGAAAAGCCTTGACAGAAGATCGTCTGGCCCGCTGCAATGCCGGGCAGAAAACGCTTCTTCTGCTCATCGGTGCCGAACGCCAGAATGGTCGGCCCCGCGAGTTCGATGCCGATATGGTTGACGCGCCCGGGAACGCCTGCACGCGCATATTCCTCGGCAAAGATCACCTGCTGGGCAAGGCTGGCATTGCGGCCGCCCCACTCCTCTGGCCAACCGATGCAGCTCCACTTGTGCGCGGCGAGCTGCTGCTCCCACTCCTTGCGGCGCTCGGCCTTGGCGGTCAGCGTGGTGATGCCCTTGATGTCGGCAAATTCGCCCGCCATCTGGCCCTTGAGCCACGCGGCGCATTCGGCGCGGAAATCTTCTTCGGCGCGTGAAAAACCGAGTTTCATGCCGCTTCTCCCAGCACCATCATCGCTACTTGTTCGCGGTGCATATTGCCATTGCCCAGCATCGTCTGGATGCTCCGTGCGCGTTTGAAGAACAGGTGCGCGTCATGTTCCCAGGTAAAGCCGATGCCGCCGTGCAGCTGGATCATATTGCCCGCGCACATGAAGTAGGTGTCCGCACAAAAGGACTTGGCGGCATGGAGCGCCATCGCTGCATCCTCCGCGCCTTCATCCGCCGCACAGGCCGCCCAATAGACGGCGGAGCGCGCCTGCTCGATCTCGATCATCATGTCCGCCAGCCGGTGCTTGTAGGCCTGAAACGAACCGATGGGGCGCCCGAACTGGATGCGCTCCTTGGCATACGCCACCGTGCGATCAAGGCAGGCTTGAGCCCCGCCCAGCGCTTCGGCAGCGAGGCAAATCCAGCCGCCCTGATGAATGGCAGCAATCGCCGCGCCTGCATCGGCCAGCGGTTCGGCAGCGGCTTTGTCAAGCGTCACCCGCGCGAAGGGGCGCGTCTGGTCCATCGTGGTATGCGCCGTGATGGCAACGCCCGGCGCATCGGCGCGGACGATCCACGCACCTTGCGGAGAGACGAACACGAACAGATCGGCCACGGCCCCGTGCGGCACAGGGTCAATCACCCCGGTCAGTGTGGCCCCGTCAAAATCGAGCGAGGGCATGCCTTCGCAAGCCGCGATGGCTTCGCCGGAAATCAGCTTGGGCAACCACTCCGCCTTTTGTGCATCACTTCCCCCTGCTGCAAGGGCGCGCGCGACCATGGCAAGACCAAGCATCGGAACTGCTGCGACCTGCGCGCCAGCGGCTTCGGCGATGATGGCAAATTCTACCATGCCCAGCCCGGCCCCGCCCAGCGCCTCGTCAATGCCGACGCCGGAGAGGCCGAGTTCAGTGCAGAAGTTCGCCCAAAGTTCGCGGTCTACACCATCATTGGCCATCGCCTTGCGGGTGCGTTCGGATGTGGCGTTCTCAGCGAAGAAGGCCTTGGCCGTCTCCGCGATCATCGCCTGTTCTTCGGTGAATGCAAATTCCATCAGGCCGTCCCCCACACCTTGCGCGGTGCCACACGCTTGTCGAGCAATGCGTCCACAGCAGCCCCGACATCCGCCGGATCCCAGCGCGCCCCGGCATCCACCACCGGCCCTTCGCGCCAGCCATCTTCGAGCATGATCTTGCCACCTTCGAGTTCGAACACGCAGCCCGTGACATGCGCGGACTCGCCCGATCCCAGCCACACGACCGTTGGCGCGATATTGGCGGGGTCCATCACGTCAAAGCTCTCGCCTTCGGTTGCCATTTTCTCGGCAAAGGCCTGTTCGGTCATGCGCGTGCGGGCGGAAGGCGCGAGTGCATTGGCGGTGATGCCATAACGCGCGAGTTCCGCCGCCTGCACGAGCGTGAGCGACGCGATGCCGCCCTTCGCTGTCGAATAAGCGGCCTGTGCGATGCTGCCCTGAAGCCCGGCTCCGCTCGACGTGTTGATAATCCGCGCATCGGGATTTGTGCCCGCCTTCTGCTTGCCGCGCCAATAATCGACGGCATGGCGCGAGAGGCAGAAATGACCGCGCAGATGGACGTGCATCGTCGCGTCCCATTCTTCCAGCGTGGCGGAGACAAACATGCGATCGCGCACGATCCCGGCATTGTTCACCACCACATGCAGATCGCCAAATTCAGCTACCGCAGCATCGACGATGCGCTTGGCCCCGTCCCAATCGGTGATGTCCTCATAGTTGGCGAGCGCGTTGCCGCCTGCTGCCTTGATCTCGGCAACCACTGCGTCTGCCGCGCTGGTATCGCGCCCTTCGCCATTCAGCGAGGTCCCAATGTCGTTGACCACCACGTTCGCACCCGCGGCGCCGAAAGCAAGCGCATAGGCCCGCCCCAGCCCGCGCGCCGCGCCGGTGATAATGACTGTCCGTCCGTCACAAAGTCCCATCGTCTATCGTCCTGTTTCAATCAAAGGGCGCAGCGTGTGCGCACTGGAATCGCCCGCCAGATCGGTGCGGGCATAATCGCGTTCGGTGAAGGCCCAGGCCCCGTCGATCACCGCAAACCGGTCATGATACCGCCCCGTCGCCACCACTTGCAGCGGGAAGCCGGGCGCAGACTGGAGGACCGTCCATTGCGAGCGGCAGAGGGCATTCTGGCCATCCTCGGCCAGCGTGATGATCGGGTTGGTGATGATGTGGCGCGTGCGCGGCGTGCCGCATTCGTAAAGCTTGATCCATTGGCTCCACATGCCGGCAATCGCATCCCGCCCGCGAATCTCATGCCCATTCGCCACGATGCGGGCATGATCGAACAGCGCGGCAGCTTCATCAAAGCGCGCACCGTCGATCAGCTCTGCATAGAGGTAGAGCAGATTAGGAATATCGAGAGCCGGATTGGCAGGCATCACAGCCGCTCGATGATCGTGACGTTGGCTTGCCCGCCGCCTTCGCACATGGTTTGCAGGCCATAACGACCGCCGGTGCGTTCGAGGGCATTGAGCAATGTCGTCATCAACCGCGCGCCGGTTGCGCCCAGCGGATGGCCAAGCGCGATGGCACCACCCTGAACATTGACCTTCTCATGCGGAATGCCGAGTTGCTTCATCCATGCCATCGGCACGCTGGCGAACGCTTCATTGCATTCGAACAGATCAATGTCGTTCACCGTCATGCCCGCTTTCTTGAGCGCATATTCGGTGGCGGGGATGGGGGCCGTCAGCATCCACACCGGATCATCGGCACGCACCGAGATGTGGTGGATGCGCGCGCGCGGTTTGAGGTTGTGCTCCTTCACCGCGCGTTCGGAGGCGACCAGCATCGCGGCGGCCCCATCGCAATTCTGCGACGAAATACCGGCCGTGATGATCCCGCCTTCCTGCACCGTGCGCAATCCAGCGAGGCCTTCCAGCGTCGTCGTCGCGCGGATTGTTTCGTCCGCCGCGAGTTCGGCCATCGGGGCGACTTCCGCGTCGAACCAGCCAGCATCCCAAGCCGCCTGAGCGCGGGCGTGCGAAGCGACGGCAAAGGCTTCCATCTGCTCGCGCGTCAATTCCCACTTGTTCGCGATCATCTCCGCCG
The DNA here is from genome assembly GCA_016714795.1 of Sphingomonadales bacterium. Lineage (GTDB taxonomy): Bacteria > Pseudomonadota > Alphaproteobacteria > Sphingomonadales > Sphingomonadaceae > Aquisediminimonas. Next base: position 170,008 of record JADKCA010000005.1, on the reverse strand, counting down.
AATTGATCTGGTTGAGAATGCCATCACCATAGCGCGCGATCCAGCCGGGCGAGGTGTTGAACGGGTTGGAAAAGCCATAGGGCTCCGCCGCCAGCATCGCCGCCGAAATCGGGATGGCGTTCATCGCCTGAGAGCCGCCCGCGACAACCAGATCCTGCGTGCCGCTCATCACGCCTTGGGCAGCAAAATGCACCGCCTGTTGGGAAGAGCCGCACTGGCGGTCAATCGTCGTGCCCGGCACATGCTGCGGCAGGCCTGCCACCAGCCAGACGGTGCGGCCAATGTCGCCCGCTTGCGGCCCGATGGTATCGCAGCAGCCCCAGACGACATCGTCCACCAGATTGGCGTCGATGCCGGTGCGCTCCACCAGTGCCTTGATCGGATGCGCGCCCAGATCAGCCGGATGGACGCCTGCCAGACTGCCCTTCTTGCGCCCGATGGGGGTGCGCACCGCGTCGATGATATAGGCTTCAGCCATGATGGTTCCTTCAAGCAAATGTGTGTTCGGGGCCGATAGCGTGCGTGCCGCCCAGCACAGCCTCATCCACCCGTTTCAGGTGAAAGGCGCGGCTGCCCCAGGCCCCGGCGAGTGCCCAGCTGCGCTTCATCCAGAAATGGAGATCGACCTCATAGGTGTAACCCATCGCGCCATGGACCTGGATGGCGGTTTCCGCCGTCAGCATCGCGGCATCGGTCGCGGACACCTTGGCGTGGCTGACATGGATGGGGGCAGACTCCAGCCCCTCCTGCATCGCCGCTGCTGCGCGCCATACGACCGGCTTGGCAAATTCGATAGCGACAGCGCAGCTGGCGAGCTGGTGCTTGATCCCCTGAAATGCGCCAATCGGCTGGCCAAACTGGGTGCGGATTTTGGCGTATTCGGTGGCTTGGCTCAGCATGGCATCGGCGAGACCGACAAGCTGGGCTGCGGACATGAGCGCTGCAAGGTTGAGGAGATGGGGGTCATCCTCGCCTGTGCCTTTCGACAGGACGCGCAAGGGGTCTACGCTCACCAATTCGTCATTCCCGCGAGAGGGGGCATCCGCCACCCACGGGTTGATTGCGTGCGGCAAGGGCAGCTTGATCTCACCCGCTGCAATCGCGGCCAGTTGCCCGGTCTCGCCCTTGGCCAGCAACCACGGCACTCCCACAAAGGCGGTATCGACCAGCGGCTCAGCCAGACAGGCCCGGCCGCATTCGGCGGCAATCAGCGCGGCCTCCAGCAGTCCCATGCCAAGCCCGCCCTGTTCTTCGGGCACGAGCAACCCGGTGAGCCCCATATCGACCAGCCCTTGCCAGATCGCAGGATCACGCGCATTTTCTGCATCCAGACGCCGCAGCACGTCCGGCCCGTGCGTTCCCACGAGATAATCGCGGACGGTTTCGGCGAGCGTCAGCTGGTCTTCAGTGAACCGGAAATCCATCAGCCCGCTCCTACCCGTGGCAGCCCCAACAGGCGTTCGGCTGTGATGTTGCGCTGCACTTCGTTCGATCCTGCATAGATCGGGCCGGAGAGCGAGAAGATATAACCCTCCAGCCACTGGTTGACGCGGCCATCATCGAATCGTTTCAGCTCTGCCGCCGCGCCGAGCAACTGCATGGCAGTGCGGTGCATCGACCGGTCGAGCTCGGACCAGAAAATCTTGTTGAGACTGGCTTCCGCGCCGATCTTTCCGCCCGCCATGATCTTCGCCGCCACGCCATAAGTGTTGTAAGCATAGGCTTGGGCGGCCATCCACGCCTGCGTGACGGCTTCGCGCGCAGCAGGAGACGCTTCGGCCTCATGGGTGCGATACAGCTCTACCAGACGCTTGGCCGTCGCCTGAAAGCGGCCCGGAGAGCGCAGCATCAGCCCGCGCTCAAACCCGGCGGTCGCCATCGCGACGTTCCAGCCCTGTCCTTCGCCTGCCAGACAATTTTCCACAGGCACGCGCACTTCATCGAAGAAAAGCTCGGCAAAGCCGGTATCGCCATGCAGCTGCCGGATCGGACGGCGGGTGATGCCGGGCGTGTTCAGATCGAACAGAATGAAGGTCAGCCCTTTGTGGCGCTTCGATTCGGGATCAGTGCGGAAGATGCCGAAGCCCCAATCGGCAAAAGCCGCGCGGCTGCTCCATGTCTTCTGGCCGGTGATGACATAATGGTCTCCATCACGAATGGCTTTCGATGAAATCGCCGCCATGTCGCTGCCCGCGCCGGGTTCTGACCAAGCCTGTGCCCAGATCACTTCCCCGCGCGCCATGGGGGTCAGGAAACGCTGCTTCTGCTCTTCCGTGCCAAACTCCATGATCGTCGGGCCGAGCAGGAAAATGCCGTTCTGGTTGGCGCGGTTGGGGCCGCCAGCGCGGAAATATTCTTCCTCGAAGATCAGCCACTGGATCAGATCGAGGCCCCGTCCGCCATAGGCCTCCGGCCATGTCACCATGCCCCAATTGCCGCTGGCCAGCGTCCGCTCCCACTCGACGTGGCTGTCATAGCCTTCGCGGCATTCCAGCGTGATGAGCGGCTCCTTGGGCACATGCGCCTCCATCCACGCGCGGACTTCGGCGCGGAAGGCGGTTTGGGCAGGGGTGTAGTTCAGGTCCATCAGAAGGTGGCAGCTTTGCCGGTTTCCACAAAGGCGTCGCGGCTCTTCTGGCTGTCTTCGTGCATGTACATTTCGAGCGTGAAGCCCTGTTCCCAGCGATAGCCGCGATCGACGTCGCGCGGCTCGAGGCCGTTCAAAGCCTCCTTGGCGATGACGAGCGCCTTGCGCGATTTGGACGCGATTACGCCGCAAAAAGCGCGGGCTTCGGTTTCAAGATCCGCACGCGGCACTATTTTTTCAACCGCGCCGAGCCGATAGGCTTCCGCCGCCGGAATATTGCCGCCGGTGAAGAAAGCCGCGCGGACCTTGTGCAAGGGCAGCATCCGCGAGAGGTGAGACGCTCCGCCCATCGCGCCGCGATCCACTTCGGGCAGCGAGAAGAAGGCGTCGTCCGCCGCGATGATCGAGTCGCTCGCACCGCAAATGCCGATGCCGCCGCCGATCACGAATTTATGGACGGCGGAAATGACGGGCACTTCCGCATCGCGGATCGCCTTGAAGGTCAGATAATTGCCGCGATTGAGGATGGTGATGCGTTCGGGATGCGCCTGCATCTCCTTGATGTCCACGCCCCCGCAAAAACCCCGACCCTCGGCGCGGATCAGGATGCAGTTCACGTCGGGGTTTTTTCCCGCCGCCGTGATGATGTCGGGCAGCGACATCCAGGTCTCGCTGTTGAACGCGTTGACCGGGGGCACGTCGAAGACGATTTCGGCGATCCGGTTTTCTATGGTGCAGGTTATGGGCATGAGGCTACCTGTGCTGTTGGGTTCGCGCAAAGGCGCAAAGGCGCAAAGGAAATTCTTCTTTGCGCCTTTGCGCCTTTGCGCGAACAAATTGGAGTCATCGGGGGTGCGTGCCGTCTCATGATGAAAGCATACCCATGGCCTTCAGCCGCGCTTCGGCCTCTGCTTCAATCCCGGCCAGCAGATCAGTGCAGCTGGGCAGATCCTTGATTCGTCCAGCAACGACGCCCGTCGCCATCAGGCCATTCTCCGCGTCACCGGAAACGACTGCGCGCTGGATCATCATCGGAGCCGCTGCGGCCATCATCGCCTGCGCAAGCGGCATTTCGCCATGGCTTGTCATGCTCTTGGCAGTGCGCAGCACATCGCCCCAGCCCATGCCGGTCTGGCGCTTCATCTCCATGCCCGCTTCCATCGCGCGGGCCCACATGGCGAGCGTGCCGGAGCCTTCGATGCGCTTGAGAAGCGGGTTGAGGATCATGCGCTGCGGAATGCCGTCCACCTTGGTGGAAACCGCAATGTCGCTTGTACCCGCCTTCACATAGGCCGCCTTGGGGGCCGCAGGCACGGGGCTTTCCGCCGTCATCAGGAAGCGCGTGCCCATCGCAATGCCAACCGCGCCAAACGCGAGCGCTGCCGCCAGGCCGCGACCATCCGCAAATCCCCCTGCGGCGACCACAGGAATCTTCACGGTATCGAGCACTTGCGGCAGCAGCACCGTGGTTGGCACGGCGCCGGTATGGCCACCGCCTTCGCCGCCCTGCACCGTCACCATGTCGCAGCCCAGCTGCTCCATTTTCTGAGCGTGTTTCACAGCCCCGATGGTCGGGATGCAGAGAATGCCCGCATCCTTGAACCGCCCGATCATCTTCGCATCCGGCCCGCGCCCGAAGCTGACCGCACGCACCCGATCCTTGTTGGAGAGGATGATCTCCACAATCTCCGCCGCACCCGGCTGGAAACTGTGGAAGTTCACACCGAATTGATGCGGCGTCAGATCGCGCAGGCGGGCGATTTCCTCGGCCATTTCCTTCGGAGCCATCACCGCCGCTGCCAGAAAGCCGAACGCACCCGCATTGCTGGTCGCCGCGACAAGCCCCGGCTTTGCGACCCAGCCCATTGCGGTCTGGATCACGGGAATGCGGCAGCCCAGTGCCTCGGTGAGGGGGGTGTTGATCAACGCTTAGCCTTCCGAAGCCTGCTTCTTGTTGGCCGCCGCCATCGACTTGGCATCAAGCCCGCCGAGGCTGTTGTCAGACGTCAGGTCATTCTGCGCATGCGCGAAATGGTGCATATGGAACACGGCATCCATCGCCGAGCGCTTGCCGCGCAGTTCCTCGACATGGTTGACCGCCTGCTTGGTGAGCCAAACGCCCAGACGCGGCTGCGCGGCCAGCTTGGCGGCAATCGCCGTTGTGGTTTCAAGCAGCTGATCGCGCGGGACGATCTTGTTGACCATGCCAAATTGTTCGGCGCGCTGCGCGGGCATCCGTTCACCGAGCAGCAGGAACTCCTTGGCGATGCGCGGCGGGAGCTCAAAGGCGTGCGCGAAATATTCCACGCCGGGAATGCCCATGCGCACCACGGGGTCCTGAAAGAATGCATCTTCGCTCGCGATGATGAAATCGCACACCCAAGCCAGCATCAGCCCGCCGGCGATGCAAGCGCCCTGCACCATCGCCACGGTGGGCTTGGCAATGTCACGCCAGCGGCGGCACATGCCCAGATATTGCTCCTGCTCGCGCGTGTAGAGCAGCTCCGCGCCCGGCCGCGTCACATGCGGCGGCACCATCAGGCGGTTATCGAACTGCTTCAAGAGATCGCGTCCCGGCGTGCCAATGTCATGCCCGGCAGAGAAATGCTTGCCATTGCCCGCCAGCACGATGCACTTCACCGCATCATCATTGGTCGCGCGCATGAAGGCGTCGTCCAGCGCATAGGTCATCTGGCCGTTCTGCGCATTGTTGAAGCTGGTGCGGTTCATCGTCACCCACGCCACGCCATCGCGCACTTCGTAAAGCACAGGCTCTTCGGTTTCATATTCGGGCGTAAAGGGTTCAGGCGTAATCAGATCGGTCATGGCGTCATCCTCTCTCAGGCAGCCTTATGGCCAGGCGGGTTGTCCTTGATGACACTGGCCCGGATATTATGGGGGTCAAGCTGATTGATGATCTCAAGCTGCTCAGCCGTCGGCATCGCGGTCTCGCCTGCCACTGCATTGACCAGCGCAAAACCCGTTACGGCCTGAACATCGTCAAAACGCACACCGGGATGGAGCGAGACGACGCGCACGGCATTCGCGTCTCCGCCAAAGTCCATCACGCACAGGTTCGTCACGATGAAGCGCAGGTCCACGCCTGAATAATTGCCGCCGGGGATGCGCTTGGCCGGGTTGTAGCCGACGCCAGACACCATATCGACTTCGCCCTCCACAAAGACGCGCGTGGTGTGCGACGGGAAGAAGAAGCTGTTGGGATGGTAGATGGTGTTGCCCGGAAAACCGCGCACGCCCAGCATCTGCGTTTTGGGCTGCTTGTGCGTGCCGCCCAGCTGGCTGAGGTTGATCTGGCCGAAGCGGTCGATCTGAGTCGGCGTCACCATCGCATGGCGGCGCCCGGTCCAGACGGCAGAATCGAAGAAACGCGAGAAGGGCAGATGGCCCGCCTTTTTGCGATCCTCATATTTGCGCGGCCCCAGCGGGACGGGTTGTTCAACCAGATAGGCTTCGCCATCGGTCATTATCAGTTCGGGGCTGTGCGTCAGCTTGGCGAGGCCAGCGGCCAGACGCGGCACCGGGCCAACGCCGGTGGCCACGACTTCGCCATTGTTGCGGAACGCCTCCGAGGCGGCAACGATGCAGAGTTCTGCGAGAGAAATGTCAGTCATCAGAAAATCGGAAGCGGGAGAGCCGCCACCGCCTCCTTTCCGCCAAAGGATTGCAGATAGTCAGCCTCGGTCGCGCCGACGAAACGGTCTGCCACGGCAGCCCAGTCGCCGGGATCGCGCGCGGCATCGGTATAGGCCTTGAGGGCCTTCATATCCCAGCCATAAGCAGGCGGCATCGAGCTGGGATGCGCCCCGCAAGGAATTTCCACCACACCCGACACAAAGCAGCGTTCGAACACGCTGGCCTGTGCATCGTCGGGGTAATGATCCTCCATCTTGTCGACCAGTTCCTCGCACGACACATAGGTTTTGGCCGCCGCCTTGGCGAACCATTCGTCATAATAGACATCCGCGCCGAACAGCTGGACATTGCCGCGCCAATCGCTGCGGTTGACGTGGAGGAGGGCCGCATCGAGCTTGAGGGCGGGCATCGCGATCAATGTCTCACCATCGGCATAGGGGGATTGCACCGTCTTCAATCCGCCGAGTGCCGCCAGATCGGTGCCCAGCCCCACACGGGTGGGCAGAAAGGGCAGGCCGAATGCCGCCGCCTTCAGCCCCCATTGGAACATGCCTTCATCAACTTCGAGCACTTCGATCTGACCGGCTTCGCGGGCTTTACGGAACCATGGTTCGAGCGGAATGGCATCGAGCGAGACGAAGGCGAAAACCAGTTTCTTCACTTTGCCTGCCGCGCACAGCATCCCCACATCCGCGCCGCCATAGGCGACGATGGTGAGATCCTTCAGGTCAGAGCGCAAAATCTCTCGCACCAAAGCCATCGGCTTGCGGCGCGGTCCCCAGCCGCCAATGCCGAGCGTCATCCCATCGCGGAGCGACGCGACGATTTCGGCAGGGGTCATCCGTTTATCAAGCCCAGGGGTCAAATGTGTCACTCCGCTGCTTCCTTCATGGCTTTCTGCCAGGCCCATTCGTGGCCCCAGACGCTGATCCCTTCATGACAGGTGACCTGCCAGTCGGTCGGGTCGATCACGAGGCTGTCACACCCGATTTCCAGATCGAAACCGGTCGGTGTCTGGACATAAAAGCCCACCGTTTCGTCATTATAATGGGTGCCCAGCGTCGCGCTTTCGGGATAGCCCAACCGCTTCATCCGGTCGTGTGCCTTGCCCACTTCGGTCAGATTGGGATATTCGAGCATCACATGCACAGCACCCGAGGGCGGGATCGGCCCTTCGCCAAAGGCCAGACTGTGGTGGCGACCATTATCGGCATGAAGGAACGCAAAGCGCATCGGTGGTGCGCCGGGGATCAGGTCGAACGCGGGCATGTCCGTCTCGCGAAAGCCCACCACATCGCGGTGAAAGGCAATCATCGCGTCGAAATCGGGCGCGGAGAACACCGCATGGCCCATGCCCATGTCACCCGTGATGAAGTGTGGCACGCCCACCGGAGAGACGAACGGCACGTCGGTGCGGCTGTCGCCATGGAAAAATTCCAGCCCGTTGTTGCACGGATCAGTTGTGCGGAACCCTGCCGTCACACCGCGCAATGCAGCTTCATCCGCGCCCAACGCTTCGACCGGACGGCCTGCGGCGCGGATGCGATCCGCCAGCGCGTCCAGTTGCGCCGCATCGGCCATCTCATAGCCCGCCGCCTTGAACCATTCGCGATCCGAACGCTCGATCCGGTACCGGAACGGACGCTCATCAATGCGGTACTGCGCAGCACCATCCGCCGCGTCCGGCGCGCGCATCACACCCGCCACCTGCGTCAGGAATTCATCCCATTTGTCCGGCTGCGCCGTCTCGACGACAACATAGCCCAATGCCTTCACGCCCATGAGCTTCAGCCTCCCTTCACCAGATCGAGAAAATAGGGCCGCTCTCCGCCGCCATCGACATTGATCCGCGCGCCGGAGACCCAGCTCGCCAGATCGGAACAGAGCCACAGCACCGCGCCCGCCAGATCATCGCCCGCACCCATGCGCTGGAGCGGCATCGAGCGGCCCACGGCGGCCTGCGCCTCTGCATCACCATAAGTGAAATCCGCAGTTTCGGTGGCCATCAGCCCAGCGATGATCGCGTTGACGCGGATACCTTGCGGCCCCCACTCCTGCGCCAGACTTTGCGTCAGGTTGAGCAGGCCCGCCTTGGCCGCGCCATAGACGGCGGTTCCCGGCGAAGGGCGAATGCCCGACACGCTGGCAATGTTCACTATGGAACCACGCCCGGCCTTTGCCATGTGCGCATGAGATGCCTGCGCAAGATAGAGTGGGCCAACAAGGTTGAGCTTCAGAATCGCATCGATGAAGCGCGGGCTCCCCTCTTCGGCCTTGGCCGCCGGAGAGCCGCCGGCATTGTTGATGAGAATGTCCAGCCGACCATGCGCCGCCGCGACGCCATCAACAAAGGCCTTGGCCTGATCCGGATCGCGCACATCGGCCGCTTCGAACCGCACGCCATCGGGCAGAAAATCCGGAGCCTTGCGCCCGCAGACCACAACCGAACAGCCCGCCTGCGCCAGACGCGCAGCAATGACGCGCCCCAGGCCGCGCGTGCCGCCGGTTACGATGGCACATTGTCCATGCAGATCAATGCTGAGCGCACCCGCCAAGGCGCTTTCCTCCTCTTGTCGCTTCCGCTTGATACGGAAGCCCCCGAAAATCGAATGAATCGTCACTATCGAAAGCCAAAACCAATTTCAATTGACGATTTGCGTATTTCATGGCAGTTTTTTCTACGAAGAGTTAAACATGAACGGCGCAGCCGATTCAATGAGGAGAAGGGCTTCCCATGGCAACCGTGATTCCCATCACCAATGCGACGAACGCCATGCCGTCGCCGGAAGAACTGATTGCGCGCGCACGTGCGATGATCCCCACGCTCAAGTCCCGCGCGAAGCAGTGTGTGGCCCAGCGCGACGTGCCTGCCGAATCGATCCGCGAATTCCATGAGGCCGGATTTTTCCGCATTCTCCAGCCCAAACGCTGGGGCGGCTATGAGATGCACCCCAATGTCTTCTTTGAAGTGCAGAAGGCACTTGCGGAAGGCTGCATGTCCACCGGCTGGATGTTCGGCGTGGTCGGTTGCCATCCTTATGAACTGGCGCTGTTCCATGATCAGGCCCAGCAAGACATGTGGGCCGAGGATTCGACCGTGCTCGCCTCCTCCTCCTACCAGCCGGTTGGCAAGGTCACGCATGTAGAGGGCGGCTTCCGCCTCTCCGGGCGTTGGGGCTTCTCCACCGGCTCTGTCCATTGCGACTGGGTGGTGCTGGGTGCGATGGTGCCGCCGAAGAATGAAGGCGATGCAATGGACATGCGGGCCTTCCTGCTGCCGCGCAAGGATTACACGATTGATCGCGACGCCTGGCACGTCTTCGGCCTGCAAGGCACAGGCAGCCATGACGTCATCGTGGACGATGTGTTCGTGCCCGAATATCGCACGCACCGTTCGGTCGATGGTTTCCTCTGCAACAACCCCGGCCAGAAGGAGAATGACGCGCCGTTGTTCACTTTGCCTTGGGCACAAGTATTCGTGCGCTCGGTCTCCACGGCAGCGTTCGGCGGGGCCAAGGCTGCGCTCAATGCCGCCATCGCCATCGCGCAGAGCCGCATCTCGACGAATACCGGCAAGGCCTCGATCGCCGATCCCTTCCTGCTTGCCGCCATTTCCAAGGCCCATTCGCAGATTCAGGAAATGGAAACGACGCTGCGCCTGACCTTTGACGATCTGATGGGCTATGCCGAGCGTGGCGAGGCCATCCCGATGGAGAAGCGTGCGCTATATGCCTATAATTCCTCCAGCGTCGTCCGCCGTCTCGCCGATCTGGTCGATGACATGATGCAGCTGCTGGGTGGCCGCGCCATCTACATGACGAGCGACATCATCCAGCCATGGCTCGATCTCAACGCAGGCCGCGCGCATGTGGCCAACGATCCGGCCAACCGGACGGGCGATGTGCTGGGGACGATGCTGGGCCAGCCGGTGGCGTTTAATTTTCTGTAAGGAGGCCCGCTCCGCCGTTCGCCCTGAGCTTGTCAAAGGGCTGTTTTGCCTTTGATGGCAAGAAAGAAGGACGGTCCTTCGACAAGCTCAGCACGAGCGGAGTGGGAGCAAGCTCCAGATCAAATGGGTGCAGAGAGGATCATGTGTTGAAAGAAGCAACCTACGCCGTCACTGGCGGCTATGACATTCACATCAAGGAAACCGGCTCCGGCCCTGCGATTGTCTTCATTCACGGCAGCGGCCCCGGAGCCTCGGGCGCGTCAAACTTCCGCCAGAATATCGACGCGTTTGTGGGCGCCGGCTATCGCGTGATCCTGCCGGACATGATTGGCTACGGGGCCTCGTCCAAGCCGGAGGGGATTGATTACACGCTCCAGCTCTTCACCGACACGCTCTATGATGCACTCCGCCAGCATGGCCTGAACAAGGCGACACTGGTCGGCAATTCGCTCGGTGGCGGTGTGGCACTCCAGATGACGCTCGATCATCCCGAATTTACGGACAAGCTGATCCTGATGGCACCCGGCTGCATCGAAGAGCAGGCCAGCTATTTTACCATGCCGGGCATCGCCAAAATGGTCAGCGGCTTTGGCGGACCGGATTTCAATCTGGATGAACAAAGGCGGCTGATCAGCAATCTCGTCCATCCCAGCTTTGCGCCCAACATTCCCGATACGCTGGTGCAGGAACGCTTCGCCGTTGCCCGCACCCAGCCCAAGGATGTGCTGGCCCGGATGCGCACGCCGAACCTTGGCCCACGCTTGGGCGAAGTGAAGCAGCCCATCTTCGTGATGTGGGGGCTGAACGACGAATTCTGCCCGGAAAGCGGCGCACGGCACTTTTTCGAACAGGGCTGCGACGCCCGCTGCATGACCTTCGCCCATACCGGACATTGGGTACAGGTAGAGCGTGCGGAAGAGTTTAACCGTTATTCTCTGGGTTTTTTGGCGGAATGACACTGGCATCTCCACGTCACCCTGACCTTGTTTCAGGGTCCATGCCTTGCTGTCGGTGCAAGATTGTCATGCCAGAAATTGGCTCCATCGCCGAAGCATGGATGCTGAAACACGTTCAGCATGACGGAGTCTGAAATGTCGGAAGTCTCCCTCCACAAACCTTTCCCCGCATCCCAAGTCCCCGCATGGGACATGGAAACCGACGTCGCCGTGATCGGCTTTGGCGCGGCGGGGGCCTGCGCGGCCATCGAAGCGGCCTCGGCTGGCGCGAAAGTCATGCTGTTCGAGCGCAATTCGGGCAGCGGCGGCGCGTCCGGCCTGTCGGGTGGCGAAATCTATATCGGCGGCAACGGCGGCACCGATGCACAACGCGCAGCGGGCTTCGAAGACTCGACCGAGGCCTTTGCCACCTATCTCAAAATGGCGGGCGGCCCCTGTGCAGACGAGGCCAAATGCGATCATTACGCCGCCGAATCTCTGAACCATTTCGCGTGGCTCAAGGCGCAAGGCGTGCCCTATCGCGGTAATTACCTGCCCGGCAAACATATCGAACCGACCGATGATTCGACGCTGATCTGGTCTGGTTCCGAGGCGGCCGCGCCCTTTTGCCATCAGGCCAAGCCCGCGCCGCGTGGCCATGTCATCCAGCATATGGGCTGGGGCGGCGGTCGTCCGCTCGTCGACATTCTCGAAGCCAAAGCCCGCGCGCTGGGCGTGGAGGTGGTGGTCGACGCCCGCGCTGTCGCACTGGTGGCCGATGGAGACCGCATCGTCGGAATCGTCGTGCGCATCGACAATCAGAACCGTTTTGTGAAGGCGGCGAACGGCGTGGTGCTGGCCACTGGCGGCTTCGTGATGAACGAAGAGATGCGCCGCAAATATTGCCCGGAGACGTTCAAGCTCACCACGCCGATTGGCGACAAGGATGATGGCGTCGGCATCATGCTCGGCCTTGGTGCGGGCGGCGAAGCGATCCATATGGAGCAGTTCTTCACCACTTGCCCCTGGACCATGCCCGAAATCCACGCCAAGGGCGTGTTCGTGAACGCGGCAGGGCAGCGCTTCATCAACGAGGATTGCTATCACGGGCGCGTCTCGCGCTGCGCCGTCGATCAGCATGGCGGTCGCGTTTATCTGCTGCTCGACAATGCCCATTTCATCCAGCCGATGGATTTCGCGCAGATGACCATCGCGGGCACGGGCGACAGCTGGGAAGAGGTCGAAGCCGAACTCGGCATGGCAGCGGGCACGCTCAGCGCCACCATGGCCTTTTACAATGCCCATGCGCATGAAGGCCGCGATCCGCTGTTCGACAAGCAGGTGCCGATCCTGACGCCGCTCGATCAGGGGCCGTTCATCGCGCTCGAACTCAATTTCCAGACGAGCTATTTCAGCTTCTTCACACTGGGCGGGCTCAAAACCTCCGCTCATGCCGAAGTGCTGGACCGGACGGGCGTTCCCATCCCCGGCCTGTTCGCGGCAGGGCGCTGCACGTCAGGGCTCCCGGCATGGGGCCATGGCTATTCGTCGGGCATGAGCCTTGCGGATTGCACCTTTTTCGGGCGGCAGGCCGGCAAGGGAGCGGCGCAGGGATGAGCGGGTGCAAGGTCATCGCGCTGCTCAAGAAGCGGGATGGCCTCAGCCGGGCGGACTTCATTGCCTATTATGAAGCCCACCATGCGCCGCTGATCCTCTCGCTCTTCCCGCAGATCACCGGATATCGGCGCAATTTTGCGGACTTTGACGGGGCCTATGTCTACCCCAACGCCGCCCCGTTCGACTTTGATTGCGTGACAGAAATCAGCTTTGCAAGCCGGGCGGACTATGACGCCTTTGGCGCGCTCGCTGCGACGCAGGAGGTGGCAGAACAGATCAGCGCTGATGAGAAGAACTTCCTCGACCAGAGCTATACCCGCATGTTTCTGGTCGATGAGCGGACCAGCGTGATACCCTGAGAACAAGCCAAAGAGGCAAGGAGAGAGCCATGATCCTGAAAGACAAAGTCGTCATCATCACGGGTGCCGGTCCCGGCATGGGCCAAGCCATGTGTCGCGGCGCGGCAGCAGAGGGTGCAAAGGTGATCGTCACCGCACGCTCGGTCGATGCGATCAACGCAATTGCGGCAGACATCAAGGCAGCGGGCGGAGAGGCCATTGCCGTGCCATGCGACGTCAGCAAGATGGAAGATTGTCAGGCCGCCGCCAAGGCCGCGCTCGATGCGTGGGGCCGGATCGACGGGCTGGTCAATTCGGCTTATTATCATCCCGACTGGATGAACCTTGAAGCGCATTCGATTGATCAACTGACCCAAGCGTTCGACGTGATCGCCACGGGTGCCTTGCGCATGGCGCAATGCGTGATCCCCACGATGAAGGCGCAAGGCAAGGGCAGCATCGTCAACGTCTCCACGCTCGCCACGCGCAAGCCGATGCCGGGCGAAGGCGGCTATGCCATGGCCAAATCGGCGCTCAACCAGCTCACCCGCCAGCTTGCAGTGGAACTGGGCGGCACAGGCATTCGCGTCAACACAGCGCTGATGGGCTGGATGGACGGCGCGCCGTTGCAGAGCTTTTTCAAATCGATGGGCGAAGGTGGCGATGCGTTCCGCACCCAGCGTGCCAGCGAAATTCCGGTGGGCCATATCCCGCCCGACAAGGATTGCGCCAAGGCGGTCTATTTCCTCCTTTCCGACTATGCGAGCGAGATGACCGGGGCCGCGCTCGACGTGAATGGTGGCGACTGGGTGGAGGCCTGACAGGATGCTCGACTGGATGAAGACCGCGCCGACGCTGGCCGATGATCCCGTCAACGGCTTTGATCCCGACGCCGTCACCATCAGCAACACGGTGGAGATCAATGCCCCGGCGCGCGTCGTCTGGGCAGTGCTGGTGGATATGCCGCGCTACAATGAGTGGAACCCCTTCTGCATCCGCGCCGTCTCCACGCTGGAGATGGGCGCGGCGGTGGAGATGACGCTGATCAGCTATGCCACGGCGGGCGGGCCAACCGTCCCCAATCTGGAATATGTCTGCGCGTTCGAACCGGAAAAGCTGCTGAGCTGGGAAATGAAGCATAGCGAGGCATGGCCCTACCCCGCCCGGCGGGATCAGGTGATCGAGGCGACGGGGGCAGAAGCGTGCCGCTATTATTCCACCGACGCGTTTCTGGGCGCGAACGGCATCCATGTGCAGCGCTTTGCCGGACCTTGGATCAAGCGCGCTTTTGATGACAGCGGCATCGCGCTCAAGGCGCGCGCCGAGTTTCTTTTTTCACAGGAGAGGTAAGTGGGTTTCACGTTGCAGCAATTGTCTGATCTGGAAGAGATCAAGATCCTCAAACACCGCTATTTCCGCGCCATCGACACGGCGGATTGGGGGCTCTTGGACGCTATGTTCACAGACGATGTGTTCGTGGAATATCTGGGCGGCAATTATCGCGTGGAGCTGCATGGAGCCGCCAATATGCGCGAATTCCTCGCCAACAGCTTCGTGGCTGAAACCATGGCGATGCACCATGGCCATATGCCCGAAATCAGCTTCACCGGCCCGGATGAAGCCGAAGGCATCTGGTATCTGGAGGATATTTTCATCCATTTCGGCCGCAAGGATCACACCTATGGCACCGCCATCTATCGCGATGTCTATCGCCGCGAAGAGGGTGTCTGGAAGATGGCGCGCACCGTGTATGACCGGGTGATGGAAGTCGTCATGCCGTTGCAGGAAGGCGCGAACTACACCGTCCACCGCCTTGCCGAAACCGGGCGCAAGCCGCATGAGGTGAAGGACATCAGCCACCTCATCACATGGGATAATCTGGCGTGAGGGTCAGCCTTGCGGCATGATTTCCGGCGCGGGAGTCAGCGGGGGGACATTGTGCGTCCAGCTCCTTTCCTCGTAACGCTCGGCGATCCGCCAGCCTTCGGTCGTTCGCACAAGAGTGTCACGATACCACAGACCGATGAAGAAGGTTTGAGGCGTCCCGTCTTCGCGCGGAATGACCATGGGGTTGAACAAGATCGTGCGGCTGCTCGCACGGTCTCCATCGAGCGTCAGCTTGGTCGTCGCCACCATATGCTGGAAGGCGGGAAAGCGTTCAAGCGCGACCGGCAGCCACGCCTTGATTTCCGCTACACTGCCCTTTGCACCACCGGTTTCGGTGTAATCGATGCGGGCATCGCGCGTGAACACATTGTCCAGCGCGTCCCAGTCCCGCTCATCAATCGCAAAGCAATAGCGCGCGAACAGATCCTGGATTTCCAGCCGGTCCGACATTTCCTGCACTGACATCATGGCCGCTGTTCCTCTCACGCGTTCCGCTCTATCCTTCGACTCAGGAGATTGATCATGCTGACCAAAACCGTTCTGAACAATACCGATCTGACCGTCAGCAGCCTCTGCTATGGAACCAACATGCTGGGCACGGTGCTGGATCAGGGTGAATCCAACGCCATTCTGGATGCCTTTACGGCGCTGGGCGGCAATTTCATCGATACCGCGCGCATGTATGGGGATTGGGTTCCCGACGCCCCAAAAGGCGCGAGCGAGCGCGCCATCGGCACGTGGCTCAAGACACGCAGCCGCGACGGGCTCGTGATCGCAACCAAAGGCGGCGGCATGGACATGCGCGCGGGCGACTGGGCCAATCGCTGCAACCCGGCGGCGGTGGCGGAGGATCTGTCTGAAAGTCTCGATCATCTCGGGCTCGATAGCGTCGATCTCTACTGGCTCCATGCCGACAATCCCGAAGTCCCCGTGGAACCGATCGTCGACGCACTGCTGGAGCATCAGGCCGCGGGCCGCATCCGCCATTTCGGAGCCTCCAACTGGGCAGCAGACCGGATCATCGCCGCCAATGCCTATGCCGCGTCGCTCGGCAAGACCGGGTTCGTCGCGTCACAAACCTTCTGGGGCCTGGCCAAGCCCGACGCGGCGGCCTCGGGCCAGCAGGGGCTATGTGCTTTATTATGAGGATAGCGGCTATGAGGCGCTCCACGCGCGCGGCCTGCCCTTCATCCCATATGCCGCGCAAAGCGGTGGCTTCTTCACCAAGCTGGCCGAAGGCGCGCCCGTGCCGGATGGATTGAAAGCGCGCTACAACAACCCTGCCAACGCGGCGCGGGCGGCTGCGGCCAAGGCGCTGGCGGACAAGCATGGCGTGCCGGTCAACACGGTGGTGCTGTCCTACCTTGCTTCGCAGCCAAACCAGACGATTCCGATCTTCGGTGCGCGGACGCTTGCGCAAGTGGAAGAGAGTGTGGCCGCGATGGCGCTCCGGCTTGATGCAGCGGAGCTGGCACAGTTGCGCGCGGGTTAATCCGCCAGAACAGCCCGCACACTGTCCACCGCGCGCCGGGCGCGGTCTGCGCGCGACAGCCCGGCCCGCAGCGCCTGCTCTTGCGGGATTTCAACGCTGATCGGGCAGCCTTCGGGCAGCGCGCGGACAAAGCCCGCCACATCGAACGCCCCCTCCCCCGCCAGCCAGCGGCGCGAGGAGGCCTCCACATCCAAACTCTCTTCCACACAGGCCAATGGCCCATCGGCAATCTGGGCGAACAGGATCGAGCCCGCTGGCGCTGCGGCCAGTTCGGCAAGGCTCCCGCCCGAACGCATCAGGTGCAGAAGGTCGACATTCACGCCAACGCGGCCGGGCCTGCCCAGCAGGGATACCAGCGCCAGTGCCTCCGCCAGCGAGCGGATGTGCGAGACCGGATAGAATTCCAGCGCCACACCTAGGCCGGCCGCCTCGGCCAGATCCGCGAAGGCCGCGAAATTCTCCGCACGGCGGTTCTCATCCCGGTCATAAATCAGCAGATTCACCAGCGGCGCACCCAGTTCGGCGGCGACATCAAGCGCGGGGCGAAAGTCGGAGATGGTGCTGCGTCCGGTCAGCGTGAAGGGGTAAGCCAGATCGAGCGAGATGCCCGCATCGCTCATGCTGGCTTTCAGGTCCGCTCGGGCGGCCGGGCTTCCATACAGGTCGAAATGCGGCATGTCCGGCAGCACGGCCATCGGTTCCATGAACAGGCAAAGCCCTGCACACCCGGCGCCCTGTGCCGCGTCCACCAGATCAAGCGGGGCCGCATCCACAACGGTGATATGATCAAGCGCGAGGCGAAGAGACATGCCATCGCTCTACTTGCTTCGCCGCGGCTTGGCGAGGCATGTTGCATCTGTGCTTAGCGTTGGCCATGGTTTGATCGGGAGGATATTTGCCGCCATGACCACACACGCTGCCATCCGCACCATGGGGCACCTCGCCCTGCATTATGGCCCCGCCGCCGATGCCGAGGCCGCTGCCTGCCTGATGCGCGCGCTGGGCTTTGTCGAAACGCAGATGCTGCCTTTGCCCGGGGGAAATTTCTACCGGTTTGTGGTCGATGAACGCCACGCCGCGCGCGGAGACGGGATCATCTATCTCTCCGCCGTGCCGGACGCACAGCGCGCTTTGACCCAGTCCATTCACGACGCGTTGAAGCTGGGCCGCGCGGACGAGCATGAAGCCGTGCGCGACATGCGCGCCATGCTGGAGGAAGACCCGGAGGCCAGCTTTCATGTCGGCTTTCTGATCGACAGTTTTGACGCGCTGGAGGCCATGGTCCTCGACATGCAGCACCGTGCCGCGCACGATCCGCTGCTCAAAGGGCGCGTCTCGGTCCGCATCAACCGCCCGCGCCCTGGCGATACGGCGATTGACGCGCAGCTGGATGCCTCTCCCGCTTTCGCAGGCGTCTCCCGCTACGCTTATGGCCGTGCGGGCATTCAGCTGTTCATCGAAACCGACCTGCTGAAGGCGGGGCTGCTGGGTGACGCCATGGTGCTGGAGTTTGACTATGTCTTCCCCGGCCATGACAGCCACATTCTCTCCGTGGTGGAGCTTTGAATGGACACGCTTGCCCGCTTGCAGGCGCTGGAAGACCGGGAGGCGATCCGCAATCTGATCGCCTCTTATGGCCCGCTGGCAGACAGCGGCGATGCGGCAGGCGTCGCGGCGCTCTGGACGGAAGATGGCATCTATGCCGTGGGCGGCTTTGGCGAGAGCCGGGGCAGAGACGCGATTGCCGCACTGATTGCGGGTGAGACGCACCAGCGCCTGATGGCGGATGGGTGCGCACATCTGCTCGGTCCGGTGGCAATCACGCTGGGCGGAGACCATGCGACCGCCACCGGACACAGCGTCGTGCTGCGCCACACTGGCTCCGGCTTTGAAGTCTATCGCGTCTCCGCCAACCGCTGGGCGCTGCTGCGCACCAGCGATGGCTGGCGCGTGGCCCGGCGCGACAATGCCATGCTGGATGGCAGCGCCGCCGCCCGCGCGCTGCTCAGCCTGCGAGTTGCCCCCCATCCATCGTGAAGAGCGAACCCGTCACCTTGCTCGCCTCATCGCTCGCAAGCCAGGCGAAGAGGCCGGCCACATCGGACGGATCGCATGTGCCATCGAGCAATTTGGGTGCGTTGCGCATCACAAGGCTCCAGTCCACGCCTTCGGGCGGAGTGGCATTGCCCATCGGCGTGTTAACATGGCCGGGGCAGATTGCGTTGATCCGCACGCCTTGCGCTGCAAATTCGACGGCGAGCCCCTTGGTGATCGCCGCCACGGCATGTTTGGAAGCGGAATAGGCGATGGTATAGGCGATGCCCTGCAACGCGGCAGTAGACGCCGTATTGACGATATTGCCCCGGCTCTTGAGCAGATGCGGGAGCGCCGCCTGGCACAGCACGAACACGCTGGTGGTGTTGACCTTCAGGATGCGCTCGAAATCGTCAATCGAGAATTCGAGCGACGGCCCCCATTTGAGAATGCCGGAGATGTTGCACAGCACGTCGAGCCCATCGACCGCCGCAGCCGCCACCAGCCCGCGGCAGGATTCGGTATCCAGCGCGTCAAACGCATGAATGCGCGGACTGCGTGCCATCAACGCCGCCGTTTCCTGAAGGCCCGCTTCGTTGACGTCCCCGATGGTGACATCTGCGCCTTCTGCGGCAAAGCGGATCGCCGTAGCCCGCCCGATGCCCGATGCCGCGCCCGTGACCAGCACGTTCTTGCCTTCAAATCGCATGAGACTCTCCTTTTCTTGCTTGATCTGCGTAGTATCGCGCTTCATTCCCTACGCAAAGGAGAAAGCCGATGACGCTGGAAGAAAGAGTGCAGCAGCTGGAGGATGACCGCGCCATCCGCGACCTCAAGGCGCAATACCTGCGCGCCTGCGACGGCAAGAACCCTGCGGGCGTGCGCGAAACGCTCCATCCTGAGCGCGCGATCATCAACTATGAGGGGTTTCCGCCCTTCGACAATCGCGATGATTTTGTGGCCATTTATCAGCAGTTCGGCTGCCAGCCCGGCATTTTCGACATGCACCACGCCGCCAATGGCGTGATCAGCTTTGATGGCCCCGCCCGCGCCACCGGGCAATGGGCGCTCTATTTCCATAACATCAACCTCGCCGCGCGCAGCCTGACGCAGTTCGGCGTTCAGTATGACGATGTCTATGTGAAGGAAGAGGGCCGCTGGTGGATTGCGGAAACCCGCAGCCGTCGCACATCCTGCCTGATCCAGTCCGTGGATGAAGCGGGGCAGGCGACGGTTTCTGTCATGGGCGATGCCCCGGAAGCGTTCGGCGCGGCGAACTGAGCCACCTTAAGCCCGCGCCTGTCAGTTCCAGAACGACCGCAAAGAGGCGATTTTCCCGTTGGGTGACGCCTTGTAGATGTTGATCGCCTCCACCGGATTGACGCTGCCATCGGTGTTGGTGATCGTCATGGTGACGTGCGCCGCCGCTTCGCCCGCGCGCACGGCCATGAAATGCACTTCGAACTCAAAGCTCTTCTGGAACGTCATGAACATGTCCCAGAAGGCACTGATCGCATCGATGCCGCGCTGGCCTTCCCCGGTCGGATCCCAGTCACAGGGACCAACCGGATCTTGCACCACGGCATCAGGCTCGAACAGCGCCAGCCATGCCGCCTTGTCCTTTGCCTTGACGGCAGACATGGACGCGTGCGGCAGGCTGGCGGCGTCCATCAGAACTTCACACCAAGCGTGACACCATAAGTGCGCGGATCGGGGAAGTAGCCCAGCGTCAACCCGCCAAAGCCGGGGCCGAAATCGATGAAGTTGGACGGGCTGTCCTCCTTCGTCAGATTGCGGACAAAGGCCGAAATCTCCGTCTTCACGCCGCCCAGATCGAAATCGGTCAACGCCGCCCGCATGTTGACGATCGTGCGACCGTCGGACTTGGTGTTGTGGGCATTCTGGTCAGACAGTGTCGGCGTCACCAGCGCATAAGGGAAGGTGTAATAGGACGACACATAGTTGAGATCGGCAAACAGGTTGAACTTGCCCCAATCGCCTTCTGCCACCTTGAAGTCCACGCCGATGGACGCCGTGGTTTTGGGCGCATGAGGGAAGGCGCGGTTCTTCGACACATCCACGCCGCCATCGATGTAGCGCTTATACTTGGCATCGAGGAAAGCGAGCGAGGCGTTGATCGTCAGCATGTCGGCCGGCCGGGCAATCGCTTCAAACTCCAGACCGCGAATGCGCGCACCCGCGGCGTTGCGGACCACAGAGGCAGCCGCTCCGGCTGCGGTGAAGATCGACA
The DNA here is from genome assembly GCA_016714795.1 of Sphingomonadales bacterium. Lineage (GTDB taxonomy): Bacteria > Pseudomonadota > Alphaproteobacteria > Sphingomonadales > Sphingomonadaceae > Aquisediminimonas. The sequence goes on along the minus strand of JADKCA010000005.1, from coordinate 149,264 downwards.
GCTGGATGTCCTTATGCTCATCATTGAACGCCGCGACGTTGAAGATCAGCTTGTTGCCGAGCAGCTTGGTCTTGATGCCCAGTTCATAGCTGTCCACCTTTTCGGGACGATAGGGCAGACAGAGTTCGGTGAGGCCCGACGGGCAGCCCGCCGGTGCGCCCGGATCGAAGAAGATATTGGTTTCGCCGTTGAAGCCGCCCGACTTGAAGCCGCGCGCGAAGCGGGCATAGACGTTGACTGCGTCACTCGCTTCGTATGACAGCGTCGCCGCCGGCGAGAAGTTGTTATACTTCGCATCGGGTACTCCGCCATAAGGCAAGTTGATCACCGTCGTCAGGGGCGAACCGCCTGCAAAGAAGCGGCGGATGTCCTTGCTTTCGTGCGTGTAGCGGCCACCCAGCGTGAGCTTGAGCGCGTCCGTCATCTTGAAATCAAGCTGCGAATAGAGCGCAAACGCCTTGGTGTGCGAACCATAGTCCGACTGATAATAACTGCCGAACGGTCCGAACAGGCCGAAAAAGCGTTGCGGCCCGAGCGTTTCCGCCTTTTCCTTGAAATAGAAGGCGCCGACAACATAGCTGAGCCGGTCATTCAGCGCGGTGCCTGTCAGCTGGAGTTCCTGGCTGAAGGCATCATAATCGGTGATGCGCTGGGTGAAGGCAACATCGAGCGGCGAACCATCCAGATCCAGCCCGTCCGCCCATTTGAGATTGCGATAGGCAGTGATCGACTTGAGCGTCGCCGCCCCGATTTCCGCCGTCAGTGTGAGCGCATGGCCATAAGCGCGCGAGCGTTCATACACATCGCCGTTCATGGAGGCGACCTTCTGGCGCGCGGGATTGGCGTAGAGATTGAGCGGCGCAAAGCCGATATAGCTGGCCGAACCCGGATCGAAAATATCGCGCGGATCGCCATTGCGGTTGACGCCAACCAGCTGCGCAAAGGGCGGACGCTGCTTCTGCTTGTTATAGTCGAAGGTGTAATCCGCCGTGATCGTGTCCGACAGTTCGGCGCGGAGCTGGCCCATGAAGCTGATGCTGTCCAGCGTATCGGTGCTGTTGACCTGATTGGGCAAAGCCGCAACGGCTGCTGCGACCGGATTGGGGATGATCTTCACATAGCCATCATGCTTGCTGTATTGGCCGGAGACCTTGGCAGACAGGATGCCCATGCGCGGCAGATCCAGAACGCCCTTCACCTTCAGCGCGTCAAAATTGCCATAGGTCAGCTCCATCGAGCCGCCTGCTTCACCGCTGGGCTTTTTGGTGACAAGGTTGATGGCCCCCGCCAGCGCGTTGCGGCCATAAAGCGTGCCCTGCGGGCCGCGCAGCATTTCCACGCGCTCCAGATCGGCCACGTCGAAGATCGAGCCCTGCGCCTTGGCGATATAGATGCCATCCAGATACAGGCCGACCGCCGGTTCCCAAGTGATGGCGGGGTTGATCGTCACCGAGCCGCGGATCGAGATTTGCGAGATCGTCTTGGAAGACGGTGCCCGCTCGATCTTCACGTTCGGCGCGATGCTGCCCAGTGCGTCGATGGAGGCCACGCCACGCGATTCGAGATACTGGCTGCCCACTGCCGAAATGGCGAGCGGCACATCCTGCACATTTTCAGAGCGCTTCTGCGCGGTGACGACAATATCACCCAAACCATCGGATGACGTCTCTTCCTGCGCATAAGCAGGGGCCGCAATCAACGCGAGACAGCCGCACAAGGCCGAGGCGGACAGAAAACGAAACATTGGAAACCTCCCTATCAATCCTGAATCAGAGCGCCATTTGCGTAATTCTCAGGCTATATTGATACGCTTAATATGCTTGGATTGCAATCAAAACTGCATTAGCATCCGCAAAACGGTTCATTCATTACGCACGGGAGGGGAAGAATGGTGACCGGCGGAACGGACCAATGGCCCTACGCCTTTCCAGCATCACCGCCGCTTTCTCCTGCCGGGCAGGCCGTGTCTGACTGGGGTCTGGCGGTGGATGCGCCGCTGACATTGGCCGATCCCGACGCACATGACTGGGCAGGCGCAGCCGATCTTCTGGTCGCCGGGCTGGGCGGCGCGGGCGTGGCGGCGGCACTGGAGGCGCTGGAGCAGGGCCTGAGCGTCATCGCGCTCGACCGCTATGAAGGCGGCGGATCGTCTGCGGCCAATGGCGGTGTCTTCTATGCCGGAGGCGGCACCAGCGTGCAGCGCGAAGCGGGGGTGGACGATACAGCTGAGAATATGTTCGCCTATCTGAAACTTGAAACGGCGAACATCGTGTCAGACGCCACGTTGCGCGACTTACTTCACGGGCAAGACATCTTACCCGCCGCTCGACAAATTCCTCTACCATCCCGATTCCAGCCTGTCCGCGCCCTATCGTGACGTGGCGAAGCCTGCCGCGCGCGGCCATCGCGGCGTCGGCCGCAATGGCAAACTGGCCTGGGGTCTGGGCAAGTTCATCTTCAACCCGCTGCGCGATGCGGCGCACGCACGCGGGCTGGTGCTGCATCGCCACGCCGAAGTGAAGCAGCTGGCGCTCGACACTATGGGCCGTGTCATCGGCGTGCGCGTGGAGCGCATCACCGATCCCATCCAGAGCGCGCGCTTTGCAGAACTGACGGCGCGGGCAGACAAATGGTTTGCGCTGTTGCCCCCCACTTTGCCCGGCGCACAGCTGAGCTATGGCCGGGGCTATAAGCTTATGGCCAAGGCAATGGAGATCGAGGCCAAGCACCGCGTCTCGCAATGGTATCGCGCGAAAAAGGGCGTGGTGCTGTCTGGCGGCGGCTTCATCGTCAACAAGGCAATGGTGTCCGCCCTCGCCCCCAAATATCGGGATGCCCTGCCCAACGGCACGCTGGGCGATACCGGCAGTGGCATCATGCTCAGCGTTTCGGCAGGGGCAGCAACCGCATTGATGGAGCGGGTTTCCGGCTGGCGCTTCCTCAATCCGCCCTTGGCCTGGTCTCAGGCGATCCTCGTCAACGGGCGCGGCGCGCGCTACGTCAATGAAACGCTCTATGGCGCGGCGATTGGCGACAAGATGGTCGAGGAGAATGAAGGCCGGGGATACATCATCCTCGATGCCGCCGCGCGCAAGGCCGCGCTCAAACAGGCCTTTGGCAAGGATGTGCTGGGTTTCCAGCGCGATATCACCCTGTTCAACTGCCTGATCGCCGCCACAAAGGCGCGGACGCTGGATGCACTGGCAGCCAAGCTCGGCATGGATGCATCCACGCTGCGCCAGACTGTGGCCGACTATAACCGCGCCGCACGGGGCGAGATGCCCGACCCCTTCCACAAGGCCCCGGAAGAGATGGCCGAAATTGGCAACGGCCCCTTATTATGCCATTGATGCGTCGGTGGACAGCAAGGCCTTCCCGCTCGCCTGCATGACGGTGGGCGGGCTGGTGGTGGAAGAGGAAAGCGGGCGGGTCCGCCGGGCAGACGGCGCGATCATCCCCGGCCTTTATGCCGCAGGCCGCAATGCCGTAGGGCTGTGTTCGCATCTTTATGTCAGCGGCCTGTCTTACGCTGATTGCATCTATTCCGGGCGTAGAGCCGCCCGCCACATCGCAGGAGAAGACCCCTTATGAGCAGCCTTGAAGCCCGGATCGACCGGCTTGAATCGCTGGACGCCATTCGCCAGCTGCCCGCCAAATACGCGCTCTGCCTCGACATGCGCGACATCGACATGATGGTGACGCTGTTCGAACCCCATGTCTGCGTCGGGCGGGAGCAGTCCGGGCGCAAGGCCCTGCGCGCCTATATGGATGGCACGCTGCGCGCGCCCTTCACCGGCACCTCGCACCATATTGGCGGCCACATCATCGAATTTGACGATGCGGATCATGCCCATGGCGTGGTCTATTCCAAGAATGAGCATGAAACCCCGGTGGACGGCGGACAGGATGAGTGGGTGATCATGCAGATGATGTATGTGGACGATTATGTCCGCGTGGACGGGCAATGGTTCTTTGCCCGCCGCCTCCCGCTCTATTGGTACGCCACAGACCTCAACAAGCCGCCGGTGGGCGAAAAGAAGATGCGCTGGCCCGGCACGGAGGCGGTGGAGGGCAATTTCCACAAGCTCTTCCCGAGCTATGCCGAATATTGGGCGCGCAGCGGAGACCATGACGGCCCGGTGGCCGCACCCGCCCCGTTGGAGAAATTCCTGGAAACCATGCGGCGCGGTGCGGAAGCGCCCAAGGTGAAGGTGCGGGCGGAGTAATCAGGCCAGTTCCGCCAGATGGCGCAGCATCAACCGGTTCACCTCGTCCGACTTTTCCAGCTGGATGAGGTGCCCGGCGCCCTTGATCATGTCCACGCCGCGCACATCGGCATGATGATCGTGGATCGCGGCCAGCGGATCTTCTCCGTGCCACGCCTCCAGATCGACATCATGATCGCTGCCGATGAACCAATAGGGGCATTGCGTCTTCTGCCCGCGCCATGGGGTGCGCTGGTGCCAGCGTATATCCATGGCGCGATACCAGTTGAGCCCGCCCAGAAAGCCCGAGCGGTCATAATCTGCCGCAATGGCCTCGAACTCGGCTTCACTCAGCCACGCCCAAGGGAAGGACGGCGCTTCGGGAAGAGCGTCGATATAGGGCGTACCCGGCGGGTGTTGCCACACGTCGAGATAATGGAAATCACCCGATAGCGCGTAGAAGACGCGCGCAAGGAACAGGCGCGGCGCAGCGTCGAGCGCGATCTCCGCCACGCCGACCGGCCGGAAATAGTCGATATGGACGAAATGGTCCTGCGCCCATTCGACAGCCTCTTCGAGCGGTGTCTTGTCCGGGCGGTCTGGATAATGCGGGTTTTCCAGCGCGATGATCGCGCGCACCCGCTCCGGCAGCTGGTGCGCCAAATCGAAGATGGCGAAGATGCCGAAATCAAGGCCCGCAAACACCGCGCTTTCCAGCCCGAGATGATCGAGCAGCCCGGCCAGATCGCCCGCCGTCTGCACGCAATCATAAGCGGATGCGTCTGGCGGGGCTTCCGTCTGCCCCATGCCGCGCATATCGGGCACGATCACGCGCCAGCCCGCCTCCACCAGCGGCCCGATCTGGCGGTGCCAGCTATACCATGTGTGCGGGAAGCCATGGCAGAGCATGATCGCAGGCCCCTGCCCTGCCTCTACAAAATGCGTGGCGATGCCGTTGATACGGGCGTGATGATGAAACCAGCCGGGCATATCCCCCTCCTGCATATTTGCCTGCGCTGAGTAGAGACTTACATTCGTAGCAGATCAAGTCTAGCATCGCGCAAATCAAAATTTTCAGGCCGCATGAGGAGCAGGATGCGCAATGGAAAGCGGGTTTGACCATGTCATCGTCGGAGGTGGTGTTGGCGGGTGCATCCTCGCCAACCGGCTGAGCGAAGACCCGTCCAACAGCGTGCTCCTGCTGGAAGCGGGCGGGCGGGATAACAGCCCGCTGATCCGCGCGCCGGGCGGCTTGCTGCCGATCATGATGTCCGGCCGTTACGCCTGGCCCTTCCTCTCTGCGCCTCAAGCGCATCTGGACAATCGTGTGCTTTATCTGCCGCGCGGCAAGGTGCTGGGGGGCGGCTCTTCGATCAACGGCATGACCTATGATCGCGGGATGCACAGCGATTATGACCGCTGGGCACAGGCGGGAAATCGCGGCTGGTCTTTCGCGGATGTGCTGCCCTATTTTCGCAAGCTGGAGCGGTTCGGCCCCGTGGATGATGCGTGGCACGGGCAGAATGGACCGATCCGCGTGACGCGCGCGGGGCAGGATCACCCCTTTGCCCGGGCGTTCGTGGCGGCAGGGCAAGAGGCGGGTTTCCCCTATTGCGCGGACTTTAACGGGGCGAGCCGCGAGGGCTTTGGCCCGGTGGACCTGACGATTGGCAACGGCGTCCGTTCCAGCGCATCGTCGGCCTATCTCCGCCCTGCCTTGTCCCGCCCCAATTTGCGCGTTGTCACCAACGCCCCTGTCCGGCGCATCCTCTTTGACGGGACACGCGCGACAGGCGTGGTGTGGCAGGCCAATGGCATCGATCGGCACGCCAAAGCCCACCGTGAAGTGATCCTGAGCGCAGGGGCGATCAAGACCCCGCAATTGCTGATGCTGTCCGGCATCGGCCCTTCGGCGCATCTGCTGGACCATGGCCTGTTCCCGCTGATCGACCTGCCCGGCGTTGGCCGGAATTTGCAGGATCACCTTGCCACCCATGTGAAACACCGGGCGAGCCAGCCGCTCTCCTTGCTGCGCTATCTGAACCCGCTGCGCGGTGCTTGGGCAATGGGCCAATATCTGCTGTTCAAGACCGGCCCGCTGGCTGATCCCGGCATGTCGTCAGCAGCCTTTGTAAAGTCCGATCCGGTGCTGGAAGAGCCCGACATCAAGATGCTGCTGGTGATGGCGCTGTTCGCCCAGAATGGCCGGACGATGATCCCCCAGCACGGCTTTTATGCGCATATCAACGTGGCCCGGCCCGAAGCCTGTGGCAGCGTGACCCTGGCGTCGGCTGATCCCGAAACCCCGCCGGTGATCGACCAGAATTACAACGGCACCGAACGCGACCGGCGCGTGATGCGCGAAGGCATCCGCATGGCCCGGCGTGTCTTTGCTCAAGCCGCATTCGATGATTTGCGCGCGGAAGAACTCGCGCCCGGCCCGGCGGTGGAGAGCGATGATGAACTCGACCACTATATCCGCACCAGCGCGGAAGCCGATTATCATTCGGTCGGCACGGCGCGCATGGGGATCGGCCCCATGGCAGTGGTGGATGACCAGTTGCGCGTACGCGGTGCGCAAGGCTTGCGCGTGGTGGACGCCTCAATCATGCCGCATCTGCCTGGCGGCAACACTGCCATCCCCGTGGCGATGATTGCCGAGAAGGCGGCCGACATGATTCTGGGTCGGTCGCCGCTTCCCCCTGAAACCCCGCAAGGAGCCCGCTGATGCTGAAGGTGGAAGCGATGGTGTGCCATGCGGCCGGAACGCCGCTCGTGCCGGAGACGCTCGATCTGGCCCCGCCGCAGGGCGATGAGGTGCTGATCGAAATCATGGCAAGCGGGCTGTGCCACACCGATCTGAGCCAGATCCAGGGCAAGGCCGCGCCCTATCCCTTTCCGGTTGTCGCCGGGCATGAAGGCGCGGGCATTGTTCGTGCGTGCGGGCCAAATGTCTCCTCCCTGTCGGTCGGCGACCATGTCGTGCCGCTGGGCATTGGCGAATGCGGTCAATGCGCGGCGTGCACTTCGGGCAAGACCAACATGTGCGACGCCTTTCTGGCGGATATGGCGCAACCGGTGACGCGGTTCAGCCTGAACGGGCAGGCCGTCTCTTCCTATACCGGGTTGGGCACGCTGGCGCGCTTCATCGTGGTGCGCGAACATAATGCTGCACGCATCCGGCGAGACGTGCCCTTCCATCTCGCCTGCACCATCGGCTGCGCCGTGGCGACCGGTGTGGGGGCCGTGATCCACACCGCGCATGTGGGCGAAGGCGAGACTGTTGCCGTGTTCGGGCTGGGCGGGATCGGCCTCAACGTCGTGCAGGGCGCAAGGCTGGCGGGTGCTTCCCGCATCATCGGCGTGGATCGCAATCCGTACCGGTCAGCGCAGGGGCGCGTTTTCGGTCTGACCGACTTTGTGGACCCCGCACAGGGGGATGCGGTGGAGCAGGTGCGCACAATCAGCGGCGGCGGTGTGGATCATGCCTTTGAATGCGTCGGCCATTCCGGATTGATGGCGCAGGCGCTCGAATCGACGCGGATTGGCGGCGGCTGCTGCACCATTTTGGGCGTGCCGCCCGATGGCCAGGAGATGCGTATCACGCCGTTCGCGCTGCAACTGGGGCGCACCGTGAAGGGCAGCTTCATGGGCAATATGAAGGGCCGCAGCCAGGTGCCGCACCTGCTGGACCTGTATGTAGAAGGCCGTCTGGAACTGGCCGCGCTGGTAACGCACCGGCTGCCACTGAGCGCGGTCAATCAGGGTTTTGCCCTGATGCAGTCCGGCGCGGCGCTCCGTGTGGTGGTGGAGGCCGCAGCGGACGGGCGTTAGTCGTTCGCGCCCGTCATGTGGCGCGCGGCGATATAGCCAAAGGCCATTGCCGGGCCGATCGTGACGCCCGCACCGGGATAGCTTTCCCCCATCGAAGACGCGGCAGAGTTGCCGATCGCATAAAGCCCGCCAATCACCTTCCCCTTGGCATCCAGCACCTGTGCCTTGTCATTGGTCAAAAGCCCGCCATTGGTGCCAATATCGCCGGGATAGATTGGCATCGCGTAGAACGGCCCTTGGTCAATCGGGCGCAGGCACGGGTTGGGGGCTTGGCGCGGATCGCCATACATCTTGTCATAGGCCGCATCGCCGCGATGGAAATCAGGGTCTTCCCCGTTTGCGGCGTGACTGTTGAAGCGCGAGAGCGTGGCCGACAGCGCCTCCGGATCGACGCCCATCTGCACCGCCAGCGCGTCGATGCTCTTCGCCTTTTTCAGAATCGAGCGCACTTCACCGGGGTGAACCCAGTCCGGCATGATCGGATAAAGCGACCCCATGGGATAGGAATGCCGATAGTGATGATCGAACACCATCCAGCAGGGGGAGGCATCGCCATGGTCTGCCTGACGCCGCGCCATTTCCTGCCCGGTTACATGATAGGATGCGGCTTCGTTGAGGAAGCGTTGGCCCGACTGGTTGACCATGATGCAGCCCGGCAGCGCGCGTTCGATGGTGCAGAGCCGCCCGCGATCCTCGCCCGGCACATAAAAGACGGGCGCGGCCCAGGCCGATTGCAGGTTCATGGTCGATGCGCCCAGTGCCTGCCCGGCACGGATTGCGTCACCCGTATTGGTCGTCACCCCGCCTGATCGCGCCGCCACCGGATAAAGTGGTGCGTGTTCATCGCGCATCGCCTGATTATGATCAAAGCCACCTGCGGCCAGCACCACGCCCTTGCGCGCGCCGATCCGCAACGTCTTGCCGCGCTGCGTGACCACCGCTCCCGTTACCTTGCCCTTTTCGCTGACCAGATCGACCAGCGCGGTCTCCAGCCAGAGCGGCACCTTCTTTTGGTTGAGCGCCATGCGCAGCCCGCCCGTCAGCGCATTGCCCAGCGTCAGCCGACGGTCCTTGCGCGAGCGGAACCGGAACGGCCAATCAAACCAGTAGCGCACCATGCTCTTGACCAGCCCCTGCCACCAGCCGGGCGCGCGGTAGAGCAGCATATAGGTTTCATCGAAATGCCAGTTGAGAAAGCCGAACAGGCTGGCGGCGGGAGATGGGAATTGCTGCGTTGCCACATCATCGCCCAGCGGCTTTCCATCCAGCGGCAGCGGCAGATGCGTGCGGAACCCGGTGGGCGAGCCGCCGGGATTTTCGGCATGATAATCGGGGTAAGCGAACGCCATATACTGCACCGGCGTGTTGGCCACCAGCCAGTGCAGCATGGGTGCGGCATTGTTTACATAAGCGCGGATATTCTCATCGGGCACATTATCGGCGGACAAGGCACGCACATAAGTAAAGGCGTCATCCAGATTATCCTCAAACCCGGCTTCCTTCGCAATGTCGCTTCCCGGAATCCAGATGCCTGCACCCGACGTGGCAGAGGTGCCGCCCCAGCGTTCGCCCTTTTCAATGATGAGCACATCGGCATGATTGTCTGCCCCGACCAGTGCAGAGAGCATCCCCCCGGCCCCTGATCCGACCACCAGAATGTCGACCTCTTTGTCCCAATTGCCCGTCACCAGCGCCTCCCGTCGTTTCAACGCATTTGCGGCATATGTTGCGCAACTGTCAATCTCATGCGTAGAATGACGCCCGTTCATTTACGAACTTGGCGAGATTCCGGCGTGATGACGAGCCTAGCCGCGAATGGGCGGGCGGGCTAGTGTCTGATCAGGAAGGGGATGGCATGGAAAAGATCATCGGCGCACTCTGGGCGGCCCCCGGCGAGCCTCGCGCGGACTTTGCAGCGCGGCTTCGCGCCGAACTGCCTGCCGCGCTGGTGAAGGCAGGCGCGGCGCACATCCGCCTCAACCTGCGCGATGAGGACGTTGCGCCCGCCGAAGGGCTGGTCCAGACTTGGCAGGCCCCGCAGCAGGATGCCGTGGTGCAATTCTGGATGCCATCTGCCAATGCGCGGTTCCGGAGCGATGTGGATGCCGTGCTTGCAGCCCACACGCACCGGTTCGCGCTTTGGCTGGTGGCCGAATCGACGATCATTCCCAACACGGCGCACCCGCCGGTGGCAGGCGCGCGGACATGGGGGTGGAGTCAGGCCAGCTTCATCTCTTTCCGGCCCGACTTGGCGCATGACGATGCCATGGCCTTCTGGCATTCGCACCACACGCGCATCGCCATCGAGACGCAGGCCAATTTCGAATATGTGCAGAATCTGATCGTCCGCCCGCTCACCGATGGCGCCCCTGCTTATGATGCCTTTGTGGAAGAGTGTTTTTCCGCCGAGGCCATGACCGATCCTGCCGCATTCTTTGACGCCGTAGGAAATCCGGACAAGCTCAAGACCAATCTGGATGCCATGATGGACAGTTGCGGCCGCTTCATCGATTTCACCCGCATCGACGTTATCCCCACCAGCCAGTTCGTGGCGTAACGGGGGAGACAGCGCACTCACCGCGCATTTCCCCGCAAATTTCGCACTCAGACCTTGACTTGCGTAGACTTAAGTCCAATTATCTTCGCATAGTGTGCCTTGAAGGGGCGCAAAGCCCGGCGCTGCGTTAATTTTTGGGAGGGGAATCGATGCCAAATGGCAAAATTGCCTTGGTGACAGGTGCGAGTCGCGGTGCCGGCGCAGGCGTTGCGCGCGGGCTCGGCGAACTGGGCTACACCGTCTATGTCACCGGGCGAACCATCACGCCGGGCGATGCCAAGGGCTGGGACGGCTCGGTTCTGCCCGGCACCGTGGCTGAAACGGCAGCCGCCGTCACCGAACGCGGGGGGCTCGGGATTCCCGTCGTCTGCGATCATGGCGATGATGCGCAAGTTGCTGCGCTGTTTGACCGCATCAAGGCAGAGCAGGGTCGGCTCGACATGCTCGTGAACAATGCGGCCTATATTCACCACCAGCTGATCGAGAAAAAGCCCTTCTGGGAGAAGGAGCTGGATGCTGTGAACATCCTCGATGTCGGCCTGCGCTCTGCCTATGTGGCGAGCTGGCACGCGGCCCAGATCATGGTCCCGCAAGGCAGCGGGATCATCGGCATGACCTCCTCCTTTGGTGCAAGCTGCTATATGCACGGCCCGGCTTATGGCGCGCAGAAGGCGGGGCTGGACAAACTGGCGCATGACATGGAGCATGATCTGCGCGGCACCGGCGTGGTGGCGGTCTCTATCTGGCTCGGCCCGCAAGTGACGGAACGCGCGATGATCGCCAAGGATACCAATCCGGAGCAATATGAAGGCTTCATGGCGATGGCGGAGAATCCCGAATTCACCGGCCATATTCTCGACGCGATCGACAAGGCACCCAACCGCGACGATTTGTCTGGCCAGACGCTGATCGGCGCGGAAATCGCCAAGACGCTGGGGCTGACGGATCGCGGCCAGGATCGCCCGTCGCATCGCGACATGCTCGGCTCTCCCAACACAAAAAATCCTGCGGCGGTGTATTGAGCATGGCCAGCCAGTTCCATCTTGCAGACCTGTTCGAAACCGTTGCCGCCGCCGTTCCGGAGCGCATGGCACTGATCGGGGATTCCGCACGCTATAGCTTCGCCGAACTCAATGACCGTTGCGACCGGCTGGCTGCGGGGCTCGCCGCCCAAGGCGTGACGCGCGGCGATGCCATCGGGCTCTATATGTATAACAGCCCGGCCTATCTCGAAGCGTTCATCGCGGCGTGCAAGCTGGGGGCAGTGCCCTATAATGTGAACTATCGCTATCGCGCAGAGGAGTTGCGCTATCTGTTCGCAAATGCGGACAGTGCGGCAATCATCCATGGCGCGGAATTCTCCCCCATCGTTCGCGATGTGCGGGGCGATGTGCCCACGTTGAAGGTGACGGTTGCGGTGGAGGATGGATCCGGCGCGGACACATCCGGCTCGGCCTCTTATGGCGATCTGATGGCGCACGAACCCGGCGGACCATGGGCGCGCCATGAAGACGATATTCTGCTCTGTTACACCGGCGGGACGACCGGCATGCCCAAGGGCGTGATGTGGCCGCACCGCGCCTTCCTGTTCGCCTGCGCGGGCGGAGCGGGCTTCTTCAACCCGCATGGGCCAGTGGTGACGCCCCAAGACATTGAAAGCCGCGCGCGCGATGGCTATCCGCTCAAAATTTTCCCGCTTGCCCCGCTGATGCACATGGCGGCAATGTGGGCGTTGTGGGGGGCGCTACTCAACGGCGTGACCGTGATCCTCGACGAAGGTCGCGTGTTCGATGCCGAACGCCTGCTCGACACCGCCGAGCGCGAGGGCGCGAACATGATCCAGTTCGTGGGGGACGCCATGGCCACGCCGCTGCGCGATGCCCTGCGCGCCAATCCCGGTCGCTGGAATCTGGCACATGTCGTCAACCTCGGTTCGGGCGGCGCGGTCTTTTCTCAGCATCTGAAAGATGATCTGAAGGCGCTGGTGCCCAGTGCAGGCATCACCGACGGGCTGGGCGCATCCGAAACCGGCATGTCGGGCATGGCCGAAAAATCCGAAGAAGGCGTGATGCGCCTGCCCGCCAATGAATTCCAGCAGGTGGTGGTTGATAACCGCATCGGCACTATCGGTGAAACCGGCTTCATCGCGCGCACCGGCAACACGCCGGTCGGCTATTATGGCGATCCGGTGAAAACCGCCGAGACGTTCGTGACCATTGATGGCAAACTCTGGGCTGTCTCCGGCGATGCCGGGCGGCTCGACGATGACAGCATGATCACCGTGTTCGGGCGCGGCTCCACCTGCATCAACACCGGCGGGGAGAAGGTGTTCCCCGAGGAAGTCGAAGAGGCGCTGCGCACGCACCCCGGCATTTTTGATGCGGTCGTGGCAAGCCAGCCCGATGAACGCTGGGGCGAGCGCGTCATCGGCATTGTCTCCCCGCGCGCAGGCGTGGCGCGGCCTGATCTGGCCGATGTGAAGGCCGCGCTTGCTGACAAGCTGGCAGGGTATAAGATGCCCAAGGCTTTGGTCTGGGTGGACGATATCAAGCGCTCTCCCGCCGGCAAACAGGATTATCGATGGGCGAAGGAGGTTGCGGCAAGCGCATGAGCGAAATCGACCCCGTCTTCGCGACAATTACCGCGCCCGGCTCTCCCTTTGAAATTGGCGAGCGCGATGGGCTGCGCCAGTTTGTCGCCGCTCCAGCCGATCTCAACCAGTTGATCGACGCCGCGCGGCGGCACGGCGACAAGACCTTCATCGTGGAGGGCGAGCGTCGCCTGACCTTTGAACAGGTTTTCCAGTGGCGCGACCGGCTGGTGCCTCTGCTGGGCATCAAGCATGGCGACCGCGTGGCGATCTGCATGCGCAACCGCACCGAATGGATCATTGCCTATCTGGCGACGGTCAAGGCGGGCGGCGTGGCGGCCTTGCTCAATTCGCGCGGGTCTCCCGCCGAGCTGGTCGCGATGATCGAAGAAGTCACGCCCGCCATCGTGCTGGCGGACCGTGCGCGCGCCGAACTGATCCGCACAGGCGGATATCAAGGGCGGATGTTTGACCTGACCAATCCGGTGGAGGAGGCAGATCTTGCCGCGCTGGTGCCTGCAGGTCATCATGTCGATACCGCGCCTGCCGTCCCGTCCGACCCAATCTCGATCCTCTTCACCTCGGGCACCACCGGCCGCGTGAAGGGGGCCGTCCTCACACATCGCAGCCTGACGACCGGGCTGCTCTCCATGCAGCTCTCCGGCGTGATGGTGCTGCACCACATGGCCGCCAAATATGGGATGGAACCCGAAGCCTTGATGGCCGCCGCCCCGCAACAGGCGGTTCTGCTGGTCTATCCGCTATTTCATATTTCCGGACTGGGCTCTGCCTTTCTCTCGCCGCTTTTCGCGGGCTCCAAGATTGTCATCATGCGCCGCTGGGATGCACAAGAAGCCGTGAAGCTGATCAAGGATGAAGGCATCACCATGTTCACCGGCGTCCCCACCATGTTGTGGGACGTGCTGCACAATGCCAAGCTGAGCGCGGCGGACCTGTCTGGCCTGCGCAATGTGGCGAGCGGCGGGCAGGCGCTGCCGGTCAACCTGCTGGAGGAAATTCGCGCGGTCTGCCCGCAGGCCGCCATGGGCACCGGCTATGGCATGACCGAATGTTCGGGGGCGATTGCGCAGGCGGTGGGCGATGATTTCACCCGGCAACCCTCTTCTGCCGGACGCGTGCTGCCCTTGGTCGATGTCCGCATCGAAGGGCCGGACGGGCAGATTCTGCCGCGCGGCGCAGCAGGCGAAATCACCGTGCGCGGCGCGCAGATCATGGCGGGATACTGGAACCGCCCGGACGATACCGCCGCCGTTCTCTCCCCCGATGGCTGGTTGAAAACCGGCGATGTCGGCTATGTCGATGACGAAGGCTATGTCTTCATCGTCGACCGCAAGAAGGACATGGTCATCTCCGGCGGCGAGAATATCTATTGCGCGGAGGTGGAACGGGTGATGGGCGAAATGCCCGGCCTCACCGAATGCGCCGCGTTCGGCATCCCCGATGAGAGGCTGGGCGAACTGCTGGTGGCCGTCGTTGTCGCGAAAGACCTGACCGCATCGGACATCATCCACGAAGTCGGCGAGCGCCTCGCGCGCTACAAAGCACCGGGACGCGTTGCTTTTTCATCCGAACCCCTTCCGCGCAATGCGGTGGGCAAGATCGACAAGATAAACCTCAAGGCCCGTTGGCCGGAACTGATTGGAGGCTGAACCCCATGGGATACCCCAAAGACATCAAAGTGATCGACTGCATGATGGGCATTCCCAATGCCGAGGACCGGTCTGACTGGTTTGCGAGCTTCCGCCCGCTGATCAAGGACGCGCAGACGCTCCAGCAATTCACGATGCCCGCGCAATATATGTTCAAGGATGTGCCGACGACCGGCAATCCCGGCGATTTCGTGACATGGACCGTCGAGCAAATGGACCGTTTCAACATCGACAAGGCGCTGGTCGGCTGGAACGATGATGACACGTCACGCCGCGCCAAAGAGCTGTATCCGGACCGCTTCTTCTTCGACGTGCCGTGCGATCCCAACAAGGGCGTGGACGAGGTGCGGCGCATCAAGCGGCTCCACAGCGAAGTCGGGATTTCCGCGATCAGCGTCTTCCCTTCCGGCACGCTGCCGCAGGTGGCGATCAATCACAAATATATGTTCCCGCTCTACACGGCGGCGGCAGAGCTGGGCATTCCGATCTGCCTCAATGTCGGCATCCCCGGTCCGCGCATCCCGATGGAAACGCAGAAGGTGGAGCATCTCGACGAGATCTGCTGGTTCTTCCCGGACCTCAAGATCGTGATGCGGCACGGGGCGGAGCCGTGGGAGGCGCTGGCGGTCAAGCTCATGCTCAAATGGCCCAATCTCTATTATTCCACATCTGCCTTTGCGCCCAAGCATTACCCCAAGGCGATCATCGACTATGCCAACACGCGCGGGTCCGATAAGATCATCTACGCCGGCTATTTCCCGATGGGGCTGAGTCTGGACCGCATTTTTGGGGACATGGAGAATGTGCCCTTCAAGGATGAGGTGTGGCCCAAGTTTTTGAGAGAGAATGCCGTGAAGGTGTTCGGCCTGTAACAACAGGCGTGTGAGGAGACGGGAGCCGGGAAGTCTGCTCCCTTTCAACTGTTTCCGGCCCGGTGAGACAACCCCCCGGCCCGGTCCCCTCCCAAGATCGGGAGGACATGATAAGGAGACTGAACATGTCTGACGCAGAAAAGCGCGCCGCTGGCGATGCTCGCACGGCCCCGGTGGCCGTCTGGCAAATTCTTGAGAAACTTCGCGGGCAGGATCTGCTCGACTGGCGCATGGCCGAGGTCACGAGCCGCGCCTCCATTCAGGAGCGCAATCTCGACATCGGCTTTCCCTTTGGCTGGTATCCGGTGGTCCTCTCCAAGGATCTTGAAGTCGGTGAAGTGAAGCCCCTGCGCTATTTCTCGACCGATCTCGCCATCTGGCGCGGCGAGGATGGCAAGGCGCGTATGCTCAATGCTTATTGCAAGCATCTCGGCGCGCATATGGGTGTTGGCGGCAAGGTTCATGGCAATTTGCTCGAATGCCCGTTCCACGCCTGGCGCTATGATGACGACGGGACGGTCAAGGACATTCCCTATTCCAAGTCGATCCCGCCGCAGGTGAAGCGCAAATGCACCCGCACATGGCACGTCACCGAAGCCAATCGCTGGATCTGGATGTGGTATCACCCGCAGGATGTCGCCCCGTTGTGGGATGTGGTCCAAATCCCCGAATGCTCGGACCCGGACTGGACCGAATATGAAGTCCATGAATGGAATGTATACGGATCACTCCAGAACATGGCCGAAAACGGCGTCGATATTGCGCACTTCCAATATATCCATGGCACGGCGGGCCTGCCGCTTGGCAATTTGCGCTGGGGCGAATGGGGCCGTGGCGCCGATGTGTCCGCCAAGATGGGCACGCCCTGGGGCGAAGTTGATGGCACCATCAGCTATGACACAATGGGGCCGGGCCAGAGCTGGACGCGCTTCACCGGCATCTCCGAAACCATCCTCGTGGCCTGCATTACGCCGGTTGAGCTTGACCATTGCCACACGCGTTTCTGCTTCATCCAGCCCAAATCACAAGCGGCGGGCGAACGCGCAGGCGTGGCCAAGGCGATCATCCGCGACATCTGCAAGCAATATGATCAGGACAAGGTGGTGTGGGACCGCCAGAAGTATGAAGACAAGCCGATCATCTGTGAAGGCGACGGCCCGATCGCGCAGTTCCGCAAATTCTACAGCCGCTATTATGTGTCGCCCGATGCGACGCCTGAGGGCGAGAATGTGACGCCGATCCGTAAAGCGGGTTGAGGCGGTTGCGAAAAGGGGCGGCAGAGTGGGTTCTGCCGCCCCTTTTTGTTTGAAAGCCCGGCCCACCCCCCAGCCCCTCCCGCTTGCGGGAGGGGAGCGAGACTGTGTGTCTTTCTGCCTGACATTGAGGCAATCAAGTCCCCGCCGTCCTGAGCGTGTCGAAGGACCGTTTTTGCTCTGTTACAGGAAGAAGAACGGTCCTTCGACACGCTCAGGACGGCGATGTGGGGGGGCACCACACACCAGAACCATAATATGAACCAAGGAATCCCGCCTATGCGCTACACGCTCGCCTTGCTCCTCACCCTGTTCGCGTCTTCCGCGCAGGCCGATCCCGGCTTCCCGCTTTCCGAAGCCGACAAGCAAGTGCGCGCGGGCAAAATCCTCATTGCGCGCGAACATCCCGACGTGCTCAGGAACGTCTTCCGCAATGACGGCTTTGGCGGCGCGGGCTCGCGCGTCATTGCGGGCTCGATGCTCTCCACCTCGCCGGCGCACATCAAGGCGGCGCGCGAGGCGATGGTGGTGGAGCGGCATGGACAGGGCATGTGGCTGATCCGCTTTCCCTATGTAAATGTCGCCCTCATTGAAACGAAGCGGGGGCTGGTGCTGTTTGACACCGGCTACGCCGCCGTCGGCGCGGTGATGGCGGAGGTCATCCCCACGCTCAGCGCCAAGCCGTTGACGCACATCATCGTCAGCCATATCCATATCGACCATGCTTATGGCTGGCCCGCCCTGAAGGCGAAATGGCCCAGGGCGAAGACCGTCACGAGCGACCTCTTTCCTGCCATGGCCGCCAAGGAAGTGCGACTGGGCGGCTCGATCGGGCGCTACAACAACCAGCCGCTGGAGTTGCAGCCGACCAGTCTGGACCGGCTGCCCAGGCCCGACATCATGTTCCGCGACGCGCTCTCGCTCAAGATCGAAGGCGAGACGTTTGAGCTGCGCCACGCGCCCGGCGAAACCGAAGAGCAGATCTGGATGGGGCTCCCTTCACGCCGCGCGATCTTCACGGCGGATTATTACCAAGGCTTTTTGCCAAATGCCGGGAACGGCAAAAGGATGCTGCGCCATATCGACGAATGGGCCGATGCGTTTCGCGCCATGGTCACCATGAAGCCCGCGCATCTGCTGCCCATGCACAGCGCTGCGATTGACGACGAGAGCGAGATTGCCCGCATCCTCACGCTCAATGCCGATGCGTTCGATCATGTTTCCAATCAGGTCGTGAAGCGGCTCAATGGGGGCGAACGCCGCGATGCCATCGCCGCCAGCCTCGACTGGCCGGAGCGGTTTGCCAAGGCACCCGAACTTGATCCGCAATATAATCGCCCCGAAGACATGGCCCGCATGGTGGCGATGCGCTGGACCGGCTGGTGGGATGACATTCCCGGCCATTTCGCAGCCCTCCCCTTCGAGGCCGAGGCGAAAGAGGCGCTGCATCTGGCAGGCGGGCTCGACGCGGTTGACCGGCGTGCGCGGGACTTGCTGGCGACCGATTCAAAGCTCGCCGCACGGCTGGCGGACTGGGCCTATTATGGTGCCCCCGGAGACCCCAAGGCGCTGACGCTCACCATAGATGTCTATCTGGCACGCATGGCAGAGAAGGACATGCCGCTGCAGGAAGCCACCGTCTATCTGGACCATGCCGCCAAGGCGCGGGCGCAGCTGGAGGCGCTGAAGGGGGTGCGGTAGAGTCTCAAATCTTCCGCCGTCCTGAGCTTGTCGAAGGACCGTTTTTTGCTCTGTTACGGGAAGAAGAACGGTCCTTCGACAAGCTCAGGACGGCGGAAGTGCGGGATACCGCCCTCACTCCCCCAGATCAGGGGCCCAGGCGACGCCGTTGATATGCCCGCCACCATCGGCAAATAAGGTGTTGCCCGTGATATAGCGGCAATCATCGCTCGCCAGAAACAGCGCGACGGGAGCAATGTCGCGCTCAGGATCGCCAAGCCGCCCCATCGGGTTGGCCCCTTCGATCTGCGCCATCATCTCGGGCAAGCGTTCTTCCATCCGGCGCGAGGAAGCGGATTTGGCGGCCGGGCAGATGATGTTGCAGCAAATGCCGTACCGCGCCCATTCGCGCGCCGCTGTGCGCGTATAAGCCCGCAACGCCTCCTTTGACGCATTATATTCCGCCGTGCCCATATGCGCGTTGACGCCATTAAGCGACGCCATGTTGATCACGCGCCCCCAGCCCTGCGCCTTCATGTGAGGAAGGGCGGCCTCCATCGACCATTTGCACGTCCACACGCCCATGCGCAGTGCGCGATCGAACAGGTCATCGGTCTTCTGTTCGATCCGCGCCGGGCCATTGCCCGCCCACGCATTGTTGACGAGGATATCGACCGGGTCTGCCGCTGCCATCATGGCCAGCACGCTGTCCCGCTCGGTCACATCCACCGCCACCGCCTTGGCATCCAGCCCGGCCGTGCGAAGCGCGCTGGCTTCTGCCTCCGCCTTTTCCGCGTTGAAGTCTGCCAGCACAACCGCAGCCCCTTCGCGCGCAAAGACCTGCGCGATGGCGAGCCCGATCCCGTCTGCGGCGCCGGTGATGAGCGCGCGCCGCCCGCTCAGGCGTCCGCTCATGCGGCAGGCGGCGTTGGTGCGCCGGGCATCGTCATGTAATAATGGCCCGCATTGAGCCCGCCATCCACCGAGAGTTCGGTGCCCATGCAATACCGCGCATCATCCGACGCGAGATAGGCAGCCGCCGCGCCAATGTCCTTGGGCTCACCCGCATATTGCGCGGGGTAGATCCAATAGCCTTTGTCATAAAGCTCTTTGGGCACCTTCATCGGGTTGGCGAGCGGGGTATAAATGCCACCCGGATGGATCGAATTGACGCGGATCTTGCGCGGCCCCAGTTCGAGTGCGAGCGACTTGGTGAGCCCGCGCACTGCCCATTTGGTGGCCCCATAGACGGACACCGCATTGGCACCGGCAATGCCGTCTGCCGAACTCATATTGATGATCGCACCACCGCCTGCGCGCTCTATGGCGGGAATGACGGCCTGACAGCCGAGGATCACACCCATCAGATTGACGTCGATCAGCCGCCGGATCTGTTCATCAGTATAGTGTTCGAACGCCGCGAAATAGAGGATGCCCGCATTATTGACGAGCGTATCGAGCTTGCCGAACCGCGCTTCAGTGGCGGCCACCGCCTCGGCCCAGCCATCGCGGGATGTGACATCCTGATGGTGAAACGCGGTCTGGCCACCCAGTTCATCCGCGAGCGCCTGCCCTTCGGCATCCAGCACGTCGGTGATCATCACGCTGGCCCCTTCGGCCACGAAACGCCGGACAATGCCTTCACCAATGCCGCGCGCACCACCAGTGACAATCGCCACCCTGCCCTTCAATCGATCCATGCTGATTCTCCTCTTCGTGGCAGCACGGTAAGAGCGGGCATTGTCCCGCACAATACGCAAATAGAGGAAATATTGCGCTTCAGAGCCGAAAACGCGCACAGATTCGGCGCACGATCTGCGTTCTTGGCTGCCTCACCGCACTACAGAAAAGCCTTCAGCTCCGCGACGAACCGGTCAAACTGGTCGTGGTGCAGCCAATGCCCGGCATTCTCGAACTCGATCACGCCGACATTGCTGCCGAAATGCGCAATGCGCCCATCCTTTTCCGGATTGGAGGCCCAGCTGTTCGCGCCATACATCAGCAGCGTCGGGCAGGTGATTGCACCCCAGAGATTCTGGATTTCCTCGCGCGCAATGTCGAACGGCGGCCAGAAATTCAGGTGCGGATCAAACTTCCAGGTGAAAGTGCCATCCTCGTTGCGGTTGACGCCATGGATGGTCAGGTGACGCGCCTGTTCATCGGTCAGATAGCTGTTCTCCGCCTTCATGCGGGCATAAGCCTCTTCGATGGAGGCATAACGCTTCGGAAGCCGCGCGGCGGCCGCACGTTTGGCAGACATCCAGTCACGCACCCGATCCAGATAGGGTTTTGCGTCCATCTCTGCCAAGGCTTTGGGCGATGGTCCCAAACCTTCGATCGCCACGATCTTGCGCACCTTGTCTGGAAACAGGCCGGTGTAGCGCAGGCAGACATTCCCGCCCATCGAGTGCGAGACGATGGTGACAGGGGCGAGTTCGAGCAGGTTGATCAATTGGGACAGGTCATAGACCATGTCCATTGCGCGGTAATTGCCATCATGTGCCCAGGCACTGTCGCCATGGCCACGCTGGTCGAGCGCGATGACATGCCAGTCCGCGCGCAGTTCCTGCGCCACCCAGTCCCAGCTGCGGCCATGATCGCGCCCGCCATGGACGAGCAGCAACGGCGGCGCATCGGGATTGCCCCAATCGGCATAATGCAACCGGAGCCGCTGGGAAATGAAACTGTGCGAAGTGGGTCCATGCAATGTCATGACTGCACGGTAACCCGCCGCCCGCGCCCGCGCAAACCGAAATCGCGCGCCCTATTTCTCGACGGTGAGCGCACGTTCCGGGCATGATTTGGCGGCACGCCAGGCGCGGTCCTCATCCTGCGGATTCACGTCAATGTTTCCGGAGACGACAAAGCCTTCATCATCCAGATCAAAAATATCAGGTGCCAGCGCCCAGCAGCGGGCATGGCCTTGGCAGCGTTCGCGATGGACGATGATTTTCATGCGGACCAATCCAGAATGAGATTTTCGACACCGAACACATAGCCGCCAAATGTCATGGGCGTGGTGCCGGGCTTGATGCGGAAAGCGGGAATGCGGGCCAGAAACTCCTCCAGCCCGACAACGATCTCACGCCGCGCCAGATGCGAACCGAGGCAGCGGTGCGGCCCATAGGCAAAGGCTGTGTGGCGATTATCCTCGCGTTGCAGATCAATTTTTTCGGGGTTGGGGAATTCCATCGGATCGCGATTGGCGACCATGGAGGGGCAGGAAACAATGTCCCCCTTCTTCATCAGCACGCCATTGACTTCCACATCCGCTGTCACGGTGCGCAACGGGGTGATGGTGGCATAAGCGCGCAGGAATTCTTCGGCAGCGAGCAGGATTTTCTCCGGATTCCGGCGCAGATCGGACTGGTCTGCGGGGAAGCGGGCAAGGTGATAAAGATCAAAACCAATGGCGGCGGCCACCGTGTCCAGCCCGCCGATGAACAGGAGAATGCTCATCGCACGCACTTCATGCGGGGTCATCTTGCGACCGAAAATATCTGCATCAAGCACGAACGTCATGAAATCATCCGTCGGCTCGCGCCGCCGCAGATCGGCCAGATCATCGAGGAAGCCCAGCACCTTGTGGGCCGCGGCCGTCCGCGCTTCGGGCGTGGAATGCAGCATGTCATTCGCCCAGCCGACAAATTCCATCAGCCGGTCATCCGGAATGCCGAGGAATTGCAGGAAGATGTTGACCGCAAAGGGGAAGGCGAAATCGGTCATGACGTCGCATTCGGTGCCGCGCGCCTTGATGCCCTCGATCAGTTCGACCGCGCGGGCACGGACCTGCCCTTCCAGCGCGACCACGCGGCGCGGGGAGAGCAACGGATTGAGCAGCGAACGCCATGCCGAATGATCCGGCGGATCAATCTCCAGCGGGATGAGCGGCCAGGATTCGCCGATGGCGGCAGAGAAAGTATTGCGGAAGCTGGAAAAGGTCACGCCATCCTGAAGGATGCGGCGCTGATCCTCCGCGCGGGTGATGACCCATGCGCCCACCCCGTCGCGCGTGGCGAGCGGTGTGTAGACAATCGGCGGACCAGCCAGCAACGCCTTGGCGGCGGCAGCCTGCGGATCGCCCATCGGCGTCGGCACCATTTCGGGGGAACTGTACAGGCTAAAGCCTGTCACCAGCTCTTGCGGAACATGTTCGGGCAGTCTCTCCATAATCCTGCACTGTCATGCAGAAAAAATTCCGTGTCAAACGCCAAATCGTTGAATAGAGAGACGCTATTGCCGCCCGGACCGCCACAATCGGGCGAAAAGCCGTTCCAAACTTGCAATCCGGCGCAATTTTTGTAAATCTGGACATCCTGAAACGAAACTCCGGTGTTCCGCTTGCCCGTAACCCATCTTGAACGCCCATTGACCTATTCCAGCCCCGCCATACAGGCGCGCCGGAAGCGGATTCTCGACGTGACGTTCGAACTGGTGGCCGAAGTCGGCATATCCGGCTTTTCGATGGATGATGTTGGCAAGCGCGCCAATGTTGCCAAGCGCACGCTCTACAACGCGTTCCAGACGCGCGAACGCATGATTGCGGTTGCCATCGGCAGCCAGTTCAACCGCTTTCTCAAACGCATTGTCTATTCCAGTCCCGAAGGGACGATGCGGCACAATCTGGAACGGCTGGTCTCGGTGAGCGAGCGGGACCGGAAGATGCCGCATTATATCGCGGCGATCATGGCCATCTATTTCAGCCATGACGCCGATGAGGACATCCGTTCGACGCTGCACGATATGGGCGTGGCCCCCAATCTGATCTGGATCGAATCGCTCCATCAGCGCGGAGAGCTTCAGCCCTGGATTGATCCCGCCAAGCTGGCTGATGATGTGGTTCGGCTCGAATATGCCATCATCAATGGCTGGTGTCAGGGCGTCATCCCGGCGGAAGAACTGACGCCCCGTCTGGTTTCAACCTGTCTCAGCGTCATGGCCGGAGCCACGCAGGGAGCCGCCCGCACTGAGATTCTTGAGGCCCTTGATCTGGTTGGCGCAAAGGGCGTGGATGCGCTCAACCTGCCCCGCCCGAAATTGCAGACCGCAGACGGCCAATTGCGCGAAATCTGACCATCGTTGGCGGCGGACATGGCACTATCCTTGGCCACAACCGGCGCAGGAGGCGGCGTCATCCAGCATCAAATGATCCGAACTGCCAATCAGCCATAAGCGTACTATCGGAGATATTGATGGAAACAGCCGACCAGAATTGAATTTTTTCGGGCGAAATCAATGGTCGATGGCGGAGACGGAGGGATTCGATTTCCGTGATATAATAGATTGATTATCAATAAATAATCGTTTCCGACTTGAATCGGATGCCCCCAAGGATGCCCCAAGATCCACGGTTATGGTTCAATCAGACTTGGGCATGATCCGGCTGCCGGGTGCGCCAGGTATGAATTCGTCACTCCTGCCGTCGCGGAAGTTTTCGAAGGCTTCAAGGGCGACGCCGTCGACATAGTAGAGTTCGGTGTAACAGCCGATCGACTTGCGCGTGTCCAGATAGGCCCATTTGCAATTGCCTTCGGGGGCATGGAACCAGCCTGACATGGCCTCGCCAACAGGCCCTTCATGAACTCGCTGTCCGGCAAGTCGGTGACCGGGCAGCCTGAAGCCTTGAGCCCTGCGCGCAAGGATCCCATGAATCGGTCGGGCATGCGGGGGGTCGGCGCGCGCAGCGGGCCGCCGTTGAAACCCGCCAGCCAGTCCATGTATTTCCAGTTGGTGCGGTTGATGAAATTGACGCCTGGCATATAGGCGGCGGTGGCCCCGCCGCTCGCCAGCCGCGCGGGTTGGACCTGCCAGTAGAGCTTCATCGCTTCTTCCCATTTGCCTTCGCGGGCCAGCTGGAAGGCCTTGGGGAAATAGTCGCCCATCCATTGGGTGTAGCTGGTGCCCGAGAACTGCAGGTCCATCAGACTCATCAGCGGGATGCAATCGCCCTCGATCGGGCACGAGATGATCACCTGGTCGCGATAGTGGTGGTACATTTCCATCAGGCCAGAGATCAGCGGGAAACCCTGTTCGGACTTGACCGCAACCACGTTGGGGCAATCGGCGATCAGCCGCCCGATCAGTTCAACCGACATGCCCATCGGGTGGACCCGTTCGAACCCCCACAAGGGGATCGGGAACAGCATCACCGCAAGGCTTGTCGCGTCGCAGAACGCCTTGGTGTAATCGTAGATTTCCTGCTCGGTGGTCGGCCAGAAGTTGCTGGGGTAGGACAGCAGGACGATGTCGGCTCCGGCCTTTTCAGCCAGCTTCACCGCTGCGATATTTTCGGCAAGCGTGCCGAAACCGGCGTGAAAGAACAGCCCCAGCTTGTCCCCGGCGGTGTCCTTGGGCCATACGTCGGCACCCCAAGGCCGCGCGCGATGTATTTACGAACGGTCTTACGGTCGATGCCGACTTGGCGAGCGATAACGGCCACCTTCAGGCCTTGGCGATGTAAATCCAGGATCATCAATAAATCTCCAAGCTTCTTCATCGCAGCACGCCTCCCGTCAGGGAGATCATGCCCGATATTTTGCTTTGGCCCTTGTCCGGGGCTCGCCCCGGACAAGGGCCGGTCAGAAGAAGTGGGGAATTTTCAAATGTCAGTTCTGGGGCATTTTACTCTGCCATCAACACGCGGCAGCCAATACGTCTCGATCAAGTATACCGAGCGCCTCGCCGAGGCCGGGATCGAGCCATCAGTCGGCAGCGTTGGCGACAGCTATGACAACGCTTTGGCCGAGACGATCAACGGCCTTTACAAGGCCGAGGTCATCCACCGTCGAGGTCCTTGGCGATCATTTGAAGCCGTGGAATACGCCACGCTCGAATGGGTGGACTGGTTCAACAACCGGCGCTTGCTCGCGCCCATCGGCAATATCCCGCCTGCCGAAGCTGAAGAGCGATACTACGCCATGCTGGACGACACCCCAATGGCGGCATAATTTAAACCAAATGGCCTCCGGCAATCCCGGGGCGGTTCAGACCGTGTTTTTTATGGTTCTGACCTTTCGAAGCTGTTCTTCCGTCCAAGGGACCATCCCTTTAACTAAGCCCAGAAGAACCCCGCCACGCTTGAGCGCCTTGGCCGACTTTAACCCCTGAGCATGCAGGCCCGCTCCTGCTTCTGCCAGTCTGGCTGAATCGCGCGGATATCGAGCAGTGCGGTGCTGTCGACCCCGGCGCGCAGGCGCCCGTCGAGCACGGCGTCCACTACGGCAGGGGCCAGGAACGCGATGCGCAGGACGCGCACGACGTAAGACACGCTGACACCCTCCTGCGCAGCGAGGGTCGAGGGATCGAGATTGCCCGCGGTGATGCGGGCCCACCATTCCCGGGATTTGGCGATCAGGCGGATCAGCGTGAGGTCAGCGCCCTGCGCGGTGGCGGCAGCACCGCTGCCGTGGACGAGGCGCACGGCCCGCCCGGTGCGGGTGAGGCGCATCTCGCGGGTGATGGTAAGCGTGGGCGAAGCGCCATCGGGCGCAGTCAGCCCGAGCGTCTCGGCCATCGCCGGCACGGATAGCGCAATCTCGATCCGGTTGTCGTGGATGGTAACCTGCCCGAGCAGCGCGGTGATGGCAGCGGAACTGCCCGTCCGGACACTTGCCGCCAGTTCTTGCCCGCGTGCGAGCAGCGGGGCCAGCGCATCTGGCGGCACCGTGCAACCGGCCTGCTCGGCCAACGCCAGCGGATCATCGAGCAGCGTTGCCAGCTCCTGCTGCACCACCTGCTCGGCTTCCTCGGCCGGCAGGCGCATGCCTGCTGTTCCGCTCCGGGCGGTGCCTTCCAGCAGGGTCTTGCTGACATAGTAGCGATAGCGCCGCTCGCCCTTGCGGGCGTGGGTAGCGAGCAGCGGCTGACCTTCACTGTCAACGATCCGTCCGGTGAGGAATCCGTGCGCATTGCCGCGCCTCGTGCGCTCCCCGCGCACGTTCCCAGCGAGTTGCTGCTGGACCTTGTTCCATGCTGCCCGCTCGAGGATCGGCGCATGCAGCCCCGGAAACACGCTGCCCCGGTGCGGGATGTCGCCCACGTAGATCGGATTGCGCAGGATCGCGTAGATTTGCACGCGCGAGAAGGCCGTTCCGCCAAAGGCCCGGCCTGTGCCGGTCTTGCGCTTTGGCACCCGGATGCGCTCGGCCGCGAGGCTTTCCGCAACGCTGCGCACATTGCCCAGCGCGAGGTAGCGGGCATGGATCTCGCGCACCAGCGCGGCATGTTCCTCGACGATCGCCAGCGTGCGGCCATCGGGACGGTAGCCGAGCGGCGGGATCCCGCCCATCCACATGCCCTTGGCCTTGGAGGCTGCCACCTTGTCGCGGATCCGCTCGGCGGTGACCTCGCGCTCGAACTGGGCGAAGGAGAGCAGCATGTTGAGGGTCAGCCTGCCCATACTGGTCGTGGTGTTGAACGACTGAGTGATCGAGACAAAGCTGGTCCCGGCCTTGTCGAGTGCTTCGACCAGTTTGGCGAAGTCGAGCAGCGAGCGGGTCAACCGGTCGACCTTGTAGACGACGATGATATCGACTTTGCCATCAGCTACATCGCCCAGCAGGCGCTGCAGGGCAGGGCGCTCCAGCGTGCCGCCGGACAGCCCGCCATCGTCATAGACCTCCGGCAGCAGCACCCAGCCCTCGCTCGCCTGGCTCAGCACATAGGCCGCACAGGCCTCGCGCTGGGCATGGAGAGAATTGAACCCCTGCTCCAGCCCCTCCTCGCTCGACTTGCGGGTGTAGACGGCGCAGCGTACCGCTTTCATGCCGCTTTGCTCCGCTGGCGCAGACCGAAGAACACCGGGCCCGACCAGCGCGTCCCCGTGATCGCGCGCGCAACTTCGCTGAGCGAGCGCCATGTCTGGCCGTTCCAGTGGACCGCGCCTTCTTCGTCGATCCGCACCGTATGGAGCACCCCGTTCCATTCGCGCAGCAACCGCGTGCCCGGTTCGGCGCGCGAGGCCTGTTCGGCATCGTTCTGTCCGGCCATGTAGGCGAGGCGCTGCAGGGTCTTGCGCGAGAGCCCGCCATAGACCGCAGCCTGCAGTTCCCATGCCAGAGCGAGGCTCAGCAGCGTGCGCCGCACCCGCGGCGGCGGCGTGCCGGTGAGGTCGCTCCAGCGCTGGCGCAGCGCGGCCAGCGGCATCGCGGGCAGGGCGGCGAGTTCGGTATCGAGATCGGGGGGGGTGGCCATTGGCCGGCGGCTCCTTGCATCAGCAGGGCCGCACTAGCGCGGCCTTGCACCGCGCAGAGCCCGGGGCAGCAGGTGCGGCCGGGCGGGCCGTTCAGCGGGGCAAGGGCCGCCGGTGAATCGGACGGCACACACATGGCGGGATTATCCGGATAGTCCAGCAGAATGATGGGTTTGGTCGGGTGATCCGGCAACAGTACAGGTGTTGGGAGCCGGCTGGATCACAATCTGCCCCGCAAGTGGCGAGTTGGACTGCCGGTTCGATTAATGCTCCGTCCCACGCCAATGGTGGCTACATGGGAAGTTGCCCTGCCGTATTGCGCTCTCAATGCGTCCAGGCGTCAAAGAAGTTCCATCAATTGCAGGGCAGCGCGCTCACCCGATTCCATGGCACCCTCCATGCCGCGGGCGAGGCGCGCGGTGTGTTCGCCGGCAAAGATCACGCGGCCTACGGCATTGTCGAAAGCCTTCGCAAATCCCGCGCGAATCTGACCTGGTCGCCAGCAGGTATAGGCGCCGCCTGCGAACGGATCGTCCTGCCAGTTTACGTAGCGGACCGGCCGAAGCTTTTGTGTCGCAGCCGGCCTTGCCCGCTCAATGCTGCGCAGCACTCTGGCAACCGCCTGATCTGGCGGCAGGCGGCTGAGCAGGTCGGCTGCATGCCCGTTTACGTAAGCCATCAGCAGGTTTGGGCCGGATACGCCGTCGCCAACAGGCATAACGCGTCCGGCCAGGGTGTCTGTCCACATCGCAGCGGGTTGTCCGTCTATTTCCCAGAACGGTTCGGCCACTTCGAAGAACACCTGGAAGGTTCGGTTATAGGCGATCTCGTCGATCGCCGCCTGTTGCAGCAGCGGCAACGCCGGCGCGAAATTGACCAGTCGGGCGGTCGAAGCCGGGAGTGTGCACAACAGCCAGCGTCCGCGATGGACCGTGCCGTCGACTGTCACGGCTTCCACGCCATCGGAATCGCTGCGAATACCGATCACGTGCTGGTTAAGCCGAACTTCCGATTTCAGGGCTGCGGCCATTGCTTCGGGGATGCGCATGTTCCCGCCCTGGGCGTGGACAGTCGGACCGCCATCGCCAATCATGATGCGCATGTTTTCCTGAATGTGCCACATCATCAGGACCGAAAGGTCGCTGGCTGAATTGCCGTAACCGGGGTTCACCGCGAACGCGATCCGAAGCTGCTCCGGGGTCCACCCCTTGGCAGTCAGGTATTCAGCGATGGACTGGTCGCGGTCGGCGAACGCGGGGTTGCGCCAATCGTCAGCCGACTGAAAGATCGGCGCTGCAGGACGCAGGCCCGCCATGCCGACAGCATAAGGGGGAGTGGTACGGAGCGGGCTTTCCGGGAACGGATTCAACGGGGATTGCGCCCACTGCGCGGCCGAGAGGCTCTGTCCAGCCAGATGGATGGTCATGGCGCCATTCTTGTCGGCGCGGGGCATGATGGGAACCAGCGGGACCTTGAGCTGATTGGCGCGGTCGATCACGCGGGCATAACCGGGCGCAATTACGCCGCCGCCTGCATCCGGATGACCCGCAACGTCATCAAGTGAGAACACCCGGCCGCCTAACCGCTCGCGGCCTTCCAGAACCGTGACGCGAAAGCCTTGTTCTTCCAGCAGCATCGCCGCATTAAGACCGGAAAGGCCGGCGCCCAGAATGAGAACGTCCGTGGCGGGAGGCGTGGGCCCGGCAGCAGGTTGCTTGCGGGCTGCAGCGGTGGCCGCCGCCGGGACCAGTGCTGCAGCCAGGCCCGCCTTGACCAGCGTCCGACGAGTCAGCCCGCCAGACATCAACGCGCTTCCTTGCGCATCCAGTCGATCAGGGCCTTGCGCTGGACGGGATCGGCCAGACCGGGATATGCCATGCGATTACCCCGGACCATCTTCGCGGGATTGATCAGCCATGTGTCCAGGGTTTTCTCGTTCCAGACAATTCCCGAGCTCTTGAGCGCAGGCGAATAAACGAAGTTAGGCCGGATCGCTCCTGCCCTGGCGCCAAACACCTTGTTGAGGTTTGGACCGACCTTGTTCGCTTCGCCCGCCTTGATCGTATGGCATGCCCGGCACTGCAACCACGCACGCGGAGCGGGTTGGCTGGCAGCAGTTTGCGCGTATGCCGAAAAGATCGGTGCGACGGCAAATGCGGCGGCAAGAGCAATACTGAACTTCGTCATCGTGGTGATTTGCCTTGTCATGCTTCTGGCTTTTTCATGTCCGGCCGGAAAGCCTTGGTACAGCACAGTTCTGCAGATTTCCGGCCATTTGCTGCGTCAGTTCGCGAACCGTTCAACACAGTTGGCCAAGGCGGTTCATGTCCGCCCTGGCCATACCATGCAATCAGAAGGTTTGGGTCACTGTCAGGCCAAACTCAGGCTTGCGCGACGGCGTGATCGCGAATGCCCGGCTCGAATCGCCTGTCGGTGCGCGGGCGACGCCCGGACCGCGGTCGATGTAACGCAGGATGCCAACCGGGGTCTTGTCGTCGAACAGATTGCGCGCATAGAACTGGACCCGCAAACCGCCATCGGTTTCGATACCGGCCTGGATGTTGACACGGGTCGAGTTGCCGGTGTCGATCAGGTTCAGGATATCGTAGAACTTGCTGCGATACACCATGTCGATTCCGCCAAAGACGTTGATCGCATCGGAAAGCGGCACTTCGGAACGCAGTCCAATCGCCCCGGTGTGCTTGGATACCATCGGCGGGGTCTTGCCCGCGATAGACGCTGCGGCGCGGCAGCCGGGCAGGTCTAGATTGGTAGCCGTGCCAACCTTGCACGCGGTGCCAAGCGTGATCAGGGCCTGATCAGCTTCGATGCCCTTGCGGATCTTGGCGTCAAGGAAGGTGTAGTTGAACTGCAGGCGCAGGGCGCGGCCGGCAATCGGCAGTGCGCCTTCCAGTTCAAGCCCGCGGATGCGGGTGCTGCCGATGTTGGCGCGATAGCTGTTGATCGCGGTCTGCGTGGCATAAGTGTTGGTCAGAACCTGATTGCGGTATTCCTGCCAGAAAGCTGACAGGTTCAGGTAGCTGAAGCCCCAACGGGTCGTCTTCAGACCGACTTCATAGTTGGTCAGCTGCTCTTCGTCGTAAGTGGACTGAGGGGCGCCGATCTGGTTGAAACCGCCCGGCGCGTTGCCCTTGGCAAACTGGGCATAGAACGACAGGTCGTTGGTCGGCCGCCAGTTGACCGTGATACGCGGCAGCGTCGCCTTGAAGGTGCCTTCGCGCTCACCCGCGACACCCACGATCTGATCGGGATTGGGGCCGCGCAAGGTGGCAA
The DNA here is from genome assembly GCA_016714795.1 of Sphingomonadales bacterium. GTDB lineage: Bacteria > Pseudomonadota > Alphaproteobacteria > Sphingomonadales > Sphingomonadaceae > Aquisediminimonas. The sequence continues at coordinate 118,119 of JADKCA010000005.1, read as the reverse complement.
GGTAGGTTGCGCTGAACACGTCACCGGCGCGATAGCTCGGCGTGGTGTTGATCACCTTGTCGACCTGGTGACGAAGTTCGGCGCCCACGGTCAGGGTATCGGTCACATCATAGTCGACGCCGCCGAAGATTGCGTGGTTCTTGACGGTAATCGTGTCGGCCAGAACATCGAGGCCCAGTTCGCTCGCCTCAAGCCATTCGCTCAGAGCGCGCTTACGATCATGGCTGATGAAACCGCCCACGCGCCAGCGCAGCGGACCGGTGCCGGGCGACGAGAGGCGCAGCTCGTAAGTCTGGGTCTTGCGGCGGATGCCGTCGGTTGTGTTGAACGCCGACTGCGAACATAGCTGGTTAGGCAGCGGTACGAAGGCGCAAACTGCAGCCGAGCTGAGGATGTAGTATTCGCGAGCGTCATAGGTCTGGTCGGTGCCAACCACTTCGTAGAGGTCGGAATAGCCGACCTGGAAGGACAGGTTGTATCCAGAACCGCCGATGTCCCAGTTCACATCGCCGATGAAGCGATCGGCGTTGCGGTAGATGCCGGGATCCTGGAGCTTGTTCGAGTTGATCGCGTAAGTCTTGGGAAGGGTAGCCGTGCCGCAATAGTATGGGCGTGTGGTGAGGAAGCAATTGTTGGCGGAAGCTGGCTGCAGGGCGATCGCGTACATGCCGTCTTCGTCCCGCTGATGTAGCCAGCGAACGCTTGCGCTGATGTCCGCAGTCGGATCCACGAAAACACCAGCGGTGTACTGCACGGTGTTCTGGTCACCCAGGCGTTCGCCCGGAACGGCAGTGTTCGCGAACTGACCGGCGATGTCGTAATATTTCGCGCCAACCTGGACGCCGATCCCTTCCGCCACCGGTGCAGAGATGAACCCGCTGACTTCGCGGCGTTCAAAGCTGCCGAGCGTGGCGGTTACCTTGCCTTCCAGCGAGTTGCCGGGGCGCTTCAGGGTAACGTTGATCGCCCCGGAAAGCGTGCCGCGACCGAACACGGCGGACTGGGGTCCCTTGATGACTTCGATCTGCTCCACAGCGGCCAGATCAAGCGAGGAGAAGTCGCCCAGATAAGGCGCGCCGTTCAGGAATATCCCGACTTTGCCGTCGGCCTGGATAATGTTCGATGCACCGCGAATGATCGGCCGGTCAAAGCCGCGGCCAAACGACTGCTGCATCTGGAAGCCGGGCGTGAACTCAGCGATGTCGGCTATGCCGGTGGCCAGGCGGTCCTGAAGAACGGCTTCCGAGAACGCGCTGATCGCGATCGGCACTTCAAGTGCGGTTTCGTTCTGCTTGCGGGCGGAGACGATGATTTCGGCCGGCTGTTCTTCGTCATTCGTCGCCGTCGCTTCGGCGGTTTCGGACGCGGCAAACGCTGCCGAAGGGACGCAGGCAACCAAGGCGGTTGAGGCAAGCAGGAAGCAATTCTTCCGCCATGAAATTTCGGTACGACGCATGGAACCCCCCATTCAGGAAAACACGAGGGAGGTTTAATGGATGTCAAATTGTTGTCCAGACAAATTTTGTTTTCAGTAAAGTGGCAACCAGAACAGTTGGTTAGATTGGATCATGTCAGGTTGCGCATGGACGGTGGCGTCGGATGCGAATGCGGCGCGCTTACCACGCCGTCACGGGCGCGCAACATTCATGCGCCAGATTGGCAAGATTTGGCGGCAGTACGGGATCATATGATGCCGCGAAATCGAACGGCGTTTCCGTCGTCGTCCATTCGTTGACGTGGCGACCGCCAACAAATCGGATCAGCGACATTGATCCGATCCGTGAACCGAACGGACCATGGGCAATGCCCGGTGGCCGCCAGAAATAGGCTCCCGGATTCATGGTGCCGTGCGGCCCGCACAGCGCCCCGGCAATGACATAGGCCTCTTCCACCACGGGATGCATTTCCTGCGGGCCGGCGCCCCCCAGAGGTGCGCTCTGCGGCAGAACCAGCGACAGAAACGTGCGTTCGCCGGTGTCGGGATCAGTGCGCAGATTTTTCCTTGAGATGCCAAGATGGGCAAGGCGCGGATCATTGAGCGTCATGTCCCACGGCATCGTGGCGGTGTCGAGGAATCCCACGCTCCTTGGCGAGCGTTCCGCCGCACCATTTCCCGGTCCGCTCAGCCAGACAGGCTCACGGCTATAAAAAGCCAGCATGACGCAACCTTCAGGCGACTGGATCGACCGACGGGTAAATCCGGCGGGACGAAACGCATAGCTGTCTGCCCCGAAAATCTGGGAATCGATCTCGATTCGCCCTTCGAGCACATAGAACTCCTCGTCGGCCGGGCTGTACTCCGTCAGGTCGCGTTGCCATCCAGGGGGATAGCGCAGCAGCAAGGAGCAGGCGCCGCCGCGGTCGGCTCGGCTCAGAATCTTGCACTCGGCACCTGGGATTCCGCGGGGGGCGGGGGACCAGGGCAGGCATTGAGACTGGATGAATTCGATATGAGGGCGTGAAAACATGAACCACTTCCCACTACGAACGGAACAATTTGTCGTTGATGGACATCAAGTCCGCAGTCGGGATCAGTCTTGCATGGCCATTCATACAAACAAAAAGGGGGGGCAGTTGGCCCCCCCCTTTCATTTCGTGCCTCGCGGCAAGTATCAGAACGGCTTGACCGAACCAAGGAAGCAGACCGACGAGATTGTGATCCAGTAGATGTAGGCCGCAATCCGCGCCTGACCGATTTCACGTTCAAGGGCGGCTTCCTGCGCTGGATCATCCCGTTCCGCCAGGATGCGGAACCGCACGGTCCAGCGACGCATCACGACGCGCAGGAACAGGCCGATGATCAGGGCGAACGCATAAAGACCCATCTTGGTTGGATACCAGAACGTTCCTTCACCAGAAACGATCGGGCCAGAGCCGCCGTAAGCCATCGCCACGACCGCGAACAGACCAATGATCAGCGGGTAGCGCAGGAATTCCTCGGCCTTCGTTACCGCGATTCCCAGATCGGTCTCGCGTTTGATGAAGGCGGTCCAGGTCATCGCCAGCCAGGTGAGGAAGAACAGCCACATCCACCAGATACCCGTACCCTCAAGCGCGGGCACGAAGCCATAGAGTTTGCCCATGTGTAGACCGAGCGGGAGTAGCAGAACGATGCCTGTGCGCGCCAGAATGTCGATTCGATAAGCAGTTTCCATGTGCCGCTTGCGCTCGGTGAGCGGCAAGTTCCGATTGGTGACGTGGTAGCTCGTCTGGAACACACCCCACTCGCCGCCGAGCCAGTAAACCATTGCAATGATGTGAACCCACCGCAGGATGGCGAGTTCGTTTGTGATAAGGAATTCCATGCCCTGTCCCCTCTGAAAGGCGATCCCCGGATCTGCCGACAATTTGTCTGGACAAATTGTCCTTTTGCAGAAAATATCGCGTTTCGCAACACTAAGGAAAAGAGTCGATGAAACATCGCCTGATAGAAGGACGCCTAGCATATACCTCGCGCAAGCCGGGGATCGAGGGGCAATCGCGCGGTTTTGAAACTTTCATGTTCACGCGCCACGCTGACGGCAAGGTGACATTGCGCGCGCACTGCGAGATTGATGAGCCCGAACCGACGGTCATGCGCGACATCATCTATTCGATCGACGAACATGGGCAGCCGATGGACTTGCACGTGCGGTTAACCGTTGGCGATGCCTTCATGGGCAGCGGCTGGCTGCGTTTTGATGGCGAAACGATCGAATGCGAAAGCTATGGCCCCTCAATTGGCCGATTGTCGCAGCAGGTAAAAGCGCAGTTGCCGGTCGATGGCTTTGGAACGCATCCGATTGTGGCGGACGGTTACCTCTTGTCCACCAAGCAGTGGGAAGTCGGTCAGAAGCAGACATTCAACGTCTATCTGCCGTCACCCGACCATCGCGGTGCTACTCCCCCGCAGATCGCCCATGTGCGAATCGATGGCCTGTTTGTCGGGCGTGAGGAAGTCACGGTGGAAGCGGGCACCTTCGCCGCCCGCCATTTTCAGTTCATTGACGACGGCACCAGCGGACTGGCTGGCGAGCATCCGCCCTACGACCTGTGGATCACCGACGACGAGGACGGAATCTTCCTTAAAGGCGGTGTCGGCGGTTACATGATGACTTGGTATGAACTCGTCGAACTGAAGCGCTGACCGGTGGATCCGGGCCAGATCAGGCCCGGATCAGCACTTTGCCCATATGCCCACCTCGGTCGAGGTGGGCATATGCTTGCAGCGTCTCGTTAAACGGGAACTGGCAATCGATCACAGGTTGCAGGCCAGTGACGGCGACGTGCTCCAGCAAATCCGCCAGCATGGCCCGGCTGCCAGATGTAATCCCTTTCAGCGTCAGGTTTCGGGCGATCAGGCCGAACATGTCGGGCGCACTTCCGGTTTTTGCGGCCAGCCCCCCGATCAAGGCAATCCGGCCATTGGGCGCGGTCGCTGCCAGAGTCCGTTCGATTTCCCCCAGTCCGATTGTATCGACGACAATATCTGCCCCGCGCCCGCCGGTTTTTTCCAGCAATGCTGCGGCCCAGTCCGGACGGCTGCGATAGTTGATGAGATACCGCGCGCCCAGTGTGCGGCAATGCTCCAGCTTTTCATCGCTTGACGACGTAATGGCGACTTCAGCGCCAAGCGTGCGCGCGATCTGTAGCGCCATGATGGCGACACCGCCGGTGCCGGGTACCAGCACCAAGTCGCCCGGTCGCACGCCAGCGAAGGCAACCAGCGCGTGCCAGGCAGTCGTACCCGCTGCAGCCAGGGTGGCAGCCGATTCGTCGCTCACGCTGTCGGGTACAGCGATCAGGGCTGCGGTTGGCAAACAGATATATTCGGCAAGCCAGCCGTCGCACGAAACGCCAAGATCCTGAGCGAATGATGCCGGGCTGAATGGCCCGTCATGCCACGAGACGAAATGGGGGGCGATCACGCGGGAGCCTGCGGACAGGTCGAAATCGTCGCCCGCGATCTTCAAGATAGTACCCACGCCATCCGACAAAGGAATACGGTCATGTGGCTTCGGCGGGCCATAGTTCCCGCGCAGCATGAGCAGGTCGCGGTGGTTGAGGCAGGCCGCATGAACGCGGATCAGCGCTTCGCCCGGTTTCGGTTCCGGAACCGGGCCTTCAACGCAGCGCAGACCTTCAATGCCCGTTTGTGGGCCAAGTTCCCATGCCCTCATGCCGTCCCACCTTCTCCATATGCCGCCAGCGGCAATGGCGTTCCGCGTTGCCGGATGATTGCCTGACGCCGGAAGAAGCGAAGCAGTCCACTGTCACCCATACGGCTTGGACCCATGCCTGAAAGTCCGAAACTGGATTTTTCGGTTTCCCAGACGATCGCGGTGAGCGAGCCGTCGTTCAGTGAAACACCACCGACATTCAGGCGACGCCCGACCGCCTCCGCCTCCTCAAGCGATCCGGCAAAGACGGCGCCTGAAAGGCCAAACTCGCTATCGTTGGCAAGGGCCACGGCTTCGTCGACCGATCCAAAGACCGTGACCGGCAGAACCGGGCCAAAGCTTTCCTGAGCCATGACAGCCATGTCTGGCGTAACTTCGATCAACACGGTCGGACGGAGGTACTTGCCACCGCCCAGTGTTTCCACCTGGCCGCCGGTCATCACCTGTGCACCGGCTGCCACGGCCTGATCGATGTGCGCTTGCACGATTTCGGCCTGACGGGCGAAGATGAACGGGCCGATATCGCCCCGATTGATATCGGGATAGTTCAGTTGCACGGCCGCCGCTTCGCGAACGAGGGTGGCGATGAACGGCTCCGCGATCTCCCGCGCAACATAAATCCGCTCGATCGACTGGCACGCCTGCCCGGTGTTGACCACCGATGCGCGCAGCGCGGTCCGGGCGGCGGCTTCGGGATCGGCGCTGGCCAGAACGATGAACGGATCCTTGCCGCCCAGTTCAAGGCTGGCCGGGATAAAGGCGCGCGCCGCAGCTTCACCCACCTTCCGGCCGGTCGCGACCGATCCGGTGAAGGCAATGTAATCGACCAACGGCACCAGCGCGGCACCGGTTGCGCCATCACCTTCAACCAGCGTCAGAACATCGGCCAGTTCGGGGACGTCGGCCAGAGCCGCCATGAATGGCCGGATGAAGCGCGGGGTAACTTCCGATGGCTTTACCAGCACAGCGCAGCCGGCCATCAGGGCCGGGATCGCGTCAATCAGGGCCAGAATGAGCGGAAAGTTCCACGGCGAGATCACGCCGACCAACTGATATGGTACCAGCCGCAGGTCGGTTTCGATGGTAGGGTGGCCGGTCTGGAAGCCGCGGGTGCTATGCCGGTTGACCAGATCGGGGGCATTGTCTGCCCAGCGGTTCAGCATCGCGGGAATCGAATCGACTTCGGTTCGGGAGATGCCCGCGCGCCCGGTGTCCGCAGTCAGGGCATCGATCAGGGCACCACGGTGGCGGGCGATCGATGCCCCCAGCTGCTTCAGGATCGCGCCGCGCTGTTCGATCGGGCGAGCCGTCCAGACGGACTGTGCGGCCCGCATCCGTGTGGCAAGTTCGGCCAGGTCATCGGGGGAAAGCGGGCTGATGGCATAATCCGCCTGCCCCGTGCGAGGGTTGATTACTGCGATTTCGGCCGTCATTGCTGTGCCTTCCAGGCGTCAAGGATATCCGAACCGGTAGCGAAGCCCGCAGCGGGAAGCGCCGCCAGACGCTCAACCAGGCGGTCGAAAGCGTCGATGCGATAGGGCAGGCCCATGATGTAGGGTGTAAGATGCATCGGCAGCATCCGCCCTCCACCAGTTGCCGCTTCGGCCAGCAACCAGGCTGCTGCGTCTTCGATCTGCAAGGCGTAACTGTCGACCGATTGCTGTTGGACGTTGATGATTTGCCGATCGGAAAGTTCGTGATTGAGTGGGATGTTGACGATGCTGCCCGCCGGGGTGGCGAACGTATAAGGCAGTTCGTCGTTCACCCAGTCGCACATGTACTCAATGCCTGCCTCGGCCAGCAGCTGCGGGGTTTCAAAGCTTTGCGAGCGGGCAATCGACAGCCAGCCGCGCGGGCGCTGCCCGGTCAGGCTGTGCAGGGTCTCGATGGCCTCGCCAATGATGGCTGCTTCGGCGCCGGCGGGCATGTTGCTGGCGATGGCGGCGTTCATGTCTGTGGCGTGCGCGATGATTTCATGGCCGCCAGCAAGGATATCCTGGATCAGTGCCGGGTAACGTTGCGCGATGGCGGCGTTACAGGCGACAGAGATCCGCGCGCCAACGGCCTCGAACGCGTCGAGCAGGCGATATATCCCGATCCGCGTGCCATATTCGCGAGCGGTATAGTGGCGGTAATCGGGATATGCGGTCTGCATGTGACCCGGCGCACGGAATGGCAAGTCCGACGGAACCATCGGGAAATATTCCAGGCTGATGACCGGCCAGATCAGCAGCAGGCGTTCGCCCGGCCAGCGCAGCGGGGGGCGCGTGGGCAGAGCGGAATAGGGATAGCTGTCATGGTCCATGCCCCGGCGGCGCATGGAATATTCCAGATAGCTCGGATCGAGCGTCATGCTGCTTCTCCGGTTTGTGCGCGGTAGCTGTCGACGATTTCTCCGGCACGTGCGATCCAGGCCCGGCCATCGGCCGCGATGTGGCGCAGCACTTCCTCGAACGGGCCGATGCGATGAGGCTGGCCAATCAGGTAGCTGTGCAGCGGGATACACATCACCGTGCCCGACTTTTCGCCTTCGCTGGCCAATCGCTCGAACTGCCGAATCAGGGTGTCGGCATATTCGCGCGGGCTCATGTTGTAGATGAAGAAGCCGTAGTGATCGTTGACCTCAAGGCTATAGGGAATTGCCGTCAACCGGCCCGACGCGACGCGAATGTCTGTCGGCTGGTCATCGTGGTAGAGGTCACAGGTGTAGTCCAGCCCGTATTCCGCGATCAGGTCCAGCGTGCGCGGGGTGTGGGTCAGCGCGGGCGCAAGCCAGCCTCGGATCGTCTGGCCCGTGGCGCGCTTCACCGTGGCAATGCTGTCCTCGATGATCGCGCGCTCCTGGGCTTCGTCCATCCCATAACTGTAGCGGGTGTTGTAGATGCCATGGCTGAAGAATTCCCAGCCGCGCTGCGCGGCGTCGTCCACCACTTCGGGAATATGGTCGCAAAGCGCGACCGACAGGCTGACGGATCCGGGGAAGCCGTGTTTGCTCATCACGTCTGCCATGCGCCAGTGGGACACCCGGTTGGCGTGATCGCGGTGGCTGTAACCCACGACGTCAGGATGCGGGCGCCCCCAGCTTTTGCGGTGGGGATTGGCCGGGGGATCCAGTTCGTAAAATTCCAGATTGGGGGCAACCCATACGGCACAGGACTTTCCACCCGGCCATTCAAGCCGGGGCCGTTCGCGCCAGGGGGCGTAATCATAGAGGCCGGGATCGGAAACCTGCGTGTCGGTCATCAGTACGCCTCCAGCCAGTCGATCACCGCCTGCACCGGGACGACGTCTGCATATTTCAGTTGCAGATCGGTCAGGTTGGCGAAGTGGTAGCTTTCGTGTTTGTCGGCGGTCGTTTCGATCGGGACTATCGTGCGATAACCGTGGCTTAGCGCGTCGACCGCGGTTGCCCTTACACAGCCCGATGTGGATCCACCGGTCACCACAACCGTATCGACCTTGTGCCACACAAGGTAGCTGGCCAGCGGAGTTTCGAAAAAGGCGCTGGGCATGCGCTTGGTATATTGCAGATCGTCCGGCCCTACTTCGCAGCGCGGATCGAGCAGGTGGCGGTCTGAGCCATACTTGATGTTCTGCAGCGAATCTTCGGTATCGGTGCGGGTGCCCCAGACACCGGCATCTGCGCTGTCCGCCTTGTACGCGACCTGGCTCCAGATAACCGGCATACCCTTGGCGCGCGCCAGCGCGGAGCTCCGGTTGATATAGGCAATCTGATCGGGGTCCGTTTCGTAAGCGGTGCGGAACAGATCGGTGCGGGTATAAGCCTGCTGCACGTCCACGTTCACGATCGCAAGCTTCTGCCCGAAGCCGAACTTGCGACGCGCGGGGTTGCCGATCACTTCCTCGAAGATTTCGCGGGCGGTGCGGTTATCGCGGACCATCTTGGTGCCTATCAGGGTCAATGGGTGTCCTCCAAACTCGTGCTTGCATCCATTCTGGCCAAGCGTTACCGGGATGTCGAGCGAAAATGTCCGGACAACTTATGACCAGCACGATCACACGCCATTACGTCGATATTGATACGGATTCGGGGCGTCGCAGAGTTCATTATCGCAAGTGCGGCAATGGCGGGCCCACGCTGCTGATGATCCACCAAAGTCCGCGATCTTCAGCGGAATATGAGCCGTTGATGCGCGAATGGTCGCGCCAGTTCACTTGCATCGCGCCTGATACGCCCGGCTTTGGGCAATCTGATCGGTTGGCCAAACCCGGCCCGGACATCGATGATTATGCCGATGCGCTGGTCGAATTCGTCGACGCGATGGGAATCGCGGGAACGCTGGCCTATGGCTTTCATTCTGGCGGCATTATTCTGGTGACCGCGCTGCGGCGGCACCCGGATCGGTTTCGGGCGCTCGCCATTGGTGGCTATGCGATCTGGACGCCAGAGGAAGTTGCCCTGTTCGGCCAGAACTACCTGCCCCATTTCCTGCCGTCGGCCTATGGGGAGCACCTCACCTGGCTGTGGAACCGGATGCTGGAGCAGACCTGGTTCTTCCCGTGGTTCGATACGCGGCCCCAGACGCGCATGTCCGTTGCCCATGACGATCCGGTCCGGGTCCACGGGGGGGTGATCGACATGCTTGATGCGGGCAATGCCTACCGCGACGGATATGGCGCGGTCATCAACGCGCCGCGCGACATTCCGGCAGCGGATGCCGTGGTGCCGCCGTGCCTGATTACGGCATACAATGGAGATCCGCTTCAGGCGCATATCGACCGGCTGGGGGCGCTGCCGGCCAACTGGGAGGCCCGCAAGGTGGTGACGCCGGCCGACCATCAGGTCGCCAGCGAGGAATTCCTGCTGAGCCAGGGCGGCATCACCGCTGCGGAATTTCCGGAAGTCGATGATGCAGGTTTCGTGGCGGTGAAGACGGATGCGTTCGACGGTCTGATCCACTGGTCTGGCAAGACTGGTTCAGGGCGGTTGACGATCCACGCCCCCGCGCGTTCGGCGGCGCAGGTCGACACTTCTGCCTCGCTGGCGATCGACCTGCCGGGGCATGGCCTGTCACACGGGTGGATCGGGGATGCGCCGACCGATTGGGCCTCCTGGCAGGAAGTGATCGACGTTGCGGCAACCCGGCTTGGCGCAACGTCCCTGGCGTTCGAGCCGCTGCCGGTTGGTGAAGACGATCGGCTGTATCCCAACCTTTCGCCTGATCGCCACGGCGCATACCTCACGCGGGCATGGAACATCGTTCGGGCCGAACGCTTCTTCGCCCCCTGGTATGTCGCCAGTTCCGACACCGCGATTCCCTTTGAGGTCGATGCCGTGACTCCAGAGGCGCTGGCATCTGCCCATCTTGCCCGCCTTCGGGGCGTCTCGGCACGTGCGTGCCATCAGGCTCGGCAGGCTGCCGACATTCTGTAACCAAGGAGTTCCTCTGTCGTGACCGACACACCCATCGACATTCGTTCGGCCATGCCGCTGCTGGCGCGCCATGAAGGCGTCTGGGACGGCGTTTACAGCTATTTCAATGCCCGCAACGAAAAAGTGGACGAACACGCCAGCCGCCTGATCTGCCGCTTCCCCGATGGCGGCCCGTTTCCCTATCATCAGACCAATCATTACACCTGGGCCGATGGACGCCGTGAATCGCGGGATTTCCCGGCGCTTTACCGCGATGGCCGCGTCTGGTGGGACAACGACTTGATCAAGGGCTGGGCAGCGGAAGTCCCGCTCGACGAATACAACCGCACCGTCATGCTGTACTGGCAGCGCACGGGCGACCCTTCGCTGTACCTCTATGAGCAGATCCAGATTTCCGACGACGGTCAGCACCGTTGCCGCACCTGGCACTGGATTCGCAATGGCCAGCTCGAAACACGCACTGCGATCAACGAAACGTTCGTGACTCGCGATTGGCGTGCGATCGACGCCGAGATGGAGGCCGCCGCTGTCTGAACCGCTGACCCTGTTCGACAGGATCTGGCGATCCCATGTCGTCGCCTCGCTTGAGGGCGGAGCCGACCTGGTAGCCATCGACCGGATTTTCCTGCACGAACGCACCGGGGCCGCCGCGCTCAACGCGCTGGCCGCCGCCGGGCGCAAGGTGGCCGATCCGGCGCGTGTCTTCGCGGTGACGGACCACATCGTCGATACTCGTCCGGGGCGTACCGACCAGACGCTGATGCCCGGTGGTCAGGCGTTCATCGCAGAAACACGAGCTGCCACGCAGGCGGCCGGAATCCGTCTGTTCGACGTCAATGATCCGGATCAGGGCATCGTTCACGTCATTTCCCCCGAACTGGGCATTGTCCTGCCCGGGGCCACCCTGATCGCCCCCGATAGCCACACCTGCACGCAGGGGGCATTCGGTGCGCTGGCATGGGGGATTGGTTCTTCGGAAGCGGAACACGCGATGGCCACCGGCACGCTCCGCCTCAAAAAACCCGGCACGATGCGCGTCACCTTTTCCGGAACGCTGCCCGCCCTGGTGACACCCAAGGACATGGCACTGGCGTTGATCGCCCGTTACGGCGCGGGTGGCGGTGCAGGTCATGCAGTGGAATTCGCCGGCGATGCGGTGCGCGCTCTTGGCATGGAAGGGCGCATGACGCTTTGCAACATGGCCACAGAGTTTTCGGCCATGACAGGCATGATCGTGCCGGATGAAAAGACCTTTGCATGGCTGGAAGGGCGCCGGTACGCGCCTGCGGGCCCGGCATGGGATGCAGCGCTGGCCCATTGGCGCACACTGATCAGCGACGCAGGGGCGAGGTTCGATCGGGAAATCGAAATCGACGCGGGCACCCTTGCACCAATGATCAGTTGGGGAACCAGCCCTGAGCACGCGGTCGGGATTGACCAGTGCGTCCCCGAAGACGCGCCGCAGCGGGCGCTGGACTATATCGGACTGGAAAAAGGGACCTCTCTGAGGGGTATCCGGATCGACGCGGCTTTTATCGGCAGTTGCACCAACAGCCGGCTCTCCGATCTGCGCCAGGCTGCTGCGCTGCTGCGCGGGAAGCTCGTGGCTGATGGGGTAAAAGCGATCTGCGTGCCCGGTTCGTCGCGCGTCAAGCGCGAGGCCGAGGCAGAAGGGCTGGACCGGGTATTCGTTGAAGCCGGGTTCGAATGGCGCGAAAGCGGCTGTTCGATGTGCTTTTATGCCGGTGGCGAAAGCTTTGGGCATGGTGCGCGGGTGGCTTCCACCACCAACCGCAATTTCGAAAGCCGGCAAGGGCCGAATGTCAAAACCCACATCGCCAGTCCAGCAACGGTGGCGGCCAGTGCGCTGGCAGGGTGCCTGGCCGACCCGCGGGAGATTACCTGATGGCACAGCCGCTTTCACAAATCACCTCGCTGCCGCTGCCACTGCTGCGCGATAACGTCGATACCGACCAGATCATCCCATCGCGCGAAATGAAGAGTACCGGCAAGACCGGTCTGGCAGGCGGACTGTTTGCGGGCTGGCGCTATATCGGCACGTCGGGCCGCGAGCCCGATCCGGCCTTTGTGCTCAACAATCCCCGTTACGCGCAAAGTGAAGTCATCCTGGCCGGGCGTAATTTTGGTTGCGGATCAAGCCGTGAGCATGCGGTCTGGGCCCTCGCGGAATTTGGTTTTCGGGCCATTCTGGCGGAGAGTTTCGCCCCGATCTTTGCCGGCAACTGCGTGCGTAACGGAATCGTTCCGATCGTGCTGGAAGCAGACGCCATAGCCGCCATTTCGGTCAGCGATGCTCCCGTGACCATCCGGCTTGACGAGCAGGACGTTACGTCGGCCGATGGACAGCGCTGGACTTTCGCCATCGATGCGGAAGCGAAGGCCATGCTGCGTCATGGTCTGGATGCCATCGACCTGACCTTGCAGCAGGCGCAACGAATTGCCGAATGGCAGGGCTGTGACCGCGCAGCACGCCCCTGGATTTACCTGGAGGAAACCGCATGACTCAGCATATCCGGATTAGCGAAGTCGGTCTGCGCGACGGGTTGCAAAGCATCGATCGCGTCATGCCGACCGAGGCCAAGAAGGCCTGGATCCTGGCCGAGGTCGCCGCTGGCGTGACCGAGATGGAAGTGGGCAGTTTCGTGCCGCCCAGCCTGTTGCCACAGATGGCGGATACGGCTGAAATCATTGCGTTCGCCAAGACGGTGCCGGGGCTGGAGGTGGTTGCGCTGGTTCCCAACCTGAAAGGCGCGGAAAGAGCCATCGCAGCCGGGGTGGACAAGATGTCGATCCCGTTCTCGATGTCGGAATCGCACAGTCTCAAAAATGTGCGCAAGACTCACGTTGAAATGCTGGACCAGATCGCTGCTATCGCGGCGCTGGTTGCTGCCCAGCCTGAGGGGCGCCGCCCGCACTTCGAGGTAGGGCTGTCCACGGCATTCGGTTGCACGATCGAAGGCCCGGTGCCGGAAAACCAGGTCGTTCATCTGGCAGAACAGTCGATCGCGGCGGGCGTGGCCGAAGTCTGCCTTTCGGACACCACGGGCTATGCCAACCCGACGCAGGTCCGGCGGCTGGTGCGCGCGGTGAAGGGTGCAATCGGCGCGGACCGGTTGAATACGCTGCATCTCCACAACACCCGCGGACTTGGCTTGGCCAACGTGCTGGCAGGGCTGGAGGAAGGGATCACGACGTTCGATTCGTCGATGGGCGGGATCGGCGGTTGCCCATTTGCGCCAGGCGCATCGGGCAACATCGTGACCGAAGATCTGGTGTTCATGCTGGAAGCGATGGGGCTGCACACCGGGATCGGTATCGCAGGTCTGGCCGCCGTGCGCCGGATCATCGCGGACGCCCTGCCGGGTGAGCCGCTTTATGGGTTCATTCCCGACGCTGGGGTGCCTTTGGGTTTTGAAAGGATCGCTGAATGACGTCCACCGCTGATGTCCCCATGCCGCTCAAGGGCATCCGGGTTATCGAGTTTACCCATATGGTCATGGGGCCGGCCGTCGGCGCGATGCTGGCGTCGCTTGGTGCGGATGTGGTCCGCGTGGAACCGGTCGACGGCGACAACACGCGCCGTCTGCTTGGGTCTGGCGCAGGTTATTTCCCGATGTACAACCGGCACAAGCAGTCGATCTGCCTCGATCTCAAAAGCGAAGCAGGCCTGGGCGTGGCCCGCGACCTCGCCGCCGACGCCGACGTCTTGATCGAAAATTTCAGGCCTGGCGCACTCGACCGCCTTGGCCTGGGATATGAAGCCCTGTCCAAGGTCAATCCGCGGCTGATCTATTGTTCGGAAAAAGGCTTTCTGCCGGGACCGTACGAAAATCGTACCGCGTTGGACGAAGTGGCGCAGATGATGGGCGGTCTGGCCTATATGACCGGACCTCCGGGCCGTCCGCTGCGCGCTGGGGCCAGCGTGATCGATGTCACCGGCGGCATGTTCGGGGTAATCGCGATTCTTGCAGCGATCAACGAGCGCCACACAACCGGACACGGGCAGTTTGTACAAAGTGCTCTGTTCGAAACCACGATCTACCTGATCGGTCAGCACATGGCCCAGAAGGCCGTGACCGGGAAAGCCGCGGACCCGATGCCGGCGCGCATTTCGGCCTGGGCAATCTATGACGTGTTCGAAACGCGCGACGACCCGATCTTCATCGGGGTCGTCACCGATGGCTTGTGGGAAAAGTTCTGCAAGCTGTTCGGTTTGAACGATCTGTGGTCGGATGAAAGCATCCGCATCAACAATGCCCGCGTCCAGGCGCGTGACCGGATACTGCCGCGTATTCGTGAACTGATCGCCGGTTTTACCCGCGCCGAGCTGATCGACCGGCTGGAAGGCACGGGGCTGCCTTTTGCTCCTATCGGGCGCCCGCAGGACATGTTTGACGATCCGCACCTGCTGGCTAGCGGCGGGCTTGAACCAGTCAGGCTGCCCGACGGCACCCAGACCGCGCTTCCGGCCTTGCCGATCATGATGAACGGACGCCGGCCCAACACCGCATCGACACTGTCCGAACCCGGCGCCGATAGCCGCATGGTGCTGGCGGGACTGGGGTACGCGCCGGAACGGATCGAAGCGTTACTGGCTGCAGGGTCGGTGGGCTGATTCAGGGGCGTCGATACGTCATGAACTGATCCTGCGGTGCCCCCTTCGGCAGTAGGCTTCGCGGATTCCATAAGGGAGAATAGGCTATGTTCTGGAAATCTACTCAAGCGGCGCTGGCGCTTTTCGCCTTGCTGCCGATGACGCCCGCGCTGGCCGCCGACAAGCCGGCTTCCGCTTCACGGGGTGCGGCGACTCCGGAATTCCGGGCTTGGGTTGATGCGCGGGCCGGAACGGGGCAGCCTGTGCACTGGGTTGCCGAGGGTGGGGTCTATGAATACCCATCCGGTCGCAAGCTGTTTGGGATGGTGGGGTTTGACAGCAGTCGCGTGATCTGGCCCGCCAAGGCTGGCGAGCCTGTTTTTCACCTTACGCGCAAGACATTCGCCTATACGGATCCCCAGACCGGAGAGATCCTGCGCGAATTCAACGGGCAGCCGGTTACGCCGATCGCGTATCCTTATCAGATGATCTCCTATCGCCAGGAAGGCGATCAAATCTTTGCCGATGTCGAACAGGGGGCCGGCAAGGATGTGCGTACCATCAGGGCCCGCGATGGCATCCGCTATCGTTGGCTGGGCAAGGATACGCTGGCGGTCACCGCTCCCATCTTTCTTGATTTTCCGCTGCCCGGTGGCGCGCGGTACGAAGCTTGGGAAAACTACGATTTCTTCCTCCACCGTGCCGGAAAGCTGGATGAACCCTATCAGATGAGCTGGCAGCGCTTTGGCGCACTGCCTGCGTGGGCTGGCAAGGGCAAGGCAATCTACCATCTTGTTTCGTGGCGGGTTGAGAGCGAGAAGGAATTTCCGGCGCCGTTGCTGGCGTGGGCCAGGGAAAGCATGTCGCTGTGGCTGAAGCCGCCAGCCGATGTCGCGGAAGTGCGTCGTTTGCAGAAGGGCGACGCGGGCGAAGCTTGGGCGAAGTGATCTTTGCTACGGCCCAGGTTCAATCCCTTTGCATGCGGGAGCTGCTTTCATGACTGTCTGGATTCTTGTCTTACACATCGCGGTTCTGGGCTACTGGCTTGGCTCCGAACTGGTGATCAATTCGACTTATCGTTACGTCAGCTATGCCGGATCCATGCCCTTTAATGAGCGGCAGCGGTTGATGGACCATGTCATGATCGTTGATCAGCATGTGCGTTATGCACTCGTCCTGCAGGCAATGCTGGGGACGATGCTGGCCGCCTCCTATGGACTTGTGCCGGGCGGGGAAACGGTGGCGAATATCGCTCTGGCCATCGGCATCGCCTGGTTGGCCTTCGTCGAGGCGGTGCATCGACTGCACCACAGTGCGATCGGCCAGGTCCTGGCCGCAATCGACCGGGCATCGCGATACGTGCTGATCATCATTCTGCTGGCGTTGGCGACCGGTATTGTCGGCAGTGAGTGGAGTATGCCGCTCTGGCTGCGGTTGAAGCTGGGCCTGTTCGCAGGGGTGATCTCTTGCGGGGTTGGCATCCGCTTTGCGCTGATCGCGCATTTCCGCACCTGGGCCGTAATGGCCCGCGATGGCGTCACGCCTGAACGCAACGCGGTGATCGAACGGACTTATGTTCGGGCAACTTCGGTGCTGGTTCTGCTATGGGTGTTCATCGCGGCGATCGTCGTGGTGAGCGTGGTCAAGCCTGTATGACCCAGCCGGACCGGGTCTCGCTGATCGCCAGCCTGCGTCAGCGGTACGGTAACGAGGCCGTGCTGACTGATCCGGTCCGGCTGGCAGCGGCCAGCCATGATGTCTATGCATCGGGCGTCGCGCCAATTGCCATTCTGGTTCCGAAAGATGCGGCCGATCTGGGGGTGGCGATTGCCGAGATCACAGCGCATGGGCTGGCCGTGGTCCCACGTGGCGGCGGGCTGAGCTATACCGCAGGTTATGTCAGGCAAGCGGGTGAGGCCGTGCTTGTCGACTTGTCCAGGCTGGACCGGATTCTGGTGATCGACCCAGTCAACATGACCGTGACGGTAGAGGCAGGCGCGACGTGGAAAGCGATCCACGCCGCTCTTGCTGAGTATGACCTTCGACTTCCCTTCTTCGGCACTTTCTCAGGCGCCGGCGCGACCGTCGGTGGTGGATTGTCGCATGGTGCCCTGTTCTTCGGGTCGGCACGGTATGGAACGGTTGCCGATATTGTTCTGTCGATGGACGTCGTGCTGGCCGATGGCAGTACCATGCGCACCGGGCAGGCCGCACTTCAGGCACCTTGCCATCCGGTGTTTCGTGGTCATGGCCCTGATCTGACTGGGCTGTTCCTGCACGATGGAGGCGCCTTCGGGATCAAGACGAAAGCTCACCTTCGCGTGATACGCCGTCCGGCCCATACGGGGTATGCCAGTTTTGCCTTTAGGCGGATTGTCGATGCCGTGGATGCGCTTTGTGCCATCCAGCGCGAAGGGCTGATCGAAGACGGATACATCATGGATCCGGGCGCGACCGATCATCTCGATGTGGATGCGGCGGCCGTGGCCCGGTCCGTGCGGGCCGTGTCGCGCAATTCGGGCGGCGTGCTGGGGGCGGCGAAATCTTTGCTGGCCATGTCGCGCGGTGGACTGGATGTGATCCCGCAAGGGCACTTTTCACTGCATCTGGTTTGCGCTGAGCGCACCCGGTCCGGGCTGAACGAAGCCTTGGCCAATTGCGCCAGAATCGCGCATTCGCATGACGGACGCCGAGTTGCTCCGACAATCCCGATGGTTGCGCGAGCAGACCCCTTCCCCGGCCTGAACGGCGTGTTGGGGCCGGGCGGCGGGCGCTGGGCCGCTCTCAACGCGAAAGTGGCGCTTGGCGATGCGAATCGGATCGCCGCAGCTTTTGACCAGATGATTGCGGCAATGGCCAGTGAAATGAAGCGTCACGGTGTGCGTGTAACGCGTCTGGCGTCAGCACTCTCCCCTCCGTGTTTCAGTTTCGAGGGCGTATTCCACTGGAGCGACAGTTGGCTGCCGCTGCATCGTAGTGCCCCGGACGCTGCGGCTCTAGCACGTTTGGACGAACCCGCGCCAAATCCTGCGGCAAGGGAGCTGGTCGCGCGGTTGCGGGCGATGACGGTGGACCTGTTTCGCGCGCACGGTGCGGCATCGAACCAGATTGGACGAACCTATCCGTTCATGCCTGTGTTGCGGGATGAGCCGGCTGACTTGTTGCGGGCGATCAAGCTGGCAGTCGATCCGCACAACCTGATGAACCCAGGCGTTCTGGGTTTTCCCTGTTCGTCCCGATGAAGCGGTCGTCCTCGATTTCAACCACCAGGAGTTATCATGTCTGAATTCTTTGCGATCCTTTGCCGTGACAAGGCCGACACGAAGCCGACCCGCATGGCCGGGTTGAAGGAGCATCTGGCTCACCTTGACGAAGTGTTCGACCGGGTTGCGCTGGCTTGCCCGCTCCACGGCGAGGATGGCGGTTTCGTCGGTTCGCTGGTAATTGTCAGCGCGTCCGACCGGGCCGATGCACAGGCCTTCATCGAAGCAGACCCCTATTACAAAGCGGGTATCTGGGACACGGTGGAGATCAGCCGGATCGGCGTCAAAGCTGGCAGTTGGGTGGGCGGCAAGCCCTGGTAAGGAATTGATCTGGGCAGCAGCCGGGCTCAGGCCGTCTGGCTGCCCAGTTCAATCAATAGCGCCTTGATCAGGTCGTCGATCAAGGCGCGTTTGCGCCGCATCAGAAATATCGGCGTTGTCCAGGCGCCATTACCCATGTCGCGCCACAGCAGGTCCGGCAGGTCTTCGCACAGCGAATGCGGCAGAATGGCGAGGCATCGGGACCGGCGCAGCGCCTGCAGCGTGAACAAGACCGATGTTGTCATGATACCGGGACGCGGAGGGGCCATCCCCGCGTTGACGAACGCTTCTCCGATCTGCGCATCCAATAACGCCGTGTTGCGGCCTATGATCCATTGAGCCTCTGCGAGATCGGCCAGGCCGCTGGCGTTCGAGAGCAGGGTATTGTCCGCAGCGCTGGTAACGCCCCATCGCTCAACTGCGAGCTGTTCAAGCAGTACGCTGTCCGTCTGCTCCGCAGTTTGCGATGAAATGGCTACATCGATCTCTCCGCGATGAAGCTTGGCGACAAATTCCCGATCGATCCCGCTTTCGACATCGATGCGCACGCGCGGATAGCGCTCGGCAAAGCGCATGACCCGGCTGCCCAGGTGGCTGGATGCGGCAATCGGGCTTAGCCCCACAACCAATCGACCGCGCTGCAAGCCTAGTTCCGCACTGGCTGCATGTCTGAGGCGGCCAGCATCTGCCAGAACCTGCCGGGCGTGTTCGGCAATGGCATCGCCTAGCCGGGACAGGACCATGCCGCGCGCTGCACGCTCGAACAGTTTTCCGCCCAGTTCCAGTTCCAGCCTGGCAAGGCTTTTGGACAGGGCCTGCTGAGTTAACCCCACGCGATCGGCGGCAAGTGTCAGGCTGCCGGCGTCGACGACGGCAAGGAAGTGGGAAAGTTGGCGCAGTTCCATAGCCAAACCATCAACCATAAGTTGTACAAAATGACAACCGGTTTCTGGTTCGATCGAAGTGTACCGCACAAGCTTGGGTCAAATGCCTTTCTTGGGAGTATTGAACCATGGCTAGTCTGAACAGCGTTTCCCAGTGGGACGAAGTCGTCGATGTGTTGATCTGCGGTTACGGTTGCGCGGGGGCGTCTGCCGCCATCGAGGCTCGTGACACTGCTCCCGATGCGCGCATCCTGATCGTGGAAAAGGCGCCGCAGGAATTTGCCGGCGGTAATTGCCGCGTTTCCGGGCAGTCGCTGCTGATTTCAAAGAACAAGGACGCCCTGAAGGATTATCAGCGAAAGATGAGCGCTGCCAATCCCGTCAGCGAGGAACTGCTCGACGACTGGGCCGACCGGATGGTCAACCTTGAGCCTTGGATTCAGCAGATTGCAGCCGGCGCTGGTCAGGAATTCCTGCGCGGCACGGGTTTCACCGAGCGCGACGCCGTACTGGAATTCCCGGAACTGGGCGCGCGCGATGCCGTGGCCTACACCTCCACGATCCTGCCGATCCCGTCAGGCGTCTGGTTGGCCCTGAAGGCTAACGTGGAAAAGCGGAACGTGCCCGTCTGGTTTGATAACCGACTTGTGGACCTCATCCAGGACCCGGACACGTTGGAAGTTTTCGGCGCGTGGATCGAACAGAACGGTCAGCGCAAGGCGATCCGCGCCGAACGCGGCGTGATTGTGGCAATCGGGGGCTATGAAGCGTCGCCCCAGATGCAGCGCGACTATTATGGCCTGTCGAACGTTGTGCCGCTGGGGACACCGTATAACACGGGGGATGGCCTGCGTATCATGCAGAAGGCTGGCGCGGACATGTGGCATCTGCGCAATCAGGGGCAGTCGGGCGGTATCTGGCCGGGTATCCGCCAGCCGCATCAGCAGACCTGCTACTTGCGCAATTTCATGCTGCCGGCGTTCAGCTGGTTCGACGTCGACAGCGAAGGGCGTCGTTTCTACAATGAGGCGAACGAGCTGCAGTTGACCCACTACAAGGAAAAGAAGCACGGTCGTTTCGTTGATGTGCCGCTCAACGTGGCCCACCCGGTCCACATGATCTTTGACGAAACCACCCGGCAGGCAGGCAAGCTGGTGCTGGAGGTCATGACCTGGAGCGCGGTTGTCGTTGCAGAAGAATGGAGCGAGGACAACAGCGCCGAGATTGCTTCCGGCCTCATCCACAAAGCCGACACGATTGCTGAACTGGCCGCCAAGATTGGCATCGAAGTGGCCGTTCTTGAGGAACAGGTCGCGCGTTACAACGCGAGTTGCGCTGCCGGCAACGACGAGGTTTTCGGCCGAAATGCGGAAACCCTGCTGCCGGTGGCCAACGGCCCGTTCTATGCCCTGCCGATCACGCCCGCCATTGTCTGTACCGGCGGCGGTGCGCGCCGCAATATGAACGGTGTGGTTTTCGGTCATGACGACAAGCCGATTGCGCGGCTTTACGAAGCAGGTGAACTCGGCTCGTTCATTTCTGACCTCTATCAGAACGGCTCGTACCTGACCGAAGCGATGATTACCGGTCGCGGCGCAGCGCGCAGCGTGCTGGCCCTGGAACCTTCGGTGCTGCCGACCTCGGCAGGGCAGGCCTGAGATGCTGGTCAAGACTCCCGCGATCAAGCTGGGCGTTGAAGTGCGCGAAAGCCGGGTTGAGGATGGGCGCCTCATCCTCGCCGGCGTCGCCAATGCGATGCCTTGCACGGTGGAAATCGGCGGAAAGGAACTGGTTCGCCTGGCCGGTAAGCTGATGCGCCCCGCAGTGGTGGCGCTGGCGCTGCGTTCGATGCTCTCAAAATCCGATTAGTCGCGATTAGACACGCTTTAGCCTGACATTCTAGCGGGAAAGTAAGGAGAAGTTCCTTGAGTGGATTCCTCGAAGTCTACGAATTGGCTCTGCTGCGGTTCGCGCACATTCTGGCGATGGTTTATTGGCTGGGCGGGGAATGGGCCGTCTTCCAGACATCCTACAAGGTTGTCGACCCAGCGCTGCCCGTAGCAGAGCGAGTGCGCCATCTCGACACGGTCTTCCGCATCGACGTTGTCTCGCGGATCGGTATCATCTCGCTGTTGCCGCTGGGCCTGCACATGGGGCACCTGTGGGGTGTGCAACCTTATGGCGGCAATTTCCTCGTCGCGGTCTGGCTGGGTTGGGTGGCCTGGGTGATCGTCACCCTGCTGGCCTTCCGCGACAAGATGCGGCGCAAGGATACCGTGTTCGGCAAGTTGGAGGACTGGTCGCGCTATCTGGCTATCCCCGCCGTCATCGGCACCGGCATCACATCCTTGCTGGGCATGGGGCCGTTTGAAGCAGGCGATGGACAGCAATGGTATTCGGCAAAGCTGATCGTTTTCGGGCTAAGCCTGATCGTCGGGCTTGTCCTGCGATATTATCTGCACGAGTGGCCGGGGATTTTCGCCCGGCTTGCGAAAGGACCAGACGCCGCTGCCGAGGCACGTCTGGCCGATCTCATCCGCTCAGCCCGGATCGTGGCCGTGATCTACTGGATCACCATTGGTGCCGCTGGCTTCCTGGGGGCGGTGAAGCCGATCTGACGCTGGTCAGGCGGATGAAGGAAGGGGACGGTCGTGATCCACGGCCGCCCCTTTTTGTTGTGAAATTAACATTTGACGGTGAACCCTCCCCGATGAATATATTTGTCCGTACAAATTGACCGCTCCGGGCCACAACCGGTTCCGGCGGCAAGCAAGCGCAAGGGGTAGGATATGAGCATTTCGCGACGTGGCATGATGGGAGCCTGCGCGGCCCTGACAACGGCGGCTGCTGCAGGAGTTGGCTCCAGTGCGAAGGCTGCGACAGCCGCAGGTGCACCAGCGCCGTTGTCGATGCGTCCGGATGGCAGCTATGAAACCGTTGCGCTGGCCAAGGATGCCATCATGCTCGGCGTGGTCCAGTCGCGGGTAGTGCCGGTCGAGCTGGCGAACCTCAAGCAGTCGCGTTTTGCCAACGTCCAGCACATGGCGGACCTTATCGATCGTGCCAACGGGCTCGTCGGGCACGATATCCTGTTCTTCCATGAATTCCCGGTCACCGGCTACTATCATGGCTGGAACCTTGACGATGCGCGAAAGGTGGCGATTGAGCTGCCCGGCCCGGAAACGGAACTGCTGGCGCGCAAGGCCCGCGAATATGGGTGCTGGCTGGTGTTCGGCTCGTACGTTCGCGATCCAGCCTGGCCGAAGTCGCTACTGTCGATCACGGTCATCATGAATGACAAGGGGGAAATCGTCGACCGGCACTGGAAGGCGCGGAACCTGAAGGGCTTCTTCGGGGGACGCAAAGAGCTGTTCACCACCACCATATACGATGTGCTGGACCGCTATGTGGAAATGTACGGTCCGGATGCGGTCCTGCCGGTCACCCGGACGCCGCTGGGCAACATCGCGACGAGCTCCACGCAGAAAGAACCAGAGCTGTTCCGCGCCTTTGCGATGAAGGGGGCGGAACTGATCCTCCGGACGGCAACGGGTGGTTTCACGCCGCTCGATATCCAGGCAACATCGCTGTACAACGGGGTGTATACAGCGGTGGCCAACAATGCTGCCTCACCCGAAAATACCCGCTATTTTGCCGATACCGGCGGCGGTGGCAGCGCAATCTATGGGCCGGATGGGGGCGAACTGGCAAGCGCAAAGCTGGCGTTCGAAACTCTGGTCAGCCAACGGATTCCGATCGGAGCCTTCCGTACGCGCCATCGCCAGCCGGTGGTTCACACCGAACTGTTTCTGCCGGTATTTGAGCAATATCGCTCGCAGTATGGCCCGAACCTGTTCGACGCCTATCAGCCTACCGACGCGCTTGATGCGGGAAGGTACCTTCAGGACAAGGCCCGCTGGCCGCGCACGTAATCCGCGCGCCATCCTCAAACTGTCCGGTTGATCGTTCTTAGGAGCAAGCTGCATGGCTGCTTATCTTGTTGTCATTGCCCACGTTGATGATCGTGAGGCTTTCATGGGCGGCTATGCAAGGGTAGCCGCCGCGTTGGTGACCCGGATGGGCGGTCGATACCTGCTGCGCGCGCCGGGCGCACTTGGGCTGGAAGGCGATGGTCTGGACGGCGCTTCGGTCGTCGTCTCCCAGTGGACTGACATGGCCGCGCTGCGGGCGTTCTGGGAAAGTGAGGAATACGCCCGCATCCGCCCCCTGCGCGAGGGTATTGCCCGCTGCAAGGTTCTGGCATTGGAAAGCCCGGACGCTCCGGCTGTAGGCGGAGATGCGGCAGGGCATAACCGCGCCGCCGCCATCGCCGGAATCGTGGAGGCAGGCGAGCGTTGGAAGTCGAGTTATGCCTCTGGCGACCTGGTGGCGATGCGCGATCTTTACGAGCCGGACTGCCTGGTCAACCCCAACGCCGCGCCGTTGCTGAAAGGGGTCGATGCGGTGATCGATCACTTTGCCCGTCATGCCCGGTCCGGAAACCGGGTCGAGGTGGAATCAACGATCGAGTCAATCGAGGTTGAAGGCGCGTTTGGCTATCAGGTGCTGCGCTTTGTGATGTCAATTGCCCCATCGGACCGTGACGCCTACCAGATCGCGGGGCGGACCCTGTTGGTCTACAAGCGGGGCGACGATGGCAACTGGCGTGTCTGGCGGGACATGGACAACAGCCTGGCCCCGGGCGAGGCCGTTATCTGAACCGGTTGGCTCTGTGATGGAGCTGGGCGCAGCGACATGCTGCGCCCGGTTGCCATTTCAGCCCGCAAACGCACAAATGCCATTATCGAGGCGCCTGAATGGCCAATCGCCGCGTCAGGAAGCATCGAAATATCGGCCATTTCCGCGCCTCCTTGCACTTATACCAAGTCCCATTGAGGGTGACTCACGGGGGATTCCCCCGGGCCTGATTTTCTGATTCAGAGTCGCAAGCCGGAGGAGGTTTGCGATGTCTGGAGCGATTTGCGTGTGCGAGGACTACACCGGCGCGGATTTGCGCCGATTGGCCCGTCGGTGCGGGGATGGGGATCAGGTTCGGCGGTTGCTGGCGCTGGCGACGATCCTGGACGGCGGCAGCCGGAGCGAGGCGGCCAGGGTTGGCGGCGTGACGCTTCAGATCGTGCGCGACTGGGTGCTGCGCTTCAACGCCGAGGGGCCTGACGGGCTGGCCTCGCGCAAGGCGCCGGGCAAGGTTCCGATCCTGAACGACGCGCAGCGCCGGGCGCTCGCGGAGGCGGTGGAGGCAGGTCCGATCCCGGCAGCGCACGGGGTGGTTCGCTGGCGGCTGGTCGATCTAGCGCAGTGGGTATGGGACGAGTTCGGCCTGTCGATCACCAAGCAGACCTTGAGCCGCGAGATGCGCAGCCTGGGCTTTCGCAAGCTCTCCGCGCGGCCCCGGCACCATGGCCAGAAGGAGCATGCCATTGCCGATTTTAAAAAAGCTTCGCAGGCCAGCTGGCAGCGATAACCGCCAGGCTGCCGCCCGGCACGCCGATCGAGCTGTGGTGGCAGGATGAAGCGCGGGTCGGCCAGAAGACCGGGATCACGCGGCGCTGGGCAAGACGCGGAACCCGCCCCTCAGCCCCCAAGGATCAGCGCACGGCCTCGGCCTTTATCTTCGGTGCAATCTGTCCCGCCGAGGGTAAGGGCGCTGCCGTCGTCATGCCCCGCTGCAACAGCGAAGCCATGAGCATGCACCTCGAAGAGATCGCCTTCCACATCGCGCCGGGTGCGCACGCCGTTCTCATCCTCGATCAGGCAGGCTGGCATGCCTCGGCAGCGCTGGCGATCCCCGCCAACATCACGCTCATGCCCTTGCCGCCCAAATGCCCCGAGTTGAACCCGGTCGAGAACGTCTGGCAGTTCATGCGCGACAACTGGCTGTCGAACCGCATCTTCAAATCCTACGACGACATCGTCGATCACTGCTGCTTCGCCTGGAACCGCCTCGTCGATCAGCCCTGGCGCATCATGTCCATCGGACTGCGCCAATGGGCGCATGGGTTGTGATCAATGGGACTTGGTATTAGTGATTTTGCTTCAGATCCCGATGGCGCCGTTCATGCGTTTTCGGCCTAACCCATGTAAGCCCCGCCGCTGACGTGCAGCACATTTCCGGTCATATAGCTTGATCCTGGGCCAAGTAGGAACAGGATCGGGCCTGTGACATCGCTGGCCGTCGCCATCCGCGCAAGCGGGATCTGCGCGAGATATGCGTCCATGTCGAACCGGAGCGGTGCAGCCGGGTCCAGCGTCCGCCCTCGGCCACCCCGCAGGAAGGGAGTGTCCACCGCGCCGGGCGACACGAAGTTGATCCGCACTCCGGGGGCCAACTCACGCGCAACGGATTGGCCCATCGCGACCATCCCGGCTTTGGCTGCCACATAAGGGGCATAACCTGCCTGCGGGATGTAGGCCATGTCGCTTGTCAACATCACCACGCTTGCCGTGCCGTCATGCTTCAGCAGCGGCACGGCGGCGCGAAGGCACAGCGTCATCAACCGCAGGTTGCCATCCAGCACATCGTCGATCTGATCGATCTCCCACTGATCGATCGGTTGGCGTGGGCCAGCGAAACCCGAAGCGATGACAAGGCCGTCGAGCCGGGGGCTGATCTGCGCCATTTGTGCAAACGCCGTGGAGATCGATTCCGGGTCACGCCCATCAAAGGCGATGGCATGGTGTGCAGGGCCGGGCGCTTCGGCCAGCGAACCGGGCAAGTCCATGGCAATCACCGTGCAGCCACCATCGACCAGCGCCCGAACGACGTCTGCGCCGATCCCGCCGCAGGCTCCCAGCACGGCAATACGGGATCCGGCAGGCGGCATGAACTTTGTTGTGTCAGCCATATTCAATACACTCCAGTAGTTCGCCGCTGGGCCCCCGCAGGGTTGCGGCGCGGCGGCCATTGTAGGGGAAACCGTCATGGGTAGCCGGCGGTGCAAGCCATTCGATGTCCAGTGCATCAAGATTGGCGACGCCAATGCTGACCAATGCGTTGCCAGGCGGCAGCATAGCATCGTGCTGTGGGCGGGCCTTGGCCTGAGGAGGGTATCCATCCACCTCGAAGATCGTCATCCGCCCGTTCTGGACCATCGTCAGATCAGTGCGGTAACTGTCCGGCAGGTCGAAGGCCTGATTGATCATCCTGTAGGTCAGATTGAATGTGTCGGCAGCCTGCAAGCAAAGATGCCGCTCATACCATTGAACCGAGGCCGCCCGATCGGGCGTGGCCAGGATGGCGATGAACAGATGATCCACCGATGACTGTGCGCGG
This sequence comes from Sphingomonadales bacterium, assembly GCA_016714795.1. Lineage (GTDB taxonomy): Bacteria > Pseudomonadota > Alphaproteobacteria > Sphingomonadales > Sphingomonadaceae > Aquisediminimonas. The sequence continues at coordinate 91,188 of JADKCA010000005.1, read as the reverse complement.
GGCAGATCACAGTTCGGCATGTCCGCGCGCACTTCGTTCAGATAGACCATTTCCCGGCCGCGGCCCAATACCTGCATCGGAATGAAATAGGCCATTCCTTCCAATTCGCGCGGCAAGCCCTGGATCGAAAAGCCGGACCCGTCCAGCCGGTCCGGCCAGCCGAACACGTCCTGGACGGTAAGTTCGAAGGCGGCCCAGCCGTGGCTCGTGGTCGGGACGAAAGCCGGGCAATCGGGCTGTTCGACCAGACGAAGCGCGCAGGGTGACCCGCTTTGCGGTCGAAGAACGGCCATGCGCGAACCGGCGCTGGCGGGCGCGCCCCAGGCAGCAGCAAGTCTGTCGTTAATCCGCGAGGCTTCGACCAGTTCCAGGCCAAGGACATCGCGGTAGTCCAGGATCGCCGCGTCAAGATCAGGGGTCACGGACAGGCCGCCCACGATCTGGCCGTGGCGCGGCGGGTCTGCAAAGGGCGCGCTCATCGGAAGACTGGCGGCCGCTTTGCCAGAAACGCACTGACGCCTTCTGCAAAGTCATCACCGTCGAAAGCGGCGGCGAATTCAGCGCGGGTGGTATCGTCGTCAGCGACCTGTCCATCCAGAATGCGCTGGACCATCACCTTGGACATGCGCTGGCTGTGACCCGAAACCGCCACAAGTTCACTTGTGATGCGGTCAAGTGCGGCGGCAGGATCGGTGTCGAGGAGCGTTACCATGCCGATCGCGAGCGCCTCTGCCGCGGTCAGCAATGTACCGGTGAACAGGATGCGCTTGGCCTGGGCCGGACCGACCAGGTCGACCAGCAGCTTGGTGTCGTGCAAGGGATAGACCAGCCCCAGTTTGGCCGGGGTGATGCCAAAGCGCGCCTTTGGACCAGCGACGCGGAAATCGCAGGCCAGTGCAATGCCGCAGCCGCCGCCCACGCAATCGCCCTCGATGAAGGCAATGGTCGGCTTTGCCGCGCGGGCCAGTTCATGCTGTACGCGATTGATCGCGGCCTGATTGGCGGCGCGCCATTCCCGATCGCGTGCGCCGGTGGCAAATTCACCAATGTCCGCACCTGCGCAGAATGCGCTGTCCGGTTTGGCCGCGCGCACCACCAGCACATTGACTGCCGGATCGGCCATCGCCTGGGCCAGAAGTTGCGGGAACAAGTCCCACATTTCCTGGTTGAAGGCATTGCGCTTGTCTGCGCGGTCGATCAGCAGGTGAGCCACCGCACCCTGCCGTTCCAGTCGCAGGGTCATGCCGGATCGACCGTGGCAAGGTGCTGCGCAATCTGGTGGCGGCTTGCCACCCACACGCCTTCATGGGCGCGGACATGGCGGAAGAATTCTTCCAGCGCCCAGATGCGGCCCGGACGGCCGATGATGCGCAAGTGCAGGCCCAGCGACATCATGCGGCCAAGGCCCTGCTGCCCTTCGCGGTAGATCTGGTCGAAGTTGGCCTTGGCATAGTCCAGCCATTGGTGCGGGGTCAGCGCCGGATCGGTCCACATCTTCATGTCGTTGCTGTCGAGTTGATAAGGCACGATCGCCAGCGGCTTGTCCGGAACGGTCGTGCGATCCCAGAACGGCACGTCGCCCGAATAATCGTCCATGTGGTAGGCAAAGCCTTCCTCGATCAGCAGGCGGCGCGTGGCATCGGTGTGAAAATAGCGCGAGAGCCAGCCATAGGGGCGCACACCGACGGTGCGTTCGATCGATTCCACCGCCTTGCGGATGAATTCGCGCTCCTGCTCCTCGTTCATCTTGAACTGGTGGACCCAGCGCCAGCCGTGGCTGACCGGCTCATGCCCCAGTTCCGCGATGGCGGCGGCGATTTCGGGATAGTTTTCAAGGCTTAGCGCGGCAACCGTCCAACTGGCCATGATGTCATAGGCCTTGAGCAGGCGCACGATACGCGGCGCGCCGGCCTTGATGCCATACAGGTAGTTGCTTTCGTTGCCGTAGTTGCGGATCGGCGAACGGATGTGGATGCCCAGTTCGTCGACTGGCTCCATGCCGCGGTCCCCGCGGGCCACGGTCATTTCGCTGCCTTCCTCGACGTTCACCACCACGGACAGGGCCATGATGTTGCCATCGGGCCAACGGATCGATTCTTCGTGCATCAGTGCATTTCCTCCCCGCCCGAGACGTTCAGCGCCTCGCCGGTAACATAAAAGGCATCATCGCTAGCAAGCCATGCGCAGGCCGCCGCCGTATCGCTGGCAAGACCGGGGCGACCCATCGGGTTCTTGCGGTGCATGTCAGCGATGTAATCCTCGACCGTGGCGAAACCCAGCAGCCGCGAGAAGTATTCGTTCTGCTGCGCGCCAAGGCCGGTGGTCACGTGGTTCGGGCAAACCGCGTTTACGGTGATCTTGTGCTTGCCCAGTTCCAGCGCCGCAGCGCGGGTCAGGCCGACCATACCATGCTTGGAGCTGACATAGGCCGGAAGATCCGGAAACGCGCTTTTCGCTGCTTGCGAGGCGATGTTGATGATACGCCCGCCCTTGCCGCCGGCGATCATCGCGCGGGCTGCCGCCTGCGAACAATAGAACGCGCCCGACAGGTTCACCCCGATCACCTTGGCCCAGTCGGCCGGATCGACATCCAGAAAGGGCTTCATCATGAAGCCGATGCCGGCGTTGTTGACGTGGATGTCCACGCTGCCGAAACGGGCCACGGCCTGATCGATCAGGCCTTGGCATTGGTCGGCCTGGCTGACGTCGCAGGCGATCGTGGCAATCTGTGCGTTGCGGCTGCGCAGGTCTTCGGCAACGGCTTCCGCCTCGGCATCGATGACAAGATCGGACACGACGCAGTTGGCACCTTCGTTAGCGAAACGCTGGAGGATCGCCTGACCGAGCCCCTTTTGCTTGCCCGATCCGGTGACGACGACCGTTTTGCCCGAAAAGCGGCCCGGCATCACAAGTTTTCCGTGAGAATGAACTGCGGATTGTCGGCAAAGTCCTGGAACGGCTTGGCCATTTCCTGGAACGCGGCGGTCGAGATGTCGCCGACGAAGCCTTCCATGTCGGCAATGTCGATCACTTCGACATACTGATAAGGCGCGGCTTCGCCCGAACCGAACAGGCCGAGCGACTTGTGGACCGTGAAGCGGATCACCGAACCCAGCGCGTTGACGGCGGGGATGTCGGACCCGCGTGCCCAGGCCTCGTAAGCCGCCGGATCAACGCCATCCTTGAGATTGAAAAGCACTATGATGCGCATGGTGAAAACCTTCTATCCTGCGTGAAAATGATCTGGCTGCCGATAGGCGCGAAGCTGCCCGTCGATCTGGCGGGCGAGGGCGAACAGGCCGGCTTCGGCCCCGCGCGGGCCCACGATCTGGACGCCGATCGGCATGCCGTTGGCGGCAGTGCCGGCCGGGATGGTCACGGCGGGCAGGTTGCCGACATTGGCGAGACAGGTGAAATCGGCCTGGTTGGCGGGGGCCGGTTCGGCATGGTCGAAGGCCGGCTGCGGTGCGGTCGGCAGAACCAGCGGCCCGGTTTGCGTGACGATTTCATTGAGGCGCTCGGCGGTGCGGGCCAGAACTTCGCGGTCGGCCTGCCGGTCCTCGTCCTTGCGGTGCGGGCCATAGGAGATGAGCTTTGCCAGCGTCGGCGAAAGCAGAGCTGCGTCCGCGTCGGCCAGTTCCGCGTGGAGCGCGGCGGCGGTGGCGATGAACCCGGCATAGCGGATGCGCGATGGCGCATCGGCCAGGGCCAGCGGCGCAGCCATGTCGAGCAGGCTGCAGACCTGCTGGAAGCAAGCCAGAACGTCGCTCGTGCATTCCACTCCGCCCAGATCGGCCAGCGTTACCGGCTTGCCGGGCAGCGCTGCGTTGCCGAACGTGCTTGTAAGCTTGGCGGCCTGTTCCAGCAGGTCAAGTGATCGGGCCAGCGGGCCGATCACGTCCAGCGCGGGTTCCGCCAGTTCAAGGCCGTCGCGGCTGACGGCGGTTTGCGCCGGCTTGAAGCCATACACGCCGCAATAGCTGGCCGGGATACGCACCGACCCCATGGTGTCGGTTCCCAGCGCCAGATCACACAGCCCTGCCGCCACCGCCGCGCCGCTGCCGCCCGACGACCCGCCGGGCGTGAAGCCGATGCGGTGCGGGTTGTGGGTGGCGCCGAAGAACGGGTTGTCCGTCTTGGCCCCCAGCGCCGCCTCTTCCATGTTGAGCGTGCCGATGATTGCAGCGCCCGCATCGCGCAGCGCGGCTACCGTGGCGGCATCGCGCGCGGCGATCCGGCCACGGTGCAGCGCCATGCCTGCCGTCCACGGCAGGCCGCGCACCGCGATGTTGGACTTGACCCCGACCGTCACACCGACCAGCGGCCCTTCGCCGAACCGCGCCGCCCGGTTGAAATCGACAAAGGCGTTCAGCGGCTGGTTGGCCTCTGCCAGCGCGGCGAAATCAAGCGGGGTGCGATCGGTCACAGCGATCTCCGGTCGATCAGGCGGATCGGCTTCTGGCGGGAATCGATCTGGGTTTCAGCAGCGGTTTCACCCGGTGCCACCAGTTCAACTCCCACTTCGATGCCAATGCCCTTGCGCAGCAATGCGGCCACTTCGCCCATGTCGCTGCCACCGCGGCTTTCCAAGCGTACCAGCATCTCATCACGGCCGCTGGCGTCGCGGACAACATGGCAGATGAACTCGCCCGTCAGGTCCGGGCGGTTCTCGATGATCGCGCCGATGGCGTGGGGGAAAATGTTGATCCCGCGCAGCTTGACCATGTTGTCGCTGCGCCCTTTGAAGCCGGAAATCCGTTTGAACACCATGCCGGTCTGGTTGCTGCCGGTCAGTTCCTCGGTGATGTCATGGGTGTTGAACCGGATGCAGGGCGCGATGTCGTCCTTGAACAGGCAGGTTACCACCATGTCGCCTGTTTCGCCGGGTGCCACGGCGGCGCAGGTGTCCACGTTCAGCAGCTCGAGGAATTGCGCGTCCTCCCATACATAGAGACCGTCGCGCTCCGGGCCTTCGCCCGCGATCGTGCCGGTGTCGCCCACGCCGTACCAGTCGAATGCCTTGGCGCCCCGCCAAGCCGCTTCGGTGGATGCGCGATCTTCCGTCCCCAGGTGGCCGATAATCATCTTGAGATTGATGCGGTCGAACAGCTTCTCCGCGTCGGCCACTTCGGCCAGCTTGCGGATGTAGTCGACGAAGCCGACCATGCAGGTCACGCCGAAGTCAGCCATCAGGTTGGCCTGGTTGACCGACCTCGTCTCGATCCCGGTGCCAGCGCTCAGGAACAAGGAATTGGTATAATGGGTTACCGCCTCGCGGATGTAGTGTCCCCCGTTGATCATGCCGTGGCCATAGACTGACTGAACCACGTCATCGCGGCCCAGCCCCATCCAGCGATACATGCGGCCGATCATCAGGTTGGTGATTTCACGCCCCTTGGGGCCAAACATCAGCGGTTGGGGGCGGCCTGTGGTGCCGCTGGTAGTGTGGAACACGACCGGCGTATCACCACGGCCATCGAAATCACCATAGGGCGGGTGCTCGTTGACCGAGGCCATGAGGTCTGACTTGTCGTAAACCGGCAGCTTGGTGATGTCGTCCAGCCCACGAATATCGCCCGGCTCAATGCCTTTGTTGCCCCACAGTCGCTGGTAGAAGGGAATTTCCCAGCCGCGTTTCATCAGCTTGATGAAGCGCTCGTTCTGCAAAGCGTGAAGTTCGTCCCGGCTCATCCGGGTATATCGGTCGACGAATGCCTGGCCCACGGGATAGTCGGCCAGCAATTGCTTTGGGTCGAAGGTTTCGAAGTAGGTGGGAAAGCTCATTTTGGCTCCGTGGCGAAGGCGATGGGGTCGGAAAAGATCTGGGCCGCGTTCGGTCCGGCGAGCAAGCGGCAGAGGTCAAGCTTGGATCGGGCGCGCAGCGGATCGAGCGGTGCCTGTGGGCTGCCAGGATTGGCTGCAACCGGCTTGCGCAACGTCCGACCATCGGTCAGTTGCACGACCAGTACTTGCGGCGAAAGAGCATTGTGATCGGGGTTGCCATCCAGTGTCACCCGCACCCGTTCAGCCAGTGCACCGATCGTGGTATCAAGGCGCGGGTCGATCACGCCATCGCGAAGCATGAGTGGTGCCAGAAAGGCCAGGCACAAGCGGTTATAGGACTGAGGCGCATCAGGCCGGAATGGTCGACCGACCAGCCGCTGGATCAAAGGCGGGGCCAGCAGTTCAATGGATTCGACGTTTTCGATCGAAACTAACCCTTTGTCCCGCAAATCCGCCAGCGCGCCGAGCGCGCCATGACTCGCGCGGCCGGACGGGTAAGGCTTGATGCTGACCTCACTGATCCGCCAGACCCTCCCCAGCGAAGCGAGATAATCTTCCAGCTGTATCGGTTCGATCAGCGCGTCATAACCGAAAGGACCGGTAAGTATGTCGTGCGGGCCATCGACTCCTGCCTTGGCCAGATCATTCGCCATGATTGCGCCTCGCGCTGCATTGGCGATCTGGATCGGCAGAGCAGTGGATGCTTCGACATGCGCCTGCATGGTGCCGGACAGGAAGCTGTAGGCCAGTCCCACCGCATTGGTCATTCGTGCCGGATCGAGTCCTTCAAGCCTTGCCACGGCCAGCGTTGCCCCGATGATGCCGGCCGTCGCGGGTCGGAAAAACCGCATGCCGCCCGCAGCGGAAAGGCCCAGGCCACTGGCGATGTCCACGCCGACGGCAAGGGCAGTAAGAAACGCATCGGTGGTGCTGCCGCCCAGGCGATCGGATGACGCCAGCAGCGCAGCCGTTACCACGGACAGGGCGTGCACCACTGCCGGCTCATGCACCGCATCCCATTCAAGGCAATGAATGGAAAATGCATTGAAGAAAGCCGCCGAAGGACAGGGCAGCGTGCCGCCCGCCAGAGAACGGGCTTCGGTACCGGCACCCCAGCCAACGACAGCGCGTGCTATCGGTTCTGCTTCGGCGGAAGCGGCGCCAGCCGCGCCCACCGCCAGGGTATCCGCCAGCAACCGCAGGGCATCGGCCCTGACAGCGGGGGGCAGTTCGATCGGCCCGCTGGCAAAATCGATGATCCGCTGAATCGGGTTCATTGCAGCCAGTCCTTCAGGATGCCGATGAGGGGAGTGGTGGTGCGGCCGTGCAATACCGCGTCGGCGGCGTGTTCAAAATCAGCGACGTGATCGGTCAGGGCAAACAGGGACTGGGCCTTGGCCAGGATATCGGCTTCTGTCATGGGGCGCTCCGGATCGCCAAGCGTATCGACAATGGCCACTTCGTGACCACCACACCGCACCCGCGCGCCGAAATGGGCCGGATAGCGGCTGGTGAACTCGGCACTTTCCACAACCGCAATGCGGGCCCGCGTGCAGGCGGTTGCGGCGATTGCCGACGGGGTGAAATCCGCATGCTGCGGCACGCCGCGATCCGCGACCAGCGCGACTGAGTGCTGGATGGAAAATTTTGCCTCGATTTCACTGGTCGGATTTGCACGATTGCAGAATGTCAGGGCGTCCGCATATGTTTCCACGGTGATCGGACCATCGAGACCGCCGAGCCGGTTTTTCAGTTCCAGCGCGGCGTCGATTGCGGGGTGCGCATGGCGGCAGGCTGCCCACGGCTTGAAGCTTACTTCTTCGATCCGCCAGTGATCGGTCAGTTCAAGCGGGTTCGGGGCAGCGGTGGTCGCAGCATGAAGCCCCTGTGGTCCTTCGAGGACAAAGGCCGGCCCGCGTGCGCCAGCAAGGACAGACCGGGCCGCATGCAGTCCGGTCGCAACTGCATGGCTGACGTGCCACTGTTTTGCATCGCACTGTTCATGGCGCATTTGCCATAGACCGCCGGATATGGACCCGGCCAGACCAAGGGCATGCATCAGGCCATCGGTCGGTGCCGACCCAACGCTGTTCCCGCCGGGGGCAGATGCAATGCCATCCAGAGCCGCAACTGCCGCACCGAATACGCCTGCCGTGGCCGTGTTGTGCCAGAACGCATAGTGCTGTGCATCGAAAGTGGCGCCCACGGCAATCATCGCTTCATAACCGCGAACGGCAGAGTCAAGCATTCGGTCCATATCCAGCCCGGCGGCAGCCAGCGCCACAGGCCAGACGATCGGGCCGGGATGGAGAATGGCCATCCGGTGAACGTCATCCATTTCCAGCTTGTTGCCCATCCAGGCGACCCGCTCGCTTGGGGAGCCGTGAATTTTTCGGGCGATCGAACCGGCTTCGGAAGACAAGCCGCCTGCAACGCAAGCCAACCAGTCCAGCAAATGCAGTCTGGCCCGTGCGCGCACCTTCGGCTCCACCGGCCGGATCAGGCGGCTTGCCAACTGACATGTCAGGCTATCTTGCGTCACGCAGACCGCACCGGTACGGACAGATTAAATGCACATCTGGTATGAATGTGCGCGGACGATGCGAGAGGCAGAATTCCTAAATGCACGAAGCGAAGATCAAGCAGTCCCGTTACCTTGAACTTGCCGACGAACTGCGTGCTGCAGTTCTGCGTGGTGATTTCAGTGCGAAGCAGTCTTTTCCCACGGAGGCCGTGCTCTGCAAACAGTATGGGGTCAGCCGGTTTACGGTTCGCGAGGCATTGCGCAAGTTGACCCAGGAAGGCCTGATCAAGCGTTGCCGCGGATCGGGTACGGTGGTGAAGTCGCCTTCTGCGCGCGGCGGCACCCTGCATCAGCCGCTCTCCAACGTTGGCGAAATTCTTCAGTACGCCAAGGGCACTACGATTTCGTTCGAGCAGCTTGAGAGCGAAGAGGTTGACCCGGACATCGCTGAAAAGACGGATATGCGTCCGAGCGGCAAGTGGTTTGTCTTTCGCGGCGTACGCACCGCAGAAGGCCGGACCAGGCCGATTGCGCTGACGCTTGCCTGGATTCATCCCGATCTGGCCGATGCCGTGGCCAAGTTTGAAAACGGCAGCCCCACCTTGTTCGGCCAGATCGAGCAACATGCTGATCGTTCGGTCAATCGCGTTACGCAGGACATTCAGGCCGTCAAGGCAACCAAAGAAACCGCTGACGTGCTTGGTATCAAGGAGGATGATCCGGTCCTGCTGATCCTGCGCTGCTACTTCGATCGGGATGACCAGTTGTTCGAAATTTCGGCAAGCTACCATCCGGGCGAACGGTTCACGTACTCCATGCATATCGAAGTGGACTGACGTTTCCGTCATTGTTGTCCATCCTTGTTACGCCGCCAGTCCGGCGTGTCGGAAAGGCGGATGGCCGGAGCAAACAGATGGGCGCCGTCAACCTGTTCGATCAGTTCGCGTTCGGTCACGAACGACTGGTCAAGCGCTTCGCGGAAATCCAGCACGGGAGCAAAGGCGACGTCCTTATCCGCGAACCAGGCTTCCCACTCCGCGCGGGTACGGGTCGCGAAGACGCCGGCAAGGAATGTGATCAGTTGATCCTGCTCCCCTGCCGGTTGGTCCGCCACCGCGATCAGGTCGGGCCGGTCCAGCGCATTGAGCAAGTTGGCCGCGAACTTCGTTTCACGGCCGCCCAGTACCACATGCCGATCATCGGCAGTGCGATAGACCTGATAGAAGGCGGCGCCCCCTAGCGACCTTTGCGTGCGCGAAACCGGCGACGGCCCGCCTGCGATGGCCGATCCGGCAATGTGCGAGCACCAAGGTAGCAGGCTGTCGAACATGGCCACATCGATGTAATCGCCACGTCCGCTTGCCTGTCGGCCGATCAGGGCCATCAGGACGGCGGCAAGACCGGTCAGCCCGGCAGCCATATCCGCTGATGGCACGCCTGGAACCACCGGGGTTCCATCCGGCCCATCATTGACCGACAGAAAGCCGGCATGCGCTTGTACGGCCATGTCGTGGGCCGGGTGATGCGCCATGGCACCGGTTTGCCCGAAGGCGGATACCGAACAATAAACGATGCCGGGATTGCGATCCGCGACCGTTTTGTAACCGAAGCCCAGCCGCTCCATCACGCCCGGCCGGAAACCTTCCACAAGAACATCAGCTTCATCAATCAAACGCCACAGTGCCGCGCGCCCGTCGTCCGACTTCAGGTCAAGGCGAAGGCATTCCTTCCCCCGGTTCAGGTTGTTGAACCAGACGGATTCACCAGCCTCCATCGGCTCCATCGCGCGGGCCGGGTCTCCCGTGGGCGGCTCAACCTTGGTCACTTGTGCTCCCTGGTCTGCCATCATCATGGTCAGCATTGGTCCGGGGAGGAACAAGGAAAGATCAACGACTTTGATGCCGGTCAGCTTCCCCATCGGTCTTACACCACCCTGGCGGAACGCAGACGGGCGATGGCTTCCTCGTCATAGCCAATTTCGCCCAGGATCGCGTCCGTATCGGCGCCCAGTAAAGGTGCGGCTTGCGTGGGCAGGCGCTTGCCATCCAGTCGAATGGGGTTGCCCAGTACCCTCATCCCGGCCAGATCCGGGTGATCCGTGGTCTGGACCATGCCTGTCGAATGGATGAAGGGGTTGTCCAGCGCCATGTCGAGGCCATAGACCGGCGCTACCGGCATGTGGCCTTCCAGCAGGCCAAGCCAGTGACTGGTCGGCTGCGCCGAGAAGATGCTGTCCAGGATCCCGGTTAACTCGTCACGGTTGGCAAGGCGCGCAGCGGGGGTTGCAAACCGGGGGTCATTCGCCAGACCGGCCTGGCCGATCCGTTCGCATAGAATTGTCCAGAACTTCGGCAGTTGCGCCATGACGAAAACCCAGCCATCGGCTGATTTGACCAGCTGGCTCGGCGTTACAGACGGGTGGGCAGACCGCGGGCTCCGCGTCGTGACGTCACCGGTGTTGAGATACCACACGGCCGGATAGCTGGTCTGGTGCAGCGCGGTTCCAAGCAGGTCCACGTCCACGTCGCGTCCCTCTCCAGTGCGCTGCGCATCTACCAGTGCTGCGAGGAGGCCGATGCTCATCATAGTACCGGTCATGAAATCAACCATCGACAGCCCGAACCGGGACGGCGGACCATCGGGCTCCCCAGTCAGTTCCATGAAGCCCGCCTCAGCCTGCATCAGGTAATCGTAACCGGGCCAGCGCGCGCGCTCGTTATCCCGGCCATATGCGGAAAGATGTGCGCACACGATTGCCGGATTCACCTGCTTCAGCGCATCATATGTCAGGCCAAGCGCGCCTGGCAGATCCCCGCGCATGTTGTTTGCAACGGCATGGGACCGGGCGACGAGGGCGTGAAATATCTCCTGGCCTTCATCGGTGCGCAGGTCGAGCGTAAGCGACCGCTTGTTGAGGTTGAAGGCCTGAAAATAGAGGCTCTCCCCCTTTCGCAAGAAATGAGGACCAACCGCACGGGCCGTATCCCCACCACTCGAATTGTCGGTGGCAGGCGGCTCGATCTTGATGACCTCTGCGCCAAGCTGAGCAAGGAACATCGTGCCATACGGGCCAGCGCCGTATTGTTCTGCAGAAAGGATCCGAAATCCGGAAAGGGGGAGACGTTGTGCCATTATGCAGGGTTCCGCTTGATCCATTGCTTGGAGATGATCATGCGCTGCATTTCATTGGTGCCTTCGCCAATGCACATGAGGATGGAGTCGCGATAATAGCGCTCGATCTCGTACTCCTTGGAATATCCGTATCCGCCGTAGATGCGCAGCGCCTCTTCACTGTTACGGACAGCGGCCTCGGAGGCGAAGTACTTGGCCATGCCGGCTTCCATGTCGCAGCGTTCACCGCGATCATAGGCCTCCGCAGCGTCGAATGTCAGCAGGCGGGCGGCACGCGCGCGCGTTACCATTTCGCCCAACTTGAGCTGGATGGCCTGGTGATCCGCAATCGGGCGACCCATCGTCTGTCGGACCTGCGCATATTCGGTAGCAAGCCGCAGGGCGCCTTCTGCCAGGCCGACACCGCGCGCCGCAACGTTGATCCGGCCCAGCTCCAGCCCGCCAGTGGCCTGGAAGAAGCCATGTCCTTCGACACCGCCGATCAGATTATCGACCGGGATCCGATAGTTATCAAAGACCAGCTCGGCGCTGTCGATTGACTTGTAGCCAAGCTTGTCGAACTTTTTGCCGACATGGAAGCCTTCGCCCTTGGGGGCGATCATCAGGCTCATGCCCTTGTAGCGCGGATCGGTCTTGGGGTCCGTCTTGACCAGCAGCGCAAAACAGCTGCCCTGGATGCCGTTCGAGATCCAGGTCTTGGTGCCGTTGATCACGTATTCGTCACCTTCGCGCTGGGCGATCGTGCGAATTGCCTGCAGATCAGTCCCGGCGTTAGGCTCCGTCAGCGCCAGGCCGCCTCGAATTTCGCCCGTGGCGAAGACCGGAAGCCACTTTGCTTTTTGCGCTTCGGTGCCAAATCGCTCGACAGCCGCAGCCATGATCAGGTGCGAGTTGACGATGCCCGTAATCGCCATCCAGTAGGACGAGATGTAAGCGATGATCTTGACGTAGGTGGAAGCCGGCAAGCCGAGGCCGCCATATTCACGGCCAATGGTCGCCCCGAAAAGCCCCAGTTCGGCCATCTGGTGAACCAGCTTTTCAGGCCAGATGTCGCCGTGGTCATGTTCCATCACAACCGGGCGGACTTCCTTTTGCACCCAGCGTTCAATCGTGTCGAGGAACGCCTGTTCCTCTTCTGGCTCGATGAACCGTGGATCGCTTGCCGACATATCTATTCTCCAAATTCAGTCGCTTGAAGGGCGGCACGCGCCCAGTCGCAGCGTGCCGCCAATGTATCAATTCAATCGTCGACCGGGCCGAAGCCGCGCTTCCAGATCAGCATGGTCCGTTCGAACGTGCAGACCACATCGCCGTGCTGGTTCTTGCCGATGGTGCGAACGGTGACGATACCTTGTTCGGGGCGCGAGCTGGACTCGCGCTTGTCCAGGACTTCGCTCTCCGCATAGAGCGTGTCGCCAGGGAACAGCGGGTGGGTCAGCCGAATCTTGTCCCAGCCCAGATTGGCGACTGCCTTCTGGCTGCAGTCCGAAACGCTCATCCCCACCATCAGCGCGACGGTCAGCGGAGAGCAGACGAGCGGCTTTCCGAACTCGGTCTTCTTGGCAAATTCATAGTCGAAGTGCGCCGGGTGCGTGTTCATCGTCAACAGCGTGAATTCCACGTTGTCGGCATCGGTAATGGTCCGTCCGGGGCGATGTTCGTAAATGTGTCCGACCACGAAATCTTCGAAAAATCGGCCAAAAGTCTCGCGGAAACGACCGGGAGAGACTTCGATAACTCCTGCACGCATAGGCTTTTTCCTTCTTATTCGGTTTCTGTCGCTTTCAAGCTCTTGCCGGATTGGATGCGGCCAGGATTCTGCGGTATCGGTGCATCACTGGCGCTTCCAGCATCCGGCCGCGAAACGCGATGGGACGCCCCCCGCCAGCCTCGAAAGCCGCCAGTGCTTCCCGTGCTTCTGCAACTTCGGCATCCGACGGGCGCATCACGCCCGCAATCGTTGCGATCTGACGTGGATGGATTGCTGCCTTGGCCGAAAAGCCCAGCGCCTTGGCGGCGCGGCATTCCGTCTCCAGCCCTGCATCATGGTTGAGATCGATAAACGGCACGTCGATCGCGGCGATCCGGTTGACGGCGCAACTCATCACGAGCGCGCTGCGTGCCGCGAGGAGTGGATCCCAGGCAAGGTTGACACCCAACTCGGCGGAAAAATCCCCGCCGCCAAACATCAGGGCGCCAACCGTGGAGCATGCGCCGATCGCATCGGCATTCCTTAGGCCTCGAACGGTTTCGATCAACGGAATGAGCGAGGGCGTGGCGGCACCCAGAATGGCGGTGACCTGTTCCGGTTCGGCCGCTTCCTGCACCATGGGCAGAAACAGTGTGTCCGGCATCACTTTGGCATCCGCGAGGGCCAGCAGATCTGCAAGGCCGGCCCGCGTGGCCAAGCCATTGATGCGCAGAGCCAAGCGCGGCGACGCGATTTGCGCCAGCGATTCCAATGCAATAACGCGAGCCGAATCTTTTTCGGCAACAGGGACCGAATCTTCCAGATCCATGCAGACGAGGTCGGCCTCGCTCGAAAGTGCCTTTTCGATGCGGTCCGGGCGGTTCGCCGGCACGAACAAGAAGTTTGTGAAGCGGATCATGATTCCCAAGTTGTCCGGACAAGTGGTAAAGTCAATGTTTTTCTGGTCGGTTTGCGCGGCCGTGCCTGCCTTGTCGGTACAGGAGAGATTTCCCGGTCCGGCTTGCCGCATCAGCGGTCGAGATCCCGGACCGGGCAGGAGGCATCAGAAGGGCTTGATGTTGCCCAGGAAGGCCGTTCCCAGCAGGAGGATATACACAACCCAGACCCAGATTCGGGTCAGGTCCATCGTACGCCGCAGTGGCACTTCCGTTTCATCGCTGGAGCCTTCGGCAATCAGGCGGCCAAGCTGCGGCCCGACCGGTTTGAATGCTACGTCGATCATGATCGCGGCCGCAAAGATCAGGCCGAACATGACGGCTTTCCCCGCCAGCCACAGCGGCGCCAGCGGGGTGCCCTTCACAAGGGAAACCACGCCAAGTGCAAGATAGAATACCGTAAGCGCGATCTTCAGCGCGAACTCGATACGATTGTTGCGCTTTGCCCGCGGAGTTTGATCGTGGAAATGGCTGTCCCAGACCAGCCAGAGCCAAAAGCCCCCGATTGCCCATGCCGCGACGATCGCCGAGCCGGGAAGATTCCACCAGCCACCGGCGTCGACCATGGAAAGGGTGAGGGGCACCATCAGCGCCCAGGCTGACCGAGGGACCATATCAACATTGACCAGCAGTTGTAGCAACGCGAGTCGCTGGGGCAGCGTCCACTTCTCGCGCTTCCTGAAGTGCTGGCCTAGCAGAAACACGCCGACGTCGGCACCAAGCCACAGAACGAACAACAGCAAGTGTGTGAAAACAAGAACTTGATACAGGGTAACTGACATCTCCGGCATTTCGGAACCCCCTTCGCTTGGCAGCGGCAAACGGTATGCCGCGTGCGTTTTTCCAACGATTGACATTGCCTCCCTTGCATAAGCTGTGGCGCTGTGCAAACCTGTCCGGACAAATACAATGTCATCCGGCAGGAAGGGTTTGTACATGAGGACAGTATTGTACCGGGGTGTTGCCATCGCCGCTTTGGCCGTAGTTGCCAGCAGCAACGTCGCATTCGCGCAGGATGAGTCTGGGGCAGCGGTGGCCCAGGAAAGTAAAGATGATGCTTACGGCCTGAACGAGATTACCGTTACCGCTCAGCGGCGCAGCGAAAGCGTGCAGTCCGTTCCCATCGCCATCAGCGCATTCAATGACGCGGAACTCGCAACGCGCGGCGTCAGCAGCGCGCTTGAGGTAACGCAGTACGTTCCGAACCTCGTTGGCATCAACAATACCGGTCTCGGATCGGCAAACGCGTACTATCTGCGCGGCCTCGGCAACACTGAATCCATCCCCACATTCGACCCCCCGATCGGTACTTATGTGGATGACATTTACCTTTCGCGGCAGAATGCGAACAACCTCTCGCTGTTTGATGTCGAGCGGGTCGAAGTGTTGCGCGGGCCCCAGGGAACGCTGTTTGGCCGGAACACCACTGGCGGTGCTGTTGCAGTGTTCCTCAAGGATCCCGAACCGGACCTTGGTGGTTATGTTCAGGCCGGCTATGGTTCGTATAACCTGTGGCAGCTCAACAGTTCGCTGAACATTCCGCTGAGCGACAGCTTCGCGGTCAAGGTTTCTGGCTATGTCCAGGACAGCGACGGCTATGCGAAGAACACCGTAACGGGTGAGCGCCAGAACCAGAATGACGGTTGGGGCGTGCGACTGGGGCTGCGCGCGGACTTGTCCGAAAACGCCACCTGGACCGGTTCGTATATCCACACCTTTGCTGACGGCGCCAACATCGCCAACTTCGATTGCAACCCTGCCAATCCTGCGCAGTGCGATGGTCGCTTTGTGACGACTGGCTTCCGGCGGGACGGCAACTTTGGCGGGCGGATCACCGGCAAGAAGAATGATTTCGGTCATTTCGTGAAGACATCGATGGACTTCGTCTCATCGAATTTGAAGCTGGGCAACGACGACCTGAGTGTCAGCCTCATCACTGGCTACGTTTACACGACCCAGGATTACGCGCTCGATTTCTCCGACGGGCGCGCGCTGCCCAGCATCAATGTTCCGAAGGCCCCGGTGCAGAGCTTTGTCCGTGGCGGCTTCACTGTGGCAAATGAAGGCGAATTTTCCCAGTTTTCGCAGGAAATCAAGGTAAACGCCACTCTAGGTGACGGGCTGGTCGACCTGGTTGGGGGTGTCTACTACTTCGAAGAAGACAACTTCAGCGATTTCGCCGATCTGTTCACGATCGCCAGCGCCGCAACGCCCGCCCCGCAGGGGAATACGCTGGTTCTTGCGGACCGCATCATGACGAATTCGACGCGGGCTTACGCCGGTTACCTGCAGGGCGACCTTAATCTCACCGAACAGCTCAAGATTACAGCGGGCGTGCGCTACACGGATGAGACCAAGCAGTTCTCGATCCGCGACAATCGCGCATCGTGTAATGATGGAACGGTCGAAGCGACCTGCCTTGCCGACGTCAATCTGGTCGTTCCGAACGGCACGGTGATTCCCCGCAAGCAGAACGTCAAGATCTGGACGCCGCGCTTCGCTGTGAACTACAAGGCCAGCAACGATATCCTGCTTTTCGCTTCCGCAACCAAGGGCTTCAAGTCGGGTGGCTGGAATGCCCGTGGCACCAGCCCGTCCGAATTGCTGCCGTTCGATGCCGAAAAGGCCTGGAGCTATGAAGCGGGTGTTAAATCAGAACTGCTGGATCGCCGGCTTCGCGTGAACCTTTCCGCTTATTGGCTGGATGTCAGCGGCCTGCAAACCCCGTCGGGTTTTGTACGCGCCAATGGTTCGATCGGTTTCGTTACGCGCAATTTTGCGGATTACGAAAACAAGGGCATCGAGCTTGAAATCAATGCCGTTCCGGCGCGCGGTCTGAACGTGTTCGCATCGTTCGGGTATCAGGACGACAAGTACAAGATCGACCTCAATCGGCCTGTACTCGACGCCTATGGTGTGCAGTCGGTGGGTGCCCAGCAGGCCAAGTGCCTGGCTCAGCTTGCAGCAGGTCTGGTGCCCGGCGGCAATGCAACGGATTGCGCGCAGGGCATCGTGGCAGCAAACGGCTCGCTTGCCAGCCCGGTACGTACGCCTAAGTTCAACCTTTCGATCGGTGGCAGCTATGAAGCGGAACTGGGCGGCGGGCTGAGCCTGATTCCTGCCATTAACGCGAACTGGCGCGACAAGAGCGAAGTTGGCACCAGCAATGTGACCTTCTATGACGATCCCGTGACCAGTTCCGCCGGGCCGGTCTATGCCAACAATTTGCTGGGCAATGGTCCCCGCATCGCAGGTTCGCTGAGCGAGTCTCGGTGGATCGCCAATGCCACGCTCACGCTCAAGAGTGAGGCGGGTTGGTCGCTTTCGGTGGAATGCCGCAACTGCTTTGACGAGGAAGCCGTGGAATCGACCCTGGCGAACCTTGAATACATCAATCCGCCACGGACCTGGCTGCTCAAGGGCCGGTTCTCGTTCTGATTGATGAGCGTTTGACTTGAACAGGGTCGGGGGGGCGGTTTTGCCGCTCTCCCGATCCGCTCTGAACGACGGATGGAATTTCGCAGATGAAAGCACTCCCGCAAACAGCGAGCGGATCATCCGACCGCGAATTCGCGAACGGCTGGAAAGTGCTGTTGGCCGGCATGCTGGGTGTAACCTGCGGCGCATCGCCCATCCCATTCAATCTCATCGGTTTCACGGTTGAGCCGCTTTCGGCGGAATTTGGCTGGAGCCGGACCGAGATCATTCTTCCCGCCACGATCTATGGTCTGATCGCCTCGCTCATGGCGCCAGTGTTCGGTTGGCTGGCAGATCGTTACGGGGTGCGCAGGGTTGCACTCAGTTCGGTGTTTGCGTTTGCCGTGGCCCTTTCGGCGGTGGCGCTGACGCCAGCTGCAAATACACCGGACACGCTGTACTTCTATTATGGCCTCTGGGTTGTGATCGGGCTGGTGGGCATTGGCTCCACACCGGTGACGTGGAGCCGGGCCGTGAACCTGTGGTTTTTCAAGCATCGCGGCCTTGCGCTGGGCATTCTGCTGATGGGCACCAGCCTGGCGGCGCTGTTTGTGCCGAAACTGGCGGTCTGGGCCATTGCCCAGTTCGGATGGCGCACGATGTTTGCGATCATGGCCCTGCTGCCATTGCTGGTCGCATTGCCCGTGGCATGGTTATACTTTCGCGAGCCGCGTCCGGAGGAACGGCCACAGGCACTGCTCAACAGCGATGGGCGACTGGCCGGGATGACACTGGGCAAGGCGATGCGTGGCTATCGTTTCTACGTCATGTGGATTTCGATCAGCATCGTGGCCGGGTGCTATTCCGGGGCTTTCATCAACATGCCTGCGATCCTGATGGATGACGGGATGAGCGCCCAATCGGCCGCCAGCATCATGGGTGTGCTCGGTCTTGGCATCTTTGCAGGACGGGTCATCACCGGGGTCTTGCTGGATCGCTTCTGGCAAGGCTTTGTCGCGTTTCCCCTGCTCTGCCTTCCCGCCATCACCTGCCTTATCCTGCTGGGTGGCGACGTAACCTTCATGCTTGCCTCGTTAGCCGCATTCTTTCTTGGCTTTGCTGCGGGAGCAGAGGCGGACCTGATCGCCTACCTGGCGGGGCGCTATTACGGGATGGCTCACTACGGCAAGATCTATGGCATGCTTTACATGCCGTTCGGGATCGCTTCTGCGCTCTCCTCGATCCTGTATGCCTATGTTCGCGACGTAACCGGTTCCTATGATCCGGTGTTGTTTGTGGCGATTTTCGGCTTTGTCGGCGGCGGAGCAATGTTGCTGCTGCTCGGCCGTTACCCAAACTCATTTGATGACGACGCTGCGCAACTGCCCGTCAGCTCAACCTAATCCCCTTTTCTGACCTACTGAGGATACAACATGGCCACGCTTGCTGAACCCGATCTGATTCAGGCCCTTGCTGCTGGCGGTGCACGGGTATCAAACGATCCGGCCACCCTGGACCTTTTTGCGCACGACATTTTTTCGCGGGGTGCCGATTTGGCGGCGGTGGTCCACCCGGTTGACACGGCGTCACTGGCGGCTGCGGTAAGGGCAGCCAGCGACCGCGGCTTGACAGTGGTGCCGCGTGGTGGCGGCATGAGCTATACCGGCGGCTATACGCTGGGTCAGAAGGGCGGCGTTCTGTTCGACACGGCCACGATGAGCCGTATTCTGGACATTAACGAAACGGATATGACCGTAACGGTGGAGGCCGGTTGCACCTGGGCCGCACTCCATGAGGCTCTGCGTCCGCGCGGTCTGCGGACTCCGTTTTGGGGTACGCTGTCCGGCATTCACGCTACGGTCGGCGGCGGGATGAGCCAGAATGGCATTTTCTGGGGTACGGGGCGCTATGGCACAGCGGCACAAAGCTGCGTGGCGATGGAAGTGGTCCTTGCGGATGGCACTGTCTTGAAGACGGGCAGCGAGCATACGCGTCCCTACGGCCCAGACCTGACTGGGCTGTTTCTGGCCGATACGGGCGCGCTGGGCATCAAGGCAACGATTACGCTACGCATGGTGCCTGAGGCACGTGCCCACGGTTATGCGAGCTTCACGTTCACCGATCCGGATGCGTATTTGGCCGCCATGGCGGAAATCGAGCGCGCCGGCATCGCCACGGAATGCTTCGGGTTTGATCCCCGTCTCAACGCAATCCGGATGCAGCGCGACAGTCTGGCAACCGACGCCAAGCAACTGGTTGGCATGATGAAGAAGCAGGGCTCTGTGCTGAAAGCCCTGAAGGAAGGCGTCAAAGTGGTTGCTGCGGGGCGGAGCTTCATCGACGAGGCAAGCTTCTCGATGCACGTTCTGGCCGAAGCCAACATCCAGCAGGCCGCCGATGCGGATATCGCCAGTGCGCGCGCCATCGTTGCTCGTCATGGCGGGACTGAAGTCGAGAATACCATTCCCAAGATCGTCCGGGCCAATCCCTTCGGTCCGTTGAACATGATGCTTGGCGCGCAAGGAGAGCGCTGGGCGCCAATCCACGGGCTGGTTCCGCACAGCCGTGCGCAGGCCTGCTACAAGGCAGTGGTCGAGCTGTTCGATGCAAACGCCGACCGCATGGAACGGTTCGGCGTTACGCACGGCACGCTGATTGCCGCCGTGGGTGGATCGGGTGTAGTGATCGAGCCGTGCCTGTACTGGTTCGATGCGCGAAATCCGCTGATCGACAACACGGTTGAACCGGCCCACCTCAAGAAGTTGGAAAGTTACCCCCATGATCCGGAAATCTGGGCGTTCGTGCAGGAAATGAAGTGCGCGATTGTTGATGTCTTCTTTGCGCACAATGCTGCGCATTTCCAGATCGGACGGACCTATCGTTATCGCGACAGCCTGGCTCCGGCTGCGGATGCATTGCTTGTCGCTCTCAAGGCTGCGGTCGATCCACGTGGCATCATGAATCCCGGCTCTCTGGGACTTTAGGAGAACGCAAATGGAGGTCGCGCGCAGGCATTTTCTGGCGGGTGCGACCTCCGGAATGATGATCGATGGGATTGCGCCGGCATTTGCCAGCGAACGAAAGCAACGGAAAATGGCTGACGAAAAAACCTATGCAGCAGTGGCGATGCAGTTGGCCGCCCAATCGGTCGAACGAGCGCCCGATAAGGCAGCCGCGCGCCAGCAGATGCTTGGGACCATTGCATCGATGGAGCCGAAGATTCGCTCGGCGGCCATTTTCGTCCAACAGTATGCCGGATCCCCGGTAAAATTGGCGGTGCTGCCGGAATATGTGCTGACCAGCTATCCCGGCCGGATCTCGATCCCCGATTTCGCGGACATGGCTGCGCTGGAGGTGGGTGGTCCCGAATACGAGGCAATGGGCGCGATGGCGCAGCGCCTCGGCATGTTCATTGCCGGCAATGCCTATGAGGTCGACCGTCATTTCCCCGGCCTCTATTTCCAGACAAGCTTCATCATCGATCCCTCTGGTGATGTTGTGCTGCGGTATCGCCGGCTCAATTCGATGTTTGCGCCGACGCCGCATGATGTCTGGTCGAAATATCTCGACATCTATGGAATCGACGGTGTGTTTCCCGTTGCCCGCACAGATATTGGCAACCTTGCGGCAATCGCATCGGAAGAAATCCTCTATCCGGAAATCGCGCGGGCGATGGCGCTGCGCGGTGCGGAAATTTTCGTGCACAGCTCCTCCGAAATTGGTTCGCCCATCGAAACGCCCAAGGCCATTGCGAAGCGCGCTCGCGCCCAGGAAAACATGGCCTATGTCGTGTCCGCCAACACGGCTGGCATCGAGCTGTCGAGTTTGCCGGTCGCGTCAGGCGACGGCAACAGCATGGTGGTGGATTACAAGGGGCGGGTGCTGGCGGAATCAAACGCGCGCGAAACCTTTACCGCCTTTGCAGAAATCGATCTTGGCGCTCTGCGCGCGGCGCGGCGAAAGCCTGCGATGACCAATTTTCTGGCGCGCCAGCGGCTGGAGCTTTTTTCCGCCGTCTATGCTGCCAAATCGCCGCATCGGGCCGACAGTTTGATCCAGAACAATGAAGTAATAATTCCGGATAGGCAGTTCTTTCAGCGGATACAGGAAGAATCCATAAATAATATGATCAAGGAAGGGATCGTATGAGTAATTCAGTCGTACCAAATGTTCCGCCATATCGCGCTGTCAGCAAGCATGAAATGTTTCCGGATAGCACTCTTGATGAGGCTGCGCGTTTTGATTTCATAACGCACATGAATAAGTTCCTTTCGTCATCGCTTGGTCCGGGCAATAAGTTGGCGTACGAGCGGCGCGTTTTGCCCGCATTCCGAAAGGAAAAGGGGCGCGATCCGAAGGACCGGTTCGAAATCCGGCACGCCATGAACAGGGATCCGTTCCATCAGCTTTGGTCCGCGTCCAAGCGCAACACGATGGAAATGCGGCAGCAGAACGGACGTTCGGTGGTGCTGCGCCAACTTGATGAACTGGATGCCCGCGCGAATGCCTTGAATGAGGGCAAGGCGACCTTGCGGCTTGATCCTTCGGTCGAAGTGCCCCGGTATCAGTCGGCGGTGGACATTCACTGTATGCCTGGCTGCTATCATGGCGAGGAGCGTCCGGGAGATGTGTCGGCGGGCGCCAACTACGACTGCGGCATTTTTGCTACGACGGCAGGCGCTCTGGGCGGGCTGTCGGATGGAGGCGGGCAGGCCGTTGTCGAATGGCTGCGCAAGAACTATCCTAATTGGAAGCCTCGTCGCGTGCTGGATATCGGTTGCACGGTTGGCCACAACGTCGTTCCACTTGCGCTCGCATTTCCTGAAACAGAGTTTGTGGCGATTGATACGGCGGCTGCTTCGTTGCGGTATGGCCATGCTCGCGCGCAGGCCCTCGGCGCGACAAACATCACCTTTATCCAGTATAACGGTGAAGATCTCTCGCGTTGGGACGATGGCCATTTCGACTGGGTGCAGACCACGATGTTCCTGCACGAACTGAGCGGCAAGGCGCTGCCCGCGATCATTCGCGAAGGTTTCCGAGTGCTGGCGCCGCATGGGTTGATGCTGCATGTGGAGCAGCCACAGTACTCTCCGGAAATGCCGCTGTACGAGCAGTTCATTCGCGATTGGGACGCGTTCAACAACAACGAACCGTTCTGGTCGGCGATGCACGCGCTCGATCTCAAGCAACAAATGGTCGAGGCCGGCTTTGGCAAGGATGATTTGTTCGTGGCCGCCGTAAAGGCGGTGGCCGATCGGGCAATTTTCCCTGAAGCGGCAACCGATGAGACCGAGGATCACGGCCGCGCTGCGGCCTGGCACGCCTATGGTGCCTGGAAGGGAGGCGCACCGAAATGACTGACGCAAATCTGGACTGGATGGTTCTGGCCAATCGCAAGCCAAAGGGTAAGCGCCCGTCTTACTTCGCCGATCCGCAGAACGAAGAGATCTATTCGATCCTGTTGTCACTGGTTGGTGAAGTATCGGTAATGCGCCAGCGTCTGGATACCGTTGAGCGCCTGCTCGATGCCAAGGGTACGATTTCGCGCGCTGATATCGAGGCATTCGTTCCGGCGGGCAATGCCGCGGCCGAACGTAGTGACATGATCCGCGAATACATTCTGCGCGTCATGCGCGGGCCGATGCAAGCGCTGGAGGCGCTCACTGAAAACGATCCACCGATCGAAAGCATCTGCGAAGAATTGATCCAGAACTGATTTCATCATGACTGGATGACCGGATGCCCGGACGGTACTGTCCGGGCATCACACGTTTACAGGCAGCCTTGATCCGTCAGTTTGTGCGGCATTTCGTTGTGCTTTCGCAATGGGACCGACCTGCCCTATTCCTACCTCCGGAAAGACCGTATGGAATTCACCGCCCCCACTGCCGAACAGGTCCTGGCCATCAAGGTCAACGCCGGGATCGACGAAATCGCCGCGCATGACCGGTTCGCCGCCGCCAGCCCGGACATGGTCGAAGCCATTGTCGAAGGGATCGGCGCGTTTGCCGCAGGCGAATGGGCGCCGCTCAACCGCATCGGCGACACGCAAGGCGCACTGCTGGCCAATGGCACCGTCACCCTGCCCGCCGGGTTCGCCGAAGCCTATCGCGGCTATGTCGAGCAAGGCTGGAACGCGATTTCGGGCGATGCGGAGTTTGGCGGACAGGGTCTGCCCTTTACCCTCTCGGCCAACGTGATCGAAAACCTGGGCACCGCCAACATGGCGTTCGGCCTGCTGCCCATGCTGACCGTCGGCGCGATCGAGGCGCTGACCCATCATGGCAGCGCCGCGCAAAAGGCACTCTATCTGGACAAGCTGATCAGCGGCGAATGGTCGGGCACGATGAACCTGACTGAGCCGCAGGCCGGATCGGACGTCGGCGCGCTGCGTAGCACCGCCACCCCGATCACCGAAGGTGAGCACGCCGGCCGCTATCGGATCAAGGGCACCAAGATCTACATTACCTGGGGCGAACACGATCTGGCGGGCAACATCGTCCACCTCGTACTGGCCCGCACGCCCGGCGCGCCCGAAGGCACGCGCGGCATCTCGCTGTTCATCGTGCCCAAGTTCCACGTGGCTGCCGACGGCGCGCTGGGCGGACGCAACGACGTGCGCTGCGTATCGATCGAACACAAGCTGGGCATCAACGCCTCGCCCACCTGCGTGATGAGCTTTGGCGACAACGACGATTGCATCGGCGAACTGGTCGGCGCGGAGAATGCAGGCCTGAAGGCGATGTTCACGATGATGAACTCTGCCCGGATCAACGTCGGCAATCAGGGTGTCCAGATTGCCGAACGGGCGCTGCAACAGGCGCAGTATTACGCGCGCGAGCGCGTCCAGTCGGCGCGGGCGGGATCGCCCGACAAGGCTCCGGTGGCAATTGTCGAGCATCCCGATGTGCGCCGCATGCTGCTGCGGATGCGGGCGCTGACCGAAGGCGCGCGGGCGCTGCTCTATTACACCGCCGGGATGGTCGATCGCGGGACGCTGGGCGTGGCCGGGACGCAGGCGCGGGCCGATTGTCTGGTGCCGATGATCAAGGCCTGGGGCACCGATATCGGCTGCGAAGTCGCCAGCATCGGCGTGCAGATCCACGGCGGCATGGGCTTTGTCGAGGAAACCGGCGCGGCCCAGCATTACCGCGACGCGCGGATCACCCCGATCTATGAAGGCACCAACGGCATTCAGGCCGCTGACCTCGTCACCCGCAAGCTGGGCTATGAAGGCGGCGACGTGCTGATCGCGCTGCTGGCAGACGTCGCGGCGGGCGCGGGTGACCGTGCCCCGGCGCTGAAAGCACTGGCCGAGGACTGCATCGCGGTCGCGCGCTGGATGATCAGCGGTGCGAGCCTCGACGACAAACTGGCCGGCAGCGTGGCGTTCTGCACGATGTGCTCGGTCGCGGTCGCGGGCTGGCAGCTGCTGCGCCAGGTCGATGCGGCCGAAGGCGCACTGGCGGTGACCAAGCCGGTGATCGCGCGCTATTTCGTGGAGCATATCGTTCCCGAAGCACGCGGCCTGAAGGCGGCAGGCACCGCTGGTGCGGAATTGCTCTATGCCCTCGACGCGGCGGCGCTGGCGGGATGAACTGGCGGGGCGGTGTCAAAGGGGCAGTGTCAAAAGGATTGCACCGCTAGCGATGGACCGGCGCGGCCGGTAGTGTGCGGCCATGCCCCGCCCTCGCAAACCCGCCAATCCGTTCCGGTATTTCCACTCATCGCCCGAGGTGATCCGCCTCGTGGTAATGATGTATGTCCGTTTCCCGCTGTCGCTGCGGAACGTCGAGGACCTGCTGTTCGAGCGCGGCATCGACATCTGCCATGAAACGGTGCGGCTCTGGTGGAACAGGTTCGGCCCGATGTTCGCGGCAGACATCAGGCGCCAGCGGGTCAGCCGGATGAAGGGCTTCCGGCACTGGCGGTGGCACCTTGACGAGGGTGTGCCGTGTAGGCTCCCACCGTAAGGGAAGGGCCACGCTGCACGGAAGATGAGGGTAGGGCCCCTCGAAGCCGACCGTCAGGGGTAGGCTTCAAACCACTGCAAGCTGCGACGGTAAAGAGCCGTGGTGGTGAGCGTTGCAGAAAAGGCGGACCTGAGTCCGTCAGGTGAGGTTTAGAGAGACGAGCGCGAGCGAACCGCTGATGACGTGTCGAAAAGTGCAAGATGATGTCGAAACCGGGGGGAACTCGTTAACCCGGGACAAGTCTGGGGGGCGGCCTGATTTCTGCCCAGGCGGCATCCGGCATGAAGGCGGCGTGACTCTTAACCAGGCTTTCGTGTGGAACACGGGAACCTGTCGCTTCGATGTTAAGGGAGAAGCCCAAATAGGTAGACCCTATAAGGGCGAGAGTACCGATGCGGGGCACAGGGGCGGAGCAACCCGTAGTAGTGTTGAAGGCTCTGTAATGGGGCTGGAGCGAAGGGGTTGCGTTGTTCAGCTCTGGACCGAGGACAACCGGCGACGGGAGGATCTTCGTGGATAGGGCAAAGCCATATACGATCCCCAAGAGGGAAGTGTGGGAAGCTTACAAGAGAGTTAGAGCCAACCAAGGAGCGGCTGGCGTTGACGGCCAGACGATTGCGGACTTCGAGGCTGATCTTTCGAACAACCTTTACAAACTCTGGAATCGGCTGACGTCGGGCAGCTACTTTCCGCCGCCGGTGCGGCGGGTCGACATACCCAAGAGCGATGGGAAGACGCGGCCGCTGGGCATACCCACGGTCGCTGATCGCATCGCGCAGATGGTGGTCAAACGCCATCTGGAACCTATGGTGGAACCCAACTTCCACCAGGATTCCTATGGATATCGTCCCGGCAAATCGGCGCTCGATGCAATCGGCGCGGCGCGGCAGCGATGCTGGCGTTACGACTGGGTTCTTGATCTCGATATCAAGGCCTTCTTCGATAGCATCGAGCCGGATCTGCTGATGCGGGCTGTGCGCAAGCACACCGATTGCCCGTGGGCGCTTCTCTACATCGAGCGATGGCTAGAGGCGCCAGTGCAGATGCCGGACGGAAGTCTCGTTGTCAGAGAACGAGGAACGCCGCAGGGCGGGGTGATCAGCCCCCTCCTGGCAAACCTCTTTCTTCACTATGCGTTCGATATGTGGATGGATCGGAATTTCCCGGACATTCCGTTCGAACGCTATGCTGATGACGCGATCTGCCACTGTCGGACCGAGGATCAGGCGGTGGCGCTTCGGGCGGCCCTGGCCGCGCGTTTTACTGATTGCGGGCTGACGCTTCACCCTGACAAGACGAAGATCGTCTATTGCAGGGATGAAAGTCGGCGAGGCGCTTACCCTGTCTTCAAGTTCGATTTTCTCGGCTACACTTTCCGGCCGAGATTTGTGAGCAAGAGGGCTGGGGGCATGGGTGTCTCGTTCACTCCCGCTGCCAGTCCGACCGCGCTCAAGGCGATCCGGGGCACCATTCGGCGATGGTCGTTGCATCGCCGCAGTGGCAAGGCGCTTGATGATCTGGCGCGGATGTTCAACTCGTACATTCGTGGCTGGATCAACTACTATGGTCGGTTCTGTCCCTCTGCTCTCTACCCAACCCTCTGGAACATTGAGCGATACTTGGCTCGATGGGCCTCGGGAAAGTACCAATCCTTGCGTGGGCATAAGCGGCGCTCCCGACATTGGCTGCTGCGCATTGCACAGCGCCAACCTCGGTTGTTCGCTCATTGGCCCCTGATTTACGGATATGGCTGAACAATGGGAGCCGGATGACATGAGAGAGTGTCACGTCCGGTTCTGAGAGAGCGCGGGGGTGAAACTCCCCCGCGCCACTCGCCTCTACGTAAAGATCAACGGTGAGATGCACTACCTCTGGCGCGCAGTGGATCACGAAGGCGAAGTGCTGGAAAGCTACGTCTGTTGATTTGCACTGAGAGTTGACCCGGGAGGGGCATAAATTTCCACTGAGAAGTGACCCATGTTCTGAGCTTTCCCCTGGCTGTTGGGTTGGGGGATACAGGAGTGATCGACATGGCGTTATTGAGCGTAATCCGGCGCTGGCATTTCCGTGAGGGGATGCCGATCCGGGAGATAGAGCGGCGCACTGGGCTGTCGCGCAACACGATCCGCAAGTATCTGCGCAGCGGGACGGTAGAGCCGAGGTTCAAGGTTGCTGATCGGCCGAGCAAGCTGGACCCGTTTGCCGAGAAGCTGGCGGGTTGGCTGCGGATCGAGGTCGGCAAGTCGCGCAAGCAACGGCGCACAGCCAAGCAGATGCACGCCGATCTGGTGGTTCTGGGCTACGACGGTTCCTACGGTCGCGTGGCGGCCTTCGTACGCGCGTGGAAGTCTGAGCGTCAACGCGATGCTCAGTCCGCTGGCCGTGGCACCTTCGTGCCTTTGGTCTTTGCGCCGGGCGAGGCATTCCAGTTCGACTGGAGCGAGGACTGGGCCTTGCTGGGCGGCAAGCAGACCAAGTTGCAGGTGGCACACACCAAGCTGTCGCACAGCCGGGCCTTCACCGTGCGGGCCTATCTGCTTCAGACTCACGAGATGCTGTTCGACGCCCTGACCCAGGCGTTCAGGGTTCTGGGCGGCGTGCCGCAGCGCGGGATCTTCGACAATATGAAGACTGCGGTTGACCGGATCGGCACCGGCAAGGCGCGGCAGGTCAACGCGCGCTTTGCGGCGATGGCCAGACATTACTTGTTCGAGCCTGAGTTCTGTAATCCGGCTTCCGGTTGGGAGAAAGGCCAGGTTGAGAAGAACGTTCAGGATGCGCTGTTGATGGCAGAGTAAAATGCCCCAGAACTGACATTTGAAAATTCCCCACTTCTTCTGACCGGCCCTTGTCCGGGGCGAGCCCCGGACAAGGGCCAAAGCAAAATATCGGGCATGATCTCCCTGACGGGAGGCGTGCTGCGATGAAGAAGCTTGGAGATTTATTGATGATCCTGGATTTACATCGCCAAGGCCTGAAGGTGGCCGTTATCGCTCGCCAAGTCGGCATCGACCGTAAGACCGTTCGTAAATACATCGCGCGCGGCCTTGGGGTGCCGACGTATGGCCCAAGACAGCCCCGCGAGCGCGTACTCGACCCTTGGGTCGATTATCTGAAATCCAGACTGGCGGCCTATCCTGGCTTGAGCGCGCAGCGCCTTGCGCGCGAAATTGGCGAGCGCGGCTATACCGGCGGCTACAGCACCGTGCGTGATGCGGTGCGCACATTGCGACCGGCAGGCGGCGGCAGTCCTTATGCTGTTCGCTTCGAGACGCCGCCAGGGCAACAGGCGCAGGTCGACTTCGCTCAGTTCCGGGTCCGGTTTACCAGCGCGCCGAACAGCGTCCAGATCGTGTGGTTGTTCTCGATGGTGCTGGGCTTCTCACGGCTGATCTGGGGGCGCTTTGCCCAGCGCCAGACGATGCAGACCGTATTGGCGTGTCACAGGGCGGCGTTCGAAGCGATCGGCGGCGTGCCGCGCGAAATCCTCTACGATCGGATGAAAACCGCCGTCCTGGGCGAGGACGAAGATGGTCGCGTTGTCTACAACAAGATACTCGGCGAGTTAGCGCGGCACTATGGCTTCCTGCCACGCGCCTGCCGTGCCTATCGGCCGGAAACCAAGGGCAAGGTCGAGCGGCCGTTCCGCTACATCCGTGAAGACTTCTTCCTGGGCAGCACGTTCCGCGATCTCGATGATCTCAACCTCCAGTTCGGAAACTGGCTTGGCGGGGTCGCCAACCCGCGTGTCCACGCATCCGCAGGCCGCGTCGTCAATGAGGCGTTCGCCGAGGAAAGGCCGACACTCCACCAGCTGGCAACGTCGGGAGCAAGCGCATGAACTCGCTTCTTCCCGATCCCACGGCTTCGCTGCTCGATCGCATCAAGATCAGTATGGTCGGCCTCAGAATGCCGCGAGCCATCGAGGTGGTCGACACCTGCGTATCCCGTCTCGATCGCGGTGAAATCACCGCGCTTGAGGTCGTCGAACAGATCCTCCTGGAGGAGCTGACGTTCCGCGAGGATCGGCGGATCCGAACCGCACTGCGGATGGGCAGGCTCAACACCGTCAAGACGCTCACCGGATACGACTTCTCGTTCCAGCCCTCGCTCGACAAGGCTCGCATCCTGGCCCTTGCCGAACTGAACTTCGTTGCACGCTGTGAGGTCGTCCACCTGTTGGGACCGCCAGGCACGGGCAAGAGTCACTTGGCCAGCGCGCTCGGCCTCGAGGCTGTCAAAGCCGGCAAGAGCGTCTCGTTCATCACGCTCGCAGACCTGATCGGGGCACTTGCCAAGGCCGAGCGGGAAGGCACGCTGCGTGAGAGGATCCGCTTCTACTGCAGGCCTTCACTGCTGATCGTCGACGAAATCGGCTATCTCCCGGTCATACCCGGCGGCGGCAACCTGTTCTTCCAGCTCGTCAACGCGCGATACGAGAAGGGCGCGATGGTCCTCACATCGAACCGCGGCTTTGCCGAATGGGGCGAAATCTTCGGCAGTCCGGTCGTCGCCACCGCACTGCTCGACCGCCTACTGCATCACGCAATCGTCATCCAGATCGACGGCTCGAGCTATCGCCTCCGACGTCATGCAGACCTGCTGCCCGAGCATGTGCGCTCCACCGCCCGGATCACGCCGCCCGCGCCGTCAGAACCGCGGCGCCGTGGTCGACCGCCCAAAAATGGAGGCGCCTCGATGACAAGTTCCTGAAACCGCAATCCGCAAAGTGGGGAATTTTACTTTGCCCATTCCGAGGAAAATTACAGTGCCATTGACACCGCGGTCGCTGTGGTGGATCAGACCGCCGCGGTGAACAGGCCGCCGATCATGGATCGCCTGCTCCAAGGCATCGAGCACGAAGCCGGCATGCGCCGTCCTGCTCAGCCGCCAGCCCACGATATAGCGGGCGTAGACGTCGATCACGAAGGCGACATAGACGAACCCACCCCACGTCGAGACGTAAGTGAAGTCCGAGACCCACAGCCGGTTGGGCGCCGGTGCGTGGAACTGGCGGTTCACCTGATCGAGCGGACACGGTGCGGCCTTGTCGCTGATCGTGGTCTTCACTGGCTTACCCCGGATCACGCCCTGCAGGCCGAGATCGCGCATCAGCCGCTCCACCGTGCATCGGGCAATATCGAAGCCCTCGCGCTGCATCTGCCGCCACACCTTGCGCACGCTATAGACCTTGAAGTTGGCGTCGAACACGCGCCGAACTTCGGGCTTCATCGCCTCGTCACGCTGAGCACGTGGCGACAGGCGCGACGGATCGCGGCGCTGTGCCACACGCTCATGGTAGGTGGATGGGGCGATCGGCAGAACCCGGCAGATCGGCTCGACCCCATACTCACCCCGATGCTCATCAATGAAGCTGGTCATCGCTTGAACGGGCGGTCGAGCTCCGCCTGGGCAAAATATGCAGACGCCTTGCGCAGGATCTCGTTGGCCTGCCGCAGCTCTCGGTTCTCGCGTTCCAGCGCCTTCAAGCGGTCCGCCAACTCAGTGGGAACGCCGGCACGCTTGCCGCTGTTCACCTCGGCCTTCTTCACCCACTCCAGCAGCGTGTGGCCGGAACAACCGATCATAGCAGCAATGGAGGTGATCGCTGCCCAGCGGGATGGATGCTCGCCTTCCTGGTCCAGTACCAGGCGAACTGCCCGCTCACGCACCTCAGGGGCAAACTTGTTCGTCGTCTTGCTCGTCGTAGACCCTTCCTCTCAGGAGTTAGGGCCTCCGGAAATCCCGGGGCGGTTCAGTCACTCTCGTCGGCTTCGTCGGCAACAATGCCGAGGTCCGCACCGCTCAGTCGGGAGCCGCAATCACCAACCTCTCACTTGCCACCACCCGCAGTTTCAAAGACGGCGAAGGCAACCGCCAGACCGAAACCGAATGGCACCGAATCACCTGCTTCAATGCCATCAACAAGTGCGTCGCCGAGCATGTCACCAAAGGTGCAATGGTCATGGTCACAGGGCATTCACTACTCGCGCTGGACCGATAGCGAGGGCCAGGTCCGCTATGGCTGTGAGATCATCGCCGAGCAGGTTGATTTCCTCGCCAAGGCCAAGGAAGCCACCTCGGACGAGCCCAGGAAGCGGCAGGCCAAGTAGCGCCGCGGAATTCGGACAACTTTCTTCAAAGGCCCGGATCGGCACCTGCCGATCCGGGCCTTTCGCGTGCTAATCACCCCTTTCGAAGATGTCGCGAATGCATGAAAATGAGCGACCTCCGTCAGCCGGAGTTCGCGTGCCCAACATGGCTATTTGCTTCCCAGAAGCGAAACATCGGAACAATTTGAAGACCGCTGGGGATTTCACTCAAGCGCCAGATAGGCTATGTATCCTGAGGGATTGAGGCTCATTTTTCCAGAATACACGAGCAGCAATTTATTGAACACAGCCGGTCCAATTTGGGAATAGAATCAGGCACACCGTACCCGGGAGCCCGGTGTTGGGGATTGGCGCAATTCCGCCATTCATTTGAGGTTTGCCGCCAAGTCCCCGCCTGATGTCATCTGATGTCAGGCCAAATTCCTCAAATCATATCAACGTAAGTATGCCTAAAGCATTGATCCTGCATCGATAAAAACTGCTTTCCTACAGCCTCGCACTGACAGTAGCGTGATGTCTCAAGGCTGAGGGGTTTCCGGCCGAGGTGGGCGGCCAACGTGAGTGTGCCCCATGCGCTTTGCGCTACAATGCTATGTCGACCAGGAGCTTTACGAGGCGGTGAACGCGGCTGCCGAGGCGGCGCATATGAGCGTCAGCCAGTGGCTTAAGCTTGCGGTGATCGGTACCCTCGAAGGGCAGGATGAGGCAGCGTTCCGGGACCGGCTGATGTCCCATGTGCTGTTCACTTCAGCTGCTGCCGACGGGCTGCTGATGGCCCAGGCCGACAAGGAGATCAGGGCGCGGGTCCAGGCTGCGCACGGCAAGCGGCTGCGCGAGTATCGCGAGCGCTTTGGTCTTTCGAGAGGGGGCGATTGAGCCATGCTGTCGATGGCCAATGTCCGCTCGGCGGGAGGCGCTGCGGGGTACTTTGCCAAGGACAACTATTACGCCCAGGCCGATGCCGATCGATCGGGCGTGTGGGTTGGCAAAGGTGCCGAACGACTGGATCTGGCGGGGACGGTGGAGCCCCGTCTGTTCGAGGCGATCCTGCGCGGCGAACTGCCCCAGGGCGGGCGCATCGGACGCGAGGGTTCGGAGCACCGCGCGGGAACTGATCTGACCTTCTCGCTGCCCAAGTCCTGGTCATTGCTGGCGCTGGTCGGCAAGGACGAACGGATCGTCGCCGCGTACCGTGCGGCGTTGGTCGAGACCCTGCAGTGGGCTGAGGCCAACGCGGCGTTCATGCGGGTGGAACGAGGCGGCAAGGAGCAGCTGGTCCAGACCGACAACCTGACCGTTGCCTTGTTCCAGCACGACACCAACCGCAACCAGGAACCGAACCTCCACTTCCACGCCGTGGTCGCCAACATAACCCAGGCGAAGGACGGGTCATGGAAGGCACTGCGCAACGACCGGCTGTGGCAACTCAATACCCTGCTCAACGCCATGACCATGGCCCGGTTCAGGGTTGCGGTGGAAAAGCTCGGCTACGCGATCGGCGATGTCGGCAAGCACGGCAACTTCGAGGCCAAGGGGATCGACCGAGAGGCGATCATGGCCTTCTCGACGCGGCGCCAGCAGGTGCTCGATGCTCGTCGCGGCGATGGCCTCGAAGCCGGGATCATGGCGACGCTGGCGACCCGTTCGGCCAAGCCCAGCGGGGTCGATCGCGAGGCCTTGCTCGGCCAGTGGCAGGACCAAGCCTGGGAAATGGGGCTCGACCTTGTCGGCATGGCAAGGGATGCCCGGATGCGAAGTTCTGTGCTCGCCATCAGTGAGTCAAAGCTCGCCCATGACCGCCCCTCGCTCGCCCAGCGCGGGCAAGTCTTGGTGCAGGAACTTGCCGAACGACTGGGCCTCAAGGAGCGCGATCCGTTGGTCCCGGCGCGGATCCATCTGAGGGGCCGCGAAGAGATCGCCGCAGCTCATGCGGTGGCGGCGGCAGTGCGCCATCTGTCCGAACGCGAGGCGGCGTTCAAGGCGACCGATCTGGCCAAGGCGGCTCTCGACTTTGGCCTTCCGGCGGCCATGGACAGGATCGAGAAGCGGATCGCGCAGCTCACCGAACAGGGAGCACTACACAAGGGACGCGGTACCATGCAGGGGTGGCTGACCAGCGCCGATGCGCTTGCCCTTGAAGCGCGCATGCTGGTCGAGATCGATAAGGGCAAAGGTGCTGCCCCGAGCGTCGTTCCTGCGACCGAAGCAGGTCCACTCTTGCAAGCCAGCGCCAACCTGAGCTTCGGCATGACGCTCAATGCCGGACAGGAAGCAGCCGGGCGGATGATCCTCTCATCGACCAACCGTGTGGTCGCGGTCCACGGGGTGGCAGGTGCAGGCAAGTCGAGCCTGCTGCGGCCCACGGCCCAGATCCTGGGGGAGCATGGCAAGGCCATCGTTGGGCTAGGCGTCCAGAACACCCTGGTGCGCATGCTGGAGCGCGAGACCGGGATCCCTTCGATGACCCTGCATCGCTTCCTGGGCCAGCACCGCAAACTGCTTGAGGGGGGCGCGAGCAAGAGCCAGCTTGGCGAGGCCCGTGCAAGCTATCGCAACACCGTGCTGGTGCTTGACGAAGCCTCAATGGTCTCGACCCGCGACCAGGACCGGCTGGTGAGGCTCGCCAACCTGCTCGAAGTCGACCGGCTGGTGCTGATGGGCGATGCGCGGCAACTCGGCGCGGTCGAGGCAGGCAAGCCGTTCGCGCTGGCGCTCACCTCGGGCACCGAGACGGCGCGGATGGACTCAAACCTGAGGGCGCGCTCCGATACCTTGAAGCGGGCCCAGACCGCAGCCCAGGAGGGGCGCACCGGCGAGGCACTCGGGCACCTCAAGGATCATGTGATCGAGGCCAGCGAAAACGGCGCGCTGCTCGCCGCCGAGCGCTGGCTTGCCCTGCCACCAAGCGAGCGTGAGGCCACCGCGATCTATGCCTCGGGGCGGCGGCTGCGCGCCGAGATCAACGCCGCAGTACAGACCGGGCTTGCCGCCAATGGCGAGATCGGGCCCGATCGCCGCGAGCTGCCAGTGCTCTCGCGGGTCAATGCCACCCGTGAGGAACTGCGCCATGTCGGGACGTACGAGCCCGGCATGGTGCTTGAGGTTGGATCGCGCCAGGCGCGGCAAGGTCTGACGCGCGGGCGCTA
Source organism: Sphingomonadales bacterium (assembly GCA_016714795.1). GTDB lineage: Bacteria > Pseudomonadota > Alphaproteobacteria > Sphingomonadales > Sphingomonadaceae > Aquisediminimonas. The sequence continues at coordinate 56,450 of JADKCA010000005.1, read as the reverse complement.
CACGGTGACCGGCGTTGTTGCGGACAAAGGGCAAGTCACCCTCTCCGACGAGCGCGGGCGTGCCCAGCGCTTGCTCCCGGCCCGGATCGGCCTGCATGGCGATAACCAGGCCCTGCAACTGTTCGCGCGCAAGGCGCTCAGGGTCTACACCGGCGATACTATCCGCTGGACCGCCAATGACCACGAACGCGGCCTGATCAATGCCGACCGGGCGACGGTCACCGCGATCGACAAAGACGGCATCGCGGTGCGCGGCGTCAATGGCATGGAGCACCGCCTAGAGGGCGACGACCCCATGCTCGCCCGGATCGACCTTGCCTATGCGCTCAATGCCCACATGGCCCAAGGGCTGACCTCGGACAAAGGCATCGCTGTGATGGACAGCCGTGAGCGAAGGCTGCTCTCGGGCCGCAACTTCCTGGTCACGGTCACCCGCCTGCGCGACGAGCTCACCCTGATCCTCGATAGCCGGGACAAGGTCGCCGTTGGCCTCGAGCGCAATCCCGGCGACAAGACCTCGGCGCTCGAGATAACCGAACGGCTCGGTGCCGCTGCGGCCAAAGGGCAGCAGGCCGAACTGCCGAGGGAAGAAGCGCAGCCCAAGCCTGAGCTCGAACGCTCGATCGAGCGGGTCAGGCCGTTCGAGATCGGGATCTGACTATCGGCTCGGCCAACCCAGCATCTTGTGTGGCGCGGGGAATGGCTCCAGCAGCATCGCGGCCCATGTGCCCAGCAGTTCCTTGCGGCGCTCCATATAGGCGGCGCGGTTGTAGGCGCCTTCGGACCCGGAGATCCCTTCGGGGACATGCGCTAGGATCAGGTCGATCCCGTGCCGGTCGCCCGCATTACCGTGCCGCTCGGACCATTCGTTCATGATTGTCGAGAACGAGGCGCGCCAGCCGTGCGGCACGTGCCGCCCCTGATAGCCGCAACGGTTGTAGAAGTAGGACAGCGTGTTCTCGCTCATTGCCACGCGGGCATTGCGGTTGGATGGGAACACCAGCGGACCGCGCCCCGTGAGCACATGGGCCGCGCGCAGCACCGCTACCGCTTCTCCGCTCAAGGGCACAAGATGCTCGAACCCGGCATCGTGCTTCAGCTCGAGCATCAGCTTCATCCGCGCCGGTGGAACTCGCCACAAGGCATCGGGGGTGGGCGCATCGCTCTGCCAGTCGACACCTTCGATCTCTTGCCAGGGCAGAGCGCGGATCATCCCCGGACGCTGCGCGGTCAGCGCGAGGAACCGCGAAGCCAGCTTGGTCAGCGGCGAGGCTGGCTCGGCTTCGGTCTTGCGGATCATGTCGTGCAGGGCCTCGATCGACAGCAGCGCCGGGCGCTTGCGGGCGCGCGGCACGGGCTTCAGCGCCCTGGTCACCACTGCGGCCGGATCGCGTGATCCCGCGCCTTCGGCAATGGCATGGACAAAGACTGCCGAGATCCGCTGGCGCACCCGGTGTGCGGTCTCGATCGCCCCGCGCTTCTCGATCTTGCGCAGAACCAAGAGCACCATCGGTTCGTCGATCTCGGTCACTGGCAGCTTGCCGAGCCAGGGGAAGACCTCCTTCTCGAGGCTCCCGATCACGTCGCTGGCATGTATCGGTGTCCAGCGATCCCTTTGCAAGGCGTACCAGCCCCGCGCCATCGCTTCGAAGGTGTTGGCCGAAGCGGCCGCGCGCTCCCCCCGCGCCTTGACTGCCTCGATCCCCGGATCCCGGCCCTCGCGCAGCAGCTTCCTCGCATCGGCCTTGCGGTCCCGCGCTTCGCGCAGGCCCAGATCGGGATAGGCACCCAGCACCAGCCGGCGTTCTTTTCCGGCAAAGCGGTACTTCATGCGCCAGCTACGATGACCTTTGGCGGTGACATAGAGGTACAGCCCCTCGGAATCGGCTAGCTTGTAGTCCCGCTCCCTGGCCTTGGCGTTCTTCACTTGCATCTCGGTCAACATCGATGCCCCCGAATCTCCGGATCGCTGCCCCCAGCCGTGCCCCCGGATCAATGTGGAAGCAGGCGGAAGCTATGAAACAAATAGGGAACAACGATGCCCGCAAATCGGCAGAAATGCAAGAGAAATAAGCGCTTATGGGATGCTTGCGGAACGCAAGGTGGCGGAGACGGAGGGATTCGAACCCTCGGTACCGGATTTACCAGTACGACGGTTTAGCAAACCGTTGGTTTCAGCCACTCACCCACGTCTCCAGATGCGCATCGGCCGGGGGCGGCTATAGCGGGGTGTTGCGGCGGGTGCAATCGGGGAGTTGGGGAGAATTTTCACTCGCCTTTGCGCAGACTGGCGCGAATTCGACTCGGTTGGGCGCGACTGGAATTTCAGGGACTTCCACGTTGATTCAGACAGGGTTCAACCAGACTGGGCGATGCTTGCCCATTCTGATCGCTTGCTGGAGAATGCCATGTTGACCGTTCGCGCCTGGGGTGCCGCCGCCCTGATGCTGGTTTCCGTTCTCGCGGGCGGGGCGGTTCAGGCCCAATCCGTCGATGCAGCGCCCGGCCTGTCCTCATCCGACGACTCGGTGACGTCTTCAGCGCAGGAGGTCGGGCCAATGGATATGCCCACCACCACACAAGCGCCTGTGGCACCCGCCGGGCAAACCTATCGCCGCGATGACCTGATCGCGGGCGCGGAAGGCGTGTTCGGCAAGGGCGCGAAGGGCATCGCCAAGATGATCGAGACGGTGCTGGCTGATCAGGGCGAACCCAATGCCTATATTGCCGGTCGCGAGGCAGCGGGTGCGATTGGCCTCGGCCTGCGCTATGGCTCGGGAACGATGAGCCACGCCGTGGAAGGGCAGCGCCCGGTTTACTGGACCGGCCCTTCGATCGGATTTGATCTGGGCGGCGATGCAGCAAACGTGTTCGCGCTCGTCTACAACCTCTATGACAGTCAGGACATGTATCGCCGCTATCCGCAGGTGGAAGGCCGCGTCTATTATGTCGGCGGCCTGTCTGCCACCTATCTGCGCCGGGGCAATGTGGTCGTCATCCCGATCCGGCTGGGCGTGGGCCTGCGCGCGGGCGTAAATGCGGGCTATCTGAAATTCTCGGAAACCTCCAAGATCCTGCCCTTCTGATCAGATGCCGTCCGCTTCGTGCGGCATCAGGAATTTGACGCGGCGGTTGGCGAAATCGATCGAGACACGGCGGAATGCCTTGAGGCTTTCCATGCCCATCAGCATGGCCGGGCGGCGTGAAAGACCGAATTTGGCGAAAGGATGCGCATCCGCAAAGGCGATGGCGGCATTGCTGATGCGGATGCCGCCAATCCGCATCCGCCCCACCATGGCATAATCGGCAGGAACCCGCTCTCCCACCACACTGACGAGTTCGACCGGCCGGAAGCTGGCAGCGGGGGATTGGCGGGCCATCACGCGCCGCAACGCTGTGTTGCCGACAGAATTCTGCCCGCCCGTATCCACAATCACCCGAATCTCCTCACCCTGCGCGTCAGCATCTACCAGCACAAGCTGGCCGAGCCGCGACTTGGCGGTGACGATGATCGTGCCGACCGGGTCTTTCTCCTGCTTGACCGCATCCGTATTGGCGGGTTCGACCGTCATCGTCTGGCGCACGAAATCGAAGACGACGCGCTGGTTCTTCAAACTGTCTATGCCCAATATCCCGTCCGCTCCGACATAGCGCGCCGGGAGCGCCGGGGCGGTCACATGCCGCATCTCGGTGCCGGACACGGCAAGGCGGTCAATCTTGACCGTGCGCACATCATGTGTGCCGCCAATCGAGACGAGCTTGGACTTGCGACCATCGGGCAGAGCAAGACGGCTCGCCAGTTCGCGCGAGATGACCGAGCGATCCGCGCCGGTATCGATGATGAAGTGGAATGGCCCTTGCCCGTTGACCATCACCGGCACGGTCATCCGCCCGCCGCTGCCTGTTTGCGTGTCGATCGTTTGCGGAACCGCCGCTTCGGCAAGCTCGTTTGGCTGAATGGTTTCGGCAGCCAGCGGCGTTGACAGCAGCGCAAGCACGGTTCCGGCTATCAGGACGCGATTCATGGCTGGCTCTCCTCTTCCTGCCGATAATCATCCCTTTGGGCAGTGTAACACTGCGCTGGGCTTCACACCAGCCGCATCGCTTCTGCCGCCAGTGCTTCGGCTTCGATGATCAGGGTGTCTTCTGCGGCACCCCCTGCAATATTTTCCCGCCCGATCAGGACCAGCACCGGCACCGCCAGCGGAGAGACCTGATCCAGCCGCTTGTGCAGCATGGTCGATTGGGCACGGTCAAGCAGGCGCACGAGCCGCCCGGCATCGGTCAGCCGCGTGCGGGCATCTGCCCAGGCAGCTTCCAGCAGCACATGATCGGGCTCATATTTGCGCAGCACGTCATAGATGAGGTCGGTGGAAAAGGTCACCTGCCGCCCCGATTTGCGCTTGCCCGGCAACTGGCGCTCAACGAGCCCGGAAATCACTGCTACTTCGCGAAAGGCCCGGCGCAGCAGCGCGGAATTGGCGACCCATTCGCTGAATTCATCCGCCATGATATCCGCCGAGAGGAGCGCGCCGGGATGATCCACCGGGGTCAGGCTCCAGATCGCAAAGGCATAGTCCGACGCGACAAAGCCGACTGGCTGGAACCCGGCGCGCTCCATCCGCTTGGAGAGCAGCATCGCGAGCGACTGGTGCGCGTTCCAGCCTTCAAAGCTGTAGACCAACAGATAATGCAGGCCATTGCGGGGGAAAGTCTCGATCAACAGCTGGTCGGTGCGCGGCAGCACCGAGACGCGCGCCTGTACCTCCAGCCAGAAACGCACATCACCGGGCAGGCGCGGCCAGCTTGTCGGGTCTGCCAGAAAGCCACGCACCCGGTCTGCCAGATGCGTGGTCAACGGCATCCGCGCGCCCATGTAGCTGGGGATGCGCGCGGGGCGCGTGGAGGCGCGCACTGTGATTTCCAGCGCGTCGACCCGCTCCACCTCCAGATTGAGGCCAGAGAAGAAAAAACAATCGCCCGGAGCCAGCGTGCCGCCGAAATATTCATCGACCGCCCCCAGCTTGCGGCCATTCTTGAAGCGAATGTCCACCATCGGCGTATCGACAATGACACCCGCATTCAGCCGGTGCGCTTGTGCCAGCCGGGGGTGGGTCAGCCGCCACTGGCCCGGCTTTTCTTCCACCAGCCGCCGGAACCGGTCATAAGCGCGCAACGCATAGCCGCCGGTGGAAATCAGGTTGAGCAGCCGTTCCAGCGATTCGAAGGACAGTCCGGCATAAGGCGTGGCTGTGCAGATTTCGGCCAGCAATTCGCCCGCATCGAACGGCCCGGCGCAAGCCAGCCCCATGATATGCTGGGCCAGCACATCCAGCGCGCCTTCGCGGAACGGCTCGCTATCTATCTGCCCGGCGGCAATGGCATCCAGGGCCGCCTGCGCTTCCAGATATTCGAAGCGGTTGCCGGGCACGAGGATCGCCTCGCTCGATTCGTCGAGCCGATGGTTCGCGCGCCCGATCCGTTGGAGCAGCCGGGCCGAGCCTTTGGGTGCGCCCATCTGGATCACGCAATCGACATTGCCCCAATCCACGCCGAGATCGAGGCTGGACGTGCAGACAAGGCTCCGGAGCTTTCCTGCCGCCATCGCTTCTTCCACCTTGCGGCGCGCGGCAATATCCAGGCTGCCATGATGGATCGCGATGGGCAGTTTCAGTTCATTCGCATTCCACAGCTCCTGAAAGATGAGTTCGGCCAGCCCACGCGTGTTGCAAAAGACAAGCGTGGTATGGTGCGTCTCAATCTCCGCCATCACCTGCGGAATCGCATAGCGCCCCGAATGGCCGGACCAGGGCACACGGCCTTCAGGCAGGAGGATGGCCAGATCGGGCTCCGCCCCTGCCTCCCCGTGCACAAGCGTGACCGCTTCTGCCTGACCATGTGGCGCAAGCCAGCGCGCATAATCTTCAGGCATCGCAACCGTGGCAGACAAAGCCACGCGGCGATAGCCGGGAGCCAACCGCTCCAGCCGGGCGAGCGCGAGGCTCAGCAAATCTCCGCGCTTGGTGCTGGCAAAGGCATGGACTTCATCCACGATCACCGTCTTCAACCCTTCAAACAGGAAGCGCGCATCGGGATAGGTCAGCAACAGGCTCAGCGATTCGGGCGTCGTCAGCAGAATGTGCGGCGGGTTGACGCGCTGCCGCGCCTTGCGGTCGGACGGCGTGTCTCCGGTGCGGGTTTCGACGCGGATGGGCAAGCCCGCTTCCTCGATGGGCGTCAGCAGATTGCGCCGCACATCAACCGCAAGTGCCTTGAGCGGGGAGACATAAAGGGTGTGGAGCCCTTCCATCGGGTTGGTAGCCAGATCGGCGAGCACCGGCAGGAAACCCGCCAGCGTCTTGCCCGCACCGGTGGCGGCGATCAGCAGCGCATCTTCACCGCGCGCGGCAGCCTTCAGCATGTCTTGCTGATGGCTGCGCAACTGCCAGCCCCGGCCGTCGAGCCAGCGCGCAAGGGCCGAAGGAAGGGCGGGGCTTTGCATCGCCTGCTTCATGCGCCATGTGAGACCGGGAATCGAGAGTGGATCAGGAGAGCGATATGTTTGCAGGGCAGGTCTGGTGGATCACGGGCGCATCTTCGGGAATTGGCGAGGGGCTGGCGCTGGAACTCGCAAGGCGTGGCGCATCGCTCATCCTGTCCGGCCGCAATGTGGCAGAGCTGGAGCGGGTGGCAGCGGCCTGTGGCGATGCACTCGTGCTGCCGTTCGAAGCGACCGACTATGCCGCACTGCCGGGCATCACCGAACAGGCCTGGGGCTGGAAGGGACGTGTCGATGCGCTGGTCAACAATGCCGGCATTTCGCAGCGGAGCCTGGCGGTGGACACCGACTTCAGCGTTTATGAACGGATGATCGGCGTGGATTTGCTCGCCCCGATTGCACTGACACAAGCCAATCTGCCCCGCATGGTGGCGGCTGGCAGCGGACGGATCGTGGCCATCTCCAGCGTGGCGGGGCTGGTCGGCTCGCCGATGCGCTCGGCCTATAGCGCCGCCAAGTTCGGGTTGGTCGGCTATCACGATTCGGTTCGCGCCGAAAATGAGCATCTGGGTGTACAGGTGCATGTGGTGGCCCCCGGTTCGGTCAAGACCAATGTCTCGCGCAATGCGTTGCTGGCAGACGGATCGCGCCGGGGCGTCAGCGATGCCGTCATCGAAAACGGCATTTCGATCGAGCAGTCAGCGCAGACCATATTGGACGCAATTGCGACCGGCCAACGCGAGCTGGTGATGGCCCGCGGCATGGAGGCGGAAATTGTCAAAATGCGCCGGGCCGATCCCGAAGCCTTGTTCACCCGCATGTCTGCCGTGGTGGCACAGGGCTATGCGCAGAAGATGGATAGCGACGATTCGAAGTAACTTATCCCCGTTATCCTCGTTATCCACAGGGCGCGAGGGTGTGATTTCGCTGGTGCGACTCGGGTCTTCATGAGAGCCTTGGCTTATCGGAACAGAAGCCAAGACGCAGGGAGACCCGCAGAAAAGCTGAAGTTTCCGGTGGTGGTAGAGCATCTGCCAAGCAGCCTTCGGGGTGTGAAGCACACGCAAAGCCATCGGGCAAGAGGCGGATAGAGCGAAGCCGGGGAGCAATCCCAAGCCGGAGCTGATCCATTCACCCTCAAGTCCGTGCAGTGTCCGGCTTCGGCCATTCACGACCTGCACACCCGCCGGTGGCGCTGAGCCCAGTCCGGGCAACCGGGCAAAGTGGAAGCGACGCGGACGAAGTGGGGGCTGGCAGCAATGTCAGCCCCCATTTTTCTGTCCGGGCGAGACTGATGGAGTTTTTCTGCGCCTGATACGCTGACACCGGGGCGTTGCACCTTGAAGTAAAAGACGACCTGCGCATGCTTTTGAGATGAACAGCCAGTTGAACGGTCGCGCGGGGGCGCTCCAGCTTGCAAAGGCCGATTTCGGCCTTACCCATAATCTGGGAGGCAACCCGCAAACAGCGTGGCCGCCGTCTCCATAATTGGACGATTGAACGAGGGAGCTTCCGCAAGTGGCCGGACTATATTTTGAAGAATTCGTCGTGGGGCAAGAATTTTCCCATGAAATCCGCCGCACGGTGACGGATATGGACAATATCCTGTTCTCGTCGCTCACCTATAACCCGGCAGCGATCCATATCGACCATGATTATGCGTCGCGCACCGAATATGGCAAACCGCTGATGAACTCCATCTTCACGCTGGGCCTCGTCATCGGGCTGTCGGTGCAGGATACGACGCTCGGCACCACCATCGCCAATCTGGGGATGACCGACACGACCTTCCCCAAGCCGGTCTTTGCCGGAGACACGATCCGCGCGGTGACCAAAGTGCTCGAACTGCGCGACAGCAAATCGCGCCCAACACAGGGCATTGTCACCTTCGAACATCTCGGCCTCAACCAGCGCGACGAGATTGTCTGCCGCACGGTACGTGGCGCGCTGATGATGAGGAAGCCCGCGTGATGCGCTTGCGATCCATGTTGTTCGTGCCGGGCGATAGTGACAAGAAGTTTGCCAAAGCATCCGGTATCGGGGCTGATGCGCTGATCCTCGATCTGGAGGATTCGGTCGTGCCATCGATGAAAATCGAAGCGCGCGCCAAGGTCTCCGCTCTGCTCGACAACCAGGCCCCGCGCGACTGGCGCTTCTTCGTGCGCGTCAATCCGTTCGATACGGGCATGACCTTTGATGACATGGCCGCCGTGGTGAAGCCCGGCCTCGACGGCCTGCTGATCCCGAAAGCGGACAGCGCGGCGGATATTGAGCGTATTGGTGAGGAGCTGGACCAACTGGAAGCAGCGGCAGGCATGGCGATCGGCAGCGTCAAGATTGCGGTCGTCGCCACCGAAACCGCCAAGGCCATGTTCAATCTCGGCAGCTACACCCCCGCGCATCCGCGCCTTGTTGCGCTGACCTGGGGCGCGGAGGACCTCGCCGCAGCACTGGGAGCGACGGCGAACAAGGAAGAGGATGGCAGCTGGACCTCGCCTTACATGCTCGCGCGCAATCTGTGCCTGTTTGCGGCGGGCTCGGCGGGCGTCCTCCCGCTCGACACGCTCTACGCCGATTTCCGCGACCCCGAAGGGCTGGAGCGCGATTGCAGACGCGCACGGCGCGACGGGTTCGTCGGTCGACTTGCCATCCATCCGGATCAGGTCGCCATCATCAACCGCTGCTTTAGCCCTTCCGAACAGGAAATCGCCGAAGCGCAAATGATCGTCGATGCCTTTGCTGCACAACCCGATGCAGGGACGCTCGGCATCAACGGCAAGATGGTTGACATCCCCCATCTGAAGGCAGCGCAGAAAACGCTGGCCAGCATCGCTTAGGAGCCAACACGCCATCCCCCCGCCCGCTTCCCAAGCACGGACACGCGCCGCAGTGCGTCGGCCCGGTCCCTTGCTTGCCTGTCGTGAGTCCTCAACGCCGCTCCCTCTGGCCGGAAACCAGACGCAGGCGCTTGCTTTCGCTGTAAGTTTAAGCGCTTTCGGCGCCGTTCACCCCGAAACCGGGCGAATCCCGCCTTTAAGCGCGCCCGGTGATCCGCGCGACTTCCTTCGCCACCAGCCGCTCGACAATTTCGGGCAGGTGCGCATCAAGCCAGTCCTTGAGCATCGGGCGCAGCAGTTCGCTTGCCAGATCCTCGACCGAAGCTCCGCGCGCAGGCAGCACAGGAGCCGGAGTGCTCACGGCGGAGTTCAGAGCTTCCAGTGCATGACGGCTGGCCGAAACGGCCTCCGCCGAAACGATCGGGGCAACCTGCGGCTCGGCCTCATCCATCGCGCGTGTCGTCAGATCAAGCACATCGTCTCGCCGGGGCGCTGCCGCACGGGCGGGGCCTTCCTTGCGGAACGGGCGCGGGGATGCCACCGCATCCCCATCTTCGGCGATGATCTTCTTGATCGAGGCCAGAATGTCTTCCATCGTTGTCTCGCCGCTGATTTCAGTCACCAGTCGCCGTCCCTGTTAACCCTGTTTCAGGGGGCTATGTCGGGGTTTTGGGCGGGCGTGTCAACGGTGCGGGTTGATTGCGCCTTGGGTTCCGGATCATTCGACCAGTCCCAGATTTTGCCGCGCACCCGCTCAAAATTCACATTGGGATCATAGAGCGCGCCGCCATCCAGCCCCAGATCACGCGCTTCGGCCCGGCCCATGGCAGAGAGAAGCGAGAAGCCCGCGACATAAGCGCTGCGCTGCGCAGAAACGAGCAGCACCTTGGCGTTCAGCAATTCCTGTTCCGCGTTCAAAATGTCCAGAATCGAGCGGTTCCCCACGCTGTTTTCAGCGCGCACACCTTCCAGAGAGAGCGTGTTGGCCGAAACCGCCTTTTCAGACGAAACGATCACCGCCCGCGCCGCGCGCCAGCTCGCATAGGCCGAGCGAGTCTGCGCGATGACGCCACGTTCCGCTTCGATCATCTGCTCCATCACCTGGCCAGAGCGCGCCTGCGCCTGACGAATCTGCGCTCCTGCCGCTCCACCCTGAAAGATGGGAATGCTCAGCTGCACACCTGCCGTGATGGCATTGCGGCTCTGCGGTGGCACGCCCGCCCCCAGCGAATCGAGGAAATGGCTGTAACTGTCATCCGCCACGGCCTGCACCTTGGGCAAGCGCGACGAGCGCGCGGTACCGACATCATATCTGGCCGCGTCCACCAGTTTCTTCACGGCTGCAAGATCGGGATTCTGCTCCAGAGCCACCGCCACCGCCGCATCCGAATCGGCGGGCAGATTGGGCAGTTCGGGCGGCTGCGCCAGTGCTGTGGGCGCATGACCAACCCATTGGACATAGCGCTCCCTGCTGGCGATCAGCTGCGCCTCCGCACCTTCAAGCTGGCTTTGCGCAATGGCGAGGCGCGCTTCGGACTGGGCGACATCGGTGCGGGTCAGGTCACCCACTTCAAACCGGTCGCGCGTGGCTTCCAGATTGGTCTTGAGCACGTCGACCTGGTTACGGTTGAGACCCACAATGGCCGTATCGCGCAGCACGTCCATGTACACCGCGACGACGGCGGTGAAGACATCCGATTCCACGCCGCGCAAATTATCCTGCCCCGCCTTCACGCGCGATTGCGCTGCCCGCACCGAATTGCGCACAGCGCCGCCGGTATAGAGCGGCACAGACAAAGACGCGCGGCCATTGAGCAGCCGGTCATAGCCGACCGATTGCGCATCATTGTTCACATTCTCGGAATAGGCCCCGGTGATCCCGAAATCGGGCAGGCCATTGGCGCGCGCGATGGGCACCGTCTCATCGGTGGCGCGCTGCCCGGCACGGGCTCCGGCCAGCGTGGGATTGGTCTGATAGGCCGATTCGAGCGCCTCGCGCAGCGTTTCGGCAGAAGCCGGTGTCGCCATGGCGAGCAACGCGGCAACAGGCAGGCCCGCAAGGCGCAGAATGCGTCTCAAAACCGGAAACCCTGCGGCACGGCAAAGCCCGGCAATGCCACCGCTTCAACTTCGAGAAACGCGATCATCGCGGTTGAACCGCCGGTCTTCATGCCACGGACCAGGCGGGATACACCCCGGTCATTCCATCCAGACACGATACGTCCGCCTTCCTTCACCTGATCCCACAAACTGGCGGGCACGGCTTCGACCGCACCGTCGATCACGATCACATCATAGGGCGCCCCGGCGGCATGGCCGTCAGCCATCGGGCCTTCCACAACGGAAACGCCTGCCCCTTCAAGATTTGTGCGCGCAGCAGATGCCAGTGCCGCATCACTGTCCAGCGCCGTGACCGTGCAGCCCAGCCGGGCCAACAGAGCTGCCGCATAGCCAGTCGCCGCCCCGACGAGCAGGACTGAGGAGCCCGGCCCGACATGCGCATCCTGAATCAGCCGCGCCGTCACCAGCGGGGCATTGAGGCTGCGTCCGTTGCCCAAGGGCACAGGCACATCAACATAGGCCAGAGCCGCGCGGTCTGCCGGAACGAAGCGATCCCGCTCCACCGCGTCGAGCGCGGCCAGAATCGCTGTATCGGTTACGGCATTGGTGCGCAGCTGGTTGGATACCATGGCGGCGCGAAGCCGGGAAAAATCATGTTCGCTCACGTCAAACTCCGTGCCACAGCTGTTTTACTAATGCAACACAGCCGGTTCTTCACGCCTGCTTTAACCGTGCGGCGCCAGTTCGCCAAGGGCAATTCCCCGCTTGTCCGCCATCTGACCCGGCGTCGGATTAATTGACACTTAACCAAGCCCGTTCATCCGAAATGACGCGATTGCGCCATTGGCCCGATGCTTGCATTAAGATTTGCATGGGAAAGCGAATCAAAAGACTGTTCACAATCAAAACGCCGCTCGAAGCGTGGCTGGTCTGCTATGCGATTGCGGTGGGGGCTGTGGAGCGCGGACACCATTATATGGACATGTATCCGGGCAAGGCGGGGCTTGCCCTGTTCGCCTGCTGCACCGGTGTGGTGTTCATTGCAGGCCCCAAGCTGCTCGACGCGGTCCGTGCGGGCATCTGACATTCCCCTCTGGCGCGAACCCGCCCGACGCCTTATTCTTGCGCCATGATTTCCTTTCTCAAACGCCGCAACCGCTCTGAATATGAAGGCACCGTGCTGGGTGACCTGAAGGCGATGTTCGTCAATTCAAGCATCAACTGGTATGCCCTGCTGGGCGCGATTGCCATTCCAGCGATCATCGCCACAGCCTTCATCATGGAAAAGATGAAGCCGGAATATCAGGAACCCGAAGTCTATTACATCACAACCTACAAGGCGAACCGCACCACGGCCGAGATCAAGGCTCAGCAAGCGAAGGACGAGGTCATCCGCAAGCAGGCCAAGGCAGAGGAAGAGCGGGCCGCCGCCGTGCGTCGCGCCGAATATCGCAAGCTGGCCGATCTGTTCGGAATGGATGTTGACGAAAAATAGCAGCCGCTGGATGCAGATGGCCGCCGCTCTGTCGGAGCGCGGTCGGGCGCACACATCCCCCAATCCCAATGTCGGATGCGTTCTGGTGAAGGATGCCCGCGTGGTGGGGCGCGGCTGGACCCAGCCGGGCGGGCGGCCCCATGCCGAAGCGATGGCGCTGGCAGAGGCGGGGGAAGCCGCAAAGGGGGCGACGGCATGGGTGACGCTGGAACCCTGTGCCCATCAAAGTGCGCGCGGGCCAAGCTGCGCGGATTCGCTGATTGCAGCAGGCGTGGCACGCGTGGTGGCAGCGCTTGAAGATCCTGATCCGCGCACGGCAGGCGCAGGCGTTGCCCGGCTGCGGGCTGCGGGCATCGACGTTGCCGCGGGCGAAGGCGGGGCCGTGGCGTCTCTTGCCATGGCGGGCTGGCTGACGCGCCTGCGGCTGGGACGGCCGTTCATCACGCTGAAACTCGCCACGTCGCTGGACGGCTGCATCGCCCTGTCCAACGGCCAGTCGCGCTGGATCACCGGGCCTCAGGCGCGCGCGCATGGCCATCTGGAGCGGGCACGGTCCAACATGATTCTGGTCGGACGCGGCACCTTTGATGCCGATGCGCCGCGCCTTGATGTGCGTTTGCCGGGGCTGGAGGCTTTGAGCCCGCGCCGCGCCGTTCTGAGCCGCGCCGCGCCCCCGGATGGTTGGGAGGGGATCACGTCACCAGAGGCGGTTTCGGCCTTGTCTGGCGTCGACTGGTTGCTGGTTGAAGGCGGGGCGGAGACGGCAGCCGCGTTTCTGCGCGCGAGCCTGGTTGACCGGCTGCTGCTCTATCGCGCACCGATCCTGATGGGCGGAGGCAAGGCCTGTCTGGGCGATCTCGGCCTTGGGGCGCTGGAAAGCGCGCATGGCCGCTGGCAACTGGCAGACCGGCGGATGCTGGGCGTTGACACGCTTGAGACTTATTTGCGCGCCAGCTGATCGCGCAATCCGGCGAGCGCACCGAACGCGCCTGCCTCATCCTCGCCGATCACGCCCGCCTGCTTGAGCGTGGTTTCGGCATCCGGGGCACGCGGGAAGGGGTTGAGCGCCAGCGCCAAAGTCTGGGCAACGGCTTCACCGGCATCCGCCGACAGCCCGTCATAGGGCAGTGTGTCGCAATCCTCCGCGTCCAGCTCGATCTCGTCGCCTTCCTTGTCGGGATGGCGCGAAAAGCGCACCGCCACGGGCTCTTTCAGCTGCGCAGGCACTGGCTGGCCAGACACGACACAAGCCTGGGACAGCGAGGCGCGCACTTCGCCTTCCATCCGCAGATCCTGTCCGTCACGCCAGCAGCGCAGATCGGCTTCCAGCCTGCCGAGCGCGAGCAGCCCGAACCGCTGGACCAGCGCCGCGCGTTCTTGCGCATTCGCCTTCAGATGAAGCGGCTGGGGTTTTTCGGAAGTCCGGTCATGGCGCAACAGGCGTGAAAATTCGGGCTGGGTCATGGCGCAACCTCTCCCTTCTGAAGCGCGTCGAAACCGGTCCGGTCCAATCTCGCGAGCATCCCCTCCAGCAAAGCAACGCCATGGGCGACAGCCTCTTCAGGCGGCGCGTCCCCGCTCCATGCCGTGCGCGTCAGCAAGGCGGCGCGCGCGGCGCTGCCCCCCGCCTTCTGCAATCCGGCCAGTCGGCCGCCCAGCGCGCTCATCATCTTGCCCATATGTTTGGAGACGACAACATCGCCAATGCCGACTTCACGGATCTGCGCCTCCATGTCTTCCACAAAACATTCGGTCAGCCGCGCAACGGGTTCGGCGGCGGCCTCTCCCTCCCGTTCGAACCGGTGCATGGCGGCGGCAACAGCCAAAGCCACCATTTCAAAGCGGCCATCCAGCGTGTCGGGCACCCGAGCCTCGCGATACCAGGCCGGATTGCGCGCCATCTGCACCAATGCGAGGTAAAGCGGGCGCATGGTGCCGCCGGGCGCTCCGCCCCACAACTGCTTCAATCTGGCGATAACCATCGTGCGCCTGTCCATCCCTGCTTGAGTTGCTGTGCATGACCTCATATTGGGGGGGGGAAGTCCCGTCGACGATTTTGTGGAGTGCCGCTGATGTTTCGCCAAGCCGGAAGAATTTCCGCGATCGCCGCGCTTATGGCCTGCGCGCTCGCCAGCGCAGGGTGCAGCCGCGTTCGGGGCTATCAGGGCTATGTGTCTGATTCCATTCTGGTCGATTCGATCCAACCCGGCGTGGACAACCGGATTTCGGTGGAAAAGACGCTCGGGCGCCCCAGCTTTGGTGGCCAGTTTGACGAGAATGACTGGTATTATGTCTCCCGCCAGACACGGGCCTATGCCTATGCCAAGCCCAAGCCTTCGGTGCAGACGGTGCTGCGTGTGCGCTTTGATGCGGCTGGCAATGTCGCATCGGTGGACAAGGCCGGTCTCGACCGCGTGGTGAACATCGACCCCAAAAAGGGCAAGACTGCGACTTTGGGCAAGGATCGCAGCCTGCTCGACGAGCTGTTCGGCAATATCGGCCAGGTCGGTTCGGTCGGCCAGAGCGGCGGAACCACCGACAACCCCAATTGACGGTGCCTCGGCCATGTTCCGAATTGGGGCTGGCCATGCGTCATCAAGCTGCTAGTCTTTCGCAATAAAGCGCTGCTCCGGCTTGCGACTCGCAACCGGAGACAGGGTAATGTGCGGGCCGCATCACGATCAAACCAGTTTCATGGGGGAGTGTGCAATGGCCGTTTCTGATCATGTCGATCTCAATGGGTTTGTGGAGGGCGTGAAAAAACGCAATCCGGGGCAGCCCGAATTCGTGCAGGCCGTGCAGGAAGTTGCCGAAGACATTTTCGATTTCATCCAGGACAAGGAAGCCTATCACCGCGAACAGATTTTGCGGCGCATTGCAGAGCCGGATCGCGTCATTTCCTTTCGTGTGTGCTGGGAAGATGATGCCGGCAATATCCGCGTCCAGCGCGGCTGGCGCGTGCAGAACAACAACAGCATCGGCCCCTATAAGGGCGGCATCCGCTTTCACCCTTCCGTCACCGAAGGCACGCTGAAGTTTCTGGCCTTTGAACAGACCTTCAAGAACGCGCTGACCGGCCTGCCCATGGGCGGCGGCAAGGGGGGCTCCAACTTCAACCCGAAGGGCAAGAGCGACCGTGAAGTGATGCGCTTCTGCCAGAGTTTCATGAACGAGCTCTATCGCCATATCGGCGCAGACATTGATGTGCCGGCTGGCGATATTGGCGTAGGCGCGCGCGAAATCGGCTATATGTTCGGCCAGTATAAGCGGCTGACCAACGAATTCACCGGCGTGCTGACCGGCAAGGGGCTGGAATATGGCGGATCGCTGATCCGCACCGAGGCAACCGGCTATGGCGCGACCTATTTCCTGCTCAACATGCTCAAAACCAAGGGCGAGGATTTGCAGGGCAAAGTCGCCGTCATCTCCGGCTCCGGCAATGTCGCCACGCACGCGGCGGAAAAAGTGACAATGCTGGGCGGAAAAGTCGTCACTCTCTCCGATTCGGACGGCTTCGTCCATGATCCGGCGGGCATGACGCAGGAGAAGATCAACTGGGTGAAACAGCTCAAGAATGTGCGGCGCGGGCGCATCAGCGAGTATGTCGATGCGTTCCCCGGCTCATCCTATCACGCAGACAAGACACCGTGGGGCGTCCCGTGCGATGTTGCCCTGCCGTGCGCCACGCAAAATGAACTGCTGGGTGCCGATGCCCGCCTGCTCGTCGCCAATGGTTGCAAGGCGGTGTCCGAAGGGGCCAATATGCCCACCGATCTGGAAGGTGTGCATGTGTTCAAGGATGCCCGCATCCTGTTCGCGCCAGGCAAGGCTGCCAACGCCGGGGGCGTCGCTGTGTCCGGGCTTGAAATGAGCCAGAACAGCGCCCGGATCAGCTGGAAGGAAGAAGAACTGCAACGTCTTCTCATCGACATCATGGACGGCATCCATGCGCGCTGCATGGAATATGGCCAGCAAGGCGGCGGATATTGCGACTATGTGAAGGGTGCCAATATTGCTGGCTTCAAGAAGGTTGCGGATGCAATGCTGGCTTATGGGGTGGTGTGAGCCACCCCGGAAATTTGATTTGACTTCCAGTAAAGCATCTGAACAAATCTGACTGTCAAAGACTAATCCGGTCGTCGCCACAAAAATAAACACGTTGAAATCTGAATCATTTTCGGAGGAGAAGTGTCGTGACCGATTGGACCAAACTCGTGCCGATTCCGGCAAGCATCAACCAGGGGCTCACCAGCGCTCGTCAAGCCACCATGCTTGGCTTGCTGGGCAATCCGCGCAGTTCATACAACCAGCTTTGCCAGCCTGTAACCAATCCCAAGCTCAAACCTTTGATCGAATCGCGTGACTTGGGTCCGTTCCGGGCAACGGGTTTGCGCGCTGCACTCGATTCACTGACGGCGGTGATGGCAGACATCAAGAAGGCCCAGCCCGGCCTCCACGCCATGCTGGGGACGGCAGGCATGCTGTGCGCGCGCAACCAGCGGGGCTCCACCTCGGCCATCAGCAACCACAGCTGGGGCTCGGCGATAGACATCACGATCGACGGCAGGCTGGACGCCTATGGTGACGGGAAGGTGCAGGCCGGCCTGGTGGAAATCTTCCCGCTGTTCAACAAGCATGGCTGGTATTGGGGGGCTGCGTTCGGGAAGGAAGACGGCATGCACTTTGAGTGCAGCGAGCAGCTGATCCGCAAATGGGCGACGGGCTCGACGCTCAACGGCACGAAGGAAACGCCGCCAAAGCCGTTGCTTGTACTTGGCGATCGCGGGCCTGAAGTGGCCCTGCTGCAAGAGCGGCTCAATGCCGCGCTCAACCTCAAGCTGGCGGCGGACGGCGTGTTCGGACATTCCACCTTTGCTGCCGTTGTCGCATTTCAGGGCAGCCACGGGCTGACCCCGGACGGCGCGGTTGGCAAGAAAACCCGCGACGCGCTGGGCCTCTGACTACCGTGCAACGACCCTGAAAACAAGGACGCAATATGCTCTCCAAACAACAGATCAACGCGCTGTTCCCGCGCGCCACCCAGCTTCACCGCGATACGTTTGCAGCAAAGGTGGGGGCCGCGTTCAAAGCGCACGGAATCGACCGCAACCTCTTTCGCGTGCATTTTTTTCTGGCGCAGATCGGGCATGAATCGGGTGGATTGACGGTGCAGCGCGAAAATATGAACTATACTGCAAAGCGCCTGACGGTTGTCTGGCCCAAGCGGTTTCCGGATGAGGCCACAGCGACCCCCTATGCCGGCAATCCCGAAAAACTGGGCAATTTCGTCTATGCCTCACGCAATGGCAACGGCAATGAAGCGAGCGGAGATGGCTATCGCTATCGCGGGCGTGGCTATGTTCAGCTGACCGGGCGTGAAGGCTATCGCGAGGTGGGTAAATTGGCTGGGCTCGATCTGGTCGGCCAGCCGGATCTGACCTTTGCAGCGGACCATGCGCTGGAGGTCGCGCTGTGCTTCTGGGACTGGAAGGGTGCCAATGCGGTCTGCGACACGGGCGACTTTGAGGCCGTGACCAGGAAGGTCAATGGCGGCAAAATTGGCTGGGATGACCGGCTGGCATGGCTGGACAAGGTAAGGCGGATCGTTCTCGAACTCCCGTCCCGCAAGGGCCAGCCACCGGTTGCAGCCATCATCGCGTTGCAAAAGGCGTTGCGGGATCGGGGCTATGCCGCGATTGGCGCAGCAGACGGCGTGGCCGGGCGGCGGACAATGGCGGCGATTACCGATTGGCGCGCGCGCAAAGGGCTGGGGCCGGGCGGCATGGATGATCTGCTGTTCGCCAGTCTGGGGCTGGCCTGGACCGGGCAGTAAGCCGTCAATCCCGGTCGATTGGCGGATGGGTCGGCTTGTCCTTCTTCTTGCGATGGGCGTTGGCGTAGAGCAGTGCAGCGACAAGCGCGGCTGAACCTACGCCGATGCCAATCCCGGCCTTGAGCATTCGCGCCTTGCGTTCCGCTTCGGTTTCCGCGTCATCCGGCCCGGCGATGGCGGCTTCATGATCTTCGGGCGTATCGGACATGTCATGCGTCTCCTGTTTTCGCTGACCAGCAGGTCGGCATGCAGGTGCCGCCTGTCAACCATGCACGCGGCCAAGCATCGCCGAAGCGAATCGTGGCAACGACAGTCCGTTTACGGCGTGGCGCTTAACCAAGCCCTACCTTGAGGAAGTCCGGTACCGGACCGTTCCAGCCATCATCGGGCGGATCATTGGCGAAGGGATCATGGCGCGAATGGCTTTTGCGCGGCGGACGGGCGCGTTCGGGCCGGGGCTGTTCATGACGGGCCGTTTCACGCGGGGCGCGCTCGGCACGCGGTTCACGTTCAGCACGCGGTTCACGTTCAGCGCGGGGCTCGCGCGGGGCTCGGGGTTCGCGGGTTTCACGCGGGGGACGCGCTTCGCGCGGCGCGCGGGCTTCACGCTCCGGCGCAGCCTCCACCGGTGCTGTCCGTTCGATCTTGGTCGAGGTCAGCTTTTCGATATTGGCAATCGCTTCCTCATCGTCCTTGGTGACGAGTGTGAACGCCTTGCCCTTGGCCCCGGCGCGACCGGTGCGGCCAATGCGGTGAACATAGTCATCGGGATGCCAGGGCACGTCGAAATTGAAGACATGGCTGACGCCCTTGATGTCCAGCCCGCGCGCCGCCACGTCAGAGGCGACGAGGATGTTGATCTCTCCGGTCTTGAACCGGTCCAGTTCCTTCAAGCGGCTCGACTGGTCCATGTCGCCATGGATTTCGGACGCCCGGAACCGATGCTGCTGAAGCGATTTCGCCAGTTCGCGCACCGTTGTCTTGCGGTTGCAGAAGATGATCGCGGTGGTCACGTCTTCCGCCGCCAGCAGGCCGCGCAGAATTTCGCGCTTCTTGCGGGTTTCGGCGGGGACCAGCGCCTGAGAGATGTTGATGTTCGCTTCGGCTGGCCGGGCGACCTCGATCATCTTGGGGTTGGAGAGGAACTTGTCCGCCAGCTTCTTGATCGGCGGCGGCATGGTGGCCGAAAAGAGCAGCGTCTGCCGATTGGTCGGCAACTTGGTGCAGATATTTTCGATGTCCGGAATGAAGCCCATGTCGAGCATCCGGTCGGCTTCGTCGATCACCAGCAGCGAACAGCCGGTCAGCAAAATCTTGCCGCGTTCGAACAGGTCCATCAGGCGGCCCGGCGTGGCGATGAGCACGTCCACGCCCTTTTCCAGCGCCTTGATCTGATCGCCCATCTGCACGCCGCCAATCAGCAGCGCCATGGAGAGTTTGTGATATTTGCCGTATTTCTCGAAATTCTCGGCCACCTGTGCGGCCAATTCGCGCGTCGGCTCCAGAATGAGCGAGCGCGGCATCAGCGCACGGGCACGGCCATGGGCGAGAATGTCGATCATCGGCAGCACAAAGCTCGCCGTTTTGCCCGTGCCGGTCTGGGCAATGCCAATCATGTCGCGCATCATCAGCACGGACGGAATGGCGCTCGCCTGAATGGGGGTCGGCGTATCATAGCCCGACTCGGTGACGGCGCGCAGCAGTTCTTCGGAAAGGCCGAGATCGGCAAAGTTCATGCGGATGGTGTCCGGAAATAGGGTCGGCGGGGCTTGCCCCTCTGCCTCAACGCTTGTCGCCTTGTCGAAAACTCCACAAAAGTCAAGGAGTATGGTCAAACGCCCCCATCACGCGCCCGGACGACGACGGACCATTTTGGAAGCGGGCTGGGCCATTTCCGGTCGTGCGGGGGCACTGACATCTTCCACTGCCCGATCCCGCTCCATCGGAATCAGTTCAGCCTTTTCCTCCTTGCCCAAAAGGCCCGCAGATGCCGCAGATGCTGGTCGGGAGGGGCGCGCGACCGCCACCGGCACCCGCGCCTTCATGCACTGGCCTGGATCAGCACGAGGGAAGATTGCGCAGTTCCACAATGCCTTTTCAAATCCGCCCTTCTCATTCTTGAGATAGCTGAACGCCATCGCCTGGAGTGCGACATCGCTGACGGGAAGGGCGGAGGGTGTGGCAACCGGATCGGTCCACATCATCACCTTGCAATAGGGTTGGGTGCCACAGGCTGCCTTGGCGCGGTCTGCCAGCCCCGCTGCATCGGTGCGCGGCGAAACGGTGTAAATCAGGAAATTTCCTGCCGGGCTGGCAAAGGCAGGCGTCCCCGGCAGAGCCGCCGACGCATCTGGAGTAGCGCCGCCTTCTGCCAGCGGCGGGGCAGCAGCATCCAGCGCCACTTCCCCAGCCAGCGCCTGCGCATGGGCGGGGGACAGGCGCGCCAGCCGCCCGATCAGGGGCTCGCCGCCGCGATACGCCTGGCGGAATGCGGGAGGCGTGCCCCACCAGCCATCCCAGCGAAAAAACAGATGCGTCCGCTCTGCCCTGATCTTGTCGAGCTTGGCGCTCCAATAGGGCAGCACCCAATCGGTGTGATAATGAGTGGCCAGACCCACCGGCGCATAAACCGCCCCGCTTAGCGCCTCCGTCGCCAGACGGCGGAGCCGGTCCCACAACGCCGAAGACGGCAGACGCGCCATCGCGCCATCGCAGCTGAACGAGAATTGGCAGCCGGTGCTGCGCGTCGCCCCTTGATAGACCACGCCGCACACGCTGGCGGGAAAGGCCGGATGCCGCACCCGATTGAGCACGACCTGCGCCACCGCGCGCTGCCCGCTCTCCGCCTCATTGGCCGCTTCATAATAGAGCGCAGAGGCCAGACAGTCGGTCGCGCGCGCCATGTCCATCGGGGTTCCGGTCAGGATGAAGGGCTTGGCAGCGGGCACCGGGCCGTTGACGAAGGGCGTTTTGGCATTGAGATCGCGCGCGGTCTCCGGGGCCAGCGCCTGAAGGATGACAGGTTCCACAGCAGGCGGCGGACTGGGCGGAGCGGTTTCAAAACCGGCGCCGCTCACCACATCGGCAGGGCGCGGCCCCTTCCACGCGACGAGCGCCAGCGCCCCCAGCGTGGCAAATGCCAGCAACAGCAGGAAGGGATAGAGGAATGCAGGACGCGCTATCGTGTCAGCGCTGCCCGGCGGTGGTGAGCCGTTCATGTCCGCCTCTTTAGGCGAAGGCAGGGCCGGCGTGCAAATTGGGGCAGTGAATTTTATCCAATAGGCCGCGCCGGAAGCCGCCTATCAGCATAATCACCGTTGGCTTCCCAACCCTCGACCTCTGGGGGCTGGCGGCATCGGCCTGTAGGCTGCCCTCGTTGCCGCAGGCCGCGCCCCACCCCCGGATCTGGTCCGGGGGTGGGGGTTGGCGGTCCTTCAGAAGACGTGGCGGACAATGCGGCGGACCTGCCCCGTCCGCATGTTGACGAGCAGCGCATCATCATAATGGCGGACCCATTTCAGGCCCGGTGCAGCATAGGGCAGCGCGAAATGGCGAGGATTGTCGATCCAGTAGCGCGCGCCATAATGCGGGCGGGGGGCAAAGCTGCCGATCCGGTACGGCGTGTAGCCAAACGGAGCCTGAAAGCGCGGCCCTTGATAGGCGCGCCGGTCATCCCAACCGCGCCCGCGATGATCGTCGCGCCAGTCGGCCCGGTCTTCGCGATATTCGCGCCGCGCTTCGCGCAAGTCTTCACGCTCATCGCGGATTGCGCGGGAATCGCCGCCGCGCACGGCCTGCCGGACGTCGCGGGTCTCTTCGCGAATATCGGCACGGTCACGCTGGAGTTCGCCGCGCGACGTGGCCGCGCTTGCAGCAACCGGGGTCAGGACAGAGGCCGCAAGGGCCAGAGCAATCAGTTTACGCATGATCATTTACCTCCTGTCAGCGCAACAAGATTTCGCTGACAGGTGCATAACTATGCGATTCGTTCTGAACGGGCGCGGAATGCAGTTGAAAGCATTCAGAAAGCTGGCGAGAGGCGGCTCAGCCTTCGAGCGCGCGCATCAAGGTGCGCACATCATTGTCCAGATCATGGTCGAGCCCGCGCAGCCGCTCGATCTGGCGGACCGCATGGATCACCGTCGTGTGATCGCGTCCGCCAAAGCGGCGGCCAATTTCAGGCAGCGAGCGCGGCGTGAGCTGCTTGGCCAGATACATGGCAATCTGGCGTGGGCGGGCAACTTCGCGCGCGCGCCGGGCAGAAACCATTTCGGCCTGACGGATGCGGAAATGGTCCGAAACGCGCTTCTGAATCTCGTCGATGGTGATGCGACGCTTGCTGGCGCGGAACATCTCGGCCAGCACATCCTCCGCAAAAGCGGCAGAGATGGTGGCATCGCCCAGCGCGGCATAGGCGGCCAGACGGTTGAGCCCGCCTTCCAGCTCGCGGATGTTGGAGACGATGCGGGTGGCCAGCAGATCAAGCACATCATCGGGCACGGTCACGCCCGGCATGGCTGCCGCCTTCGCTTCCAGAATCGCGCGGCGCAGCGCAAAATCGGCGGGCTTGATGTCAACCACCAGACCCTGGGTCAGGCGCGAAAGGATGCGCCCCTCCACCCCGTCCAGCGCGTGCGGCGGGCGATCTGCACCAATCACCAGCTTGCCGCCGGAGCCGACCAGTTCATCGACCGTGTGCAGAAACTCTTCCTGCGTCGATTCCTTGCCTGCAATGAACTGGACATCGTCGATCATCAGCAGGCTGGCAGAGCGCAACCGCGCCTTGAAGGCCAGCGTCTCGCGAGCACGCATCGCGCTCACAAAATCATACATGAAGCGCTCGGCAGACATGTAGAGCACGGTCTGGCCGGGACGTGCGGCCTGATGCGCAGCACCAATCGCCTGTAGCAGGTGGGTTTTGCCCTGGCCGGTCGCGGCATGAACATAAAGCGGGTTGAAGCTCATCCGCCCACCCGTTGCCACAGCGCGCGCAGCATTGGCGGCCACCTGATTGGCAGAACCGGTCACAAAGGTTTCAAAGCGGAAGCGCGCATCAAAGGATTGTGCGTCGGCGACGGGCGAGGTTGCCGGTGCAGCAGGCGCACCTGCCGGTTCGGCAGGCACCGGACGGATCAGCGCCGCGTCTCCGCTGGCATCGATCCGAATCGCCATCGCCTCGGGCAACAGGCTGCGCCACGCCTGCAACAGACGATCCGCATGGTGGCTGCGAATCCAGTTGGCGGTGAAGGCAGAGGGCGCGGCCAGAATCACTACGCCATCGGCAAAGCCTGCAAAGCTCACCGGACGCAGCCAGTGATCAAAGCTTCGTGCACCCATCGAATCGCGCAGCAAGGCGCGGACCTGCGGCCAAAGGGCCGCTGCGTCTCCCGCCATGCTGAATGTCACACCCGTCATCTTGCGATCCCTACGCCCCCTGAAACTCAACCGTCGCAAGACAAAAGCTTCCCCATCGCAGAGTCTGGATGACCCGCGCGGAACTCTGCGATTGCGTTGATTGGCCAGCACCCGATTCGGCTGCGGCCATAGCCCTGTTTAAGGAGGCAAAGGCCTCCCGATCAAGCCGTCCCCCCGTCAAAAAACTGAAATAATGGGAGTTGACAGGATTCATCGCGGAAACCCGATGACTCTGGTTAACCTCCTGTTATCAAGCCATATTTTGAGGGGGGCGACCTGTTCCATGCACCCGAATCAAACCCGATTCGCGGGCTGATCCGCAGATTTGCGCGGGTCTTGTCCCCGCCCCTGCCCGCCACAGAAAAAAGGCCCGCCGACTTGCGCCGGCAGGCCCTTTTCACCTGATCAGGAAGCGCGGCTCAGGCGAGCGCGGCAACTGCCTTGGTCAGGCGCGAATATTTGCGCGACACCGTGTTCTGATGCAGCACGCCCTTGGCAACGCCCTTGGCCATTTCCGGCTGGGCAGCAGCGAGTGCTTCAACAGCGGCGGTCTTGTCGCCAGCGCCGATGGCCGATTCGACCCGCTTCACGAACGTGCGAATGCGGCTGATACGGCTGTGATTGATCTCCGCGCGACGGGCGTTGCGACGGATGCGCTTCTTGGCTTGCGGCGTGTTCGCCATGAATTTCGTTCCTTGCTGCTTGCAAACAAAAAAGGGCGCAGAACAGGCTCCGCACCTTTGATCAGGCGGGGCGCTTAACGCCGGTTGCAGATTCGGTCAAGCTATCGCTGGCATTTTGCACAGTAAAAGGTCGAACGCCCCCCATCCACACGCCGCAGCACCGGCTTTCCGCACCCGCACGCCTGCCCCTCACGGCCATAGACGCGCCATTGCTTGAAAAAATAGCCCAGTTCGCCATCGGGCCGGGCATAATCACGCAGGGTGGAGCCACCCGCTTCGATAGCGGCAGCGAGCACGTCCCTGATCGCAGGCACCAGCCGGTCCAGTCGGGCGCGCGACACCTGCCCTGCGGGCTTCCACGGCGCGATTCCGGCCATGTGGAGCGCTTCGCACACATAGATGTTGCCCAGGCCTGCCACGATGCGCTGATCGAGCAGCATCGCCTTTATAGGGGCCACCCGGCTTTCCAGCGCACGGGCGAGTGCTGGGGCGGTGAAGCCTTCCCCCAGCGGTTCCGGCCCCAGTGCGGCAAAGGGTGCGAAGGCATCCAGCGAATCACTCCGCACCAGATCAAGCGAGCCGAAGCGGCGCGGATCGTTGAGCGCCAGCACCCGGCCGGTCTCCGTTGTCAGCAGCAGATGGTCATGCTTGCCGATCTCGTCCGGATCGATTCGCCAGCGCCCGGACATGCCGAGATGAAAGATCAGCGCATCACCCCGGTCGGTCTCGATCACCCCATATTTGGCGCGGCGTGAAAGCCCCGTCACCCGAGCACCGGTCATGCGTTGCCGCAGATCTGCCGGGATCGGCCGGCGCAGGTCTGCGCGGCGCGGCTCAACCGCTTGCAGAATCTCGCCCTCCAGCACGCCACGAAGGCCGCGCACGGTGGTTTCAACTTCGGGAAGTTCTGGCATGTGATTCCGCTAGCGGGCGGGCGTCTGCTTGGCTAGAGGCTCAAGCCCATGAGCAGCACCGTTTCCTTCGGTTACGAAGATGTCACCCCGGAAGAAAAGACCGCGCGCGTTGGCGGCGTCTTTTCCAGCGTCGCCCGCAAATATGACATCATGAATGATGCCATGTCCGGCGGGATGCACCGCCTGTGGAAAGACCGCTTCGTGCGGCATGTGAAGCCCAAAAAGGGCGAGCGCATTCTCGACATGGCGGGTGGCACCGGAGACATTGCTTTCCGGATGCAGGCCAAGGGCGCGCATGTGACCGTTTCCGACATCAACCCAGATATGCTGGGCGTAGGGCAGGAACGCGCCGAAAAGCGTGGCCTGACGGGTCTCGACTGGTCGGTGCAGAATGCCGAAGTGCTGAGCTTTGAAGACATCAGCTTCGATGCCTATACCATCGCCTTCGGCATACGGAACGTGACGCATATCGATAAGGCGCTGCGGGAGGCGCACCGCGTGCTCAAGCGCGGCGGGCGCTTTTTCTGCCTCGAATTCTCGACGACGGTCTGGCCCGGCTTTGCCGAGGTGTATGACGCCTATTCGCACCGCGTTGTCCCCAAGCTGGGCAAGCTGATTTCTGGCGATGAAGACAGCTATCGCTACCTCATCGAATCGATCCGACGCTTCCCGGACATGCCAAGCTTTGAACGCATGATCGGTGAGGCCGGTTTCGTGCAGACCCGCGTCGAGCCGATGCTGGGCGGACTGGTGGCTATCCATTCGGGCTGGAAGATTTGACCGCAACCACCACCCATGTCTGGCGGTTGCTCAAATGGGGCCGCACGCTGGCGAAGCACGGGGCGCTGACCGGGCTGGAACACAGCATTGCCACGCCGCCGCGTATCCGCCGCCTGATCCGCATTGCGCGGTTCGGGGCGTTCGTGCCCAGGCAGCCCGATTATGCCCGGGCCTTCGAATCGATCGGTCCTGCCGCAATCAAGCTGGGGCAGACACTGGCCACCCGGCCCGATCTGGTGGGGGAGGAAGCCGCGCGCGACTTGACGCGCCTTCAGGATTCGCTGCCGCCCGGCCCGTTTGCCGATGTGCGCCGCACCATCGAGGAGTCGCTGGGCGGGCCGATCGACAAATTTTTCACGCATTTTGATGAAACCGCAGTCGGCGCAGCCTCCATCGCGCAGGTCTACAAGGCCGTGACCACAGATGGCCGCACTGTCGCAGTCAAGGTGTTGCGCCCCGGCATAGACGAGCAGTTTGCGCGCGACATCGACACTTATGAGTGGGCGGCGGCCCAAGTCGATGCGCTGGGTGGAGAGCCCGCCCGGCTGCGCCCGCGCGAAGTGATTGCCACCTTCCGTCAATGGACGCTTCGCGAGCTTGATCTGCGGCGTGAAGCAGCCTCCGCCTCCGAACTCGCCGAAAGCATGGCGGGCTTTCCTGACTATATCGTTCCCGCAATCGACTGGACCCGCACCAGCCGCCGGGTGATGACGCTCGATTGGGTGGAAGGCATCAAGCTGACCGACCGGGAGGCGCTCGTCGCCGC
Organism: Sphingomonadales bacterium; assembly: GCA_016714795.1. Classification (GTDB taxonomy): domain Bacteria; phylum Pseudomonadota; class Alphaproteobacteria; order Sphingomonadales; family Sphingomonadaceae; genus Aquisediminimonas. The sequence continues at coordinate 29,167 of JADKCA010000005.1, read as the reverse complement.
CGGACATGATGTCAAGGCGCTCTCGCGCACCATCGTCCGCGCTTTTCTGCATCAGGCGATTGCCGAAGGCTTTTTCCACGCCGATCTGCATCAGGGCAATTTGTTCGTGCTGGCCGACGGACGGATCGCCGCGATTGATTTCGGCATCATGGGGCGCATCAACCGGCAGGCGCGGCTGTGGTTGGCGGAGATCCTCTACGGCCTGATCACCGGCAATTACCGCCGCGTGGCGGAAATCCATTTCGAAGCGCAATATGTGCCTGGCCACCACAATGTCGATGAGTTCACCACGGCGTTGCGCGCGGTGGGAGAGCCGATCCGCGGCGTTCCGGTGAAAGACATCAGCGTGGGCGGGATGCTCGACGGGCTGTTTGCCATCACCCGCGAGTTCGACATGCCGACGCAGCCGCATCTGCTGCTGCTCCAGAAGACGATGGTGATGATGGAGGGTGTGGCCTCCAGCCTCGATCCCGATCTCAACCTGTGGGAGACGGCGGGACCATTTGTGGAAGAATGGCTGCGCGGCGAACTGGGCCCGGAGGCGAAGATCGCCGATTCGATCCATGAGCATTTGCGCATTATCGGTCGCCTTCCCGCGCTGGTGAAGCGGCTGGAAGAGCAGTTCCCGCCCAAGGGCGCGGCCCCGCCACCACCGCCTTTGCCAGAAATTGCCCCGGTGCGTCCTTCGGGCTTGTGGAAATATGCAGGCGTCGCGGCCTTGGCTGCGGCTTTGGGCGCTGCCGCCGCAAGATTGATCTGACCGGCGCGGTGCTGGTGGAAGCCTGGTGCGCGCGGATGGCGCGGCTCGCCCCCGGTCACGAGCAAGAGTTGCGCGAGACCGCCGCACAGCTGTGACGCCTGACACAGCGGCCAGCGCGAATCAGTCTATTCAGACTGAGCGATCCGATGCACACTGGCCCTCCCGAAGAATCAGGTCGCACACACCATCCTTTTGAAGGAGATACGCGATGTCCGAGAAGAAGAGCGAACAGACCACCGAAAACGGTGCCGTTGAACTGACCGAAGCCTCGCTGGATGACGCATCGGGCGGAATCCTGATCGGCCTCAACAAGGCGATCAAATTTGACACGACGATCATCAAGCTCGGCGATGGATCGGTGAAGCCGACGATCACCGACGGGACGAGCAACATCTTCAAATTCTGAACGGCTGCGGCCCCGCCAGATGTGTTTGGCGAGGTTCAGCCGGTCGCGCGCTTACTCCGGCAGGAAATCCGGCACCGAGAGATAGCGCTCGCCCGTATCGTAATTGAAGCCGATCACGCGTGCGCCTTCACCCAGTTCGGGGAGCTTCTGCGCGATGGCGGCAAGCGTTGCACCCGATGAGATGCCAACCAGCATCCCTTCTTCGGTCGCCGCGCGCTTCGCCATGGTCTTGGCATCTGCCGGATCGACCTGAATCACGCCGCTCAGCAATTGGGTGTGGAGGTTGGCGGGGATGAAGCCTGCCCCGATGCCCTGAATCGGGTGTGGCGCAGGCGCGCCGCCGGAGATAACCGGGGAGAGAGTCGGTTCGACCGCGAACACCTTCAGCTCTGGCCATTTTTCCTTGAGCACCTGCGCACAGCCGGTGATGTGCCCCCCCGTGCCGACGCCGGTGATCAGCGCAGTCGGCGGGGCATCGCGGAAATCATTGTAGATTTCGAGCGCGGTCGTGCGGACATGCACGTCGATATTGGCCGGGTTTTCAAATTGTTGCGGCATCCATGCCCCCGGCGTCTGGCTCACCATTTCGATGGCGCGTTCAATCGCGCCCTTCATGCCCTTCTCGCGCGGGGTGAGGTCGAAAGTGGCACCATAGGCCAGCATCAGCCGCCGCCGCTCGATCGACATCGAATCAGGCATGACCAGCACCAGCCTATAACCCTTGACCGCCGCGACCATGGCCCGACCAATGCCGGTATTGCCCGATGTCGGTTCTATGATGGTGCCGCCGGGCTTCAAGGCGCCGGAACGTTCCGCATCCTCGATCATGGCGAGGCCGATGCGGTCCTTGATCGAACCGCCGGGGTTGGAGCGCTCCGACTTCACCCAGACCTCCGCCTCGGGGAACAGGCGGTTCAGGCGGATGTGCGGCGTGTTGCCGATGGTTTCGAGAATGCTGGAAAATTTCATGGCTTCCGCTCCTTGAACTGGGGTTCGAATGTGCGGGCGTTGCGCAGTTCGGGGAACAGCCACGCCCAAAGTCCTGTCACGAAGATAGCCCCGACACCGCCGAATACAACCGCGCCAACCGGGCCGAGCAGGGCAGCAGCCGCGCCCGACTGCACCTCTCCCAATTCGTTAGACGCAGAGATGGCCAGACCGGAGACCGCGCTCACCCGTCCGCGCATGGCATCGGGCGTGTTGAGCTGGACGAGCGAGCCCCGGACATAGACCGAGAGCATGTCCGCCGCCCCCAGCAGCGCCAGCATGGCCAGCGAGAGCTGATAATTTTTGGAAAGGCCGAATATGATTGTCGCAACGCCGAACACCACCACCGCGAGCAGCATTTTCACACCAACATCATGCTTCAAGGGCCGGAATGCGAGCCAGAGCGCGACGATGGCGGCCCCGGCGCCGGGTGCACCGCGCAGCCAGCCCAGCCCTTCGGTGCCGACATGGAGAATGTCACGCGCGTAGACTGGCAGCATTGCTGTTGCCCCGCCCAGCAGCACGGCAAACAGATCGAGTGTGATTGCCCCGAGCAGGAAATGCTCGCTCCACACAAAGCGCAGGCCATCCACCATCAGGCGCACGGGGTGACGGCGCTCGCTGTCCTGTGGCGGGAAAATCGGCTTGATGAAGCTGACCGACAGGCTGGACAGCACCAGCAGCGCCGCCCCGGCCCAATAGGGGTTGGCGGGATTGTCTGCGTAAATGAACCCCGCTGCTGCCGGGCCAAGCACAGAGGCGGATTGCCACGCGATCGAACTCATGGCGATGGCCCGCGGGAGCACTTCAGGCGGGACAACATTGGGCGCGATGCTGCTCATGGCCGGGCCGACGAACACGCGCGCAACGCCGTGCAGCATTGCCATGATGAACAGGAAAGGCAGAGTCAGCCCGCCGCGCGCTGTTGCCACGGCCAAAGCAAGTGCGACCAGCATATCCACCATATTGGCGATGATCGCCACGCGCCGCCGTTCAAACCGGTCTGCCGCCCAGCCCGCCACGGGAGTGAGGAACAGCACCGGCAGGAATTGCGCGGCCCCGACCCAGGCCAGCATGGGTGCCGCCTCACGCGGGCTCATGCCATTGTTGCGCGCGGTATCATAAACCTGCCAGCCGAGGATGACGACCATCGCCATCGTGGCCACGACTGCCGAAAAGCGCGCGATCCAGAACAGGCGGTAATCGCGATAGGCCAGCGGGGATTGCGGCACGGCGGGGGCGGAAACGGTCATGACCGTGTTCCTACTGTCATGCCAATGCCATCAAATCCAGTGCCTCCAACGCGGCGGCGCGCGCATTTCTGATGTCAGCCCATAAAGCGGGGCTTGAAAGCGCGTCCGGCGCAATCGTTTCGGGCCAATGGCGCGTCACGATTTCGGACAGGCAGTCGATCTTGGCTTCATCCAGCAGAAAGCGCGGATCGACCGTTTCGGGCGCGCACACCACGCGCAGCCGCAAACAGGCCGGGCCGCCTCCATTGGCCATGGACTGACGCACATCAACGGGGATCAGACGCCGGATCGGGCCATTGCCCGCCACCATGGCCTCCAGCCACCTCCAGACGCGCTCATTGTCTCGCGCTTCGGTGGGGAGGATCAATGCCATGCCGCCTTCGTTCGGCAGCGTCACCAGTTGCGCGTTGAACAGATAGGACTGGATGGCATCGGCGAGGCTGACCGCGCTGGCGGGGACTTCGACAATCTCCACCTCGGGCAGGCGCGCGCGCAGATCGGCGTAAAACTGGTCCTTCTCCGCAAAGGCCTGCTCATGCGCGAACAACACACGCTCATTGGCGACTGCCACCACATCATTGTGAAACGCGCCTGCCGCAATCGCTTCATCCGATTGCCGCACAAACAGCGCGTCCGCCACACCATGCCGCCGCGCGACGGCGCGTGAGGCCTCGCTATGCTGGCGCGCGGGGAACGGCCCGCCCGCCACGCCATAAACAAACACCTCCACCCCCGGTGTATCATGGCGCGCGCACAGCCGCATATGATTGGCCGCGCCCTCATCACCAAAGGGTGGCGGCACCGGACCATGAATGCGGAAGGCGTCATGGGCAAAAGCAAGCCGCACCTGCGCCAGCGTGCCCGGCCATTCATGGCTGCGGTGCGGCATCGTCACAAGGTTCGCGACCGAGAGATGGCAACGCCCGTCCGCCGTATCGGGCGCTGGCGAAACGGTAGCGGCATTGGCCGCCCACATCGCCGAGGCAGAGAGGGCATTGGCGATCAATGCGGAAACATCATGGCCCCCGCGCGGAAGCGAAGGATCAAGAGTTAGCCCAAGCTCCCCCAACCAGCGCTCATCCGGCCGGTCGTGCGGCAGCAACAGCCCCTGCACCAGCCCCAGCCGCAGATTGGCGCGCATCTTTTCCAGCCCCTGCAACGCCGCCGCGCGCGGATGAGAGACGCCACCCGCATTTCGTGCAGACGCCAGATTGCCAAGGCTCAGCCCGCCATAATTGTGGCTCGGGCCGATCAGGCCGTCAAAATTGATTTCGGTGCAGATTGCCATTTGCCGCCACGCCCCTCGATCCTTCTGCACGCGATGGTGCAGACTCCGCATCCACAAGGCAAGAACCACTGCATTGCGCGACGGCGATCAGCCCGCTTCGGGCTCCACGTCCACAGTGCCGCCTTCCGAAACGATTTTCAGGAATTCTTCGGATGCCGCTTGCAGATCTTCCTCATTGGCATGAAACCAGCTTACCAGAAAATCCGCATCTTCCGGATTTTCAAGCCAGTCAGGCTGGCCACACAAATCGAATATGTTCAGCCGCCAAAGCTGGGCCAGCAGGCGCGGAGACACGCCACGATCCAGCTTGTATCCCTGAAGCTCAATTCCGCTGCCTATGAAGCGAACATCATAAGGCAAAAGCTCAATTTTCTCCAACGCTGCCGCCGCAATCACTTCGGCAATCGCGTCTGCAAAATCCTTGGGATCATCATTATAATAGGCCGCCAACTGATCGAACACGAAGCTGTAGGTTTCCGGCGAACGCAACGGGAACTTTTTGGCAGCGTTGCGCATGATATCGAAGACGAACAGCGGCATTTCGCCCTCACCCGATTCGCCCCATTCTGAAAGGTCGAGCTCGAAATCGTCCTCGATCAGGACGGGGTTGGTGGACGAGGTGCTGTCTATATGAAACCCGTCCAGCGTCAGGTTCGCCATGAATTTTCCGAAGGTGCCGTAACCGGCCCAGTTTGTGCCAACAAAGCCCGGCAGCTGATCCTTGATTGCAGGGGCAAGGTTGACGAAGGGAAGCTGCCCCAGAAACTGCTGAGACTGGGTGCGGATCAGCTTGTCCAGCTTGCCGCGCGTGGCGGAATCAATGGGCTTGCCCACCGGTGCCGCTGCCGCCTTCGCCTTTTCCTCCAGCGGGTCGCTGCCAAGATCAAGGATGATCGGGGCCGGCAGGTTTTGGCGGGCATGAGTCCGCGCCATCGTGGCTGCGCCCTGCGCTTTGGAATCGGCCCCCATGCCGAGGGCGTTGCGGAAGAAATCGACCGAGATTGTGTGGTCCGCACAATTTTTGTAGGCTGCTGCAATATTAGCCGGGGCAAAGACTGTCGTCCATTTCATGTCACGGCGCAAGCGATGCAGCAATGGCACAAAATCACTGTCTCCAGACAAGATCAGGAATTCCTCAATATGCGGAAACCGGGTCACTGCATCCATGATGTCCAGAACCATTTGAATGTCTGCTGCATTTTTCCCACCCGATGTGAGCGGCTGCATGTCGATCAGTTCAAGCCCTGCGCGGATCAGATTCTGGCGATGCGGCTGGATGAGGTGCGGCGAGGCATAGCAACGCCGGATCACCATGCGTCGAGCAAGCCCTCCTTCCGCGCCATCCAAGCCGTGGCGATCCAGAGCGTCCAGCCATGTGTCAGGACGGAGCCCGAAGCGGTTGGCAAGGGCAGGGTCATCCTCGCGAAGAGCGTAAAATAGATTGTCAAAATCAATGAAAAGCGCGGAAATCTTGGTCATTTTTGCTCCTGGGCATTTAAATTCTCAAGACTCTGACGGCCATGATGTTCAATATTGTCATCGACAAACCGAATTGACAACGAATTTTATAGAAAATGCAACGAGATTCGAATTGATTTTACAGATTCAGATCTACATTTTCTCAAAAGGATGGAAAAATTCCATGTGTTGTGCAAAGCATGATAGTCGGTTTGACTCCGGCCAGCATCTCACCGCCGCGCGATATGCGTGATGACATCGCCTTCCGCCACGCCCAGCAGATCGGCGCTTTCCTCGTCCAGCAAAACACCGCCGTCGCGCTGTTCGATCCAGCCGAAGGTAGAGCGGAAATCGCCCAATTGTCCGCAGGCGGCCAGCACTTTTTCGCCGCCGCGATGCTCGCCAATTTCATTGGAGAGGCCGATAATGAGGGAATCTTCGGCTTCGGCGATGGTGCGTATCGCGTCGGTGCGAGCAGTCATGGTTGGGCCGCCATCGAAAATATCGACATAGCGTTCCCAATTGAACCCTTCATTCTCCAGCATCCGCATCGCCGCCCGGCCCGTGGGGTGCGGCACGCCGATCACCGCGCGCGCGCTTTCGGAGAGCATGGCGATGTAGATGGGATGTTTGGGCATCAGGTCTGCAATGAACTGGTTGCCGCGTGCGGCGTTGAACTGGTCTGCATCCTGAAAATTCATGCCGAAAAAGCGCCCGGCAATCCCGTCCCAGAAGGGCGACATGCCTGCCTCGTCGATCACACCGCGCAGTTCGGCCAATATCTTGTCGGCAAAGCGGGGGCGGTGATTGCGGATGAAGAGATAGCGGCTGCGCGCGATCAGCATCCCCAGCCCGCCCGAGCGCTCCGCTGGATGGAGGAACAGCCCGCCCACTTCGGTCGAACCTTCCAGATCGGTGGCGAGTGTGAGCATTTCAGCGCGAAACGTCTGGTCCAGCTCAACGCTATGCTGCGTCAGCGTGCCGAGCCGGTAGGAGTAAAAGGGCCATTTCTGACCGACACGGCTGAAAATCTGGCAGGTGCCGCGCACCTCGGCGGTGGCGCGGTTTTCAAGCACGAAGGTGAAAAGATCGTCTCCGATCGCGTCATCCATCCGGGCAAAGGCCGTGGCCGTGCGTTCCAGCTTGGTGGTCAGAGCGGCGCGATCCGGCGGCAAATTGGTGAAGCCCCCGCCCGTGCGCTTGGCCATTTCGTAGATGGGCTGAAGGTCAGCCAGCGATGCGGGGCGGATGATGAAGCTCATCGCAAGGATGTATCAGAGGGGCGCAACTTTGGCAAAGCGTGCGGTGGTCATCCGAAGGCGCTGGCGGTTTCCTCGATCCAGCCGCCGCCCAGCACGCGGTCTCCATCATAAAGCACCGCCGCCTGCCCCGGTGCCACGCCATATTCCGGCGCGTCGAAGTGCAACCAGTCACCCTGCATCCGCGCGGGCACGGGTTTGGCAAGCGAGCGCACCTTGGCCATAACGGTGCGGCCTTCCACATCGGCCAGCCAGTTGGGCTCCGCAATCCGGGCAGCGCTCACCGCGAGCGCTGTGCGCGGGCCAACGACCACGCGCTGCGTGTCCGGCTCCAGCCGGATGACATAGAGCGGTTCGGCCAGCCCGCCAATCTCCAGCCCCCGGCGTTGGCCCACGGTATAATGGATCAGCCCCTTGTGACGGCCCAGCTCGCTGCCCTGCATGTCTACAATCGCGCCATCGCTTTCCGCTTCCGGGCGGACCTTGCGGACCACGCTGGCATAATCACCTTGCGGGACGAAGCAAATGTCCTGGCTGTCGGGCTTCATCGCGACAACCAGCTCCATCTCGGTCGCCATCTCGCGCACCTGCGCCTTGGGCAGACCGCCCAATGGGAAGCGCAGATAGTCGAGCTGGTCTCGGGTGGTGGCGAACAGGAAATAGCTCTGATCGCGCGCGGGATCGAGCGCGCGGTGCAGTTCGGGGCCGTCTGCGCCCATCATGCGGCGGACATAATGGCCGGTGGCAAGGCAATCCGCGCCCAGATCCTTGGCCAGTCGGAACAGATCGGTGAACTTCACCCCCATGTTGCAGCGCACGCAGGGGATAGGGGTGCGGCCGCGCAGATATTCATCGGCAAAGGCGTCGATCACGCTCTCGCGAAACGCACTTTCATGATCGAACACATAATGCGCAATGCCCAGCCGGTCGCTAACCGCGCGCGCATCGCGAATGTCCTGCCCCGCACAGCAACTGCCTGCGCGTTTGACCGCCTCACCATGATCATAGAGCTGGAGCGTGATGCCGATCGTTTCCGCCCCCGTCTGCGCGGCCAGCCCGGCCACGACTGACGAATCGACGCCGCCTGACATGGCAACGACGATGCGGCGGGCCTTGGCCGGGCCGTTGAGCTGGAAGAGATCGAGCATCAGATTTTCGTAATGCAATGCGCCATGCACCCGCCGTCCTGAGCCTGTCGAAGGACTGTTCTTCTCTGAACACGCGGGTGAGAAGTAAAACAGTCCTTCGACAAGCTCAGGACGAGCGGAGTAGAGTGTGAGTTAGAGGCTAGGATCAATCAGATATTTCTTGCCCGTCGAACGCGCCGCATAGTCCGCCAGAATCGCCGGATCGAGCGCCTCCTTGAGCGAGATGGTGCGCGTGTAATGGCTGGCAAAAGTGGTTTTCAGTTCCGCTGCCACGCGCGCGCGCAGGCGCATCACGCCTTCGATGCCGAGCCGTTGCAGGAACGGCGTCAACAGCCAGCCGCTGATGCCCCAGGCCATCCCGTATGAGCGGGTGAGCATGGTCGGGGCCATATCCAGCACGCCATAGAGATAGACCTGCTTGTGCGTGGTCGAGCCGTAGCGGCTATACGCGCCTTCGCGCGTGGAGGCGACGGCCTCCATCGCCGTAAGGATCTGATTGGCGAGCTTGCCGCCGCCCACAGCGTCGAACGCCAGCGTCGCACCGGTTGCATCTAGCGCTGCAATCAGCTGCTTCATGAAATCAGGATCGGACATGTTGCAGACATGGACTGCGCCCTGCGATTTGAGCAGCGCCACTTGCTCTGCACTGCGCACGACATTGACCAGTGGCACACCGTCCATCAGGCAGATGCGGTTGAGCATCTGGCCGAGGTTGGAGGCCGCTGCGGTGTGGACCAAAGCGCTATGGCCCTCCAGCTTCATCACTTCCACCATCGAGAGCGCGGTAAGCGGATTGACGAAGCACGACGCCCCGTCCGCTGCACTCGCGCCTTCGGGCAGTTCAAGGCAATCCTGCACGCGCAGGGTGCGAAATTGCGCATACATCGCACCACCAAGGATGCCGACTTTCTTGCCGAGCAGCGCCTGTGCAGCGGGCGAATCGCCTGCCGCGATCACCGTGCCCGCGCCTTCATTGCCGATGGGCAGCGATTCGCCGATGCGCGCCGCGACCGCACGCAGCCGCTCTTCGGAAATATGCAGCGACAAAGCAGGCGAATCGGGCGTGCCCACCGATTTCACGGTGGCCGGATCGGCAGGGCCAAGCAAAAGGCCAAGATCAGAGGGGTTGATGGGTGCCGCTTCCAGCTTCACGACCACTTCGTCCGCCTTGGGGGCGGCAACGGGCGTGTCTTCCAGCGTCAGCTTCAGTTCGCCATCGGCGGTCACAAGCGTGCGCATCTGCAATCCGGATGTGGGCAGGCTGGTCATGGGTGAATCCTCTCTTCGGGTGGGAATGTCTTTATGCTGTTATGGGAAGCGCACCGGCGAATGGCAACTGCTCAACCCAAAGGAAAGCGCAGCAATCCTTGCGGCCCGGAGAGCAGGGCTTCGCTGCCCGGCCCGGAAAGCGCCATGATTGCAGCGTCATCCGCCGCCATGCCACCGGTATAGGCCCCGAAGGCGGGCAGGATCAGCCGCGTGGCGCTTCGAACGAAGCAGGGGCGCGTGATGCGTTTTCCGCGCGTGGCAATGCTCAGCTTGGGGTGCCAATGGCCGGAGAGTTCGCATCCCCGTTCGTCTGGTTCGGCGCGGTGACGCAGAATCAGGCCATTGCACCGCGCTTCCGGCAGAATGGAGCCGCCCACCCCCTCTGGCAGCGCTTCATCATGATTTCCGGTGATCCAGCGCAGACCGACGCGGGCCAGCAGCGCATCCAGACGCGCGCGTACGTCCGGGGCCATCCGGCCCGGCCCGGCGCTGTCATGAAAATTGTCGCCCAGCGCCCAGATGATCCGCGCGCCCGTTCGTTCGACCAGCGCAATCAGCCGGTCCAGCGTGGCGAGGCTGTCATAGGGCGGGAGCATCTGACCGCGTTCGGCGAACCAGCTGCCCTTTTCCAGATGCAGGTCTGCCACCAGCAGCGCGGATGGCGCGGGCCAGAACAATGCCGTGCGGTCGATGATCGTGAAATCCTGCCCGCCAAAGGCAAAGCAAGCAGGTGCCGGATCAGCCTTCAGCGGAATCTTCGCCGTCTGCCGGGGTTTCAAACCAGGCTTCCACAGGGCCGCTGAGCTTGATCGTCAGCGGCTTGCCACGACGGTCCACGGTTTTGCCCGCCTGCACACGCACCCAGCCTTCGGAGATGCTATATTCCTCCACATCGTGGCGGACATTGCCCTTGAAGCGGATGCCGATGCCGCGACGCAGCACATCGGCGTTGAAATGGGGGCTGGACGGATCGATCGACAGCCGGTCAGGAATGGTCTCGCTCATGGCGTGCGCCATGCCTCGAACAGCAGAAATTTGCCAGAGGAAAAAGCGGCGCTACAAGGCGCGGATGCACGCGTTGCCCCTTTTTGTCCGGCTGGAGGACCGTCCGGTGATCCTGCTGGGCGAAGGCGACGCCGCGCATGCCAAGCGCCGGCTGCTTGAACGGGCGGGTGCGCGGATCGTGGGCGAAGAGGAAAAGGCGGCGCTCGCCATCGTCGCGATGGAGGAGGATGCAGAGGCCGAAGCGGCCATTGCCCGTTTGAAAGCGCGCGGCGTTCTGGTCAACGCAGTGGATCGCCCCGCTCTGTGCGATTTCACGCTGCCCGCTATCATAGACCGTGCACCGGTGCTGATCGCCATCGGCACGGACGGGGCATCGGCGGGCCTTGCCAAGACGCTGCGGCAAAGGCTGGAGGTTTTGCTTCCCCCCACGCTGGGGGCGCTCGCCATGACGCTCAAGGGCGCGCGGGAGGTGATGCGGGCGCGTTGGCCGGAGCCCCGTGTGCGCCGCCATGCGCTCGATGCCGCGCTGGCCGAAGGCGCGTTGCTCGATCCTTTTTCACCGGGCGCGGCGGCCCATGTGACGGCGTGGCTGGAGGGAGCCTGGTCTGCCATGCCAAACACGCTGCGCACGCTTTACATCACCAGCGACGATCCCGATCAGTTGACGCTGGAGCAGGCACGTCTGCTGGGTCAGGCCGATACAGTGATCCACGCGCCCGACATTGCCCCCCTCATTCTTGCCCGCGCGCGCGCCGATGCCATGCGCATCGCGGCAGCGCATGGCGTGCCCGATCCCTTGCCCGCCGGGCTGACCCTCCATCTTGTCCGGGAGACCCGAAAATGATCCGTTGTTACCGGATTTGTGATGGCGTGCCGCAATTCACCGGCAAGGAGGCCGGGGAACCCTGCCCCGGCGGTCTGGTCTGGTGCCATGTTAACGGGCAGGAGCCGGCTGCGCTCGACTGGCTCAAGGCGCAGCCCGACATTCCGGAAATCGCCCGCAGCGCCCTGCTGGCGCGCGAGACCCGTCCCCGGTCTGACCGGGTGGGCGATGGCGAAATCGTCAATCTGCGCGGCCCCGGTGAAACGCCGGAGGATGATCCCGATGATCTGGTTTCCGTCCGCTTCTGGGCGGAGGCCGGGCGCGTCATCTCGCTGGGCTATAACGCCCCGGTGGCGGTGGAAACGGTCACACAGCATTTCATGGCGGGGCAGATTCTTGATCCCGGCGATCTGCTGACCGCCTTTGCGGCCGCTGTGACTCACCCGCTCGATCAGGACGTGGCGGATCTTGGCGATGAACTGGACGAAGTCGAATTGCGGCTGGAGCGCGATCACGCCCGGTCCACGCGGCGGCGGGTGAATGCGGTGCGCGGCAAGGCGATCCGGTATCGCCGCTTTGTGGCCCCGCAGCGCGATGCGCTGGAACGCCTTTCCACCTCTTCGCATCTATGGCTGGATGACCATGATCGCCAGCATCTGCGCGATGCGGCAGACCGGTTTGCCCGCATGGCCGAAGAACTGGAAGCAATCCGCGAACGCGCCGCCATCGTTCATGATGCGTTGACCGACATGCGCGCGGAGATGATCGACACGCGCGCCTTGGTGCTCTCCATCGTCGCGCTGATCTTCCTGCCACTGACCTTCATCACAGGCCTGCTGGGCATGAATGTGGACGGCATCCCCTATGCGAAGGAACCTTGGGCTTTCTGGGGCGTGGTGGGGTTCTGCACGGTGATCGGGTTGGCCGTGCTGGGCTGGTTCATCGCGCGCCACTGGATTGCCGTGCGCGGCGCGGAAGAGGCAGAGGATTAGAGCCAACACGTCGCCCCCGCCTGCGCGGGGGCGACGTCAGATCAGAAACGCTTACCCCAGCTTGGCCGCCACCAGCGCCTTGAGATCATGCTCCGGCCGCGGGCCATAATGGGAGATGATTTCCGCTGCGCAAATCGCGCCCATCCGCAGGCTGTCGGTCATGGAACGGCCCTGCGCCTGCCCCGCAAGGAAGCCCGCCGCGAAGAGATCACCCGCGCCTGTGGTGTCCACTACGGCCTTGATGGGTTCGGCAGCAACTTCATGACGTTCGCCATCTGCAATCGCAATTGCGCCCTTTTCACTGCGGGTCACGACCAGCACCGGAACCTGCGGGGCGATCTTGGCAACCGCACCTTCAAAATCCTCGACGTCGGCAATGGCGGCAATTTCATGTTCATTGGCGAACAAGATGTCGATCGAACCATCGGCGATCAGCGCGCGGAAATCGTCACCGTGGCGGGCGATCACGAAATTGTCGGACAGAGTAAAGGCCACCTTGCGGCCTGCCTTTTTCGCCAAGTCGATCGCGGTGCGCATCGCGGCGCGCGGCTGTTCCGGATCCCAGAGATAGCCTTCGAGATACAGGACCGCCGCCGATTCGATCTTGGCTACGTCCAGCGCTGCGGCCGGCAGGAATTGCGATGCCCCCAGAAAGGTGTTCATCGTGCGCTGGCCATCGGGCGTAACGAAGATCAGGCATTGCGCGGTGGGCGGCTCGCCTTCGCGCGCGGGCGTGGCGAAATCGACACCGATGGCGCGGATGTCATGCGCGAACACCTTGCCGAACTGGTCATCCGCCACCTGACCGATAAAGCCGCACCGGCAGCCCAAGGCGGCCATTCCCGCAATCGTGTTCGCCGCAGAGCCGCCGCTGGCTTCCACGGCAGAGCCCATCTTTCCATAAAGTGCCGCTGCACCGTCTGCATCAACCAGTTGCATCCCGCCCTTGGTCAGCGCCAGTTCAGCGATCAGCGTGTCTTCTGCGGGGGCAAGAATATCAACAATGGCGTTACCAATGGCGATGATGTCGAGCGTGGGCTGGGTCACGGGAAATCCTTTGCGTCAAAGTCGCGCCCCGGTAGCGGCGGGCGGCTCCGCGCGCAAGGGCAGCGCGATTGACATCATGGCCTTGGCAAGCGCAGGAACCGGCGCATGTTGCTGACCGCCCTTTCGCTGAGCTTTGCCCAATTGGGGGATCGCCGCATCATGGGGGTCTTTGCCAAGTCGATGCTGATCACGGTGCTGCTGTGCCTCGCGCTGTGGGTAGGGCTGGCAAAGGGCGTGCTTGCGCTAACGCAGGGTTGGGCCGCACAGTTTGGCGATGGCGCGGTGCTGGTGGATGTGATCATCTGGTTGCTGTCCTTCGCGCTCGTGATGCTGGCCTTCCGCGCCATTGCCATGCCCGTTACCGGCCTGTTCGGCGATGACGTGGTGGCCGCGATTGAAGAGCAGCATTACCCGCAAGCCAGCGAACGCGCGGTGCGTGCGCCTTTGTCTGTCTCTGCGCGACTGGGGCTGGCCTCGCTCGCCCGGGTGGTGCTGATCAATCTGCTCGCACTGCCCGCCTATCTGTTCCTGATCTTCACCGCCATCGGCCCGCTGATCCTGTTCGTGGGTGTCAACGCCGTGCTGCTGGGCCGCGATCTGGCGGAAATGGTGGCGGTGCGTCATCTCGATGGCCCTGCGCGCCGCCAATGGCTGCGCAACAACCGGCTGGATTATGCGCTTTTGGGGCTGGCTGTGACGGGGCTGTTCCTCATTCCCTTTGTCAATCTGATTGCCCCCATTGTCGGCGCAGGCGCGGCCACGCATTTGTTCCACCGGCGCAGTATGAAAGGCGTAAACGCATGAAACAGGCATGGCTTGGACTGGTCGCGGCGTCGCTGCTGCTGGCTCCGGCAGGCATGGCGGAGGCGCGCAAGAAAAAGAAGGACGCAGACGCCGGATTTGTCCCCGGCCCACCGGTATCCACTCATTCGGCCTCTGGCGTGGAGCGGATCATGGGCAAGGATGCCCGCACCGTCATGGCCTATCTCGGTCGCCCGGTGCTCGATGTGCGCGAGGAGACGGGCCGCAAGCTGCAATTCTCCAATCGGGACTGCATTCTGGACGCCTTCCTCTATCCGTCCGCGCCGGGCAAGGAACCGGTAGTCACCTATGTCACCGCGCGCGTGCCCGACGGGCGCGATGCCGAGCGCAACAGCTGCATCGTGTCACTCAGCCGGGGGTAAGCTGTTGCAGTGCCCAGCGGGCGGCATCCGCCACGGCTTCATCCCCATCCGCCGCCAGACGCTCCAGCACCGGGATCAGCTGCGCATCCCCGCTATTTCCCGCTGCAATCGCGGCATTGCGCACCATCCGGTTGCGCCCGACGCGCTTGATGGGAGACCCTGAGAAGATACGACGGAAACTGGCATCATCCAGCACGAGCAGATCGGCGAGCGACGGGGCAGCAAGTTCCGCGCGCGGCAGAAAGGCGCGATTGGCCTGCGCGGCTTGCGCGAACTTGTTCCACGGGCAGGCCGTCAGACACTCGTCACAGCCATAGATGCGGTTACCCATAGCGGCGCGGAATTCCTCCGGAATCGGCCCTGCATGTTCAATGGTGAGGTAGGAAATGCAGCGCCGTGCATCCACTTTGTAGGGCGCGGGGAAAGCGTCCGTCGGGCAGGCGGTCTGGCAGGCGGTACACCGGCCGCAATGATCTGGCTCGGGCGCATCGGCAGGCAGATCAAGCGTGGTCATGATCGCGCCGAGGAACAGCCAGCTGCCATGGGTGCGGCTCACCAGATTGCTGTGCTTGCCCTGCCAGCCAATTCCCGCCTGCTGCCCCAACGGCTTTTCCATCACGGGTGCTGTATCGACGAACACCTTCAACGCGCAGCCCGTCCGCTCCACCAGCCAGCGCGCGAGCGCTTTCAGCGCCTTTTTGACGACGTCATGATAATCCGCCCCTTGCGCATAGACCGAGATGCGCCCTCGGCTGCGCGCCTCGGCCAGGGCGCGGGGATCATGCGCGGGGGCATAGCTCATTCCCAGCATGATGACGCTGCGCGCCTCCGGCCAGAGCGCTTGGGGGCCGCGCCGCTGGTGGGCCCGTGCTTCCATCCAGCCCATCTCGCCATGGCAGCCATCGTCCAGCCAGCCGGAGAGTTGCGTGCCGAAATCATGCCCCGCCCCCGCGATTCCGCACGTTGCAAAACCCAGCCGGGCGGCCTCGGCCTTTAGCGCTTTAGCAAGACTGTTGTTGTTATCGGGCATATGCCCCCGCTACCATGCAGCCCGGCAAAAGGACAATCGGCGTGCCCAGCGAATTTCCCGTCCAAGCGGACAATCTGGTGAAGACCTTCGGCAAGGCGCGCGCCGTCAACGGCGTCAGCCTCGCCGTGCCGCAGGGCATGATCTATGGCGTGCTCGGCCCCAATGGCGCGGGCAAGACGACGACGCTGCGGATGCTGCTTGGCATCATCGATCCGGACAGCGGCACGCGCAGCCTGCTGGGGCACAGCAAACCACGCGATGCCAGCGACCGGGTGGGCTATCTGCCCGAAGAGCGCGGGCTCTATCCCAATATGACCGCGCGAGATGCGATTGCCTTCATGGGCGCGTTGCGCGGGCTCGACTGGAAAACTGGGCAGACACGCGGTGCCGTGATGATGGAAGCCGCCGGGCTGGGCCATGCGGTCACGCGCAAGATCAAGCAGATGTCCAAAGGGATGGCGCAACTGGTGCAACTGCTTGGCTCGCTTGTCCATCAGCCCGAGCTGATCGTTCTGGATGAGCCCTTTTCCGGGCTGGACCCGATCAACCAGCAGCATCTGGAAGCGCTGGTGCGCAGCGAGCGTGATCGCGGGGCCACCATCCTCTTTTCCACACACGTCATGAGCCATGCCGAGCGGTTGTGCGACCGGTTGGCGATCATCGCTGGCGGGGAGCGGCGCTTTGAAGGCACCGTTGCCGAAGCGCGCGGCACACTGCCATTGCGCGCACATTATGTGCCGTGCGCCCGCGCGGAAGAAGCCGGTGCGCTCTTGCCCGCCGATGCGGTGCGCGATGGAGACGGATGGCTCTTCACCGTGCCGAACGCAGGGCCGGAGGGGCTTGTCACCCGGCTGATCGGTGCAGGCCATGGCATTGCCGGGCTGACGATTGAACGCCCCGGGCTGCATGAAGCCTTTGTCCGCATCGTCGGGGAAGCTCGCGCACAGGGAGGCACCGCATGACCCGCATTTTCCGGCAGGGTGCCGTGATCGCCCGGCGCGACTTTCTGGCTGTGGTTAAAACCCCCACTTTCCTGCTGTTTCTGCTCGCGCCCGTCTTCATGCTACTGTTCGGCTGGCTGGGCGGCTCTGGCGCGTCGCAGGTGGCGGAAGGGGCGAGCAACCTTTCCCGCATCGCCATCATTGCAACCGAGCGCGATGCCGATGCCCTGCGTACAGCCGATCAGCGGATGCGCGATTATGGCGATGCCCCCCGGCTGATGATCGTGGCCGCCGGGCCAGACCCGATGGCGGAGGCCAAATCGCTGCTCGAAACGCCGGGCACGGATTATCTGGCAGTTATGTTCGGCCCGCTGGAAGAGCCCGTCATCCAGCATGAGCAAAGCGCTGTGAAGGCCGCGCAATGGTTGCAGGGCGTGGCGGATCAGGTGCTGCTCTCGCGACGACGCGGCCCGCCCGACACGCTGTCCCGCCCGGCCTACCAGCCTCTCAAGGCGCAGCGCGCGGGCGTGGGGATGCAGCGTCAGACCGGCTATGTTGCGGTGGTGACGGTGTTCATGCTCACGCTGCTGCTCGCCGGGCAGGCGGTGGGGATGCTGGCCGAAGAGAAATCCAACAAGGTCATCGAAATTCTGGCAGCAGCTGTGCCGCTGGAAGCGGTATTCCTGGGCAAGCTGGTGGGGATGTTCGGTGTCGCCCTGCTGTTCGTGGCGTTCTGGAGCGGGCTTCTGGGCGGCATCATGCTGCTCGTGCCGGGCAGCGGAGCCGAATTGGCGGCGCTGGAGCCCGCCATCGGCCTGCCGACTTTCCTGATCCTTGGTGCGCTCTATTTCACCATGGCCTATATGCTGCTGGGCGCGGTGTTCCTGGGCATTGGCGGGTTGGCCGCGACGGTGCGTGACATCCAGATGCTGTCCTTCCCTGTCACCATCCTGCAAATGGCGATGTTCGGCCTGGCGACGGTGGCCGCCGGGCAGCCGCAGACGGCGCTGGGGCGCTTTGCAGAGATTTTCCCGCTCAGTTCACCCTATGCCATGGCGGCGCGCGGCGCGCATGATCCGTCGCTGACGCCGCATCTGCTAGCGCTGGGCTGGCAGGCCATCTGGGTGGCGATCATCATCTGGGTTGCGGCGCGATTGTTCCGCCACGGCGTTCTCCGGTCAGGCGGTGGCCTGTTTGCGATGATCGGGCGCAAAGCTCGTTGACATTTGTGTCAATAGTAGCAAACTGCAACGCGAAAATTTGGAGAGGATGATTCCGCATGGCCACCGTACTTGAACCGTCTGCCCCCGAATCCGAAGTGCGCCCGGTTGATCCGCTGGATGTCTCGCGCTCGGTCATCTGGGAGGAAGATCGCTGGCAGGAGCCGTTCCGGCAGCTGCGCGCCGAAGACCCGATCCATTATACGCCCGAATCCAAATTCGGGGCTTATTGGTCGGTCTCCACCTATCAGCCGATCCAGCATATCGAAGGCAATCCGGAGATTTTCTCCTCCAGCTGGGAATTGGGCGGCATTACGGTCGCCGGAGACGGCATCGAGCATCTGGAAGAAGGCGTCATGGCCATGCCCATGTTCATCGCCATGGATGCGCCGCAACACACCGCCCAGCGCAAGACCGTCGCCCCCGCTTTCGGCCCGACTGACGTGCTGCGGATGCGTGATGAAACTGTTCAGCGCACAGGTGACGTTCTGGACAGCCTGCCCATCGGTCAGGCGTTCGACTGGGTGGACAAGGTTTCGATGGAACTGACCACCCAGATGCTGGCCACCGTGTTCGATTTTCCGTGGGAAGAGCGCCGCAACCTGACCCGCTGGTCAGACGTGCTGGGCGATGTCGAAATGTTTGGCGACCGCGAAAAGCGCGATTTCCGCCTCAAGACCGCGTTTGAAATGGGCGCGGCGTTCAAGGAATTGTGGGAGCGCAAGGCCAAGAACCCCGGCGAACATGACCTGATTTCGATCATGCTCAAATCTGACGCGATGAGCCACATGAGCGAAGGCGAGTTCATGGGCAATCTCATCCTGCTGATCGTGGGCGGCAATGATACCACCCGCAATTCCATGTCGGCCTATGCCTATGGCTTGCAGCAATTCCCGGATCAGCGCACGCGTTTGGAGAATGACCACAGCCATGAGCTGGCGGTGAACGCCATGCATGAAATCCTGCGCTGGCAGACCCCGCTGGCGCATATGCGCCGCACCGCCACGCAGGATACCGAATTGTTCGGCAAGCAAATCAAGAAGCGCGACAAGCTCGCGCTCTGGTATGTGTCCGGCAATCGGGACGAGAGCGTATTCCCCAATGCAGACCAGATCATCGTCGATCGCGAAAATGCGCGCCGACATCTGTCCTTCGGCTATGGCATCCACCGCTGCGCCGGTGCCCGGGTCGCCGAATTGCAGCTGACCACGCTGATCGCCGAAATGCAGAAGCGCCGCCTGCGCGTTCATGTGAAGGAAGAGCCGGTTCGCGTGCCGGGCTGTTTCGTGCATGGCTACAAGAAGATGATGGTCGAGCTCGAACGCTATTGAGTTCAGTGATCCGCTGCGGAAAAGGCCGGGGTTCCCCCGGCCTTTTTTGTGCACCACACGCTGCCCAGCGCACAAAAAAGAGGCCGGTCGTTGCCGACCGGCCTGTATAAGTTTGATAGGAGAGGATGCCTGAAAGGCAGTTTCTTTTTGCGCTGCGGCACAATGTTTCGCAAGTGCGAAACAAAAAATCACGATTGCATTTTTTGCAATCATGTGGCAAGCGGCTGTTCAGATTGCTCAAGGAGCTTGTCCCATGCGTCGCCTGCCCTCGCTGGCCGCCGTTGAAGCGTTTGTTCAGGTGGCTCGCTTGGGGTCCATCAAGGCGGCTGCCGAAGAACTGAATCTATCGTCCCCCGCTCTGTCACGCCGGGTGCAGGCGCTGGAGCGGTTCATCGGGCGTCCTTTGTTCGAGCGGCGGCATCAGGCGATCGTCCTCAACGAAGATGGCGAGAAGCTGATCCATCTGACAGCCCCCCTGCTCGATTCGCTGACCGACGCGATCGAGGCGCTCACCAGCGCCAATCCGGTGATGCGGTTGCGGCTGGGCGTGTTGCCGCTCTTTGCCTCGCAACGGCTGATCCCGGCGTTGCCGTCGCTGCGTGACTTGCACCCGTCGCTGCACATTGATGTGGATACGGCCCCCACGCCATCACCCGGCTTGGCGAAGGCCTGGATGCCGCCATCGTGCTGGCCAGCGTCATCGATCCCGCCCTTCATGCCGACCGCCTGGACCGGAACAAGATTTTCCCCATCGGTGCGCGGCGGCTCGTTCAGGGGCAACATGCCATCACCGATCCGGGGCAGATGCGCGAAATGACCGTATTCATCCACCGCGACATGCCCGATCTGTTTGTGGACTGGAGCCGCGCCGTCGGGCTGGACGGCATCGAGCCCGCTGCCATCGACCATTTCGATTCGGGCCAGCTGATGCTGGAGGCCGCCGCTCAGGGTCTGGGCGTGGCGTTCATGCACGAAAGCCATTTGCTCGACGCTCATGACGACCGGCTTGTCCGCATGTTCGATTCGGATGTCGACAGCCCCTACAGCTATTGGTTCGTCTGCCGTCCGCGCGCGTTACAGATCAAGCCGGTCCGTCTGTTCCGGGACTGGCTGGTGTCTCTGGATGACTGGTCTGCGAACGCATCAGGCTCGCACCGCCCAGAATGACGAGTAACGCCGTCCAGGCCGTCACCAGCATCTGCGCCAAGGGGAAATCTGCCGTCATCATGCGCCGGGCATAGCGCATCGCTCCTCACCATGGCGTCAAGAGCCATGGTTAACACTTGGCTTGCCCACGCGCGTGTCGGCGGGCATGATGTCGCCACAACAAATGTGGGGAGAATGCGGAATGGCGCACGAAAAGTCATGGATGGCACGGCTGGTGAAAGCCGCGATCCTCGGCTGGTTCAAGCGCCAGAACTGGCAGGTTCAGGGCACCGCACCGCAGCCGCGAAAATTTGTGGTCATTGCCGCGCCCCACACCAGCAACTGGGATTTCGTTCATTTCATCGGTGCGGCCGACGACTTGAATCTCGATCTGTCTTTCATGGGTAAGAACAGTCTGTTTCGCTGGCCATGGGGACGGATGATGCGCGATCTGGGCGGCATTCCGGTTGATCGCAGCAAGGCAGGCAATATGGTGGACGCCATGGTTGCGGAATTTGCACGGCGCAGTGAATTCATGCTGACCATCGCGCCAGAAGGCACGCGCGGCAAAGTGCGTCAGTGGAAATCAGGCTTTTATCACATCGCCATGGGCGCCGGTGTGCCCATGGTGTGCGGAATGATGGATTACAAACGCAAGCTGGTGGAACTTGGCCCGGCCATCTGGCCGACAGGCAATTACGAAGCCGACATGGTGGAAATCGGCCGCTATTACAGCCAATGCACCCCAAAATATCCGGATAAGGGCCATCCCGGCATCCCCGGCGGAGTTTCTGTCAGCGAATAAGAGCCTCAGGCCGCAATGGCGGCGCGTACCGGTTCTTCCAGCGGGCGGATATCTGCCGCCTGCTTCCAGCACAGATCCGCCAGTCCAAGCTCGCGCTTGTCGTGCGCCGTGATCCGGATCGGACGGATGGGTTGTTCGTCGCGCTTGTCGACCAGCACGGGGGTGGAGGGAATGCCGATGCCCCAGCGTTCGCCCCATTGCCGCAGACCCACGACGACCGGCAGCAATTCAGCGCCCTTTTCCGTCAGCCGATATTCAATCTTGCGCCGGTCATCCGCGAGCGGCGTGCGCGTCAGAATGCCATGCTCGACCAGTCGGCCGAGCCGGTTGGCCAATATGTTGCGGGCAATGCCCAGCGCAGACTGGAACTCCTCGAAATGATGGAGGCCATTAAATGCCCCGCGCAGAATCAGGAACGACCAGCGTTCGCCAATCGCCTCCAGAGCTGAAGGCAGGCCGCATTCTCCGGCATCATCAAATGGTTCGCGCAATCCCATGGCAGCACCTTAATCAAAAACGGCGGTGCGTGAAAATTTTTTTTCAGTTGCACCTTGCAACCGATCATATGGGATATTAAGTAGCAATCCGCAACTGATTAATTGAAAGGCCCCATCATGAACCTCCCCCGTATCCTCCCCCTGCTCGGCGCAGCCGCGCTTTCCTTCCTCACGCTGGCTCCGACGGTTCAGCCGGTCTATGCTGCGCAAGGCCCGGAATATAGCGCCAAGCTGACAAGCGCGATCGAAGGCACGCGCGTCGCGTCTGATACGCTGTGGCGTTGTGCAGGCACCGAATGCACTGCCAGCCGCGCCACTGCCCGCGCGACCATTGTCTGCGCCCACGCCGCCCGCGAATTCGGCAAGCTTGAAAGCTTCGCTTTCCAGGGCAAGGCGTTTGACGAGGCCGCACTGGCCAAGTGCAACGCCAAGGCGCGCTGATCCGCACTTCAGGCGGTCTGCGTCCCCCATCCCCCCGCATCGCCTGACGCCCGGCCCTGCGCACTTCATTGTGCGCGGGGCCGGATGGCGTTTGGCGTGCCTCAATGGTGGTGGACGCGCTTCAACTGATACTGGCCGTCGGCGAAATCCTCGAACATCGAGGCGATAGCCGGATGGTCCACTGGCCCGCCATCATCATCCGCCACCAGATTCTGCTGGCTGACATAGGCGATATAGCTGCTGTCGGCATTCTCGGCGAGCAAGTGATAAAAGGGCTGGTCTCGGGCCGGGCGAACATGCTCCGGAATGGCGTCATACCATTCCTCGCTGTTGGCGAAAACGGGGTCAATATCGAACACCACGCCCCGGAAATCGAAAACCCGGTGCCGAACCACGGCCCCCACGCCAAAGCGTGCGCGGGCCACAGGAGGAGCATTGCGCGGCTGAAGCCGACCAAGCGGATGGAGAACATGCGTCATGCGCTGAATCTAGGATGCCGCGCGCCCGAACGCAAGCAGGCGTACCCATCGTTTCAATCGGGCTTGGCAAGCCGCAAACATTGCTTTAAGCGCGCGGCTCACCCCAGCACGGCAACCCCGCGTTGCCGACCGGTCTCACGCGGAGAGGTGGCTGAGTGGTCGAAAGCACCGCACTCGAAATGCGGCGTACGGGCAACTGTACCGAGGGTTCGAATCCCTCCCTCTCCGCCAAAATTCTCGACTGATGTGACGTTCGTCTGGAGCTTTGGTTTCATTCCCGGAACCGCGCCCCAACGAGAATCAGTCTTGGGTTGAGAGGTCTGGCCGCCGTGAATTCGGCATGGTCCGCGCAGTCCAGCCCCCCTCGGCGTGCAGAACGGCGTTAGCGCGCTTGAGCGTTTGTGAACGTGCGCAAGAAGGGCCCAGATGTGAGCGTCGCCGACAATGCGCCGTGAATCGTCACGCAGACGTCATTTGCACCTGCCAAGAGAGAAGGCGTTCCGTCTTTCTTGGAGGTAATCGTGTCCCTGCGCGCCACAACCAGCTTTGCCATCACCCTGTCACTTTGCGCGCTGCCGGTTATGCCACTTGCGGCCAAAGATCAGGCGGGCACTCCAAAAGTCGCATCGCCATCACCACGCACGCAACCCCGGCTGATCGTGGCGATTTCCGTGGATCAGTTTTCGTCGCAACTGTTCAAGCTGTATCGCAATGACTTTACCGGCGGCTTCAATCGGTTGGCGCAGGGCACGGTCTTTGCCACCGGCTATCAGGCACAAGCCGCGACAGAAACTTGCCCCGGCCACTCGACGATCCTGACAGGCTCATGGCCCTGGCGCAGCGGTATCATCGCCAATAACTGGTTCAACATGAAGGCCGAACGCGGCGACAAGAAGGTCTATTGCGCCGAGGATGAATCGGTGCCCGGCAGCAACTCCGAAAACTATACGGTGTCCCCCGTGCATCTGAAAATGCCGACGCTGGGAGACCGGATCAAGGAAGCAAAGACCGGCGGCATCAGCGTTGCCGTATCGGGCAAGGATCGCGCGGCCGTCATGATGGGCGGCAAGACTCCGGATGATATCTGGTGGTGGGGTGGCCGGGGCTATGTCAGCTATAAAGGCGTGACCGCGCCGAAGTCCGTGACCGATCTCAATGCGCGGCTCGATGTAATGCTTGAATCCTCGGTCAATCCCGCTGCCGCCCACGCACGCTGTGCCCCGCTTGTCAAACCGGTCGTCTTGTCTTCGCAGCAGACCGTTGGCACCGAACCCCTGCCCACCGAAGCTGGAGACGCCAAGGGGTTCCGCGCGCTGACGGCGTTCGACCAGTCCACGCTTGATCTGGCCATCGGGCTGGTCGAGGAGCGCAGTCTGGGCGGCGATGACAAGACCGATGTGCTGGCGGTCAGCCTGTCTGCCACCGACTATATCGGCCACAGCGTCGGACCACTCGGCCCGGAAATGTGTACGCATCTGATGGCGCTCGACAAGGCGCTTGGCGACTTTTTCGAAAAGCTCGATGCACGCGGGACCGACTATGTCGTGGTGCTGACAGCGGATCATGGCGGCCTAGACATCCCCGAGCGCGACGCGCCCCCCACCATTCCGCCTTCGGCGCGCGTAAAAGAGTCTCTCCAACCCGGTCCGCTTGGTCTGGATGTTGCGGCGGACCTGAAGGTGGATGATTTCCTGATCGCGTCCGAAGGACCGACGGGCGATGTCTATGTTGCCAAGGATGTCCCCGCCGCCCCTGAAACCAGCATTGTCACGGCCCTGCGCAAGCGCATTCTGGACAGCGGGCAAGGCGAGGCCGTGTTCAGCCGGGCCGAGATCGAGGCCACCCAGCGCCCCGTGACACCGCCCGACACATGGTCCCCCATCGAGCGTGTGGCCGTCAATTATGACGCGGAGCGGTCTGGCGATGCCTATGTGGTGCTCAAGCCCAACATCACGCCGATCTCTGACGTGTCCGGCTATATCGCAACGCATGGATCTGTGTGGGACTATGACCGGCAGGTGCCGATCCTGTTCTGGGGCCAGGGCATTGAGGCCGCCGAACGGAACGAAGCGATTGCAACCGTGGACATATTGCCGACCCTGGCCAGCCTGATCGCCCTTCCGATCACGCCCGGCTCGATCGACGGGACATGTGTTCGCCTGAGGCCTGAAACCGGGAATAATTGTCGCTGAAAGGCCCTACGCTGCGGGCAAGGCTGACGCCATCTGTCTGGGCGCATGGGAGGCCGGTTGCGCGCGAATCGCATCTTCGAGGACGTCCACGAACTGATCAGTGGACATGTCCCAGTCAAAGCTGGCACCATAGCGGGCAGCCGCCACCCGGCTGAGCCGCTGGGCACGATCAATAGCGCGACCGAGATCTTCATCCAGCGCGCCAACAGGCTCATTCAGCATCGCATCAGGGCCAGCGCGGGGCCATCTCCGACCACAATTTTTGTTCCCTGCATCGCTGCCTTCAAAAAGGCATCGAGGTTCTTCTCGATCGAAACGCGGCCTACAGAAAGCAGGATGGGTTTGGGTAAAAGTGCAAGGGCCGGATGCACGGCCCCAACGGGACAGAAAATCCGCCTGTCGATCCCGCGTGTCCACAGCCGGGTTGCTTTGATACGTCGTTCGCGCAGCTCATCCGCAAGACGGGGTGTCGAAACCATGACAGCGTGCGACGGCTGGTGAAAGCGGCGCATAATCGGCCAGAACCGGTCCACCGAAAGCCCGGTCCGGACAGCGGCATAATCGGGAAAGCGGGTATGGAACGCCGTGGTGAAGGGCACGCCATGCGCCATGCACCAGGCGCGTGCGCTCCAGCCAATCGGCCCTTCGGTCACGATATGAACAACGTCGGGGCGAAAAGCCTTGAGCGCGCGGCGTGCGCCAAAGCGCGGGGCAACCGCCAGCCGGATTTCACGATAACCGGGCATCGGCACGGTCAGGAACTGATCGGGCGTGATCAGATCGACCTCGAACCCGCGCTCCAGCAGGATCGAAACAGTGGTGGAAAGACTGCGCACCACCCCATTGACCTGCGGAAACCAGGCGTCGGTTGCGATGGAAATTCTCATGCGATGATCCTTTCAGCCTTGGCATTCACCCGATCCCGAACGTGCTCCGCCCAGTCGATGATCGACATCGCCCCGGCGCGGTCTTCCACCAGCGCGGTGCAGCTCTCCACCCAGTCGCCGTCATTATAGTAGGTCAGATTTCCGATCCGGCGGATTTCAGCGGAATGAATATGGCCGCACACGACACCGTCCACGCCGCGTAATGCCGCTTCATGGACAACGGCTTCCTCATACTGGCAGACATATTGGACCGCATTCTTGACGCGCCGCTTCAGATAGGCGGACAAGGACCAATAGGGCATCCCCAGCCGCCGCCGGACCCGATTGAACAGCTGGTTGACGCGCAGGAGAACCGAATAGGCCTGATCCCCCAGAAAGGCGAGCCACTTGGCATAAAGCACCACGCTGTCAAACGCGTCGCCATGCGTGACGAGCAGCGCGCGGCCATCAGCGGAATGATGGATGGCTTCGTCGCAAATCTCGATGCCGCCAAAGCAGAGGCCAACATAGTCGCGCAGCATTTCGTCATGATTGCCAACGACATAGATCACGCGCGTGCCTTGATGCGCCATTTTGAGCAGCCGACGCACCACTTCATTGTGAAGGTCCGGCCAGTACCAGCCTTTGCGCAACCGCCAGCCGTCAATGATGTCCCCGGTCAGATAGAGCGTCTCACATTCGACGCTGGCGAGAAAATCGAGAAGCAGCGCAGCATTGCATCCCGGCGTGCCGAGGTGAATGTCTGAAATCCAGATCGTCCGGAACTTCTGCTTGGGGGAAAAGCTGCGCGGCTCGGGGCAAGTCGAGCCATGGGGGCGGCTTGATCGCAGGCGGACCACCTGCGTGACCCGTTCGAAGATAGCTTTCAATGACAGTATCGGTCATGCGCCCCCCAAGCTGACGTTTGACCGTGATTACCGGGCGAGCATTGCACAGGCATGGCAACGCGCTGACACTTTGGTGACCTTAAAGTTCGCGTTCGAGGAAGCGTTCGATCCGGGTGGCAATGCGGATCATGTCATCTGCCAGACGCCGTCGCAGCGTCGCGGTGTCCATCGCGGCAAAGGCCACCATCTGCGGCATGGACAGGCCAATGCGGATCGTTCCGCCGTAACGGCCATCCGCCATCTTGATGCACCGCGCGGGTTGACCAAGGCGGACCGCAAACAGATCCTGCACCGTCTGGTCCTGATCTTGCCCGGCCAGCGCCAGATATAGCCTGCGAGCATGATCATAATCGTAACGTGGATCAATTTCGCTCAGGTCAATGGTGGCCAGCGTGCGGATCTCGAGCGGAAGGACGTGCTGGCCATCATTTTCCGAAAGGCCGATCGGCGTCAGACGCCGCGCCCCGATCCGGCTGGTCAGCGCGTTCACCTCTTCCTCGAACAGATCAATGCTGCGCTTGATTTCTGCCGGATGCAGCCGGTGATAGAGTTCGAGCTCAAAAAGACTGGCCTCCAGCCGCAGCAAGAGGCCCAGATTGGAGCGCTCCGGCAGATTTTCGCGTCCCTGCCAATGATCGGGCCAGTCAGCGCGACAGAATATCCTGTCAAAGCCGCCCGGAATCTGACCAGACCGTTCCGTGACCATGTGCGGAATCAGCGCAAAGCCGCTAAAGGGCGGCCCGCCCATATATTTGCTGCCCGTCAGAAAGACGGTGCATCCCCGTGACAGATAGGCAGAGACCATGTCGCGGCTGATCCGCGCCTGACACGCATCGACGACAAAGCTCACCCGGTCTCCGAACCGGCGGCGTAGCGCATCAATATGGGAAAGCGAGGGCAGGACCAGACCCGTTTTGGATCCGTGTACGACATGGACCAGCGGCTGCCGCCCTCCGGCGATGGCTGCCGTCACCATGGACGCCACGTCGAGCAGCACGTCTTCCGACGGCAAGGGTTGCCCCTTGTCAGATCGGATCGGCACATCCAGCAGCCGGATGGAAGCCGCCAGCCCCGCATCAATCGGCTGACCCGCTTCAACCTGATCGCCGAGCGGTGTCATGCTGGCGAAATGGCAGCCGCTGGCGGAATGGATGCAGCCACTGCCCACTTCATCAATGCCGAGCAGGATATTGTCTATGCCCGACAGACCGGGGCGACAGGCCGTGGCAAGGCCGACATATTCAAGATCGGTGCCCGAGGCGGCAAACACGATGTCCACAGTCGGGGGAACCTGCCAGCTCTTGCGCAGGCGCATCCTCAGCGCGTCCAGCGCGCGGGCATAAGCGGCGGGCTCCAACACGAAGCCGGGGGCCAGTTCCAGCATACGCCGCTGCACTTCCGCCATGGCCGGGCCGGAGATGAAGTTGGCGGTGGACGAGGAGTAGGCGATCAAATTCTGCGGGCGCGGTGCCGTCATGTAGCGGTTGAGCCCTGTCACCGGATCAATCAGGATGCGTTCATCCCCACCGTCGGTCATGATGAAGGTCAGCGGATCGGCGAGCAGCTCGTCGATCCCATAAGCTGTGAGTAGCGTGTGAATGGCCCTTGTCCCTGACAGCGCGATGTGGCTGGCCAGCCTAATTGCGCTTCTTTGCGGCCAAACGACATTTTGGTGACAGCGCCTTTCATGAATCTGTGATCTGCCTGTCACGCAAGGGTGGTTTAATCCCCCGCATGACACGCATAGACGCCACCCGCATCCCGGCAGCCACGCTCGCCTCTACCCAAATCCTGTTCGTTGCCAAGAACGCGCTCTGGCAAGGCGGACTTCATCCCGAGGATGGCAATCACGCAGTCTATCACCGCGAAATGCGCGAAATCCTGACCGAAATCGGCTGCGCGCTTTCGGTGGCCGAATGTTATGAGGCGCTGTTTGAGCATCCGGAGGCGGACTTTGTGTTCCCGCTGCTCAACCGGGGCGGCTTCTTCAATTCGGAAATGCTGCTGCCCCTGCTCTGCAACCGGCTGGATCTGCCCTATCTGGGCGCGAGCCCGATCCTGCGCGGCTTGTCTGACGACAAGCACCTGACCAAGCTGGAAGCACGGGGCCGCACCGTCCCGACTGCGCCGTGGCGTGTGTTCCGCAAAGGAGCCTTTGTGGATGTCACCAAATGCCCGCCCGCAAGTCGTTGGGTGATCAAGCCAACAACTCCGCGTCCTCGCGTGCGCGATGCGGGTGATCTTGAAGGCGTGGCGGTTGCCGTTCGCGCCATCCATGATGAGGGCCATGATGCCATCGTCGAGCCGTTCCTGAATGGCAGCGATGTGGAAGTGCCCGTCATCACCAAGGATGGCGGGCCACTCATCATGCCGATGATGCTGTTCCAGCAAGCCGATCCGACCCATTTGCGCACGCACGAGGAAAAGCGAGG
>JADKCA010000004.1:420000-455497 GCA_016714795.1 Sphingomonadales bacterium | reverse complement strand
TATGCTGCTCGTGATCGAGCGCGGTCAGATAGACCGTGATGAAGTGCGGCTTTTTCGCTGCGATCAGGCTGGCCGCGAATGCAGCACGGTTGATGTCCCCGTTCAGGCTTTCATCGATCCCGGCGGCATAGGGACCGTGGTGGCCTTCCAGATCATCGACCAGTCCCGGCGTCGCCAATGCCTTCAGAAGCTTGGCGTCATCGCCATGGCCCGTCCGCCAGATTTGCGGCAGGTTCCACGTCACCGACTTTGCATTGACGCTGACCGGCCAATGGACGTTCGCAGTCGAGAATCCGGCCGTGGCAGCGGCATCCCACAAGGTCGGCACCGTGATGTCGGTCGCATACCAATACCAGCCGCTCTGGTTGATCTGAATCGGATCGAAGGTCGTGTTGTTCACCACGCCGTGTCGGGCGGGGGCGACGCCGGTCATCAGCGTGGTGTGGCTGGGGTAGGTGACGGTGGGCAGATTGCCTATCACACCGCTGGCATAACTGCCTTCCGCGATGAAGCGGCGCAAATGGGGCAAGGTCAGCCCGCGCTGTTCCGCCTCGATCACGTCGCCGGGGCGCAAGCCATCGATCGAGATGAACAGCACCGGCTCTGCCAGCGCTGCCCCCGGCACCGCCCCCGCAAGGAGGGCGATGCCAGCGAACAGAGCAGTTTTCATCAGAAACCGCCCTTCAGCGTGAGGAAAAACTGCTGCGGTGCTCCGGTGAGGAAAGTCTGGTTGTCACCGATATTGCCAAAGCCGTTCGAGCCGATGGTGGAGACATATTTCTTGTCGAGCAGGTTGGTGGCGTTGAGCTGGATTTCCACCGGGCTGCGCAGGCCCAGATCGAAGCGATAGCCCAAAGTCGCATCCACCAGCGCGCGGCTTCCGACATTGCCCTTGCCATCACTGGCCACCAGCAGTGCGTTGGTGTAGGTGAAGTAGCGCTTCGACATGTAGTTCACGCCGATTTTGCCGAAGAGGCTGTCACTGTCATAGGCCAGCTCACCGCGCAGCAGATGCTTGGGCGTATCGACCACGGTCTTGCCCTTGGTGGCTGCCAGCACCGTGCCCAACGCGTTCACGACATCATCCTGATAGGTGGTGTCGTTGTAGCTGTAAGAGGCGAAGACCGAGAGGCCGCCGCCCAGCTTGAAATCGCCCGCCGCTTCAAAGCCGATGGCGCGGACCGAACCGACATTCTGGAGAACCGCCGGATTGCCGACAATCCCGGCGCCCGTCGTGATACCCAGAAGACGGTTGCGGAAGTTGACGTGATAGACGCCAATCGTGCCATTGAACTTGGCGGTGTTGTAGCGTGCGCCGAGTTCGAACGTATCTGATTCCTCGGGCTTCAGCGTGCCCGTGATCGCATCAAAGCCCGCTTGCGTGGTCGAATAGGGACCAGAAGTGACCGATGATGTGAAAGCGCGTGTCGCTTGCGTGAAGCCAGCGAACGCTTCCAGATTGCCATTGAACTTGTGCGCGACGCCAACATGCGGCTGGAACCAGTCCTTGGACCGGATCTTGCCGACCGGGCGACCACCTGCAACATTGGCGGTCGCTTCATTCTTCACCTGAAAACCCTTCCACCCGATGTTGATCGTGGTGTCACCCAGGCTGATCTTGTCCTGCACATAATATTGCAGCGTCTTGGTGGTGAAATCGATGTCCCACTGGGTGAAGAAGGGGTTGGTCATGAAATTGCGGTGGCTCAGACCCGGCGCGGTGCGGCTGGCATAGGCATAAAAACGGCGGGCCTGATTGAAGTCGTTGCTTTCATACCATCCACCCACGGTCACAGCGTTCGCACCCAGATCCGCATTCAGGCTGGTGAAGACCCCTGTGCGCTTGAGGTCATATTCGGTGGTGCGCACAGCCATCGGCACGCCGGTCGGGCTGGCGACATAGGGCGTGCCCCATGTGCCTTGACCGTCATTCTCGTGGTAATAGCCCTTGATGCGGAAGGTGAGGGCGTCACCCAGCGGAGCCTTCAGGCCGACGGCCGCAATGGTATCCTTGCGCAAGCCCGAAGCGTCGTAATAGGCATCATCTGCCGTCGCGATGGGCGCGGGGTAGGTTGTGCCCGCAGCGGGGTTGAGCACGGTTGCGCCCGTCTCTCCCCGGTTGGTGGCAATATCCGCCACCTGTACGGCCAGCGCGTAATTCTTCGGCCCGAAATTGTCCCAGTTATAGCCAAGACGCTGGATCATGCCGAGCGAGAGATCCTGATAATCCTGTTCGGCGCGGTCAGACCGGCTGAAATAGGCGTCCAGTTCTGCGCCACCCAGCGGGATGATCGCCTTGGCATTGACCATCCAGCCACCCTGCTTGCCATCACCCTTCCACTTGTCCGCCGTCTGCCACATGCCAGACACGAAACCGCGCGCCTGACCGGCTTCGCCAAACTGCACGCGGCCAAAGGCGCGCATCGTATTCTCGCTGCCATAGGTCAGGCTGGCGTCCGCGCCGAGGCCGTCCTTGGGATCGAGCGAGAAGAACTCCAGCGTGCCCCCCAGATTGTTGGTCGATTGCGTACCCAACGAACCGGATCCCTGCGCCACGCGGGTGATGCCGATATTTTCCGGCGCAATTGCGCGGCTGATATGCAGGCCGTTATTGTTGCCATATGTCATGTCGCCCAGCGGAATCCCGTCGAGATTGAAGCCCAGCTGGTTCTGGTTGAAACCGCGGATTGTGACGCGGGTGGACCATTCATAATTGCCGAACGGGTCTGCCGACTGGAAGTTGACGCTCGGCAGCTTCTCAATGGCTTTGAGCGGGCTGGTGCCCGGCGTCAGAACCGCGAGGTCTTGAGCGTTCAGCTCCTGAACCTGCCGGGTTTCCCCGCGACCGATAACGACAATTTCGCCCGATTCCCCCGACTCGTCAGCGGCAGGTGCTGCGTCCTGCGCTCTGACAGGCGCGACGTAGAGCGCCACGGATGAGAGCAGCAGGATAGTGATGATGCGCATGATTCTTCCCTTGCGATGTTTTGTTGCAGCGCAGCAGTAGAATCTTCGTGTTGCACGCGTGTGCGATTGGTGAGGCAAAGAAAGGGCAGGTCAGCGTCAATTCCATGACCATCAGGCAGGCCGGTCCAGACTCAATTTGGGGACGGCATCCGATGTGGAATGCGATGCCCCTCGTCCCGACAAAGACGGATTGGTCATGAAATAGCGGTGCAGGTTGAAGGGCGTATCACCGGGCTCCACCCGCACATAGGTCCCATCGGGCTGGAGGCGCCAGCTCTGTTCGGTGTCGATCAGATTGGCGACCATGACCTGATCGAGAACCTGATCACGAACAGTCTCGTTTTCGAGCGGGATGGCATATTCGACGCGCCGGTCGAAATTGCGGCTCATCCAGTCGGCTGACGAAATATAGAGTTTGGCGTGCGGGCTCGGCAGTTCATGTCCGTTCGCAAACGCCCAGATGCGGCTGTGCTCCAGAAAGCGCCCGACAATGGATTTGACGCGGATATTCTCGGAGAGACCCGGCACGCCCGGGCGCAGACAGCACAACCCCCGGATGACGAGATCAATCGACACCCCGGCGGCGCTCGCCTCATAGAGCTTGTCGATCATCTGCTGGTCGGCCAGCGAGTTCATTTTCGCCCAGATTGCGGCAGGGAGCCCCTTGTCTGCATTGGCGATTTCCTGATCGATAAGACCAAACACGCGCTCGCGCAGATGGACCGGGCTGATCGTCAACAGTTCGAGCTTGGCGGGCTCCACATAGCCGGTGATATAGTTGAACACCTGCGCGGCATCGCGGCCCGCGCGCGGATCGGCGGTGAAAAAGCTGATATCGGTGTAAATGCGCGCCGTGACCGGGTGATAGTTGCCCGTCCCGAAATGGCAGTAGGTCTTGAACCCTCCCGATTCCCGGCGGACCACCATCGAAATCTTGGCGTGGGTTTTCCATTCTATAAACCCGTACACCACTTGAACGCCCGCGCGTTCCAGTTGCGAGGCCCAGTGGAGATTCTGCTCCTCGTCAAAGCGGGCCTTCAGTTCGACGACGGCGGTGACGGACTTGCCCGCTTCAGCCGCATCGCACAGCGCGCGGATGACGGCGGACTGCTTGCCTGCACGATAGAGCGTCTGCTTGATCGCCACCACATCAGGATCATTGGTCGCCTGATTGAGGAAGGCGAGCACAACATCGAACGATTCATAAGGGTGATGAACGACAATGTCTTTCTGGCGGATCGCTGCAAAACAATCACCATCATGTTCGCGAACCCGTTCAGGAAAGCGTGCTGTATAGGGCGGGAATTTGAGATCGGGCCGGTCTTCATCAACCAGCTGGCGCAGATCGGTAATGCCCAGAAAGCTGCCCGCTTCCGAAATGATGGTGTCTTCACCGCCCAGTTCCTTGCGGATCAGCCGTTCCAGTTTTTGCGGTATGGCGGTTTCGACCTTCAAACGGATCACCCGCCCGCGCCGTCGCCTTTTGATGGCCGAACGGAAATAGCGAACCAGATCTTCGGCTTCTTCCTCCAGCTCGATATCGCTGTCGCGGATGATGCGAAACGCGGCAGACGCCTTGACCGTAAAACCAGGAAAGAGCCGTCCTGAAAAATGACGGAGCAGCGTTTCCATCGCCACGAACCGCGATGATTCTCCATTCAGGCGGAAGAAGCGCGGCAGGGACGACGGGATCATCACCAGTTCGTGCACCGTCTCGCCGTCAGACAGGCGTTTCAGCTCGAAGATGAGGCTCAACCCCAGATTGGGGATGAACGGAAACGGATGGGCAGGGTCAAGCGCTTGCGGGGTCAGGACCGGGAACAACTGGCCATCGAACAGGGCCTGAAGCTCTTTCTCCACATCGCCGCGCAGCGCGGCTTCGTCCAGAACCGCAATATTGGCCGTTGCCAATTCGCGCTTCAGTTCTTCCCAAAGGCTCTGCTGTTCAGCCATCAACGCATCTGCTGCGATCCCGATCGCTGCAAGCTGCTGACCCGGCGTCAGCCCGTCGATCGACACTTCTTCGATTTGCTGGAGGTGCTGCCCTTTGAGCCCCGCAACCCGCACCATGAAGAATTCATCGAGATTGGCCCCTGAGATCGAGAGGAATCGCAGGCGTTCAAGCAAAGGGTGGCGCGGATTGCGGGCTTCTTCCAGCACGCGCCGGTTGAAATTGAGCCAGCTGAGTTCCCGGTTGAAGTAGCGCGGAGTGATCGAGGGGTGTGCGCCGGGCTGGTGGAGATCGGCCGCGTCATGGTCCGATGGTTCCAGGTCAAAAGCGTAGCGCAAAGCCTGTGGTGTTTCAGAATTGCGTCAGTGCGCGTCCCGCCCAGCCGCCAGCTTTCGTTCTATGCCAGACCAAAGGGCGGTCACGGCCTTCGCTGCAGATGATTTGCGATCAAAGCTGCCCAGCGGAGCCCGCCGCACCGCCACCTGCTCCATCTGGCTTGCCATGGGGATGACCGGCCAGTCGGGCTGCTGTTCCAGCGCGGCGCGGTGCAGCGCCCGGCGGCGATCCACCATTGTAAAGACAGGCAGGATCGGCGGATGCTTCTTGAACGTCCGCGCCAAATGCCCGCGAACATCATCCAGCGCGCGCCGTGCAAGCGGCGAAGGTGACAGCGGAATGATCAGGACATCGACCGCTCTGAACACCTGGTCGCTCACTTCGTTGAGCACTGGCGGGCAATCAAGGATGACGCGGTCATAGCGCGTGCGCAGGGCCGCGGTGAGCTTGGCGAGCCGCTTGCGTCGGTCAAGGGTGCGCAGGAAGCCGTCAAGCCCGTCCAGGCTCCGGTCTGCCGGAAGCAGATCGAGCCCGGCAAAGGCGGTTGCAGATCAACGAGTCCGGCGCAACGCTGTAGTCAAACAGCGCCTGCGCCCGCTGTCGCTGATCAGGGGCGCAGCGCAACAGAAAGGCAGCCGCACCTTGCGGGTCCAGTTCCCACACCAGCGTCTGGCGGCTGGAGAGCTGGGACGAACACCAGCCAAGATTCACGGCCAGCGTCGTCTTCCCGACTCCGCCTTTGGGGCTGTAGATGGCAATCGTCTTCATGCGGCTCCGCCTCGTTCATGACTGCCATAACGCTTCGCATCGGAATTTCGAGTTAATGAAATCTGTGCCAGCATTGAGTTGCCACGAGCGTGCCTGTAGACCCTCGCCGAATAAATGCGACAATTCCGGACACGACAGTGCTCGATGCCATTTTCGGCCCGAGATCACGCGGGTGGTGAGGTGTGAGGTGGGACGAACACCAGCCCCGCTCCGTCATCTTTCTTGATTTCAGAGGGTGCTGGAGCGTCTGCTGGTCAGGCCACCACGCCGGTCAATCGCGTGCGGCGGGAGGGGCGGACCTGGCCGGTCTTGTGCGCCCGCCACAGGAACCACACGCCGCTCAGCGTGCACAGGATGATGGCCGGAAGCGAAGCCTCTGCGCCAAAGGCACCGCCGGTCAAAAGCTCTGGCCCGCTGATCTGCGCGCGCAGCAGCCCGTCCATGGTCAGGCCCGAAACCGCCACACCGTAAATGCCGGTTTGCGTAAAGTTCCACGCCATATGCAGGCCAATAGCCGCCCAAAGCCGTCGCGTGACCATATAGACCGCCCCCAGCAATATCCCTGCCTCCAACGCGATGGCGATAGCAGCCCATAGGCTGGCATTTGGATTGCCCATATGCGCCAGCCCGAACAGCGCGGCAGACAGGGCAATGGCGGCCCAGCTGCCCAGCCATTCCTCCAGCAAGCGGAAGATCACACCGCGCACCAGCACTTCTTCAACCACGCCTGATCCCAGCGCCATGGCGAGCACCGGCACCAGCACATGCACCGGGTTGGTGCCCTGCACGGCATAGCCGCCGCCCGCCGCGATCACACCGACAACCGCCGTCATCAACCCGAAGCCGACAGCCGCGCCAAAGCCCCATTCGCGCGCTGCACCTTGCGGCGAGAAGTCGGTGAAGGGCCGCTTCTCCACAAAATGCACAAACACCCAGTAAGCGAAGATGCTGAGCGCCGCGACCAATGCTGCCGAAAACAGCGATAGCGCGGGCGATTTACCCAAGGCCTCGCGCAGAAACCCCGAAATCGTGCCCCCGAGCAGCGGCGCGAGCGCAACGATGCCAATGCCCGGCAGCAGCAGAAACCCCGGATGACGCCAAAGGCGCGCCCAGAGCGATGGCGGCGTGACGGTCTCTGACATGATGGAGCTCCCCGGTTGAGTGACGCGGATGAATCTATGCGCCACGCGCTGCCCTGTCCATGGCGCTTGCGGCGGCCCCGCCCCCGCGTCTAGAGCAACAGTCATGAACTCCGCTGATGCTTCCGTCCGCTTTGATCCCAAAGACGCCGCACGCGCCGTGGATGCGTTGCGCCGGGGCTGGCCGGTCAGCATTGACGGGGCAATCACGCTGCTCGCCATCGAAACGGCGGACGATGCACGGCTCGCCGCTTTTGGCGGGGCCGGAGACGTGCTGATGTCTGCGGCACGCGCGGCCACGCTCAAGCTCGCCAACCAGATCGATGCCGCGACGCCCGGAAAGCCGGTGCGCATTGCCGCCGAACGCTGGCTGGACCTGCCCGCTGCCCGCGCGCTGGCCGATCCCGCGCTCGACCTCGCCACACCGCTCAAAGGCCCGTACCGCAGCGTCCCCGTGGGTGCAGAGGAGAGCGCTGCCGCCGCGCTGGAGCTGGCGCGCATCGCCGGGCTGCTCCCGCCTTTTTCGTGCGCGAAGGTGATGACGGCGCAGCACAGGTAACGCGCGCCGCCATTGCCGCGCATGAAGACGCGACCCGGCTCAGCCTTGTCGCCCGTGCACGCCTGCCCGTGGTGGTGGCCGAAAAGGCAGAGATCGCCGCCTTCCGCTCGCCCGAAGCAGCCGGGGAACATGTCGCGCTCGTCATCGGCACGCCCGATGGCACGCCCCCGCTCGTGCGGCTCCACAGCGAATGCCTGACCGGAGACGTGCTCGGCAGCCTCAAGTGCGATTGCGGCCCACAGCTCGATGCAGCCCTCGCCAAAATAGCCGAAAGCGGCTGGGGCATCCTCCTCTATCTGCGGCAGGAAGGCCGCGGCATTGGCCTGATCAACAAGCTGCGCGCCTATCAATTGCAGGATCAGGGCTTTGACACGGTGGACGCCAATGTCCGGCTGGGTTTTGCCATAGACGCTCGCGATTTCGGTGTGGCGGCACAAATGCTGAGCCTGCTGGGTCAAAGCCGGTGCGGCTGCTGACCAACAATCCCGAAAAAGTGGCGGGACTGGAAGCAGCGGGCATTTCCGTAATCGAGCGCGTGACTCACCAACTGCCACACAACCCGCACAACGAACGCTATCTCGCCACCAAGCGCGACCGCACGGGGCACCGGCTGACGGGAGTTTGAGGTGAACGCATAAGGCGTTCCGCCCTTTACCTCCAATGCTCCACCAGCATCCACAGCCCCAGCGCGAAGAACAGGGCGGCCGCCGTCCAGCGGACATGTTTCAGTGAGACGTGGCGGATAAGCTCGCTGCCCAGCCAGACGGCGGGGACGTTGGCGATCATCAT
Source organism: Sphingomonadales bacterium (assembly GCA_016714795.1). Classification (GTDB taxonomy): domain Bacteria; phylum Pseudomonadota; class Alphaproteobacteria; order Sphingomonadales; family Sphingomonadaceae; genus Aquisediminimonas. Next base: position 446,988 of record JADKCA010000004.1, on the reverse strand, counting down.
GCCCAGCGTGGTGCCGGCGGTAACGCTTGCCACATCCTGATAACGCGCACCCAGCATCACGGTGGCAACCTGTGTCTTGTCACCGATTTCAACGATGAAGAAGGCGATCAGCGTCGTGAGGAACGCGCCAAAGCGGTGCGGCTTTTCCTCTTCCGCATCCAGCGTGTCGGGAATCAGCGTCCACGCCGCCATGGCAATGAAGGAGACCGCGATGGCGAGGCGGAACCAGCTGCTGTCCAGAATCGAAGAGACCTGTGCGCCGAGCAACGCAGCCAGCGCATGATTGGCCAGCGTGGCAAGCAGGATGCCCGCCACAATCGCACCCTTCTCCTTGAAGCGCGTGGCCAGCAGAATGGCGAGCAGCTGCGTCTTGTCGCCAATTTCTGCCAGTGCGACGATGGCTGTGGAGGTGAGGATGGCTTCCATGCGCCTTAACTCCGTGCGCCGAACAGCGCGGTGCCGATCCGGACCTCGGTTGCGCCCAGCATGATCGCCGTGGTGAAATCTCCGGACATGCCCATAGACAGTCGGTTCAGGTCATGGTCGCGCGCCAGCTTGGCGAGCAGGGCGAAGTAGGGCGCGGCTTCCACGCCTTCGGGCGGTACGGCCATGAGCCCGACAATGGAGAGGCCCGCCCCGCGTGCTTCTGCCAGCAAGGCGGGGAGATCCGCGATCGCACAGCCGCCCTTTTGCGGCTCATCACCAATGTTGATCTGGATGAAACAGGCTGGTGTGCGGCCCAGTTTTTCCTGCGCCCTGGCAAGCGCCGCCACAAGCGAGGGCCGGTCCACCGCGTGAATCACATCGAACAGCGCGACTGCATCTTCCGCCTTGTTGGATTGGAGCTGGCCGACCAGATGGAGTTCAAGGCCGGGCGTTTCAGCCATCAGCGCAGGCCATTTGGATTGTGCTTCCTGCACCCGATTCTCGCCAAAGGCCCGCTGCCCGGCGGCGATGAGCGGGCGAATCTCCTCGGCCGTCTTCGTCTTGGAGATGGCGATGAGCGCAATGTCTTCCGCCTTTCGGCCAGATCGTTTTGCGGCGAGCGCCATTTCATAGTGAATCGCGGTCAGCCGCGCCTTTGCCTCTTGGGTCATACGGGCGCTATAGGCAGGCATATGGCATCGCGCTACCACCCCGTTCATGCACCCGCTCTCCCCCGGCTCTGGCTGATGACCGACGAGCGCATGGGTGACGGGCTGATGGACGCGATCCGCGCGTTGCCGCCAGGCAGCGGCATCATATTCCGGCACTATCGCCTGCCCAAACACGCGCGAAGGGCGCTCTTCGGCCAGGTGAAGCGACTGGCGCGGGCGCGCGGGCATGGCCTGTTCTGGGCCGGAACGGTGCGGGAGGCGCGTGCTTTGAAAGCGGACGGCGCACACGGCCGGGGGCGCGGCGCTGTCAGCGCGCCGGTCCATTCACTGCGCGAGCGAGTGGCGGCAGAGCGCGCGGGCGCGCGGTTGCTGTTCGTCTCGCCGGTCTTCCCAACCCGTTCTCACCCCGGCGCGCGAAGCCTGGGCCGGGTCCGATTCGGCGCCTTGATGCGCGGCGCGCGCGCGCGCGTCATCGCATTGGGCGGGATGACGCAGGCACGCGCCAAGAGCCTTTCAGGATTCGGAATTTACGGATGGGCCGCGATTGACGGCCTTAGCGCTCAGAAACGGAAGGCCGTGCCCACATAAACGGCCTGACTGTCGCGGCGTTCATCGGCCGTCTTTTGCAGACGATCCCGCTCTGACTGATAGCGCACACCGGCCGTCACATCAAAATTGCGTGTCAGGCGGAAGGAACCGCCCACATCGACCGAGAGATTCTCGCTGCCAGCATAGGTGCGCGGGGCCTGCCCGGTGGCGCGATCCGCCTCCAGCTGAACACGCGTGCTCCATTTACGCGCCGGAGCAGCGGCACCCATTGTGCCGATGTCTGCACTCGGCAGGCGCGCAGGATCAAGTTTGGCCGATTCGCCCTGCCCGGCAAATTTCTTCCAGCCCATGCTGGCACCCAGATTATAGGCGGCCGGCATCAGGACGGTTCCGGTGGCAACCGGGGATGGCGCGGCGGCCATTTCGCTCTTCATCGCCGCCGGACCGACAAAGCCCGTAGCTCGCACCGCGACGGTCACCGAGCGGTTACCGTCTGCGCTGACAGCAGGCGTGAAGCGGAATTTGCCCGATGCCGCAGCACCGCGCCCGTAAATCGCCGACAATTTGGGATCCGCGGAAGCGGGTGTGAAATAGCCGATGGCAGGGCCGATCGTGCTGCGCAGCCCGGACTGGGCGAGACTGCCCTGTGCGCCGATGGCAGGCGCAATGAAGGCTGCGGCAACCGCAATCCCTCCTGCTCCCATCAAGGCCCAACGCTTTTTCATGTCTTCTGCATACCGTTGCACTATTCGATCTGCAATGTCTTGCCGCACATTCGCGGGCTTGAACAGCGTTTTCATAGCATCTGTGGCATGTGTGCCACAATCCTGCCTTAATCGCAGCGCTTGCCCGTGCCGGTCTAACGGCTATAAGGCGGGCTGTCCCTATGGAAAAAGCAAGGATTTGCGAATGATTGCGCTTTCCCGCCCGATGGTTGCGGTTGCTCTGGTTCTGTCTCTCGCCGCGTGCGGAAAAAAGGCGCGCCCTCTGGTGCAGGCCGATCTGGCCGCCTCGAAGGTGACGACCATCGGTGTGAACGCCTATCTGTGGCGCGCCGCGCTTGATACGATCAGCTTCATGCCGCTGGTGCAGACCGATTCGAACGGCGGCGTGCTGGTGACGGACTGGTATGTGAATCCCAACTCTCCCAATGAGCGGATGAAGCTGACCATTTCGGTGCTGGATCAGGATTTGCGCGCCGATGCGTTGCGCGTGGCCGCCTCTCGCCAAATCGCCCAGAACGGCGTGTGGGTGGATGCCCCGGTTCAGGCCGCCACGGTGCAGAAGCTGGAAGACATCATCCTCACCAAGGCCCGTGACCTGCGCCGCAGCGCAATTGGCGGCTGATATTTAACCGTCATTCCCGCGAAGGCGGGAATCCATGAACTCCGGCCTGCGAGGTCATGGATTCCCGCCTTCGCGGGAATGACGATTCATGGAATTAAGATATGAACACCCGCTTCAATCCCTTCGCCGCAGACCCCAAATGGCAGGCAGCCTGGGAATTGGCTGAGGCGTTCAAGGCCCCGCCTGCCAGCGATCCGCGCCCCAAATCCTATGTGCTGGAGATGTTTCCCTATCCCAGCGGGCGCATCCATATGGGCCATGTGCGCAATTATACGATGGGTGATGTGTTGGCGCGCTTCAAGGCGATGACCGGCCATGCCGTGCTCCACCCGATGGGCTGGGACAGTTTCGGCATGCCCGCTGAAAATGCCGCGATGGAGCGCAAGGTTCACCCCGGAGACTGGACCCGCGCCAATATCGAGGCGATGAAGAAACAGCTCAAGCGCCTTGGCCTTGCGATTGACTGGAGCCGCGAACTCTCCACCTGCGAACCCGATTATTACGGGCATGAACAGGCGCTGTTCCTCGACTTTTACAAGCATGGCCTCGTCTACCGCAAGGAGAGCGAGGTCAATTGGGACCCGGTCGATATGACCGTGCTCGCCAATGAACAGGTGATCGACGGCAAGGGCTGGCGCTCGGGCGCTGCGGTGGAGCGCAAGAAGCTCAACCAGTGGTTCCTGAAGATCACCGATTTTGCCGAGGACCTGCTCGAAGGGCTCGACTCGCCTCGATCAATGGCCCGAAAAGGTGAAGCTGATGCAGGAAAACTGGATCGGCAAATCCAAGGGCCTGAACCTGACCTTCAACCTTGCGGGTACTGGCGACGGCATCGACGTGTTTACAACCCGGCCCGATACCCTGTTCGGCGCAAGCTTTGTCGCGATAGCCGCAGACCATCCGCTGGCGCGCGAAATGGCCTCGAACGCGCCCGAACTGCAACGCTTTATCGAGCAGTGCAAAAAGGGCGGCACAACAGCGGCAGAGATTGAAACGGCGGAAAAGATCGGCTTCAACACCGGCCTGAGTGTGGAACATCCGCTTGATCCCAGCTGGCACCTGCCTGTCTGGGTCGCGAATTTCGTGCTGATGGATTATGGCACGGGTGCCGTGTTCGGCTGCCCCGCGCATGACCAGCGCGATCTGGATTTTGCCCGCAAATATAATCTCCCCGTCACCCGCGTTGTGGCTGAAGGCGACAATGAAGACAGCGATTTCGAAGGTGATGTCGCGTACACAGGCCCGGGCAGAATCGTGAATTCGCACTGGATGAACGGCCTGTCCGTGGACGAAGCGAAAGCAGACGTCATCGCCAAGGCTGAAGCTGAAGGCTGGGGCGAAGGGCAGACGCAATACCGCCTGCGCGACTGGGGCGTGTCGCGCCAACGCTATTGGGGCACGCCGATCCCGATCATTCACTGCGATTTCTGTGGCGTTCTGCCCGTGCCGCGCTCGCAACTGCCAGTGACACTGCCAGAAGATGTCAGCTTCGATGTGCCGGGCAACCCGCTCGACCGGCACCCGACCTGGAAAAATGTCCCCTGCCCCAACTGCAAGGAACCCGCGCGCCGCGAAACCGACACGCTCGATACCTTTGCGGATTCAAGCTGGTATTTCATCCGCTTTGCCAGCCAGCCCGATGACAAGCCGTTCGATGCGGACGAAGTGAAGGCGTGGCTGCCGGTGGGGCAATATATTGGCGGGATCGAACATGCGATCCTGCATCTGCTCTATGCCCGTTTCTGGACTCGCGCGCTCCAGAAGGTCGGCAAGCTCGATTTCGCCGAGCCCTTTGCTGCGCTGTTTACGCAGGGGATGGTGACGCATGTCACCTATTTCGACAAAGCGGGTGATGGAAAAATCACTTGGTATAATCCGGAAGAGGTGATGAGCGACGGCACATCTGCCCAAGTGAAGGGGAGCGAAAAGCGCATCCAGATCGGCCGCATCGAGAAGATGTCCAAATCGAAGAAGAATGTCGTCGATCCCGATCCGATGTTCGATCAATACGGCGCGGATGCGGTGCGCTGGTTCATGCTGTCTGATTCGCCGCCCGAACGTGATCTGGAATGGTCCGAAAGCGGGATTGAGGGGACATGGCGCTTTGTGAACCGCATCTGGCGGCTGTTTGACGGGGTGGCACAGGGTGTTTCGACTGCGCTCGACACGAACGGAGCCCTCGACAAACTCCTCCACCGCGCGATTGCGGGCATGGCCTCAGATATTGAGGCGCTGCATTTCAACAAGGCTGTTGCGCGCACGCACGAACTGGTGAACGCTATCGAAAAGGCCGCCCCGTCTGCTTCGCGCGACGCTGCCATCCGCACGCTGCCGCGCCTCATCTCCCCCATGCTGCCACATCTGGCCGAAGAAGGCTGGGCCGCGCTGGGTGGTGAAGGCCTTGTGTCCAGCCAACCCTGGCCGGACCATGATCCCGCACTTCTGGTCGATGATGAAGTCACCATCGCGGTGCAGGTCAATGGCAAGCTGCGCGATACGCTGACCGTGCCCAAGGATCTGGACAAGGCCGGGCTGGAAGCGCTGGCGCTGGCGTCTGACAAGATCATCCGCACACTGGATGGCGCAACGCCTAAAAAAGTCATCGTGGTTCCGGGTCGCTTGGTCAACATCGTGGCGTAAAGACAGGCAAAAGCCCGCGCGCCGCTGGAACAAGGAGTGGAATCGGCATGGCCGAGCCGGAAAACAGCATCCGTGCGTCCAATCTTGGGCTGGAAACCATCAGCTTCGGCACGCACCGGTACAAAGCGGGCTTTGCAGGCATTGCCCCCAAAGCGAAGGGCTTTTTCGAACAGGGCGGACATTTGTGCATGCTTGGCGTCTCGCTGGGCAACGCGAATTTCGAAGGCGCGCGGCTTGAAGCGTCGGTGGAATGGATCTCCGAACGGTTCGAGCGCTGCGCCGTGGTGGTGGGGGACAGCGTCTACCGCCTGACACTGCAATTGCTTGAAGGGTTGGACGCGGATGCGGCGCGCGCCAAGGCGCTGGAGGCAGGTGTCGATTTCTGCCGCCTTTATGCGCCGATGCTCGCGCAATTCGGCGGCAAGTGCCAGTTCGAATTCATCCGCTTTTCCGAAGTGGAACAGGCAGCCAGCTTTGCAGGGCACCTTACGCAATTGCAGGCCTTGGCGCATGACGATGTGGCCTTTGCCCGCTCGATCAGCGATTTTGCCGACCTTTATCTGGGACGGGGCGACAAGCTGGATGCCAACCCCTTTGCCGTGGATGCGGATGCGGCCGCAGCGATCGCTTCCGCCTATCTGATCGAGGAATCGGCCTTGTTCTGTTGTCTGGAGGAAATGGGCTGGCCGGTGCTCATCTACCCCGGCTCGATCGATTCGATTGCTGATCTGTGCGAAGGCAGGTTTGCAGGCGCACCGGAGGCGCTGGCGCGACTGGCCTTCCTCTCGCTCGAACTGCGCAAGCGCGGCCTCTATTTTACCGATGGTGCGGTCAAGATATTGCGAACCGCAACCGGCGCAGAGATCGTGTCCCGCCCAGATGCGGGCTTTCTGTCAGAGGCGAGTGATGCGGACTGGAACACGCTGTTCAAATTCACCAAGATGAAGCGTTTCGCCCCGCGCGAGGAGGTGCTGGGCGAGGAGCGCGATGGGCGGCACCTCTTCATCCTGATCGACGGGCGCGCCGAAGTGACCGTGAAGCGCGCGGATGGCACGCGCCAGCAGATTGCCGTGATCGAGTCCGGGTCCGTTTTTGGCGAACAGGCTTTTCTGGACGCGCAACCGCGTTCCGCTACTGTCACCGCGCTGACAGATTGCAACGTCCGCACGCTGAGTTGGCGCGATTTTGGCGGTTTGCGCGAAAAACATCCCGGCATTGCGTGCGACATGCTGCTCGACATTGGCCGCGTCCTTTCTTTGCGCGCGCGTCGCCAGCTCAAGGAACTGCAATTCATGCCATAAGCCATTTCGGGCTTGAGCGCGTGACGCTCTTGCCCGATACCGCCCGCATGAAACGCACGCTTGCCCTTATCCTTCTTGCCAGCCTGTCGGGCTGTGCGCTGCGCCCGCTTTATGCTGATGGAGCAGGCGGGGCCGCTGCGCAGGCGCTCCGTTCGGTCGATGTGGCGCCGATTGACGGCAAAGCAGGCTGGCTGCTGCGCAATGCGCTGAACGACCGGATCGGCAACCGTCAGGGCGAAGCGCCAGTCTATCGGCTGGAGATCGAACTCGACGACCAGATCACCGGCTTTGGTGTGCGCCGCGACGACGCGGTGACGCGCGAGCGCCGGTCGCTGCGGGCGCGCTACCGGCTGGTGGATGCAGCGCAAGGCACAACCGTGCTGGACGCTACGGCGGGTTCGGACGCCGGGATTGATGTTGTGTCGTCCGAATATGCTGTGCTGGCGGCAGAAGACAGCGCGCTGGAACGGCTGACCCAGATTCTGGCGGACCAGATCACTGCGCGTGTGGCGCTGTTTGCAGGGCGGCAGGCGGCGGCCCAGTGAAGGCCAACGCGGCCCAGATGTCCAAAGCACTGGATGCGGGCGGACAGGGCGCGCGCGCCTTCCTGCTCTATGGTCCGGATGAAGCCGGATCGCAGGCGCTGCTGACCCGGCTGGTGCGCGCCATGGGGTCTGATGCGGAGCGGATCGACCTTGAACTCGCCGCGCTGAAGGCCGATCCCACGCGCCTGACCGATGAAGCAGCCTCCATGGGTCTGTTCGGAGAGAAGCGCTTCATCGTCATCCTCTGGGAGGGACGGGAAGATCCGGTGGCTTGCGTGCAGGCCTTTCTGGACGCGCCGGTGGCGGGCAATCCGGTTGCGATCATTGCGGGCGGGCTCAAGACTACGGCGGGCATCGTCAAGCTGATGCTGGCGCACCCTGAAGCCATGGCCTGCGCTTCCTATTTGCCCAACCAGCGCGATCTGGAGCAAATTGCAGCCGCTCTGGCACAGGAGCAAGGGCTCCGACTGACAGGCGATTGCGCCGGCCGGATCGTGCGCATGGCCGGCGGAGACCGGGCGCTGATGGCGCGCGAACTTGAAAAGCTGGCGCTCTACCTTGATGCCGCGCCCGAGCGCCCGGCCGAAGTCGAATCCTCCGCGCTGGATGCCGTCTCTGCCGTATCAGGAGAGGTGGACCAGAAGCATTTCATTCGCGCCGTGCTGGGCGGTCAGCCGGTGCAGATGGCGCAGGAGCTGGCTCGGCTGAAGGCAGAGGGGGAGAACAGCATTTCGCTGCTGCGCGCGGTGCACCGGCGGATGCAATTGCTCGCCCGGCTGCACGGCCAGATGGCGGGCGGGCGCTCTGCCGATTCGGTTACCTCATCCCTGCCCATGTGGGAAAAGGACGGTGCCCTGCCCCAGTTGCAGCGCTGGACTGCGGACGGCGTGGCCACGCTCAACACAAGGCTGCTGGATGCCGAACGCAGCATCAAGGCGCCATCCACAGCCGGCGATGTTCTGGCTGACAGCCTGTTCCTGTCCGCAGCCCGCGCGGCACAGCGACGACGCTAGGTTTGACGCGGGCCTGCCCAAGCCGGTAAGCGCCGCAGCATGACCATCACCACACGATTTGCTCCATCCCCCACCGGCCACCTTCATGTTGGCAATGTCCGTACTGCGCTTCACAACTGGCTGTGGGCCAAGCGCTTTGGCGGGCGCTTCCTGTTGCGGATCGACGATACCGATCTGGAACGCTCCAAGGAGGAGTATGTCACGGGCATCCGCGCCGATCTGGCCTGGCTGGGCATTGTGCCGGATGGAGAGGAGCGCCAGTCCGCCCGTTTTGCGCTTTATGAGGCGCAGTTTGAAGCGTTGAAGGCGGCGGGCCGCGTCTATGCGTGTTACGAGACCCCTGAAGAGCTGGATCTGCGCCGCAAGGTGTTGCTGGGGCGCGGGCTGCCGCCCGTCTATGAGCGCAAGGATGCGGACGCGCCGGTGCCCGAAGGCCGCACGCCGCATTGGCGCTTCAAGCTGGATCATGACGCGCTGATCCAATGGGAAGACATGGTGCGCGGGCACCAGAAGTTCGATCCGAAGCTCTTGTCTGATCCCGTCATCCGCCGTGCCGATGGCAGCTGGCTCTACATGCTGCCGTCCACCATTGACGATGTGGAGATGGGCGTGACCGATGTGGTGCGCGGCGAGGACCATGTCACCAATACAGCCACGCAAATCCAGATGTTTACAGCAATGGGCGCCGCCCCGCCGCGTTTCGCGCATGAGGCACTGCTGACGGGCAGCGAGGGGAAGCTCTCCAAGCGGCTGGGTTCGCTCGGCATGGATGCGTTCCGCGAACACGGTATCGAGCCGATGGCCGTCATTGCGCTGCTGGCGCGGCTGGGCACCAGCGATCCGGTGGAGCCGTTCACCGATCCGCAGCCGCTGATCGACAGCATCGATTTTGCCCGCTTCGGACGCGCACCCGCCCGCTTTGATGAAGCCGAACTGGCGCAGGTCAATGCCCGGATTCTCCACCAGACGCCCTATGAGGCTGTGGCGGAGCGGTTGCCCGCCGGGATGAGCGAAGCCGCATGGGAAGCGATCCGCCCCAATCTGGAGCGGTTGAGCGATGCAGGAGACTGGTGGACGATCATCACCGGCAATGTGTCCGCCACGATTGATGCCGAAGACCGGCCGTTCCTGTCCGAGGCCGTTCAGGTGGCCGACGGTCTGGATTGGTCCGGCGATGTCTGGCCCGCGCTGACCGATGCGCTCAAGGCGAGCACAGGGCGCAAGGGCAAGGCGCTGTTCCTGCCGCTGCGCCGCGCTTTGACCGGGCTGGATCATGGACCGGACATGAAAGCGTTGCTGCCGCTGATCGGGCGGGAGCGGGCGGTTGCGCGGCTGCGAGCGTCAATCTGATTGACGTTATGTAATCTTGTATCATTATCAGAGATAGAGTATCAAACCTCTTGCAGGGCCCGAGTCGTGCGTCCTGCCTATAAGAGGAGTTGGATGATGGCTTATCTCGACAGGAAGACGGGGTGGACGCTCAACACCGGAGGGTTGGGCTTTGCGATTGCGCTCAATGGCGGCGTATTTGCCGCGCTGATCTTCGCCGCACCGCATGTTGTGCCGGACGTGATGGTCAATCTGCAAGGCTATGAGGTCAAACCCGATCCCGCGCCGTTGCCCCCGGCTGAACAGGAGAAAAAATCACCGCCCCCGCCGGCCCGCCCCACTGCGCCGCCGGACCGGGAATTGGTGATTCCGCTGTCGGACCCGTTCCCCGTCCAGCCGCTCATCTTCACCCCTGCGCCTTTGGGTGCCGGATCAGGCGAGGGCGCGGGCCTTGTGGAACGCAAGGTCGAGCCAGACTCCACGCCCGCGCGCACCCCTGTTGTAACAGGGGCAAAGCCCGACCCGCGCCATGCCGGGCTGCTCCAGCCGCCTTACCCCACGTCCATGATCCGCGCCGGACTGGGCGGGCTTGTGGTCGTCCGCGTGCTGGTGGGCAGCGATGGCCGCGTAAAGGCCGTGGAACAAGTGAGCGCCACCGAAGAGGCGTTTTTCCGCGCCACGCGCGATCAGGCGCTCTCCAAATGGCGCTTCAAGCCCGCCACGAGCGATGGCAAGGCGATTGAAAGCTGGCGCGAAATGACGGTGCGGTTCGTCCTGCCCGATTGACCCGCGCAAATCCGTCGCCCCCGTTTCGGCAGGGGCGACGGCGAGGGGCCAGTTACCAGATGCGCACCCGGTCTGCCGGAGCGAGCACCATCTTTTCGCTCGGCTTGGGCTGGAACGCCGCATACCAGGCATCCAGATTGCGCACGACATAAGGGCGGAAATGGCCCGGCGTGTGCGGATCGGTGGTCAGCGTCCGCTGGAGCGAAGCCTCGCGATATTTGTTGCGCCAGATCTGGCCAAAGCCAAGGAAGAAGCGCTGCTCACCGGTATAGCCTTCCAGCAGCGGTGCAGGCTTGCCACCGAGCGACAGAATATAGGCATCATAAGCGACCGTGGCCCCGGCCAGATCGGCGATATTCTCGCCCATCGTCAGATCGCCATTCACCTTCACTCCCGGCAACGGCTCATAGGCACCATATTGCTGGCCCAGCTTGACGGTCAGCGCTTCAAAGCGCTTCACATCCTCTGGCGTCCACCATTCGGCCAGATTGCCGTTCATATCGAATTTGCGGCCCTGATCATCAAAATGGTGGCTGATTTCGTGGCCAATCACCGCACCGATGCCGCCATAATTCACCGCCGGATCGGCGTTGGGATCAAAGAAGGGCGGTTGCAGAATGGCCGCCGGGAACACGATTTCGTTGAGCAGCGGATTGGCATAGGCGTTCACCGTTTGCGGGGTCATGCCCCATTCGCTGCGATCCACGGGCTTGCCGATCTTGGCAAGCTGGCGCTGATATTCAAACTCGGTGGCGCGCACGGCATTGCCGAACGCATCGCCGCGCTTCACGTCAAGGGTCGAATAGTCACGCCACTTGTCCGGATATCCGATCTTGGGCGTGAACGCCGCAAGCTTGGCGCGCGCCTTGGTCCGGGTGTCCGCGCTCATCCATTCCAGACGCGACAGGCGGCCATCCATGGCCTTGATCAGATTCTTCACCAGCGCATCGGCCTTGGCTTTGGCAGCAGGCGGGAAATGGCGGGCAACGTAGATTTGCCCCACGGCCTCGCCCAGCGCGCCATTGACCATGTCCACACCGCGCTTCCACCGTTCCTTGAGCGCAGGTGTGCCATTCAGCACCTTGCCTTCAAATTCGAAACTTTCATCAACAAAGGCCTTGCCCAGCAACGGAGCCGCATCCTTGACCGTGCGCAGTGCCAGATAGTCCTTCCACGTCTCCAGAGGCACATCATTGAGCAGCTTGGCTATGCCGGTCAGGGCAGAAGGCTGGGTGGCCACCACCTTGGCCTGCCCGGCAAGACCCGCCGTGCGGACAAAGCCCGCCCAGTCAAAGCCGGGCATCTTGGCGTCCAGTTCTGCCAGCGTCATCGGATTGTAAAGCTTGTCGATCTGGCGCGAGTCGGCCTGGCTCCAATGAACCTTGGCAATGGCCACTTCCAGATCATAAATGCGCTGCGCCCGCGCCTCGACATCGTCAAAGCCTGCCAGCTTCAGCATCGCGGCGGCGTGCGCCTTATATTTGGTGCGTGCCTCGACGAAGCGGGGATTGTCATCCACCAGATAATAATCGCGGTCCGGCAGGCCCAGCCCACCCTGCCCGATATAGGCGGAATAGACGCTGTTGTCCTTCAGGTCCTGTTCGACACCGATGCCCACCGGCATGTCGATCATCATGCGATTGGCCTTGCCGAGCTCAACCGCGAGATCGCTCCGCGTTTTCATGGCGGCGATGGAATCCAGATAGGGACGGATAGGGGCCACGCCCAACCGCTCGATCGTCGCTTCATCCATGAAGGACGCGAAATAATCGCCCACTTTCTGCGCCGCGCTGCCAGGCTTGCCCTTCTTCTTGGCGACTTCTTCGATAATCGCGCGGGTCCGCTGGTCTGACAGATCACGCAGGATCATGAACCCGCCCCAGCTCGATTTGTCTTCGGGGATCAGGGTCTTGTCTGCCCAAGCGCCGTTGACGAAGCGGTAAAAATCGTCACCGGGCGCTGCCTTGCTGTCCATCCCGGCCAGATCAACGCCGAAGCTGCCGAATTGCGGCTGAGATGCCTTTGAAGATTTCGCGGGGCGCGAAGCCGCTTGTACGACCGCTGATGCGCCAAACGACACCAGAGCCAGGGCTGCGACGCCGGCGAGCAGATATTTGTTCATTATGGAACCCTCCTGAGATTGAGCCCAGTTTAGATTCCGTGCGCAAACGCGCAACAATGTTTCTGCCGTTGGTCGATCCTTGCCGCCGGTTCGTCGAACGAATCAGCCCTATCGACCGTTGAACACCGGTTCCCGCTTCTCCAGAAAACTGGCCACGCCTTCCTTGTGATCTTCGGTTTCCATCAGCCGACGGATGGTGCTGATCGCCCAGGCCCCGATTTCACGCGGATCGCCATAAGCGGATTTCTGCAAGCCCGCTTTCATGAAGCGCAGCGCGAGTGGCGGATTGGCAGCAATGCGGGTGGCCAGGGCCCGGGCGCGGTCCATCAGCGCCTCGTGCGGCACGACTTCACTCACCAGCCCGATGCGGGCCGCTTCGGCAGCGTCAATAATATCTCCGGTGAAGAGCAGTTCGGCGGCTTTGGCAGGCCCGACGATGGCAGGCAGCCGGTAAAAGCCGCCGACATCGCATACCAGCCCGCGCTTGATGAACATTTCCGAAAAACGGGCCTTGTCAGATGCGATGCGGATATCTGCAAAGAGCGCCAGTTCCATCCCCCAGCCAATGGCGGCGCCATTGACCGCGGCGATCATCGGCTTTTCGCACTCCAGCGCAGCCATGGCAGCGGGCGTGGGCTGGAACGTGACGATGGTGGCAGCGGATTGGGTGGCGGCAAAGCTCTTCGGTCCCGCCATGATCTCCAGCACGTCATCCCCCGAACAAAAGGCCGGGTCTGCGCCAGAGACGATCACGCACCGCACCTCCGGATCGACAGACGCCGCCTTCAACGCCGCTTCCAGCTGGGCGTAGGCATTCCAGTTGAGCGCGTTGCGGCGGTGGGGCCGGTTGAGCAGGATCGTCGCAATATGGTCCTGCACCGTGTACATCACATCGTCGGGCGCGCGGGTCGGTTCTGTCATGGCGTCTGTCTGTCCTCTCCATGAATCTCTGGCGAACCGGCAGACTGCCCAAACCGTGCCGCATCCACAAGCCTGCACCCCGGCTGTCATATTCGCATATGCGTATCATGACTGCATAAAAAATACGCAATCAGACATTCAAGTCGCCTATCAGGCAATGAACACGATGACTGATGATGACAAATATGCCGAAAACACCATTTTGATTGATTCAGATCAATGTCCGGGCAGGGCCCTACACCGGATAAGGTCACCCCTGTTCACCAAGGGAAATCCGCCATGCAGGTCAGTGCGCTCGCATACAGCATCATCCGGTCCACCGATCCACAGCAATGGGTGCGGTTTGGAGAGGATGTCGCAGGATTCTCGGCGCACGCCGTACCCGGCGGCCATGCCTTGCGGATCGACGAACGCGCCGGGCGGATGTTCATCGAAAAGGCGTCCGAAGACCGCTATTTCGCCAGCGGCTGGGAATTGCGCTCCAGGGATCAGTTTGAGGCAGGGCTCGCAGAGCTGGACCTGAAGGGCGTGACCTGGACGCGCGCCACCCCGGCGGAGCTGGCCCTGCGTCATGTCTTCGATATGGCGTGGTTTAACGACCCGTCGGGCAATCGCCACGAGATTTTCTATGGCTACCAGACCAATTTTGAACGCTTCGTTTCACCGGTGGGCGTGCCCCGCTTTGTGACTGGCGATCTGGGCTATGGCCATATGGTTCTGCCCGCCCCGGCGTTCGATGCCACCACCGGCCTGTTGCGGGATGTGCTGGGCTTTGGCGTGGCAGACATCCTTGTCCATCGCCCGATGGGCGAAGGCGGGCCGGAAATGCGCATCAACTTCATGCACTGCGCCAATGGCCGCCATCACAGCCTTGCGCTGTTTGAAGGCGAAGTGCCGTCCGGCTGCGTGCATCTGATGGTGGAAGTGGACGCAATGGACGAAGTGGGCCGTGCGATGGACCGGATGCAGGCATCGGGCACGCGCCTGATGGCGACGCTCGGCAAGCACACCAATGATCACATGACCAGCTTCTACATGATGACACCGGGCGGCTTTGCGCTCGAATATGGCTTTGGCGGCCGCACCATTGATTGGGACCGCCACACCGTTTTCGAAAGCACCTCGGTGAGCCTGTGGGGGCATGATTTCAGCGTCGGCTTCGGCGCGGACCAACAGGCGCAGCTCGCTGAAGCTGCGTGATTTGAAGGAGACGGACAATGGCAACTGCTGCTGCAATGATCACCCCGACCCCCGCCGATCTGGTGGCGCGCGCGCAGGCGCTCGTTCCGGCGCTGCGCGAACGCGCCGACAAATGCGAAGCGAACAACAAGGTGCCCGATGAGACGATCCGCGACTTTCAGGAAGCGGGCTTCTTCAAGATTCTCCAGCCCAAGCGCTGGGGCGGGTATGAGATGGACCCGGAGGCCTTTTACGCGGTGCAGATGAAGGTGGCCGAAGGCTGCATGTCCTCTGCTTGGGTGCTGGGCGTGGTGGCCGTGCACAACTGGCAGCTCGCTCTGTTCGACCCCAAGGCGCAGGACGATGTGTGGAAGGACGATCCGACCACGCTCATTTCATCCTCCTACATGCCGCGCGCGCAAGTCACCCCCGTGGACGGCGGGTACAAAATCAGCGGGCGCTGGGGCTTTTCCAGCGGTGTGGATCATTGCGAATGGGCCTTTTTGGGCGGGCTGGTGCCTGATCCTGGAAACGGGCATTCCCGATTTCTGGACCTTCCTTGTCCCGCGCAAGGATTTCACCATTCTGCCGATCTGGAACACCATCGGTCTGGGTGGCACGGGCAGCCATGATGTGACGGTGGAGGACGCTTACGTTCCCGGCTATCGCACCCACCGGTCCAAGGACGGCTTTGCCAACACCAATCCGGGTGCGAAGTCCAATCCGGGGCCGCTTTACAAGCTGCCCTTTGGTCAGGTGTTTGTCCGGGCGGTCTCTTCCTCGTCGATCGGGGCCTTGCAGGGGGCGCTTGAGACCTATCTGGAAACAGGGGCCAAACGGAAGAGCAACAATACAGGTGTCAGCGCGGCGGGCGATCCCGACGTGCAGGTGCTGATTGCCGAAACCCAGTCAGCCATTGACGAGATGAAGACCGTCCTGTTCCGCAACTTTGCCGTGCTGAACGAAGCCGCGCGCAAGGGCGAGCAGGCCGATCTGGAGACGCGGCTGCGCTTCCGCTACCAGTCTGCCCAGATTTCGGGGCGTTGCTGCGAGCTGATCAGCCGCATGTATTACACCTCTGGCGCAGATGGCATCTATCGCGGCAACCAGATTGCGCGCACCTTCTGCGACATCCACACGGGCCGCACCCATGTGGCCAACAACCCCAATTCGGTCGGCCGCAATTTCGGCAATGTCATGCTGGGCGCGCCCAACACAGACAGCTTCATCTGAGCCGGGTATAGAGGAGAGGTAACATGGCAACGACAGCAGACTATGGCTTGGGCGAATTCGCCTTCCCGCGCGGCTGGTTCATGATCGCAGTGGCGGATGAAGTGACGACGACCCCGCAGGCGGTGCGTTTCTTCGGGCAGGATATGGTGATCTATCGGGGCAAAGGGTCTGGCCGCGTGGTGCTGCTCAATGCCTATTGCCCGCACATGCGCGTGCACATGGCGAAGAATACGTCGTCCTATGTGGTGAAGGACGGAACCCATGTGGAGGGCGATTCGCTCCGTTGCCCGGCCCATGGCTGGCGCTATGCGCCCGATGGCCAGTGCGATGACATTCCCTATTCCAACCATGGCATCCCCAAGGCGGCGTGCGTGAAATCCTATACGGTCGTCGAAAAGGCAGGCTGTGTGTGGATGTGGCACGATATGGAAAATGGCGAGCCTGAATTTGATCTGCCCGCCTTTGCTGAATGGGACAAGGAAGAGGAAGGCTGGGTGCGCTGGCGGCTCGATCATCTCGGCACGCTGCCCATTCACCCGCAGGAAATCCTCGATAACATGGCGGATCTGGCCCACTTCATCCCGGTGCACGGAAGCAAGGACATCGCCTATTTCGAGAATGAGTTCCGCGATCACATCATCATGCAGCGCTTCGGCGCAGGGCATCGCACGCTCGTCTCCACGGGCGAAGACGTGCTGATCAACGACACTTGGTATACCGGGCCGGGCATCCTCCTCTCCAAGATGGAAGGCCAGCATCCCAGCGTCATCATGATCTGCAACACGCCGGTTGAAGATGGGGAGGTGCGCGTCTGGTATGCGCTGATGGTGAAGGTGGATTCAAAACGCGCCGATGCGGGCGGCGTCTCCATGGCGCGCTCCTATCAGGATGTGGCGCTGGATGCCTTCGCCCAGGATTTCGAACTGTGGCAGCACAAGGAAGCCGCGCTGACCATCCTCCAGATCCCGGATGATGGCCCGTTTCACAAGGGGCGGATCTGGTACAAGCAGTTCTTCAATCCGCGTGCGCGCGCGGACGAGTTCCGCAGCCGCGTCAACGGCGTGCATACCTCGGTGGATAACCGGAAAGCGAAGGCGGCCTAATTTCATTCTGGCGTGTCGAGGATGTTGTGGGCGTCCCAGAAGGGCGGTCCTTCGACACGCTCAGCATGACGGGTATTGGGTCACCCCATCGGCGGATAATCGGTGAAGCCGCGTTCTTCCCCCGTATAAAGCAAGCTGTAATCCGGCTTGGCCAGCGCGGCGCCCACCTTGAAGCGCGCCACCAGATCAGGGTTGGCGATGAAGGCGCGCCCGAATGACACGGCGTCTGCGCGGCCTGCCTCCACCAGCGCGGTTCCACTTTCCAGCGTCAGCATGTTGTTGGCGATGATCGGGCCGGACCAGTGCGCACGGCAAAAGCCCAAAGTATCGAGATCGGCCAACCCCATATCGAGCACATGCAGATAGGCCAGCCCCATGGCGTTCGCGCCATCAAGGAAGGGCGCAAAAGTCTCGGAGGGGTCTGCCGGGTCCATACCGTTATAGGGATTGCCGGGTGAAATGCGCACGCCCACCCGGTCTGCCCCAATCGCATCCGCCATGGCCTGCAACACCATCAGCGGGAAGCGCGCCCGGTTTTCCGCCGTGCCACCAAAGGCGTCGGTGCGCAGATTGCTGGCGGGGTTGAGAAACTGGTTGATCAGATAGCCGCTGGAGCAATGCAGTTCCACGCCATCAATGCCTGCCGCACGGGCGTTGCGCGCGGCCAGCGCATAGTCTTCCGCCAAGGCTGGGAGTTCGGCAGCATCCAGCGCGCGGGGTTCGCCGGTTGGCACCGGCACGCCGTCCGGTCCCGGCACCTTGTCCGGGCAGGGCAAGGCGGAGGGCGCAACAATCTCTGCGTCAAAACCCCGATTGGCGGGCACAACCACGCGCCCGCAGTGCATCATCTGCATGACGATCTGCCCGCCTTCGGCATGAACCGCGTCGGCCACCTTGGTCCAACCCGCCACCTGTTCAGGCGAATGGATGCCTGGCGTGCGCCAATAGCCTTTGCCGACCAGAGAGGGCTGCGCGCCTTCTGTCACGATCAGCCCGGCGCTGGCGCGCTGGCGGTAATAGTCCACCATCAGCGCGGTTGGCACATCGCCCGGCCCGGCCCGGTCCCGCGTCATCGGAGACATGACGATACGGTTGGAGAGCTTAAGCGCACCGAGCTGAACGGGATCGAAAAGGCTGACAGACATTCGCATCTCCACTATATGAACGGACATTGACCTAGGTTTGCGTTACAGCCTAAGCAGATATTTACGCAAGTGCAGGAGAGTGAGAATGATCAATTACGGCATGAATGGCAAGGTGGCGCTGGTGACGGGCGCGGGCGGCGGCATTGGCCGGGCGACGGCGCTGGCCTTCGCCCATTCCGGAGCCTCGGTTCTGGTGAGCGATGTCAACGCGACTGGTGGTGCGGAAACCGTCACCATGATCGAGGCCGCGGGCGGCAAGGCGCTGTTTCAGGCGTGCGATGTCTCGCAGGGCGATCAGGTCAAAGCCATGGTGGCCAAGGCTGTCGAGGCGTTCGGGCGGCTTGATTATGCCTTCAACAACGCCGGCATCAACAATATGGGCGCCAATGAATATGACGATGATGTGTGGGCGAAAAGCCTGGGCGTCAATCTGACCGGCGTGATGCTGTGCATGCGTGAGGAATCAGAGGTGATGATGGCCCAAGGCGGCGGCGCGATTGTCAACACGTCGTCCATCAACGGTCTGGTGGGGAACCCGGCGCAACCCGGCTATACCGCCACCAAACATGGTGTTGTCGGCCTGACACGCCACGGTGCGCTGCGCTGGGCCAAGGCGGGCATTCGCGTCAACGCGGTCTGCCCCGGCGTCATCGAAACGCCGATGACCGCCCCGCTCGCCGCCAATGAAGAGATGCGCAAGCTGCTCGACAGCATGACGCCGATGGGACGTATGGGGCAGGCAGACGAAATCGCCAACGCGGTGGTCTGGCTATGCTCTGACGCGGCAAGCTTTGTGACCGGTCATCCGCTGGTCATTGATGGCGGCGCGACCGTCTTCTGATCGGCAACATCAGGCATGAAAAAGGGGGCGGGGAGATTGGCTCTCCCCGCCCCCTTCTTCGTTGCCCCCTGGCTGTGTTACCCTGGATCAGAACTCGACGTCGAGCGTCAGACCATAGGTGCGCGGGTCACCAAAGATCACGGTCGCAAAACCCAGCGCGCCGAAATCGACCGAACGCGTGACATATTTCTTGTTGGTCAGATTCTTGCCCCACAGCGTCATGCTGGCCTTCTGGCCGAGCAGGCCGTCCAGGCGGAGCTGACCATCCAGAAGCCCGCGCGCGTCACCGCGCCCGGTCTTGGAGAAGGGTGCCGTCAGCGAGTTCGGGAACATTTCAAAGCCGGAGGTGTAATTATACCCGATACGACCGGTCAGCTTGCTTTCCGCACCAACCGGAACGGTGACATTGCCCGCAATCGACGCGGTATATTTCGGTGCATAACCCGCGCCATTGATCAGCGGTGCGATGTTCTGGACAGCACCGGTGATGTCAGCACCCGGGAATTCCTTCGTCTTGATGCTGATATATCCCAAATTGCCGTCGATCGAGAAATAGTCGTTCAGCTTGGCCTGACCTTCCACTTCGAAGCCGGTATAGGTCGTCTTGCCGGCGTTCACCGTCTGCGTACCGAAGCTGCCGCCGCCCGTGATCGGGATCGGAATGGTGGCAAGCTGGTCGTTATAGATGTTGTGGAACGCGGCCACGTTCAGGCGGATGCGCCGCATGAACTCCATCTTGACGCCCACTTCATAGGACCAGATGGATTCCTCATTGAACGGAATCAGCGGCACGGCTTCGTTGATCGTCGGGGTCGCGGCGTTGTCGACCTGCGTGGACTGACGCAGGTTGAAACCACCTGAACGATAACCGCGTGCGGCACGCGCATAAAGGTTCACATCGTCAGACGCACGATAATCGACCGTCAGATGGCCAGACGGCGCGCTGAAGCTCTTCTTCTGGATATTGAGCGCCTGTTCCGCGGCCGAGAAGGCTGTGGCCCCGTTCTGGGTGCGGTTCACGCTCTTCTTGTCCCACGTGTAGCGCAGACCAAGCGTGACCCCAAGCGGACCTTCCTTGCCGCCGGGACGGTAAGACGCCTGACCATAGACCGCCTTTGATTCGCCGCCCACGCGGTAATCGAGCGCGGCGAAGGTGGGCACAACGCGATAGCGGGCCGGGTTTGCCGCTGCAAAGCTCGGACCCAGCGCACCGAAATTGCCAAGGAAAACCGAGTTGGTATCAAGCACGAAACCGATCGACTGATCGTTGCGCTCATACCCCTTTTCCTTGAAGTAGAAGGCACCCAGCACCCATTGGAACGGTCCATCGCCCGTGGAGACGATTTCAAGTTCCTGGCTGTACTGGTGCTGACGACGATTGTTGGTCGCGCTGAACAGCGGCTGCACAGTCGTCGGGACCGGGGAGGCCGCAATGAAAGGCGCAAAAGGCTGCTGTGCGGCGGGGAGGACAAAGGTCAGCAGTCCGGCAGGCATGCCATTCAGCAGGCTTGCCGAAGAGAAGAGCGGGCCACGCAGAGAGCCCATTCCGTCCAGATCGCTGCCGCGAATCCTGTTGCGCCAGCTGCGATAGGCGCTGGAGCTGCGCACCATGACGCCGCCCAGATCAGCCTCGACGCGGAACAAATTGCCCCAGATCTCGTCGGTCGAAAGACCGTCCAGCTCGTTGCAGACCGTCGACTGGCGCACCCGCGTCACGGTCTTGCCGCAACCGGGCTCCAGCACAGACGCACTCGCCAGATAACCGGCAACGTTCGCGGGCTGAACCTGCGAGAATGTATTTCCATTCAGCGTCACATTCGGGCGGAACACGCCGTTGCCGACTTCTGCCAACTGAGACACATGCGGCGCAGCGGTGATGCGGGTGAAATCGAAGACATTGTAAACCGAAATTGCATCGGAGAGATCCAGCTCAATCGCGGCGCGCATCGAATCCACCTTGTGCGCGCCGGGATCCCGGCTCTTGCTCGGTTCAAGCAGATTGTTGACGATGCCGTTGCGGTCGCGGTGCAGGAAACCGATCGACATGCGCGCGCCGCCAAGATCGCCGGAATTCAGAATGCCGCGAATCACCTTCTGGCCGTAATTGCCACCGCCAAGGCGCAGCTTGAAGCTGGCATCTTCCGACGGCTTCTTGGTGATGAAGTTCATCGCACCACCGGTGGTATTCCGACCGAACAGCGTACCCTGCGGACCGCGCAACACTTCGACGCGCTCGATGTCGGCCACTTCGAAGGTCGCAGCCGAAGACCGGGCGAGATAGACGCCATCCAGATACATGCCGATGGGCGAATCAAAACCCTGCGTTTCATCCGCCGGCGACGGAATGCCGCGAATGCTGACCACGGCAGCCGTTGCGTTGGTCGTTGCGCCCACCACCGAAACGTTCGGCGCAATCGCGCTCAGATCCTTCGCTTCACTCAACCCGCGGAATTCCAGTGCCTCGGAGGACACGGCCGAGATGGCGAGCGGGGCCTGTTGAAGATTTTCCTCGCGCTTGTTGGCCGTCACCAGAATTTCGCCCAGAGAACTGCCCTCGTCCTGAGGCTCTGACTGCGCCCAGGCCGGTGTCGCAATCGCAATTAGACTCGTGCCCAGCAGCAGCGAGCACAGACGGTGATTCTTGATCTTCTGCATTAAACCCTCCCCAAAAAGGCCGGGGGGACTGTGGGCCACTCTCCCGGAAGTGTGAGACTTTCAAATATCGCAGTCATTGTCAACGCCCAATGCGCGTTGGACGCCTACAAAGTCGCATCAATGCAACTTTGCGTAGAATCTATCCTCAGGTACAGAAAGTCAGGCGGTGCTGCCCGTCACGCAGCATCCTCCCAAGGCGCTTCTTCCGTGCCTCTGCTAACATAGTGCCCATTGACGCGCGCCTGAAACTCGGCGGCACGAGCGCGGGGATTGTAGAATTGGCGGTACCAGATGCGCAATTTGTCGAACGGGCCATCGCCCTTGACCATCATGGGATTGATGCAGGCCCGTTTGTTGCCCCAGATTTCGAAATCCTGCGCAAAGGCAAAGACGCCAGCCTTTTCATATTGTTTGGCAACGCTCACGTCGTCCGGAGATGGCGCGGCATTCGCCACCTTCACCATCAATCCGTACCAGACCTTGATCCGGCCATCATGAACCGGCGTATGAGCGATCAGCATCAATGAAGGATTTTCGCCGACCATGATGGACTGCAAAATGCCCGGCCCTGTATACCAGGTGTCGTTAAGCATCGCCTCGGTGCCCGCCAAAGTCTTGTGGCCCGCGAGCAAAATCTGGCGAACCTTGATTCCGTCAAACTCATTCTCGAAACGGATCATGCCGATCGAACCATGGACGGGCTCCAGATGGCCCTTGTCGGTCATGTTATCGACCACTTCTTGCGGATGGCAGTCCAGCTCGCCAAGGCATTCGACCGACCAGTTGACCCAGTGCGGCTGATCATAGTCTGCAAAGGCCGGCAGCTCATAGTCGGGCTCGCCGCCTTCCTCGTCATACCATACCCAGAGGCAACCCGCCCGTTCGGTGATCGGCCAGCTCTTGATGCACGCCCTTTTGGGAATGGGGGCGGGTGAATAGGGAATCTCATTGCAGCGACCATCCGGCCCAAACCGCCATGCGTGATAGGGACAGCGAATATTGTCGCCTTCGACATGCTTGCCGTCGGTGATGACATAGCTCGTCTTGTTGGCCGCAAGATGGGTTCCCATGTGCGGACAATAGGCTTCCATCAGGAACGGCCGCCCGGAATGGCCGCGATAAAGCACCATGTCCTGACCGAAATAGCGAAGTGCCGAGGGCGTCGTTGTCGCATCGGCAGATGTGCCAACCATGAACCAGCCACGCGGGTAAGTGAGATCACCCAGACCATAGTCTGCTGTCAAAGCCATTCTCGAATCCTCCAACCGTTTTCGCGTTCTTACACGATTTCGAAGGGGAATGGAAGTCCAATGGCCGGATTGTTGGATCAGCAGCGCCGCAAACGGCTGTATGCGTAATTAATGGGAGCCGGAACTGCGCATCGTGCGGCTACTCGGTTACATCCGAAGGCGTAATTTTCGCCAGACGCGTATCATATTTCATCGTCCGCACCGCAATCGACGTCTCAACATGATGTACGCCGGGCAACGCAAGGATCTGATCAGACGCCACGGTAACAAGCGTATCGAGATCATCAAACAGGCACATCGCCAGAATATTGAACTGGCCCATCGTAATCATGACCGCATTGATGGGAGAAATATCAGCAATCTGGCGGGCAATCGCGCGCACATTCTCAACCTCTGCCTGCACGCTGACAAAGGCGAGGCGCGAGTTCTTCGCCATCGAGAAACTCGTGATGGCGGTGAAGGAGATCAGACCATCCTGTTGCAAACGCTTGATGCGTCCACGGACGGTCCCCTCGGTCACGCCGAGCTCCGCCGCGATCCTGCGGTTCGAAACGCGAGCGTCCCGTGCGAGGAGATCGACCAGCTGCCGATCCAGTTCATCCAGTTGCGCTTTGGCCATTGTTCTGAAAACCTAGATTTCGATGGGAGCGACGTCAAACTGGTATTTGATGATGTCCACCACGATGGACGGCGTCATCGACCGGATGCCACTGATTTGGGAAAATTTGTCGAGCAGGAGATGCGAGAGGTCGTCAAAATCGCGCAGCGCCACGAGAATGTCGATGTCGTATCGACCGGTGACGACGTGAGCGGCAAAAACCTCGGGAAACCGGCACAATTCATGCGCCACGTCGGACGCAGGACGGCCATCCACCTCGATCGCAACCTCCATCAGGAAGTTGTATCCATGTGCAGCAAAGTCGGAAACTGCCACAACCCGCAACTGATTTGCCTCTTCCATCCGGCGGATGCGCGCAGAAACCGTCGTGGCCGTCAGGCCCAACGTTTCTGCAATCTGCTGATTGGTCGCGCGGCCATTGCGCCGCAACTGTTCGACAATGTTCCGGTCGGTCTCGTCAATGGAAATCGATGCGTTCATGTTCCCCCGCGCGTCCCCGCATTCAATGGCGCCTGACCTGCGCCGATGATGTGCTGTCGTCAACATGAATATGAACGATTCGGTTCGTCATTACCGTCCCGAAACGGATGGCGCGGGCGCAATCTTCGCCGCAAACTGCCGTCACAAGGCTGCACATAAAAAAAGCCGCCCGGAAGGGGCGGCTGATCTTGTTGGTTGCGGGAGTAGGATTTGAACCTACGACCTTCAGGTTATGAGCCTGACGAGCTACCGGGCTGCTCCATCCCGCGTCAACCAGTTGTGTCCGAAAAGCAAAACGGAGGCCTAAGCCTCCGCAAGGCCAAACGGCCACCGCGCCTTATTGGCGCGCCCCTCACCGCGGAGGCGGCGAAGGTTTAACAATGTGAATGGGTTTTTACTCAATGCGCCTGCTACAAAGCCTGGCAACGTCCTACTCTTCCGTCGCTTAAGCGATAGTACCATCGGCGCTGACTGGTTTCACGGCCGAGTTCGGGATGGGATCGGGTGGGTCACAGTCGCTATGGTCACCAAGCTATGAAGCAGGCGCATTGGGTTAAATCGATATCCGTGCAATTCGTTGTATTAAAGGCGTCGACGCTTCGATCCAGCATCACGGCGTTGCCGTTGATGGCGGGATTCTCAGGCGTAAATAGAGCAATTAGTATCGGTTAGCTCCATGCGTTACCGCACTTCCACATCCGATCTATCAACGTGGTGGTCTTCCACGGCTCTATGAAATCTTATCTTGAGGGAGGCTTCCCGCTTAGATGCTTTCAGCGGTTATCCCGTCCATACATAGCTACCCTGCTGCACTGCTGGCGCAATGACAGGTACACCAGAGGTATGTTCACCCCGGTCCTCTCGTACTAGGGGCAACTCCTCTCAAATTTCGACGCCCACGGCAGATAGGGACCAAACTGTCTCGCGACGTTCTGAACCCAGCTCACGTACCACTTTAATTGGCGAACAGCCAAACCCTTGGGACCTGCTCCAGCCCCAGGATGTGATGAGCCGACATCGAGGTGCCAAACAACCCCGTCGATATGAGCTCTTGGGGGTTATCAGCCTGTTATCCCCGGCGTACCTTTTATCCGTTGAGCGATGGCCCTTCCACGAGGGACCACCGGATCACTATGACCGACTTTCGTCTCTGCTCGACTTGTCAGTCTCGCAGTCAGGCTGGCTTATGCCATTGCACTCTGTCAGACGGTTTCCAACCGTCCTGAGCCAACCATCGCGCGCCTCCGTTACTCTTTGGGAGGCGACCGCCCCAGTCAAACTACCCGCCACAGAGGGTCCCTACACCGGATAACGGTGCGAGGTTAGACATCAGAAAACAGCAGGGTGGTATTTCACCTATGGCTCCACACGGGCTGGCGCCCATGCTTCAAAGCCTCCCACCTATGCTACACAACTCTTTCCTAATGCCACTCTGAAGCTGCAGTAAAGGTGCACGGGGTCTTTCCGTCTAACCGCGGGTACTCCGCATCTTCACGGAGAATTCAATTTCGCTGAGCATATCCTGGAGACAGTGGGGAAGTCGTTACGCCATTCGTGCAGGTCGGAACTTACCCGACAAGGAATTTCGCTACCTTAGGACCGTTATAGTTACGGCCGCCGTTTACCTGGGCTTCATTTCGGAGCTTGCACCCCTCCACTTAACCTTCAGGCACCGGGCAGGCGTCAGGCCCTATACGTCGTCTTGAAGCCGACTTAGCAGAGCCCTGTGTTTTTGCTAAACAGTCGCTACCCCCTGGCCTGTGCCCCCCCACACTGGTTGCCCAATGTGAGGGCCTCCTTCTTCCGAAGGTACGGAGGCAATTTGCCGAGTTCCTTCAGGATACTTCACTCAAGCGCCTAGGTATACTCTACCTGCCCACCTGTGTCGGTTTCGGGTACGGTCTATATGGAGGGGCTATTTCCTGGAACCTCTTCGAAGCCAGTCCAATCCGATAAGGACTGACAACTTACGAGATCCGTCACACACCTCCAGGTTCAGGAATATTAACCTGATTCCCATCGACTACCCCCTTCGGGCTCGTCTTAGGGGCCGACTCACCCTGCGCGGATTAGCCTTGCGCAGGAACCCTTGGGCTTTCGGCGACAGTGCATCTCACACTGTTTATCGCTACTCATGTCTGCATTCTCACTTCCGATACCTCCACGACCCATTACCAGATCGCTTCACAGGCTTACGGAACGCTCCGCTACCGCGTGCATTGCTGCACACCCTAAGCTTCGGTGGACGTCTTGAGCCCCGTTACATCTTCGCCGCAAGATCTCTTAATTAGACCAGTGAGCTGTTACGCTTTCTTTAAAGGATGGCTGCTTCTAAGCCAACCTCCTGGTTGTTTTGGAAATCTCACATGCTTTCCCACTTAGACGTCACTTGGGGACCTTAGCTGTAGGTCAGGGCTGTTTCCCTTTCGACGACGGACCTTAGCACCCGCCGTCTGTCTCCCGGATATTACTCAATGGTATTCGGAGTTTGGTTAGAATTGGTAGATCTCGCGACCCCCGCATCCATCCAGTGCTCTACCCCCATTGGTATTCGTCCGAGGCACTACCTCAATAGATTTCGCGGAGAACCAGCTATTTCCCGGCTTGATTGGCCTTTCACCCCTAAACACAACTCATCCGGTAACTTTTCAACGTTAATCGGTTCGGCCCTCCAGTGCGTGTTACCGCACCTTCAGCCTGGTCATGCCTAGATCGCCGGGGTTCGGGTCTAATGCATGAAACTGTGTCGCCCTATTCAGACTCGCTTTCGCTGCGCCTACACCTAACGGCTTAAGCTTGCTTCATACATTAAGTCACAGACCCATTATACAAG
>JADKCA010000004.1:0-417500 GCA_016714795.1 Sphingomonadales bacterium | reverse complement strand
TTGGACTTTCGTCATCATCCGGTATTAGCTCAAATTTCTCTGAGTTATTCCGAACCCAAGGGCAGATTCCCACGCGTTACGCACCCGTGCGCCACTAAACTTCAGGCCGAAGCCTTGGTTTCGTTCGACTTGCATGTGTTAGGCATGCCGCCAGCGTTCGTTCTGAGCCAGGATCAAACTCTCAAGTTTGATTTCGATAACCGGCAGGGCGGAATAGGCCCTATCGGAAATCGCTCATTCAAGGAGCCATTCCTGCACAAATCATATTACGTAATGGATACGTGATAGGACATGTTTCAGTCTCAACAGGCGTGAGCCCGCTGAACTGTTGGAACGGCTAATTTGGTTACCCGAACACCCAACGCCTTGAAGCCGTTGGATCCGGGGCCGCCGCCCACATGTCCCTTCATCTAAATCTACAATGTCAAAGAGCGCAAAACGCCGACACCGAATGTCACCCCGTTTTATGGGGGCTTACCCGGTGTCTGCAATGTTGCGGAAGCGGGTGAACCGTTTGGCTCATCGCCGCGACAAGAGCTCCTCTAAGGACGGGTCCGATTCGTGTCAACAACCCAAAACTGATTCTTTTCACTTTTTTTGCAGTTGCCGCCAAAACGCCGTTTCAATGCCCGCGTAGAGGCCGTGCAACAGCCAGGCCTCTCACTGCGTCGCTGGCCCGCCTTGATCGGAAATTGGCGGTTTTAAGAGGTTTTCCGGCACAACCCTGCGCCAGGTGGGCTCTTTCCCCAAGGCAGAGAAGTAGTTGATCGTGAAGGTCATAGGGTCAGGGTCCGTAGCGATCAGCGTGGGGCCGTAATTGGCTTTGAGTGCGGTTGAGTCATACCCCATCAGCGTCAGAATCGTTGGAAACAGGCGGAAGTGGCTCATTCCATCACGATTCCGCTTCATCGATTCTGTCCAGCCGAGACGGGGAGATTCGGCGCTGTCGATCACGGCCAGTGGAACGGCGCCCTCTTCCGGGGCCGGATCGTTGATGCAGTGGGTGGCTTTCCCCTCCTGCCCGCGTTCGTGCAGATCCTGGCCGTGATCCGATGTATAGAGAATGATGGCGCGCGACGGATCGAGCCCCGCCAGGAGGCGGTCAAAAAAGGCTGCGGTGTTCCACAGCATCGTGTTGCGATAGGCGTTGCGATAGCGGCGCCAATAATCTGCGTTCCCGTCAAAATCTGCATGGACCGGCCCCATATCAGTAATGTCAGCCATCGCGCCGCGCTCCAGCGCTGGGTGATACCGCATGAGCGAATCGGGATATTTGTCTGCCACCGGGAAATGCCCGCCCACCTTGTTCACATAGATGAGCTCTTGAACGCCATTGTCGATTCGGGCGCGCACCAGACGGGCCAGTTCCATATCCCGGTCGCGCACCGGCACGTCGGGCAGCTGGATGAAGTCGTCTATTTCAGCCCGCTCTTCCGGCGTCGCCAGATTCTGGAGTTCGCCGCCGGTCCGCTGCCCGTCCATATAGACAGTGCGATAACCGGCCTTGCGGGCATAGGCCCAGATCGAAGGCCAGATTCGCGCCGCCAGCCGATAATTGTCCCGCGTGCCACCGAATCGCAGCGTCTTGTTGCTGCCGGGGCTGCAATTGGTGACCGAAGCGGCGATCCCGTAATTGTGAATGGCCAGGCCCGGCCGCGCCTCCTTCAACCCGGAGCGGACGCCTTGGGCATTGTTGATGTCCAGATAATTGGCCGCCACGCTTTCATCGACGAGGATGACAATGTCTCCGTCCCCGCGTGGCTGGGTGGGCTGGAGCGTGACCGGCTGACGCTCCTGGCCAGCCTCGGTCAGCGAGACTGCGCCGAGGATTGAAGCATGTGCCAAAGGCACGAATGGTGCTGGCAAGGCACGCGCGCCTTCACCGCCCCTTATATAGAGCATGACAGAGAGCAGCCCGAGCCCGGCCAGCGGAGCCCCCACTGCGGCCCAGCCGGGCAAGCGCCATCCCCGTGGGGGGAGAATCAGCCCCAGCAAGAGCAGCAGCGCGGTTGGAACGCTTTTCCAGAGGACCGCCCCATGCTGGCTCAGGGCGTCGCCAGTGTCCCCCCGCGACGCGAGCATGGTTTCAAAGGCATTATAGTCCAGCACATGGCGCGTCGCCCATTCATAGCTTTGCAGCGCGATGGAGGCCGCCACCAGCACAAGCGCCATGGCGAAGCGAAGCCCGGTGCGCGGAATGAAGGCCGCTGCCCCAAGGCACAGCGCCAACACCGCATAGAGTCCTATATAAAGAAGCAAGCCAGCAGACAGCCCGAGCGACGCGACGCGCTCTGCCATCGCCGCATGATCACAGGCCAGATAGGCCAGCAGGAACCCGATCTTCACCCATTTCACAGGCATGGCCAGCCATCTCCGCTTCGAGGCCTCCGTCACACGCGCCTCCACCAGCCTGCACCTGTATCGAAAAGCCCCTAAGCCCCGGTTAAGCGCAATCGGCCCGGCGGCCCTGCCCTAGCGCCGCGCCCGCCGATCTGTTACCGGGCTGTCATGCCTGAAACCCCTGCCAGTGCCGCCCGCAACATTCTGTCCGGCCTTCATGAGGTGATGGCTTCGCGCGCATCGGTTCAGGCCAAGCTCAACCGGGTGGTCAATGTCATCGGTGAGGAATTGGCCAGCGAAGTCTGCTCCATATATCTGCGCCGTGAAGGTGTGCTGGAGCTATTTGCCACGCGCGGGCTGAAGCAGGAGGCGGTTCACGTCACCAAACTGGCGCTGGGCGAGGGTCTGGTCGGCACCATTGCCGAGCAGATCGCGACGCTCAATCTGGATGAGGCCACCAGCCATCCGGACTTTGCCTACCGCCCTGAAACGGGCGAGGAGTTGTTCCACAGCTTTGCCGGCGTGCCGATCATCCGCAAGGAAGATGCCGTGGGCGTGCTCTGCGTGCAACATGCCGATCCGCGTCGTTATGAGGAAGTGGAGATCGAGGCGCTCCAGACGGTGGCGATGGTGCTGTCCGAACTGATCGCCAATGCCGGGCTGATCGACAATGAAGAGCGGCGCGGCAACAAGGCGATGCCGGCCACGGCCCAGTCGATCAGCGGCCTGAAGCTGGTGGATGGCATGGCCGCAGGCGTTGCCGTGTTCCACCAGCCGCGCGTCACCATCGAACATACAGTCGCCGAAGATACCGAAGCAGAGCGTCACCGCGTCTATGCCGCGTTCGACAAGATGCGCGAACAGATTGAGCGGATGGCGAGCGAGGCCGAGTTCGGCGTGGAGGGCGAGCATCGCGAGATCCTCGAAATGTACAAGATGTTCGCCTATGATGAAGGCTGGCGTCGGCGCATCAATGAGGCGATCGACAGCGGCCTGACGGCGGAAGCCGCCATCGAACGCGTGCAGCAGCGCACCCGGATGCGGATGCGGCAGATCGACGATCCGCTGCTGGCGGACCGGATGCACGATCTGGAGGACATGTCCAACCGGCTGATCCGCATCGTTTCCGGCCAACTGGGCTCTGCCGCGCAAAGCGGCTTGCGGCAGGACACCATCCTGATCGCGCGCAATCTGGGGCCTGCCGAATTGCTCGAATATGACCGGCGGCGGCTGAAGGGCGTCATTCTGGAGGAAGGCTCGCTCACTGCGCACGTTACCATTGTCGCGCGCGCGATGGGCGTGCCGATGCTGGGCCGGGTCCGCGATGTGCGCCGTCTGATCGGTGAAGGCGATGATGTGCTGGTCAATGCCAGCGAATCCTCTGCGTTTGTGCGTCCCACGCCCGCGATGGAAGAGGCGTTCGAAGCGAAACTGACCGTCAGCCAGAAGCGGCGCGCGGCTCTGGCTGTCTTCCGCGACAAGCCGCCAGTGACCAAAGATGGCAAGCGCATCACCCTGTTTGTCAATGCGGGCCTGCGTGATGATGTGGCAGCGATCGACGTGACGGGCGCAGACGGAATCGGCCTGTTCCGGACCGAATTCCAGTTCCTCGTTTCCGCAGCCATGCCGCAGCGTGAGCGCCAGCAGCGCCTTTACAAGGATGTGCTCGATGCCGCCGGGGACAAGCCGGTCGTGTTTCGCACCGTGGATATTGGCGGCGACAAGGCCCTGCCCTATCTCCGCGTGACCGAGGAAGAAGAAGAGAATCCGGCCATGGGCTGGCGCGCCATACGGCTGGCAATGGAACGTGATGGCCTGATGAAGGTGCAAGCCCGCGCGCTGATCGAGGCGGCGGCGGGGCGCACGCTCAACGTCATGTTCCCGATGATTTCCGAACCCTGGGAGTGTGACGAGGCCAAGGCCCTGTTCGAAGCGCAGTGCGCCTGGGTGAAGCGCGTGGGCAAACAGCCGCCGCGCTGCGTGCGCTATGGCACGATGCTGGAAGTGCCCGCTTTGGCCGAACAGCTGGACATCTTGCTGCCCAAGGTCGACTTCCTCTCGATTGGCACCAATGATCTGACCCAGTTCCTGTTTGCGGCAGACCGGGCCAATCCCAAGCTTGCCGAACGCTATGACTGGCTGAGCCCCTCTATCCTGCGTTTCCTGAAGCGCGTATCGGATGCGGCACGGGAAGCCAATGTGCCCGTGACCGTCTGTGGAGAAATGGGCGGGCGGTCTCTGGAAGCTGTCGCGCTGATCGCTTTGGGCATTGATCGCCTGTCCGTGACACCGGCTGCGGTGGGTCCGCTCAAGGCGATGCTGGCCACGCTCGACGTGTCTGCTGCGGCTGCGGTGATGAAGGACATTCTGGCCTCCCCGCCGCCTTCGGTCCGCGCTGTTCTGTCCGAATGGGCAGAAGCGCAGAAAATCGAACTTTAGCGGGTGTCACGCCGGTTAAAGCCGGATTGACTCAGGCACGCGAAGTTGGGAAAAGCGCGCCGCAAAATAAGACGTCGCAAATCGGGTCAGGAGTATGGGCATGTCCGGCAATGACGAGCAGAATGGGGCGCTGTTTCCTGATCGGGTGGGAGATCGCCTTCGCAATGCCCGACAAAAGGCAGGGCTTGACCTGTCAGACATTGCCGCACGGACGCGCGTCCCCCTGCGGCATCTGACTGCCATCGAATCCGGGGACTATTCGTCGCTCCCCTCTTCCACTTACAGTATCGGCTTTGTGCGCGCTTATGCCCGCGCGGTTGGAGAGGATGAAGCAGGCCTTGCCCGCGATCTGCGCGAAGAGCTGGGCACAGCCACACCTCTGGAGCGCTCCCAGCCGATCGGCCTGGAGGAAGTGGAGGCACGCGCCGTTCCCCCGATGCGCTGGGTGTGGATTGCCTTGCTGGTGGCTGCAATCATCGGCGGCGGCTATGCGCTGATCCGCGCGTTCAACGCGACGCCGACGGAAACCGCTGTTCCTGAAGCGGCGACCGAAGACACGGGCGAGGCTGCACCGGAAGTCGGCAACGAGACTGCGGCCCCGGCTGTTGTCAGCCCCAAGGGCTCCGTCTTGCTCACTGCCAAGGATGCCGTCTGGCTCCGTATCTATGATGCAAATGACAAAGTGCTGTTCGAGAAGGAAATGGCGCGCGGCGAGACCTTTGCCGTTCCCGCTGACGCGAACAATCCGATGGTTCGGACAGGGCGTGCCGATCTGATCAGCGTCACTGTTGATGGCAAGGAGGTTGCGCCGCTGGGTCCGCCGGAACGCACCATCAAGGATGTCGGCATCAGCGCAGCGGCCCTTTCGGCCCGGGCCGCCGCACCGGTGGCGACCGTTGCTGGGCCGGGCACCATGTCTCCGTCTGCCGCTTCGGGTGCGGCGGCAGCAGCGCCGCCGGTACAGCCTTGATCATGCAATCCGCACAGCAAAACAAAAGGATGGATGCCATGCGAACCCTGACCTGCCTCGTGCTCCTGTTGGCCGGCACAAGCCCGGTTGTGGCGGTGGCGCAGACTGCGACTGCGGTGTCGCTGCGCGTCGACAAGCTGGAAAAGGAAATGAAGGCCGTTCAGCGCAAGGTCTGGCCGGACGGTGTGCCCGTGCAGCCTGAAACCGGCGGTGCGCCAAGCGGAGAATTGGGCGGCAATCCAGCGAGCAGCGCCGTGATGGACCTGACATCACGCGTTGATGCGCTCGAATCGCAGATCAAGAGCATGACCGGCCAGATCGAGCAATATGGCGTTCGCCTGAAGCGGCTGGAGGATGGCCAGAAAAGCACGGATACCCGGCTGATCGCGCTGGAGCCCAAGGCGGCGGCTGAATCTGCACCGATTGCGGCCCCTCCGGCGGCGGCAGCCCCGGTTGCCGCGCCCAAGCCCGCCGCCATTGCTCCGGCTCCTGCGGCAGCGCCCAAGCCGGCGGCGGCAACTCCTGTTGCGGCGGCGCCCAAACCGACCCAAACCGTCAAGGCGGCGGCCACGACCGATCCCAAGCGCAAGGCGCTGGTCGATGCCGTGCCGATCCCGGTGACCAACGATCCGGTAGAAGACAGCTATAGCTATGGTTTCCGCCTCTGGTCGGCCAAGCTCTATCCGGAGGCGCAGCGCCATCTGAAGGATTTCACGGAGAAATATCCCAAATTCAAGCGCGCCAGCCATGCCCGCAACCTGCTGGGCCGTGCCTATTTTGATGACAAGCTTTACAATGCAGCCGCCAAAACCTTCCTCGGCAACTACCAGACCGACGCGAAGGGCGAACGCGCAGCGGAAAGCCTGTCATGGCTTGGCCTGTCGCTGATCAAGCTCAACCAGCTGACAAACGCGTGCAAGGTCTATTCCGAGTTCGACTCGGTTTACGGAACCAGCGCGACCGCCGAAGTCCGCGCGCGCGTGGCAAAGGGCCGTGTTGACGCCAAATGTCCCGCCTGATGAGGCCATTGCCCGATTCGCGGGCGATGTTCAGCGTCTTTTAGGGCCGCACATATCAGGCCGGATCGGGCTGGCCATCTCGGGCGGGCCGGACAGTCTGGCGCTGCTCCTGCTGGCCGCCGCTGCATTTCCGGACTCTGTGGAGGCCGCCACGGTCGACCATAAATTGCGCCCGGAAGCGGAAGCGGAAGCCCGCTTTGTGGCGGATGTGTGCACTGCACTGGGTGTGCCACACGCCATCCTCACGCTGGATCCGTCACGCCGCGGCAAGGCCAATGTCTCCGATTGGGCGCGGCAAGCCCGCTATGCAGCGCTGTCCGGCTGGATGAAAGACCGGGCGCTGGTCCATATGTTCACCGCCCATCATGCCGATGACCAGCTGGAAACCATGCTGATGCGCCTCAACCGGGGCGCAGGTGTGGCCGGCTTGTCCGGCGTGCGTTCCCGGCTGGGCATCGTGGCCCGGCCGCTGCTCGGTTGGCGCAAGACCGAACTGGAGGCTCTGGCCCGAACATGCGGCCTGGAGCCTGTGCTTGATCCCGGCAACAGTGACGACCGGTTTGATCGTGCGCGTCTGCGCAAGGCTCTGGCCTCCGCCGACTGGCTCGACCCGCTCGCCGCCACGCGCTCCGCCGCAGCGCTGGAACAAGCGGAGGAGGCATTGGCATGGAGCGTCCATCGCCTTGCCGCAGAGCGGCTGAGCCAGGCCGGGCCGAACGCCACTCTGGATGCGGCGGGCCTGCCCCGCGAACTCGCGCGTCGCTTGGTGCTGAAGGCCCTGCGGCTGATCAACACGGATTGCACCCCGCGCGGCGCGGACATGGAGCGCCTGATCGACACGCTCGGTGCGGGCCGCACGGCCACTTTGGCGGGCGTCAAATGCCACGGTGGCGCGCTCTGGACGTTTGCGCCTGCGCCGCCACACCGGGCGGGGCGATAACTCCGACCCGGAATTCGCATCATTTCGTCGCGCCGTTGCATTGTCATTAATCTTGGATGTCCTACATATCAGCCAATCACGCTTGGAATTTGACCTGATGAACGACGAGAACCCCACACCGCCCAACGCCTGGATGCGCAGTCTGGCCATCTGGATGGCCATCCTGTTTTCGCTGGGCCTCATTGTCACGATGATGGACGGACGCGCGCGCGACGCCAATCCGGGCGCAATCGCCTATTCGGAATTCATCGCCAAGGTTGATGAAGGCTCGATCCGCGAGGTGGAAATTGTCGGCGACGTCATCGCGGGCACCACCACCAATGGCGAAAAATTCAAGGTCTACGCGGTTTCAGACCCCATGCTGACACAGCGTCTCGCCGAAAAGCGTGTTCGCTTTTCCGGCAAGCCGGAGGAAGGCCCCTCCATCTGGGCCGTGATTCTCTACCAGTCTCTCCCCTTCATCCTGATCTTGGGCATCGGCTTTTTCATCATGCGCCAGATGCAGAAGGGCGCGGGCTCCGGCGCGATGGGCTTTGGCAAGTCGCGCGCCAAGCTTCTCACCGAAAAGCAGGGCCGCGTCACGTTTGACGATGTGGCCGGCATCGATGAAGCGCGCGAAGAATTGCAGGAAATCGTCGAATTCCTCAAAGACCCCGGCAAATTTTCGCGGCTGGGTGGTAAAATCCCCAAGGGTGCGCTGCTGATCGGCTCGCCCGGCACCGGCAAGACCTTGCTCGCTCGCGCGATTGCGGGTGAAGCGAACGTACCCTTCTTCACCATCTCCGGCTCCGACTTTGTCGAAATGTTCGTGGGTGTCGGCGCAAGCCGTGTGCGCGACATGTTCGAGCAGGCCAAGAAGAACGCACCCTGCATCGTCTTCATCGACGAAATCGACGCGGTGGGCCGCCATCGCGGTGCAGGGCTGGGCAATGGCAATGACGAGCGCGAGCAGACGCTCAACCAGCTGCTGGTGGAGATGGACGGGTTTGATGCCAATGAAGGCATCATCATTGTCGCCGCCACCAACCGGCCCGACGTGCTCGACCCCGCTTTGCTGCGTCCCGGCCGCTTTGATCGTCAGGTGACAGTGCCGCTGCCCGATGTCGATGGCCGCGAGAAGATTCTGGGCGTGCACATGAAGAAGGTGCCGCTCGCTCCTGACGTGGAAGCGCGCACCATTGCGCGCGGCACGCCGGGCTTTTCGGGTGCGGATCTGGCCAACCTCGTCAACGAAGCGGCCCTGCTCGCCGCGCGGCTGGGCAAGCGTCTGGTTTCCATGGCGCAGTTTGAATCCGCCAAGGACAAGGTGATGATGGGCACCGAATGGAAGTCGCTCGTCATGACCGAGGACGAGAAGAAGATGACCGCCTTTCACGAGGCTGGCCATGCGCTGATTGCCTTCCTCGAACCCGCGTCAGACCCGATTCACAAGGCCACCATCATCCCGCGCGGCCGCGCGCTGGGCATGGTCGTCCGCCTGCCGGAGCGCGACAGCTATTCCTATCATCGCGACAAGATGTTCGCGAACCTCTCGGTCGGCATGGGCGGACGCGTGGCGGAAGAACTGGTGTTCGGTCATGACAAGGTGTCTTCCGGCGCGTCGGGGGACATTCAGCAGGCGACCAAGCTCGCCCGCTCGATGGTTCCGAAAGGGGGCATGTCGGACAAGCTTGGCCCGCTCCAATATGCAGAGCAGCAAGGCGAAACCTTCCTTGGCTATTCGCAGACCCAGCGGCACCATATCTCCAACGAGACGGCGCTCTTGATCGACGCGGAAATCCGCGCGCTGGTGGAAGGCGGCTATAAGAAGGCCACCACATTGCTCAAGAAGAACATCAAGAAGCTGCACATTCTGGCAGAGGCCTTGCTGGAATTTGAAACGCTGACGGGTGATGAAATCAAGGCATTGCTGACCGAGGGCATCAAGCCCGACCGGACCGATACCGGCGGCGGCAAGTCTCAGCCGGTGCGCACGGCCGGCTCTGCCATTCCCAAGACACGCAAGCGCGGTGTGGGTGGTCCCGCCGCACAGGGAGCTTGACGCATGAAGAAGGTCGCAACCGCTCTGGCCCTGTCACTGGCGGTCAGCACTCCCGCTCATGCCGAAATGTCGGTGGACATGTTCCTCCAGCGGTTCACGGCGATGCGGGCAGGCAAAGACCCGCAAGCCTCCAAGATCCTGCGCAACGAGATGGACCGCGCCGCGCGCACCTTTCAGGAGCGCGTCCGGTCAGGCGCGATACGCGATGTCTGCGTCCAGAGCGGCAACACGCTTGAGCCCGAACAGCTGGTCAATTATTTCCGCAGCCTGCCGCCCCCGCAGCGCGCCATGACCAATGTGACAGCCGGTTTTTACGGAGCGATGAAGAAGCGTTTCCCCTGCTGGTAGGAGCGCACGCCGCGTGACGATCTATTGCGACGAATCGGGGGGAGTCGGACGCGGCGTCATGACGCTCGCCGCCTTGTCGTTGAAGACGGACGATGCGGCCTCGGTTCTCCACGCGATCCGCCGGGCCACGGGCATTTCGGGTGAGCTCAAGGGCAGCCGGATCGATCTGGAAACCCGCGCCTTCGTGTTTGACCAGCTTGATGCCGTCCGCTGGGACTGCTGCGTCTCCATCGCCATCTCCGCCACAACGCCGGATCAGGGCGTAGACCGGGGCGAGCATGACGTGAACGTCTATTCCGCGCTGCTGGAGGCCGCGATCCTGCCACTGGTGCCGCCCGGTGGCCAATGTGCCGAGGTCGTGATCGATGATGGGCGCTATTCGGATCAGGTGCTCGGCCATATCCGCCGCGACATTGCCGAGATGATTGGCCCGTGCGGATTGGCTTCGCTGGCCGACAGCCACCGCTCGCCGGGCCTGCAATTGGCCGATGTCATCGCCAACAGCTTCTTCAACCGGGCGCTGCCTTCAGACCGGCAGAGCGTGATCGCCGCGATTGTCCAGCCTCGCATGGATGCAGGGCGGATCAGGATGCAGGTGATCGGAGCCGATGAAGTGGAAGACGCATGAGAAGCTATGCCGCCGCCTTGCTGTTGGTCAGTGCCGCACCGCTCCATGCCGCGCCCGAGGCAGTGCTTTCGCCCGAAGATCGGGCCGCCATCATGGCCATGGCCAATCAGGCAGAGCGGTTCGCGCTGTCATCTCCTCCGCGTGAACAGATCGATGCTTTGCTCGATCAGGCCTTTGCCGAAGCGGTCGGTGCCGCATGGTCGTGCCGCCCGGTGAAGGCCGGAGCCGATCGCACCACGCGCCTCGCCCAGCTGGAGTCCTGCGCCGCAAAGTCTGGCGCCGGTGAGGCCGGCTTCGCCGCCCGCTTCAACAAAGCGTTCCTGGCCAGACTCGATGGTGAAAGCGCCGTTCTGGCTGAGACCGATTTTGCGGCCATGCCCGCGGACGGTGAGCCCGGAGACGCATCAATCAAGGCACAGATACAGGGCAGTACGCTGCTCATTTCCATGCCCGGCCTGTCTCAGCAGACCGAAGCTCAACTCGGCACGGAATTGAGCCGAGCGCCGTCGGGACATCAGCGGATCATTCTCGATCTGCGTGGCAATCAGGGTGGACTGCTCGATCAGATCACCCGCATTGCGGCGCTGTTTGTCCCGCCCGGGCCGGGTTTCATCGTGCAAGGGCCGCACGACGTGCGCGAAGCGCAGTTGGTCCCGCTCGCCTCATCGGCTCATGATTATAAGACACCCCTCATCGTTCTTGTGGATTCCACAACCGCATCCGGTGCGGAAATGCTGGCGTCCATCCTTCAGGAGCGGGGGCGAGCGACGATCGCAGGAACCCGGACAGAGGGCCATGGCACCATCCACACCCTCCTGAATCTCCGCCGTGACCGCTACCTTAAGCTGGTCACGGGCCAGATGTTGCGCGCCAGCGGCAATCCAATTCAGACGACTGGCATCAACCCGGATGTCAGCTTCACGAATGTTGCACCTGCACAATGGGTCGAGGCCGCAGCCAAAGAGGTGCCGCTGCCGGTCCGCGCGACAAACCGTTAAGCGCATCTTCTTTCATTTCGCGCTTGCACAATTTAATTCGCATGTCAGTCTGATGACATGAATGGAGCGTTTGACGAGATTCGCGGTTTTCCCGGCGATGGTGCCGGAAGGCCCGAATTTGCACCGCTCACGAAATGGCTGGAAACCATGCCGCGCGCGGAACTGGAGCGGCGGCAGCAGGCAGCGGAAGCCATGTTCCGCCAATTGGGCATCACCTTCGCGGTCTATGGCGAAGCAGAGGCCGATGAACGCATCATCCCGTTCGACATTGTGCCGCGCATCCTGACGGCGCGCGAATGGACCCGGCTGAGCGCGGGCCTGGAGCAGCGCGTCTTTGCCATCAACGCGTTTCTGGACGATATTTACGGCGCGCGCCGGATCATTGCGGACGGAAAAATCCCCGAAGAGCTGGCGCTGTGCAATCCGCAATTCCGCCCCGAAGTGGTCGGCGCTCACCCGCCTCACAACATCTGGGCGCATATTTGCGGCATTGATCTGGTGCGGACAGGGCCGGATGATTTCTGGGTACTCGAAGACAATGCCCGCACGCCCTCTGGCGTCTCCTACATGCTGGAAGACCGGGAGGCGATGATCCGCCTGTGCCCCGAGTTGTTCCAGATGTTCCGGGTCATGCCAGTCGACAGCTATACCGATCTGCTGCACCAGACGATGCAGCGTGCGGCCCCCGTGTCCGCAGGTGGCAATCCGGTGTGCGTCATCCTCACGCCCGGCCACTATAACTCGGCCTATTACGAACACAGCTTTCTGGCGGATACGATCGGGGTTGAACTGGTCGAACCTGCCGATCTGGAAGTGGATGACGACCGGGTGTGGATGCGGACCATCACCGGGCGGGTCAAAGTGGATGTCATTTACAGGCGGATCGATGATGATTTTCTCGATCCGCTTTTTTTTCGCCCGGATTCGCTGCTTGGCGTGCCGGGACTTCTGGCGGCGTATCGCGCAGGCCATGTCTCCATCATCAACGCGCCTGGCACCGGCGTGGCCGATGACAAGGCAATCTACTCCTACATGCCGGACATCGTCCGCTATTATTCGGGCAGCGATCCCATCCTGCCCAATGTCGAGACATGGCGCTGCCGCGAACCGCAGGCACTGCAATACACGCTCGACAATCTGGAGAAGCTGGTGGTCAAGCTGGTCGATGGGTCGGGCGGCTATGGCATGCTGGTCGGCCCGACATCATCCAAGGCCGAGATTGAAAAATTCCGCGCAGTCCTGATTGCAGAACCGCATCGTTACATCGCGCAACCCACTCTGGCGCTGTCCACCGTGCCGACGCTCGTGGAACAAGGCGTGGCCCCGCGCCACGTCGATTTCCGCCCTTATGTGCTCACGCAGCCCGATGGTGTGAAGCTGGTGCCCGGCGGCCTGACGCGCGTGGCGCTGAAAGAAGGATCGCTGGTCGTCAATTCCAGTCAGGGCGGGGGCACCAAGGACAGCTTCATACTGGCCGATGAAGGGGCCGTGTCATGCTGAGCCGCACGGCTTCCTGCCTCTACTGGCTGGGCCGCTATGTGGAGCGGGCGGAATTCACCGCGCGTCTGGTGGAAGCCACGCTGCGGCTCGATGCCTTGTCCACCAGGCCTTCAGGCGAGCAGGCCTGGCTGAGTGCGCTGACCGTGCTCGGCGTAGAGGCAGATTATCTGACCACAGGTCAGGCCGTGACGCAGGAGGCGGCGACTCATTTCCTGACGCTCGACACCAGCCATCCCGGATCGGTCGTGTCCTGCCTTGATCGCGCGCGCGACAATGCCAAGGCTGTGCGGACGGCGCTTTCGCGTGAAGCGTGGAGTTCGATCAACCGGGCCTGGCTGCTGTTTCAGGGCCGCGCCGCACCCGGTGATACACAGGATACGCTCGAACTGGTCCAGCAGGCGGAGAATGAGACCCGAGGCTTTGACGGCGCGGTCGGGCGGATGCTGCACAACCCATCAAGCTGGTTCCTGAAACTGGGCGAAAGCGTGGAGCGCGCGGACAGCACCGCCCGCCTGCTCGATGTGAAATATCATCTGCTGCTGCCCGAAGGCGAAACCGTGGGCGGCGTGGTGGACCGCGACCAGTGGCAGACGATCCTGCACACCGTATCCGCCGTCAACGCCTATCGCTGGCTCTATCGTGACGGATTGCAGGCGGCCCCGGTCATCGAACTGCTGGTGCTGCGGCGCGAAATGCCGCGCTCTCTGGTGGCCAGCTGCGAAGAGATTGTCGCCATGCTGGGCGAGCTCGGCACAGTGTCGGGCGCGCAGGGCGAAGCGGACCGGCTGGCGCGGCGGCGGCTGGCGGCGCTGCGCGAAGCCCGCGTTTCCTCCATCATCGCGGGCGGGCTGCACGAATATCTGACCGCCTTTCTTCATGACAATGCCGCGCTGGACCTTGCCATTGCGCGCCAGTTCAGGTTTTTGTGATGCGCATTTCGATTGATCATCGCACCCGTTACACCTTCAGCGAGCCTCAGGCGCGCGTTGTCCAGCTGTTGCGGATGACCCCGCAGGACGATGGCGCGCAATCGGTGATCGACTGGTCGATCGACGTGGATTGCGATGCGCGCCTGCGCCGCGGCACAGACGGTTACGGCAACATCTCCACCATGCTCTATGTCGACGGACCGGTCGATCATGTCGAGATCGTGGTGCGCGGTGAGGCTGTGACTTACGCCCATGCCGGGCCGCTGACGGGCACGGTGGAGACGCTGCCACCGGTTCTGTTCCTGCGCCAGACGGGGCTGACCCGGCCCGATGAAGCGATCCGGAATTTCGTATCCGGTGTTTGTGGCGCTGTTGCATCGCCACAACGCCGTGCGGAGACGCTGAATATTGCCTTGTTCGAGCGGCTGGGGCTGCGCGCCGGGCGCTCACCCAAAGCGCGCACGGCGGCGGAAGCCTTTGCCCAAGGCGAGGCCAGCACCCGCGATGCGGCTCAGGTGATGATTGCCGCCGCGCGCGCGGCAGGGCTGCCCGCCCGGTTCGTGTCCGGCCATTGTCTGGACGGCCCCAATGTCCGCAACCACCGGAGCGCCCATTGCTGGGTGGAGGTGCATGTTGAAGATCTGGGCTGGTTTGGCTTTGACCCTTCAATGGGCCGCCAGCCCGGCGAAACCTATGTCCGTGTGGCGATCGGGCTCGATGCGAGTGATTCAACGCCACTTTCCGGCACCCGCATGGGTGGCGGTATTGAAGAGCTGGACGTTGCCGTGCATGTAGAGGCTGGGCAAAGCCAGTAAATTCGAAAGGGGCAGGGGGTGACTTATTGCGTGGGCATGCGCCTGCAAACGGGTATCGTCGTCATTGCAGACACGCGGACCAATGCCGGGATCGACAATGTCTCGACCTACAAGAAGCTGCACACGCTGGCTGATGATGGCGAACGACTGATTGTTGCGGCTTCGGCTGGATCGCTCTCCGTCACGCAGGCGATGCTGTCGATTCTGAAAGAAGGCCTGGAGCCGCTTCAGGACGGCGAGCCGCGCCGCTTCATCGATCAGGCCCCCAGCATGTTCCGCGTGGCGGAACTGGTGGGAGAAGCGCTCGTGATCGCCCGCCGCGAAGTGGGCCGGACACTGGAAGGCACCAGCATCAATGCCGATGTATCGCTGCTGCTGGCAGGGCGCGTGGGCGAGGAAGTGCACAAGCTCTACCTCATCTATCCCGAAGGCAATTGCATCGAGACACAGCAGGACTGCCCCTATGCCCAGATTGGCGAACTGAAATATGGCAAGCCGATCCTTGACCGCGCGCTGCAATGGGATTCGCTGCTCGATGAAGCCGTCAAAGTGGGCCTGATCTCGTTCGATTCGACGATGCGGTCCAACCTGTCGGTCGGCTTGCCGCTCGACATGATCGTGATTCCGGCGGACCGCGCCCAGCCCGTCATCCGCCGCCGGATCGATGCGCAGGACGAATATTTCCGGATGCTGTCTGCGATGTGGGGGCGTCTGCTCAACGAGGCGCGGCAGCAGGTGCCCGATCCGCCCTTTCTGCATATGTGAAGGCTGGCCTCAAAACTGCTTGAGCGCCTCGGCAGCGGCCTTGCCCGCAACGCTGTCTGCTCCGTTCTTCACCGCCGCCTGCCACGCGCGCTTGGCTGCATCCGGCGCACCGCTCAGAATGGCGATGTTGCCCGCTTCCAGTGCCACGGCTGCATCATCGGGAGAACGTCTGGCAGCCTCTTCAATGTCGGCAGCCGCGCGGGTGAGATTGCCCTCGCGCCGCGCCAGCGTGGCTGAGAGCAGCCAGGCCAGCGGATCGGCAGGGATGAGCTTGAGCGCGGCATCAATATCGGCGCGGGCGGGCGCAAATTCACCCAATGCAGCAGAGGCACGGGCGCGATCGAGATGCGCCTCGCCTTCTTCCGCGCCCTTCAGCAACCCGGAAGACAGCGCACTGTCCAGCGCATTGCGTGCCTGCCGGTGGAGTCCGCCCGCCAGCGCCGCATTGCCCGATTGCACCCAGAAGCCTGCCGAGCGCCCGTCCCGGTTCCGTTCGGCCTCTTTGGCCGCCAGTTCAAAGGCGAGCTGCGCTGCGGGCCAGCGCTTGAGCTGCGCATAAGCCAAACCCAGGCACAGCCGTGCATTGAGGCCGCCGCCGGACAATCTCCAATTTTCGGCAGAGCGGATGGCGGCGTCCGCATTCGCTTCAACCTCTGCCACACATTCGATGAAGCGCTGTTCCTCAATACCGGGGGCTTTGGCAGGTTCGGACGCGGCGAGCAGCAGGACAGGGATCAAGCGGAAACTCCAAGGCTGGCAACCGTGCGCACCAGAAGATCCAGATCCTGAGGGCGCGACAGGCGATGATCGCCATCTTTGACCAAAGTCACCTGCACATCGGCTGAACGGAGCGCGGCAGCGGTGCGCGTTGCAATGTCCCACGGCACGCTGTCATCACGTTGGCCGTGGAGCAACCGCACCGGGACATTTATGGCTATCGTCCGATCGAGCATCAGGCTCGCTTGCCCGCTCTCCCAGAACGCGCGGGTGAACGCCATCGGATCGGCCATGTAGGGCGAATTGCGATAGAGCGTCGCATCCACCAGCGCCGCGCGTTCTGCCCGGCCAAAGCTCCATTCGGTAAAGTCCGGCGCTGCGGCAATGCCCACCAGCCCCGTCACGTGTGCGCCAAGCGATTCGGCC
This sequence comes from Sphingomonadales bacterium, assembly GCA_016714795.1. Classification (GTDB taxonomy): domain Bacteria; phylum Pseudomonadota; class Alphaproteobacteria; order Sphingomonadales; family Sphingomonadaceae; genus Aquisediminimonas. The sequence goes on along the minus strand of JADKCA010000004.1, from coordinate 400,625 downwards.
AGCAGCAACCCAATCCAGCCGCCCATCGAAGAGCCGACCAGCAGCAGTGGCGCATCGGGGGCAAAATGATCAATCAGGACCGCCGCATCATCGCGCCAGCGGGTGAGCGTACCATCCAGAAACGCGCCCCCGCTTTCTCCGCATCCCGAATAATCGAGCCGCAGCATGGCGCGGCCCTGTTCAGCGGCCCAGGCGTCCAGCGCGGTGGCCTTGTCCCCGGTCATATCAGACGCATAACCGGGCAGGAAGACGATCACTGGCCCAGCCCCGGCGCGGAAGCGCGCGGCAAGCCGGATGCCGTCTCCGCGATCCACGAGGCTTGCAGTCATGGCTTGTCCTTTTCGCCCGGTGTGACCGAGACCCCGTCCTTGTCCAGCCGCACGTCCAGCTTCACGCCGCCAATGCCGGACTTGAACGTCACGCTCGAATCATTGCCAAGTTCGATTTCTGGCGCGTCGATGTCCAGATCGAGCGGCGGCAGCGCGGGCAGATCCGGTTCGGACTTGCCCGGTTTGGGCTTGGGCGCAACCGGCCCGGCACCCTTGATCGCCTGGCTCATGAAATCCCGCCAGATGCGCGCAGGCACGCCGCCGCCAGATACGCCCTTGAGCGGCTGATTGTCGTCACGCCCCACCCAGACGCCCACCACCAGATCGCCCGCGAAACCGATAAACAGCGCATCACGGCTGTCCTGCGTCGTCCCGGTCTTGCCATAAGCGGGGATGGCGAGGCGCGCGGCACTGCCCGTGCCCTGGTTCACATTGGCCTTGAGGAGGGTCAGCAAACCCTCTTGCACATCGCTGCCAAAGCTGCGCTGCGGGCTGAGCAGCTTTTCGAAAAAGCCCTGCTCCTCCTGCTTGAGCGCGACCGGTTCGACCGGCCAGCGGTTGCCCGCCACCCCGGCATAGGCCGCCGTCAGTTCCAGCAGCGTCAGGTCGGACGTACCCAGCGCCAGACTGGGATCTCCCTTGGCCAGCGCACTTTTGATGCCCAGATCGCGTGCGGCACGAATCACCTTGTCGCTGCCCAATTGCGTGTAGAGGCGCACTGCCGCCGTGTTGCTGGATGCCGCAAAGGCCCGTTCCAGGCTGATCTGCCCGCGATAGCGCCCGTCGCTGTTTTTCGGGCGGTAGGTGCCGGTGGTGATCTCGCTGTCATCCACCAGATCATCCGGCTCCATCCCGTCGCGCAGCGCGGCCGTATAAACGAACAGCTTGAAGGTGGAGCCCGGCTGGCGCAGCGCCTGCGTGGCGCGGTTGAAGGGCGAGGCCTCGTAATTCCGTCCACCCAGCATGGCGACCACTTCGCCATTGGGGCGCATGGCAACCAATGCCACCTGCGCATTGCCCAGCCCGGCCCGGTTGATGGCATTGCGCGCCGCGCGTTGCAGCCGGGCATCCAGCGTGGTCTTCACCCTGGCTGTGCCATAGCTGTCCCCCGCCACGTCGCGCGCCTGCTTCATTGCCCAATCGGCAAAATAAGTGCCGGTGGGCAATGTCGGGCGAAAACGCTGATCAATGCTGGCGGGCGTTGTGGCTGCCGCCGTTTCCGCCGTGATCGCACCGGTGGACACCATGGCGTTGAGCACCATCTGCGCCCGCTTGCGCGCGCCCTTCATGTTGCGCGTGGGCGCCAGCCGCGACGGAGCCTGCACCAGCCCGGCGAGCATCGCCGCCTGAGGCAACGTCAGCCGCTCCGGCTGGCGGTAGAAATAATGGAGCGAGGCCGCGCGCAACCCATAAATATTGTCGCCGAAATAGACGTTGGAGAGATAGCGTTCGAGGATCTGGTCCTTCGAAAGCCGCGCCTCCAGCCAGAAGGCAATCAGCATTTCGCGCGCCTTGCGCGTATAGCTGCGTTCGGAAGAGAGGAAGGTGATCTTCGCCAGTTGCTGCGTGATGGTGGAGCCGCCCTGCACCGGCCCGCCTGTCAGATTGTTCCAGAAAGCGCGCGCCAGCCCGCGCGGATCAACCCCCCAATGCGATTGGAAACGCCGGTCCTCGATCGCCATGAACGCCTGTTTCACATGCGGCGGCAGCTTGGCCGCCTGCACCGGCGCTTCGATGATCGCGCCATTTTGCGCAATTTCCTGCCCGTCTGCTGCAAGCAAGGTCAGGCGCGGCGGCGCGAGGGGTTCGAGCGACTTGGACAGCGGTGCGGTGATCAGCAGCCAGCCCAGCATGACGATGAACAACAGGAACAGCACACCCGCGATGCGCTTGGTCCACAGCCATCGGCGCGGCCATGGCGAAGGTGGGGCGAGCGTTTCGTCAAGACCGGGCGGCGCGGACGGATCATCATCCTCCCACGCCTCGTCCCACTCCTCTTCGGAGTCCGCGTCATACCCGTGCGGTTGCGTCATGACGCCAATATCTATCGGGCGCGTGGGGAATTGCAATGCGCGATTGGACGTGTCGCTTTCGCCGAAGGGTTGTGCCCCGGCTTCAGAAACTCAGCTCATCATAAATGTGCGACAGATCACCGCCCCATTCGCCTTCATATTTGTCCAGCAAAACATCCGCCGGGGATTTGCCCGTGTCTGCAATGGTGTGAAGCGGATTGAGGAAAGCGGTTTCATTTTCGCCCAGCGAATTAACCTCGCCGCGCGCGGCCAGCCCGTCATGCGCGATAGCGAGCACCTGCTTGGCAAGCGTCTGAAAATCACCCCCGCCCGGCGCTTCGGTTTGCAGGCCATGCTTGGGCACGGCGCTGCGGATGCGCAGATGGTCCTCGATAGTCCAATCCTTGACCAGATCCCAGGCTGCGTCGAGCGCGCCTTGATCATAGAGCAGCCCCACCCAGAGAGCAGGCAGTGCGCAGATCTTGTTCCAGCGCCCGCCATCGCTGCCGCGCATTTCAAGGAAGCTCTTCAGCCGCACTTCAGGGAATGCGGTAGAGAGATGGTCCACCCAGTCAGACAACAAGGGCGTTTCGCCCGGCAGCGCCGGCAGTTTGCCGTCCAGAAAATCCCGGAAGCTCTGGCCCGCCGCGTCGATATATTTGCCGTCGCGATAGACAAAATACATCGGCACATCGAGCGCATAGTCGGCGTACCGCTCATAGCCGAACCCGTCTTCGAACACGAAGGGCAGCATGCCGGTGCGCGCCGGATCGGTATCGGTCCAGATATGGCTGCGATAGGAACGGAAGCCGTTGACCTTTCCTTCGGTAAACGGCGAATTGGCGAACAGTGCCGTGCCCAAAGGTTGCAGCGCGAGCGAGACGCGGAACTTTTTCACCATGTCCGCCTCGCTCGAATAATCGAGATTGGTCTGGATGGTGCAAGTGCGCAGCATCATGTCCAGCCCCATTTGCCCCACACGCGGCATGTGCCGCAGCATGATGGCATAGCGGCCCTTGGGCATGATCGGCAGCTCTTCGCGGGTCTTGTCAGGCCACATGCCAAGGCCGAGGAAACCGAGACCCAGTTCCTCCCCCACTTCCTTCACCTGCTTGAGGTGACGCCCGGTTTCGGCGCAGGTCTGGTGGAGGTTCTGCAAAGGCGCACCGGAGAGTTCGAGCTGGCCAGCAGGCTCAAGACTGACGGTGCCGTCTTCGCCACCCAGCGCGATGACATTGCCACCCTCCATGATCGGTTCCCAGCCATAGCGGGTGAGCGCCATCAGAAGATCGCGGATGCCGCCCGGCTCATCATAAGAGGGCGCGCGCCGGTCTGCCCGGCGATAGACGAACTTTTCATGCTCGGTGCCAATGCGCCACCGCTCTCGCGGCTTCTCCCCGCCTGAAAAGACGGAAAGGAGATCATCGCGCGAGGTGATGCGCGGATCATGCTTATCTGAACCGGTTCGTGTGCTCATCGCGGTTCCTTAATGGGGAAGAGGCAGGCTGTGAACCAGTTTTCGCATGCAACCGGAATGCTCATGACCGGCGGTGATCGGCAATGATGTCGCCACAGGCGCGCAATTCGGCCTCATGCCCCCCTTCGCGCCAACTTTCCGCCAGCGCTTCTGCCTCCCATTGCTGCATCGCCGGGTGGGCGATGATGGCATCTACCCAGTCTGCCCCCGCGCCAACATCCAGCCCATAGGTCCGCACCCGCCATGCGACCGGAGCAAAAAAGGCATCGACTGCACTGAAACGGGCGCCCGCCAGATAAGGCCCGCCAAAGCGCGCCAGCCCCTCTTCCCACAGCTCGCGAACCCGCGCGATATTGGCGGATAGTGCGGCGGACATGGGTTTGGGGCGAGCCCGCACGCCGACATTCATGGTGCAATCATTGCGCAGCGCGGAAAAGCCGCTGTGCATCTCTGCGGCAGCACATTGCGCCCAGGCGCGCGCATCGGGATCGGCTGGCCACACGCCGTCGTGCCGGTCCGCCAGATAGAGCGCGATGCCCATCGAATCATGGATCGTCCGCCCTTCATGCAGCAGCACCGGCACCTGCCCCGTGGGAGAGAAAGCGCGGAACTCGGCATAATTGTCCGGCTTGGTGAAGGGTTCCAGCCGGTCTTCAAACGCGATGCCAAGGCCCTTCATCAGCAACCAGGGGCGCAGGCTCCAGCTGGAATAGTTTCGGTTGGCGGTGATCAATGTGTAGGTCATGCAGGCTCCGGATCGGTGGGCAACGCCAGTTCGGCTTCAATATGGCGCGCGGCAAGGAAATAGTGAAGCGATGCCCAGAGATAGAGCGTGGCCGCACCCGCCATCGCCCAGGCCAGCGCATGGCCCGGCGTGGGGGCGATGCCTTGCAGACCGTCGCTCAACGCGCCCATCAACAACGGGCCGAAGCCGCCGCCTACCAGCGAATAAACCAGACCGGTAAAGGCCGATCCCGTGGCGCGCATGCGCGGGTGGAGCATGTTGTGGAACACGGCGAATGTGGTGCCCATATAGCTATATTGCACCAGCGCCGCGATGCCGATCAGCGTCACCGCCCAGAAGGCATTGCCGTTCGTGACGCCCAGAATGTAGACCGGGGTCGCCACCAGCATGGAGATGGCCGGAATCAGGGCATAAGCACGCTTGCTGGTGCGGCCCCAGCGATCCCCCAGCCAGCCGGCCGCCGTGATGCTGAACGCGGCGGGCAGACTGGCGACCAGACCCGACGTCGCGCCGGCTTCCACCAGCGAAAAGCCGAAGCGCCGGGCCAGCCATGACGCAACAAAAGCATTGAGGCCGAAGCCGATCATCGAGGCAATGGCATTGCCGATCAGCATGTGACGCATCGTCCGGCGCTGCCAATAGCGCATCAGGACAGCGCGCATCGGGGGCACCGCATCCGCATCCACCACAGTGTCATGCTGTCCGCGCGGTGGTTCTTCCAGAAACACATGGAGCAGCACCGCCAGGATCAGCCCCGGCACGGCTGCCGCATAGAGCGCATATTGCCAACCCCAGCGGGCCGCGATGATCGAGCCCCCCAAGGCCCCCAGCAAGGCACCGATGGGCGCGGACAGGTTGAGGATCGACAGCGCCGTCGCGCGGCGCGATGGCGGAAAATAATCGGCAATGACCGATCCTGTGGCGGGCAGGCCCACGGCCTCCCCCACTCCCACACCAATGCGCGCGAGCAGAAGCTGCACGAAGCTTTGCGCCATACCCGTTGCTGCGGTGGCGAGCGACCAGAAGAAAGTGCCGATGGCAACCAGCGTCAACCGGCGCGAGCGTTCTGCCACGCGCGCCACGACCAATCCCAGAATGATGTTGAGCAGCGCGAAGGCCAGCCCGTTGACCAGCCCGATTTCGGTATCGCTCAGGCCGAATTCGGCCTTCACCGGCTCCACCAGCACATTCATGATGATGCGATCGGTGAAGCCGATAATGCCGATTCCGGCAAGCAGGGTCAGCGCCAGCGCGGGCGACAGGCGGCGCAGATTGGGGGCAGGCATCAACTCTCCGTCTCTTTGGCCTGTCTCTGGCGCAAGCGGACGGAGCGTGCAAGCAGGCTCAGGCGATATAGGCTGCCGTCGTCTTCGCCGCGATCTCGCCCGCCGTCACGCCGGGGGCGGTTTCGACCAGCCGGAAGGGACTGTCGTGATCGGCGCGCTGGAACACCGCAAGATCGGTGATGACCATGTCCACCACGTTGCGGCCGGTGAGCGGCAGGGTGCATTCGGGGATGAACTTGGGGCTGCCGTCCTTGGCGCAGTGTTCCATCACCACGATGATCTTCTTGACGCCCGCGACCAGATCCATCGCGCCGCCCATGCCCTTGATCATCTTGCCTGGCACCATCCAGTTGGCGATGTCGCCGTCTTGCGAAACTTCCATCCCGCCCAGCACGGTCAGATCAATATGCCCGCCACGGATCATGGCAAAGCTTTGCGCGCTGTCGAAATAGGCGCTCTGCGGCAGCTCGCTGATCGTCTGCTTGCCCGCGTTGATCAGGTCCGGATCTTCCTCTCCCGCATAAGGGAAGGGACCAATGCCCAGCATCCCGTTTTCGCTTTGCAGCGTCACATTCATGCCCGCCGGGATGTGGTTGGCCACCAGCGTCGGAATGCCGATGCCCAGATTGACGTAGAATCCGTCCTGCAACTCGCGCGCCGCGCGGGCGGCCATTTCATCACGGGTCCAGGGCATGTCAGTTTCCTTCCTTGGCGGGTTCGGCAAGCGGGGCGGGCAGCAGGAACCAGCCTGCATCCCAATTGGTTTCGAGAAGATAGGCCGCTTCGGGCACTTTGAGATAATCGAACAATTCGTCCATGTCGGATTTGGCGTCTCCGATCATGGCGATGATGCAGCGGTCATAGGCGGCGTCCTGCCGCACTTCCTGAATGCGGTCATCGCCATTGCGCATGCCCAGCACCAGATCCTTGCGATCCGGATCCAGCCCTTGCGCAACCAGCGTGTCGTGCAGCCGCACGGCTGGGGACTTGCCCTCCGCATCGCCGCCATAGGCCGCAGCGCGCGTGACCCAGACGATGGACACCTCATCCTTGCGCAAAAGCGACAAAGCGCGCGCCAGATCAACGGGCACACCAGCCGGGCCGCTTTCATGCCGGTCCAGATCGATCATCACCGCAGGTGGCAACGTGCCACAGGGCCGATAGCGTGGCGCATTCAGGTCAGGCCGGGGCACCAGCATCACCGAATCGGCCAGCCCCGTGCCGTCGATCCGTTCCAGCTGCGCCAGCGCGAACGTCCGGACTTCCGCGACCGGCCCTTCCAAGGGCCGTTCCGTCCCTTCGGGCGCAACCGGGAGCGGCGTTGCATCTGCCGGGGCGTTCGCTGCGGAGCCGCGCTTTCTTGCAGGCCGCGCGTTTTCAGCCGCATCCGGCGCAGGCGTGTCCTTCGTTTCGGCAGGAGCTTTGTCTTTGTTGCCGCGTTGGGAGAGGATTGTCCCAGCCGCGACAATGGGAATCGCCGCCGCGCAGCCAGACAGCGCAAGGCCCGCTGCAACAGACGTCCATAGGGCGCGCGTCCGCCGCACCGGATCAGGCGCTTTCGCGTTCCCGCACGGTGCGGAACTCGATCTTCTTGTCATAGGGGCTGCCCAGCACGATGCGCTGGACATAGACGCCGGGCAGATGAATGCCATCGGGGTCAAGGCTGCCCACCGGCACAATCTCTTCCACTTCCACCACGCAAACCTTGCCGCAAGTCGCGGCAGGCGCGTTGAAATTGCGGGCGGTCTTGCGGAACACGAGGTTGCCCGTCGCGTCCGCCTTCCACGCCTTCACAATGGCGAGGTCCGCAAAGATGCCGCGTTCGAGGATATAATCCTGCCCGTCGAAGGATTTGACCTCCTTGCCCTCGGCCACCTGCGTGCCGACGCCGGTTTTGGTGTAGAAACCGGGAATGCCCGCACCCCCTGCGCGCATCCGCTCTGCCAGCGTGCCTTGCGGACAGAATTCCACTTCGAGCTCGCCCGCCAGATATTGCCGCTCAAACTCCTTATTCTCGCCGACATAGGAAGAGATCATCTTCCTGATCTGGCGCGTGCGCAGCAATTTGCCCAGCCCTTCGCCATCAATGCCCGCATTGTTGGAGGCCACCGTCAGCCCGGTGACGCCCGACGCGACAATGGCATCTATGAATCGATCGGGAATGCCGCACAGGCCAAAGCCCCCGCTGGCAATCAGCATGCCATCGCTCAACAGGCCGTCCAGCGCCGCTTCGGCACTCGGAAAAATCTTGGTCATGGGTGCTCCTCCCCGCAGATGGATGGCTGTCTACGCAAACACATGTGCTTGCGGCAATTGCAATCCCCGCGCCACCCCGTGCAAGGACTGCAATCAATCCCCCCTTGCGCCTTCCGCCAAACCCCGCAACACTGGTCAAAACAGACTGAAATGGAGAGCGACAATGGCGGAATTCGAACTGGTGACCGATGGACTGGCCTTCCCCGAAGGCCCGGTGGCGATGCCCGATGGCAGCGTGATCGTGACGGAGATTGCCGCCCAGCAAATCACCCGCGTCCGCCCCGATGGCACCAAACAGGTGATCGCCAAAACCGGCGGCGGCCCCAACGGGCTGGCATTGGGGCCGGATGGCAAGCTGTATTGCTGCAACAATGGCGGCTTCAACTGGGCGCGCGGCCCCAAGGGCGAATATGCGCCGCACGGCATTGCCGATGATTATTCCGGCGGCAAAATCCAGCGGATCGACATTGAAACCGGCGCGGTCGAGACCGTCTATCAGACCGGCGATTTCGGCTGCATTCTGCGCGGGCCGAACGACCTGATGTTCGACGCGCATGGCGGCTTCTGGTTCACCGATCATGGCAAGGAAGATTTCAAGACGCGCTGCCACGACATTGTCGGCATCTTCTATGCCAAACCCGATGGCAGCTTTCTGGAGGAGGTGATCTTTCCTTCCGCAAATCCCAACGGCATCGGCATCTCGCCCGATGGCAAGCATCTCTATGCCGCAGAAACCTACACCTGCCGCGTCACCAAGTTCAACATCACCGAACCGGGCAAGGTGGATGGCACGGCAGGCGCGGGCGGCCCCGGCATGCCCATCTATCGCCCGGCAGGCTGGAAATATTTCGACAGTCTGGCGATGGAAGCGAGCGGCAATGTCTGCGTGGCCACCATTGGTGAAAGCGGTATCTCGGTCGTCTCCCCCACAGGCGAACTGGTGGAATTCGTGCCGACCGACGACATCTTCACCACCAACATCTGCTTTGGCGGCGCGGACATGCAGGATGCGTGGATAACGCTGTCTGGCAGCGGGCGACTGGTGAAGACGCGCTGGAACCGGCCCGGTCTCAAACTCCAATATTGAAGGACCGCATATGGCGCGCCTGCACAGCGAATTGCATCAGCTGGACCGGATCGGCTGGCTGCGCGCCGCCGTGCTGGGCGCGAATGACGGCATTGTCTCCACCGCCAGCCTGATTGTGGGCGTGGCGGCGGCCAATGCCGCGCCGGGCATCATCCTCACCACCGGCATTGCGGGGCTGGTGGCAGGCGCCATGTCGATGGCAGCGGGCGAATATGTGTCTGTCAGTTCGCAGGCCGATGCCGAAGGGGCTGATCTGGCGCGCGAGCGGGAGGAACTGGAAACCCAGCCCGACCTGGAGCGCGAGGAACTGATCGGCATTTATGAGCAACGCGGGCTGGACCGCGCTTTGGCGGAGCAGGTGGCCGATCAACTGACAGCCCATGACGCGCTGGGTGCGCATTTGCGCGATGAGCTGGGCATGGCAGACCATAGCGCGGCCCGCCCGATTCAGGCCGCCCTCTATTCCGCCGGGGCCTTTGCCGCAGGCGCTGCCATGCCGCTTGCCATGGTGCTGCTGTTCAGTGGCAGCCAGTTGCCGGTTGCTGTCTCCATCGCCTCGCTGCTGATTCTGGCTCTGCTGGGCGGATTGGGCGCCTGGCTGGGCGGCGCGCCCATGGCTCGTGCGGTCCTGCGCGTGACGTTCTGGGGGGCCTTTGCCATGGCGGCCACAGCTGCCATCGGATCATTGTTCGGGGCGAGTGTGGCTTAGCACTGCAAATATGGAGCGCATTTTCAGTTGCGTTTGGATGATTCGCCGATAGGCTCGGTGCAGTTGCGGTCATCTTGCCGCCAGACAGGGGAAAACCAATGAGCCCAGTCGACTATATGAAGCTCTCCCTTTCACGCTATGCCGATTTTTCCGGACGCTCGCGCCGGATGGAATTGGGCATGTTCATCGTGATGAATATCGGTGCCTCGATTATAGCCTCCATTCTCGACGGCATTCTAGGCATGGGCGGCATGCTGTTCAGTGTCTACGGACCGTTCCAGGCCATCGTGGCGCTGGGCTTGTTCGTCCCCGGCCTCGCGGTTGGCGTGCGCCGTATGCACGATCAGGACAAATCGGGCTGGTGGCTGCTGATCGGGCTGATTCCGATCATCGGCTGGATCGGGCTGATCATTTTCTATCTGACCGATGGCACACGCGGAACCAATCAATACGGGCCGGATCCGAAAGCCAATGGCTGAATCACCGCGCCAGTGCAACTTGGCACTGGCGCGGCTTCGCCCTTGCCGCTAACCGCAGGGGCTATGCGATATTCAACCGTGATTTTCGACTTCGGGGGGGTCGTCACCTCCTCGCCCTTTGAAGCGTTTAACCGGCTGGAGGCTGAACGCGGCCTGCCGCATGATCTGGTGCGGAAAGTGAACAGCACCAATCCGGATTCAAACGCATGGGCGAAGTTCGAACGCGCAGAAGTCGGCGCGGACGATTTTGATGCCTTGTTCGCGGCTGAAGCAGCAGCCTTGGGCCATGATCTGCGCGGCGCAGACGTGCTGACCTGCCTCTCTGGCGATGTGCGCCCGCGCGTGGTGGCGGCGATGGACAGTCTCAAGGCGTCTGGCTTCCGGCTCGGCTGCATCACCAACAATGTGCCGACCGGGGAAGGCCCCGGCATGTCACGCACATTGGGCAAGGCCGCCGAAGTGGCAGATGCCATGACCCGTTTTGAGCATATCATCGAATCGAGCAAGGCGGGCGTCCGCAAGCCCGATCCGCGCATCTACCAGATGATGTGCGAACTGCTGGGTGTAGAGCCTGCCGCTTGCATCTATCTTGATGATCTGGGCATCAACTGCAAACCCGCTTTTGCGCTGGGGATGCACGCCATCAAGGTGACAGGCGAGGCGCAGGCCCTAGCCGATCTGGGACGTGCGACCGGGCTGAACTTCTGACACGTCGGCGCTATCAGCCAAGCGCTGCTTGCTTTTCTTCTGCCAGCCGGTCCAGTTCGGCGCGGCTCTTGCGTTCGGCGCTGGTTTTCAGCTGACCGCAGGCGGCGTCAATGTCGCGCCCGCGCGGCGTGCGGATCGGGGCGGAAATGCCCGCCTCAAACACGATGTTCGAAAAGCGCCGCACCTGTTCGGGCGTGGAGGTGTCGTAAGCAGCCCCCTCCCACGGGTTGAACGGGATCAGGTTCACCTTGGCGGGCAGCTTGTATTTGCGGATCAGCCGCACCAGTTCATGCGCGTCGGCATCGCTGTCATTCTTGTCCTTGAGCATCACATATTCGAACGTGATGCGACGCGCATTGTTCGCGCCGGGATAGTCGGCACAGGCCTGCAGCAAATCCTCCAGCGGATATTTGCGGTTGATCGGCACGATTTCGTCACGCACCTCCTTGGTCACCGCGTGGAGCGAGACGGCGAGGTTGACGCCGATCTCCGCGCCTGCGCGCGCCATCATCGGCACCACGCCCGAGGTGGAGAGCGTGATGCGCCGTTTGGACAGCGCCAGACCATCCCCATCCATCACGATCTTGAGCGCATCGCGGACATTCTCGAAATTATAGAGCGGTTCGCCCATGCCCATCATTACGATGTTGGTGAGCATCCGGCCATCGGGCTGGCTCGGCCATTCGCCCAGCCCGTCGCGCGCCAGCATCACCTGCCCGACGATTTCAGACGGTGTGAGATTGCGCACCAGCCGCATCGTGCCGGTGTGGCAGAAGCGGCAATTGAGCGTGCAGCCGATCTGCGACGAAACACACAAGGTTCCCCGGTCTGCATCGGGGATAAAAACCATCTCGAAATCCTGGCTGTCATCCTCGGCACCAATCGGGCGGAGCAGCCATTTGCGCGTGCCGTCGCTGGAGACCTGCGCCTCCACCACTTCGGGCCGCCCCACCACGAAGCGTTCGGCGAGCCAGGGATGTTGTGCCTTGGCAATATCCGTCATCGTGCTGAATTCGGTCGCGCCGCGGTTATAGATCCAGTGCCATATCTGTTTGGCGCGCAGCTTGGCTCCCTTCAGATCCAGCCCGGCGGCGAGCAATTCGGCCCTGATCTGGTCCTTGGACAGGCCGACAAGATCAACACGCCCATCCGCGCGCGCGGGAACGGTGCGGGGAGTGACAACGGGATCGATATGGCCGGGGATCTGCATGGGCGCGGGCCATAGCCTGAAATGCGCCCGGTTGCGAGTCGCTACCCCGACCGCTCGATCACCGTGCGCGCGATCGCCAGAGAGGCCTGCGGGAAGGCGAGCAGGAAGCGTTCGAACCGCTGATAATCGAGCGTATAATAACGCACATCGCTGAGCGCGCGGAGCGAGGCGGTGCGGCGCGATTCGCGGAACAGGCCATATTCGCCCGACAAGGCGCCCGCACCAATGGTCGCCAACCGCGCGCCCTCGGCCCCCTTTTCCACCGCAAGCTCCCCAGCGGCAATCAGGAAGACTTCATTTGCGGCCTCCCCTTCGCGGCACAGACAGTCCCCGGCCACAAGCGCGCGCTCTTCCAGCATGGTGGCGAGCAGGCGCAGTTCGCCATGATCGATCCCGGCAAAAGCATGAGCCCCGGCGAGCAGCGCGGTGCGCGCCGCGATCTCGGCCGCGTCCAGCTCGGCAATGCGCAGGTTGAAGAAGCGCTGGGCGCGGGCGAGTTGCGCGCGCCAACGGCGGTTTTCGGCAAAGGTCCGCGGCGGGACGATGCCGGGTTCACCCGCAATCTCGGCTGCCGCGCGCAGACCGGAGAGATAGGCCCCGTGCGCCATCGCCCAGAGCGTGTCGTTCGTCGCTTCGCCGGCGAAATGCAGCGCACCCACCGGCGCGCCCAGCGTCGCGAAGTCTGCCGGGGTAGAGCCTGTCGCCACATGGCAATAGCTGCCCAGCGCCAGCGGATCGCGCGTCCATTGCGTGCGGCGGACGGCGATGGGCGGAGGTATCTCACATCCGAATTCGGCACTGAGTTGCGCCCGCGCCCGCGCCACCGCCTCGCCCTCGTCCATCGCTTCCAGGGCGCCCGCCAGGTCTGCGCCATAGAGCAGGATCAGGAGCGCCTCGCCCGAAACGGCATAGGGCGTGACGGCAACGCTGGCTCCGTCCGCCTCACCCCCGCGCAGGCCGAAGCAATAGCCCGAATGCGGCCAGAACGGCTCTTCAAACACCAGCCCCAGCTTGGCGAGCGAGCCGAAGCCGATCCGGTCAATCGCCTCTTGCTTGGCGGCAGGCAGCGGCGGATCAAAGGCGATCGCACCGCGCTTCAACAGGCTGACCGGAATGGTGATGACGGCGTGACGCGCTGAGAAACGGCCCGCATCGGTTTCCACCTCTACGTGATCCAGACTGTGGCGCACATGGGTCGCCCGCGTGGACAGGCGGATGTCCAGCCCTTCGGCCAGCGCGTCGGTCAGGCTGGCATAGCCTTTGAGGAAGAAGCTGTCGCCATAGCCGAAAACCTCAAACCCCTCATCCCAATAGCGCGCACTGAGCACCTGCGCCGGCGCGGCACAATCTTCCCGCCAGATCAGATTGGCGTGCCAGCGTGCGGTGGCCCGCTCATCACCGGTCAGGCCAAGACCGTCTGCTGCCGTTTCAAACGCATCTGCCAGCGACAGGGCGGACGGTGCTTCACGGCGAACATCGTCCATCGCGTCAAACAGCCGGTCCGCCAGCATCAGGCTGGCATCCTTGTCCAGCCCGGCGGGGAAATCCATGTGGCTCCATCCACCGGTATAGCTGGAATCGCCCCCCGACAAAATAGATCGGCACCCCCATCGCGCGCGCCGCATTGGTCAGCGGATTGCCTTCGGTACCGTGGATCCAGTGCGCGCCATAATCAAATCCGCCTTCGGAATGGATTCGCCCGCCCGTCCGGTCACGCGCTTCGAGCAGGATCACGCTCTGCCCGGCCTGCATCAGCGCGCGGGCTGCCGCCAGCCCAGAGAGACCTGCACCGATCACCAGCACATCGGCTTGCCTGTCCTGTTGCATCATGATCCCCCTTCGCGCGCCGCCTTCAGCCGTTCGTAAACAGAGATGGCCAGCACATAAAACACCACGTCCGCCGCCACCTTGCCCACGAACACGCCCAGCCCTTCGCCCAGCATCATCACGGCCAGCACGGTGGCACCTGGTCGGACGATCAGCGAATCCAGCAGTTCGGCGAGACCAAATTCCATGGCGAGCGTCCGCAGCGTGTGTCCTGCATCACGATTGCCCCACCATTCACGAACAAAAAGCAATCCGTAAAAGCCGGCATTCTCTCCGATCGCCGCACCAAATCCCGCAGCAGGCAATGATCCGGTTGCCCTCATAACCAGCCAGAAGCCGATGTAAGTTCCAATGATTCCAGTGATTTCCGCAGGCGCATACCGCGCAATCCACTCTTTGACTCTGGATCGCATGAACGCTTGACTCGCACCGATGGACTGACAGATGCAAATAGTGCGGTGGCAGACACTGGCCGTCAACTGCCATTGACCGATTCAAGGAGTGCGCAGGACTTGATCATGACTTTCATGCTGGCCGCCGCTGTTCCGGCAGAGATTGCGCAGCTCCAGTCCGCACTGCTGGCCGCAAACAGCGCGACGGCCGTGCTTCAGGCGCATTGCCCGGCAGACCGGATCAGGGCAGTCCGCAAACGCACTGTCGGCAAGAGCGCGCCGCCATCCATCACGGCACGGCTGGCGCTGACGGGCGCGGAGACCGTGCGCTATCGCCGCGTGCGCCTGATGTGCGGCAAGGCACTCTATTCAGACGCAGACAATTGGTATGTGCCTGAGCGCCTGACGCCTGCCATGAATAGCCTGCTGAATGAGAGCGAGGTGCCGTTCGGGCGCGTCATTGCGCCGCTCAAGGCCACCCGCCAAACGCTGGCGGTGCGCCAAGGGCATGGACGGGGCATTCTGGTGATCGAAGCGGTCCTCACCTCCGAAGCGGGGGCTCCGCTGTCAGGCGTGATCGAGCGATACCAGCGTGCAATTCTGACCAAATGATATGTTGCAACGTGCGAAATGTGCTCATATATCATGACGGAACACAGTCTCTGCCTCGAGTCTGTAACAATGGAGTTCACCTCAACCGTGTTTGCGCGCACCGCCCCATCTGGACTGCTTGACCGACTGGCGATTGGCCTGTCGGGTTTGTGCGTGGCGCATTGCCTGACAACGGCGGTGCTGGTGGCCGCATTCGCATCCGCTGGATCGGTGCTGCTGCATCCGCTGGTGCATGAAATCGGGCTGGGGCTCGCCATGGCACTGGCTGCGTTCGCACTGGTGCGCGGCTTCCTGCAACACGGCCATATCATGCCGCTCTGGGTGGGTTGCACCGGGCTGGGCGTGATGGCGGGTGCGCTGACCTTACCGCATGATGGCAGCGAGACCCTCTTCACGATCTTGGGCGTGCTGGTGGTTGCCTTGGGGCATGATCTGAACCGGCGCGGCCTCGTCTGAGGTTTTTCGCTGCGTCCGACACTTGCAAGCACAGGGCTGAGCGCCTAGATTCGCTGCCATGGCGGACCATGCGCATCATCACCACACCCATCATTCAGGCGACGATCTGGCAAAAGCGGCCCGCACCGCGCTGATCGGATCGGGCGAGCAGTGGACGACCATGCGTGCCAGCGTGTTCGATGCGCTGGCCGGCTTTGCAAATCCCGCCAGTGCCTATGACATTGCCGACGCCGTCTCCAAGGCGCAGGGCCGCCGGGTCGCGGCCAACAGCGTATACCGCATATTGGACCTGTTCGTGGGGGCCAATGTTGCCACCCGTGTCGAAAGCCAGAACGCCTATATCGCCAACGTCCACCCGGATTGTCAGCATGACTGCATCTTTCTGGTGTGTGACAGCTGCGGCACCACCACCCATATCGACGATGACCGCCTGTCAGATGGTGTGCGCGAGCTGGCCCGCAAGGCCGGGTTCAGCCCCGTCCGCCCGGTGATCGAGGTGCGCGGCACCTGCGCGTCCTGCGCCTGATCGCCCGGCCGACCCCTATCATGAGCGCCCTACCCGAAACGCCGCTGCTGGACACTGTCCACCTTCCTGCTGACCTGCGCAAACTGCGCCCGGATCAGCTCCGCCAGTTTGCAGATGAACTGCGCGCCGAAACGATCAGCGCCGTCTCTGTCACCGGCGGGCATCTGGGCGCGGGGCTGGGCGTGGTCGAGCTGACAACGGCGATCCATTATGTCTTCAACACGCCGGAAGACCGGCTGGTCTGGGATGTCGGCCATCAATGCTATCCGCACAAGATCATCACCGGCAGGCGCGACCGCATCCGCACGCTGCGCACCGGCGGTGGCCTGTCGGGCTTCACCAAGCGGACCGAAAGCGAATATGATCCGTTCGGGGCGGCGCACAGTTCCACCTCGATCAGTGCGGCTTTGGGCTTTGCCGTGGCCAACAGGATCGGCGGCAAGCCGGGGCGCGGCATTGCGGTGATCGGCGATGGCTCCATGTCGGCGGGCATGGCCTATGAAGCGATGAACAACGCCACGCAGGCGGGCAACCGGCTGGTGGTGATCCTCAACGACAATGACATGTCGATTGCGCCGCCGGTGGGTGGCTTGTCCGCCTATCTCGCCCGCCTCGTCTCGTCCCGGCCCTTTCTTGGCCTGCGTGAACTGGCCAAGCGCATCTCGCGCCGCCTGCCCGAGCCGCTCCACATCGCCGCGCGCAAGACCGACGAATTCGCGCGTGGCATGGCAATGGGCGGCACATTGTTCGAAGAACTGGGCTTTTATTATGTCGGCCCGATTGACGGCCATAATCTGGAGCACCTTATCCCGGTGCTCGAAAATGTCCGCGATGCCGCCGAAGGGCCGTGCCTGATCCATGTCGTCACGCAAAAGGGCAAGGGCTATGCGCCTGCCGAAGCGGCGGAAGACAAATATCACGGCGTCCAGAAATTCGATGTCATCACCGGCGCACAGGTCAAGGCGCCGCCGGGGCCGCCCTCTTACCAGAATGTGTTCGGAGACGCGCTGGCCACACTGGCCGACACGGACCCGAAGATCGTTGCCATCACCGCCGCCATGCCCACCGGCACCGGCGTCGATCGTTTCGCCAAGCGCCATCCGGACCGCAGCTTTGACGTGGGCATCGCCGAACAGCACGCCGTGACATTCGCGGCAGGCCTGGCCGCCGAGGGGTTGCGACCCTTCTGTGCGATTTACTCCACCTTCCTCCAGCGCGCTTATGATCAGGTGGTGCATGATGTGGCGATCCAGAATCTGCCCGTGCGCTTTGCGATTGATCGCGCCGGACTGGTGGGGGCGGATGGTTCCACCCATGCAGGCAGCTTCGACATCACCTATCTCGCGACATTGCCCAACATGGTGGTGATGGCGGCAGCGGATGAAGCGGAACTGGTCCATATGACCTACACCGCTGCCTGCCATGACAGCGGGCCGATTGCGCTGCGTTATCCGCGCGGCAATGGCACCGGCATCGCCCTACCCGATGTTCCGGAGCAGCTAGAGATCGGCAAAGGCCGCATTGTCCGGCAGGGCAAGAAGATCGCTATCCTCTCGCTCGGTACGCGGCTGGAAGAGGCGATGAAAGCAGCAGACGCGCTGGAAGCGCGCGGCCTTTCCACCACGGTGGCCGATCTGCGCTTTGCCAAGCCGCTCGATTCCGAACTGATCCGGACGCTCCTCACCACGCATGAAGTGTGCGTAACGGTGGAGGAAAACTCCATTGGCGGCTTTGGCGCGCACGTCCTCACCATGGCGAGCGACGAGGGGCTGATCGATGCGGGGCTCAAGCTGCGCACATTGCGCCTGCCCGACCTGTTTCAGGATCAGGACAATCCGCACAAGCAATATGACGATGCCGGCCTCAACGCGCCGCACATCGTGGATGCCGTGCTGAAGGCGCTGCGGATCAATTCCGCAGGCGTGGAAGAAGCCCGCGCCTGATAGCGGGGGAGATCAGCGCCCTTCCGCTTTTGCCTTGCGCGCCTCGCGACGGACATAATGCTGGATTTCGGCCACTTGATCGCGGCTGAACTCTCCATATCTGGGCATCCCGCGCGAAACCAGCGCTCCATCCTGAAGCACCGCGCGGATCGATTCATAGTCCAGCGCAATGGGTGACGCGCGCAAATCGGGCGCGGCCCCGCCGGATTTGAGCGCTCCGCCATGGCAGACGCCGCAGCGCGCGCCATAGGTTTTCTCGCCCGCTGCCGCCCTGGCTTCATCAATCGCGAACTTCGGATCATCCTGAATGGCGGGCATGGTGCGATCCGCAGGGGGAAGCGTGCCCTTGCCGCCCAGAACGAAGGTCAGCACCCGCCGCTTCTGCTGGCGATAGGCCCATTCAAAGCCCGTGCCCGACATGCCCGACTGACGCCAGCCGGTCATCACGGTCACATATTGCTTGCCGCCCGCCTGATAGGAAATCGGCTGCGCCAAAATGCCGTTCTGCGCGTTGAACGCCCAGAGCTTCTTGCCGGTGTCGGCCGCATAGGCCGCCAATTCTCCGGTGATATTGCCCTGAAACACCAGATTGCCGCCGGTGGCCATCACGCCGCCCGCCTTCGCGCCGATCAGCGGCACTTTCCAGGCCGGTTTCTGCGTCACCGGATTCCAGCCAAGCAGATAATTCCTGAACGGCGGAACCTTCATGTCAGGCGGCGGCGCGCCAGTGCCGTTGGCAATCATCTGGCCCTTGGGGAAGGTCCAGCCCTTCAGATCCGGCGCATCGACGTAGATTTTCGATTGCTCGATGGCGGGAATGAAAGCGAGGCCGCTCTTCGGGCTGAACGCCATTGCCTCTGCTGCGTGCGCGCCGGTGGGATTGGGAGAGACGAGCACCGGCTTGCCACCGGGATAGCGCGCATCCGCCGTTTCCACCGGACGCCCCGTTTTCAGGTCGATCTTCGTTGCCCAGGTCACGCCATCCACAAATTTCTCGGCGGAGAGGAGCTTCCCATTCTCGCGATCGATCACATAGTAAAAGCCGTTCTTGGGCGCGGTCATCAGCACGGGGCGGGTCTTGCCATTGACCGGCAGGTCCGCCAGCGCAATGTCCATCGCGGCGTTATAATCCCATGTCTCGCCGGGGTTGATCTGGTAGTGCCAGACATACTCGCCCGTATCCGCATCAAGCGCGATGATCGAGCAGACGAACAGATTGTCCCCCCCGCCGGGGCTGCGGATTTTCTGGTTCCACGGCGCACCATTGCCGGTGCCGATGTAAAAGCGGTTATATTGGGGATCGTAAGCCATGGCGTGCCACACCGTGCCGCCGCCGCCATGTTTCCACCATTCCCCGGTCCATGTCTTGGCCGCCATCTCCATGGCCTTGTTCTCAAAGCCGTCCGCCGGATTGCCCGGCACGGTGAAGAAGCGCCAGAGCTGCTTGCCGCTTTTTCCGTCATAGGCCGTCACATAGCCGCGCACCGGCGCAAAATCCGCGCCGCCATGGCCGATGATCACCGTGCCATTGGCCACCCAGGGCGGGCCGGAGATATAGCGGCCATCCTTGGCGTCGACCGTCATGGTTTCCCAGAGCAGCGTGCCGGTTTTGGCATCAACCGCGATCAGGCGGCCATCAATGGTGCCGGTGTAGATTTTCCCGTCATCATAAGCGATGCCGCGAATGCCCCAGGCAGAGCGCATCTTCTCTCCGCCCTTTTCCCAAGGCTTGGGATCATATTTCCACAGCAGCTTGCCCGTGGCTGCATCCATGGCGTGGAGGACGGAATAGCCCGCGCCGAAATAGAGCACGCCATCCACCGCAAGCGGTGCGCTGAAGGCGTTGGGCGTGGCCTCCACGTCGAACGACCATGCCAGACCCAGCTGGCCGACGGTGCTGGCGTTGATCTCTTCCAGCGGGCTGTAGTGATTGTCCGTCCAGTCCCCGCCATAGCCCGGCCAGTCACGCCCGCCATGATTATCGGCATGGCGGCGCACCGGTTCTGACGAACAGGAAGCGAGCGCGAGGATCAGGCCAGCGAGCGCAATCTTCCTCATTTGGAGGCCGTATCGCGGGCGCGCTGGCGGATATAATGGCGCAGGCCATCCAGCTCCTCATCGCTGAACTGGGTGAAGCTGGGCATACCGCGATGCATCAGCGAACCTTCGCGCACCACCGAGGCAAAGGCAGCCCCATCCAGCGGCATACCGGACTGGCGCAGATCGGGAGCCGCTCCGCCTGCCGTCATCCCCGCGCCATGGCAGATCACGCAGGTGCCACCATAGATCCGCGCACCAATGGCCGATTTGGCGGGATCGATCACGAAGGCCGGATCATCGGCATTGGCGATTTTCTCATAAGTGAAATCGGGCAGCTTCTTGGTGCCATCCAGCACGAAGGTCAGCACGCGGCGCTGCTGCTGGCGATAATCCCAGTTGGGATTATTGGCAAAGCTGGAGCGGAAGCCGGTCAGCACGCTCACATATTGCTTGCCCTTCAGGCTGTAGGTGATGGCATTGGCCATGATCCCGTTCTGCGCATCGAAAGACCAGAGCTTCGCGCCTGTGTCTGCCGCAAAAGCGACGAACTGGCCGGTGTTGAGCCCCTGAAACACCAGATTGCCCGCCGTGGTGATGGCACCGCCGTTGATCATGCCGTTCTGTGGCACCTGCCACACCTTTTGCTGGCGCGCCGGATCCCATGCAAGCAGGCTGGAGGTGGTCGGCTTGGTGGTGATGCCCGGCGGCGGTGCGCCCAGCCCGTTATTCACGAACATTTCGGGGATCGGCTTCCAGTCCTTCACATTGGCCGGATCGGTCATCACGCGTTCCTGATGGATGACCGGAATGTAAGCCAGGCCATTTGCCGCGTTATAGGCCATGGATTGCACGCCATGCGCGCCAGTGGGCGCGGGCGTCATCAGGAAGGGTTTGCCATCGGGATAGCGCGCATCGGGATGTTCAACCGGGCGGCCCGTTTCCAGATCAATCTTCTCCGCCCAGTTCACATCGGTGAATTTTTCGGCAGAGAGCAGCTTGCCGTTTTCCCGGTCGATCACATAGAAAAAGCCGTTCTTGGGCGCGTGGAGCAGCACCGGGCGCAGCTTGCCATTGACCGTCAGGTTGGTCAGCTCGATGTCCATGGCATTGTTGAAGTCCCAGGTGTTCCCCGGATTGACCTGATAATGCCATTTATAGTCGCCGGTTTTGCGGTCGAGCGCGACGATGGAGGAGAGATAGAGATTGTCGCCGCCGCCGGGCGAGCGGATCTTCTGGTTCCACGGAAAGCCGTTGCCAGTGCCGATCAGCAGCGTGTCAAACTTTTCGTCATAGGCCATGGCGTTATACACCGCGCCGCCGCCGCCCAGCTTCCACCATTCGCCGGTCCAGGTCTTGGCGGCCTTTTCCATCGCCTTGTTTTCAAAGCCGTCCGCCGGATTGCCGGGAACGACATGCCAGCGCCACGCCTGCTTGCCCGACTTGATGTCATAGGCGGTCACATAGCCGCGCGAGGGGCCGTAATCCGATCCGCCAAAGCCGATCACCACCTTGTCGCCCGCAATCCACGGTGCGCCAGTGATGTACATCTGGTCTTTGGGGTCGAGCGTCTGCGCCTGCCAGAGCAGCTTGCCCTTCTTGGCATCAACCGCAAACAGGCGGCCATCGCGCCCGCCTGCAAACACCTTCCCGTCTGCATAGGCGATGCCGCGAATGCCCCATCCTGCGCGCATCTTGTGCCCGGCCGTCTTGTGGATTTCGGGATCATATTTCCATTTGAGCTTGCCAGTGCGCGCATCGACCGCGTGGATCACGCTGCTGCCCACCCCGAAATAGAGCGTGCCGCCCACCATCAATGGCGCGGAAAAGCTGTCATATGTGTCGATGTCGAGCGACCAGGCCAGGCCGAGCCGGTTGACGTTGACGCTGTTGATCTGCGTCAGCGCGCTATAATGCGCTTCGCTGCTGTCTCCCCCGGCATGGGACCAATTGGTATCCGGGATCGCGCCCTTCTTGCTGGCGGCATTGAGGCCGGTTCCGCTGCTGATCAGGGCTGCGAGCGTGATCGCTCCTGCCAATGTCCAAGCCTTGCCGCGCATGTCTCTCTCCTTTGATCTATAATTCTGCATGACTATGCACTTTCACCCGCCACCGTCAATGCACGACGCAGCGGCGCAAGGCCCAGCCGCATCGTGACAAAGCCGATGCCGAAGCTGACCAGCACCACCCAGAACATCGCATCGCCGATCCGCTTCGGATCGTCGTAAAGAAAGGTGGAGAGCGCCCCGACAATGGCCGGGCCGACGCCCAATCCCACCAGTGTGAAGACGAACTGGAAAATCGAAATCAGCGTCGCGCGGATCGAATTGGGTGCCACCAGCGCCACAATCCCCGCGACATAGACGATGAACGGCACCGTCACGAACTGCACCACGCAATACATGGCGAGGAAGGGCCACGGGCTGTCGATCAGGAACATGCCGACGGCCGCAGGCGAGACGATGAGCATCAGCCAGCTGTAGAAGCGCATATGCGCATCCTTCATGCCGCGCGCGAACAGCCGGTCCACGATGGCGCCATTCACCACCAGCGAGGCTGCCGAGATCAGGTTGAGGATGGCGACCACCGGACCATATTGCACCGGCTCCCAGCCAAAATGGCGCGACATGAAGGTCGGCACCCAGCTGGTGAGTGTATAGCCGACGCTGGCGAGGCAGGAGAAGCTCAGCATCATCACCGCCACCAGCCGCCAGTGCGTGCGCAGGAAGCGGAGCAGCTCGCCCTTTTTCCGCGCTGGGTCGGTGGCAACAAAACTGCGGCGTTCGGGTTCGGGAAAGCTGAAGGCGAGGAAGGCGAGGACAAGGCCGGGCAGGCCCACCATCACCATCACCCGCTGCCATGGCTCCAGCCCGCCCATCAGCGGCAGGCCCGCAGCGGCAGCAGTCGCGGCAAAGGCGATCAGCGGCCCGCCCAGCGCGAACGACACGGCAGAGCCTGTCTTTCCGCCCATCTGGAAGGTCGCATTGGCGCGGGTGAGCGTGTCACGCGGCATGGCATCGGCAATCAGCGAATAGGCGGACGGCACGATCACCGTCTCGCCAATGCCCACCAGCACACGGAAGGTGAGCAGTTCGGCATAGCTCCCGGCATGACCGGAGAGCCATGTCGCGATCGACCACATCATCACGCCGGTGAACAGGATCAGGCGGCGCGGGAAGCGGTCCACCAGCCAGCCGGTCGGGATGCCGAACAGGGATGTGGCGACGGCAAAGCTTGTCGTCATCACCAGCCCGATTTCATAATCGTTGAGCGAGAGGCTGGCCTTGATGGGATCCACCATCATCGAGAGGATCAGCCGATCCACCCACGAAAAAACGTAAAGCAGGAACAGGACGAACACCATCCACCAGCCGCGATGGGTGGCGCGGTCGCCCGTCAGAACGCCGCTTCCGGTCATCCGATCCACATCAATGCGCGTTCAAACAGGCTGATGGTGTGCGCGTGCAGACGGTCTCCGGTTTCCTTGGGAGCCTTGCCCGCACAAGCGCGCGCATAGGTGCCTTCAAGGATGCAGCCAAGCTTGTAGCAGGCGAGCACGCCATACCAGAAGGCGTGAGACAGATCGCGTTCGGTCCGCGTCGCATAATGGGCCACCAGCTCGTCGGTGGTGGGGAAGCCGATCCACGGCTGGATATCGAGCGAGACCGGCTGAATCCCCGGCACGCGCCATGTGGCAAGCAGCCAGCCGAGATCGAGCAGCGGATCACCGATGGTGGAGAGTTCCCAATCGACAATCGCGGCCAGTTCGCCGCTGTCCTGCCGGAACATCACGTTCGCCAGATGGAAATCGCCATGGATGATGCCCGGCGTGAACTGGCCGGGGCGGTTCGCCTCCAGCCATGTCGCGACCTTTTCCACACCGGGGATGCCCGCAGCACCCGGCCAACCTGCAAAGGCGGAATAGCTGTCCAGCTGCGCCTTCCAGCGCGCAACCTGCCGGGCGAGAAAATTGTCGGGCTTGCCAAAGCCGTCGAGCCCGACCGCCTTGTAATCAACCGCACCCAAAGCGGCCGCCGCTTCCACCATGGCAAGGCCCATGCGATGCTGCACCGCAGGTGTGGTGGCGTGCAGCTCTGGCATGCCATTGGCGGGGTTGAAGCCGTCAATCGGCTCCATCAGATAGAAAACTGCGCCGAGCACGCTTTCATCGGTGCACACGGCAATGAAGCCGGGGTGCGGCACGGCGCTGCCCGCCAGAGCAGAGAGAACACGCGCCTCGCGCCGCATCGTCTCGTTCGAATTGTCGCGCAGATGCGGCGGCGGGCGGCGCAGCACATAGGTGCGGCCCGCGCGGGCAAAGCGCATCAGGATATTCTGCGTGCCACCGGCCAACTGGGTGGCGTCTTCAAGCGGGCCGGTGCCCAGCCCGGCGCTGTCCATCCAGCGCGCAAGCGCCTCCAGATTGATGCTCGTCTCCACTCCCGGCCTTTCCCGAATTTAAATCATTTGGATAATGCGCTTGACGCGAACGCTTGGCAATGGGAAAATCATGCCATGGCGAGGCTTGAAACGAAACTGCCCAACGAGGCAAGTGCGCAGATCAAGAGCGCCGCGCGTCGCCTGTTCGCGGAAAAAGGCGTGGATGGCGTGACCGTGCGCGAGATTGCGGCAGCGGCGGGCCAGAGGAACCACGGGGCCGTCGGCTATCATTTCGGATCGAAGGAAGAACTGGTGCGCGCGCTGATTCGCGATGGCGCGATCGTGATCGACGAACGCCGCAATGCCTGGCTCGATGCGGCAGAGGCCAAAGGCGGCCCCTCCAGCGTGCGCGAAGTGGCCGACATTCTGGTGCGGGCCGCGACCGGGCTCGCGCCGGATGGCGAGACCGAAGACAGCTATATCCGTTTCATCACCATGCTGGGCATGTCGCACCGCGAGATGTTTCTCGATGCGCTCGAAGGGCGCTGGAATTCGGGCTATCAGCGCGGCCTTGCCCATTTGCGCCACCTGATGCCGGACATGGACACGGCCTTGCAGAACCAGCGCTTGATCTTCATGGGGGCAACTGTGTCTGCCGTGCTGTCGATGCGCGAAGCAGCGCTCAACGATACGCAGAAACCCCACCCCATGTGGCAGACCGGCGATACGGTCAGCCATTTCATCGATTGTTTGACGGCCATGCTGGAGGCAAAACCATGATTGCAATTCTCGGAGGAACCGGTGCCCTGGGCGGCGCGCTGGCGAAAAGGCTGGCTGCACAAGGCACAGCCATCATTATCGGCTCGCGCGATCCCGCCAAGGCCGAAGCGGCCGCGGCAGAGATTAATGCCGCGCTGGGCAAGGACGTGGCCAAAGGCGCGGGTCTTGCCGATGCCACAGCGCAGGCGGACGAGCTCTGCTTCGTTGCCGTGCCGTTTGCCGCGCAGGCCGATACGCTCGCTGCGATCAAGGCGAACGCGCAAGGCAAGATCGTGATCGACGCGACCGTGCCGCTGCGTCCGCCGCGCGTGGGCCGGGTACAATTGCCTGAAAGCGGCTCTGCTGTCGTTGATGGTGCCGCAATTCTGGGAGACGGCGTCCGCGTCGTCTCCGCACTCCAGAATATCGGCGCGGAAAAGCTCGCCACGGCAGATGTGATCGACGCCGATGTGCTGGTGTGCGGCGATGATAGCGACGCCGTCGATACAGTCTGCGCCTTCCTTGGCGAAATTGGGCTGACCTGCTGGAATGCGGGGCCACTCGCCAATTCGGCAGCGGCAGAAGCGATGACCTCGATCCTCATCCAGATCAACCGGCGCTACAAGATGATCCAGGGCGGCTTCCGCATCACCGGAAAGCGCAAAGAGGCGTAAATGCGCGCAGCCGGCCGCCATATCGTTGCACTCTGCGGTGGTGTTGGCGGCGCGCGGCTGGCGCACGGGCTGGCGCAATGCCTTGCGCCCGATGATCTGACGGTGATCGTCAATACTGGCGATGATTTCGAGCATTGCGGCCTCTCCATCTCGCCCGATCTGGATACGGTGCTCTACACGCTGGCGGGCGTGGCGAACCGCGAACAGGGCTGGGGCCGCAGCGGCGAAACTCTGGGCGTGATGGATGCGCTCAAAGCGCTCGGCGGGCCGGACTGGTTCCTGCTGGGGGACAAGGATATTGCGCTCCACCTGATCCGCACCGAAGCCCTGCGCGCGGGCACAGCGCTGAGTGCGGTGATGGCGCAGCTGGCCAAGGCGCTGGGCATCGGCCCCGCGCTGGTGCCGATGAGCGACCAGCCGGTGCGCACGATGGTGGACACAGCGGACGGGTTGCTCGCCTTTCAGGACTATTTCGTCGCCCGGCGGTGCGCGCCCGTGGTGACCGCGATCCGGTTCGACGGCGCAGCGGTCGCGCGGCCTGCGCCCGCTGCACTGGCTGCGTTGCAACGACCCGATCTCGCGGGCATTGTCTTCTGCCCCTCCAACCCGTGGCTGAGCATGGACCCGATTCTGGCCGTACCGGGGATGCGCGATCTTGTGCGTGGCGCGGGCGTGCCGGTGCTCGCCGTCTCGCCGCTCATCGGCGGGCAGGCCGTGAAAGGCCCGACCGCGAAGATCATGGCCAAACTCGGTCTGGCCTGCACCAATGAGGCGATTGCCGCGCATTATGCCGGGCTGATCGACCATCTGGTGATCGACACGGGCGACAACTGCACCGCGCCGGGACTGACGATCAGCCAGCGCGATATCTTGATGCGGGATGAGCCGGACCGCGCCCGGCTCGCTGCTGAAATTCTGGACATTCTGACGGGCAGCAGCACTGCCCCACATGGAGACTGACGATGGGACCATTGGCCGGACTGACCGTGCTCGACGCGACATGGGGCTCACCCGGCAGCATTGCCACGATGCTGCTGGCGGATAATGGTGCGGACGTCATCAAGATCGAGCGCCCGGAAAGCGACGCGCCACAGATCGACCTGCTCCGCCTCGCATGGCAGCGCGGCAAGAAGAGCATCGAGCTGGATCTGGGCAACGCCGCAGACCGCGACGTTCTGATCAGCCTGATGGCGCAGGCGGACATTTTCCTCGAATCGTTCGGCCCCGGCAAGGCGGAGACTCTGGGGCTGGGCTATGACGATCTGAAAGCGCGTTTCCCGCGCCTCATCTATGGCTCCATCACCGGCTTCGGCCATGACACGCCGTGGCGCGACGAGCCGGGTTATGACGCGATTGTGACCGCCAAGCTGGGCATGATGGCCGAACAGGCGAGCGTCGAGCGCGAGGGGCCGATCTTCCTTGGCCACCCCAACACCGCTTATGGCACCGGCTTCATCACCGCGATCAGCCTGCTCGCCGCCGTACGCGCGCGCTACCAGACCGGGCGGGGCCAGCGCGTCGACACCTCGATGCTCGATGGTGTGCTTGCACAGAGCCCGATGAACCATTGGTATCATCCCGAAGGCATTTCCTATGTGGAGGTGCAGAATGGCAAGCGCGTCGGCTATGGTTACAAGCGGCTGATCACCGGCGCATTCCTGTGCGAAGATGGCGAATATATTCAGGTCCATACCGGCGGTCAGGGCGGATTCAAGAGCGTGATGGAGGTGTTCGGCTTTGGCGACATCTGCCAGGATACCGGCGGCAAGGCCGACATGTCGGTTCCGCTCAACGACGAAGAATATGCCATTGCCCGCGACTATATTCCCGAAGCCTTTCAGCAGCGCCCGCGCGCCGAATGGCTGGCGGAGTTCAAGGCGCTCGACGTGGCGTGCATCCCTGTGCTGCGACA
Organism: Sphingomonadales bacterium; assembly: GCA_016714795.1. GTDB lineage: Bacteria > Pseudomonadota > Alphaproteobacteria > Sphingomonadales > Sphingomonadaceae > Aquisediminimonas. The sequence continues at coordinate 372,809 of JADKCA010000004.1, read as the reverse complement.
GGGCGAAGTGCTCGCCGATGGGCAAATCGAATTCGCGAAGATGGCGATCGAGGTGCAGCATCCCGAACTCGGCACGCTGAAACAGGCCGCGCCCCCCGTCCGCTTCCGCAAGGCTCCTGTCGGCACGCCCCGCGCCGCCCCCTTGCGCGGGCAGGACAATGACGCGATCCGCGCGCGCGCCGCGCAGGCCGCGCCTGCCGCCCCTGCGGCCACCGGCAAGCCGATCCGCTACGCGCTGGAGGGCATCCGCGTGGTCGATCTCAGCTCCTTCTTCGCCACCGGCTATGGCGCGAAGATGCTCTCCGATCTCGGCGCAGACGTGATTCTGGTCGAGCCCCCGCGCGGCGAACAGATGCGCCCGCTGCCCAACCCGTTCGAAGCCGCCCAACGCGGCAAGCGCAACATTGTTGTCGATCTCAAAACGGCGGAGGGCCAAGCGCTCGTCCATGATCTGATCCGCACGGCAGACGTGGTGATGCACAACCAGCGCCCCGGCAAAGCGGAAAAGGTCGGCATCGGCTACGATCAGCTGAGCGCAATCAACCCCAGCCTCGTCTATTGCTATCTGCCCGGCTTCGGTTCGGCTGGCCCGCGCGCGTTCGACAAGAGCTTTGCACCGCTGCAATCGGGCTTTACCGGCCTGTTGTTCGAAGGCGGCGGAGAGGGCAACCGCCCGGTCCGCACCATCGAGGGCAATGAGGATTATTATAACGGCCTGCTGGGCGCGACCGCCGCGCTCTCCGGCCTTGCCCATCGCGACCGCACGGGTGAGGGGCAATATATCGAATGCCCGCAATTGCACTCCAGCATGTTCGTCTCCTCGCACCAGTTTCTAGGCGAAGGCAAAAAGTCGCTGACCGCGCTGCTGCTCGATCATGAGCAGACCGGTTGGGGGCCGCTTTACCGGCTCTACCAGACATCCGATGACTGGATCGTGATTGCGGCAGTGGGCGACCGGGCGTTCGCGCGCACGGCGGAGGCTCTATCGCTGGATGTTGCGCTGGTGGCGGCGTGTGCGACCGAAGCCGGGCGCAAGGCCAACACCAAGGCGCTGGCCGAAGCGGTCGGCGCGGCGCTCTCCGCCATGACGGCGCAGGACGCCTATGCGCTGTTGCGCGGAGCCAGGGTCGCGTGCGAAATCCCCGCCAAACTGCCCGTCGTCCCCACATTGTTCCACGAACAATGGGCGCTCGACAGCGGCCGGGTGTTTGAACAGCCCGAAACAATGCACGGCCCGATCCGTGAAATCGGCCATTATTTCCGCCTGTCTGACACGCCCGCGCAAAAGAAGGGCCCTGCCCCGCGTCTCGGCCAATATACCCGGCCGATTCTTGAGGAACTGGGTTATGATGCGGCGAAGATCGAGGCGCTGATTGCCGGTAAGGTGGTGATTGCGGAATAAGGGAATACGGCCCACCCCCAACCCCTCCCGCAAGCGGGAGGGGAGCGAGACTTGGCCTCCTGCAAGGAGGCTTAGTCGCAGCGGGGTGGGCAAGGCGCTGAGACAGGAGAGAGAAAATCATGGCCTCATTATTCGATCTGACCGGCAAGGTCGCGCTCGTCACCGGCGGCAATAACGGCATCGGCCTTGGCATGGCGGAGGGCCTCGCCCAGCAGGGTGCGACCGTGATCATCTGGGGCACCAAGCCAGACCGCAACGAGACGGCGGCAGAACAGCTCCGCGCGCATGGCGGTCAGGTCCGCTCTGCCGTGGTCGATGTATCGGATGAAGAGGCGGTGAAGGCGGGTGTGCAGGCCATCCTGTCCGAATTCGGGCGGCTGGACAATGCGGTGGCCAATGCCGGCATCTCGATCCCGCGCGCCAGCATCTTTGAAACCAGCATCGAGGATTTCCGCCGGATCGAGGACATCAACATCCATGGTGTGCTGTATACGCTGCGCGAGGCAGCGCGGCACATGATCGAACGCGGCAAGCGCGGAGACGAAGGCGGGTCGCTCGTCGCCATCTCCTCCACATCGGCCATTCATGGCGCGGCGCGCAACGCGCATTATGGCATGACCAAGGGCGGAGTTGTTGCCATGGTCCGCGCGCTGGCGGTGGAATTTGCCCCGCACAAGATCAGCGTCAACGCCATCCTGCCCGGCTGGACGCGGTCTGGCCTGACCGAGAAATTGCAGGAATGGGACAAGTTCAACAGCGCCGTCATCGGGCGCGTGCCGATGCGCGGCTGGATGGACGGATCTGATTTTGCCGCGATCGCCGCCTATCTTGCCAGCCCCGCCTCGCGCTATCACACCGGCGATGCGATCGTGATCGACGGCGGCTACACGATCTACTGATCGCGCAGCCGCCCGGTCAGATCATCCCCGCGCCAGCCGCAGCGCCATCGGGCTGCGAAAGTTGGACGAAGGCACCCATTTCAGCTGCTCATCCATGCGGGTGAAGTCCGGCACGGCGGCCAGAAGCTCTTCAAACGCGATCTGCGTGGCCAGCCGCGCGATCATCGCACCCAGGCAGGAGTGGACACCCCCGCCAAAGCCCAGATGCCCCTTGGGCCGCCGCGCCAGATCATAGCTGTCCGCATTTTCGAACTTGCGGTCGTCGCGGTTGGCCGAGCCATAAGCCAGCATCACGAAATCGCCCGCCTTCATGGTCTGGCCGTGCAGTTCGACATCGACATTGAGGCAGCGCTTGAAGCGCTGTGCCGAGGTGTTGAACCGCAGCGATTCCTCCATAGCATCGGGGATCAGCGTCGGATCGGCCACCAGTGCGCGGCGCACATCGGGCATGTCGGCCAGATTGAGCGCGAACATGCCGAAAAAGCCCGACATGGATTCGATGCCCGCCATGATCAGCGTCGTCACCGTCAGCTGCACTTCCTTGTCGAGCAGCTTTTCGCCATCGATTTCGGAGGTGATGAAGTTGGAGAGCAGATCCTCGCCCGGATTTTTCTTGCGGTCCTGCACCAGATTTTCGGCATAATTGGCCATCCACTGGAAGGCCGCGAGATGCTCGGGCGATTTCTGGCGGGTGACGGGATCGGTCTGGACCATCAGCACCGCATTGTCGCGCACCTCATCAGACCCTTCCTTGGGCAGCGCGAACAGGTAGGACAGCAGATCGACCGTGACCTTGGAGCCATAATCATTGACGAAATCGAAGCTGTCCTTGCCCTCCAGCGCAGCCAGATGCGCCTTGCACACGGCCCGCGCGGGCTCGACGATATGATCGAGCGCGCGTTTGGTGACAGCCTTCTGGATCAGCGCGCGCAGACGGTCATGCCGGGGCGGATCGCTGCTCCCCAGCGTGGAGCCGGCCCGACCGGGAAATTCGTCGATGAGGTTGCCCTTGGCCGAGGAATAGGTGCGCCAGTCGCTCAGCGCGCGCAGCACATCGTCATAGCGGGACAACACCCACATGCCCGCTTCTTCACTGTAGAAGCAGGGAAACTCATCACGCAGCGTCTTGTAGGCTGGAAACGGATCGGCGTCATTCGCCGGAGAATAGGGGTCGAACCGGAACATGGCATCCTCCCAGGGTGAGCAGAGTGATTGGCGCTTTTGCATCAAAAGCGCGCGCAGACCATACCGAACCGGTGTAGATGATTGCACTTTTCGAACAATCGCGTCATCATCCGCTCATGCCTGGCACCGACTTTGCCCGCTATGCGCTTTATGGCGAAAGCCCGTCTGCGGTTCCGGCGGAGTTTCTGCACATCGAAGACATCCCCTCGCGCGCGCGGCTCTATGATTGGGTGATCGCGCCGCACATCCACAAGGGGATATTGCAGCTGCTGCTGATCGTGGAAGGCAGCGCGCGCGTGACGATTGATGGCGACGAGCTGGAAGCCCGCGCGCCCGCGCTCGCGCTTGTGCCCGCAGGCAGCGTCCACGCCTTCCGCTTTGCCGCAGACACGCGCGGCTGGGTCGTCTCGCTGGCGATGGACCTGCTCAGCGATCCGCGCCTGGCCCCTTATGTCGACCGGCTGCACCTGACGACGCCGACGGGCGCGATCCTTGATCTGGCGGCCCTGCCCCGCGATGCGGTGCGGCTCGACTGGCTGTTTGGCGACATGGCGGAGCGGCTGGCGCAGGCCCCGGCGCTGGTGCCGGACATTGCAGTCGCCATGCTCGCCGTCTGCCTGTCCATTGCCGAAGGGGCAGGCGCCGGCGGGCGCGGCCCTGCGGAGCGGCACGGCGGCAGTGGTCAGCTGGTGCGCGCTTTTCTGGCGCAGGTGGAGCGCAATTTTGCGCGGCACTGGCCGGTAAGCACCTATGCCGATGCGCTGGCGACCACAGCCGCCACATTGACGCGCGCCTGCCGCAAGGAAACCGGGCTGGCTCCTGCCGCATTGATCCATGACCGGCTGCTGCTGGAGGCGCGGCGCTACCTGCGCCATACCGGGGCGTCATCGCGCCAGATCTCCGAACGACTGGGCTTTGCCGACCCGGCCTATTTCGCCCGCTTCTTCAAGGCACGGACCGGGCAGACAGCAAGCGCGTGGCGGATGAAGGGTGACTGATTTGACTGTTGTCATGGTCGTCATTGCGCCTTATGCGTAACGGAAATTGATTTCCTTTACGCAAAACCAAGGAGAGGCATGTGCGCGGATTGAACGGAAAGGTCGGCATCGTGGCCGGTGGCGGGCGCGGCATCGGGGCGGCGACGGCCCGGCGTCTGGCAGAAGAAGGCGCGCACGTCGTCATCGGCGATCTGATGGGAGACTGGGCGCGCGAAGTGGCTGACGACATCAAGTCCAAGGGCGGCAAGGCGCTGGGCGTCGATCTGAACGGCACCGATGCAGACTCGCAGGCCGCCATCGTTGCAGCGGCGGTCGAGACATTCGGCGGCCTTGATTTCTACCACTCCAATCTGGCCGGCGGCACCGAAGGCGATATCGACGCGCTGAATTGCCCGGTCGAGGTGCTGGACAAGAGCTTTGCCATCAACACCAAGAGCCACTTCCTTGCCACGCAGGCGGCTTTGCCCAAGATCATCGAGCGCGGCGGCGGGGCGATGATCTACACCTCTTCTGGCGCAGCTGCAGGCGGTGCGGCCTGGCAGGTCGCCTATCCCATGACCAAGAATGCCATCCATGCGCTGGCCCGCCATGTCGCCAGCCGCTGGGGCAAACAGGGCGTGCGCGCCAATGTGATCTGCCCCGGCCTGGTGCTGACCGAAGCGGTCAAGCAGCATCTGACCGACGACTATGTCGTGAAGGGCCTGAAGGCGATCCCGCACACGCGGCTCGGCCAGCCGGACGATATTGCCGCCGCGGTCACCTTCCTCGCCTCGTCTGACGGGGAATGGGTCAACGGGCAGGTCTGGCATGTGAATGGCGGCACCCTTCAGCGTGACTGATGCCGCCCGCCAGCGCCCGTCCAATCCGTGGCTGGTACTGGCACTGCTACTCGTCATCTATATCTTCAATTTTGCAGACCGCTATCTGCTGACCGGGCTGATCGGCCCGATCAAGGCTGAATTCCAGCTGGGTGACGGCTTTATGGGTCTGCTGATGGGGCCGGCCTTTGTCGTGCTCTATGTGCTGAGCGGCGTGCCGATTGCCCGGCTGGCGGACCGGTCTTCACGGGTGCGGATCATTGCGGCGGGATGCGTGATGTGGAGTGTGGCAACTTTGGCCACGGGCTTTGCCACGGGTCCGGTCAGCCTGGCCCTCGCCCGCGTCGGCGTGGGCGTGGGGGAAGCCGCGTTTGTCGCCCCGGCCTATTCGCTGCTGACCGATATGTTCCGGCCCGAACGGCGCGGGCTGGCTTTTGCCATATTGGGCGTGGCCACTTATGCCGGGCAGATCGTCGGGCAGGGCGGCGGCCCCGCGCTGGCGGAAGCATATGGCTGGCGCAACGCCTTCTTCATGATGGGCGCACCGGGGCTGGTGCTGGGTGCCTTGCTGCTGCTGACCGTCAAAGAGCCGCAGCGCGCGGTGGTGGTGGACCGCAGCAACCAGATTCCTTTCATGGCCATGGTGCATGAATTGCGCCGCTCGCCCTCCTTTCTGCTGATGATGCTGTCGTTCGGGCTGGGCTCTCTCTCTGGCGTGGCGTTCGGCTATTGGGGCCCCGAACTGTTCACCCGCGCCTATGGCATTGATCCGGTGACGGCCAAGGCAGCGTTCGCCATCAATTTCGGCGCAGCGGGGCTGTTCGGGATGATCGGCTTTGGCGCGCTGGCGGATCGCGCCGCGCGGCGTGGCATGGCAGGGCCGGTGCGCATGTCGGGCTTTGCGCTGTTTGCTGCGACCGCCTGCATATTGGCGGCCACATGGGCACCCAGCCTAACAGTGGCCAAATGGCTGGCCATTCCCTCCGGCCTGCTGGGCGGTGGCTGGGCCATCGGCTTTTTCGCAACGCTGCAAGCCATGCTGCCCGAACGCTATCGCGCTGCGGCAACAGCGCTGTTCATCGCGGTAACGACCTTGCTTGGCTATTTCATCGGCCCCTCGCTGGCGGGCGGGATCAGCGACGCGCTTGGCAACAGCGCCGAATCGCTGCGGATCGGCCTGTCCGTCACCATTCCCACCGGCTTTGTGGCGGCGCTGCTCGGCTGGCTGGCCGCGAGCCGGGTGACGGCAGACAAGGTGCGGCTGGCAGGCGCGTGACGGCTGGCCCTTGCTCCGGCCCCCGTCTCCGATAGAAGGAAAAGCAACCACCCCCGGACACACAGAATCAGGAGAAGGACGATGCCCCTCAACCCCCAGATCGAAGCACTGCTTGCCATGATGGCGCAGGCCCCTGCGCTTGAAATTGCGACAGCCACTGCTGAAGAGGTGCGCGCCTCTTATGATCAGTCGATGATGGTCGGCGCACCGCCTGTCGTCGCGCGGGTGGAAAATCTGGATCTGGATCTGGAGGGGCGGACGATCAAGGGCCGCCTCTATGTGCCCGAAGGTGCGGCCGAGACGCCGCCGCTGACGCTCTATTATCATGGCGGCGGCTGGGTGATCGGCACGCTCGATACGCATGACGCCACCTGCCGTGCGCTGGCGCAGGCATCGGGCTCCGCCATTCTCTCGGTCGATTACCGGCTTGCGCCCGAACATCGCTATCCGGCAGCAGCACAGGATTGCTTTGACGCGCTGCGCTGGGCCGTGGCCCATGCCGCACAACTGGGTGTCGATGGCAGCCGCCTCGCCGTGGCGGGGGACAGCGCGGGCGGAAACCTGTCTGCCGCTGTCGCCATCATGGCGCGCGATCATGGCGGCCCGGCCCTGCGCCACCAATTGCTCATCTATCCCGTCACCGACTGCGATTATTCCACGGCCTCCTACAAGGAGAATGGCGGCGGCGAATATTTCCTGGGTGAAGACACGATGCGCTGGTTCTGGAACCAATATCTGGGCGGAGCCTCCAGCGACCATGCCCCGCTCGCCACCGTGCTGCGCACACCCGATCTGGAAGGCCTTGCCCCGGCAACGGTCATCACAGCGGAATATGATCCGCTGCGCGATGAAGGCATGGCCTATGCCGAAAAGCTGAAGGCAGCGGGCGTGCCCGTCGATGCCGCCATTGCCCCCGGCATGATCCACGGCTTTTACAGCATGTTCGAAGCCGTGCCCGACGCCTGGGACTATATCAACCGGGGTGGCGCCAACCTGAAGGCGGCGCTCGCGTAACGGCGAAGGCTCAGCCCGAAATATTGTTCATGTCGGGCAACATCGAGAGATTCAGCCAATATCTCGATGTTGCGCGACATGAACGGTGTCATCTTCAGAACGACTTCATCACCGTAAAGCCCGCGCCCTTATGCTCCACCCACGGCATGAAGGCGGTGCTGCTGTCTGGCCTTTTGTGGGTGATCAGCAGGCCGCTGGCGGTGCCCAGTGCGGCACCGGCAATGACGTCTCCCCAATAATGTTTCTTGCCCTCCACCCGGGCGAGGCCAACAAAACCGGCCAGTGCAAAGGCGGGAATGCCGATGGCCTTGCCTTGCCGGTTGTACAGCGTGGCCGCTGCGGCAAAGCTGCGCGAGGTGTGGCCGGAGGGGAAGCTCTTGCGATCCGAGCCGTCGGGCCGCAGCTTGGGGAAGGCTTCCTTCAGCCCTTCTGTCACCAGCGACGTCGCCATCAAGGAACCCGCCGCCTGCATCGCACCCTTGCCGTCTTTCTTCACCGCAGGCAGGCCGATGGAAAGCGCCATCAGCGTGTAGACTCCCACGTCGCTGGCATCCTGCCAGCCCTTGGTGGAGGCAGCGGCGGGGGCGGCGGACAGGCTGGCGGCAACCAGCGCGCTGGTGATGAGGCGTTTCATGGCGTTGGACCCTTATGATCTTGAGTGCATGACCTATGGCCCGCACGCGCTGGTTTTGCTAGGGGGGGCTCATGTCATCCATCCGTCCGTGGCGCTCGATCCAGCGCCGAACCTCGCGCCAGATCATGGTCGGCTCCGTGCCGGTGGGGGGCAACGCGCCCATCACCGTCCAGACCATGACCAACACCCTCACGTCCGACGCGAAGGCGACGATCGACCAGATCCGTCGCTGCGAAGAGGCTGGCGCAGACCTGATCCGCGTGTCCTGCCCCGATGTGGAGAGCACGGCGGCCATGAAGGAGATCGTGCGCGCAGCCCGCGTGCCGATCATCGCGGACATTCATTTCCACTATAAGCGCGCGCTCGAAGCGGCAGATGCAGGCGCGGCCTGCCTGCGCATCAATCCCGGCAATATCGGCAGTGCAGAGCGCGTGAACGAGGTCGTCAACGCCGCCAAGGCCAATGGCTGTGCGATCCGGATCGGCGTGAATGCGGGCAGTCTGGAGAAAGACCTGCTCGAAAAATATGGCGAGCCCTGCCCCGAAGCTCTGGTCGAATCCGCGCTCGACCATATCAAGCTGCTGCAAGACCGGGATTTTCACGACTATAAGGTGGCCGTGAAGGCCAGCGACGTGTTTCTGGCGGTGGCCGCCTATCAGGGGCTGGCCGAAGCGGTGGATTGCCCGCTGCATCTGGGCATCACCGAAGCAGGCGGGCTGATTGGTGGCACGGTGAAATCCGCGCTGGGCATCGGCAACATGCTGTGGGCGGGGATTGGCGACACCATCCGCGTCTCGCTCTCGGCAGAGCCCGAAGAGGAAGTGCGGGTGGGGTATGAGATCCTCAAATCGCTGGGCCTGCGCACGCGCGGTGTCCGCGTCGTCTCCTGCCCGTCCTGCGCGCGGCAGGGCTTTGACGTGATCCGCACCGTGCAGCGCCTTGAAGACGCGCTCCAGCACATCAAGACGCCGATGAGCCTCTCTGTGCTCGGCTGCGTCGTCAACGGCCCCGGCGAAGCGCGCGAGACCGACATTGGCATCACCGGCGGCGGCAATGGCAAGCATATGGTCTATCTGTCCGGTGTGACCGATCATCATGTGGAGGATGCAGACATGATCAGCCACATCGTGAAACTGGTGGAAGCCAAGGCAGCGGAGATCGACGCGGGCACGGCGCAGAGCATGGACACGCTCCACGGCAAATAGGCCCATCCGCTATTTGATCTGCGTCTGGAACGTCACCGTGAAACTGGGCTGCCCGGCCCCTGTGGCCCCCGCCATAATTCCGGATGGGCGAATGCAGATGCTTCATATTTCCAGCCCGGCGGCGGGCGTGTGCAGGCGGCAAGCTGGCGGGCGTTGCGGCCATATGAGATCCATGACCGTGAAGCCGTTATTGTACGTCACCGTCGCAGGCATCGTCGATGAAGCCGTGTTGAATCGACCGGCAAAGTGCTTGCTGACCGTGATGGCATAATTCACCATCGCCCCAGGTGGGCCGAGCCATTGATCGGGTCGGACACGATGGAGGATGATTTCACCATCGTCAGAATTGGTGATGACATCGCCCAAAGCGGGCGTGATCGGGCCGGGAACCGCTGTGGGCAGCGCGGTGGCAGAGCTGCCATTGGCATTGGTGAGCGCGGTCGTGCCGGATGCCGCTTCGCCCATGCTATAGCCCGTTCCTGCCGAAACCTGGGTCAAGGCGGTTGCCCCATTGGTGACCGTCGTGCCCGTTCCGGTGGTGCTGGTGGTCGCGACGGTGGTTGCCCCGGTCGTGATGGTCATCGTGAACTGATCGGTGTTGAACAGCCGCCCGCCAGCCCCCAGCGCCTTGCGCAACTGAAGATGCGGATAGGGCGTGTTGGTGAAGGTGCATTGCACCGCGTCACCAAATTGCAGCGCCAAATGGAACCCCCCCCCCCCCCCTCCGCCGCGTGGGCGGATGCCCGATGCCAGCGAGGCGGCCGCTGCCGTGAACGGACCAAGCCCCGCTCCGCTCGACGTGCCTGTCGCCAGAACTGCGCCGGAACTGGTGGCCTTGATGTCTTGAACTGGTCTCTGCCGCATTCACGCGCGCGCCACCAATCTGCTTGTTGAGCCGAATCGAGGCGAAGCGCACGGCAAACATCACGCCCTGCAATCCGCCGCCGACCAGCGTTGTCGAGACAGTGGTGGGGCTGCTGGACCCGACAATATAGCCGCCCACCGTGCCCGCAACGCCGGTTTCCGTGAAGCTGGACGTGCCCAGCCCCGAAGTGGATGGATAAAGGCTGCCGCTGATCGGGTTGACCTGATCCAGCAGCGTCCATGCGCCGCCATTGGTGGTGAAGCTGAGCGATTCCCCATTATTGGTGGATTCGGCATCGGCGGCCACGAACGAATAGGCAGTCGCGGCAGACGTGCCCGCAGGCGGGGCGATGGCGATCGACGAGAAGGTGATCGTGTTGGTGCCCCCTGCATTCTGGTAGAAGATCGGCTTTCCCGAAATCCCCAGAAACGCGGTGTTGCCCACTGCCGCGCCAGACCATGACGGCGCCGTGATGGCGTTGATGCCGGGCGTCCCGCTGGTCTTGACGGTAAGCGTCAGCGTGGACCCGTCGGTCAGCGTGAAGGCGAAATTCTGGCCAGAGGCGGTGCGGGCGGTGGCGTCATTGTAGGTGGAGAAATCCAGCCAGCAATAGGTCTGCCACCCGGCGGGGGCCGTGCCCTGCGTGGTTGCCGGATTGCAGCTTTGGGCAAAGGCCGGCCCGCCCCAAAGCGCTGCCAACACCAGCAACAGAACCCGCACACACTGACGCAACCGACCATCCTCCCGAACCACCTCGTCCTTCGGGCGGAAATTTCGTGCACGCGACATAGTCCGCGCGGCTTGAAGGAGGGCTCAACGATGCAAGGCCTTGCCAGAGGAAAGATGGCAGACCAGTAGATGCAGTCTGGCTTGCTCCGGGATACGCCTCTATGCCCCTTCTTCCTGCTGTGTTGCGTCCGTTTCGCTGTGCGTGGCAGCCGCTTTCCGCGCTGCTCCTGCTCTGCCTGTCCGGTCCGCTTTGGGCGGCAAGCCCGGCGGATGAACCCCTGCGGCTGGAGAGCTTCACATGCCCGCTGACGGGCAAGGCGTTCAAGCAGGATGTCGGCTATGACACCTTCCCGCTCGTCACCTTCCCCGATGGCAGCTATCCCGGCGACGAAAAGGTGGATGCCCAGTTGCCGGTCTGCCCGGCGGATGGGCTGATCCTGCTGCCAGACTTCTCGCCGATCCTGTCCGAAGAGCAAGCGATGGGCGATGCGCTGATCTATCCGCGCTACACCAAGGCGGAGCTGGCCAAGCTCCCCGCGCTGATCGCCGACCCGGCCTATGCTGCATTGAAGGCCGATGGCCGCTACGCACAGGCGCACTGGCTGGCGACGCAGCTGGGCCGCCCGGCCTTTGACCGCTTCACGATGCTCCAGCGCACAACATGGGGCGCGGTCGATCCGGCGCTGCGGCGCAAGCTGGTGGAGCGGCTGGTGACGGAAGGCCCCGCGCTGCTCGAAGCATCCATCCGGCCGGCACCCTACAAGCGCTACTTGCGGCTCTTCATTGTCAACGGCCTGCGCGAACTGGGCCGGTTTGACGAAGCGCTGAACATGCTCGACGCCATAGACCGGGATTCCGCCGCCGCACTCGCCCAGGATGTCATCGAGGATGCCGAGGTTTCCACGCAGGAGATGCGCGCCGTCATCGTCGCGAAAGACACGGACCGCTTCCCGGTGGGGCTGATGCCCTCCAGATGGGCGAATGTCGTGTGCAAAGACAGGGACATGCCCCCGCCTTACGCCCGCACCGAAACCACCAAAGCGGCCTGTGCAGCGCGCGGCGCGGAGCGGGACAGGACCGCGCGCGAGGACGAGGAGGCCTTTGCCGAACTCGACCGCTGGCGCAAGGATGTCGCCGGGCTCGACAAAGCCTGCGCCGCCACGCCGGAGGACAAGCGCAGCAAGGGGCTTCAGTGGGGCTGCGAGAACCGCCAGAGACGGCGGGACGAGGCCGAGGCCGTCGAATTGGTGAAGGACGGAGACAAGACGGCCTCTGCCTGCGAAGCCGGGCGCGAGGAGGACCGCAACGGCGTGCTGCTCACTGCCTGTATCAGCTATACTGGTGTGCTGGAGAACGAGCTGGGCCGCGCACTGGCGGATGACGATCTTGCCTGGTCCATCATTTGCCCGAACGGAGACAATCAAAGCTATTCCTACCCCGACCGATGGCACGTTGCCAGCAGCGGGTGCCGCAATGCCCGCGACACGCGCAAGAACCGCGCGGTGGAAGCGATGCTGGGCGACAGGGCCAAGATCGACGCGACCTGTGCCATGACGCCCCAAGAGAAGATGCACGGCCTGCTCTTCGACGCCTGTCTGGAACACAACAGCCGCCGCCGCACCGAAACCATCGCGCACCTCGCCACCGTGCCCGCCGATTTCGAGCGGATGTGCGCGCGCCATGGCAAGACCAACAGCGCGGGGAATGATGCGGCAGGACTGAGCGAAGAGCAGGGGGTATGCCGCAGCGCGTGGCGCCTGCGCGAAAACACGCGTGCCAAGGCAGAGGCCGAAGCCAAAGGCCTCAAATGCTTTAGCGTTGCGGTATACGGCCCGGATCGTCCCCGCTGCGTTTCACCCGCCGCGTTCGAGCAAGCGATGAAGCCCGGACCGGAATTTGCCTTAGCGCCGGTCAACAACATGGATTATTTCGCCGAAGATTCCAGCCTCCGCCACGCCGCCCGCACCCGCGCGGCAGCGATCATCGCCAAGGCCAAGGTGGACAGGAGCTATCCCAAGCGAAAGCCGGGGGACCGGTTTTAGAGTCAGATGACATGAGATTGACCCGTTCGTCCTGAGTGGGGACTGGGCGAATGCGAAGGCGGGAAGCGCGCTTTTCAGTGCAATTTTGAAAAGATCGCGGTCATGGATTCCCGCCTTCGCGCGAATGACGAATCCGGGTTTCCGACATCATGTGCGCATCGAATTAAACGGAACAAATCACAAACAAATCTTGACAAATCGAACCATATAGGTTATTCGACCTTCCATGACCGAGCCCGCCCCGCCCCAGACATCTGCCACCCCCGCGCTCCCCGCCACCGTGCCCGTCAAGCTGCGGCTTGATGGCTGGACAGCCGCGCGGCAGCGCCAGTTTCTCGATGCTCTGGCGGATTGCGGCTGCGTCTCCATCGCCGCGCGCGCGGTGGGGATGAGCAAGGAATCGGCCTATCGGCTCCGCCGCCGTGCGGGGGCGGAGGGTTTTGCCCGCGCGTGGGATGGCGCGATTGCGCATGGCATCCGTCGCCTTGGCGATGCCGCGCTCGAACGCGCGCTGCTGGGGGAAGAGGTGCCCGTTTACCACAAGGGTGAATTGGTGGGCACGCGCCGCCGCTATTCGGACCGGTTGACCACCTTTTTGCTGCGCCATCACAATCCGGCGGTTTATGGCGATCCCTATGACCACAACCTCACCAACCCGCGCGACCGGCTGAGCCGCAAAGTGCGCGATTTTGCTCCGGCGCTCGACGGTCTGGATGGCGCGTTCGACGCCGAAACCGATGCAGGATGAGCATGCCCGCCCTGAAATTTCATACGCGAACGTCAGTGACTTTTAGTGACTTTTGCCGGTATTCAGGCACCGCCCTTCTCCAAATCCGCCAGAAAGCGAGACCATGATTGCCATCCGCCCCGCCACGTCCGAAGACCTTCCCCTCATCGCCCAGTTCATCCGCGATCTGGCCGCCTATGAAAAGCTCGCCCATGAGGTGCGCTTTGACGAGGCCGGACTGGGGGCGCGGCTGTTCGGCCCGCGCCCTTATGCCGAAGTGCTGATCGGGGAGATTGACGGCGTGGCGCAGGGCTTTGCGCTGTTTTTCCACAATTTTTCCACTTTCGAAGGCAAACCCGGACTCTATCTGGAAGATCTGTTCGTCCGCCCCGAAGCGCGCGGCTCCGGGCTGGGCAAGGCGCTGCTCAAGCGGCTGGCAGCGCTGGCGGTGGAGCGCGATTGCGCGCGCCTGGAATGGTGGGTGCTCGACTGGAACACGCCATCGATCGGCTTTTACAAGGCGTTGGGTGCCAAGCCGATGGATGAATGGACGGTGTTCCGGGTGGACGGACACGCCTTGGCGGACTTGGCAACGTAATCCTGCACCGCCGCGCAGTTTTGTCGCTTGCCCCGCACCCTTGGCCATGCAACAGACGAGGCAACATTGAACAGGAGAGGCACAGATGATTCCGATTTCACTCGAAGGGCGCGTGGCGCTTGTGACCGGCGGATCGCGCGGCATTGGCAAGGTGATCGCGCTTGAACTGGCGCGGGCCGGCGCCGATGTGGCCGTCAATTATCGCCGCGAGAAAGAGGGCGCGGATGAAACCGTGGCCGCGATCGAGAAAATGGGCCGCAAGGCGCGCGCCTATGCCGCATCGGTCGATGATTTCGATGCCTGCCAGAAGCTGGCGGACGATGTGGCGCGCGATTTCGGCGGCCTGTCCATCCTGATCAACAATGCCGGCATTGCCAGCCGGGGCCAGAGCGTGGCCGATACTGATCCGGCGGAGTTTGAACGGGTGATGCGGGTCCATGCCTTTGCCCCGCACTACATGTCCAAATGCGCCATCCCCTATCTGCGCCAGAATCCGCGCAGCGACATCATCATCGTCTCCAGCGTGGCGACGATGAACCATGCAGCCAATGGCGCGCCCTATAATATGGGCAAGGCAGCCTCAGAAGCGCTGGCGCTGACGCTGGCCAAGGAAGAGCAGAAGCACGGGATGCGCGTGAACATCGTCGCACCGTCGCTCACTGTCTCTGACATGGGAGACCGGCTGGCGCGGGCCGTGGCGGGCGTGAAGGACATTCATGAACTGGACGCGAAATCGCCCTTCGGTCGGGTCTCGGTGCCGGAGGATGTGGCGGCGGCGGTCGTCTGGCTGGTGTCTGGCGCGAATCCCTATGCCTCGGGTCAGAAGATCAACATTGACGGGGCCGGCTCCAGCGCATTGCGTTGAGCGCCACTCAGCCCGCCCCCTGTTCCTTGCGCGCGCGCCATTCGGCAGGCAGTTCGAAGCTGCCTTGCCACAGGCCGCGCTTGGCCTCCCGCGCGGCGGCTTCTGCATCGGCATAGGGGGCGGTACCGCGCGATTCGGGGGAGACCGCCATCCCGGCCTGCACCAATGCTTCGGACAGATCGGGCACCGTCGCGCTGGAACAGCGGGCGACCTCGCGGTGATACTGATCCTTGGCCAGCACCTCGCAGGACAGCGCGCCGGGCGCGACAAAGGCGGAGAGTTGCAGCCGCGCCGCCTTGCCACACGGCCATTCGCGGCCCGCGCCATCGGTGCAGGTCTGGCGATATTCGGGCGCATCGACACCATGAAGGCGGAAGGTCCGCGCCCCCATCTCCAGCGTATCACCATCACGCACCAGCGCCGCTTCTGCCTTGACGATCTCGGCGGGCGTCAGCCGGTCTGCAAACAGCCACAGGCCCAGAATGGCGAGCAGCACCGCCGCATAAACCAGCCGCCGCATCATGCCGCGTCGTCCGGGCCGATCTGTCGGGAAATGGTTGCCGTCACCGCCACGTCCATCGTGACATTGGCCACGGTGCGCATGATGTCTGGCAGGGTCTCCACCGCGATCAGCAGGCCCAGCGGGGCAATCGGCACGCCCAGCACCAGCGCGATGGGTGCGATGGAGGAAATGAAGCTCAGCTGGCCCGGCAGGCTGACTGCGCCCAGCGTGGTTGTGGCTGCCACAGCAATCGCCGCCGCCATCTGCATCCAGCCCGGCTCCACCCCATACCAATGCGCCACATAGAGTGCGACGGCAAGGTTCATGGCGGGCCCGGTCGCGCGGAACAGCGCGACTGCCAGCGGCAGGATCATGTCCGCCCGCACCGCCGGAATGCCCAGCGCAGTGCAGCTGCCCAGCATCGCGGGCAGCGAAGCGAGCGACGATTGAGTGGAGACCGCCACCGCCTGCGCAGGCAGCACGGCGCGCACGAAACGCATCAGCCCCGTCCGTCCGCCCCACCGCGCCAGCACATAGGCAAAGAGCAGCACGACGAACCCCGTCATCGACACCAGCACGACATAATGCGCCAGCGCGCCCAGTGCAGACAGGCCCGCCCGCGCCGCAACCGAGAAGGCCAGCGCAAACACGCCAATCGGCGCCAGCCGCAACACCCAGCCGATCACCACCAGCATGGCATCCCCCAGCGCCTCGAACAGCCGCGCGAGCAGATCCCGCTTCTCTGCCTCCAGCGAAAGCAGCGCAAAGGCAAAGAGCAAAGTGAACAGTGTCAGCGGCAGCACGGCATCAGCCGCCGCCGCCGCAAACAGATTGGATGGCACGAAACTGCGCAGGAAATCGCCCATGCCGGGGGTCGCGGGCACTGCCTGCGCGGCCTCACCCGATGCACGCAGCGCCTGTGCGGCGTCCGGTGGCAGCGGCCAGAGCGCAAACAGCGCGGGCATCACCAGCGCCGCCATCAGCGAAGACGCCCAGAGCAGGATCAGAAACACCCCCACGCTGCGCGCGGCAATCCGCCCCGCGCGGGCAGCCGCAGCCGCCTTGACGATTCCGGTGACGAGCAAAGCCACCACCAGCGGCACGATGGTCATCTTGAGCGCATCAAGCCACATCCCGCCAACCGGGTCTGCCATGGCCAGCCCCTGCTCTGCCCAATGCGCGCCGGTGGCCGCAAGACCAAGCGCCAGTCCGCCCGCCAGCGCCATGATGATGGGGAGCGGGCCGGACAGGAAGCGCCCGCGCGCGGCCGTGTCAGATGGCGGCATCAAGGTCTGCCAGCAAATTGCTCAACCGGTTTCGGACCGCGATCAACGCAGGCCGCACCCTGTCAGGCGGCGAAGCAACAGGCGGACGCACCTGAGGTGTTTCCGCCGGAATCGGCGCTGTCACAGCCGCCTGCGCGCCCGTCCGGCCAGCGAGCAGCTTCTGCACGCCCTTGACCGTATAGCCTTCCTGATAGAGCAAGCGGCTGATTTCGCGGGCCAGCTCTGCATCCTGCTGCCGGTAATAGCGGCGGTTGCCCGCGCGCTGGAGCGGCTTCAGTTGCGGAAAGCGGGTTTCCCAATAGCGCAGGATATGATGGGGCAGACCGAGTTCTTCGGCCAGTTCGCCAATCGTCAGAAAGGCACCATCCGCCTTGCCCTGCCCCGTCGCCATCCGTGCTTCTCCCCGCTGGCGGCGGTCCGGCTCAGCCCGCCTGGTTGATCCGGTCCCGCATCTTCTGGCTGGCCCGGAAGGTCAGCACCCGGCGCGGCGCAATCGGCACTTCCACTCCGGTCTTCGGATTGCGACCGGTTCGGGCCGCCTTCTGACGAACCTGAAAGGTGCCGAACCCGGCGATCTTGACCAGTTCGCCACTGGCCAGCGAATCCGACATCCGGTCCAGGATGGATTCAACGAGTGACTGGCACTCGGCCTTGGACAAACCGATACGTTGGTGGATGGACTCGGACAATTCTGCCCGGGTCAGCGTCCCGATAATGTTCATGTCGACCTCTGATTACGCAACTCACCAAACCCTCTTATCGGCTATGGTCGCTGCGTCAACCAAGAGGTTCAGCTTCTCAGCACGCAGCCGCCCCAGGTAAACCCACCGCCCATGGCTTCAAGCACGAGAAGCTGGCCCGGCTTGATCCGCCCGTCGCGAATCGCGGTGTCGAGCGCGAGCGGCACCGACGCCGCCGAGGTGTTGGCATGCTGATCAACCGTCTTCACCACCTTGTCGGCAGACAGGCCGAGCTTGCGGGCCGTGGCATCGAGAATGCGGGCATTGGCCTGGTGCGGCACCAGCCAGTCGATATCGTCGGCCGTGAATCCTGCCTTTTCAAGCGTTTCGGTCATCACGCTGGCCAGATTAACCACGGCATGTTTGAACACATCCTGCCCCTTCATGCGGACATGGCCGACCGTACCCGTGGTCGAAGGCCCGCCATCCACATAGAGCAGGCCATTATGGCGACCATCGGCATGAAGCGCGGTGGCGAGGATGCCTCGCTCCCCCTCTTCGGCGCGCAGTATCACGGCACCCGCGCCATCGCCGAACAGCACGCAGGTCGTGCGATCTTCCCAATCCAGAATCCGGCTGAACGTTTCCGCACCAATCACCAGCGCGGTGCGGGCCGCGCCGGTGCGCAGCATCGAATCGGCCACGCCCAAAGCATAGAGAAAGCCCGAACAGACCGCCGCCACGTCAAAGGCGATGCAATCATTGATGCCCAGCGCCGCCTGCACCTTGGTGGCAGAGGCCGGAAAGGTCTGATCCGGCGTGGCGGTGGCCAGAATGATGAGATCCACCTCTTGCGCGTCGATTCCGGCAGCAGCAATGGCCTTTTTCGCGGCTTCGGCCCCTAGCGTGGCAGTGGTTTCACCCTCTCCGGCAATATGGCGGAAGCGGATTCCGGTCCGCGCGACGATCCATTCGTCAGACGTATCGACCGTTTCCGCCAGTTCCGCGTTGGACACGCGGCGCGCAGGCAATGCGGAGCCGGTGCCGATCAGGGCGGAACGCACGGTCATTGGGCGGGGCCTTTTTCAATATTGGCAAGATCGGCAGTGATCCGCGCAGTCAGGTCTCCGGCGAGCAGCCGGACAGCAACATCAATCGCGTTCGCCACGCCCCGGTCATTCGCGGAGCCATGGCTTTTGACGACAATGCCGTTCAGCCCCAGAAACACCGCGCCATTGTGATTATTGGGGTCCAGATGATGCCGCAGCAATTCGGTGGCCGGGCGCGAGACGAGGAAGCCGAATTTGGAACGGATCGAGCTGGTGAAGGCGCGCTTGAGCAGATCGGTGACGAATCGGGCCGTGCCCTCCAGCGCCTTCAGGGCAATATTGCCCGAAAAGCCGTCGCTCACCACCACGTCCAGCTCTCCGCGTGACAATTTGTCAGCTTCGGTGAAACCGCGGAAATCGATGGGCAGATGATCGGACGCCCGCAAGATCGCCGCCGCGTCGCGCACGGTTTCAATGCCCTTCTGATCTTCGGTGCCGATGTTGAGCAGGGCCAGACGCGGACGCTCAATCCCCATGACGGAGCGCGCATAGGCTGCGCCCATCACCGCAAATTCCACCAGATTGCGCACATCGCATTCGGCATTGGCACCCAGATCCAGCATCACCAGATCCTTGTCACCCAAGGTCGGGATGGGGGCGGCCAGTGCCGGGCGGTCAATGCCCTTCATGGTGCGTAGCGCCAGCTTTGAAATGGCCATCAGCGCGCCGGTATTGCCGCCAGATACAGCGGCATGAGCGGTGCCCTGTTTCACCAGATCAACGGCGATGCCCATGCTGGTGGTCTTGGCGCGGCGAATAGCCTGCGCCGGGCGGTCGCTGCCTTCCACCTGATCTTCGGCGTGGACAATGCTGGATGCGGCCCGCAGCGCCGGATGCGCGGCCAGACCGTCCGCAATCGCGGATTGGCGGCCAACCAGAACGAAGCGCAGGTTCGGATTGCGGTCAAGCGCAAGGGCGGCCCCTGCCAGCATGACGGGCAAGCCTTCGTCGCCGCCCATTGCGTCAATGGCCAGGAGCGGCGTATCCGCCATCCTGCCGCTCTCCCCCAAATTGGTTGCCCCGATCAACCGGCTCAGCCGGCGACGGACACAACCTCGCGACCGTTGTAAAAGCCGCATGCGTTGCACATGTGGTGCGGACGCTTCAATTCACCGCAGTTGGAGCATTCCTGGAATGCTTCCACGCTGAGCGCGTGATGGCTGCGACGCATATTGCGCTTGGAGGGCGATGTTTTTCTTTTGGGAACAGCCATGTGGCACCTGTATTAGAATGACAAACCGGTTTGAAGTACCAGCTGCTTGACCACCCTTTTTCCTGAAAAGCGGACCTGACGGCCGCGGAGCAGGGCGACCGCGCAAACTGGCAATTGGCGAGCGCCTATACCGATTCCTGTGCCAGTTGCAAGACTTGCTGTGTGCTGCCACACATCAGGCCTCACAACAGGAGGGGAAAATTCCATGATTCTGCCGATTACACTGAAGGTTGCAGGCCTTGCCGCGATCATCAACCTGTGGCTCGCCATCCGCTGCGGACAGGCGCGGGGCAAGGAAGGAATCTCGATCGGAGATGGCGGCAGCGACCTGTTGATCCGCCGGATGCGCGCCCATGCCAACTTCATCGAATATACGCCGATCGTGCTGATTCTGCTGGGTCTGGTCGAACTGGCGGCGGGCACGTCGACTTGGCTCTATGCCGTCGGCATCCTCTATCTGCTGGGCCGGGTGGCGCACGGCATCGGCATGGACGGCAACACCAAAGCGCGCGGCGCAGGCACGATGATCACCATGGTGGTGATGGTCGGGCTGGGCGTTTATGCCATCGCCCTGCCGCACCTCAATTCAGCCGAAACCGGCAATGCGCCGGTGGAGATGCTGCCGGAGGGCTGATCGGCCCGCCTACCAGGTATCGACGAACCGGCCGCTCTTGCGGGGCTTGGATGCCGCCAGGCCCCGCTTGATCCAGTCGCGGGTTTCCGCCGGATCGATCACGGCATCAATCTCCAGCACCTGCGCCACGGAGACAGCTTTGCCGCGCGTGTACATCATGTCCACCAGTTCGCGGTAACGCGCCTCCTGCGCTGCCGGGTCTTCAATGGCTGCCAGCTCTTTGGAAAAGCCCAGCCGCACGGCACCTTCCAGCCCCATCCCGCCAAATTCGCCAGTGGGCCAGGCAATGGTGAAGGAGGCGGAGATGAACGATCCGCCCGCCATCGCCTGCGCGCCAAGACCATAGCCCTTGCGCAGGATGACCGTGAACACCGGCACCTTCAGGCTGGCCGCGATGATGAACATGCGCGAGCCATGCCGCACGGGCGCGCTCTTTTCTGCCTCCGGCCCGACCATGAAGCCCGGCGTGTCGCACAGCGAAACGATGGGGAAGCCGAACGAATCGCACAATTGCATGAAACGCGCCGCCTTGTCCGCCCCGTCCGAATCGATCGCGCCGGAGAGGATGCGGTTGTCATTCGCCATCAGACCGACCGGACGGCCATCGATCCGCATCAGCCCGGTGATCATGCCCGCCGCAAAACCGCCGCGCAGTTCCACGAAGCTGTCCGTATCGGCAAGCAGAGCGATTGCGCGGCGCACATCGAACACGCGCAGGCGGTTTTCCGGAATGACATGGCGCAGCAGCCGCTGATCGGCATGGTCGACCGCGCTGACGCGCCCCTGGAAGAAGGAAAGCAGATGCTTCGCGTGCGCCGTTGCCTCGGCCTCGGTGTCTACCAGAATGTCGATCACGCCATTGGCCCATTGCACGTCTGACGGGCCAACCTCTTCGGGCGTGAACACCCCCAGCCCGCCACCTTCGATCATGGCGGGGCCGCCCATGCCGATGTTCGAATCCCGGGTGGCGATGGTGATGTCGCAACTGCCAAAAAACACCGCATTGCCTGCAAAGCAGCGCCCCGCCGCGATGGCAATGCGCGGCACATGGCCGGAGAGGCCCGCCAGCCGGGCAAAGCTGGGTGTATCAAGGCCGGAAACGCCCGGCTTGTCCACATCGCCGGGCCGCCCGCCGCCGCCTTCCACATAAAAGACCACGGGCAGCGTCTGCTTGTGCGCGAGGTCGAGCAGCCTGTCTGTCTTCAGATGGTTGAAATAGCCCTGCGTGCCCGCCAGCACGGTATAATCATAGGACATGCCGACGATGGAGGCCGCATCCGGCCCGAACTCCGCCGCGTTGACCGTGCCCGTGCCGCCCACCAGCCCGTCCGCAGGTGTGCGCGCCATCAGATCGTCAATCGAGCGGCGGCGCTGCTGGGCGGCAATGGTGAGCGCGCCATATTCGTTGAAACTGTCCGCATCGAACAGATCATCCAGATTTTCGCGCGCTGTGCGATGCCCGGTCTTGCGGCGGCGCGCGACGGCATCGGGGCGATTCGCATCGAGCGTGAGCGCATGGCGCGCCATCACCTCAGCCAGATCGGCACGCGGTGCATCCAGATCGATCTCGGTTGCTTCGTCCTCGCTCTGCTGCGCCACGTCCGCCGGTTCGAGAAAGGCCACCGGCTCACCATCAGCCAGCACGACGCCGGGCAACACCAGCACATCGCGGACAAGGCCCGATTGTGACGCCTTGATGGCGTGCTGCATCTTGAGCGCTTCGACCAGCCCGACTTCCTGCCCGGCGTGGACCATGTCTCCCACCGCAATCGAGAGCGAAACCAGCACGCCGTTGAGCGGGGCCTCCAGCGATACGAGCCCGGCAGGCACCACGCGCGTCTGGGCGGTGGGGGCGTGCGCCTGCGTCATGAAGTGGCGCATTGGCACGGCAGGCGCTGCCAGCAGGTCAGGCAGGACTCGCTCGAACCAGCGTGTATCGGCCCGGCCATCAAGCAATTCGGGCCGTGTGAGCATGGCGGCCAGCAGGTCCAGATTGGTGCCCGCGCCTTCGATCCGGAAATCGGACAAGGCCCGCACCGCGCGCGTCCGCGCAGCCTCTGCGGTGCCTGCATGGACGATCAGCTTGGCGAGCAGCGAATCAAAACGCGGATTGACCGCATAGCCCGCATAGCCAAAGCCATCGACACGCACGCCAGGGCCGCTGGGAGGCTCCCACGCGCTCAATGTGCCGCCCGACGAGAGAATGCCCCCATCCGCGCCCATCACCTCTGCCGTGACGCGCAGCTGGATCGCCGTGCCCCGTGCAGGCGGTGCTGCTTGCAGACCGAGATCGGCCAGACTTGCCCCACCCGCAATCCGCAGCGCCGCCTGCA
This sequence comes from Sphingomonadales bacterium, assembly GCA_016714795.1. Taxonomy (GTDB): domain Bacteria; phylum Pseudomonadota; class Alphaproteobacteria; order Sphingomonadales; family Sphingomonadaceae; genus Aquisediminimonas. The sequence continues at coordinate 349,795 of JADKCA010000004.1, read as the reverse complement.
CAAGGTCAACGCCCCGCACCGCCTCGGTAATGGTATGCTCCACCTGAAGCCGGGGATTGACCTCGATAAAGGCGAAGGCTGTGCTTCCCGCCGGATCGGCGTCCGCATCCACCAGAAATTCCACCGTGGCGAGCCCGCGATAAGGCGTCGAACGCATCAGGCGCAGCGCCGCATCTTCAATCCGGTCCCGCAGGGCGGCATCCAGTGCAGGCGCAGGCGCAATCTCGATGATCTTCTGGTTGCGCCGCTGAACCGAGCATTCGCGTTCGCCCAAGGCCACCACGCCGCCCTGCCCGTCCGCCACGATCTGCACCTCGATATGGCGCGCACGGGCGATATGGCGCTCGATCAGAACATCCGCCTCACCAAAGGCCAGCATCATTTCGGCGCGGCACGCTTCGATGGCGGCGGCGATATCCTCGCCAGGCTGCACCAGCCGGATTCCGCGCCCGCCACCCCCGGCGAGCCCCTTGACCATCACCGCGCACCCGGCATCGAGCAGCGCCTGCCCCGCTGCCACATCACCTTCATCGCTGCCTTCAAGCACGGGCACGCCCGCACCGCGCGCCAGCAACTTGGCAGACAATTTGTTGCCGAACCGGCCAAGTGCCTCTGCATCAGGCCCGACAAAGATCAGCCCTGCCGTGGCACATCGCGCTGCGAAATCCGCATTTTCGCTGAGAAATCCATAACCGGGATGAATGGCATCGCATCCGCTGGCGCTGGCCGCTGCGATGATGGCGTCCCCATCCAGATACGCCGCAGGGCCGGTGCCTGCGATCTCGACCGCCTCATCGCCCGCACGGGCATGGAGCGAGAGCGCATCATCGACCGAATGGATGGCCACGGTGGCGATGCCCAGCTCGCCCGCCGCGCGCGCGATGCGGATGGCAATCTCACCCCGATTGGCGATCAACAGTTTCCGGATCATCCTGCCCCCCTGCTCTTGTCAGACCTGACTAACCGCTTCACCCGATTCGGCAAGGGGAACAAGCGCTATCAGGCCGCGACCGGCACCTCTTCGGGCGGGAGCATCGCACGGCCCCGGATCAGGTCCGAAATCTTTTCGGCAATCATGATGGTGGGCGCGTTGGTGTTGCCGCCGATCAGCGTGGGCATCACCGAGGCATCGATCACGCGCAGTCCCTCCAGCCCGATCACGCGCAGCTGATCATCCACCACGGCGATCGGGTCGGACGGGCTGCCCATCTTGCAGGTACCGACCGGGTGATAGATGGTTTCACCCTTGGCGCGGATGAAGGCGTCAATCTCGTCATCGCTCTGCACATCCGGCCCCGGTGCCAGCTCAGCGCCGCGATAGGGCGCAAATGCCGCCTGCGCCACCACATCGCGCGCCATGCGCAAGCCTTGGCGCACCGAGCGAAGGTCTTCCGCGGTGGACAGGAAGTTGGCGAGGATGGCGGGGTCGTCATAGGGATCAGCTGAAGACAGAGACACTGTGCCCCGGCTTTCGGGGCGCAGCTGGCAGATGTGCAGCGTGAAGCCATCCTGCGTGAGCGGCTCCTTGCCATGATCCTGCATGATCGCCAGCACGAAGTGGAGTTGCAGGTCTGGCCGGTCCAGATCGGGACGCGACTTGAGGAACGCCCCCGCCTCCAGCCCGTTCTGGCGGCCCGAACCCTTGCCCGTGAACGTATATTGCATCCCCATCAGCAAGCCGCGCCAGCCGCCAACCTCGCTGAACAAAGACAAGGGCTGGGTGCAGGCCCAGTTGAGCGTGACATCCATATGGTCCTGCAAATTCCGGCCCACGCCCTTGCGCTCATGCACCGTCTGGATGCCCTGCGCGGCCAGCATCTCCGGGTCCCCAATGCCGGAAAGCTGTAGGATTTGCGGAGACTGGAAAGCGCCTGCACATAACAGCACTTCGCGCCGCGCGCGCGCAACCTTTACTGCCTTGCCCTTGCCCAGACTATATTCCACCCCCGTCGCGCGGCCCTCTTCGATGAGGATGCGGTGCGTGCGCGCGCCTGTGATGATGGTGAGGTTGCGCCGCTTGCCCGCCACCGGCTTCAGATAGGCACGCGCCGCACTCCAGCGCTCTCCATCGCGGATCGTCAGCTGATAGCGGCCGAAGCCTTCCTGATCCTGTCCGTTGAAATCGGGCGTGGTCTTGTAGCCCGCTTCCGCACCCGCCTTGATCGCGGCGACATAAAGGGGGTGATCAGACCGCTCCCCCCAGCTGACCGACAAGGGGCCATCGCCGCCATGATAGGCATTGCCCCCATCCTGAAAATTCTCGGCGCGTTTGAAATAGGGCAGCACATCGGCATAGGACCAGCCTTGCAACCCCATCTGCCGCCATTGATCATAATCGCGCGCATGGCCGCGAATATAGATCATGCCGTTGATTGCCGAAGAGCCGCCCAGCCCGCGCCCGCGCGGATGCCACAAGCGGCGATTGTTCATGTGCGGCTCCGGTTCGCTCCAGAAACCCCAATTATAGTCGCTTTTGGCCTTGATCAGCTGGCCTGCCCCCAAGGGCATTCGCACCAGCACCGACGTGTTGGCCCCGCCCGCTTCCAGCAGCAGCACCGACACATCGGCATCCTCGCTCAGCCGTGCGGCCAGCACAGAGCCCGCACTGCCGCCGCCGATGATGATAAAGTCATAGTCCGTGCCTGCCATGCCATACTGTCCTGCATTGTTCTTATTGACAGCCTTGTCACCAAGATGACCAGCCAAGGCAAGCCCTATGATGCAGGCAATGAAACAAGTTGTGCCGCCCTGAGGCTGACCATCGAGACGCGCTGATGCCCGTGCGCCGACTTTGCGCAACCCAAACGGGTGAGGATGATCAGTCTGCCGCCGCGATCCGCGCGAGCAGCGCCTCTACCTGCACCTGCGCGCCTTCGGATGCGTTGAGTTCGGCGACGGTGCCGTCAAACGGCGCGACGAGCGTGTGTTCCATCTTCATCGCTTCGAGCGTGAGGAGTTTCTGCCCGCGCGTGACGGCCTCGCCTGACGAGACCATCACCGCGATGATGCGGCCGGGCATGGGGGAGAGGATCGCGCCGTCGTGGGCTTGCTGATGGCCAGCCCCACGCGACGTGAGATAAAATTCGAAATAGGCCCCGCCCTCGAATACAATGATGCTCTCGTCGTCCCGCAGCGAAGTAACGAATGAATCTGGATTGATGTCGTCCCGCGTGAGTGTTCGGGACTCCCCCCCACGATAGAAAGTGACTCGTTCACTCGGTGCAGCGTTCAGCCTGAACCCGGGCAAAATTTCTCGGGCTCGCCTTCCTTTCGATCCAGTTTTGCTCGTGCCGCTGCCGCCCATATTGTGTCATCTGGTTCGTTAGATATTTCCAGTTCATCCAAATGATCAGCGATGAAGCTTGTAGTCACGTCGCTCCGTCGGAAATCAGCGCTATCGAGCATTCGCCACAAAAACGGCGCGTTAGTTCGGATCGGCCAGATTTCCACCAGACTGAGATAGCCGGTCAAATCATCGATAACGTGGTTGCGATCGGGACCATGTTTGATGATCTTGGCGATCATTGGGTCGTAAAACGGCGACACCTCGTCACCCTCCTTAACACCCAATTCAAATCGTAATCCGACATCTCTTGGATGACCGACATCGAAGACGTCGAGCCATCCCACACTCGGCAAAAACCCTTTCGCCGGGTCTTCCGCATAAAGCCGCGCTTCCATCGCCCAGCCATTGATGCTGAGGTCCTCCTGCTTCAGTGGCAACGCCTCGCCCGACGCCACCCGCAACTGCCATTCGACCAGATCGACCCCGGTAATCTCCTCGGTTACCGGATGCTCCACCTGCAGGCGCGTGTTCATTTCCATGAACCAGATGCGGTCGGCGCGCAGACCTTCGGACGCATCGGCGATGAACTCGATCGTGCCAGCGCCAACATAATCAACCGCCTTCGCCGCCTTCACCGCCGCCGCGCAGAGCTGATCGCGGGTGGCTTCGTCCATCCCCGGCGCGGGGGCTTCCTCGATCACCTTCTGGTGGCGGCGTTGCAGCGAGCAATCGCGTTCGAACAGATGGACGATGTTGCCATGGGTATCGCCAAACACCTGCACCTCGATATGGCGCGGGCGCTGGATGTACTTCTCGATCAGCACATGGGCGTTGCCGAACGAGCTTGCCGCCTCACGCTGGCAGGAGGCGAGCGCATCGGCAAAGTCCGCCGCCGTCTCCACCTTGCGCATCCCTTTACCACCGCCACCCGCGACCGCCTTGATCAGCACGGGATAGCCGATCTTGTCCGCCTCTGCGGCGAGGAAATCCGGCTCCTGATTTTCGCCCATATAGCCCGGCGTCACCGGCACGCCCGCCGCGGCCATGAGTTTCTTGGCGGCATCCTTCAGCCCCATCGCGGTGATGCTGGCAGGTGCAGGCCCGACCCAGATCAACCCCGCATCAATCACCGCCTGCGCGAATGCGGCGTTCTCCGACAGGAACCCATAGCCCGGATGAATCGCCTCAGCCTTGGTGGCGAGCGCAGCGGCGATGATCTTCTCGCCCACCAGATAAGATTCGCGCGCTGGGCTGGGGCCAATATGCATCGCCTCATCGGCTTGCCGCACATGCAGCGCCTTGGCGTCGGCATCCGAATAGACCGCGACCGTGCGGATACCCATCTGGCGCGCCGTGCGGATAATCCGGCAGGCAATCTCGCCGCGATTGGCGATGAGCAGGGATTTGATCACGCCCGATCCTCCCCGCCAAGGGGAGGGTTTGCCTCATCACAAGCCGCCACTATCGCCATCACACAGCCTTCCATATTCTTGAGCACCTCATAAGCGGGCAGCCGCAAAGTTCGAAATCCACGCTCCGCCATGATCCGGTCCCGCACCTCATCCTTGCGCGGCTGATCCCCGCGATTATGCGCTTCACCATCCACTTCAATCACCAAATTTGCCTTCAAGCAGGCAAAATCCAGTGTGTAAGGATGCTGCGGCACCTGCTTGCGGAACTTATGTCCGCCGGGATGACGTTGGAGCTGAACCCAAAGCAGAACCTCGGGCAAGCTCATATCCTTGCGCAATTCCCGTGCACGTTTGACCGCCTTGATTGGTTGACGCAGCACTTCAGGTAGAACGTCCGGTATTTTGTCAAACTTCCTCATCAATTCCTTCCCGGAACGGGCCACACCAAACTGCAATTCCTCCCCGGAACGGGGAGGTGGCGGTCCGAAGGACTGACGGAGGGGTCCCCACTCTCCACCTGCACCGCTCTACGCCCAACTTGGGACCCCTCCGCCCTTTCAGGGCACCTCCCCGTTCCGGGGAGGATTTGGGTGCGGATGAATGGCCAAGCGATTTCGCCACGATTGGCGATGAGGAGGGATTGGATCATGCTTCCATCTCAATAATTGGCACCGTGCTCAGTCGCGCCGGGCTTGCCTTGCTTTTCGTCCTCGATTCAGAGGCTCGCGGAGAGGTCCTCCGAAATCGGGGGCCGAGGTGATTCTTCAGCATGAAGTCTTGGAGCGACATGCCCGCTCGATAGATTTGATCCGCAGTTTCGAGCAGTTCTTCGGCAGTTACTTTCTTGAGTTCTGATTGAAGGCTGCCCCGCGCCTTTATGCGCAGGCTGAAAATTTCAGCGGTTTCTGGGTGGATCGCAAACTCATTATGAGCGACGATATTTCTCAGCTGCATGGCATCACGGATATCATCAAGAATATCGTCAACTTCATCGACGAAGCTTGCGCTCGGCGCATTTAGCTCAAGAATTGACCGAATGATGTCATCCTTCATCGGAAATGACATATGCGTTCCGAGCGCTTCGGTTTCGATGTTATCGACACCCAATACGATTCCCATGAAATTGCGCAGGACTTCCTCAGTTTGAGACGCGCAAGCAATCACCAAACCTACGGCTCTAAGGAAATCTGCTGGAAGATTATTTGGGTTGAAGTCGTATACAATCACATCCGGAATACGCCGAAGCGTCCCTCCTCAACCGGCGCGTTCGCACACGCTGCCAGCGCCAAGCCCAGCACATCCCGCGTCTGCGCCGGGTCAATCACCCCGTCATCCCATAGCCGCGCGGTGGCGTAGTACGGATTCCCCTCATCCTCATATTTCTGCCGGATCGGAGCCTTGAACGCTTCGGCCTCCTCCGGCGACCACTTGGCCGCATCGCGGTGGACCGTCGCCAGCACGGACGCCGCCTGTTCCCCGCCCATCACAGAAATGCGCGCATTGGGCCAGGTGAAGAGGAAGCGCGGCTGATACGCTCTCCCACACATGCCGTAGTTTCCGGCTCCGAATGACCCGCCGATGATGACGGTGATTTTGGGCACGGTCGCCGTCGCCACGGCGGTCACCAGCTTCGCGCCGTGCTTGGCGATCCCTTCCGCCTCATATTTGCCGCCGACCATGAAGCCGGAAATGTTCTGCAGGAACAGCAAGGGCACGCCGCGCTGCTGCGCGAGCTGGATGAAGTGCGCGCCCTTCACCGCGCTCTCGCTGAAGAGCACGCCGTTATTGGCAAGGATCGCGACCGGCTGGCCCCAGATATGGGCAAAGCCGCACACCAAGGTCGCGCCGTAATGCGCCTTGAATTCGTGGAACTCGCTGCCGTCCACGATCCGCGCGATCACCTCGCGCACGTCATAGGGCGCGCGCACGTCTTGCGGGATGATGCCGTACAGCTCTTCGGCATCATATTTGGGTGGACGCGACTCCTGCAATAAATGGGGACTGTCCCTATTTATTGCAGCTCCGCCAAGATGCGACACAATATCCCGCACAATCGTCAGCGCATGCTCGTCATTCTCCGCCAGATGATCGACCACGCCGGACTTCTTGGCGTGCAAATCGCCCCCGCCCAAATCTTCGGCGGAAATCACTTCCCCCGTCGCCGCCTGCACCAAGGGTGGACCGGCGAGGAAGATCGTGCCCTGATTGCGGACGATCACGCTTTCATCGCTCATCGCGGGCACATAGGCCCCGCCTGCCGTGCAACTGCCCATCACAGCGGCAATCTGCGGTATCCGCCGCGCAGACATATTCGCCTGATTGTAGAAGAAGCGCCCAAAATGGTCGCGGTCGGGGAAGACTTCGGCCTGATTGGGCAGGTTCGCGCCGCCGCTATCGACCAGATAGATGCACGGCAGCCGGTTCTCCTGCGCAATCTCCTGCGCGCGGAGATGCTTCTTGACCGTCATCGGGAAGTAAGTGCCGCCCTTCACCGTCGCGTCATTGGCGAAGATCATGCACTGGCGGCCTGACACGCGGCCAATCGCAGTGATGATGCCTGCGCCGGGAACTTCATCGTTGTACAAGCCGTTTGCCGCCAACTGGCCGATTTCGAGCAAGGGCGAGCCGGGATCGAGCAGCCGCTCCACCCGGTCGCGCGGCAAGAGTTTGCCGCGCGAGACATGACGGTCACGCGACTTCTCATCGCCCCCCAGCGCTGCCTTGGCGACCTTGGCCCACAGATCGTCGCGCAACGACCGGTTATGCGCGGCGTTTGCCTGCGTCGCCGGATCGTCCGCATTGTAGAGCGTGGAGAGAATGGGCGCGCTCATGAACAAGCCCCCTTTGCGGCTTTGCGGCTTTGCGCGGGAAAACCGGGTTCGCGCAAAGGCGCAAAGGCGCAAAGGATATGGTTCGTTGTCACGCCAATTCTAATCATGCGGTAATTCCCTGATTTCAACGGTCCCGCCCTGTTCATACACAGGGTTCCCGACCAGAAACGCTTTGGCCGCATCAAGATCGGCGGCCTTGACCCGGATGAAGCCACTCAGATGCCCACTGGCCTGGCCGGGCTCGCCATCCTTGCGAAAGCACTGCCCCGCGCCAATGGAGCTGCCGCCTTCAAACGCACCGCTGCGATGCAAATGTTCGAAATAGCGCGCCCATGCCGCATCATCAGCCTCGGCGCGCGCATCATCGTGCATCAGCAGGATATAATCGATCATCCCCCTGCCCCGATCAGTTCGCGCCCGATCAGCATCCGCCGGATTTCGTTCGTGCCCGCGCCAATGTCGAGCAGCTTGGCATCGCGCAGGAATCGTTCCACCGGCCAGTCCTTGGTATAGCCTGCGCCCCCCAGCGCCTGCACTGCTTCTCCCGCCGCGCGGAAGGCGTTTTCGCTTGCCAGCAGGATCGCACCTGCCGCGTCGAAGCGCGTCGTCTGCCCCGCATCGCACGCCTTCGCCACGGCATAAACATAGGCCCGTGCCGATTGGATCGAGACATACATGTCTGCCACCTTGGCCTGCATCAGCTGGAACGAACCGATCGGTTTTCCGAACTGCCGCCGCTCGCGCACATAGGGAATGACGACATCCAGACAGGCCTGCATGATGCCGATCTGCATCCCCGCCAGCACCACGCGCTCATAATCAAGGCCAGACATCAAGACGCCCACGCCGCCATGAAGCGGCCCCATGATCTGCTCTTCCGGCACGAAGCAATCGTCGAACACCAATTCGGCCGTAGGACTTCCCCGAAGCCCCATCTTGTCGATTTTCTGGCCGATGGAGAAGCCCGGCATGTCCTTTTCGATCAGAAAGGCCGTGATGCCGCGCGATCCGCTCTCCGGCGCAGTCTTGGCATAGACCACCAGCGTATCGGCATAGGTGGCGTTGGTGATCCAGAATTTTGTACCATTCAGCCGATATCCGCCGGGCACGGCATCGGCGCGCAGCTTCATCGAAACCACGTCAGACCCTGCCCCCGCTTCCGACATGGCAAGGCTGCCCAGATGTTCACCCGAAATCAGTTTGGGCAAATATTTCGCTTTCTGATCCGGATTGCCCCAGCGGCGGATCTGGTTGACGCACAGATTGGAATGCGCGCCATAGGACAGGCCGACCGCGCCCGACGCGCGGCTCACTTCCTCTACCGCGATGACATGGTCGAGATAGCCCAGGCCCAGCCCGCCATATTCCTCTTCCACGGTGATGCCGTGCAGGCCGAGCGTGCCCATCGGCTCCCACAATTCGCGCGGGAAGCGATCATTGGCGTCGATCTCTGCTGCCAGCGGCATGATCTGTTCATCGGCAAAGCGGCCCGCAGCGTCGCGGATCATCATCGCGCTTTCGGTCAGGCCAAAATCGAATTCGGGTGTGGCGCGCATCGTGTCGGGCTTCCTCTCCATCGTTGGGGCACAGCCTAACATTGGAATTTGGCAATGGAAAATTGATTTATCATGCGGTTCAGCATAGATTTAATCTATGATAAAGCGCGGCCATCTCCGCCAGTTTCTGGCGCTTGTCGATCAGGGCAGTTTCACCGCCGCCGCCCGGCAACTGCGCGTGACGCAGCCCACTTTGTCCGCAGGCATTGCCGATCTGGAGCGGCAATTGGGCACGGCGCTGGTCTTGCGCGAGCGCCGCGCCATCCGGCTGACCGAAGCGGGCGTGCGGCTGCTCGCCCATGCGCGCTCCATCGAACGCGATTTTCATCTGGCCGAATCCGTCGCGCGGCTGGGCGCAACGCCTCCCGCTCCGCTGCGGCTGGGGGTGTTGGCGTCCGTTTCGACCGACCGGATTGCTGCCTTTGCCGCCCATTATGCCGATGCAAGGCCGCTGGAACTGACCGAGGGCAGCGATGCCGATCTGCGCCGCCGTCTGGCAGATCACCGGCTGGATGCCGCGTTCACCCTGTTGCGCGATGGCGAGATGCAGGAGGCGGTGCTGGAAGAAGGCTATGCCATGCTGGTTTCAGACCGGCATCGCCTGGCTGCGCGGGCGGACCTGGTGCCCGACGATGTGGCAAGCGAAATCATGATTGCGCGGCGCTCGTGCGAAATTCTCGCCGAAACCAGCCGCTTCTTCACGGCGCATGGCGTGCGCCCCTTTTTCCTGTTCCGGGCGCACAATGATGACCGCTGTCTGGCGCTGGTGCGCAGCGGCGCGGGCGTCACCACGGCCCCCGTCTCGCTCGCCACGCCCGGGGTCGTTGCGATTCCGCTGAAGGGCTATGATTTCAGACGACGACTGGGGCTGGTCTGGCGTGATGACAATGCCCGCACCGCAGCGCCGCCACAGCTGGACGTGGCGATCAGCGCGGCTTTTGCATGAATGCTCTTATGCGGCCCGCTCCGCGACCAGCTTGAGCACGCGTTCGGCCCATTCGCTCCGGCAGATCAGCAGATCGGGCATGTAGGTGTCCGCCTGATTATAGACGAGCGGCGATCCATTGACGCGGCTGACATGCAGGCCATGCGCGGCTGCAACAGCCACGGGCGCGCAACTGTCCCATTCATATTGCCCGCCGGTGTGAAGATAGATGTCCGCCTCGCCGCGCACCACCGCCATCGCCTTGGCCCCGGCGCTGCCCATCGGGATAAGTTCGGCACCAATTTGTTCGGACACCGCCACCGCTTCGGCGGCTGGCCGGGTGCGGCTCACCACCATGCGGGGCGTTGCGACGGCCGCGGGCAGCGGCTGCGGCTGATCAGAGCGAAGCACGCCCCCCAATCCCGGCAGCGCCACTGCGCCGATGCGCGCCACGCCATCCACCGCCAGCGCGACATGCACCGCCCAGTCCGTCCGGGCCTCGCCATATTCGCGCGTGCCATCGACCGGGTCGATGATCCACACGCGCGATTTGCCCAGACGCTCTGCATTGTCCTTTTCTTCTTCGGACAACAGTCCGTCTTCGGGCCGCTGCTCGCGGATCGCATGGACGAGAAACTGGTTCGCCGTCTGGTCCCCCGCCTTGCCCAGCGCCTTGAGGCTGAGCAGGCCCGAATCGCGGACTTCGAGGAGGATTTTGCCCGCCACATGGGCCAGATGGGCGGCGAGTTCAGCGTCGGTCATGGTCATCCTCACTTCAGCGGCAGGATTGCGCGGATGATATGGTCTGCGGCCTCTTCCACGCTCATGTCCACCGTATTCACCCGGATTTCCGGGCTGACCGGCGCTTCATAGGGGCTGTCGATCCCGGTAAAGTTCTTGAGCGCGCCGCTGCGCGCCTTTTTGTACAAGCCCTTCACGTCGCGCGCTTCGGCCACGTCCAGCGGCGTATCGACGAAAATCTCGATGAATTCGCCATCGGCCATCATGCCGCGCACCATGTCGCGCTCGGCACGGAAGGGGCTGATAAAGGCAGTGAGCACGATCAGCCCGGCATCGGTCATCAGCTTGGCAACCTCACCCACGCGGCGGATATTTTCGATGCGGTCGGCCTCGGTAAAGCCCAGATCCTTGTTGAGCCCGTGCCGGACATTGTCGCCATCGAGCAGGAAGGTGTGGCGGTTCATCAGGTTGAGCCGCTTTTCCACTTCATTGGCGATGGTGGATTTGCCCGAGCCCGAAAGCCCGGTAAACCACAATACGCGCGGCGTCTGATTCTTCATCCGGGCGTGCTCGTCGCGGGTGATGTCCACCGCCTGCCAATGCACATTCTGCGCGCGCCGCAAGGAGAAGTGCAGCATTCCCGCGCCCACGGTGCGGTTGGTGATCTTGTCGATCAGGATGAACCCGCCCAGCGTGCGGCTGTCCGCATAGGGTTCGAAAACGATCGGCTTGTCGGTCGCGAGTTCGGCCACGCCAATCGCGTTCAGTTCCAGCGTTTTCGCCGCCAGATGCTCCATCGTGTTGACGTTGACGGTGTATTTGGGCGCGTGGACGGCGGCAGACACCATTTGCGTGCCGAGCTTCAGCCAATAGGAGCGGCCCACATGGAGCGCGTCATCATCCATCCAGACGACCGTCGCTTCAAACTGGTCGGACACTTCGGGCGGCGCGTCTGCCGTGGCGATGACGGTGCCGCGCGAGCAATCCACCTCATCGGCAAAGCAGAGCGTGACCGACTGGCCTGCAACGGCTTCATCCTGTTCGCCGTCGAGCGTCACGATTTTGGTGACAATAGACGTCTTGCCGCCGGGCAGCACGCGTACCGCATCGCCGGGCTTGATGCTGCCGGTGGCGATCAGGCCGGAAAAACCCCGGAAATCGAGATTGGGGCGATTGACCCACTGGACCGGCAGGCGGAAGGGCTTGGCCTGATCGGTGCTGTTGTCGAGCGCGACCGTCTCCAGATGCGCCATCAGCGGCAAGCCGGAATACCAGGGCGTGTTCGCACTGTTGGCGGTGATGTTGTCGCCCTTGAAGCCGGAGATGGGCATGGCGGTGAAGCTCTTGATGCCAATCTCGGCGGCGAAGGCCGCATAATCGGCGACAATCGCTTCATATTTCGCCTGATCATAATCGATCAGGTCCATCTTGTTGACCGCCAGCACGATGTTCCTGATGCCGATCAGATTGCACAGATAGGAATGCCGCCGCGTCTGGACGAGCACGCCCTTGCGCGCGTCGATCAGGATGACCGCGAGATCCGCCGTCGAGGCTCCGGTGAACATGTTGCGCGTATATTGCTCATGCCCCGGACAATCCGCGACGATGAACTTGCGCTTTTCGGTAGAGAAAAAGCGATAGGCAACGTCGATGGTGATACCCTGTTCGCGCTCTGCGGCGAGGCCATCGACGAGCAGCGCGAAGTCAATCTCCTGCCCTTGCGTGCCGACCTTCTTCGAGTCCGCCTCCAGCGCCGCCAGCTGGTCTTCGAAGATCATCTTTGAATCGTACAGCAGCCGCCCGATCAGCGTTGACTTGCCGTCATCGACTGATCCGCAGGTGATGAAGCGCAACAGGCTCTTGTGCTGGTGCGTCTCCAGATAGGCGTCGATATCTTCGGCGATCAGTGCGTCGGTCTTGTAGATGGGGTCAGTCATTGTCTGTGTCCCTCGTCGCCCCCGCTAAAGCGAGGGCCGGGTTGGGGTTATGGGCCTCTGGTCTCGACCCCCCGTCGGCGCGGGGGCTGACGCTTCGGAACGCTGGCGCATTCCGTGGCGCGTCAGAAATACCCTTCCTGCTTCTTCTTCTCCATGCTGGCATCGCCGCCATCCTTGTCGATGATCCGGCCTTGCCGTTCGGAGGTGGTGGTCAGCAGCATTTCCTGAATCACTTCGGGCAGCGTCTTCGCTTCGCTCTCCACGGCACCCGTCAGCGGATAGCAGCCGAGCGTGCGGAAGCGGATGCTGCGCTCCACCGGAACCTCGCCCGCGCGCAGCGGGAAGCGGTCATCATCGACCATCAGCAGCAGCCCATCGCGCTCCACCGTCGGCCGCGGTGCCGAGAAGTAGAGCGGGACGATGGGGATGTCGTTCAGATGGATATATTGCCAGATGTCGAGCTCGGTCCAGTTCGAGATCGGGAAGATGCGGATGCTCTCGCCCTTGGCCTTGCGGGCATTGTAGAGGTTCCACAGCTCAGGGCGCTGATTCTTGGGGTCCCAGCCATGGCTGGCCGTGCGGAAGGAGAAGATGCGCTCCTTGGCGCGGCTCTTTTCCTCATCGCGCCGCGCGCCGCCAAAGGCGGCGTCAAAGCCATAATGGTCAAGCGCCATCTTGAGGCCCTCGGTCTTCCACATATCGGTATGAAGCGGGCCGTGATCGAACGGGTTGATGCCGCGATCCATCGCTTCCTGATTGTGATAGACGAGCAGTTCCATGCCGCTCTCCTTCGCCATCCGGTCGCGCAATTTGTACATGTCCTGAAACTTCCAGGTCGTATCGACATGCATCAGCGGGAATGGCGGGGGTGAAGGATAAAAGGCCTTGCGCGCCAGATGCAGCATCACCGCGCTGTCCTTGCCGACGCTGTAGAGCATGACCGGCTTTTCCGATTCCGCCACGACTTCGCGCATGATGTGGATGCTCTCGGCCTCTAGCCGCTCAAGATGCGTCAGGGTGCGCGTCATCGCCATGTCCTCCGGGGTTCGATGGCGGCGTCATAAGCAGAGTGACAATGTCATGAACCTCCCATATGGGAGCAATTGCTATGAGCCTTGCACCGTCCGATCAAAGTCAGCTGATTCTGCCGCTGTTCGAAGGGATATTCGAAGCGCCGGTCTGGGACCGGTTCCTGCACGGGCTGCAGCGGCGGACGGGCGCGTTGCGGGTGTGGCTGATGACCGGTCATGGTACTGCGCCACCCGGAACCGGCCTGATCCGCCGCATTGCGCCGTCAGGAGCGGCGGGACTGGAGCGCCATGACAGTCTGGCGCTTGACGCCTTGTCCCTCTCCGCCTTGAGACCGAACCGGACATATACGCTGGATGAACTGCTCGACTTTGACGACACGGCCCGGCGCAGCGCACAGGTTGCCGCGCTTCTGGCGGCGGGCATTGGCGATGGCCGGTTTCTGCGGGTCACCGGACGTTCCGGGATGATGATGCAGCTCGCCCTTCTGCATATACGGCGGTCGTTTGAAGCGGCGGACAGTGCGGTGTTGACCGCATTGGCACCCGCCATCGCCTCTGCGCTGGACCTGCACGACGCCGTGGCCCGGCTGCATGTGCGGGCACAAGCCGCTGAACACAGCCTGGCCCTGCTCGGTGTGGGGCAGGCCGTGCTTGATGCAGATGGCAGCATGATCGTGTGCGACCCGCAAGCACGCGAGGCCGCTCCGGCCTTGTGTGGGCATGACATGAAACGGCGCGCAGCCGATGATGCGGTGCGGCAGGCCTGCTCGGCTCTGGTCGGTGCGGGGCCGCAGGAGCGGCGCATGGTCCGGCTTGATCCGGCGGGAGAGCGCCACGCCCTGTTGCGGCCCCTGCTCCCTTCGGACGCGTCCCTGATGCACAGCGCTGTTGCCATTGCATCGGTCCGGTTCGAACGGGGCGGAGATGGCAATGCCGCAGCCCGCGCACTCCAAGCCGGGACCAGCCTGTCGCGCAAGGAAGCGGATCTGGCAGTGGCGATCAGCCGTGGCCAGTCCGTTGCCGATGCAGCACAGGCGCTCGGCCTGACGCTGGAAACCGCACGCAACTACACCAAACGCATTTACTCGAAACTGGCGCTGACCGGTCAGGCAGATCTGACCCGCTATGTCCTGAACAGCCTCGCGCCGCTCGGCTGAAGCTATCGCTGCCGATAGGCGATCCGGTCTGCCTGATAGGAGCCGAGCCAGAGCGTGCGACCCATGAGCAATGCTTGTGACACGCCATTGAAGCCGGGCATGCGCGCACCCTCTGCCACCAGCCTGAACGTCTTGCGGCGCGGATCGAGTTCCGCCACGCGCCAGCCGCGCGGACATTGCATCGTATCGGCCACGCCGTTGATGATCTTGCGCGTGCCGCCACAGGCCGGTTCGTCGCTGCTCATTCCGGCAGCGATCAGGCGGTTGCCATTCCAATGGATATTGTCGGGCATGAAGCCGGGCGCGGGCACAATCGCTGCGGGGCCATCCGTGCTGCCGCGCTTGAACAGCGCAACCGCACGCAGACCGAAAGCCACCGCGTAAAATCCGCTGTCGTCGCGGGCCGTCTCCAGACCATTATTGCCGGGCAATTCAGTGCCGGGGATCAACGAGAAGCCGGAGCCTCGGGGCGCGCGTTCATAAATGCCGCCTGTCTTTTCGCCCCGTTCGAAATCGGTGATGGTCATACCGGGCCGGGTGAGGACGCTGACCAGCACCGTCCCGTCCGCATAGCTGGCCACAGCATTGCCGACATGACCCTCCGGCATTCTGAGACACCCCTGCCAGCGCAGTGTGGGCGCGTCCCGGCCCGCGCCCATGCTGATGGCAAAGACTTCCACGGCTTCACGCCCGCCATGGTTGACCACCAGCAGGGCCGCGGAGGCGCGGCTGGTCTTTCTGAGGCTGAGGCCGCGAGCATTGAACAGCGCCGGGTCCGGCGGCGTGGCGCAATCCGGATAGCGCGCCGGATCGGGCGCGATCTGGTCAGCCGCGCCCGTGTACCAGAAGCGAAACTGCTTACGGCGCGTATCGACCAGTTTCAGGCCCGAGCCGGGGCTGAACCCGCTCGCCACCAGATAAGGCGTGCCGGGGATGCGCTTCAGGTCTTCGGGCTTGATCGCCCCGCACAGGAAGGACAGGCCCTGCGCGGGTTTACAATCGTCAGCGGCATGGGCCGGGGGTGCGCCCCACGCCAGCAGGCCGGCCAGCATGACCGGACAACGCATCCAATCAGGCAGCGCGCGCCACCCCGAACGCATCGAAACTGGAGAGCATCCGCGCGCGATCTGCGTCCAGCCCGGTAAAGATGTCAAAGGCATCGGCTGCCTGAAACACCGCCATGCCCTTGCCATCCAGAACCCGCAGGCCGCGCGCCCGCGCTTCCCGCAACAAGGCGGTTTCAAGGGGGAAGTAGACGATGTCCGCCACCCACAGGCCGTCATGCAGCCAGTCCGGATCGAATGGCGTGCCGGGATGCGCCGCCATGCCGACCGGGGTTGCATTGACGACGCCATCGGCATCGGCCAGCGATGGCCGTTCGGGAGTGCAGGTGGAGATGCGGGCCGCCGGAAATGCCTTGGCCAGGCGTTGCGCCAGAACAGCGCACCGCTCCTCGTGCGATTCGACCAGCGTCAGATGCTGCACGCCCAGAGAAAGGAGCGCGGTGGACGTGGCAGACCCTGCACCACCCGCGCCGAACTGGACGACATGATCCATCTTCGCCCCGGCCAGCCCGGACCGCACGCTTGCGGCAAAGCCCGTCACATCGGTGTTGTGGCCGATGCGGTTCCCACCGGCAAAGCGCACGGTGTTGACGGCCCCTACGCTCGCAGCGGATTCGGCCAGGCTGTCGAGATGCGGGATGATCATCTGCTTGAACGGGTGGGTGACATTCACCCCGGCAAAGCCTTGCGCCTGCAATTCATCCAGACGCGTGGGCAGATCGACATCCGCCCAGCCTTGGGCCGTGAAATCAAACAGGGTGTAGGACAGCGGCACAGCCTGCGCTTGCGCTTCCTGTTCATGAATCCAGGGCGAGCGCGACGCGAGAATCTCGCGCCCGAGCAGGCCGGTCCGGATTTGATCCGGACCGGCTGCACCCGACATGCCATCACTCAACTCAGGCACGGCGACCCCCTTGTGCGACCCGGGGTTGCTCAGAACCCGACCTTCACGCCCATATAGAAGGAGCGTCCGATCAAATCATAGAGGGCCGGATCGGTGGAGTTCTGCGAGCTCGCCACGAACGGCAGGCTCTTGTCGAACAGGTTGTTGACGCCTGCGCGGAACTCGAGCTTGTCGGTCACCTTCAGGCTGCCGAACAGATCGAACAGATTATAGGCCTGTACGGGACGCTGCACGTTGTTGGGTGTCAGCACCGCGCTGGAATCCTTCATGCCGCCCTGATAGCGCCAGCGCAGGCCCAGCCCGGTCGAGTCAGAGCGGAAGCCAAAGGTCGTCAGCGCTTTCCACTTGGGCGTGGCGCGGGGCGGCACCCCATTGGGCTGCGCGCCGCCGTTGCTGATGCCGGTGTAATCCAGGAAGTTGGCGCCCGGCAGCAACTGCACCTTGAAGTTGTTCAGATAGCCGATGGCCGAATCGACGTAGAGCTTGCTGGACTGGCCCAGGAAAGCGGCCGGAACGCCCCAGTGAATCTGCACTTCCACGCCATCCGTTTCGACCGCACCCAGATTGAGGTAGGGCGTGGAAACCGTCGTGATCTGGCCCGTCGCGTCGCGGTTGATCAACTGGCAGAATTCGTTGCTGGCGCTGTAGCTCGGGTTGCTGCCATCCAGATTATAGCATTTGTTGAGCACGGACAGGCCCGGCACGGGCGAAATCACCTGCTTGATCTTGATGTTGTAATAATCGATCGAGACATTGAAATCGCCGAAAATGCCACCGTTTGCAGGCGAGTTGAACACCGCACCCAGATTATAGGTGGTGGCGCGCTCCGGCGTCAGCGCGCCATTGCCCGATACTGTTTGGCCGGTGGCCGTGGTGGGGAACTGGTACGAGCCGATGGCTGAGGCCGGGACACCTTGGGCGACGCACAAGGTTGCGATTTGCGCCCCATTCGCGCCGGTCCGGGCCGTGGAGCGGCTGTCGCACGGATCGCCCAGGGCACTCGGCGGCGTGCCGATCACCAGCTGAGTGCCCTGTGCTGGCGAGAAGAGTTCGCCAATGTTGGGCGCGCGCACTGCACGCTGCCAGCTGCCGCGCAGAAGCAGCGCATCAAACGGCCGCCAGCGGGCATCGGCTTCATAGCTCTTGACCGATCCCGTGGTCGAATAGTCAGAGATACGTCCCGCCACACCGATGGCAAATTCCTTGATGAAGGGCTTGTCCGCAATCAGCGGAACATCGAGCTGCGCTGCAATTTCCTTCACCGAAATGCCGGTCTTGGCGAGCGGCAGCGTGTTGACCACGCCTTCGATGTTTCCGCCCGGCGCAAAGCCGCTGGACGAGAGGAGGTCTGCATCGGGGGCGAAGGAATAGCTATTCTTGCGGTAGCTGGCGAGCAGCGCGAGCTGAACCGGGCCTGCCCCCAGATCAAACAGCTCGCCATTCACTTGGCCTTGCAGCTGCGTTTGCCCCAGCTTTTCAACGCTGGTCGCATCCTTGGTGATGAAGGCCACGCATGCGGGAGACAGCGCCCGGGCATTGGCATCGCCAAACGGGTTGAAGCCGCCCGCGCACAGCGACGCGCCGCCATCGGCCGCGTTCAAAAGCTGCTGCACCTTCGATTTCAGCACGGCCTGATGCATCACCTGCTTGTGCTTGGACTGATCATAAGCGGCAAAGACATCAAAGCCCCATTTCTCGCTGATGTCACCCTTGAAGCCGAGCATATATTGCTGGACGATGTAGTTTTCGTCCCAATTCTTGTCGGGCACACCCACATAGCGGCCATTCCAGCTGAAGGGGGCGGTGGGGTCTGTCGCGCGCGATGCCAGAATGGGCTTCAGATCTGCCGGAATGAACGGATTGGTGACAGGAATGGAAGTGATACGCGGGAATTGCGTCAGGCTGCCGCCGCTTTCGCTATTCACCGTCAGATCAACATAAAGGAACTGGCCGTAAGCCGTGATGTCAGACGTCAGCTCATAATCGCCCTTGATGAACGCCGATTTGCGTTCGAGCGCGTTGAGCACCTGTATCTGCTGGCCCACCGGCATGCGGACGTTGCCGCCCAACACTGCATAGCCATTGGAACCGTTTGCGCCGCGATAATTCTGGCCGCCGTTCTGAACGAACAAGGTGCCATCATTGTTGAAGCCCAGATTGGCGAGCGCCGTGCGGTTGCCCGCAACGCCGTAGCCGTTGAACAGGGCGGTGATGACGGCGGCATTCGGCGCGTTGGTTGCGCTGGGCACAAAGGTGCCGGTGCCGATGAACGAGGAAGGCACCTTGTCATTGAAGAAGGCGCGCTGGTTGCCCTGCACCGGATCCTGCTTGGTGTAGCCGAACGCTGCGACAAGGCTGCCACGGTCGCCACCGAATTTGGTGCCATAGGCCAGCGACGCGTTGAACTTGCCCGCATCGCCCCGTTCGCTGATGTTATACTGCGCGTCGAGCTTGATGCCTTCAAAGCCGCGCACGGTCTTGAAATTGACGACGCCAGACATCGCGTCCGAACCGTAGACCGCCGATGCGCCGCCGGTGATCACGTCAATCCCGCCGATGATCGATTCAGGGATGATGTTGGTATCAACATTGCCGTTCACGTCTGAAATCGGCAGGCGCTTGCCATCCAGCAACACGAGGTTGCGGTTCGGGCCAAGGCCGTGAAGGCTGATCGTGGCGCGACCGCCTGTGCCCTGACCACCGGTTGCGGCGTTGCCCGACGTGGTGAAGCTCGGCACCTGATTGAGGGCGTCGTTGAGGTTGACCGTGCCTGCTTCCTTGATCAGCTCTGCGCCGACCGTGACGATCGGGCTGACAGCGGTGTTGTTCGGGCGGCGGATCAGCGAGCCGGTGACGACGATTTCTTCGACTTCGGCTTCCGCATCATCGGGTGCGTTCTGCGCCTGGGCAGTGCCTGCGAGCACGAGAAATGGAACCAGCGACGCGGACAAGGCAAGCCGCCGAGCAGTGAATTTCATGACAATCCTCCCCATAGGACGAGGCTACGATTCGTAACCATCTGGTTCGCCCATTGATGTACTAACTGGTTCATGTCAAGTTCATTCCTCAACATAATGCCGAAGGCGCTTATCCTTCTGCCCGGAAGCGCCCGATCACGAAGGCGGCGAGCGCACAGATGAGCAAAGGTACGCAATAGGCCGCGAACAGCGCCCAGAGCGGGGCCTTTGCCGCCATCAGCACGCCCCCCATCCACGGACCGACCACAGCACCGCCACGGCCGATGCCCATGGCCAGGCCAATGCCCGTTGCCCGACAGCGCGAGGGATAGACCGAAGCGGCCAGCGGCCACACGCCATTATAGCCACCCTGCAACGTCACGCCGATCAGGAAGGCGAGCCCCAGCGCGAGCCCCAGCGTCAGCGGAATGGTGGCGAATATCATCATCGCCACGGCGGCCGCCACGAGCAGCACGGGGATGAGGCGGCCCAGCGAAACCCGCACCGTCAGCCAGCTCATCGTCATCGTGCCCACGAACGCACCGAAATTATAGATTGCCCCGGCATAGATGCTGTTGGTTTCGGACAGGCCGGCCTGAATCGACAATTTGGTGATCCAGCTGAGGATGAAATAGAGCACCATCAGACCGAAAAACACCGCTGCCCACAGCCAGAAGGTACGATGCCGCAGGCCGGGCGTGAACAGCTCTCCCAATTGCACCTTCGGGGCGTCTTGCGCAGCGATGGCATCATGCCCCGGCAGGATGAGCCAGGCGACCGGCAACATCAGCACGGTCAGCCAGCCCGCCCACAGCAGCAGATCCTGCCAGTGCACATGCTTGAGCAGCGCCGCCACGGCAAAACCGGTAAAGACCGCTGCCAGCGGAAAGCCCGCCTGCACAATGCCCACCGCCATGTTCTGATCGCGCAGCGGAGCCGATTCGGACGCAAGCGCCGCCATGGCCGCCAGCACCGTGCCGATGCCCAGCCCGACGACCACGCGCGCTGCAACAAGACCGCCCAGACCGGACACATGGCCGCATGCAATCATACCCGCAGACATCAGCACGAGCGCCGCCATGATGATCCGCCTGCGCCCGAAACGATCTGCCAGCGGCGCGATGAACAGGGCACCCAAGCCCATGCCGAGCAAACCGGCACTGAACACGCTGCCCATCATGGCATCGGGCACGGCCCAATCATCCTGCAAGGCCTGACGCACGAACGTCATGATGTTGACGTCCATCCCGTCCACCATGTTGATCAGGAAGCAGAGCGCGACGATCAGCAGGCCTTGCCGCGTCCAGTGTGCGGGCGCGCTGGCCCCTCCGGTCATGGGTTGCGCCATGTGTCTTGTCCTCCCCTTGTGCGTCCGCCCGTCAATCGCGCGGGCGGCTTCCCGTTGCGGGCCGGGATACCGGCTGTGTCGCCAGTGCATCCAGAGCCTTGAAATTGGGCCAGTCGATCACGTCGGCATCAAAGCCGAGCCGCATCACCTGCGGGCGTTTGGGGTCGAAGGCGGGCCAGTCCGGCGCGGGCTTTCCGGTGCGCGCGAAACTGAGCAGCATGGCAGACATGCGATCCTCCAGTGCGCGGTCCCCCGCCTCCCAGTTGCGCGTGATGCGAAACAGGTTGAGGCTGTCCAGCGTGCGGAACCAGTAGGGCACATCGCCGGTGTGATAGGCCCCTGCGGTCGCCGGTTCATGATCCGCAAAGCGAATTCCGTCTGCATAGGGCTGCCGCCGCGTGAAGAACCAGGCATAGGCAGGCGCCTTGCCGTTCGCCGCCTGAGCGCGTGCCCAGCCAAACATTTGCCGCCCCAGCGTCGCATCGCGCTGCACATCCGCCACGGCGCGCGACACATCTGCTTCTGACTTTACCGGATAGGCCTTGAGCACGACCTCGGCCGTTTGCGGAAACGCCTTGCGGATTGCGGCCTGCCATTCAACGATGGTCTTGACCGGGCCAAGGCTCATGAAATTCTCGTCGCGGGTGTAGCCGATCATCACCGGCACATCGCTTTGCGCACGACGGGCGAACACATCCTGCGCCGCCCCGGTCAACACTTGCCCGTCAATCACGATGGGTTCACGCGGAATGCCCTGCGCGGCGCTCAGCACACGGTCGGCAGGCAAATCGCGCATCGCCTCGATCCCGTCCGTATTGAGCGCCTTCTGGAGCCCATCCCCCTGCGCTTCGGCTTCCGCCAGCGGCACGGGGCGGAGCAGTTCACCGAACGGGCTGCCGCTCATCCCCACCACCTTGTGAAACAGCCCCTTGGCGCGTGGACTCTGCTGGAGGAGTGCCACCGACATCGACCCTGCGGACTGGCCGACGATGGTGACATTGCCCGGATCGCCGCCGAACGCCGCGATGTTGCGCCTGACCCATTCGAGCCCGGCAATCTGGTCCATCAACCCGTAATTGCCCGAAGCGCCGCCGCCTTCCTTCGTGAGATCAGGATGCGACAGAAAGCCGAGCGGGCCGACACGATAGGCCAGATTGACGCGCACCACGCCCTTGGCTGCCAGCGCTTCGCCATCATAATTCGCCATGTTGGCCGAACCGACATTGAACGCCCCGCCATAGATCCATACGATCACCGGCAGCGCCTTGCCCGCCGCTTCGGGGGGGGCCCAGACGTTCAGGTAGAGGCAATCCTCGCTGGTCGCTTCATTGCCGAAATAATGGTTCATCGTGCGGGCGCGCAAGGGCTGCAGACACATCGGCGCAGGCCGGTCTGCATGATAGCTGCCCTGCCATGGCGTCACCGGCTGGGGCGCCTTCCAGCGCAACGCGCGCACTGGCGGTGCGGCAAAGGGGATGCCCTTCCACATTTCCACGCCCGAAGGCGCGGTCACGCCCTCCACCACGCCGTTGTCTATCCGGCGAAGCTGGGCCTGCACCGGGGGCGCCATCAACCCCGCAAGCGCGGCGATGAGGGCGAGGCGGCGGCTCATTGCCCCGCCTTCAAAATCTTGTGGAAGAAATCGAACGTGGCGTTGGTTGCCTTGAGCGTGGCCGCGCGGGTGTCTGCGGGTGTCTTGCCGATGAAGCTGTGATCGACGCCGGGGATGTAAATCGCCTCCACCGGCACGCCTGCCGCCTTCAGCCTTGCTTCACCGATGTGCGATTGCGCGACCTCGACCACCTTGTCCTCATCGCCATGGATGAGCAAAGTCGGCGGGTCTTTCGCGTCGATGAAAGTCACCGGGCTGACGCGCGCGACCAGTGCGGGATCGCACTGGTCAGGCTTGCAGCGCAGCAGCATGTTTTCGGGGGCGTTGGGTGACGGATTGGCCGCCGCGCGCTTGAGCATCGGGCCGAAATCAAACACGCCATACCATGTGACAACGGCCTGCGCGCATTCGCTGCCCGCCGGAGCCGACGCAGCGTCGAACGAGGTGTCGCCGCAGCTATAGGCGGTGAGTGCGGTCAGATGTCCGCCCGCGGAGCCACCCCAGATGCCGGTGCGGCTGGTATCGATGCCGTAACGGCCCGCATTGCCCTTCAAAAAGCGCAGCGCGGCGCGCGCATCCTGCAATTGCGCCGGGAACGGCGCCTCGCCGGACAGCCGATATTCAAGACTGGCGACCACAAAGCCTTCGGATGCGAGCTTGGCAAGCACTGCCGGGAAGTTGGCCAGCGCGCCCGAATGGCGGGTATGGCCGCCCACCCAGCCACCGCCATGAATGTAGAGGATCAGCGGCTTAGGCCCGCCCCTTTTCGGCGGCATGTAAATATCCACCGCCATCGGGCGGAAGCCGGGCAGCGTGGAATAGGTCACATCTGCCAGGCTGGTCACGCCGCCGGGCCATTTGGAAACACGATCCGGATAGAGATCGGTCAAAGCGGGCTGTGCGGCGGTGGCGAAATCGCGGTCCTTCGCTGCAACGCCAGCCGGGGCAACCCCCAAGGCAATCAGCGCAAAAACCCATGCGGCCCGAAAGCGATTCATCCCGACTCTCCTATTATGCTAACCGTTTCGTACATTATGAGCGCGAACCGACCGCCGCGTCAATCCGGATCAGATCATCACCCACGCCAGGATGATGTCCACCACCTGCGCACGCCGCCGGACCTGCGTTTCGGACGCGCCCATATCCACGCCGAAATTGCTGGCAAAAGTGTAGCGATTGGAAACATTGTAGAAGCAGAGCGCGCTGATCGACATGTGCAGTTCCACCGGATCAACCGGGCGGAACTGCCCGGCGGCCACGCCCTTGTCGATAATCGCCTTCAAAGAAGCGATGACGCTGCGGTTCCGCTCCTTCAGCCCTTCGATATGGCCGATATGCACGCCATGATGAATATTCTCGTTCATCACCAGCCGCACGAATTCCGGGTGCTGGACATGATAATCAAAGCTGTGTTCGATCTGCGCCCGCAGCGCCTGATCGGCGGGCAGAGATTCGAAATCGGCCTCTGCCTCGCGTGCGCGGATGCTGCTGTAAGAGCGTTCCAGAACCGCGCGATACAGTTCATCCTTCCCGCCGAAATAATAATAGATCATCCGCTTGGACGAGTTGGTCTTTTCCGCAATCTCGTCGATGCGGGCACCGGCGAGCCCCTTGTCCGCAAATTCGCGCGCCGCCACTTCCAATATGTTGCTGCGGGTTTCATCCGGATCATTGGGCCGGGTTTCGGCGGCGGTGCGGGCTTTGGCCAAGGAAAGACTCCTGTTCTGGCAGATGGGGCAACGGGCGTTGCACAAAAATGGTGTAACGCTGCACGCGGCGGGATTCAATCGGCGCGATCATCCCTGAACCGGGCCTGCGCGGCCAGCCGGATCACGGCGTTGGTGGCACCATAAGCCCCGTATCCGCGCCGCTCCACCACTTCGAAAAAGACACGCTTGGCAAAGGCACGGCTGTAGAACTGGAAATATTCGGCCTCTCCATCGCGATCATAGAGGATGTTGAGCGCTGCCATCCGCTCGACCAGATCGGGATCAAGGCCGTAGCGCGCTTCCAGATCGTCATAATAGTTGCGCGAGATCGCGAGCACCGCCAGCCCGTTGACCTGAGCCGCTTCGGCGGCGGCAAACACATCCGCCGTTTCAAAGGCGATATGCTGGACGCCTGCCCCCATATAATTCTGGATGAAGCGCGCCGAAAGCGTCTGTGCGGCCTGCGAGCCGTTGAGCGTCAGTCTCAGGCTCTTGTCCGGTGATTCCACCGCCTGGCTCTGGATCAGGCCCAGCGTGTCGGCAATTTCAAGTTGCGGCGTCTTCGCCACATCGAACAGAGCGACATAATAGAGCAGCCAGGTGAGGAACTCCTCATATTGCATGGTCTGCGCGATATGATCAACACGGGTGAGGCCCAGCGACGCGGCTGGCTCTGGCGTCAAAACTTCGGGAAACTCCTGCGCCCACAGATCGGCTTCGCTGCCATCCGCGATGAAGTGGATCAGGCTGCCGCCGACACCACGCACACCCGGCAAGGGCAGCTCATCGGGGCCGACCGCCTGTTCGAACCGCTGGATGCCCAGCGCCTCCGCTCGCGCCAATGCACCCGCAACATCGGTCACGCGCAGCCCGATGGCGCAAACGGACGCGCCATGAACAAGGTCGAAACTGCTCGCAAAGCCTTCCGGCTCGCTATTGATCACAAGAGAGATGTCACCCTGCGTCCAGCGCGTCACATCCTTGCGGCGATGGCGCGCGGCAGGTGTGAATCCCAGCGCATGGAGCATGGCCCCCAGTGCCGCCGCTTCATCATGACTGGCAGCAAATTCGATAAAGGCCACCCCGGAGACCGCCACCGGCGCAGGCATGGCAGGTGCAATCGGCGCGCGCGGACGGCGCGCCACCTGATCATGCATCAGCTGGAGCGAACGATATCCGTCCACCGCCACGCCCGAGGCAGAACCGGCGCGGAAGCGATCATTGAAGATCTCAAGGCTCCACCAGCCTTCATAGCCGATGCGGTGGATCGCCTCCGCCCACTCTGCCAGCGCGAAATCACCCTGTCCCGGCATGCAGCGGAAATGGCGGCTCCAGCTGAGATAGTCCATGTCGAGCAATGGCGCGTCCGCGACTTGGACGAAGAACAGCTTCTCAGCTTTGATGTCACCGATCGAGGTAGAGGGCACGCGGCGGCTGAGCGAGTGGAAGCTATCGAGGATCAGCCCGATATTCGGATGATCAACATCGCGCACCAGCGCCCAGGCATCGCGATGATCATGGATATGGCGGCCCCAGGCCAGCGCTTCATAGCCGATGCGCATCTGGCGTTTGGCCGCGCGCTCCCCCAGTTCGTGGAGATCATCCAGCATCCGCGCGCGGTCATCCAGCGCTTGCGGCGAGCAGTTGGAGCAGAGCAGCACCAGATCGGTGCCGAGTTCCGCCATCACGTCAAATTTGCGCTCCATCCGGTCGAACGCGCGCTGGCGCAGGCCGTCCGGCATCCCTTCCAGATCGCGAAACGGCTGGAACAGCGTGCATTGGAGACCCAGATCGCGCACCACTTGCCCCACGTCGCGCGGGCTTCCCGGAAAGGAAAGCAGGTCATTCTCGAAGATTTCAACGCCGCCAAAGCCCGCATCCGCAACGGCGCGCAGTTTGGTTTCCAGCGTTCCACTGATCGAAACGGTTGCGATCGAGCTTTTCATACACGCATGTATGAACCAGTTCGTTCACAACGACAAGCCTGTTCATGTCGCCACTGCCGAAGCGCACGACCCGCTTGGTCAAGAACCGGGTCCAGGACGCCACACGGCTCCGGACCCTACCCGCGCAGCACCGCCCCCAGCTTGGTCGCAGCGGCCACCACCTTGTCGGCCATCGCCTTCAGATCGGCCTCGCCATAGCTTTTCTCGACCGGCTGGAGCGTCACTTCAACGGCAAGGCTCACCTGCCCTTCCGGTACGCCCGGCCCGGCAAAGCGATCAAACAGGCGGGCGGCGACGATATTGGCCTTGTCCGCGCCCTTGATCGTGCGCACCAGATCACCAGCGGCAACACTCTCCGGCACAAGAAAAGCGAAATCGCGCGTGACCGCCTGAAGCGGGGGCGGGGTGTAGGCTGGGCGCATGAAGCCGGTTCCGCCGCGCTTGGCGGGAATGGCATCAAGGAAAATCTCCGCGGCCATCACCGGGCCATCCAGATCGAACGCCTTGGCTGTGGCGGGGTGCAGCGCGCCGAACGCTGCCAGCACCGTTTTCGGCCCAAGCCGCAGTGTGGCGGACTGGCCGGGGTGATAATGATCTCCGGCTTCTCCCATAACCTGCAAATTGTCCACCGGCGCGCCCGCCGCCGCGAGCAGCGCGATGACTTCAGCCTTGGCATCATAAGCGTCGAACTTCGCCGCCTTGCCGTACGCCCAGCCGCGCGCGGCCTTGTCCCCCGCCAGCACGAGCCCGACGGTCGGATGCTCCTTGTCCGCCAGATAGCGACGGCCCAGTTCGAACAGACGAACCGAATCCGCCCCGCGCGCCTGATTGCGGGCCGCAGCCGAGAGCAGGCCGGGGAGCAGCGAAGGCCGCATGACCTTCATGTCCTCGCTGATCGGGTTGGCGAGCGTCCATGCGCCACCACCAAAAAGCGCAGCTTCCTTTTCAGGCAGAAAGGACCAGTTGATGGCTTCATTGAGACCGCGCGCGGCGGCCGTTCGCCGCATCTTGCGCTCGATCATCTGTCCCGGCGTTGCTGTGGGTCTCGCCACGCCATCGGCGCGGGGCAGCGGGGTGGAGGGCACATTGTCCAGCCCGACCATGCGGACGACTTCCTCCACCAGATCGGCGGGGCCATCAATATCACGCCGCCATGTCGGGATGGTGACCGTCCAGTCCGCCGAAACGGCAAAGCCAAGCGACTCCAGAACAGCCTGCTGCTGATCGGCGGGCACCTCAATGCCACCCAGCTTCAAACAGAGCCCCGTATCATAACGGAGCGTGCGCGGATCGGTCGGCGGTGTGCCCGCGCGCGTGATGGCGCTTGGCGTGCCTCCGCAATGCTGCATCACCAGCCCTGTCGCGATGGCCAGACCGTCTTCGAGGAACGCCGGATCGACACCGCGTTCAAAACGCTGGCGGGCATCGCTGGTCAGCATCAGCTTCTGGCCGGTGCGCGCGATATGCTCCGGATCGAAATAGGCGCATTCGATGAGGACGTCGGTCGTGTCCGCCGAACAGCCCGAATGCTCGCCGCCCATGATGCCCGCAATATCATGCACTTCGCGTTCATCCGCGATCACGGTCATGCCCGTGTCGAGCGTATAGGTCTTGCCGTTGAGCGCCACCACCTGCTCGCCGCTCACGGCCTTGCGGGCGATAAGTGCGCCCGAAAGCTTGGCGCGATCATAGACATGCAGCGGCCGCCCCAGATCGAGCGAGACGAAATTGGTGATGTCCACCAGCGCGGAAATCGGCTTCTGGCCGACTGCCTTGAGCTTGTCGGTCATCCACGCAGGCGCTTCGCCATTGGTGACGCCGGACACGGCCTGCGCATAGAAGGCCGGGCAGCCTTCCGCGTCATCGGTGCGGACATCGGGTGCGGCCAGCAAGTCCCTCTCCCCTTCAGGGGAGAGGTTAGGAGAGGGGGAGTGTGAGACAGTCGGCCCCTCTCCCCGGCCCTCTCCCCTGAAGGGGAGAGGGAGAGCGCCCTCCATGCGGTAGACCTCGGCCAGCGGCTTGAGCGTCCCCAGCCCGGCAGCGGCCAGATCACGCGCAATGCCGCGCACGCCCATGCAATCCTGACGGTTGGGGGTGATGGCAACCTCGATCACTGGATCGTTGAGCGCGGCATAGTCGCTGAATGCGGTTCCAACCGGCGCATCGGCCGGCAGTTCGATGATGCCGTCATGGTCATCACCCAGCTCCAGTTCGCGCGTGGAGCACATCATGCCGTTCGATTCGACGCCGCGAATGGCGGCCTTCTTCAGCACCATCCCATTGGCCGGCACGACCGCGCCCTCGACGCCGAACACGCCCACCAGCCCCGCGCGCGCATTGGGTGCGCCACACACGACCTGCAACGGACCGTTTCCGGCATCCACGGTCAGCACCTGCAACTTGTCTGCCTGCGGATGACGCTCCGCCGTCAGCACCTTGGCAACAGTGAAGCCCTTGAGCCGCTCTGCCGGATTTTCAATGCCTTCGACTTCAAGGCCGATACGGTTGCAGACGTCCGCCACGTCCTGAACGGTCGCGTTTGTGTCCAGATGCTCCTTGAGCCACGAAAGGGAGAATTTCATGCGCCCACTCCTCCGCTCAGCGTGGGCACATCGAGTGCCGCAAAGCCATAATGTTTCAGCCAGCGCAGATCGCCATCAAAAAAGGCGCGCAGATCATCCATGCCATATTTGAGCATGGCGAGCCGATCGACGCCGGTGCCGAACGCAAAGCCCTGATATTCGTCCGGATCCAGCCCGCAATTTTCGATCACCCGCCGGTGGACCATGCCGCTGCCCAGCACTTCCATCCAGTGATCGGAACCGCCGACGACGCGTTTGCCGTTCTGCATTGTATACCCAATGTCGATTTCGGCGCTCGGCTCGGTGAAGGGGAAATAGCTCGGGCGCATCCGGATCGTCACATCGTCGCGCTCGAAAAAGGCCTTGAGGAACGTCTCCAGCGTCCATTTGAGATGGCCCATATGGATGCCCTTGTCGATCACCAGGCCTTCGATCTGGTGAAACATCGGCGTGTGCGTCGCGTCTGAATCAGAGCGATAGACGCGGCCCGGCGCGATGATGCGGATCGGCGGCTTTTGCGTCGTCATGGTGCGGATCTGAACGGGCGAGGTGTGCGTGCGCAGCAACATGGCGCGGCCCTGCGCATCCGTGTCCGGGAAATAGAATGTGTCGTGCATGGCACGCGCGGGATGGGTTTCGGGAATGTTGAGCGCGCTGAAATTGGTCCAGTCGTCCTCGATCTCCGGCCCTTCCGCCACGGCGAAGCCCATATCCGCAAAGATTTCGGCGAGTTCATCCATCACCTGAGAGACGGGATGCACCGAACCGCGCGGCGCTTCCGGCGCAGGCAGCGTCATGTCCAGCCGCTCGGTGGCAAGCCGGGCGTTGAGGGCGGCGGATTCGAGCGCGGCCTTTTTCTCGGCAATGGCGGTGGTGAGGCTCTCGCGCAGGCCGTTGATGATTGGCCCCTGCACCTGCCGCTCTTCGGGAGACATCTGCCCCAGCGTCTTCAACAGCGCGGATATGTTGCCCTGTTTGCCAAGCGCAGCCACGCGGACCGCCTCCAGCGCGTCAAGGCTGTCTGCGCCGGTGACGGCGGCAAGCGTTTCGGTTTGGAGTGTGGCGATGTCTGTCATGGTCGTTGTCCGTATTGCCCACAAGCAAAAGGGCGCGAACGGCAAGACTGCCGCCCACGCCCTTTTGCGCATAAATCGAAGCTGGCTGTTACGCTGCCTGAGGCAGAGCCGCCTTCGCCTGCGCGACGATGACGCTAAACGCACCGGCCTCGTTCATCGCCAGATCGGCGAGAATCTTGCGATCCAGTTCGACACCGGCCAGCTTGCAGCCGTGCATGAACTGGCCATAGGTCAGGCCTTCGACGCGAACGGCAGCGTTGATACGCTGAATCCACAATGCGCGGAAGCTGCGCTTCTTCGCCTTGCGATCGCGATACGCGTATTGGCCAGCCTTTTCGACGGCCTGAAGCGCGATGCGAATCGTGTTCTTGCGACGGCCATAATAGCCCTTCGCCTTGTCCAGAATGCGCTTGTGGCGCGCGTGGGTGGTAACACCCCGTTTGATGCGAGACATTCTTCAGTGCTCCTTACTTGAGGCCGTAAGGCATCCACGCCTTCACCGCAGGGGTGTCGGCCGCGGACAGCACGGAAGTGCCGCGATTCTGGCGGATATACTTGCCATTATGGCTGATGAGCCGGTGGCGCTTGCCGGCAACGCCGTGCTTCAGCTTGCCGGTGGCGGTGAGCGTGAAGCGCTTCTTCACACCGCTCTTGGTCTTCAGTTTGGGCATTTTCGTCCTTTCACAAATGCGACGATCAAAACCGGCCGTGGCAGCCCTTTCAGCCAGGCAGGTCAGCTTATCGTAACGCGGAAGAGCGGGCCACTAAGGAGAAATCCCCAAAAAGGCAAGCCCCTCCGCGCGAGATCATCCGATCAGAAGCGGAATCCCGCCGTGATCGACCAGGTCCGCGGATCGCCATAATAGACGGTCTGGATGTTGCCCACGCTGGAGAATTCCTGCCCGTCGGTCTTGTAGAGCGACTTGCCGACATTCTTCACGGCACCACGCAGATAATAGCGCCCTTCGGCAAAATCGGCCTGCGCATAGAGGTTGCCCAGCCAATAGCCATTCTCCGTCAGCCCGGCCCGGTTGTCGATCGAGAGATAATGCTTGTCGACAAAGCGGGCATCGCCACCCAGCGTCAGCGAGGCAGAGCCCAGCGGAATCACATAATCGGCAGAGAGACGAAGGCTGATCGGCGGCGCAAAGGCGGGCTTGCAGACGATGGCCGTACCGGTGGGATTGCAGGAGAAGGCGGGCGCGCGGCGTCCGTCGTTGAACTCCTTATATTTGGCATCGAGATACCCCAGCGCCACACCCAGCGACAGCGCCGCCACGGGCTTCACCGTCGCTTCCACTTCGACGCCCTGCATCCGCAGCTTGCCCGCGTTGAGCACGGGGAAAGACCCGCCGGTGATGCCGGTGTTGCCACCGCCGACACGCGCCTGGAAGTTGCGATAGTCAGAGTAGAAATAGTTGGCAGCCAGACGGACGCGGCCTCCAAGGAAATTGCCCTTGGCTCCGGCTTCATAGGTCCAGACCGTTTCCGGCTTGAAGAAGGGGGTGATGGTGGTCACGCCGTTCACAACCTCGGTCACGTCACCCAGACCATTGACGCGGCCATTGAAACCGCCCGATTTGAAGCCGCGCTGCGCCGAGGCATAAAGATGCGTGTTCGAAGTCGGCTTGTAGGACAGGGTGAGCGAAGGCGTCCACGCACCGAACGTCACATGGTCCAGCGTGTTATAGGGCGCGGGCAGGCTGTTCGGGAACACAAATGGGGCACCCGCCGTGCCGCCCGTTACCGCCGTTGTGGTGCGGTAATAGGATTTGCGCTCCTTGGTGTAACGCAGGCCGCCCGTGACCGAGAAGGCATCCGACAGATCATAAGTGAGCTGACCGAACGCGGCATAGCTCTTCACCGTCTGGTCATCATCAATGGTGCGCAGGAAGGCGAGCGGGAAACCGACATATTTCAGATAGCTGTCTGCATAGGCTTCCTGATGCGACCGGATCTGTTCATTCATGTAATAGAGGCCGAACACACCCTGCACGCGATCCGACGCATATTTCAGCTGGAGCTCCTCGCTGACCTGCTTCTGGCGGACGCCCACGAACACGTCGCCCACTTCGGCAGCAGTCGCATCAATATCCACGAAATAATCGGGGCTGAGCTTGCGATAGGCAGTGATCGAGGTGAGCGTCAACGCATCACCCAGTTCATAGTTGATCGTGCCGGACATGCCCCAGTGATCGAGCTTCTGGCCTTCATTGCCCTTGAAGCTGGTCGCCGCCTTGTAATCATAGGCGCCAAAGGGCTCTGCCGCCGAGATGACAAAGGGCGTCACGGCGGTGAAGGTGGCATTATAATTGAAGCCAACCAGCGGAGCCGTCGCATGGCCCAGCGTCAGTGCCGTGCGCTGGCGGGTGTAATCGCCCGAGAGGATGATCTCCAGCGCATCGGTGGCCTGTGCGCGCAGGATGGCGCGGCCAGACACCGTGTCGCGATCATTATATTTCTTGCCGGTAATCGCATCGGTGACGATCCCGTCGCGCTTGTCGACCTGACCGGCCAGCGAGAGCGCCACACGCCCTGCCACCAGAGGGGCCGACACATAGCCATTGCCCAGCAGCTGATCATAGCTGCCATAGCTGAAGCTGCCGCTGGCCTTCAGATCATCCAGATGCGGCTTGCGGCTGACGATGTTGACCGCGCCACCAATCGTGTTCTTGCCATAGAGCGTGCCCTGCGGCCCGCGCAGCACTTCCACGCGCTCAACGTCATACAGGTTCATCAGCGCGCCCTGAATGCGGCTCATATAGACGCCATCGACATAAACGCCGACCGCAGGATCGAAGGTCTGGAGCGCATCGGGCTGGCCGATGCCGCGAATGAAGATGTTCGCGTTGGAAGAAGAGCCACGGCCCTGCACGAGGTTGAGGTTGGGCACCGCGCCCTGCACGCCGGAAAGATCCTGAGCCTGCAGCTTGCTCAGATCATCCTGACCAAAGGCGCTGACAGCAATCGGAACATCGATCAGACGTTCTTCACGCTTGCGGGCAATGACCACGATCTCGCCATCATCAGCGGCGTCTTCCGCGCTCTGCGCGAAGGCGGGGGCTGCGGGCAGAATGGCAAGAGCCACACTGGCCAACAGGGCGTGACGAAGGAAGCGGGCGGATTTCATGGCAAACTCTCCTGCAAACGGATCAGACAAAAGGCCGGATTGCATCCGACGTTGCAGGCGCTATAGTGAAAGTTGAACCATGTTTCAACTTTGGAAATGGCGCAGGGGTGGCGAATGTTGGAAGAGCGTGGCATTCCCGCCACAATGGAACCGAATGCCAAGACCCCGCGCACCGAACGCGGTCGCAAAACGCTGCGCGCGATTCTGGACGCGGCGGCGGCTGAATTTGGCGAAAAGGGCTTTTACGAAAGCTCGATCGTAGGGATCACGTCGCGTGCGGGTGTGGCGCTGGGCAGCTTTTACACCTATTTCGATTCGAAGGACGCCATCTTCCGCGCCCTGGTGCGCGACATGTCTGCACAAGTGGGCCGCCACGCCGCCGCCGCCATGCGTGAGGGCGATGACGCGCTGACCCGCGAATCGCGCGCCTTCCTGTCCTTTCTGGAATTTACGCGCGGCCATAAGGAAATTTACCGCATCATCGACGAAGCGGAATTTGCCGATCCTGAAAGTCACCGGCTCCATTATGAAAGTACCGCCGCCCGCATCCTCAGCCGCTTGCAGGAAGGGGCGGCAAAGGGGGAGGTCCGCGCCGATGTGAACGAGGCGCACGCATGGGCTTTGATGGGCATGAACGTCTTTCTGGGCCTGCGTTACGGCGTCTGGTCAGATGGCGAGCCCGCCGAACAGGTAGCGGCCTTGGCGCATGAGTTCGTGGCCAAGGGGTTGGGGGCTAACTGACCTTCAGCCCCAGTTCCGCCAGCAATTGCCCCGCCTGACTGGCGGAGATGAACGCGCCCTTGAACAGCGTGGCATCCACCAGCCGCAACCCGCCCAGATCAGCCCCGCGCAAATCTGCGCCTTCAAAGCGGCTGCCCGTGAGTTGCGCATCGCGCAGGCTGCACCCGTCCAGCGTGGCGGCGCGGAAATCGCATTTGCGCAGATCGGCCTGACCGAAATCGAGACGCACCAGCTTTTGCTTGCGGAACGAATGGCCTTGCAGCTTGACGTTGATCATCAGCGTTTCTTCAAAGCTGACATCCAGCGCGCGGGCATCTGAAAAATCTGCGCCGGTCAGCTTGCAGCCGCGGAAACGCGCAGAAGTCAATCGCGTGCGGCGGAACACGGCATTGTTGAAATCGCAGGCAGTAATCTCCGCATCGCTCAGATCCGCGCCGGGAAAGAGAGCAAAGCCACCCCGGCAGGATTGCCAGCGCGTGCCTTCCAGATTGGCGTCGTCAAAGCGTGTGTTGCGCAGGGTGCAACGGTCAAACACCCAGCCTTCCAGATCAAGCCCGGACAGATCCGCCTCTTCCAGATCACAATCGACCAGATGCACCGGATGCGGCCCTTCGATCAGGGCGGCGATGCCGCGTCTTTCCAGTTGCTGATCGCTGACTATGGCCTCACTCATCATCATTGATCCGGCGCACGGCATGGGTGGCCGGCCCGGCCTCTCCCGCCAGAAACTTGCGGATCGCTTCTGCTGCAACCGAAAGAATGGGGCGTTCCAGATCAAAATACTGGCCCGGAGCCATGCCGGTGAAATCCTTGAAGTCGCGGATCAGGTGGCTCTGATCGACATATTGGGCGTCGATGAAATCCGGCCATTCGGCATAGGGCCTGCGTTCCATGGTGAAGAGCATCCGCAGAAAGCGTTCGCGGCGCAGCAGCGTCTTAGCAGGGAAGCCGAAAAAGCGGAGCGCCAGCCGGGCAAGCCGGGCTTGCGGCAAATCCAGCCGCGCGCACAGCATCGCCACGCTGTTCACATCCGGATCATTGAGCGCCGCCATCAATCCCGCCACATGGGCGTTGCGCGGATCGGGCGGCAGCGCGCACAGCCATTCCGAAAACCAGCGGTCCGCCCGGGCGCACCGCTCTTCAAAGCTGGCCGCGTCTTTCAGATGCTGATGCAGATCGTCTGCCCGCGCGCCAATCAGTTCTGACAGGGGACAGACCTTGTTGGCATAGTCCGCCGCCCGCGCATCTGGCAGGGCAGACCAGAAGAGCGGGAACAGCACGATGCAGAAGGCCTTGCCCCCGCTGCCGCCAATCCAGCGCGCTTCATCGGTCAAGCCATGAAACAGCGCCTGCCCGTCAATCTTGTGCAGTTTCGCAGGGCTTTCACCATGCCACCAGCGCCCGGCGAGCGGAAAGCGCATCGTGGCCCCATAAGGAAGCAGCAGATCCTTGACCGGTCCCCCCGTGCCAACCGTCACTTCCCAATAGACATGCAGGCTGCCGCGCAGCGGTGCAGCGGGCCAGGCATATTGGAACGCGACATCAGTCATGATGGCAGGCCAGACCCTCCAGCACGTCCTCCAGCCGCGCCGGATCGCCCAGCGCGATGACATCGCCCCGGCTTTCGGCATGGAGCGGATCTCCGGACCAGTCACACATCTGCCCGCCAGCACCTTCTACCACCGGCACAAGCGCGACGAGATCGTGCAGCTTCAGCCCCGCCTCCACCACCAGATCAATCTGGCCGGTGGCGAGCAGCGCGTAATTATAGCAATCGCCGCCCCAGATCAGGCGGCGATGCGCGGTCTTGGCGGCCAGCGCCATGAAATGTTCGCCTTCATGATCGCTCAGATATTGGGGCCGGTAGACGCCAGGATCGCCTCCTTGAGGTCCGGGCAGGCCCGCGTCCGCACCGGTTTTCCGTTGAGCGTGGTGCCGCGTCCGGCCGCGCCCACCCAGCGTTCGTTCAGGATCGGCTGATCAATCAGGCCAAGCACCGGCCAGCCCTCTTCCATCAGCGCGATCAGCGTACCGAAAATGGGCCGCCCGGCGACAAAACTTGTGGTGCCGTCGATGGGATCGATCACCCATTGGCGAGACGCGCCTTCTCGGACGGCACCATATTCCTCGCCCAATATCCCGTCCGCCGGGCATTCGCGTTCCAGCAAGGCGCGGATCGCGGCTTCCGCCGCGCGGTCTGCCAGCGTCACCGGCGTGGCATCACCTTTGGATTCAAGCCCGAATTCGGCGCGGTAATAGGGGCGGATGGCAGCACCAGCGGCATCGGCCAAGCGTTCGATCAGGGCAATGTCGCTGCTTTTCATCAGCCAGTCCTAACGCACTTGGCGCACTGGCTTCAAGCCGTTAACAGGGCGTCCGTCGAGAAGGGAACCCCGTATGAGCCAGCCCGCAGCCAAGCCCGTCATTTCTGCAACCGGCCTGTTCACCCCGCCGGACAGCATTTCCAACGAAGAACTGGTGGCCAGCTTCAACACGCATGTCGCGCGGTTCAACGCAGCGAACGCGGCGGCCATCGACGCGGGCGACGTGAAGGCGCTCGAACCCAGCTCGGTTGAATTCATCGAAAAAGCGAGCGGCATCAAAGCGCGGCATGTGCTGGCCAAGGCAAGCATTCTTGATCCCGACATCATGGAGCCACGCTGGGCGGAACGCCCCAATGAAGAAGTGTCCGTACTCGCCGAAATAGGCATTGCAGCAGCCCGTGACGCGCTGGCTCGCGCCGGGCGCGACGCGAAGGATGTGGATGCGGTTCTGTGCGCCTGTTCCAACCTCCAGCGCCCCTATCCGGCCATTGCCGTTGAAATTCAGGACCGGCTGGGCATGGACGGGTTCGGGTTCGACATGAATGTCGCCTGCTCTTCCGCCACCTTTGGCATCCAGACGGCGGCGGACATGATCCGCTCTGGCAGCGCGCGCTCGGTGCTGGTGGTGAATCCGGAAATCTGCTCCGGCCATCTCAACTGGCGAGACCGGGACAGCCATTTCATTTTCGGCGATGTCGCCACCGCCATATTGGTTGAAGCCGAAGACATGGCCCCAAGCACCCACTGGGAGATTCTGGGATCGAAGCTGATCACCAGATTTTCCAACAATATCCGCAACAATTTCGGCTTTCTCAACCGCGCCACCCCGGAAACGCGCAGCGCCCCGGACAAGCTGTTTATCCAGCAGGGCCGCAGCGTCTTCAAGGAAGTGGTGCCCATGGTTGCCGCGCTGATTTCAGACGAACTGGCGCGGCTGGAGATTGCACCGAAAGGCTTGCGCCGCCTGTGGCTGCACCAGGCCAATGCCAATATGAACCGGCTGATCGCCAGCAAGGTTCTGGGCCATGAAGCGAGCGCGGACGAAAGCCCGACCGTGCTCGATACCTACGCCAACACCTCCTCCGCCGGATCGATCATCGCCTTTCATCTGAACAGCGATGATCTGAACGCAGGGGATATCGGTGTGATCTGCTCGTTCGGCGCGGGCTATTCTGCGGGCACGGTGGCGCTGCGCAAGATTGCCTAACGCTTCGGTTTCACGAATTTCAGCGTCATCCGGTCCGATTCTCCGATCGCCGCATAAGTCTCGCGGCCGGCATCACCCAGCCGATAGACCGGCGGCAACGTCCACACGCCGTTGGGCCAGTCATGCGTATCCTTGGGATTGGCATTGACCTTGCTTTCGCCCTTCAGCTTGAACCCGGCCTTGGTGGCAAAGGCCAGAATGGAGGAGCGCTTCATATAGCCGCTCTTTTCCTCCAGCGCGCTGTCCATCTCTTCCGGCAGGCGATGATCGACCACGCCCAGCACGCCGCCGGGCTTGAGCATCGCGAAAATCTGATCAAACGCGGCCTGCGCGCTGTCCTTGCCGCCAAAGCGCCAGTTGTGGACATTGCGGAAGGTAAGCACCACATCCACGCTGCCCGGCGCGACAGCCGTGCCGCCCTCCTTCATCGGGAAGGTCGCCAGCTTCACCTTGCCATACACAGACGAATCCGAATTCAGCAGCTTGCGCGTGCCTTCGGTGCGTTCCAGCGGCGTCGCCACGGTCAGATCGCCGCGCTCTGCAAGATAGGGAGCCAGAATTTCGGTATACCAGCCCGCGCCCGGCCACAGTTCCACCACCGTGTGCCCCGGTTTCACGCCGAAAAAGGCGAGCGTTTTGGCCGGATGCCGATATTGATCGCGCAACCGGTTCACCGGGCTGCGGTGCGGCGCGGCGATGGCGCGGTCAAGCGCCTTGCCGGCCGATTCCGCCCTGGCCCCGGCACCAGCGGTCGCCAGCACGGTAGCCATCGCTATCAGGGCATATCGTCTTGTCGCGTGCATCATCCGTCTCCTCATTCCCTATTGAAGCGTCACCCGGCCATCACCATCGTGACGCCCGAAAAAACGCAGCATCTGCATGATCAGCTCGGCCCGCGCAGACAGCGAGGGCGCTTCCAGCAGGGCCTGTTTAGCCGCCGCATCAAAGGGCGCGATCTGGGCGATCCCGTTCACCAGCGCCTCATCATCCAGCCGCGCCACGCTGTCCCAATCGACGGCATAGCCCTGAACTTCTGCAAAGTGGCGCGATTCCTGTTCCAGTGCCCCGCGCGTTGCAATGTCCAGGTCCTCAACGGTCGGGATGGGCAAGATTTCGGCCTCGACCTGCCGGAACGGCGTGGTCACATCCAGTTCGCGCACAATGCGGAAATAGGCCTGACCATCAAGGATGATGTTGTATCGCCCGTCATCCAGCGCCTCGACATGTTCGATCCGGCCTACACAGCCAATGTCAAACAATGCGGGCGGACCAGCGCCCTCTGCCGCACGCGGCTGGATCATCGCGATCCGCCGGTCACGCGCAATCGCATCGGAGACCATCGCCCGGTAGCGCGGTTCGAAGATATGGAGCGGAAGCCGCAACCGCGGAAACAGGATCGCGCCCGGCAGCGGAAAGACGGACAGGCGCGTGAGCGTTTCGGTTGTCATCCGAACAGGATCGCCGACAATTTCCGCCGGGTCGCCGCAACCCAGGGGTCTTCCAGACCGATGACTTCGAACAGCTTGAGCAATTGCGCGCGCGCCGCCCCCTCATTCCAGTTGCGATCAGCCTTGATGATGGCCAGCAGATCATCCGCAGCCGCATCCCGGTCGCCCGCCGCCATTTCGCCGCCTGCCAGTTCGAACCGCAGCGCATGATTGTCCGGGTCTGCCGCCACCTGCGCCCTCAACCCCGCCAGATCGTCGACCGGTTTGGCCTCCTTCGCCAGCGCCAGCGCAGACAAAGCACGCGCCATGTGCGGCTCTTTCGCCTGTTCGGCATGACCCGCCGCCACAAGCGCCTCTGCCTCTTCGATCCGCCCCTGCGCCGCAAGCGCGCGGATCAGCCCCGCCACCACCTGCGGATGTTCGGGCGCCATCTCCATGATCTGGCCGAAAATGCTTTCCGCCCGGTCCGCATCGCCGCTGTCGAGCGCCTCTTCACCCATGGCGATCAGCGGCTCCAGTTCGGCGGCCTGCGTCTGCGCCTCGCCTTGTACCGGCAGTTGCTTGAGCGCGTGATCCAGCACCCGCGTGAGTTGGGCTTCGGTGCGATACTGCGTCAGATCAGCCACGATCTGGCCCTGAAACACGCCATAGACGGTCGGAATGGATTGCACGCGGAATTGGGCCGCGATCATCTTGTCCTGATCGACATCGATCTTGACCAGCATGACACCCTTGTCGGCATAGTCTGCCGCCACCTTTTCCAGCACCGGGCCAAGCTGCTTGCACGGGCCACACCATTCGGCCCAGAAATCCAGGATCACCAACTTTGTCATGGACGGTTCGATCACATCCCTCTTGAACGCCTCAATGGCTTCCTTGTCAGCCGCGCTCATACCCAGTGTCGCCACAATCTGCCCCTGTTCCGGTTGAGGCTTCTATGTGGGGGGAGAGATGCGGCTTGCCAAGCCCCGAAGCGACCTGATCTGGCGCGATTTTCGCGCTCCGCCTGCAATTCCCTCTTGCCAAGCCGCCAACCCGTTGCTAACCGCGCGCCTCACCCGGACGGCATCGCCGTTCCAAAACGCTAGAGCGGGCGTAGCTCAGGGGTAGAGCACAACCTTGCCAAGGTTGGGGTCGAGGGTTCGAATCCCTTCGCCCGCTCCAGTTTTCATCCCGAAAACCTGTGGATCGTGCCTCGCAGAGAATGCGGGGATTTGCTGACATTGCATAGATGGGCCGCTTTAGCTGCGGGGCGGATTCCTGTCTGGATACGCTGATGATGCTGGCGCGGTCCGGCTTGAACCAGCTTGAGCGGCCAGCGCCTCAGCATGGCCCCACGCACGGCGATTGGGGCGGACCGCACTCCTGACGCGCACCTGCAAAGGGCACGCGCACGGCCACCGCCTCCCCCGCGCTCGAAAGCGCTGGCGCGGATCGGCATGGCACGGCGGCTGAAGGATGGACACCATGCCGCGAAGGGCGCGGCTTGAACAGCCGCGCCCTTCCGGTATCAGAAGCGGAACGTACCCGACACGCCGTAAGTGCGCGGCGTGGCGACGTTGCACCGCACACCCGTGCTACCAGGGAATGTGCCGTTGCGCAGACCGAAAGCGGTATCGAGCACCTGATAGAATTGCGCGCTGCAATAGCCCTTGTTCGTCAGGTTGCTGCCGAACACCGCCACATTCCAGCGATCATCCGGGCCATTGATCGCAAAGCGTGCGCCCAGCAGGGCATAGCCATCCTGCGCGGTTTGCGGATTGCTGTCATTGACGCCACCATTGTTGATGTCCGACGTCAGCGACACATTGCCGTTCAAGGACCAGCCAAGGCCGGAACTGCCGAATTCGCCCGTCCAGGTTGCGCCGAAATTGCCCGTGAATTCTGGCGCATAGTTGAGACGCTTGCCCTGCAAGTCCTGTGTTCGGCCATTGTTGGGAAGGCCTGCGCAAATCGCCGGGCCTGCCGCACAGCCGGGCAGTCCAGCCCCACCGGGATAGTTGGTGAATTTGGAATCCAGATAGGCGAGCGACGCATTCACGGTGAAATTGTCCGAAGGCTTGATCGTCGTGTCGAGCTCAAAACCC
The DNA here is from genome assembly GCA_016714795.1 of Sphingomonadales bacterium. Lineage (GTDB taxonomy): Bacteria > Pseudomonadota > Alphaproteobacteria > Sphingomonadales > Sphingomonadaceae > Aquisediminimonas. The sequence goes on along the minus strand of JADKCA010000004.1, from coordinate 308,784 downwards.
TGATGGCGCAGGCTGCCCGCATTGCGGACGAGGAAGCTGACACCATCAAAGGCGCGATCCTGAAAACCGCCAATATCCATGCGGTAAAGCGTCAGGTTTGCGATCAGCCCCCCATCAAGCCATGTGGTCTTGGCCCCCAACTCGTAATTCTTCACCGTTTCCCGGTTGAATATCCGCGCCTGATTGAGCGCCGTTGCGCCCGCGCCCGAGTTGAACCCGCCCGATTTGTAGCCGGTCGAATAGTTGAGGAACACCAGAATGTCGCGGTTGGGCTTGTAGTTCAGGCTGGCGCGCCAGGTGAAACGATCATCCTTGAGCGCCAGATTGGCATTTTCGATGGCGCGGAGCGTGGCGGCAAAGGGAAAGGCCCGCTTTTGCACATAGACAGCGCTCTTGTCATCCTTCGACCAGCGCCCGCCCAGCGTGAGTGACAATGGCTCCGCGATCTTGAACGTGGTCTGGCCATAGACGGCGAAGCTTTCCACCGACTGGCTGAAATCCTGATCGGTGGCATTCACGCCGCCGCCCGCCGCCAGACTGGTGTTGCATGCCGTGCGTTGCGCGCCTGCGGGCACCAGCACATTGCAGAATTGCGCGTCGGCCTGAAGCCGTTCGTCAATCGTGTAATCTTCCTGGAAATAATAGAGGCCTGCAACGAAATCGAGCCGTCCACCCAGCAATTCATCCTTGGGAGAGATGAACTGCAATTCGTGGTTGTGGCTCTTCGACGTGAAACCGCCCTGACGCGATGACAGCGGAACGGTGGTGAAAATCGTGTCACCATCGGTCTGCGAACTGCGCCAGTTGCGATAGCTGTTGATCAGGCGCAGCGCGTATCCGCCGACATCCAGCGTCGCATCGCTCGACAGGCCCCAATGGCGATCCCTATAATCTGCCGTGACGCGCTGGTTGACGGTGCGATCAAACAGAACTGTATCGTTTGCAGAGCCGACCAGACTGGTTTGCAGCGCCCGGAACGCAGCCCCTTGTACAGCAGACACCGAGTCAAAGCGGAATTCTGCGGGGACGAAGCCGTCGCCGTCTGATTTGGAGTAGTCGGCGCGGACGATCCAGTTGATTGCGCCAAGATCGGCCTTGATCGACGCGCGGCCAGCATAATCATCGGAACCGCCATAGGTTTTGCCATCAAGCTTGTTGTGCCAATAGCCCTTGAACCAGGACCCAAGTCCTGCAACGCGCAGCGCCACATTCTCGCTCAGCGGCAGATTGATATGGCCAGTCAGCTTGTAGCGATCCCCATTGCCCGCCTCAGCCCCGATCTGGCCGGAAAATTCATCCTTGGGTGTTGCCGACCGGAACGAGATGGCCCCCACGCTGGCGTTGCGGCCAAAGAGCGTGCCTTGCGGGCCACGCAGCACTTCGACGCCTTCAATGTCGAGGAAGTTGCCAATGATCGAGCCGGGGCGCGGCACATAGACGCCATCCACAAAAGCCGCGACGCTCGGCTCGGTTGCCGTATTGCCGGGTGCGCCAATGCCACGAACGGCGAGGCGGATGCTGCTGGCCTGTGCCGAGCGTGTGGCTGAAAAATTGGTAGCGACACGGCCCAGATCCTGAACGGTCAGGACATTATTTGTCGCCATTGTGGCTTCACTGACGGCGGCCATCGAAATGGGAACGTCCTGCAACCGCTCGGAGCGCTTCTGCGCGGTGACGACAATTTCGTCGCCAAGATCGGCTTCTGCCTCGGGCGCGGCATCTTGCGCGAAGGCCGTGACCGGAAGCGTTGCCAGAACCATCAGGCTGGCAGCCACCTGCAAAACAGTTTTCGTTTTCATAAATCCTCCCCATGTGTCTGGTCGCTCAGACCTAGATTATTGGAGAATAGCAGGGCCAGTTCGGCAAAAGTTGTGAATTTATGCCATACACTTGTGCATATACGCCAAAAGATCACACGCTGCCGCTCGTCTTGAAATGGCGTAATTTCACAACATTATGGCGTATTGAATCAAGTCTCCTTGCGGATTGATCGCCATCTTCCGCTCATAAATGTGAGGAGAGTTGGCATGGCCCTGGATGAAGTCACGATTGTGCGCGGTGCAGAAGGCGATTGGCTGGATTTGACAGGCAAGGTTCCGGGAGCGGAAGGCGTCAGCATCAAATTGCACCGCGCCGATGAAGAAACGGGCCGTGTCGTTCTCGCCGCAAAATTCGCCCCCAAATCGAGTATGCCGCGCCATGTGCATCACTGCACGGCGTTTGCCTACACCGTTTCGGGCAGCTGGTCTTATGATGAAGGCACGTTTTACGCCGGAGACATGGCGATTGAATCGCTGGGCAATAATCATCTGCCTTATAGCGAAACCGGCACAGAGATGGTGATCTGCTTCGATTCGCCTTCGGGCCAGTATCTCGACAATCAGCTGGAAGATGGAACCTGCTTCCATATGGGGATGCCGTTGTTCCAGCAGATCGTGGGGATGAGCGCAGCGGACTGGGCCGACTTCAACATCCTCGCCCATGTCGAATTTCTGCCCGAGATGCGTAAAGCCGCGTGAGCGCACGGTTCAATCAGGTTGCGATCAGCATCGCGGACCGCGCGGCATCGCTGGCCTTTTATCGCGACCTGTTTGGCCTGACGCATGTTGGCGGAACCCATTTTTCGGGCAAAGCCACCGAGGCGGTGCAGGGCATGGCGGGGGCTTCATCCGATTGCAGTTGGTTGATGGATGACCGCCCACATTTCCAGTTTGAGATTTTTCAGTTCGATTGCCCTTTGGGTCGCACCTTGGCAACGAACCGTCAGCCGCAGGATATTGGGTATTCGCGGCTGATCTTCTCCGTGCCCGCGCTTGCCCCCGTGGCAGCGCGGGCCGGCGTTGAGGTTATCGAGCTGAACGGGAGACGCACCGCTTATCTGCGTGATCCGGACGGCATTGCGGTGCAGATCATCGAAGCCGATGTGCCGCGCGCGCGGCTGACCGGCGTGGCACTGACAGTTCCCGATATTGAAATGGCAAAGCGCAGCTTTGCCGAAGGTTGCGGCTGCACGCCGCTGTCCGCCCCGGCCCCGGATTGGGGGGCCGTCTGGGGAGAAACCGGGGCGGACAAAGACATGATGCTGCTCGATGGCGGCACGGTGATGCTGGAGCTGAGCGCGTACCGCACGCCGGTTTCGCGGCCTTGGACGGACGGCTATACCCTTGCCGATCACGGCATCCTGAACGTGGCGCTGGGCTTTGACAGTGCCGCCGACATTCGCGCCCGGCTGGCGGCAATGCAGGCGGCGGGGATCACGCCCAATGCGCCATTGGTGACAGCACCCGGCCTGTTCGCGCTGACCTATTCGCAAGACCCACAGGGCTTTTCGATCGAAACGCTTTACGTCAGCAAAATCGCAGCAGGCGCATTCGGGTTTCGCAAAGCCAATCTGTTTGACCGGGCCTTGATGGCCATCATGAAAGCCGCAGCCTGACACAGGACTGGGCATAAGGGGAGATTTGACTGTGAAGCACGCCATCATCACCGGCGCGGGCAGCGGATTGGGCCATGGCGTTGCGCTGCGCCTGCTCAAGCGCGGCGTCAAAGTCTCGGTGCTCGATCTGGGCATCTCGGACGCGCGCGCCGCTGTGCTCAATGGAGCAGGCTCAGCCTGGCAGCTCCACCCCTGCGATGTGACCAAGCTGGAGAGCGTGAAGGCCGCCGTAGACGCCGCCATCGCCGCCTTTGGCCCGGCCGAACTTGCGGTCAATTTTGCAGGCGTCGGTGCATCGGCCTCATTCGCCGAAATGGAAGATGCTGAATTTTACCGCGTGATGGAGATCAACGTCACCGGCACATACCATTTCGCACGCGCGGTCATGCCACATCTGCGCAAAGGGGACCGGCTCGCGCTGACCGCCTCGATGGCCGGGATCACCTCCAACTATGCCTATACCAGCTACGGCACCTCCAAATTCGCCGTCCTCGGCTTCGCGACGACCTTGCGCTATGAATATGAGCCACTCGGCATTCACATCAGCGTCATCTGCCCACCCGAGGTGATGACGCCGATGGTCGATGAGGAAATCGCCAAGGGCAACAAGATCGGCCTTGAGATCAAGCAGGTCGCCGGGTCACTCCAGCCCGATTTTGCGTGTGACAAGATATTGGACGGGCTGCTGGCCGGCAAATGGATGATCATCCCGGGCTTCAAGGCCAAGGCAACCGCCTTTGCCGCGCAGCGGATGCCGGGGCTGTTCCATTGGATCACGATGGGTGTGGTGCGGAAGGTGATGCGGAAACATGGGGCGCTCTAGTTCGCCCTGTTCCCCTTCCGCCATGCACTCGGGCTCACCCCCGTCATCCGGCGGAAGGCGTGGCTGAAGGCGGCTAAATCCGAATAGCCCAACGTCATCGACAGGCTGGTGAGCGGGATGGCGGTTTCCTCCAGATAGCGCATGGCGACGCGGGCGCGGACGGTTTCGAGTTCGTCGCGGAAAGATCGGCCTTCGGCGGACAGGCGGCGTTGCAGCGTGCGCTGGCTGGTGCCGAGCATCTGCGCGACGCGGGGTAGCGTGCATTCTCCGCCCTTCATCGCGTGCAGGATGATCTGCTGCACCTCGGTGGCGTAATCGAGCTTTCCGCTGGCATCGAGCCCGCGCAAATGGCTGTTCAGGATCGCGTGCAACTGGCTGTTCGACTGGGCAATGCGGGTGTCGAGAACCGCATAGTCGAACACGGCCTGATTATGCTCGGCCTCAAACTCCACCGGGCATCGGAAGGCCTGCCGATAGGGCGCGGTGTTCATCGGGGCGCGGCGTTGCAGCGTGACCAGTTCGGGCGACCAGTCTCGCCCCAGCAGGCTGCGCAAAATGCCCACGCCAATCGACACGGCCAGATCCTCCTGCTGGCGCACACCGGGGCGGTTAGACAGCAAGACCTCCAGCCGCCACATGACGGTATCTCCCTCAATCACGAGCCGGGCGGCAATGCCGGTATTGTGGAGGTGCAGGAACTGGTTGAGCTCGCCAATGGCTTCGCGCACATCCGGGGCCTGGGCGATGGCAAAGCCCAAAGGCCCCAGGATCGACATGGATTGCCGCTCTGCAATCAGCAGGCCGATATGCTGCAAGCCGCTCGCCTCCCGCGCGGCGGCGAGCACGTCAAGGAAAGCCGCATAGGAGATATTGCTCTCGGGCGAGGCCAAGGCATCCGGCTTGATCCCGGCGTCCGCAATCAGCGCGGCCCCGTCAATCCCCAGCTCGCGCATCAAGGGCACAAAGCCCTCAAGCGCCGCGGAACGGAGCAAATAGTCTTTGATGATCGGGCGATGGGTCATGGCGGAGATCATCAACCCTATGGCGGAAAATGACAAGCACGTCATGCTCTGCCGGTTGACATCCGCGCAAAAGAGGAGAGGATTTTCATGAGCAACAGGCTGGGCGGCAAAATTGCCGTCGTCACGGGCGCCGGCAGCGGAATTGGCGAAGCGACGGTGCGCGCTTTTGTGGCGCAAGGGGCCAAGGTCGTTGCGACCGACATCAATAGGGATGCGGTGAGCGCGCTTGCCACGGAATTGGGCGACGCCGTTCACGCCATGGCGCATGACAGCGCGAATGAAGCCCAGTGGCAGGCCGTGGTGGCAGAGGCCGTTTCGCGTTTTGGCGGGCTCCACATTCTCGTCAACAATGCCGGGATTGGCCATGGCAGTCGCCTCACAGAAACCTCGCTTGACGAATGGCGCGGCGTCATGGCGGTCAATCTTGACGGCGTGTTCCTCGGCACCAAACACGCCATTCCCGCAATGGTGGCATCGGGCCAAGGCTCAATCATCAACATCTCATCGGTGGATTCAAAGATGGGTGCACCGCTCCGCGTGCCCTATTGCGCATCAAAGGGAGGCGTCGAATCCTTCACCAAAGCCGCAGCGATGGAATGCTGCGAATTTGGCGAACCGGTGCGGATCAATTCAGTGCATCCCGGGCCAGTGGCGACCAACATCTTCGCAACCGCCTTGCCCAAGGTTGATCCCGCGATGGTGGCCTTGCTCGGTGGCGGCGAAGGGCTCGCGGCCTATTATCTGCGCAACACACCACAAACGCGCTTTGCCCTGCCAGCCGAGATTGCGCACAGCATCGTCTATCTGGCGTCGGATGAATCGGCTTTCGTCACCGGAACGTCGATTGTGATTGACGGCGGCTTCAGCGCTGGCAAGCTGCTCAATCAGCGTATGCCCGAAGGCATGTGACCATAAGAACGGGTGGGAGAGAGACGATGGCGCACGGGATGCGTAAGACTATGACGTTGCTGCTGGCGTTCACGGCCTTGTCAGGACCATTGGCCGCAGCAAAACCCCAAGCGGCCACACCGCAGACGCATCTCTATTGGGGCGACACGCATCTGCACACATCACACTCGTTTGATGTGTTCCTGTTCAATACGCCCACTTCCACCCCCGAAACCGCATACCGTTTTGCGCGCGGCGAAAAGGTCATCAGCCCAACCACGGGCGAAGGCTGGCAACTCACCAAGCCGCTCGATTTTCTGGTGGTGGCGGATCACGCTGAACTGGTGGGCAGTCTGGCCAAGGTTTACGGCGGGGAGCACGGCTTTGCCGATACCGAATCCGGCATGGCTCTGCTGGCCCGATCTGGCATCCCCGGGGCCGCACAGATGCTGAATGCCTACCTCTATTTGCAGGATATTGGCTCCGGCAAGACGGGCCCCGGATATGTCACACCAAAGCAGGCCTATATTGATCTGCACGGCGGGACAAAGCGGCAGTCCGCCTGGTTCAGCTATATCGACACGGCCGAGCGCTTTAACGAGCCGGGCAAATTCACCGCGCTGATCGGCTGGGAATGGACCTCACAGCCAGGCGGTGGCAATTTGCACCGCGTCATCTTCACGCCCGACGGGGCGGAGAAGGCCAAGCAATTCATGCCCTTCAGCCAATTGGAAAGTGGGCAGCCGGAGAAGCTCTGGGCGTGGCTGGATGCCACCAACAAGCGCACCGGCGCAGACTTTGTGGCGATTCCACACAATTCAAACCTGAGCTGGGGCAAGATGTTTCAGGTGGAGGATAGCGAGGGCAATCCCATCACGGCGGACTATGCCGAGCGGCGGATGCGCTGGGAGCGTGTGGTGGAAACCACCCAGATCAAGGGTGATAGCGAAACCCACCCGGCGCTCTCCCCCACCGATGAATTCGCAGATTACGAACGCTACAGCTTCGTGATGGTGCCAACCGGCCCGATCGCCAAGCCGGTGGAGGCTGATTATGTTCGCGCGGCGCTCAAGCGCGGTCTGGAGATTGAAGCAAAGACCGGCGTGAACCCCTACAAGTTTGGCCTGATCGGCTCGACCGACGCGCACACCGGCATGTCATCCTATGAGGAAACGAAGTTTGGCGGAAAGGGCCAGAAGGATTCGCGACCCGAACTGCGCAAGAACCCGACCGGGCTGGGCGCGGCCAAAGGCTGGGACATGGGCGCGGCGGGGATTGTCGCGGTGTGGGCACCACGCAATGACCGTCGCTCCATCTATGACGCGTTCCAGCGCAAGGAGGTTTATGCCTCAACCGGTCCGCGCATGGCGGTGCGGCTGTTCGCGGGCTGGAATTTCAACGCAGGCGATCTTGATGCACGGCGGTTCCCCGCTTCTGGCTATGCACGCGGCGTTCCGATGGGCGGCGATCTGACGGGCAAGGGCAAAGCGCCGAGCTTCCTCGTTGAAGCGCTCAAAGACCCAGACGGCGGCAATCTGGACCGTATCCAGATCGTCAAGGGCTGGGTGGATGCCAAGGGCAGTGCCCATGAGAAAGTCTTCGATGTCGCCTGGTCGGCTGAACGCAAGCGCGGCAAGGATGGCAAGGTGCCAGCGGTCAAGAACACCGTGGATCTCAAGACCGGGAAATACACCAACAGCGTCGGCGCGGTGCAGCTGAAAACGCTGTGGCGCGATCCGGAGTATAAGGCGGGTCAAAAGGCGTTCTATTACGCCCGCGTGCTGCAAATCCCGACGCCGCGTTATTCGCTCTACGATGCGATCAAGCTGGGCATTGATCCGCGCGAGACGGGCAAGCCGCTGACGATCCAGGAACGCGCTTACACCTCGCCGATCTGGGTATCGGCGAAGTCGTAAACTGTGATGTGGGGGAGAGAGAAGATGACGCGACCGATCAAGACATATGGGCTGACAGGCGCAGCCATGCTCGCGCTCTCCTCCCCCGTGGCTGCCGATGAGCCGGATCGGCGGCAGGCGCTGTTCGGGGATGTTCACGTCCACACTGGCCTGTCGTTCGATGCCTATATCTTCGGCATCCGCCGCACGCCCGACGATGCGTATCGCTATGCGCTGGGCGAAAGCGTGCGCCATGCCAGCGGTTATGACATTCAGCTGAAGGGCGGCGCGCTCGATTTCTATGCGGTCACCGATCACAGCGAATATCTGGGTGTGCTTCCTGCCATGGATGACGCCGCCAGCCCGATGTCTGCCATCGACTATGCAAAAGACATGTTCTCGACGGTGCGGGAAAAAATCGGGACCGCCTTTGGCAAGGTGTTCCAGTCGATCACCTCTGGGAAGCCGATCCCCGAAATGGACAATCGCGATGTTGTGCGGTCGGCCTGGATGGAATTGAAGGCCGCGGCGGACCGCTATTACAAGCCGGGAAAATTCACGACCTTCACCGGCTATGAATATACATCGCAGCCCGGTTACGGGAACCTTCACCGCGTCGTGCTGTTCAAAGGCGCGCGCGTGCCCGATCAGCCTTTTGGTGCGCTCGACTCGCTCAACCCCGAAGACCTCTGGACATGGCTGGATGGCAACCGTGCCAAAGGCATCGATGGCATCGCCATTCCGCATAACAGCAATGTGTCCGACGGGCGCATGTTCCAGATGACCGACTTTGCAGGCAAGCCCATCGACAGCGCTTACGCCGCGACGCGGATGCGCAATGAACCGATTGTGGAAATGAGTCAGGTCAAGGGCACGTCAGACACGCACCCCTTGCTCTCGCCCAATGACGAATGGGCCGATTTCGAAACCTATGACACGTTGCTCGGCACAGACATCAAAGGCAAAACCGATGGCGGCTATATCCGCCAGGCGCTGCAACGCGGTCTGGCGATCGAGGAGAAAACCGGGCGCAATCCGTATCAGTTCGGGCTGATTGGTTCTTCGGACACACATAACGCTGGCGGTCCTGTCGAAGAGGATCATTATTTCGGCAAAACCGGCCTGAATGATGGCAGCCCCGAAGGCCGCCGTGCGGTGAATTATCCGGGCGAGGAAAAGCTGGCGGGATCGAACGCCACGCCATTCTACAAATGGAGTGCTGCCGGACTCGCTGGGGTCTGGGCGGAGCGCAACAACCGCGAAGATATTTTCGCCGCTTTCCGCCGCAAGGAAACCTTCGCCACGTCCGGCCCGCGCATCAAGGTGCGGCTGTTTGCGGGCTATGATTATCCGGCCGCCATTTTCGCGCGCAAGGATTTTGCCAAGCTCGCTTATGGGCAGGGCGTGCCGATGGGCAGTGACCTCGCTTTGGGCGGACGCGGTGCCCCGACCTTCCTCGCCCAGGCCATGAAGGACGCCAATAGCGCGGGCCTGCAACGCTTGCAGATCATCCGGGGCTGGAGCGAAGGCGGGCAGTTGAAGGAAGCGGTGTACGACATGGCGTGCGCTTCGGGCGTGCCAGATGCCAAGACGCATCGCTGCCCGGCAGTCGCTGCCAATGTTGATACCAAAACATGTCGCATCAATCCGAAGCTTGGCGCGCCCGAGCTGAAGATCGCCTGGCGTGATCCGGATTTCGACGCCAAGCGCCGCGCCTTTTACTATGTGCGCGTGCTCGAAAATCCCACCTGCCGCTGGTCCACCTATGAAGCCAATCTGCTCGGCAAACCCGTGCGCAAGGATCTGCCGTTGACGATTCAGGAGCGGGCGTGGAGCTCGCCCATCTGGGTGCGGGGATGAACAGGAAAACGACAATGAACAAGGGCAGATGGATCATCAGCGCGGCATTGATGGCCACCGCACCACTGCCGGTCGTGGCGCAAACGGCTCCTCCCGCCGCGCAGCAAGCGCCTGCCGACTGGCGCGAGACCTATGCCTATACCGTGGGGATGCAGGCGGTGATTTACGGCTTCCCTGTCGTCAAGAATCTGGCCGCGCGCCATGGGATGATCGAGAAGCCCATCGGTCAGGCGGATATGCCGCTCAACACCTGGTTCCATTCGCGCCGTGCTTCGGATGCGACAGACAAGCTGCACAGCTCAGTGACGCCCGACCTGCTCTATTCAGCCGCCTGGTTTGACGTGCGCAAGGAGCCGGTGGTGCTGACTGTGCCCGCCTCGCCCGATCTCTATTACAGCGTCCAGTTCATGGAGATGTATTCGGACATTTTCGCCTATCTCGGCACGCGGGCGACGGGCGGCAAGGCAGGCAAGCATTTGCTCGTCGGTCATGACTGGCAGGGGGAAAAGCCTGCCGGGATCGAGTCCGTGATCCGTGCGCCCAACGCGACCGGGCTTCTGCTGCTGCGCACAGCGATCCTCGACCGAAAGGCGCTGACCGCATCGCACAAGGTGCAGGACGGCGCGGCCATCACACCGCTCTCCAAATGGTTGCGCGGTGACACATCGCCCGAAACCGAACGCGACGTGATCGATCCCGCGCCGCCGACAAGCGCGCTGCCCTTCTTCGCCAGCCTCAATCGCGGCATGACGGAGAATCCGCCACCCGCCAAGGATGCAGCATTTGTGGCGATGATGGCGAGCGTCGGTCTGGGGCCGGGGCAGTCATCCGACTTTTCGGCGCTTGATCCTGCCACGCGCAAGGGCCTGCAGCGCGCGATGGTCAATGGGCTGGCGTTCCTGAAGCAGGTTTCGGTCGCGGGCGGCAACACCAAGTTCGTCAATCACTGGGCGTATGGCAACAAGGCGTGGGGGCGCACGGCGGAAACGCACGACCTGCTCACCCGCGCTGCCACGCAAAGCCTGTCGGGGATGCAGGAGCATCATATCGAGGAAGTGGTGAAGCTGCGCGCGCACCATGATGGCGACGGGCAATTGCTCGACGGCAGCGCGGGGCGTTACACGATCCGCTTCGCGCCGGGGCAGTTGCCCAAGGCCAAGACCTTCTGGTCGCTGGTCGTCTATGACGAGCTATACGATCTGGTGGACAACCCGTTGGGCCGATATTCACGCGGCAGCGTGGATCGCGACATGAAATATGACAAGGATGGCGGCCTGACGCTTCACCTGCAATCCGATGCGCCTGCGAAAAACCTAATGGGCAATTGGCTACCCTTGCCCAAGGGCAAGTTCAACCTGTTCCTGCGCGCCTATCTGCCGGGGCAGGATCTGATCGACCAGAGCTATGTGCCGCCAGTGGTGAGGAAAATGCCATGAAGAAGTCGCTGTTATTCTCAGGGAGTGCCGGTCTGGCGCTGGCCGCTTTGGCGCTGACGATGCCGCGCGGCGATGCTCCGGCGCAGGCCGCCGAACCGGTTGATGCGGTGGCCGCCTCCGCCTATCCCGAGCGTCCGCTCTTTGGCGATACGCATCTTCACACCACCAACAGCTTCGACGCTTTCGGCGCGGGCAACCGCCTCTCGCCCAATGAGGCGCTGCGTTTTGCGCGCGGCGAGGAAGTGATGAGTTCAAGCGGCATTCCGGCCAAGCTCTCGCGCCCGCTCGATTTTCTGGTGATCGCCGATCATAGCGACGCGATTGGCGTGACGACTGATCTCTATAACACCGCCGAAGCTGATCTGGCCGATCCGGTGCTCAAGCGCTGGCGCAACATGCTCCATGGCGACAGGAAAGAAGCCTATGCCGTCACGCGTGAAATCATTGCGTCTTTCCAGTCGGGCAAGATCCCGCAAGACCTGATCAGGCCGGATCGCATCGCCGCGATGACGCGCCGCATCTGGGACGCTCAGATTGACTCGGTTGAGCGCTATAATGAGCCGGGGAAATTCACCGCGCTTCACGGCTTTGAATTTTCGCTTCAGATCAAGGGCAATTCGATCCACCGCAACGTGATTTTCCGGGATGGAGCGGACAAAGCGCGGACAGTTCTGCCCTTCCCGTCACAAGGCACAAAGGGGCCGGAACCGCTGTGGAGTTTCATGGAGGCCTATGAAAAGGCGAGCGGCGGGCGGATGCTTGCTATCCCGCACAACGCCAATTTGTCCAACGGCATCGCCTTTGCGCTGACCGGCCCCGATGGCGGGCCACTGACGGCAGAACAGGCCCGCCGCCGCGCCGCGCGCGAACCGGTGGTTGAAGTGACGCAGTTCAAAGGCGACAGCGAAAGCCACCCCTATCTCTCTCGCAATGATGAATTCGCCGATTATGGCGATGCGGGTTGGGAGAATGGCAATGCGCCTTTGTCACAACTCAAAAAGCCGGACATGTTCGGCGGCGAATATGCGCGCGAAGCCTTGAAGCGGGGGCTGCTGATCGAGGCGCGGACGGGCGTGAACCCCTTTGCGTTCGGCATGATCGGATCCACCGATACCCATACCGGGCTTGCGACCGCAGACGAGGATAATTTCTTCGGCAAATTCTCGAACGATGAACCCAATCCAGACCGGATCAACACCATCATCAACCCCGGAATCGCGGAATCGCGGATCGGGCATCAATATCTGGCCGGCGGACTCGCTGCCGTCTGGGCGACCGCCAACACACGCGAGGCGATTTTTGACGCGATGATGCGGCGCGAAGTCTATGCCACCACCGGCCCGCGCATGGCGGTGCGGATGTTTGGCGGCTGGAATTTTGCGGCGTCGATTTTCGCAGGAGATTGGGTGAAAACCGCTTATGCCAAGGGCGTTCCGATGGGCGGCAATCTCGCCCTAGGCAAGGGCGCGCCAAGCTTCATCGTGCAGGCGCAGAAAGACCCGATGGGCGCCAATCTGGACCGGGTGCAGATCGTCAAGGGCTGGGTGGATGCCAAGGGCGCACCACAGGAGAAAATCTACGACGTGGTGTGGAGCGCGCCCAAACAGCGCAGACTCGTAAAGGGCAAGCTCACCCCTGTGGGCGATACCGTCAATCTGGCAACAGCCAGTTACACCAACAGCATCGGCGCGCCCGAACTGCGCACCGTGTGGCGCGATCCGGATTATAAGACAGGACAAAAGGCATTCTACTACGCCCGCGTGCTCGAAATTCCGACGCCGCGCTGGACCGCCTATGATGCTGTGCGCTTCAAGATGAAGCCGCCCGCAGGCGCAAAGTTGAAGGATCAGGAGCGCGCTTACACCTCGCCGATTTGGGTGCGTTGATGAAGAAGGCGCATTGGCTGATCGGCGGGGCTATTGCCGTATTGCTCACCACAACCGTGGCTGCGCAGCACGGCCTTCCTCCCAAAGCGCCCAAACCCGCACGCGAATATTCGCCCAACCTGAACGCCGATTATCCGGATCGCGTCTATTTCGGCGATACCCATCTCCACACCAGTTACAGCGTGGATGCGGGCATGCTCAGCAATCGCCTTGGCCCCGATGCGGCATATCGTTTTGCGCGCGGCGAGACCGTCACCGCGTCGCTGGGCCACCAAGCGCGGCTGCGTCGCCCGCTCGATTTTCTGGTGGTGGCGGATCATGCCGAATCGATGGGGCTGGGACCGATGGTCGCCACCCGTGATCCGATGGCGCTGGGTGATCCGATGGGCAAGCGCTTGATCGCTCTGGTGGCTGCGGGGGACTTTGCGGGGGCCTATAAGCTCTACAGTTCGGAACGCGGCGCAGGCAGACCTGTGCTGCATCAGGCGGCCATCCGGCAACCGATCTGGGAGCGCATTACCGCTGCCGCCGAACGCCATAATGACCCCGGAAAATTCACCGCGTTGATCGGCTATGAATATACCTCCGCGCCGGGGCGGAACAATTTGCACCGTGTGGTCGTGTTCCGCGACGGGGCAGAGCGGGCGAACAAGACCCTGCCCTTTTCAGCCAATGAAGGCGACAATCCGGAGACTCTTTGGGACTATCTGGAGGCGTATGAGCATTCCACCGGCGGGCGAGCGCTGGCCATCCCGCACAATGGCAATCTCTCCAACGGCAAGATGTTTGATGACGTGACCTTTGCAGGCGCTCCGCTCTCCGCCGACTATGCCCGCCGTCGCCAGCGCTGGGAACCGCTGTACGAAGTGACCCAGATCAAAGGCGATGCAGAGACGCATCCCTTGCTCTCCACGCGCGACGAGTTTGCGGATTATTATCGCTGGGATCGCGGCAATTTCGGCTCTGCGCTCAAGACGCCCGACATGCTGCCGCGCGAATATGCCCGTGCCGCGCTTCAGCGCGGGCTGGCTTATGAGGCCAAACTGGGCGTCAATCCGTTCAAGTTCGGCATGATCGGATCATCAGACAGCCACACCAGCCTCGCTGGAACGGCGGAGGATAATTTCTTCGGCAAGGTCTCGCCGATGGAGCCGGGCAGTGGCGATGTCCGCTATGACGAGGCGATCATCGTCGCGTTCAACAAGGTCGATGGCACCCGCCAGTTCGGCTATGAGTCGCTGGCTTCCGGTCTGGTTGGCGTCTGGGCGCGCGGCAACACCCGCGAAGAGATTTTCGACGCGATGATGCGCCGCGAAGTCTTTGCCACCACCGGAACGCGTCTCCGGCTGCGGATGTTCGCCAGCTGGAATTTCACCCCTGCCGACAAGGACGCACCCGATCTGGCGCGTGTCGCTTATGCCAAGGGCGTACCGATGGGTTCAGACCTGACGGGAGGCGGTGCAACTCCCGGCTTCCTTGTCGAAGCGATGCGCGATCCGGACGGCGCGAACCTCGATCGCATCCAGATCGTCAAGGGGTGGATCGATGCGAGTGGCAAGACGCAGGAGCGGGTGTTTGACGTGGCGTGGAGCGGCAATCGCAAGCCGGGCAAAGGCGGCAAGCTGCCTTCTGTTGGCAACACCGTGAAGGGTGCCGTCTACACCAACAGCATCGGTTCGCCGGTCCTCTCCGCCTATTGGCGCGATCCGACACACCGCGCCGGTGAACGCGCCTTTTATTACGCCCGCGTGCTCGAAATCCCGACGCCAACCTGGCTGGCCTATGACATGGTGCAAATCGGCCCGCGCGCCTTGCCAAAGAACGCCCGGCTGGTTCATCAGGAGCGCGGCTATGGGTCTCCCATCTGGGTCGGATCGCGATAGAGGAGCATGGATTTGCGGGACTATTTGCGCGCGGCCTTGAAGGAGCCACTGGTTCACTTTCTGCTGGCGGGGCTGGCGCTCTTCCTGTTTTTCGCGTGGCGTGGCGATTCAGTGGACCCGGAAAGCCGGACGATCACCATCACCGAAGCGCAGGTCGAGCGGCTGGCGGCAAGCTGGGCGCAGACATGGCAACGCCCCCCGACACAGGCCGAGATTGACGGGTTGATCCGTGATCATGTGAAGGAAGAGGTCTATTACCGCGAAGGGATGCGGCTGGGGCTGGATCAGGATGACACGATCATCCGCCGCCGCATCCGCTCCAAGATGGAGTTCCTCGCCAGTTCGGAGCTGGAGAATGAAGAGCCCGGTGATGCGACGTTGCAGGCCATGCTCGACAAGAACCCGCAGGTCTATGCGGCAGACGCGCGCACCAGCTTTGATCAGATCTATCTGGCCGCACAGGATGAAGCCGCTGCCCGCACCCGCGCAACACAGATGCTGGCTGCGCTGGGCACCGGCGCAGACTGGCAAAAGCTGGGCGATGCCATTTCTCTGCCGCGCAGCCCGGAAAACGTGGATCGCGCACGGATTGCTGCGGATTTTGGCGATGACTTCGCCGCAGCACTTGCAGGGCTCAAGCCGGGGGCATGGACTGGCCCCGTCTCGTCAGGCTTCGGCCTTCATCTCATCCGCATCCGGTCAGTACAAGCGAGCACAAAGCCCAAACTCGCTGATGTGCGGCAACGCCTTGAAAATGACTGGCGCGCACAAACGGTGAAGGCGCGCGAGGCCAAGGCCTATCAGGCGCTGCTCGACAGCTATACCATCAAGATCGCCAAGCCGTGATCCGCTTGGTCTGGCTGACGCTGGCAACGCTGCTCCTGCTCGCGCAACCGGCCCGCGCCGATGAACTGCGCCCCGGCTATCTGGAGTTCACGCAGAAGACAGCGGCAGACTGGAGCCTCGTCTGGAAAGCCCCGATGCGCGGCGGGGTGACGCCCGCCACCCAGCCGATCCTGCCCAAGGGCTGCACCGCGAAAGGCGAACCACAGCGCGTCTTGGGCGAGATGGCGATGATCTCCACCTTCGCCGTCACTTGTGCAGAAGCGGTCGCGGGGCGCACCATCGGCCTTTCCAACTTCTCGGCTGCGCAAACCGATGTGCTGGTGCGCGTCGCGCCGCTGGGCCGTCCGGTACAAGCGCTTCGGCTGACCGCGTCCGCCCCTTCCGTCGAAATCGCCGCCAGGCCCGACGCATGGCAAGTCGCGCGCACCTATTTCGTGATTGGCGTTGAACATATCGTCTTTGGCTACGACCATCTGCTGTTCGTCGTCTCGCTGGTGCTGCTGCTGACCGGCTTTCGCACGATCGCGATTGCGGTGACGGCCTTCACTGTCGCCCACTCGATCACGCTGATAGGCACAACGCTCGGCTTTCTTGGCCTGCCGCAACGTCCGGTGGAAGCGATCATCGCACTCTCCATCATCTTCCTCGCAGTGGAGATTGTGAAGAAGAAGGACGGCGAACTGCGCCTGTCCGAACGCGTGCCCTGGGTGGTCGCCTTCCTGTTCGGCCTGCTCCACGGTTTCGGCTTTGCGGGGGCTTTGAAGGAGATTGGCCTGCCTGAAAGCGATGTGCCGACCGCGCTGCTCACCTTCAATCTGGGCGTTGAAACCGGGCAGTTGCTGATCGTCGCGGCAACGCTTGCACTGCTCTGGGGTTTGCGGAACATGCGCCCCGGCTGGACACAGCCTGCAATCCGCGCCTCCAGCTATGCCATCGGCACCGTCGCCTCGATGTGGCTGCTGGAAAGGGTTCTGCTGTGATCGAAACCTTGACGGGCATCACGCCTTTCCAGCTTGCCGCGATCTGCGGCTTTGTGTTCGTCGCGGGCTTTGTGCGAGGACTGACGGGCGTGGGTCTGGCGGTGGTGCTGGTGCCGCTGGTCAATTTGATCCTGGCGCCTGAACGCACCGTGCTGCTGGCCGTGCTGATTGGCTGTCTGGCAGGGTTGATGGGATATCGCGCCGCATGGCGCACCGTGGATCGTCCGCTGATCGTGACGATCACCACGGCAACCATCGCCGCGACTCCGCTCGGGTTGTTGCTGCTGTTCAATACGCCTGAAAATATCGCCCGGATCGCCATTGCCGCGATTGCACTGCTGGCTTTCATCGTGATGATCGCCCCGCGCGCGCCGCTTCCCCCGCAAGGCAAAGGGCCTGCCATTCTCACAGGCCTGTTGACCGGCTTCCTCGGCGCCTTTGCTGCCATCCCCGGACCGCCGGTCATCTATTATTTCGTGCGCAAGGGGGTTCCGGCGACAGTGACGCGCGATGCCATGATCGTGATCTTCTTCTGGGCACCTTTGGCGGTGGCCCTCATCGCACTGGCGCTTGGCAAACTTGACTGGCCATTGGCCGCACTGGCGCTGGCCTGCTTCCCCGCTCTCGCAGGCGGAAACGCACTGGGCACCCGCTTCTTTGGCAGAGTTCCGGAATCGCAATGGCGGATGATGGTTGTGGCCCTGATTGCTGTGTCCGCGATAGGGGCCGTGATCAGAGTGATTTAGGAATGCCCCAATGCGCCGGAGTGCGAGCCCTGAAAAGCCCGAGACGAGCCGGTGCGCGATCATCGCAGCTGGCGTTCACCCCCACCCGGCAAGGCTTCCCGCATTGATGTGCTGCAAGCGACTCTTGTCTCTCCCAGCGCAATTTCAATATATTGCACAACACGGATGGTGGAGCTGAGCGGGATCGAACCGCTGACCTCGTCATTGCGAACGACGCGCTCTCCCAACTGAGCTACAGCCCCGCACCCGGTCATCTGCGGGCATGAAGCGCCGCGATGCGCGCTCCCTTAGCGCCCCGCTGCACGCCTTGCAATGGAGAATCAGCGTCTTGTCACGCGTGACCACTCTGCCTAGCTTGCTTGGGAACTGACGCAGGAGAGAATGATGGCAGGTGAACTGGATGGGCGCGTTGCGCTGGTCACGGGGGCTTCACGCGGCATTGGCGAAGCGACGGCGCGGGCGCTGGCGGCAGCGGGCGCGAAGGTGGTGCTGACCGATCTGGCCGACACGCAGGATCTGGCCGCTGAACTGGGCGGCATCGCGCACAGGCAGGATGTGACCAAGGAAGAGGATTGGGTGGAGACGATGGCCTTCATCCGCGCTGAAGCGGGCGGGCTCGACATTCTCGTCAACAATGCCGGCGTGTTCCTGGCCAAGCCGATCACCGAAACCACGCTGGAGGAATTCCGCTTTGTCCAGCAGGTCAATGTGGAGGGCGTATTTCTGGGCATGAAGCACGCGATTCCGTTGCTCGCAGAGCGCGCGCCCAGATGGCGCGGCGGCGCTTCGATCATCAACCTCTCTTCGGTGGCGGGCCTGCGCGGATCGGCGCTGGTGAGCGCCTATAATGCGTCCAAGGGCGCGGTGAAGCTGCTCACCAAGGGCGCGGCGATCGAGCTGGCGGCGGCGCGCATCCGTGTCAATTCGGTCCATCCCGGCATCATCGAAACCGATATGGGCCGCGGTCTCGTCCATGATTTTGCGCAGGCGGGCGGGGCGGGCGACAATGAAACGCGAGACCAATTGTCGCAAATGCACCCGCTGGGCCATTTCGGCGAAGCGGTGGATGTGGCCAACGCGATTGCCTATCTTGCCTCTGATCGCGCGGGGTTCATGACCGGCAGCGAAATGGTGGTGGATGGCGGCATGACCGCGCGGTGATGACGGCATATCGCCCAGCTTGCCAAGGCCGTGCGGCTGCGGCATAGGCGGACATCCCTTCCTCCCCGGAAAACCGTCTGATCCAACCGTCTGACCAAGGGGTAATCATGTCCGCTTATACCAACCGCGCCGGCCTTCAGGTTTCCGGTGTTCTTGCCGATTTCATCGAATCGCGCGCGCTGGCCGGAACCGGTCTGGCAGCTGATGCGGTGTGGGCGGGGCTGGCAGGATTGCTGGAGCGGTTCGTGCCGGTCAACCGCGCGCTGCTCGCCAGGCGCGATGATCTTCAGGCGAAGCTGGATGCGTGGCACAAGGCCAACCCCGGCCCGATTGCGGATCAGGCTGCCTATCAGGCGTTCCTCACCGAAATCGGCTATCTGGTGCCCGAACCCGCACCCTTCACCATCGGCACGCGGAATGTGGATGCGGAAATCGCGCAGATGGCGGGGCCGCAGCTGGTGGTGCCAAGCCTCAACGACCGCTTTGTTCTCAACGCCGCCAATGCGCGCTGGGGCAGCCTCTATGACGCGCTTTACGGCACCGATGTGCTGGACGCGCCCGCCGCTCGCCCCGGTGGCTATGACACCGCGCGCGGCGATGCGGTGATCGCTTATGCCCGCGCCTTCCTGAACGCGGCAATTCCCGGTTGGGAAGCCGCAGTGGCGGGCGCAGAGCATCCCGCGCTCGTTGCGCGCAGGGAAGGCGGCCTGCTGTTTGCGCATAACGGCCTCCATATCGAAATTGTCATCAACCCGGACCATCCGGTGGGCAGAACCGACGCGCTGGGCATTGCCGATGTGGTGCTTGAGGCCGCGCTGACCACCATCATCGACATGGAGGATTCGGTTGCGGCGGTGGATGCCGAGGACAAGGTGGCGGCCTATTCCAACTGGCTGGGGCTGATGCGCGGCGATCTGACTGCCCGCTTTGACAAGGGTGGCAAGACCATGACCCGCGCGCTGGATGGCGACCGGCTATGGGGCGAACGCACTTTGCCCGGCCGCAGCCTGATGTTCGTGCGCAATGTCGGCCATTTGATGACCAACCCGGCGGTGCTGCTGGCCGATGGGTCGGAAGCGCCCGAAGGCATTCTTGATGCCCTGTTCACGTCGCTTTGCGCCTTGCATGACGGCAAGGGCAGCCTGCGAAACAGCAGAACCGGCAGCATCTATATCGTCAAGCCCAAGCAGCACGGGCCGGAAGAATGCGCCTTCACCAATGATCTGTTCGATGCGGTGGAAGATGTGCTCAGTCTGCCCCGTCACACGATCAAGGTGGGGGTGATGGACGAAGAACGCCGCACCAGCGCCAATCTCGCCGCCTGCATCCATGCGGTGCGCGACCGGATCGTCTTCATCAACACCGGCTTCCTTGATCGCACCGGAGACGAAATGCACAGCGCGATGCAGGCCGGACCGATGATCCGCAAGGCGGACATGAAGGCGTCAAGCTGGATTCAGGCCTATGAAGCGCGCAACGTCCAGATCGGCCTTGGCTGCGGGCTTTCGGGCAAGGCACAGATCGGCAAGGGCATGTGGGCCGCGCCAGACATGATGCGCGACATGATGGCGCAGAAGATCGGCCACCCCAGAAGTGGTGCAAACACCGCCTGGGTGCCTTCCCCCACCGCCGCAACGCTGCACGCCATGCACTATCATCAGGTGGATGTGTTCGCGGTTCAGCGGGAGCTGGCGGATAAGCCGACGCCCGGTCTCGACCCCCTTCTTACCATCCCCGCAGCCCCGCGCGGGCACAATTGGTCAGACGAAGACGTGCGCGAGGAGCTGGAGAATAATGCACAGGGCATTCTCGGCTATGTCGTGCGCTGGATCGATCAAGGGATCGGCTGTTCCAAGGTGCCCGACATTCATGATGTGGGCCTGATGGAAGACCGCGCGACGCTGCGCATTTCCAGCCAGCACATGGCCAACTGGCTGCTCCACGGTGTCTGCACACGCGATCAGATCGACGCCGCCTTTGCCAAGATGGCAGCCAAGGTGGATGCGCAGAATGCGGACGACCCGCTTTATGAACGCCTTGAAGGCGACAGCATCGCCCTGAAGGCCGCACGCGCGCTGGTGTTTGAAGGTGTGGCCCAGCCGAGCGGCTATACCGAGCCGTTGCTGCACAAATTCCGTCAGGAGAAGAAGGCGGCGGGCTGACAAATACACGGGACGGGCGTATCGCGCGCGCCATGATTAAAATTGCCGCGCTCTATCAGTTCGCCCCGTTTGAAGATCCTGCCGCGATCAAACCGCCCTTGCTCAACCTGTGTGCCGCCCAGGGCATCAGAGGCACGCTGCTGCTCGCGCGCGAAGGCGTGAACGGCACGATTGCGGGCAGCGCAGACGGGATTGATGCCGTGCTGGATCACATCCGCGCTCTGCCGGGCTGTGCCGGGCTTGACGTGAAATATGCGCAGACCGACACCATGCCGTTCCAGCGGATGAAGGTGCGGCTGAAAAAGGAAATCGTGACGCTGAAGGTGCCCGGCGTCGATCCGTCACGCGATGTGGGCCGTTATGTCGCGCCCGAAGACTGGAACGCGCTGATTTCCGATCCCGACACGATCCTGATCGACACGCGCAATGATTATGAAGTCGCGATTGGCACGTTTCGCGGGGCCATAGACCCGAAAACGCACAGCTTTGGCGAATTTCCGGACTGGTTCCGCGCCAACCGCGCCCAATGGGGGCCAAACCCCAAAGTGGCAATGTTCTGCACCGGCGGCATTCGCTGCGAGAAATCCACGGCTTTTCTGCGGGCAGAAGGCATTGCCGATGTGGCGCACCTGAAGGGCGGCATCCTCAACTATCTGGAAAAAATCCCCGCAGAAGAAAGCCTGTGGGATGGCGAATGTTTCGTGTTCGATGAACGCGTGTCGGTGGGCCATGGCGTGATGCTGGGGCAGCATGGCATGTGCGCCGCCTGTGGCTGGCCCGTTCCATCCGGCAGCGCGCGGTGCGGACATTGCGATGCGGACATGTGCACCGCGTAACGCCGCGCGGTCAGTCCGGGTCTGGCCAGGATGCGGCCAGCAGCGCCGCCATATCTGCAGGTTGGCACAGATCGGTGCCGGGAGTCATGACGGCAGCGGTTCCGGCAGCGATGCCATGGCGGAATGCGATCTCCGCTGCCAGGCCCTGCGCCAACGCATGGACCATCCCGGCCAGAAAGCTGTCCCCCGCCCCCACGGCACTGTGCACCGGCACAGCGATGGCAGGCAGGATAACCGGCCTTTCGGTGCCCACCAGAATCGCACCTTCATGCCCCAAGGTCACCGCGACAAGCCGGGCCGCGCCATTGTCCACCAGCGTCTGCGCGGCCGCCATGACGGCATCGGCATCCGGCAGCGTGCGGCCAACCAGCTTTTCCAGTTCACCCCGGCTGGGTTTGACCAGTTCCAGCCCGCCATGACGCAGCCCCTGCTCCAGCGCCGGTCCGGACGTATCCAGAACCGCGCGTGCGCCTTTGGCTGCGGCCACGTCCAGAAACGCGGCCAGACCGTCAGAGGGCATCCCGCGCGGCAGCGATCCGCTGATGATCAGCCAGTCAAACGCCGCGCTGCGCAGCGCCCCCAGGCATGACTGCCATTCGCTCGCACTCACGTCCGGGCCTTCGGGCACGAACCGGTATTCGAGGCCGCTGCTGGTTTCAAACACGGCATGGCTGATGCGCGTATCGCCCGCGATGGGAAAAGCCCGGCGCGCCACGCCATCGCGGTGCAGCAGGCCATCCAAGACGCTTCCGGTCGATCCACCGGCCAGATGCCACGCCTCCACCGCATCGCCCAGCCGCGTCAGCACCCGCGCGACATTGATGCCCCCGCCCCCTGGATCAAAGCGCGCGTTGCGGGTGCGAATCTTGTGCGTGGGGTGAACCGTCTCGGTTTCGCACGCTTCATCGATGGTGGGATTGAAGGTCAGCGTGATGATGGCTGGCATGCGCGCGTCACGAGAGTGTAAATTCGGTAACCAGCGGAATGTGATCAGACGGCTTGTCCCAGCTGCGTGCCGGTTCCAGCACGCGGTGCGCCGTGGCCGCCGCCGCAACGTCAGGTGAGGCCCACATATGGTCCAGCCGCCGCCCGCGATCCCCCGCCGTCCAGTCCTTCGCGCGATAGCTCCACCAGGTGTAGAGCCGCTGCGGCGCAGGGATGAAGCGACGGCCCAGATCAACCCAGCCATGGCTGGCCTGCAAGGCATCGAGAGTTTCCACTTCGATGGGCGTATGGCTCACCACGTCGAGCAATTGCTTGTGGCTCCACACATCCGATTCGAGCGGCGCGATGTTGAAATCGCCCACCAGCAGCGTCGGCTCTTTGAGCGCGCCAGACCAGTCGATCATCCGCCCCAGAAAATCGAGCTTCTGCCCGAATTTCGGGTTCGCCTCGCGATCCGGAATGTCACCGCCTGCGGGAATATAGACATTGTCCAGCCGCCAGCCATTGGGCAGCCGCACCCCCAGATGCCGCGCTTCGCCATTGGCCTGCCAGTCGTGGCGCTGATCCTCGATGATCGGCAGTTTGGAGATGATGCACACGCCATGGTGCATCTTCTGGCCGTTCATCACGATATGCTCATAACCCAGCTTGCGGAACGCCGCGAGCGGGAAGACCGAATCCTCCGCCTTGGTCTCCTGCAGACAGAGGATGTCCGGCGCTTCTTCGGTCAGGAATTTCTCGACAATTGGCAGCCGGAACCGCACTGAATTGATGTTCCAGGAGGCGATGCGCAGCGTGGTCGCCATATCTGTCAGATCCGCTCGCCAGAGAGGCGCTGGCAGATCATGTCCAGCTGTTCCAGGCTGGAATATTGCAGTGTCACCGACCCCATTTTGCCCTGATGCTTGATCTGGATCTTGAGACCGATGAGTTCCGACAATTGCCGTTCCAGCGCGCGAATATCGGCTTCAGCCACCGATTCCCCGCGCACGCGCGGCGGCCCCTTGGCGGCCTTTGCCTTCACCAGCCGCTCGGTCTGGCGCACCGAAAGGCCCTTGTTCAGCACCTGCTGCCCGTGCGTGACGGGATCGGGCGAAGCCAGCAGCGCGCGGGCATGGCCCATCGTCAGGTCACCGGCGGACAGCCAGTCATGCACAGCCTTGGGCAGATTGTGCAGCCGCATGAGATTGGCGATGTGACTGCGCGACTTGCCAACGATCTTGGCAAGGCTGTCTTGCGTATAGCCATATTCGTCGATCAGGCGGCGATAGCTCTCGCCTTCTTCC
Organism: Sphingomonadales bacterium; assembly: GCA_016714795.1. Classification (GTDB taxonomy): domain Bacteria; phylum Pseudomonadota; class Alphaproteobacteria; order Sphingomonadales; family Sphingomonadaceae; genus Aquisediminimonas. The sequence goes on along the minus strand of JADKCA010000004.1, from coordinate 284,693 downwards.
CACGCATTGAGCTGTTCGCGCTGGACATTTTCGATGATGGCGAGTTCAAGCGCCGTCTTGTCATCAAATTCCCGAACAATAACAGGGACTTGATGGATATTGGCGATCTGCGCGGCGCGCCAGCGACGTTCCCCCGCGATGATCTGAAGCCGCCCGGATGCCACTTCGCGCACGATGATCGGCTGAAGCATCCCGCGCGATATGATCGATTCGGCCAGTTCGCGCAGTGGCGCTTCCTCAAAGCTGCGGCGCGGCTGGTTGGGCATGGGGTGCAGATGCGACGTCGACACCATCCGCACGCCCACGGGCACAGCCTCATCCTGCGAAGACCCGCCCGGCGCAATCGAAACAGGCGGTGTATCGCCCAGCAGCGCAGACAGGCCCCGGCCCAGACCGGACGGACGCTTGCGCGGGGCAATGGCTTCGGGCGTTTCGCTCATGCGGCAATCCTCAGCGCGGGCAGACGGCCAATGACTTCGCGCGCCAGCGCCATATAGGCTTCAGACCCCGAACAGCGATGATCATAGATCAAGGCCGGCAAGCCATGGCTCGGCGCTTCGGACAGCCGGACATTGCGCGGAATCACCGTATCGAACACCGATGCGCCCAAGCACGAGCGGACATCATCCGCCACCTGCTCGGTCAGCCGGTTGCGCCGGTCATACATGGTCAGCGCCACGCCGAGGATGGAGAGGCCGGGGTTGAAGCGTTCGCGAATCTGTTCATAGGTTTTGAGCAGCTGGCTCAACCCTTCGAGCGCGAAGAACTCGCATTGCAGCGGCACCAGCAAGGATTGCGCTGCCACCAAGGCGTTGATCGTCAACAGCCCCAGCGAAGGCGGACAATCGATCAGGCAGACATCCCATTGGTCCGGCGCAGCATCAAGCGCACGGGTCAACCGGTGCGCGCGCGCCTCCACCTCGACCAGCTGGATCTCCGCGCCGGAGAGATCAACCGTCGCGGGAATGATGCTGAGCCGCGGCACTTTGGTGGGAATGGCGCAATCCACCGCGCGCTCTTCCGCCATCAGGACATCATATGAGGAGCGGACCCGGTCCGACACTGGAATACCCAGCCCGGTAGAGGCATTACCCTGCGGATCAAGATCGATGATCAGCACGCGCCAGCCAATCGCGGCCATCGCCGTGCCCAGGTTGATTGCGGTCGTCGTTTTGCCCACGCCGCCCTTCTGGTTTGCCACGGTGATTCGGATCATGCTTTTCCTGCCTTGCGCACGCCGGTGGCCGTGATGATCGCGGCTTCGGCATCGGTGATGCTCTGTTTCACGTGAAACATGCCTTGCCATGTTCCGCGCACAGACGCCAGTTCCGCGTGCGCCGATTTGCCCTTCGGAAGCAGCCAAAGTGTTTTTTGTGTGGAAAAGCTGTGTGCGAGTGTGAACAATTTGGGGAGCGGTGCAAAAGCGCGCGCGGTGATGATCTCCACTGGCGGCAGACGCAGCCGCTCCACCTTGCAACCATGCACCTTGGCCCGCGCCAACCCCAGCTCCGCACAGGCCCGTTCAAGAAAGGCCACGCGGCCCTTGCGCTCTTCCACCATATGGACGGGATCCTGGGTGAGGATCGCCAGAACAATGCCGGGAAAGCCGGGGCCGGAACCCAGATCAAGCCACGCGCCGCGCTGCCCTTCCGCGAACACGACCAGCTGGGCCGAATCGAGGATGTGGCGGGACCAGAGCTGCGGGATCGTCGCCGCACTCACCAGATTCTGGCGATCATTTTCTTCGGTCACCAGCGCCGCAAACGCCTCCAGCCGGTCCATTGTTTCACGTGAAACAGACAGCGTCTCGCGCAGCCAGCCCTTGGCGTCGTCTTCGGTCATGCCGCGCGCTTCTTCGCTTGAACAAGAATCGCGGCCAGCGCTGCCGGTGTGATGCCGCGCATGCGGGACGCGGCCCCCAAGGTTTCGGGACGCGCCGCCTCCAGCCGCTCGACCATCTCGTTGGACAGTCCGGCAATGCCGCGATAATCGAAATCGGCGGCCAGCCGAATGCCGTCATTGGCGCGCATCGCCCGGATCTCCGCCGCCTGCCGTGCAACATAGGGCGCATAGCGCGCATCCTCGATCACTTCATCAAGCAGCAGCGCCGGGTAGGCAGAGAGCGCCGGATCGAGTGCGAGCAGGCCTGCCCTGTCCAGCCCGGCCACGCGAATGTGATCGAACAGCGGCGTCCGCTCACTCCCGCCCAGATCGCGCAGTGTCACCGATTGCAGCCGGGCGAGCAGCGCACGCCGCGCCGTCTCGCGCGCGCCGAACCAGTCTGCCCGCGCCGCGCCCACACAGCCCATCTCCAGCGCCAGAGGAGTCAGGCGGGTGGCGGCATTGTCGGCCCGCAGCCGCAGCCGATATTCGGCGCGCGCGGTCAGCATCCGGTAAGGCTCGGTAATGCCCTGCAACACCAGATCGTCGATCATCACGCCAATATAGGAAGAGGCCCGGTCCAGCACGACCGGCGGCTTGCCCAGCGCCAGCGCCGCGGCGTTGAGCCCCGCAACCAGCCCCTGCGCTGCGGCTTCCTCATAGCCGGTGGTGCCATTGATCTGCCCGGCGCAGAACAGCCCGCCCACGGCGTCCAGCTCCAGCGTCGCCTTCAGCGCGCGCGGGTCGATATGGTCATATTCCACGGCATAGCCCGGTTGCGCCAGTTCCACATGAAACAGCCCCGGCACCGTCCGCAGAAAGGCCAGCTGCACATCTTCGGGCAAGGAGGTGGACACGCCATTGGGATAGACGAGCGGATCATCAAGCCCCTCCGGCTCCAGAAAAATCTGGTGCCCGTCCCGGTCTCCGAACCGGTTCACCTTATCTTCGATCGACGGGCAATAGCGCGGCCCCTGCCCTTCAATGTCGCCGCTGAACAGCGGAGACCGGTGAAGCGCGGCGCGGATGACATCATGCGTGGCGGTGTTGGTGCGCGTGATGGCGCACCAGAGTTGCGGATTCACACGGGCGGGGGTGAGGTCCGAAAAGGTCCAGTCCTCATCGTCGGAGGGCTGCACATCCAGCACAGCCCAGTCTATCGTTCGCGCATCGAGGCGGGCCGGCGTGCCCGTCTTGAGGCGTCCGATGGGGAGGCCGCGCGCGCGCAGCTGATCGCCCAGCGCCGCCGCCGCCGCCTCACCCACGCGCCCGCCGGTGCTGCGGCCTTCGCCGCAAAACATCTTGCCGTTGAGGAAGGTGCCAGTGGCCAGGATGATGGCAGGCGCTGAAAGCCGCCGCCCATCCGCCAGCTGAACACCCGCCACGCGCTGCCCGGCCTCGTCAAAATCCAGCGCAACCGCCTCACCCTCGACAATTTCCAGCCCCGGCTGCGCGCCAAGCAGTTCATGCACCGCCGCCTTGAACAGCTTGCGGTCCGCCTGCACACGCGGTCCCCGCACGGCTGCGCCTTTGGAGGCGTTGAGCATCCGGTAATGGATCGCCGCCGCGTCCGCAGCGCGCGCGATGATGCCGTCAAACGCATCCACCTCGCGGACGAGATGCCCCTTGCCCAGCCCGCCAATTGCCGGGTTGCACGACATCGCACCGATCATGTCCGCGCGGAAGCTGACCAACGCCGTGCGCGCACCCATCCGCGCCGCCGCCGCCGCCGCCTCACACCCGGCATGGCCGCCGCCGATCACGATCACATCAAGGTTTGAAGAGGCCGAAGTCATCCCGCGCCGCTACGCGCGAAGCCCCTGCGCGTCAAACCTGTTCCACGTGGAACAGCGCGTCACTTGCCGACGCAGAATGTCCCGAACAACGCGTCGAGCATGTCCTCCACACCGGCCTTCCCGGTTAGCCGGTCGAGCGCGGCGCGGGCGCGGCGGAGATGTTCGGCGGTGACGAGGAGATCGGGCGCTGCCTCCGCTTCGGAGAGATCATCCGCCACTTCGGCGAGAATCGCCCGGTGCCGCGCATTGAGCGCCAGCGCACCCGGTGCGGGCAGAAGGGCGCGAGCCGACTCCAGAATCAACGCGCGCAACGCTGCCATGCCTTCCCCGCTCTTCACCGAAACCGGCAGGCCGGGGCGGTGTGCGTCCAGATCCGCCTTGGCCGCAATCAGAAAGGCCCCCACCGGAGCATCGTCCGCAGCGCCCAGCCACAGAATGATGTCCGCTTCTGCCAACGCGTCTTCCGAACGCGCAATGCCCAGCACTTCCACGGCGTCGGTCGCATCATCGCGCAGACCCGCTGTATCGATCAGCAACAGCGGCACGCCGTCCATCACCACTGGCGCTTCGATGCGATCACGCGTCGTGCCTGCAATTTCGGTCACAATCGCAGCATCCCGCCCAGACAAGACATTGAAAAGACTGGATTTCCCCGCATTCGGCGGCCCGGCCAGCACAACGCGAACGCCATCCTTCAAGCGTTCGGCAGGCGGAGCGGCCAGCAGCGCCCGGATGGACGCCAGCAGCGCCCCAATTTGCGCCAGTGCGGGTGCCGCAACGCCCTCCCCCACATCATCCTCGTCAGACAGATCGAGCTCGGCCTCCACCAGCGCAGACGCCTGAAGCAGCCCCGCCTGCCAACCCGATACATGCCGCCCCAGCCCGCCTTCCGCCAGCACCAGCGCTGCGCGGCGCTGGCTCTCGGTCTCGGCGGAAAGCAGATCGGCCAGCCCTTCGGCTTCGGCCAGATCAATCCGGCCATTCTCGAATGCGCGGCGGGTGAATTCGCCCGCTTCGGCGATGCGCAAGCCTGCCATTCCACCCAGCGCCGCGAGCACCGCGGCCACCACGGCGCGGCCACCATGAAGGTGCAGTTCGGCCAGATCCTCTCCCGTCGCCGTCGCTGGCCCCGGAAACCAGAGCGCGAGGCCATCATCCAGCGATTCACCTTTGGCATCGCGGAACCGGCAGACGCTGGCACGGCGCGGCACAGGCAGACGCCCGGCCAGCGCGGTCAGCGCGGCACCAGCCAAAGCCCCGCTCACCCGCACCACGGCAAGTCCGGCAGGCGGCAGGCCGGACGACAAGGCAAAGATCGTATCGGTCATGTGCGTTGATGGCCCTCCAGCCCCTCCCGCGTGCGGAAAGAGCGCAGGAACACGGCCCTATTTCTTCTTCGCGCCACCCGCCAGGCCACCCATCAGCTGCTTGACGAAATCCATCCCCGCATCGCCCATCGGCACCCAGTTGCGCACCATTTGCTGCATCATGTCGGGGGTCAGGCCGGTTTCGGCCACCTGCTTCATCTTGCTGAGATAAATGTCATGCACTTCGCTCAGATCGGGCAGGCCCAGCAAGGTGCGCACTTCTTCTGGCGTGGCATCAACTTCGATATTGAACTTCATCGGTGCTTCCTCCCGCAAAAGGCGCACAGGGTTGAGCCATGCGCGGTCCGGCTGCTAGGGGTTTGCCTTATGCAGGATGCGAACGCAATTGCCCGTGTGGCAACGCCCCTTGGCGCGGTGTGGGTGCGCGCGCGCGGCGATGTGCTCACGGCCGTGCGGATCGGAGGCATTGCGCCCGAACCGACCCTGCCGACTCCGCTGTTGGCCGAAGCCGTGCGACAGATTCAGGCCTTTTTTGCAGGCACGCTCACACAGTTTGATCTGCCCTTGCACCCGCTCGAGAGCGAGGAGGGCCGCACGTTGCGCGCTGGCATCGCGTCCATCCCTTATGGCGAAACGCTCACCTATGGCGCGCTCGCCGCCCGCACCGGTTCGGTCGCGCGGGCAGTGGGGCAAGCGTGCAAAACCAACGCTTTTCCGCTCATCATCCCCTGTCACCGCGTCATTTCAACCAGCGGACGCGAATATTATTCCGCCGGAGACGGCCCGCGCACAAAAAGCTGGCTTCTCGATTTCGAATATGATCACCTTCCCCCAGACCAAAGGACCAGATTATTATGAGCAGCTTCAAGATTGGCGAGATGGATGTGTATGTGGCCGAACCAGCTGGCACGCCCAAGGCCGCGATCATCGTGATTCAGGAAATTTTCGGCGTGAACCCCGGCATCCGCCAAAAATGCGATGACTGGGCAGCGGCAGGCTATCTTGCGGTTGCACCCGATCTCTTCTGGCGCTTCGCGCCGGGCTGCAATCTTGATCCCGATGTGGAGAGCGAATTGCAGGAAGCGTTCGGCCATTTCGGCGTTTATGACGCCAATGATGGTGTGACCGATATTGGTGCCGTGCTGAAGGAAGTGCGGGCGCGCGGCGTGGCCAAGGTCGGTTGCGTCGGCTACTGCCTCGGCGGACGCCTCGCTTACATGATCGCCGCGCGGACCGATATTGACGCGGCGGTCGGCTATTATGGCGTGATGATCGACCAGATGCTCGATGAGGCGGCCCATATCAAAAAGCCGCTGATGCTCCACATTCCAACCGCAGACGGTTTCGTGGATTCAGCCGCCCAAGCCACCATGCACAAGGGACTGGATGGCAATCCGCTGGTGACGCTGCACGATTATGAGGGGCTGGACCATGGCTTCGCCGCCACCTCCGGCAATCGCCGCGATGAAGCCGGGGCGCAACTGGCCGATGCACGGACGGCGGCGTTTTTTGAAGCGAATCTGTGAGCCTAGCGCTTTTTCGTTGCACGAATACGACAAATTGCTATTTTGTTCTCCATGCCCGAGAACAAAATGCAACCCATCGCACCCGACTCGTTTGAATCCATCAAACGGATCAACGACCATGGAGCGGAATATTGGAGCGCACGGGATCTTCAGATTCTGCTGGGCTATGCCCAATGGCGCCGCTTTGATCAGGCTGTTCGCAGGGCACTGACTTCCTGCGAACAGTCAGGCAACGAGCCAGACCACCATTTTGCCGGCGTTGGCAAAATGGTCGATCTGGGATCAGGCAGCATCCGCGAAGTGGAGGATTTTCACCTCTCCCGCTTCGCTTGCTATCTGATCGCGCAAAATGGAGATCCGCGGAAGCCCGCCATTGCGCAAGCCCAGAAATATTTCGCAATCCAGACCCGGCGTCAGGAACTATCCGACGAACTGGCGCCTGATCTCGAACGGCTGGAATTGCGCAAACAGGCCGCTGTTGAGTTCAAACAACTCTCTGGTGCCGCGCAATCCGCAGGTGTTCAAAGCCGCATGTTCGGTGTGTTCCATGATGCAGGCTATAAGGGGCTCTATGGCGGAATGGGCGTTGAGGCGATCCGCGCGTTCAAATCGATTCCACAGTCTGAAAGCCTGATGGACCGGATGAATGCCACCGAACTCGCCGCCAATCAGTTTCGCATGACGCAGACACGCGAAAAGCTGGCGCGGGATCAGGTGCGGTCACAAAATGGTGCCATCGCGACGCATGAGACGGTGGGGAAAGAAGTCCGCAAGGCCATCCGCGAGATCGGCGGGACTTTGCCAGAAGATATTCCACCCGCAGAGCATATCAAACAGGTCGAGAAGCGGATCAGATCGGCCAACCCGAAACTATCCCTTGCTGAACGTGAGGCTGCCGGATTGCTTGGAAAGCCAGTTCAAAAGTAATTTTGTTCTTGACATGTTCCAATTCCCTCGCTATCGCCCCGCCCCATGTCCGGCTTTGCGTGAACTTGTGCCGGGCGGGCCGTTCTGGCGGAGGTCTGGGGTTGGGTTCATGAACCAACCTGCTCATGAGGCACAGGCCATTGCCGCAACAGAACCGGACCCTGATCCCATCACTGTCCCCGCCGGTGCGCCAGCCCTGGCAGCGGGGGCGAGGATCAAGGCCCGTGAGCATCAGACCGGGGCGAAGACGGCTCAACCGCATCCGGTGACGGGGCCGTTTTCCAGATGGGCATGAAAGATCACCGGAGAATCCCAAGGACTCCCAAGCCAAAACGGCCCGTCCGAAGCGGTTTTTGAAGCGGGAAAGCAGGAAGGCGAGCGCAACGGCGGGGGCAGTGATGCCGGAACCCGCTTTTTGTGCGGGTGCTCATCCGCAAAGAGTGGGACGTGCGAAATCTGTATCGTCATTGCGAGCGCAGCGACGGCGATAAACAGGGACTGTCCCTCTTTATCCTATCGCAGCTGCACCAGTTCCCCCCGCCGGTTGCGATAATCGCCGGGCATCGCCATCGGCACCGGTGTGGCGAGTGCCCCGAACAGGCCGAGAAAGGCCATCCGTGAGCCGAGAGCGTCAGATCCCTGCCAGCGTCATCACATGCGGGCTGACTTCATGCCAGCCTTCCCAGATCATCTTGCCCGCGACATAGACAATCACCGTCAGCCCGACCCAGCCGATCCAGCGATAGCGCTCGATATATTGGGCGATGATGTTGGCGGCGATGCCCATCAGCGCGACCGCGAAGATCAGGCCGACGATCAGGATTCCCGGATGCTCGCGCGCAGCACCCGCCACGGCCAGCACATTGTCCAAACTCATCGACACGTCGGCAATAGCCACAGACCAGGCCGCAGCAGCAAAGCTCTTCGAAGCGGTGATGCCCGAATGCTCATCGCCCTCGATCTCGGGAGAGCCGGGGGATTCGCCAGCACTATGCCCCTTGATGTCGCGATACATGCGCCACGCCACCCACAGCAGCAAAATGCCGCCCGCCAGCACCAGCCCGACAATGCCGAGCAGCCAGGTGACCATCAGTGCAAACACAACGCGCAGCACCAGCGCCGCAATCACGCCGATGAAGATCACCTTCTTGCGCTGATCCGCCGGAAGGCCAGCCGCCAGCGCGCCGACAACAATCGCGTTATCACCCGCCAACACCAGATCGATCAGCAACACCTGCACGAAAGCCGCAAAGGCTGCCGGTTCACCGATATTGGAGAAATCGGCAACGATATGCGCCCAGATTTCGGCAGGGCCACCCAGTGAAGCCGCCGCAGTGGCAGCCTCACTGGCCATCATCATCACGTCAAACATGCTCTTTGCGCCTCATGCTTCGGGACTGATCCGCAGCCCGCCATTCTGTTGCCATTCATCGAATGCGGGCGGTTCCCACATTCCCTCCATAAAATCAAACATGCCGCGATCAACCGCCATGGCGAATGTCTCGCCTTTGGCCCGGTTGCGCTGCTCCACGCGCTGCCAGCGGGTTTCGCGCGGCACATCGACAAAATGAACGGCAACGCTGAGGCCCGCCTCCGCACAGAGCGCGCGGAACTTCTCGCGATGCGCTTTTGTGGTGAAGCCCAGATCGAGGATCGCCGGGCATCCCCGCGTCGCCGCCTGTTGCACGAGCGAAAAGATCACCGCCTCGCAGCGGTTGATCCGCTCGATCATCCAGTCAAACCGGATCGGTTCCGGCATGTCAGGGCCGAACAGCGGCATCGTCCATTCATCAATCGAAAAACGCAGCGCGCCGATTTCATCGGCCAGCGTGCGGGCATAATGCGTCTTGCCCGCCCCGGTACAGCCAACGACAAAGATCACCTGTGCCATTGGCATGCCCGCTTACTGGTTCATCGTGTTGAAGAAATCGTCGTTGGTCTTCGAATCCTTCATCTTGCCGAGCAGGAATTCCATTGCATCGACGGTGCCCATCTGCATCAGGATGCGGCGCAGCACCCACATTTTGGAGAGCTTGTCCTTCTCGACCAGCAATTCCTCCTTGCGCGTGCCGGACTTGCCGACATCGAGTGCGGGGAAGATGCGCTTGTCCGCCACCTTGCGGTCCAGCACGATTTCGGAGTTGCCGGTGCCCTTGAACTCTTCGAAGATGACTTCATCCATGCGGCTGCCGGTGTCGATCAGTGCCGTGGCGATGATCGAAAGCGAGCCGCCCTCTTCGATGTTGCGCGCGGCACCAAAGAAGCGCTTGGGGCGTTGCAGCGCATTGGCATCGACACCGCCGGTCAGCACCTTGCCCGATGACGGCACCACCGTGTTGTAGGCGCGGCCGAGACGCGTGATCGAATCGAGCAGGATGACGACATCCTTCTTGTGCTCGACCAGACGCTTGGCCTTTTCGATCACCATTTCGGCCACCTGCACATGGCGCTGCGCGGGTTCGTCAAAGGTAGAGGAGATGACCTCACCCTTCACGCTGCGCTGCATGTCGGTCACTTCTTCGGGGCGTTCATCGACCAGCAGGACGAGCAGGAACACTTCCGGGTGATTGTCGGTGATCGCCTTGGCCATATTCTGGAGCAGCACCGTCTTGCCCGTGCGCGGCGGCGCAACGATCAGCGCGCGCTGGCCCTTGCCCTGCGGGGAGATGATGTCGATCACGCGCGCCGACTTGTCCTTGACGGTCGGGTCCAGCGTGTCGAGGTTCAGCCGCTCATCGGGATAAAGCGGTGTGAGGTTATCGAAATTGACGCGGTGACGCACGACATCGGGATCATCAAAATTGATCGACTTGATGCCGGTCAGCGCGAAATAGCGTTCGCCTTCCTTCGGCCCGCGAATTTCGCCTTCCACCGTGTCCCCAGTGCGCAGCCCGAACTTGCGGACCATGTTGGGCGAGACATAGATATCATCCGGACCGGCCAGATAGTTGGATTGCGGCGAGCGCAGAAAACCGAAGCCGTCGGCCAGAACTTCGATCGTGCCTTCACCAAAAATGTCGGAGCCATTTTCAGCCTCGACCTTCAGGATGGCATACATGATGTCCTGCTTGCGCAGCGTGGAGGCGCCTTCAACCCCCAGCTCTTCAGCCATTTCAACCAGCTCGGCGGGGGTTTTTTTCTTGAGTTCTTTCAAATGCATTGTGCACGTCCATGAATGGAGTTGGGGGGACCGCGTGCGAGCGCTCGGATCAGAGTTGAATGGAGCCGCTTCGCTTGGAAAAGGGCACGGATGGCCCGGCGGTTGGCGGGGAAATAGGGGGATGAGGGGGAAAGGTCAAGATCAACCACATTTTTCGCGGCGTCACCCTGAACTTGTTTCAGGGTCCATGCCTCAGGGGCATTCCCAGTCTGGGTCTTGCCGATGTGGCATCGCACATCGTGGCATGGATGCTGAAACAAGTTCAGCATGACGGCGAAACCTAACCCGGCCGCACCACTGCCAATATCACAATGCAAATCGCGGCCAGCCCCGGCACTTCGTTGAGGAAGCGCATCGTCTTGCCCTTCAGCGGCTCTTCCCCGCGCGCCAAAGCCGCTGCGTAATGGATCAGCCACCAGTGATAACAGGCGAGCAGCAGCACCGGCACCAGCTTCCAGCGGAACCAGAGTTGCGATCCCGCACCCACATTCCAGGCGAGCGCGAGCCCCAGCAGCCACGCCATGACGATGGCAGGATTGAGGATGATGCGGATGATGCGGCGCTCACGGATCACCCAGCGGTCCCATTCCTCGCTCTCGCGCGCCGTTTCCTGATGATAGATGAAATAGCGCGGCAGCATGAACAGGCCCGCCATCCAGAAGATGACGAAGATGATGTGGAACGCCTTCACCCAGGGATAGGCACTGCCCAGCCAGCCCATGCTCAGCTCCCCCGCACCCGCTTCAACAAAGCCTCGACATGCGCGAGCGGCACCTGCGGCACGATGCCATGGCCCAGATTGAAGATATGCGGCCGATCCGCAAACGCCGCGATGATCGCGTCGACTGCGGCATCGAGCGCAGCACCGCCCGCGAGCAGCGCCATCGGGTCCAGATTGCCCTGCACCGGCAAGCCTTTGGGCAGATGCGTGTTGGCCCAGACCGGATCAATCGTTTCATCCAGCCCCAGCGCATCCATGCCGACACCTGCTGCATAGTCGAGCAGTTTCGCCCCCGCGCCCTTGGGAAAGCCGATGATCCTGGCCTGCGGGCAGCGCGCCTTCACGCCCGCCACAATCGCCGCATTGGGGGCGATGACCCAGCGTTCGAACTGCGCCGGGCTCAATGACCCTGCCCAGCTGTCAAACAATTGCACCGCTTCCACACCCGCTTCGATCTGCTTCACCAGATAATCCACGGTGAGTGCCACAATCGCATCGATCAGCGTCTGGAATGCTTGCCCGTCGCGATAGGCGAGCGCCCGCGCGGCAGACTGGTCCTTGGATCCTTGGCCCGCCACCATATAGGTCGCAATCGTCCAGGGGCTCCCTGCAAAGCCCAGGAAGGTCGTTTCAGGCGAGAGGGCGGCAGACACCCGCCGGATCGTTTCATAAATGGGTGAGAGCCGCTCAGGGGCCTGTGAGAGGCCATCGAGCAGTCCATCGACCAGCTGGGGCGCGAGCCGCGGGCCTTCGCCTTCCTCGAACCATAAATCCTGGCCCATGGCGTGCGGGATGACGAGAATGTCTGAAAACAGGATCGCGCCATCAAAGCCGAAACGCCGGATGGGCTGGAGCGTCACTTCGCACGCGGCCTCCGGATCATAGCAGAGATCGAGGAAGCCGCCCTTGGTCGCACGCAGCGCGCGATATTCGGGCAGATAGCGCCCGGCCTGACGCATCAGCCAGATCGGGGGCACGGGGGGCTTTGCACCGTTCAGCACGGTCATCAGCGGTTTGGAAATCGTCTGTGTCACGCGCCCTCCCTATTCATGATTCAAGAATATAAAAAGAGTGGTAGAGGATAGTAGGGGCCGTTTTTGCGGGAATTCGTTAACCGTTCGGATTCGCTCCACATGCCGCAGACGCAGTTCCCGCGAGTCGGGCGCCCTGATTCCCGTTATCCACAGGGCGGGATGAAACGGCGTCGCTGTGGATGAAACTGTGCACGGGAGTCCGGTCAGCGGGGTTGGAATCCGACCGCGCCTTGCCCCACAGATCGCTGCCTGCACTTGTCCCATGGCTTTTCCACAGGCAGAACGCTGCCCCATGAACCGGCTTCACCTTCATCTTCTGTCAGACTCCACCGGCGAGACGCTGGAGACTGTTGCCAAATCGGCCCTCTCGCAATTCGAAGAGGCCGATGTCGTTCGTCATTTCTGGCCGATGGTCCGCACCGAAGGCCATTTGCAGCGCGTGCTGGCCGATATTGCCGCCAATCCCGGCCTTGTTCTCTTCACGCTCGCCAGTCAGGATCGGCGCGCCCAGCTCGAAGATCGCTGCCGCGCGCTGGCTTTGCCCACGGTGGCGGTGATCGATCCGGTCGTCAACGCGCTGTCGGTGCTGCTCGGCCAGCAAGCCAAAGCGCGGCCCGGCCAGCAGCATAGTCTCGATGCCGCCTATTTCCAGCGCGTCGAAGCGATCCAGTTTACCATCGCGCATGATGATGGTGCAGGGCATGAAAATTGGGAGCAGGCCGATATTGTCATCGCGGGTGTCTCACGCACTTCCAAAACGCCTACGTCCATCTATCTCGCCAATCGCGGTTACAAGACGGCGAACATCCCCATCGTGATTGAATCGCCGCCACCCCCCAATCTTTATGCGCTCAAGCGGCCATTGGTGGTGGGGCTGGTGATCAACCCGGAACGGCTGATTCAGGTACGGCGCAACCGGCTGCTCTCGCTCAATCAGGCGGCGGAAACCGATTATGTCGATGTGGAAGCGGTTGCGCGCGAAGTGGCGTTTGCGCGGCGGATGATGGCGGATAATGACTGGCCCGTGCTCGATGTGACTCGCCGCTCGATCGAAGAAGTGGCGGCTGCCATCATCAACCTCCACAAGGATCATCTGGCAAAGCGCAGCGCATGAACCATCCGCGTCTGATTCTCGCCTCGCAAAGCGAATCGCGCCGCCGGATGCTGGCTGCCGCCGGGATTGCGCACGTCGCGCTGCGCTCACCCTGTGATGAAGAGGCGGCCAAGGCGGAGTTTCGCGCGGCAGGTCTGGCGGGGGAAGATCTGGCGCTGGCGCTGGCAGAGGCGAAGGCGGCTGCAGTCGAGACACGGGGCGATCTCATCCTTGGCTGCGATCAGATCCTCGTCGCGCATGATGGCACCCAGCTCGACAAGGCGGAGTCGCTCGAACAGCTTGCCCAACAGCTCGCCTTCCTCTCCGGCCACACCCACCGCCTGATCAGCGCGGCGGTCATTGTCGAAGAGGGTCAGACGATCTGGTCCGCCGCGGAAACTGCGCATCTGACAATGCGCGCGCTCTCGCTCGCTTTCATCGCCGATTATCTGGCGCATGAAGGGGAGTCGCTGCTCGGCTGCGTCGGCGGATACCGGATCGAGGGCATGGGCGCGCAGCTGTTTTCGGCGGTTGAAGGAAACAGCTTTGTCGTGCAGGGGCTCCCCATGTTTCCACTTCTCTCTTTCCTGCGCACCCGCGCCCTTCTCGCCTCATGAGCCTGCCTTATGCCGAGGTGATCGGAGACCCGATTGCCCATTCCAAATCGCCGCTCATCCATGGCTTCTGGCTTGAAAAGCTGGGGCTGGAGGCGGATTATCGTGCGGTCCATGTCAAGCCGGAGGGACTGGCGGATTATCTGGCGTCACGGCGCGGCGATCCGTTGTGGCGCGGCTGCAATGTCACGCTGCCGCACAAGATTGCAGTGATGGATCTGGTCGATGATCCCGGCGCTGTGCGCGGCACGATTGGTGCAATGAACACGCTGCTCCACGCGGCCGATGGCGCAATCACCGGCACCAACACCGATGCCGCCGGATTCCTTGCGCCGATCATGGATGTCGATCTGACCGGCCAGCCGGTTGTCGTGGCGGGCAGCGGCGGCGCGGCCCATGCGATCCTGTTCGCGCTCAAACAGGCGGGTGCGGGGCCGGTGACGCTGCTCGCGCGCAATGCGCTGAAGGGCGCGATGCTGCTCGCCCGGTTCGGGATGAAGGGAGAGGTCAAGCCGCTCGATGCGCCGCTGCCGCCCGCTGCATTGCTCGTCAACACGACATCGCTGGGGATGAAGGGCCAGCCCGCTTTCGCGCCTGATCTGTCCGGTCTGGCGGACGGCGCGATTGTTTATGACATTGTCTATGCGCCACTTGAAACGCCCTTGTTGCAGGCGGCCGAAGCGGAGGGGCTGGAAACGGTGGATGGCCTTTCCATGCTGATCGGGCAGGCGGCGTTCGCGTTCGAGCTGTTCTTTGGCGCCCCCCCGCCCGAGGATTGCGACGAGGAATTGCGGGAAAGGTTGATGGCATGATCCGCATCGGACTCACTGGCTCGATCGGCATGGGAAAATCGGCGGTATCGGGCATGTTCCGCCGTCTGGGTGTGCCGGTATTCGATGCGGATGCCGAGGTTCATAAATTGCAGGCGGCGGGTGGCGCGCTGGTGCCCGCCATCGAAGCGCGCTTTCCGGGCTCCACTGGCCCCAAAGGCGTGGACCGGCAGATTCTGGGCAAGATGGTGCTGGGAAAGCCCGATGAACTGCGCGCGCTGGAACGCATCATTCACCCCGCCGTCTATCGCTCGCGCCAGCGCTTCCTTGCGCGTCACCGGGCGCGGCGCATGGTGGTGCTCGATATTCCCTTGCTGTTCGAAAAGGCTAGGGGCCGCGCGCTCGCACGCACCGTGGATGTCAGCGTCACCGTTTCGGCCCCGGCCTGGATGCAGAAGAAGCGCGTGCTCGCCCGGCCCGGCGCATCGGCAGCGCGGCTCAGGCAGATCCGCCATTTGCAGGTGCCCGATCACATCAAGCGGCAGCGCGCTGACCATGTGATTGAAACGGGCTGTCTCAAATCAGAGACATTCGCCGCCGTGCGCGCGCTTGTGGCTTGCCTGTCCGCGAAAAAGGGCCGATAGATTCTCGAACGATGCGCGAGGTTGTTTTTGATACCGAGACCACAGGTCTCAGCGCCGCACAGGGTGACCGGCTGGTAGAGATCGGCTGCGTCGAACTCGTCAACCGCGTCGAAACCGGGCGCACCTTCCATTGCT
The DNA here is from genome assembly GCA_016714795.1 of Sphingomonadales bacterium. Classification (GTDB taxonomy): domain Bacteria; phylum Pseudomonadota; class Alphaproteobacteria; order Sphingomonadales; family Sphingomonadaceae; genus Aquisediminimonas. The sequence goes on along the minus strand of JADKCA010000004.1, from coordinate 269,064 downwards.
ATTTCAATCCGGAACGCGAGATGAATCCCGATGCGCAGGCCATTCACGGCCTGTCCGACGCGTTTCTGGCAGACAAGCCGCTGTTCGAAGACGAAGTGGAGAATCTGCTCGACTTTCTGGATGACAGTCCGCTGGTCGCGCATAATGCCATGTTCGATTTCTCCTTCCTCAACCATGAACTGGGCGCGTGCGGGCGGCTGCATCTGCCGATGAGCCGGATGGTGGATACGCTGGCCATTTCGCGCCAGAAACATCCCGGTGCCAAACATAGCCTCGATGCGCTCTGCACGCGCTACGGGATCGACCGCAGCCACCGCGTGCTGCACGGCGCGCTGCTTGATGCGCAATTGCTTGCGCAGGTCTATGTCGAGCTGACCGGCGGTCGCCAGATCGGTCTCGGGCTGGGTGAAGCCGCGCCGCTCCAGCCGATGGATGCGCTGCAAAGCCTGACCCGCAATCCCGCCAATCCCGGGGCCAGGGCCTTGCGCCCTGCCCGCCCCCATGCCGCCAGCCCGGAGGAACTGGCCCGTCACGCCGCCTTTGTCGCAACACTCAAGGACCCGCTGTGGAAAGACGCAGCGGAGGATGCGAATGTTGACGCCAGCACCATCCCGGCCTAAAGGCCCCGCCGATTTGGACGATGGCGTTCCTGCGCAGGTTTCCGGCCTGCTTGAACGTCCGAGTTCGCAACACCATGTGAAGCCGGCAGGGCAGTGGTCATGATGGACCGCTTTGAATTCAGCCAACCGGACCAAGGAGAATAAGAGTCATGGACATCCGCATCGCCGGACATCAGGTCGATACCGGAAACGCGCTTCGCGAACATGTCGAAACGCGGTTGAAGGCCATGGCCGACAAATATTTCTCCAAGGCGCTCTCTGCGCAGGTGACGTTCGGGCGTGGCCCGCGCGATCACGGCTTTTCGTGCGACATTGTGGCGCATGTCATGCAGGGCGTGGTGCTGAAGGGATCGGCCAGCGCCAATGAAGCGCACCCTTCCTTTGATGCCGCCGCCGAAAAGATCGACAAGCAGCTGCGCCGCTATGTCCGCCGCCTGCACGATCATCAGGGGCGCGCCGAGCGTGAACTGGAAGCGGCCTATACCGTGTTCGAGTCGGCCGCTGACGAAGTGGACGAGGTTGATGCGGGCGATGCGCCGGTGATCGTGGCGGAAACGCGCGTCGATGTGCCGGAAACCAGCGTGTCGGATGCGGTGATGATGCTCGATCTGCGCAACACCAACGCACTTCTGTTCCTCAACGGCTCCACCGGAGCCTATAATATGGTCTATCGCCGCAACGACGGCACGATCGGCTGGGTCGAACCGCAGCGCGCCTGAGGAGGGCGCGCGCGGGCGTGACGGCCCCGAGAAGAAAGACGGATTTATGGATCATCTCGTTGATTTGCTGTCCGATGGCGCGGTGGCAGCCGGCCTCATCGTTCCGGGGCGAAAGGGTCTGTTCGCCCAGCTTGGCCAGATGGCGGAGCGTGAATATGGGCTTGATGCCGCCAGCGTGATCGAACGGCTGACCGAACGCGAACGTCTGGGTTCAACCGGCTTCGGGGCGGGTGTCGCGATTCCGCATGGCAAGGTGGACGGGCTGGAACATGTTGTCGGCCTGTTCGTTCAGCTCCAGCCGCCGGTGGATTTCGACGCGATCGACGATCTGCCGGTCGATCTGGTCTTCTGCCTGCTTTCGCCGCCCGATTCGGGTGCGGAACATCTCAAGGCGCTGGCGCTGGTCAGCCGCTGGATGCGCGATTCGGCCTTTGTTGCCAAATTGCGGGGTGCGGCGTCATCCGATGCGGTGTTGGCCCTGTTTGCAGCGGCGCAAACCCGTGACGCTGCCTGACAACGCCAGCGAAACCGCCCATTTCAGGGCGCTGGAGCGGCTCTATGCATCTGCGCCGGTCAATCGCCACTATGAATCGCAGATGGAGATTGAAGGCCCCGGCGTGTGCCGGATCGAATTTGTCGTGGGTGAGGATCACTACCATGCGGCAGGCGCCGTCCATGGCTCGGCCTACTTCAAGATGCTCGACGATGCCGCCTTTTACGCGGCCAACAGCCTGGTGACCGACCGTTTCCTGCTCACCACCGCGTTCAACCTGTTCTTCACCCGGCCCATGAAGGCGGGGCCGGTGGTGGCCGAAGGTCGCTGGATCAGCGGGCGCAAGCGCGTCTATGTGGCCGAAGCCCGGCTGATCGACGCGAGCGGGGAAGAAGCGGCGCGCGGCGCGGGCACGTTCATGCGCTCGGCCATCCCCCTGAGCACGCTCGACGGCTATCGTCAGGCGAGCGCATGACCCCGCGCCTGACCGGCTCGATGCTGGCAGGCAGCCTGATCCGGATTTGCGAAGTGAAGGGCGGCCATGCCATGGTGCTGGCCAAGGGCGATCCCGATGCCGGGGCCTTGCTCATCAGCCTTTATCATAAAGGGCGGGTTTCCGGGCTTTTCGAACAGCTTCTCGATCCGCAGGGACGCTATCGCTGGACGCGCACCGGGCCACAAGATGATGAGGATCAGGCCGCGTTTGACCACTATATCCGGAAACGGCGGACCAATGATCCCGATCTGTGGGTGGTTGAACTGGACATCGCGGATGGGGAACGGCTCATCGCGGAATGGGGCGGTGATGGTTGACATTGCTGCGTCGCACAATATTGGGCCATGCGTGGTTAAAGCGTAGCCGCACTGTCGCCCGGCGTTTTTGGGCATAGGGGTGCGAACGCAGACGGGGGGCAGCATCGGTCGCCGGGTTTTGGGCAATCGGAATGCGCGTTCACCGCATAGATAAAGTTGATCATGCGATCTGTTTTCAAAACTGCGATTGCCGCAGTGCTTTCTGTTGCAAGTCTTGCCCCGCTGACGGGGTTGGTCGGGGCCAGTGCGGTCACCGCCAATGATGTTTCCGATGTGTCCGATGCGCTCGTGCCGCAGGCTGTCATGGCCGCCGCTCTGGCTGAAGAGCGTGCCGCGCCGGACAATCTCTATCTTCCCGCTCTGCCCGTTCGTACCGAAACCATGGCGCCGTCGCGTGGCAATGGTGCTTCGGCTTCGCTGGCGCAGCTCGTCGCGGAACATGGCGATGGCGCAACCAGCAGCCGCGAGCAGGAATGCCTGGCGGGTGCCATTTATTTCGAAGCGAAGAGCGAACCGCTCGAAGGCCAGCTCGCCGTGGCGGATGTCATCATCAACCGCGCCCGCTCGGGCCGATTCCCGGCTTCGCTGTGCGGTGTCGTGTTCCAGCGCAGCCAGTTTTCCTTCGTGCGCGGCGGTGATTTCCCGCCAATTGCCCGCTCCAGCCAGGATTGGCGTGAAGCAGTGGGCATTTCCGAAGTCGCGATGCGCGATCTGAAGGACAGCGCCGTGGGTGATGCGCTCTTCTTCCACGCGCGCTATGTCTCTCCGGGCTGGCGCCTGCGCCGCGTGGCCACGGTCGGCAATCACATCTTCTATCGCTGAGGCCGGTCGGCCCTATTGAGGCTGGCATTCGGTTCGCTTTCCCTTCTATGGCTGTGCCATGGATGCGGAAAGCGAACGGCTGGTGGCAGAAGATGTGGTGCGTGGCGTCACGCGCCTGTTCTTGCGCCATGACTGGATTGCCGTGCCGGAAGTGCCGCTGGGCAATGCCCGGCGTGCGGACCTGATGGCCTTGTGCGCCAAGGGCAGCATCACCATCGTGGAAATCAAGGTGTCGCGCGCCGATCTGCTGGGTGATGGCAAATGGCCCGATTATCTCGATTATTGCGACCGCTATTTCTGGGCGGTGCCGCAGGGCTTTGATCTGACCCTGTTCGAGCGCGAGGCGCTGATGCCCGCGCGCACCGGCCTGATCGTGGCAGACCGTTATGATGCTGCGATCATCCGCCATCCCGAGGAGCGACCGCTGGCCGCGGCGCGGCGCAAGGCGGAAACGCTCAGGCTCGCCCGGCGGGCGGCGCGGCGGCTGATATTGGGGGCTGAGGCGGAGGAAGAGGGGTAGGCGATTTCCGGCTATCCTTCGAACCGACTCTTCATGTCAGCGCTTCCGGAGATCAGAGTTTCGGCCCCATCGCCGCCGCCTTGGGCTTGGCGCGCGGTTCTTCGATGATCTTCAGCATCACGGTGCTGCGCGTGTCATTGCGGGCATAATCGCGCGCGGACTGGCCGGACAGCGTGTCGCGCTTGTCCGGATTGGCACCATTGTCCAGCAGCAGCCGCACCATCGCGGCATCGCGCAACTGCACGGCGGCGATCAGCGGCGTCTCTCCGCTGGGATTCGTGCCGTCCACGGCGGCCTTCGCCTTGAGCAGCGCGGTGGCCGCTTCCACAAAGCGCATCCGCGCTGCCACCAGCAGCGGCGTGTTGCCATCCTTGTCGCGCTGTTCGGTTCGGGCCCCGCGCGCCAGCAGGAAGTTGATCCATTGCAGATCGCGGCCCTTCACCACAATGTGCAGCGCGGTTTCCCCGGTCACGATGTCGCGTGTGTCGACAATGACGTTGCCCGGTTCGGAGAGATATTTGGTTGCCTTGGTGCCATCGCGGTCACGCACGGCTTTCAGGAAGTTGTAGCTGTCTGAAAATTGCGCGGATGCGGGTGTCGCGATCAGCGCCAAGCCCCAGAAAAATGCGATCAGCCCTTTACGCAGCATGTGCCCCGTCCCTGTTGGTGCCCCCTGCCGGACCCGGCGGGTCTGGCGAGTCGAAATCAACCCTTGCGCTGCGGACAATCGCAAAGCAAGGCTGGCTCTATGCTGAACAGGACTCTTCTGGCCACCTTGCTGTCGCTTAACCTATTTCTGGGGGGCTGCGGGGGCGGCGCACCTGAAAAGCCGCCATTGGCCGGGGCCGCGATCGGCGGGCCGTTTGCGCTGACCAGCGATGCCGGAAAGCCGGTGAAGGAGAGCGATTTTGCCGGAACTTACCGGCTGGTCTATTTCGGCTATACCTTCTGTCCGGATGTCTGCCCGGTGGATATGCAGGCGCTGATGGCGGGCTATGCCGCGCTGGAAAAGCAGAATGCCGCCACCGCCGCCAAGGTGCAGCCGCTCTTCATCACGGTTGATCCCGTGCGCGACACGCCGGTGGCGCTCCACCAGTTCGTGGCCTCTTTTCATCCCCGGCTGATCGGCCTCACTGGCGATCCGGCGGAGATCACGCGGGTGGTGAAGGCTTATGGCGCCTATGCGCAGCTGGGCGAGAAGAAGCCCGATGGCAGCTATCTGGTCAACCACACGCGCAACGCCATGCTGTTCGGGCCGGATGGTGCGCCCATCGCCGTCATCCCGCATGACAAGGGGCCGAAGCTTGTGGCCGCCGAACTCGCCCGCTGGGTGAAATGACCCGGCCCTGGTGGGAAGAGCTCAGGCTGGACCAGCTTGACCGCGCGCAATGGGAAGCGCTGTGCGATGGTTGCGGCCTGTGCTGCGTCCACAAGCTGGAGGATGAGGAAACCGGCGAGTTTCTGAACACCAATGTCGCCTGCCGCCTGCTCGACCGGCGCACCGCCCAGTGCAGCGATTATCGCAACCGCCGCGCCCATGTGCCCGATTGCATGCGGCTGACCCCGCGCAAGCTGGCAGAGATTGACTGGCTGCCGGAGACCTGCGCCTATGTGCGCGTCGATGCCGGCATGTTGTTGCCTGAATGGCACCATCTGGTCTGCGGAGACAGGGACGCGGTGCACCGCGCTGGCGTTTCGGTGCGGGGATGGACGGTTTCGGAAGATGATGTCGAACATCTGGAAGATCATGTCATCGAGCCGCGCGGCTGAACCGGTTTTCCGGTCCGGCAATCGCGATGTTCCCCTCAAAGTCGTCCGCTCGGCGCGGGCGGCGCGGATGAGCCTGCGTCTGGCCGAAGGCGGAGCGGTGGTGCGCCTCACTTTGCCACGCCGCGCTCCGCTCGCGCCCGCCTTGCTCTGGGTCGAATCGAAACGCGGCTGGGTGGAAGGGCAGTTGGCGGGCCTGCCCATGCCGCAGCCGGTGGAACCGGGCATGGCGTTCAGCCTGGCCGGGCAGAATGTGGTGCTGGACTGGGCGGAAGGCCGCCCGCGCCGGATGAAGCGGGACGGAGACAGGCTGATCACCGGTGGCCCGCGTGACGGTCTGGAAGGCCGGGTGCTGCGCTGGCTGCGCGCCGAAGCGAAGCGCATGCTGACGGAGGAAACGGCGCGTTATGCGGCGCTGGCTGGCGTTTCGGTGCGCGCGGTGGGGGTGGGAGATCCGGTCTCGCGCTGGGGCAGCTGTGCTGTGGATGGCACCATCCGTTATAGCTGGCGGCTGATCCTTGCGCCCTATGCCGTGATGGAAGCGACGGTCGCCCATGAAGTCGCACACCGCGTCCATATGAATCACGGTCGCGCCTTTCATGCGCTGGTGCAGGCGCTGCTGGGCCGCAATCCGGCTGCCGAACGCCGCTGGCTTTCAGCGCATGGCAAGGGGCTTCACGCGTTCGGGAAGGGGTGAGGCCGAACATCGCTTCATCCGCCATTTCACGCGCTATTCTGTACTTCGGCGAACGACGGAGCACAAAGTCAGATGTGCCGCAAAGCCAGGCCGTCTCCCCCTCAATTCGGAGCCTGTTCCTCCAGCAGCTCTTCCATCGTCTGCGGGCCTGAATCGCCGCCTTGCGGATCGGGATCGCCTTCGGGTGCGGGCAGCGGGTCGCCGCCCTTGTCCACAAAGGCACCATTGTCCGGATCGCCGAAATAGGCTTCCTCGTCGGTTTCCAGCTGCCATTCGGGCAATTTCACATTGGTGTCGAACGGCTCCACCTTGCGGCCGGCCACGGCCACCCGCATGAACGCGGACCAGGCTTTGGCAGGCGCGCGGCCGCCTTGCAGATCGCGCACCGGCCGCGCATCATCGCGGCCCATCCACACGCCCGTTGTCAGACCGCTGGAAAAGCCCATGAACCAGCCATCCTTGTTGGAAGAGGTGGTGCCGGTCTTGCCCGCTGCGGGTCTCCCGATGGCGGCGGCCTTGCCGGTGCCGGTGTTCACGGCGGTCTGCAGCAGATCGATCATCTGGCCGGAGACATGCGGCGCAACCACCTGCTTCGACAGGTCGGCCCGGTGGGTATAGAGTACGCGGCCCTTGTCGGTCGTCACCTTGACGATGCCATAGGGAGAGAGCGCAGTGCCCTTGGCCGCCACTCCGGCATAAGCGCGGGTCATGTCAAGCAGGCGGACATCGGCCGTGCCCAGCACCATGGACGGATGCGTGTTGAGCGGGGTGGAGATGCCGAAGCGGCGCGCCATGTCGGCAATGGCGGAGGTGCCCACTTCGCTGCCCAGCTTGGCCGCCACGGTGTTGATCGAATAGGCAAAGGCGGTGCGCAGGTCGATCTCGCCGGAAAAGCGCCCGCTGCTGTTCTTGGGGCTCCATCCGCCGATTTCCACCGGCTCGTCCACCACTTTGGAATTGACGGTGAAGCCCGCTTCCAGCGCGGCCAGATAAACGAACAGTTTGAACGCAGAGCCCGGCTGGCGAACGGCCTGGGTCGAGCGGTTGTAGATGGAGGTGACATAATCGGTGCCGCCCACCATCGCGCGCACCGCCCCGTCCCGGTCCATCGCGACAAGCGCCCCTTGCGCGCCGCCGGGCACATTGGCGCGAATGGCAGCATCTGCGGCGCTCTGCATCTTCAGGTCCAGCGTCGTCCAGACGTCGATGGGCTCGTCCGTCTCTTCGATCAGTGTGTCGAGTTCGGGCAAGGCCCAGTCGGTGAAATAGCGGACGCTGTTCTGCTTGGCTTCGGGGGCCAGCTTCACATCCTGCGGGCGCACCCGCGCGGCTTCCATCGGCGTGAGCACCCCGGCCTTGGTCATCGATTCGAGCACCACGCCGGCGCGGCCAATGGCGGCCTTGGCATCGGCCGTGGGTGAATAGCTGGACGGGGCCTTCACCAGCCCGGCAATGATCGCCGATTCGGCGAGATCGAGCGATTTGGCGGGATGGCCGAAGAATTTGCGACTGGCGGCATCAATGCCATAGGCCCCGCCGCCAAAATAGACGCGGTTGAGATAGAGTTCGAGAATCTGGTCCTTGCTGAACTTGGCCTCCAGCGCCAGCGCATAGACGATCTCGCGCGCCTTGCGCCCGAAATTCTTGTTGTTGTTCAGGAAGATGTTGCGCGCCAGCTGCTGGGTGATGGTGGAGCCGCCCTGTTTCCAGCGGCCTTCCTGCACCCGCACCATGACCGAGCGGGCAATGCCGATGGGATCAATGCCGGGATGGTTGCGGAAGCGCCGGTCTTCCACCGAAACCATGGCATCCACCATGGATTTGGGAATGGACCTGTATTCGATCCACTCGCCATAAACCGGCCCCATGGCGACAATCACCGTGCCGTCCACCGCGCGCACGCGCACCATCTGGCCGTTGGGCGATTGGCGCATTTCGGAATAGCCGGGCAGCGAGGACCAGACCGTCGCCACCGTGACAGACAGGATGATCAGCCCCAGCAGCGTTGCATATAGGCCATAGCGCAGTGTCTGCGCGAACCAGCCACGGCGGGCCGGGGGTCGGGATTGTCTGCTCCTCGCCATGCTGCTCATGGTCTAGCGATTCGCTGGAATATGGGCAAGCGCCGCGTGCAGCGGAACGGAGCGTCCGGATTCACGCCTGCTTAACCCTTTGTTGAGGCGGGTGTTTTAAATTTCCGGTCATGAAACGCGGACAGACATGGCTCATCCCGGTCGCTTTGGCCTGCGCAGGCTTGGGTGCGCCCGTTCCCGTCCATGCGCAACAGGGCGGCGGGCAGGCTCTGCGCGTTGAAATTGATTCAGACATCAGCTTCGGCACCGCCGCCCATGATGCGCGGGGCGGCGGCACGATCGAGCTTGATCCTGTCACTGGAATGCGCCGCACAACCGGCGGGCTGGTTGTTGTTGGCAGTTCCTACTTTACCGGGCGTGCGCGCATATCGGGGCGGCCCTTTGCGCGGGTGCGCGTCAGCTTGCCGGACAAGATCACGATGCGCGCGCGCCAGGGCAACAAGTCGGTGGCCGCGCTGTTCAGTGCACAGATCGCGCCGGTCATCACGCTGGATGCGCTCGGCCAATTTTCCTTCCCCTTTGCCGGCAGCTTTCGCGCCGATGAGGCCGACAATGGCGAGTTCAAGGGAAACTTTGCAATTACAGCGGATTACGAGTGAGCGGGGGGGGGCTGTCACGCTGTGGAGAATGAACGCCCCGTTAACCAAGCTTGAAAGCAAAATCTGAAAGAGTCGTGCCCAAAAGGCATTCATGAATGGTGGAGGTCCGAAGGGGACGGCAAGCCATTCAGGGAATTGGCGAATTTTTTAACGCAAGGGAACAGTCATGAAATTCAATGCTATCAAGTCGGCAGTTGCTGCTTCTGTTGTTGCAGTTGCACTCCTCGGTTCCGCTTCCGCTCAGGCCGCAACCGGCACGGGCACCGCGACCGCAAAGGTTCTGCTGCCGCTCACCGTCACCAGCTCTGCCGATCTCGATTTCGGTGTGATCGTTCCGTCGGCATCGGCTGCCACGGTTGTTGTCAGCTCGGCTGGCGGCGTGACCTGCGGCGTCACCACCTGCATCGGCACGCCGAATGCGGGCGCGTTCAACGTGACCGGCACCGCCGGCCAGATCGTCACCGTCGCCGCTGGCACCGGTCCGTTCTCGGTGACGTCGGGCGCCAACTCGATGGGCGTCGGCACGCTGACCTTCAGCGCCGGCACCGTGACCCTGACGGGTGGTGCGGGTTCCTTCACGGTTGGCGGCACGCTCAGCGTCGGTGCCAACCAGGCTGAAGGCGACTATACCGGTTCCTACTCGGTGACCGTCAACTATCAGTAATATCTGATTGATCCGCACCCCGAAGCGGATCCGAAAACGGCCCGCCGCCAGCCTTGCGCTCGCGGCGGGTTTTTTCGTGGGCCGGTTAGCAGTCTGTCAACCATATCCGCCCATAATGACGATCGAGTGAAGTGTGCGTGCCATCCACCATGGATGGCCGAATTCGGGAGATTGTGATGATTCGGCATAAATGGCCCCTGATTGCAGGCACGGCGTTCAGTCTGGCAGCTTTGGCTCCGGCTCCGGTGCGGGCGGCGGGCGACCTGCTGGTCGCGCCGACACGCGTCGTGCTCGATGGCGCGCGGGGGACTGAAGTCATCATCAACAATATCGGCGCAGAAACCGCGACCTACCGGATCACGCTCGTCGCCCGGCGGATGAATCCTGACGGGTCTCTGGAAGAAATTGCCGAAGATCAGGTCAATGAGCGCGAAGCCAAGACGCTTTCGATGATCAGCTATGCCCCGCGCCGTGTGGTGCTGGCCCCCAACCAGCCGCAATCGGTGCGCGTCAGCGTGCGTCCGCCCGAAGATCTGGCCGATGGCGAGTATCGCGTCCATATGCTGATCCGCGCGATCCCGGATGCCAAGCCGGTGGAGGACACGAACAAGCCCGCTTCTGGCCTGACGGTCCAGATCACGCCCATTTACGGCATCACCATTCCGGTGATCGTCCGCAAAGGGGATCTCAACGCGCAGGTGACGATGGGCGATGCCGAAATCACCCAGACGCCCGATGGCCCCGCGCTCAAGGTGCATATGAAGCGCACCGGTACCAAATCCACCTATGGCCGCATCCGCGTGACGCGCCCCGGCGTGTCCGATCCGCTCTATGAAGCGCGCGGGCTGGCCATTTATGCCGAAACGGCTGAACGTGACGTCATTCTGCCCGTCCCGCCCGAGCTTGCTGAAAAGCTCAAAGGTCCGGCCACCATCCAGTATCTGGAAGATGACCCCGCCGATAACCGGCTGATTGCCGAATATAAGGGGGCGATCCGCTAAGCGGCGGACGCAGACACCAGGACAGCCACCGTGAAACCCCGGTCCGGCCCTTTCAAACGCGCTCTGATGGGCGCGTTTGCCCTTTTCGGGGCCGTGGCTGCGCAACCGGGGCTCGCTGCGCCTGACTGGAAGCCGAATAGCGACGATGCCGTCCTTCTGGACGCCCGGCTGGGCAAATACCGGCTGGGAGAAGGGATTCGCGGCTATGCCACGCCCGATGGCGTGTGCGTCGATCTGGCAGATACCATCATGACTCTCGATCTGCCGGTGCGGTTGGACAAGAAGTTGCGCCGCGCAACTGGCTGGATGTTCGATGAGCGGCGCACGATCGTGCTTGATCGTGAAGCCAACACAGTACAAATCATGAACAAATCAACGCACCTGGCCGCTGGCGACGTCTATGACGCGCCCGAAGGCTGGTGCGTCTCGGTCAAGCGCCTGTCCGAATGGATGGGGGTCACGCTTGATGCGGATCAGACCAATGCGGTGCTTGTCATCCGGTCAGACACGCGCCTGCCGGTGGAAATGGCGATCGAACGGCGCAACCGGGCGGCCAAAATCCGCCCGACGATGACGTTTGACCTCGCCAGCCTGCCGCAGGCGCGCACCGTGATGAAGGCTGTTACCCTGCCTTCGCTGGATGTCGTCATGACGGCAGGTACGGGGCGTTCCAACGGCCGTTCGGCGATGGAACACCGCTTTGGCTATGAAGTTTATGCAGCCGGAGAGATCGGCCCGGTCGCTTATGATGCGCGACTGGCCGGAAACCGGATGGGAACGCCGGAATCGCTGCGCGTGAAGGCGTATCGCATCGATCCGGATGGCAAGATGCTGGGGCCGCTCAATGCTACGCAGATCGCCGTGGGTGACGTCAGCGGCTTTTCCACGCCGCTGGTGGCCCAATCGGGCGCGGGGCGCGGGGGATTCATCACCAATCGGCCGCTGCAAATGCCCGCCAGCTTTGATCGCACCGACTTCCGGGGCGAATTGCCCAGCGGCTGGGATGCCGAACTCTATCGCAATGGCGAATTGCTCGCCTTCGCCTCCAACCGGGCGGACGGGCGATACGAATTTCTGGATGTGCCGCTGAGTTACGGGCAGAACCGGTTTGAGGTGGTGCTCTACGGGCCACAGGGACAGGTGCGACGGGAGGAGCGCAGCGTTTCGGTCGGCGCGGATTCGATCCCGCCCCGGCAGACCTGGTATTGGGCGGGCGTGGTGCAGGAAGGGAAAGACCTGATCCGCTTCGGCACGCCCTATATTGCGCGGCGCAGCGGCTGGCGGGCGACGGCGGGGTTTGAACGCGGGCTCGACACCATGACGTCACTTTCGGCCTATGCCCATCGCCTCACCCGGCTGGATGGCACCACCGCCAATTATGGCGAAGTGTCGGTCCGCCGGACCTTGGGGCCAACGCTCGCTGAATTTTCCGCAGCCACGACCTTCAACGGCGGCACCGCCGTTCGCGCGCAGCTGCTCGGCCAACTCGGGCGGACCAGCTTCGAAGTGGAGAGCATCAATGCGCGCGGCGCATTCCAGTCCGATAGGATATATGGTATCATGAAGGGCATCCATGAGGTGTCGGTCGATCATGCGCTGATGTTTGGCAAGACGATGGTGCCAATGCGGGGCGAGGCCAGGCTGGTTACCTATGCCAATGGCGATCAGGCGCGCGAGGCCGGGTTCCGCACGTCCGCCTCTATCGGGCGCATGTCGGTGACCGGGCGGCTGGACTGGCGCAGCCATCGCAACCGCATCGGCCCCGATCCTGCGGACCAGATTGAAACCTCGATGCTCGCCAACGCCCGCATCGGCCGGGTGCGGGTGCGCACCGAAGGCCGGTTCCGACTGAAGCCGCAGGCGCGCTTTGAAAGTCTGGATATTGTCGGGGAATGGGGCGGCCGCGAATCCGGTGACCGCCATGGCGGCAGCTGGCGCGCGGAAATCGGGTATGAAGGCCCTAACAAGCGGCTGCGCGGGGCCATCGGTTATGTCCGCCAGTTCAAAAAGGTCGCCGTGACCGCGTCGCTTGGGGCCGGCAGCGATGGCGCGCTCTCCGCCGGGCTCAATCTGGCCTTCAGCCTGGGGGCTGATCCGGCCCGGCCCGGCCATATCCGCATGACCTCCGAACGGCTGGCCACGCAGGGGCAGGTGCTGGCCACCATCTATCGCGATGTGAATGGCGATGGCATCCGCCAGCCGGACGAGCCTGCCGAACCCGATGTGCAGCTGACCGCCGGGCGCGTTCCGGTCGAGCGGCTGAGCGATGCGAAGGGTCAGGTGATCGTGGATGGCATCCAGCCCTATCAAGCGCTGCTGATCGGCGTCGATGGCAGCACCCTGCCTGATCCGATGGTACAGCCCTCTGGTCCCGGCATGGTCATCCATCCCCGCCCCGGCATCGTCAGCCATGTGGAATTGCCGCTGGTGAGCGCGGGCGAAGTGGATGGCACGCTGGTGCGCACCGGCGGCGGCAAGCTGGAAGGTGTCGATCTGGAGCTGGTCGATGCAGCGGGCGTCGTCATCGGGCGGACGCGCACCGAATATGATGGCTATTTCCTGTTCGAATCGGTGCCCTATGGCCGGTACAGCGTGCGCGTGGCCAGCCTGTCTGCCGATGCGGCACGGATTCGCACCCAGTTGACAGGCAGCGCCACCGTCAGCGGGAAGACGCCGATTGCGCGGCTCGGCACGATCGAAGCCGAACCGCAGGTCCAGCGGGCACAAAGCCCGTAGCATAAGGGCCATAGCATAGGGGGAAGGGCGATGCGCCCTGCCGTTCATCCCTGGTGCGGTCGAGAAGACTCGAACTTCCACGGGCTTTCGCCCACAACGACCTCAACGTTGCGCGTCTACCAGTTCCGCCACGACCGCACATGGATGATTGCCGGTTCCATTGAACCGGCGTCTGGCAAGCGCCGCGCCCCTAGCAAAGCCTAGGGGGGACTGCAATGGGCGAGTCGCGATCTTTGTGCGATTCCCGGTGCGGTCGCGGGCCAAATCTTAACGCCGCCGGCGCCGTTCGTGCCAGCGGGGGACAGTTTTTGGCGGAAAGGCGCGGCTGGTGTGGCTGCACGGTTTGATCAGCCCCGTTAACCCTGTCCTGCCCTTGGCCCGGGCGGTTAACGCGTTTTTACCAGCTTCATGCTGGACGCACTCCTCCTCCTCGCCGCTTCTGCCGCGACTCCGCCGCTCCCTGCCGGGGTGCAGGCGGTCGGGACAGTGCGGGTCAGAATCGTGCGCGGCACGGCGGTTCAAGCCGCCCGGCCGCTCCCGGTGGGCGCCACGCGCGGCAAGAGCGGGGTAGTGGATTTTCAATAGGTTGCCCGAAATGGCCATGTCTCGATGGCGCGCGACACGAACGGGTTCTGATCAGCCTGAAGCGATCCGCGTCTAGTTCGCCCTCACGCCCGAAAAGCTCAGGCTGATCTTGCGCGCATTATTGGGCACATTCACTTCAGCACTGTCAAACTCGATCGCCTCGCCCGGCCCCAGCGTCCGCTTGGGCGGCGTGATCGTCCAGCCATAGACCACACGGTCCTGCAAATCGCGCAATTCGGCCAAAATGTCGGGCACGCGCTGCGTGGTGTTGGTGGGGTTGATGATCCGCCCGGAGACCGTGAAAAGCTCTGCGCCGGTGGTTTCCAGCGTCCGCCGGTCCGGCTTGCGCGGCATCTGGATCAGCAGAGGCACTTCGAACGTGCCGATCTCCAGCCCCAGCATTGATCCAACCTGCGCGGCAATGGTGGGGGTGCCGAACACCTGCACCGCCACAATCCCGCCAACCAGACCCAATCCGGCAAGCGCTGCCGCGAACGTCCAGCGCCGCGCGGGATTCTTGCGCGGGCGAAATGGCGGTTCGGGCGCATAGGCATCAATCCCGTCATCCCTGGCGGACGGAACGGGCGCAGCAGGCGGCGGGGGAAGCGGCGGCGCATGGGGTACCGGCATGGCGGGCCGCTCGTCACTGTCGAAATGGACGGTGGGCACGGGCGGTGGCGCAGCGGGTGGCGCTTCGGCGGGCTTATCCGGGGCGACGGGCGGCGGCGCGGGTTCCGGCTCTGGCAGCGGCAATTCGGGCGATGCGCCGGCGGGCGGCGGGGCCGGGGCGTGCGCAAACCAGCTATGCGCGCAATTGGCGCACCGCACCTGACGGCCATCCGGGCCGACAGCCGTGTCGGCAACCAGATAGCGGGTCGTGCATTCCGGGCAGATCAGCAGCATGGGGCGAAGCGATACTCGTGTCGGCGACAATGGGAAACCAGTGACACCCCTCTAACCACACATGCAATTGCACTGACAAGCGGCATCCGCATCATTTCTGCCCGAAACAGGGCAGGACGTTTCTTGTGGCGGCGCATTTGTGCCGCTAGAGCCGGATCAGACCGAAAAGAGCGCACACACCCGATGAGCAGTATCGTTCAGTTTGACAATGTCGGCCTGCGTTACGGCACGGGCGCAGAAACGCTGTCCGATCTCAGCTTCTCGCTGCGACGCGGCGGCTTTTATTTCCTCACCGGCGCTTCGGGCGCAGGGAAAACCTCTCTGCTCAAGCTCATCTATCTTGCGCTGCGCCCGTCGCGCGGACTGGTCCGCCTGTTCGGGGAGGATATGGTCACCATTGCGCGCGACCGACTGCCCGGATTCCGCCGCCGGATCGGCGTGGTGTTTCAGGATTTCCGGCTCGTCCCGCACCTCTCCGCATTTGACAATGTCGCGCTGCCGCTGCGGCTGGCGGGCGTTTCAGAGCGGGATTTGCAGCGGCCCGTGGCGGAAATGCTCGAATGGGTGGGGCTTTCGCACCGTTCCAGCGCAAGGCCCGCCACGCTTTCGGGCGGGGAGCAGCAGCGCGTCGCCATTGCCCGCGCGGTGATCGGCCGGCCCGAAATGCTGGTAGCGGACGAACCGACCGGCAACGTCGATCCCGAAATGGCGGCGCGCCTGCTCTATCTGTTCGACAATCTCAACAAGCTGGGCACGACGATGGTGGTCGCTACCCACGATCTCCATTTGCTCAGCCGGATTGGCAGCGCCACGATGATGCGGCTGGATGACGGAAAATTGCAGGATCCCACCGGCCTGCTGCGCCATCCGCCCGCCCGCCCGGACAGTTTCTGACATGTTCGAGCTGTTCCGCTTTGCCGCGCGAGACAAGGGGGTGCTGCCGGAGCATCGCTCGTCCGGCATGTTGCCGTGGCTGATTGCGATCATGCTGTTTCTGACCGCGCTGGCCTGCTGGGCGGGCATGTCGCTGGCCGGGGCGGCGGCCAGCCTGTCGTCCGATCTGGACCGGCGCGCTACTGTTCAGCTGGCGGAACCCAATGCCCGGCTGCGCGAAGGCCAGATTCGGGCGTTGCTGGTGGAACTGGACAAGCTCAGCATCGTCGAATCCGTGCGCCGCGTCAGCGATGAGGAATTGTCTGCCATGCTCGATCCATGGCTGGGCGATACCGCGCGCAATGCAGATATTCCGGTGCCAGCACTGATCGATCTGGTCTTCACTCAATCGAACAGGAATGGGCTAGATCAGGTCAAGGCATTGGTGACCACGGTGGCCCCCAATGCGCAGGTCACGGCGGATGCCGAATGGCTGGCCCCGGCGTCCTCGCTGTTGCGCACGCTCAAATGGCTCGCGCTCGGGCTGGTGGCGCTGATGGCGGTGGCCACGGGCTCGGTGGTGGTGATGGCGGTGCGCTCTTCGCTCAACACGCATGGCGAAACCATCGACATCATGCATCTGATGGGCGCGAGCGACCGGCAGGTGGCGCAATTGTTCGAACGCCAGATCGCGCGCGACGCGCTGCTGGGTGGAACGGTGGGCGTGATCGTCGCCATTCTCGTCATCCTGCCGCTTTCGGCACGGATTTCCTCGCTTGGCGGCGGATTGCCGGGGGAAACGCCGGTGCAATGGTGGTCCTTTCCGATGCTGATCCTGTTGCCGGTGTTTGGCGTCGGGCTCGCCCGGCTGGTGGCGCGGCGCACCGTGATGTCCAATCTGGGTGACAAATTGTGACGCGCCGCCGTCTGTCTCGCCTGTTGATGGCCATGCTGCTGATCTGGGTCGGCGGTCTGGTCTGGTTCACCACCACGCTGCCCGGCCCGGCAGGCGCGGAAAAGACACAGGCGATCATTGTTGTCACCGGCGGCAGCGGCCGGGTGACACGCGGGCTGAACGTGCTGGAAAAGGGCTGGTCGCGCCGCATGTTCATTTCGGGCGTGTACCAGAAGG
Source organism: Sphingomonadales bacterium (assembly GCA_016714795.1). GTDB lineage: Bacteria > Pseudomonadota > Alphaproteobacteria > Sphingomonadales > Sphingomonadaceae > Aquisediminimonas. Next base: position 252,027 of record JADKCA010000004.1, on the reverse strand, counting down.
TGCGCCGTGTTGAACTGGCGGAGGAACTCGGCAAGCCGCGCGAACTGCTCGAATGCTGCGTCGAACTGGGCAAACAGGCGGTCAACACCCGCACCAATGCGGAAGAGGCCGCAGACTGGATCGCGGCGAACAACATCGCGTCGATCCGCTTCATCACCAATGACTGGCACATGCGCCGCGCGCGGATGGAACTGGATCGCGAGATTGCAGGTGATGTTGTCATCGTCAATGATGCCGTGCGCGGCCAGACCAGCTTTGTCGTGCTGGTGGCTGAGTATAACAAATTTCTGGCGCGGGCGGTGGCGCAGATGATCGGATATTGAGCTGATGGCCGTGCTGCGCTCTATCCTGTTCCACATCATCTGCCAGCCCGTCGGGCTGGTGCTGGTGATCCTTGCAGGGATTTCGCCCTTGTTCGGGCAGGAGGCTGTGATTTTCGCCTCGCGGCGCTGGGCGGCGTGGCATCGCTGGTGCGCGCATTATCTGCTCGGCATCCACACCGTGATGGACGGCAATCTTGACCATGGGCAGGCGCTCTACGTCTTCAAGCATGAATCCAATTTCGAAACGATCGAAACGCTGGTGCTGTTCGAACGCCCCGTGGTGGTGATGAAGCAGGAACTGCTCGATCTGCCCTTCTGGGGCTATGCCAGCCGCAAGCATGGCTCGATTGGCGTGAACCGCGATGCCGGCCCAACCGCGATGCGCGCGATGATTGCCGCAGCCAAGCTGGCTAAGGCGAGCGGACGGCCCATCGTGCTGTTTCCGGAAGGCACACGCATTCCGCCGGGCGAGCAACCGCCGCTGCGCGCCGGGCTGGCGGGGCTATACAAGATATTGGGCCTGCCGGTGATCCCGGTCGCGCTGTCAGCCGGGCATCAATGGCCCAAGGGGTTCGTCAAACATCCCGGCCCGGTGCGGATGAAAGTGGGGGCGCCAATTCCCCCCGGCCTGTCGCGCGAAGAGATTGAGGCGCGGGTGCATGCAGCGATCAATGTGCTGAATGGGTAGCTCGAGAGCGACGTATCAGTCTTTTACCGCTCTCCGCGCCCGAAATCGGGCCTTGCATCATCCTGGCCCTGCTCGATGATGCCGCGCCGGATCGCGCGGGTGCGGGTGAAATGCTCGAACAGCCGCTCGCCATCGCCCAGCCGGATCGCCTTTTGCAGGCCGGTCAGATCCTCGGTGAAACGCTGGAGCATTTCCAGCACCGCATCCTTGTTCGAGAGGAACACGTCGCGCCACATTGTCGGGTCTGAAGCGGCGATGCGCGTGAAATCGCGGAAACCGCCCGCGGAATATTTGATCACCTCGCTTTGCGTCACGGTTTCCAGGTCAGACGCGGTCCCGACAATCGTATAGGCAATGAGGTGTGGCAAATGGCTGGTGATGGCGAGCACGAGATCATGGTGCGTGGCGTCCATGATCTCGATATTCGCGCCCAGCCGCTCCCAGAAAGCGGAAAGCTGCGCCACTTTGCCCGCATCCGCGCCTTCGGGCGGGGTCAGGATGCACCAGCGATTGTGGAAGAGCGAAGAAAAGCCTGCTTCCGGCCCGCTCTGTTCGGTGCCCGCCACCGGGTGTGCGGGGATGACATGATGGCCGGGCAAAGCGGCCTCCAGCGCGGCGAGAATGCTCGCCTTGGAAGAGCCGACATCGCTGATGATCACACCGTGCGGCAGATCGGGCGCAATCTCTGCGGCAACATCGCCCATCGCGCCCACGGGGACGCACAGGATGACGAGTTCGGCGTCGATCACGGCGGAACCTGCCGTGTCGGTCACATCGTCGCACAGCTGGATGGCGCGCGCGGTTTCGCGATGCGCTGGGTTGGCATCATGGCCGGTGATGGTGACGCCCGGCATATGCGCCCGCACCGCGCGCGCCACCGAAGAGCCGAGCAGCCCCAGCCCGATGATCGAAAGGCGCGAAACCGGCAGCATCAGCCGCCGACAATCTCACGCAGGGCGGCAGCCAGCCCAAGCGTTTCGCTTTCGGTGCCAATGGTGATGCGCAGGCCGTGCGGCAGGCCCTGCCCCGGCAGCCAGCGGACGATATAGCCGCGATCCATCAGCCCCTGATAGGCGGTTTCCGCACTCACATGGCCTTCGAACAGCACCAGCAGGAAGTTGGCCTTGCTCTCTATGGCGCGCAGGCCCTGATTGCCCATCTTGGCGATTTCATCGGCCAGCCAGGCGCGCCATTTGGCATTGTGCGCGCGGCTGGCGCGGACGAAGTCCTGATCCTTCAGCGCGGCAATCGCGGCATTCTGCCCGGCAATGGTGATGGAAAAGGGCAGGCGGATGCGGTGCATCGCATCGATGATCGGCGCGGCTGCCGTGCCCCAGCCGATGCGTTCGGCCGCCAGCCCGTAAATCTTCGAAAATGTCCGCGTCACCAGAACATTGGGCGCGGCCTGCGCGAGCGCAAAGCCGCCATCATCCTCATCCTCGTCCAGATATTCGGCATAGGCATGGTCGAGCACCAGCAAAACGTCGCTTGGCAACCCCGCATGAAGCCGGGCAATATCCTCGCGCGGCGTATAGGTGCTGGTGGGATTGTTCGGGTTGGCGACGAACACGATTCTGGTCCGCGCGGTCACGCACGCGAGAATCGCATCGACATCGGTCGCATAGTCCTTGTCCGGGGCGATGACCGGCGTGGCGCCCACGCGGCGCGTGGCGATTTCATAGACCGCAAAGCCATAATTGACGTAGATGATCTCATCGCCCGGCCCGGCAAAGGCACCGGCGGCAAGATGCAGCACTTCGTCCGATCCATTGCCATAGATGATGCGATCCGCATCAAGCCCGTTGAGCCGCGCGATTTCCTCGCGCAGCGCCGTCGCCCCGCTGTCCGGATAGCGCTCCAGTTCGCCGGCATGGGCGGCAAAGGCGGCGCGGGCATGGTCGCTCGTCCCCAACGGATTTTCGTTGGAGGAGAGCTTGATCGCTTTCCTGCCCGAATCCGTGGTGGATTTGCCGGGAACATAGGGATGGATCGCCTTGATCCAGTCTTTGGGTTGGGGTCCAGTCATGGGATGCGGCTCTAAGGCCCAAGCCCTTCATTGACAAGGCAGGCCCAATGCCCTTAGCCCCCGGCCCCATGTCTGATGACGCCCTTTTCGGCCTCAACCGCCACATCGTGCTGCCCGGGCCGCTTGCGCTCGATGGCGGGCAGGTGCTGGCACCCGTCGAAATCGCCTATGAGACATATGGTGCGCTCAATGCAGACGCCTCCAACGTGATTCTCATCTGCCACGCGCTGACGATGGATCAGCATGTCGCCAGCCCGCATCCCATCACCGGAAAGCCGGGCTGGTGGATGGATATGGTGGGGCCGGGCAAGCCGATCGATACCGACCGGTTCTGCGTGATCTGCCCCAACGTCATCGGTTCGTGCCTCGGCTCGTCCGGCCCGGAAACGTTGGCCCCAGATGGCGCGCCCTTTGCGATGCGCTTTCCCGTCATCACGATCCGCGACATGGTGCGCGCGCAGGCGCTGCTGCTCGATCATCTGGGGATAGGGCGGATTTACGCGGTGATCGGCGGATCGATGGGCGGGATGCTGACGCTCAGCTGGGCGGCAACCTATCCGGAGCGTGTGGCTGCCGCGATGGTCATTGCCTCCACATCGCGGCATTCGGCGCAGAATATCGCCTTTCATGAAACCGGGCGACAGGCCATCATGGCAGACCCCAACTGGCGCGGGGGCGATTATTATGCAGACGGGAAAACCCCCGATGCCGGGCTGGCGGTCGCGCGCATGGCTGCGCACATCACCTATATGTCCGAACAGGGCCTCACCGAGAAATTCGGCCGCCGCCTGCAAAACCGGCCCGACGGCTCCAAGGGGGCCAAAACCTTCGGCTTTGATGCCGATTTTCAGGTGGAAAGCTATCTGCGGCATCAGGGGCTGAGCTTTACCGACCGGTTCGATGCCAACTCCTACCTCTATATCACGCGCGCCATGGATTATTGGGATCTGGCGGAGGATCATGGCGGGGTGCTGGCCAACGCGTTCAAGGGCACGAAAACGCGCTTCTGCCTTGTCAGCTTCGATACCGACTGGCTTTACCCCACGGCGGAATCGAAAGTGATTGTCCATGCGCTCAATGCAGCAGGCGCGCCGGTCAGCTTTGTAGAGCTCACCAGCCCGTTCGGTCATGATGCCTTCTTGATGGACACACCCGATCTGGACCGGGTGATAGACGGCTTTGTGAAAGGCGGCGGGCTGTGAGCGCGCTACCCCCCGGCTATGAGCTGCACGAAGGCGCTGATGCGGCGGCGGCCTATGCCTTTCTCACCAACAGCTATTGGGCCGAAGGCATCACGCTTGAAACGGTGGAGCGCGCTTTTGCCAATTCGCTCTCCGTCTCGATCCGCTATGGCTCGGAGCAGGTCGGGGCTGCGCGCGTCATCAGCGATTATGCGACCTTCGCCTATCTCAACGATGTCCATGTCCATCAGGCGCATCGCGGCCAGGGGCTGTGCGGCGCGATGCTGCGCTGGCTGCTGGATCACCCGCATTTGCAGGGCTTGGGCCGCTGGGCGCTGTTCACCATGGACATGCAGGACATGTACAAGAAGTTCGGCTGGCGCGAATATCCCTATCCGGAGCGGATGATGGTCATCGATCCGAAGCTGTTTGAAGCATGAGCACGCTCCGTCCCGATCTTGCGATCATCGCACAGGAAGTGGCCCCCGGCAGCCGCGTGCTCGATATTGGCTGTGGCGATGGCGCTCTGATGGAGGCACTGCGCATCGAAAAGCAGGTCGATGCGCGCGGCATGGAGCTGAACCGCGAGCGCGTCGCCAATTGCATGGCGCGCGGGCTGTCAGTGATCCAGGGCGATGCCAATAGCGATCTGGCGGACTATCCTGATGCCGCGTTCGATTACGCCATTCTCAGCCAGACGCTGCAAACCACGATGCGGCCCGATCTGGTGGTGGAGCAATTGCTGCGCATCGGGCGGCAGGCGTTCGTCTCCTTCCCCAATTTCGCGCATTGGCGGGTGCGGCTGGCGCTGTTCTGGGGCGGGCGGATGCCGGTGACGCGCAGCCTGCCCATCGCCTGGTATGAAACCGAAAATATCCATCATGTCACGGTGGATGATTTCCGCGCGCTGGTGAAAGCGCGGGGAATCACGGTGGAACGCGAGTGGTTTTTGAACCAGAATCGGCTGACCAGCGCGACGGCGGCCAATTTGCGCGCTGAACATGCGATGTTCCTGCTGCGCCGCTGACGTCCTGCTTGTCATGGCGGCATTGCGTTAACCTTTTCCGGTAAGTTTCGCTTAGCAAAGTCGGAACAGGGTCATTGGCGTCAATCCCCGAGACCAAAGGACGCCAACACATGTATATCGGAACCTCCACCCGCCCCGGTCGCTACGCGCTTGCCGCGCTCGAAGATCGCTGCTCTGAACGCTACACGGTGCAGATCGACGGCTGGCTGCGGCCCTCTTGCGGTCACCGGTTTCCCGTTGTCGTGCGTGATCTTTCGATTGCAGGCTTTAGTTGCGAGGCTGTGACCAGCATGGCCAAGGGGTCGCGCTGCTGGCTGACCATGCCGGGGCTTCAGGGCATCCAATCGGAAATCGTCTGGAACACCGGCCATATGGGTCGGTTGCGCCTTTTCCAACCTGTTGAGCCGGGTCGTGCTCGACAATATCCTCGCCCGCCACCGCTGACGAGCGGGTTCAGCCGTCCCGCGTCTGCCGCATGGCCTCCAGCGCCCGTTCCCTTGCGCTGCGATGGTCAATCCTCTTCGGCGGATAGGATGCGGGACGGCACCCATATTCGTCCGGATCATGGACATAAGGATCGGACAAGCCCGCCAGTTCGGGCACCCAGCGACGGATATAGTCGCCGGCATCGAACTTTTCGGACTGGGAAAGCGGGGCCATGATCCGGGAAAAAAGCGGCGCATCCACGCCGGTTCCTGCCACCCATTGCCAGTTTGAGGCGTTTGCCGCATGATCGGCATCGAGCAACGTGTCCCAGAACCAGCGCTCGCCGCGCCGCCAGTCGATCAGCAGATGCTTGATCAGGAAGGAGGCGGCAATCATCCGCACGCGATTGTGCATGAAGCCCGTCACCCATAATTCGCGCATCCCGGCATCAACGATGGGATAGCCGGTCAATCCGCGCGTCCAGGCGGTGAAATCGGCATCGGCCTCCGGCCCTGATCGCCAGGGGAAGGCGTCATAAGGCGCTTTGCCGTTGCGCAGGTGATAATCGGGCATCTGGTCGATCAGATTGGTCGCATAATCGCGCCATCCCACTTCGCGCAGGAATGGTGCTGCGGCCTCTCCGGCTTCCCTGGTGGCCACATGCCAGATCGTCGTCGGGCTGATCTCGCCAAAATGCAGATGCGGCGATAGGCGGGAGATTCCGGGACGTGCAGGTAAGTTGCGTTGCGCTTCATAGGTTTTGAGGTGGGGCAGGAAGGCGCGCAGCGCCGCGCGTGCGCCATCTTCGCCGGGGGTCCAGACGGAGAAGCCACCTGCCCAGTCCGGATGGGTGGGGCAGAGATGCCAGTCTGCCAGCGCATCGGAGTCCATGGCACCCGTCACGCACCGGATCGCCGGAACTGGCAAGGGCTTGTGCGGTGGCATCTGGGTCAGGAGTTGCTTCCACCAAGGCGTGAACACGCGGTAGCGCGTGCCAGCCCCTGTCAGCACCGATGCTGGCGGGGCAAGCTGGTTGCCATGATGCAGCACCAGATCAAAATCGGAAGCCACCGCGCTGTCCGCCTGCTGCCACCACGGTTCATATTGACGATTGGCGTGAATGCGCGTCGCACCCGTCTCTGACGCCAAGGCGGCCAGTTGCGCGGCGCAATCTCCGCGCCGCAGGATCAGGCCGGGCAGCGTTTCCTTCAACCGCGCCAGAGCGTGATGCAGCCACCACCGCTGCGCGGCCCCCATCCGCCGGTCTCCGGGGGTGTCATCATCCATGATATAGACCGGCACCACCGCACCTTCGGCACAGGCAGCGGAAAGTGCGGGATTGTCATGCAGGCGCAAATCCTGCCGGAACCAGAGGATGGATGTCATGCTATGGCTATAGAGGCCACCAACCAGGACACAAAGACACCAAGGAATCGCATCCGACTCCTTGGTGTCCTTTTGTCCTGGTGCGAGATCTGACGAAAGGCGCTTTACCCCACCGTCCAGGTCTGGCCGGTGTTGAGCAGCTTTTGCAGATCGGGCGATTTGCCCGCGCTGGCTTTCTGGTTCTGCTCGATCACCGCACGGTCAAAGGTCGGGCGCGGATGGTCGAACAGCACGCCCAGCGCAATCGGGAATCCGTCTTCGATGGTCATGTCGACCAGCATCATGGCAATGCCGCGATTGGTGACGTCGTGGACGATCACACCCGCTGCCTGCCAGTCGCCATCAATCACATCGACCACGGTCAGCTTCAGATCCTTGGCGTCCAGCGTCAGCCCCTTGGTGCCGCCCGCAAACAGCATCGGCTGCCCGTTTTCCAGCCAGATCTGGTGCGTCGGAGCTTGCGCCTTGGCCGTGAAATTCTCGAACGCACCGTCATTATAGACGATGCAGTTCTGATAGATTTCCACAAAGCCCGTGCCCTTGTGCGCGTGCGCGGCCTTGAGCACGGAGGGCAGATTCTTGTGCGTATCGATCCCGCGCGCCACAAAGCGGGCACCCGCCCCCAGCGCGAAGGCGCAGGGCGTGGCGGGACGATCCACCGAACCATAAGGCGTGGAGGGCGTGCGTGTGCCAACCTTTGTGGTGGGCGAATATTGGCCCTTGGTCAGCCCGTAAATCTCGTTGTTGAACAAGAGGAACTGGCAATCCAGATTGCGGCGGATGAGGTGCATCGTGTGGTTGCCGCCGATGGACAGGCCATCGCCGTCACCCGAGATGATCCACACGTCCAGCTCCGGATTGGCAAGCTTCACCCCCGTCGCCACCGCAGGCGCGCGGCCATGGATGGTGTGGAAGCCATAGGTTTCCATATAATAGGGAAAGCGGCTGGAGCAGCCGATGCCGGAGACGAACACCGTCTTTTCCGGGGCCACGCCCAGTTCGGGCATCGTGCGCTGTACGGCCTTCAGGATCGCATAATCGCCGCAGCCGGGGCACCAGCGGACTTCCTGATCGGTCTCCCAATCCTTGGGGGAGCCTTTGGCGATGGGGGTTACGGCGTTCATGCGAAGGCCTCCTCGATTGCGGCTTCAATTTCGGCGATGCGGAACGGCTGGCCGCTCACCTTGTTGAGCGGCTTGCAGTCCACAAGGAACTGGTCGCGCAGCACGGTTTTCAGCTGGCCGGTGTTCATTTCGGGCACGATCACCTTGTCATAGCTCTTGAGCAGATCGCCCAGATTCTTCGGCATCGGCCAGATGTGGCGGATATGGATGTGGCTTACATCCAGACCCTTGGCGCGGGCCCGGCTGACGGCCTGGTTGATCGGGCCATAGGTGGAGCCCCAGCCGACGAGCGCGAGCGTGCCGCCCGCCTGTCCGGTGGAGACCTCCTGATCGGGAATGTGATCGGCAATACCGTCCACCTTCGCCTTGCGCAGATCGGTCATCGCCTGATGGTTGGCGGGCGAATAATTCAGGTGGCCGGTATCGACCTCCTTCTCGATGCCGCCGATGCGGTGGAGCAGTCCGGGCGTGCCGGGCTTCACCCAGGGGCGTGCCAGCTTGTTGTCCCGCCCATAGGGCTTGAATCCGCCTTCGGGGACATGATCAAGGAAGCTGACCGGGAAAGGCTTGTAGACCGAGACATCGGGCACCTTCCAGGGCTCTGCCGCATTGGCGATATAACCGTCGGTCAGCAGCATCACGGGCGTCATGAACTGGGTGGCGATCCGCACTGCTTCCACCGCGCAATCAAACGCATCGGCGGGCGAGCGGCAGGAGATGACCGGCAGGGGCGCATCGCCATTGCGGCCATAAACCGCCTGATACAGGTCTGACTGTTCGGTCTTGGTCGGCAGGCCCGTGGAAGGGCCACCGCGCTGCGAGTTGACGATGACGAGCGGCAGCTCGGTCATGATCGCCAGGCCAATCGCTTCGCCCTTCAGCGCAATGCCGGGGCCGGAGGAGGAGGTGACGCCCAGCTGGCCCGCATAGGAGCCACCGATGGCCGAGGCGATGGCCGCAATCTCGTCTTCCGCCTGAAAGGTGGTGACACCATATTCCTTGAGGCCGGAAAGATAATGCAGGATCGAAGAGGCCGGGGTGATCGGATAGCCGCCGAAGAACATCGGCAGGCCCGCCAGCTGCGAACCCATCACCAGTCCATAGGCAATCGATTCAGCACCGGTGATGGTGCGATACAGGCCGGGTGTGGCAGGGGCAGCCCCCACATGGCGCTGCGGCAAGCCGGTGGTGCCGGGCGTGCCGATTTCTGCTGTCTCACCATAAGCATGGCCCGCGTTCAGCGCCGCGATATTGGCATCGGCCAGCGTCTGGTTCTTGGCGAACTTGCTGTTCAGCCAGTCGATGATCGGCTTGCGATCCCGGTCGAACATCCACAGCGCCAGGCCCAGCGTCCACATGTTCTTGCAGCGCAGCGCTTCCTTGTTGCCCAGCCCGAACGGCTTCACGGCATCCATGGTGAGCTGCGAAATGTTGAACTTGATCAGCTGCCATTTGGCGAGGCTGCCATCTTCCAGCGGATTGGCATCATATTCCGCCTTGGAGAGGTTGCGCGGGCCAAATTCGCCCTCGTCTGCAATGATCAGCCCGCCGGGCTTCAAATCCTTGACGTTCGTTTTGAGCGCGGCCGGGTTCATCGCCACCAGCACGTCGGGCGCATCGCCCGCCGTGTCGATCGCGCCCGATCCGAAATTGATCTGGAAAGCAGAGACGCCAAACAGCGTGCCCTGCGGCGCGCGAATTTCCGCCGGAAAGTCCGGGAAGGTCGCGAAATCGTTTCCGGCGAGCGCCGAAGACAAGGTGAATTGACCGCCCGTCAGCTGCATCCCGTCGCCGGAATCGCCCGCAAAGCGGACCACGACGGCATCGGCATTCTGGGGGGCGGGGTGGGAAATGTCAGTCTCAACTGCGGCGGTAGCCATGGGAAACTCTACGTCCTGTCCTGTCAAACTGATCTGCCCTAAGACCGTTGCAACGCAAAACCCAAGCAAAAAATGCTGTCAGCGGACACATATTGGCTTGCACACCCGTCCCGCTTCGCGACACTGTGGCGCAAAGCGTCAAGGAGAGAATGATGAGCGAGGCCTTTGTCCGTCCCGATACCGCCGCCTTTCTGGCCTTTCTGAACAGTCAGGAAGGCCCGAAAATGCACGAAATTCCGCTGGCGGATGCGCGCGGCATGATGTTGGCGATGCGCCATGTGGCCGATGCGGAGCCGACCCCGCTCGCCAAAACCGAGGATCTGGTGATTCCCGGACCGGCTGGCGACATCAAGGCCCGGCTCTATGATGCGCGGCCCGCACGCGATCCCGGCCCTGTCATGGTCTTCTTTCATGGCGGGGGCTTCGTGATCGGTGACATCGACACGCACGAACCTTATTGCACCGAAGCTGCGGCGCAGCTCGACATGCCGGTCATCTCGATCGATTATCGTCTGGCACCCGAACATGTGTTTCCGGCAGCGCCGATTGATTGCGAAGCGGCTGCGCGCTGGGTGGCGGACCATATCCCTTGCACCGGGCTGATCCTGTCCGGAGACAGTGCGGGCGGCAATCTGACCGTGGTGACGGCGATGGCGCTGCGTGACAATCCCGCGTCCAAGCCCGTCATCGCGCAATATCCGATCTACCCCGCAGTGGCGGCAGACGCGACCACATGGCCCAGCTATGTCCAGTTCAAGGACGGCCACCTGCTCACCGAAGAGTCGATGACCTGGTTCATGGACTGTTACGCGCATGACACCAGCTGGCAGTCTGCGCCGCTTGATTATGATCTGGCGGGGATGCCGCCCGCTGTCGTCATCACCGCCGGGCTCGATCCGCTGCGCGATCAGGGGCGGGCCTATGCCGCCAAGCTGATCCAATCCGGCGTGCGCACCACCTATCTGGAGCGGCCGGGCACGATCCATGGCTATATCTGCCTGCGCAAGGGCATTCCCAGCGCGGCGGACGACATCACGTTCGGGCTTGATGCGCTGAAGGGCCTGCTGGCAGAGCTGGCTGCATGAGCAAGTCCCGCAGATACCGGCCCTGCGCGGGCATCATGCTGCTCAATGCAGAGGGAAAGGTGTTTGTTGGCCAGCGGCTCGATTCGCTGGGAGATGCCTGGCAAATGCCGCAGGGCGGCATTGATGAAGGCGAAGATCCGGAAGCGGCGGCGTTGCGCGAACTGGGGGAAGAAACCGGCATCGCGCCGCATCTGGTGCAGATCGTCGCGCAATCGGCCACCGAATATCATTATGATCTGCCCGATCATCTTCAGGGCAAGATGTGGGGCGGCAAATATGTCGGCCAGCGCCAGATCTGGTTCCTGCTGCGCTTTACCGGCAGCGATGCGGACGTGAACATCGAAACCGAACACCAGGAATTCCGCGCCTGGCAATGGGCTCAGCCGGATACGCTGGTTGAACTGATCGTGCCTTTCAAACGGGAGTTATACGCCAATGTCCTCGCCGAATTCGCAACCCATTTATGAAATGAAGCCGCAAGGCTGGTGGGAACGCGTCATGGTTCCCAAGCTGATCTGCACCTGTTGCGGGCAACCGGAAATCATGGCGGTGCGCAGCCAGGTCGTGCCGCTGGCCGATGGCGATGTGCTGGAGCTGGGCTGCGGCGGCGGCATCAATCTGCAACTGGTAGAGCCTGCGCAGATCAGGAGCTATTCCGGGCTCGATCCCTCGCCGCGACTGCTTGACGCCAGCCGGGAAGCGGCACAGGCCAAGGGGTTGCAGGCCGATATTCGCGCCGGAATTGGCGAGGCCATGCCCTATGCTGATGCCAGTTTCGATACGGTGCTCGTCACCTTCACGCTCTGCTCGGTCGAGAATGCGGCGCAGACCCTGTCTGAAATGCGGCGCGTCCTGCGCCCCGGTGGAAAGGTGCTGTTTGCCGAACATGGCCGCTCGCCTGATGCCGGGGTTGCCAAGTGGCAGCGCCGGATCGAACCGATCTGGAAGAAGATTGGCGGCAATTGCCACCTCACCCGCGCAGCACAAACGGCGTATCAGGCCGCCGGATTTACATTAGCGAACGCAGGCAGCCGCTACATGGACAAAACTCCGCGGCCGTTCGGCTGGGTTGAATGGGGCGAGGCACGGGTTTGACTCAGGGCACCGACTTTTTCGAAGCGGCAGACGGAACCCGCCTAGCGTGGCGTCAGATGGGAGAAGGGCGTCCGCTCCTGCTGCTCCACGGCTTCTGTTCTGATGCGCAGACCAACTGGATCAAATATGGGGCGGCGGAGCAACTGGTTGCAGCCGGTTTCCGTTGCATCATGCCCGATCTGCGCGCGCATGGAGAGAGCGACAAACCGCACGATCCCGCCTGTTATCCGCCCGACGTGCTGGCCGATGACGCCATGGCGCTCATCGGCCAGCTGGGCCTGACCGACTATGATCTGGCGGGCTATTCGCTGGGTGCTCGTACCGTGGCGCGGATGCTGGCAAAGGGAGCCACTCCGCGCCGTGCGATCCTCTCCGGCATGGGTCTGGAGGGGGTTTCGAGCACAGACCATCGCCGCACCCATTTCCGCCATATCCTGGCCGATCTGGATGGGCATCCCAAGGGCTCTCCCGCCTGGATGGCGGCGATGTTCATCAAGGGCAATCAAGGCGATCCGGTCGCACTCGACCGGATTCTGGATACGTTTGTCGATACGCCGGAAGCGGTGCTCGCCTCTTTCACGCTGCCCGTCGGCGTCATTTGCGGAGCCGACGATCAGGATAATGGCTCAGCCGCGCGGCTGGCCGATCTGCTGCCCCATGGCGCGCTCATCACCATCCCCGGCAATCATATGAGCGCGGTCACCCGCCCCGAGTTTGGCGCGGCGCTGGCGGCTTACCTGACGGCTTGACTTCGCTCACGCTTGCCCCGACATTGTAAGCAACACAAACAAGTTTGCGGGAGATGGACATGCTGACGCTCTACAGCTTCGGGCCGGGGGCCAATTCGCTGAAGCCCCAGATGGCGCTTTATGAACGCGGTATTCCCTTCACGCTGCGCGTGCTCGATCCCAAGAAGTTCGAGCATCATGAGGATTGGTTCAAGGCGATCAACCCGCGCGGTCAGGTGCCCGCGCTTGATCATGATGGCCAGATCGTCACAGAATCGACCGTGATCTGCGAATATCTGGAAGATGCCTTCCCCGAATATCCGTCGCTGCGCCCCACAGACCCGTTCCTGCGCGCCGAAATGCGGGTGTGGACCAAATGGGTGGATGAATATTTCTGCTGGTGTGTCTCCACCATCGGCTGGGAGCGGATGATCGGCCCGATGGCGCGCGCTTATTCGGACGAAGAGTTTGAAGACTATGTGGCGCGCATCCCCGTGCCCGAACAGCAGACCAAATGGCGCAACGCCCGCAAGGGCTTTGGTGCAGAGGTGCTGGCCGAGGAAATGCGCAAGGTCTGCGTCTCGGTTGCCAAGCTGGAGGCGCGGCTGAAGGATCATGACTGGCTGGTGGGCGATCAGTTCACGCTGGCGGACGTCTGCAACTTCTCGATCGCCAACGGCATGCAGTTCGGTTTTGCCGAACAGGTGAATGAGAAGGATACGCCGGGACTGATCGCATGGATCAAGCGCGTGAATGACCGGCCTGCGGTCCAGAAACTGTTCGCCGAAGTGCCATCGGAGTTCGGCAAACGGGGCTGAGTGTTCCCGCGCTTGACGTCCCCCCTCGCTCCGGCGCACAACGTACGCAACATTATTGCTCATGGAGTGGATCATGATCGTGCGTGCTTCTTTCGTCGCGCTGGCGCTTGCGCTGGCCTCCCCCGCTTTGGGCCAATCCGCCGCCACCACGGCCGCCGATGCCGATGCCTTTGTCCTCAAGGCAGAGAAGGAACTGGCTGATTTCGGCGTGTTCAACGCGCAGGTGCAGTGGATCAATAACACCTATATCACCGAAGATACTGACGCCGTGGCGGCACGCATCGGGGCGCAGGGCACCGAAATGTCGGTGCGTCTGGCGACAGAGGCCGCCAAATATCTCAACGCCCCCGGCCTTTCGGCGGACACCCGCCGCAAGCTGGACTTCCTGCGCGGCGGGCTGGTTCTTCCTGCTCCCACAAGCGCCGGGGCCGCGAAGGAACTCAACGACATCGCGACCAAGCTCAATTCAGCCTATGGCAAGGGCAAGGGCACGCTGCGCGGCAAAGAGATCAACGGCTCCGACATCGAAGCGGAGATGGGCACCAACCGCAATCCGGACGAGCTCGCCGAAATGTGGAAGAGCTGGAACGACAGCGTCGGCTCTCCCATGAAGGATGATTATGCCCGCATGGTCGAAATCGCGAACAAGGGCGCGCAAGAACTGGGCTATGCCGATCTCGGTGCGATGTGGCGCTCTCAATATGACATGAAGCCCGATGAGTTTGCGGCGCTGACCGACAAGCTCTGGGCGCAGGTCAAGCCGCTTTATGATGAGCTGCACTGCTACACCCGCACCAAGCTCAACGCGCATTATGGCGATGCGGTGCAGGCGAAGACCGGCCCGATCCGCGCCGATCTGCTCGGCAATATGTGGGCGCAGGAATGGGGCGGCATTTATGACGTCGTCGCCCCCAAGGGCGCAGGCGAGCTGGGCTTTGACATCGGCGCGCAGCTGAACGCCAATGGCTATGATCCGCTGAAAATGGTGAAGACCGGGGAGGCCTTCTTCTCCTCGCTGGGCTTCGCGCCGCTGCCCGCCACTTTCTGGACGCGATCCCAGATCACCAAGCCTGCGGACCGGGAAGTGGTGTGCCACGCCAGTGCGTGGGACGTGGACAATGTCGACGATCTGCGCATCAAGATGTGTACCAAGGTCAACAGCGACGATTTCGTAACGATCCACCACGAGCTGGGCCATAATTATTACCAGCGCGCCTATAACAAACAGCCGACGCTCTACCTCAACAGCGCCAATGACGGCTTTCATGAAGCGATTGGGGATATGATCGCGCTCTCGATCACGCCCGATTATCTGGTCAAGATCGGCCTGCTGGAGCCCGCGCAGGTGCCGGGTGCAGACAAGGACACCGGCCTGCTGCTGCGTCAGGCGATGGACAAGGTGGCGTTTCTGCCCTTCGGCCTGATGGTGGATCGCTGGCGCTGGGATGTGTTCGCGGGCACAACGCCCAAGGATGGCTACAACAAATTGTGGACCGATCTGCGCCTCAAATATCAGGGGATCACCCCGCCGGTTCCGCGTTCCGAAGCCAATTTTGATGCGGGCGCGAAATATCACATTCCCGGCAACACGCCCTACACCCGCTATTTCCTCGCGCGGCTGCTGCAATTCCAGTTCTACAAGGCAGCGTGCGACATTGCGAAGTGGAAGGGGCCGCTCCACCGCTGCACCTTCTATGGCAACAAGGATGTAGGCACGCGCCTGAATGCGATGCTGGAAATGGGCGCATCCAAGCCCTGGCCCGATGCATTGCAGGCCTTTACCGGCAAGCGCGAGATCGATGGCACCGCGATGATCGCCTATTTCAAGCCGCTGATGACGTGGCTCAAAAAGGAGAATAAGGGCAAGCAGTGCGGGTGGTAAGGCCCGCCTGACGGACGGGGCCATGAAACGCATTCTTCTCATCATCGGCGGCGGCATCGCAGCCTATAAAGCGTGCGAGCTGGTACGGCTGATCCGCAAATCGGGCATGGCCGTCCGCTGCGTCGTCACGCGCGCGGGCGAAAAGTTCGTGACGCCGATGACGCTGGCGGCGCTGAGCGAAGACAAGGTCTATACCGATCTGTTCGACCTCAAGGATGAGGCGGAGATGGGCCATATCCAGCTTTCGCGTCAGGCCGATCTGGTGGTGGTGGCACCGGCAACAGCGGATCTGATGGCGCGGATGGCGCATGGTCTGGCAGATGACCTGGCCACCACGCTTCTGCTCGCGACCGACAAGCCGGTGCTGGCCGCGCCCGCGATGAACGTCCGCATGTGGCTCCATGCCGCCACGCAGCGCAATGTGGCGCAACTCCGTGCCGATGGCGTGACCGTGCTGGAGCCTGACGAGGGGGCGATGGCCTGTGGCGAATTCGGCCCCGGTCGCTTGCCGGAGCCGGAGGCGATACTGGCCGCGATCCAGCGCGCGCTGGCGGACGGCGCGGATGTGCTGGAGGGGCAGCCGGATTTCGACATGGGTGAGAAGAGGCTCACCCACAAACACATCATCGTCACCGCAGGCCCCACGCATGAGCCGATTGATCCCGTCCGTGTCATCGCCAATCGCTCTTCGGGCAAGCAGGGTTTTGCCATTGCGGGCGCACTCGCGGCACTGGGCGCGCGGGTAACATTGGTGGCAGGGCCGGTCAGCCTCCCCACGCCGTCGGGCGTGGACCGGATCGACGTGGAATCGGCGCGCGAGATGGAGGCCGCGGTCACCGCCGCCCTTCCCGCCGATGCTGCCGTCATGGTGGCAGCGGTTGCGGACTGGCGCGTGGATGCAGCGCCCGAAAAGCTCAAGAAAGAGGCGGGGCCGCCTGCGCTCAACTGGCACAAAAACCCGGACATATTGGCGAATCTCTGCGCCTCTCCGCAGCGACCCAAGCTGGTCGTCGGCTTTGCCGCAGAGACCGAAACCGCTATCGCGCACGGCCAGGGCAAGCTGCTGCGCAAAGGCTGTGACATGATCGTCGCCAATGATGTGTCGGTCGACAAGATGGGCGGCGAAGTGAACCGCGTCCACATCATCACCCGCGAAGGCGTAGACAGCTGGGACCGGATGGAAAAGAGCGCGGTTGCCACGCGACTTGCGGAAAGGATTGCCGATGCGCTTGCCTGATATCACCATCGCGCTCCAGCGCCTGCCGCATGGCGAAGGCCTACCCACCCCCGCTTATGCCACGCCCGGCGCGGCGGGGATGGATGTTGTGTCTGCTGAAGACCTCACGCTCGCACCCGGCGGGCGTCATGCCGTCGCGACCGGCTTTGCCATGGCTATTCCCGAAGGCTATGAAGTGCAGGTGCGCCCGCGCTCCGGCCTCGCACTCAAGCAGGGAATCACGTGCCTCAACACGCCCGGCACCATCGACAGCGATTATCGCGGCGAGGTTAAAGTCATCCTCGCCAATTTGGGCGATGCGCCGTTCCTGATCGCGCGGGGGGACCGGATTGCCCAGCTTGTTCCCGCACCCGTGCAGCGTGCGGTGTTTGTCGCCGTGGACAGTCTGGATGCAACCGTGCGCGGCGCGGGCGGCTTCGGGTCAACCGGCGTATGAACCGTGCGCTGGCCATGCTGCTGATCTGTGCCGCCATGCCTGCATCGGCAGCGGAACAGTGCATCTGGCCGTTTCGCACCGGCCCCGCCGATGTGGCAGACCGGATGAAGGCTGATCTGGGCGCAACGCTCAAGGTCGCCTGCCCCGCCAAAACGCGCATCGCCGTGGAATTCCTGCTGCCTGCGGGCAAGACGCCCAAGCGGATCAAGGTTGATGCGCCGGACTGCAAAGCGGCTGTCCCCGCCATCGCCCGCTGGATCAAGGCGCGGCAGGCGGAAGAATTCATGCCCTATCAGGAGCCGCAAGCCGTGGCCTTCAAGATCGCGCTGCGGTTCGCCGCCTGATGCTGACCGACGCCCAGCTGGATCGTTACGCCCGCCATATCGTTTTGAAAGAGGTTGGCGGGGCGGGGCAGGTCCGCTTGCTGCAAAGCCATGTGCTGCTGATTGGTGCCGGCGGGATCGGGTGCCCTGCGCTGCAATATCTGGCGGCGGCAGGCGTGGGCCGGATCAGCGTGGTGGATGATGATGTCGTCTCCCACTCCAATCTCCAGCGCCAGACTTTGTTTGGCACAGGGGATGTGGGTCGCGCCAAAGTGGATGTGGCGGGCGATTTTGTTGCGCGGATCAATCCGGATGTGCGCTTCACCGGGCACCGCCTGCGGATTTCGCGCGAGAATGGCGCGGCATTGCTTGCAAGTGTCGATGTGGTGGTGGACGGATCAGATAATTTCGCCACGCGCCTTGCGGTCAATGATCTGTGCGTGGCCGCGCGCGTGCCTTTGGTCACGTCCGCCATCGGCCAGTTCCATGGCCAGATCGGCACCTGGCGCGGCTGGGAGGCGGACAAGCCCTGTTATCGCTGTTTCGTCGGTGATGCGCATGATCCCGATGAGTGCGACAGCTGCGCCGATGTCGGCGTGCTCGGCGCGATGGCGGGGATGATGGGCAGCTGGGCCGCGATGGAGGCGGTGCGCGTGCTCCATCCCTTTGGTGAAGATGCGGCAGGCAAGCTTCACATTGTCGACGGGCTCAAGCCGGAAATGCGCGCGATGCGGATGCCCAAAGATCCCGGCTGCGGAACGTGTGCTCCTATCTGATTGATCGGAGTCTTGCGGCGGGTTTACCGCCATTTCTCCGCCGCCGCGTCATCGGTTCCCTTCGCCTCCACCCAGCGATCTTCGCCCGCCAGATGCTCGCGCTTCCAGAAGGGAGCGTCGGTTTTCAGCCGGTCGATCAGGAAGGCGCACGCCTCCAGCGCTGCCGCGCGATGGGATGATGCCGTGCCGACGAACACGATGCGCGCACCCGCCTCCAGCCGCCCGACGCGGTGGATGAGAGTGAGGGCTGTCAGCGGCCAGCGATCCCGTGCTTCATCCGCCAATCCGGTCAGCGCAGCTTCGGTCATGCCGGGATAATGGTCGAGCGTGAGCGCGGTCACGCCATCGTCAGGCCGCACCAGCCCGGTGAAGCTCGCCACGGCCCCTGCACCGCTCGCCTCCAGCGCGGCCAGTTCCGCCCCGGGATCGAAATCCTGGCGCTGGACGCGGATCATCCGCCGGTTACCGGGGGGAAGAAGGCCACTTCGTGCGCATCGCCCAGCGCCGTGTCGAGTGTGGCCATGCGCTGATCAATTGCGCCGCGCAACTTGGCCCGATCTCCCAGATTTCCGCCATTCTTCTCGATCCAGTCAGCCAGATCGCCCAGCGTCTTGACGCCATGGGGGCGGTCCAAGGCCTCTGAGGATCGGCCCATGGTTTCGGCCACGCGCGCAAAATAGAGAATGGTCAACGCGGCCATGCGTCAGTCCATATGCTTCAGGCCGACGCGCAGATAATCCCAGCCGGTAATGAGCGTCAGCGCAGCGGCCGCCCACAGCGTCAGCAGCCCGACCTGTTTGATCCACAGCAGATGCGGCAGCCCGCCCGCCAGAATCAGCGCGCCCAGCGCTACCAGTTGCAGCGTCGTTTTCCATTTGGCGAGTTGGGAGACGGGCATGGAGACCTGCAATCCGGCCAGAAACTCGCGCAGGCCCGAAACCGCAATCTCGCGCATCAGGATGATGATGGCGGGAATGGTGTGAACGCCGGAAATCGAAGCGGCGTCATGACGTGTGCCGGCCAGCATCAGGATGACCGCCGCCACCATGATCTTGTCTGCAATCGGATCAAGGAAGATGCCCAGTTTGGAAACGGTGCCGCGCGCGCGGGCGACATAACCGTCAAAATAATCGGTGATGCCCATCAGGCAATAGAGCGCGAAGCCCGCGAGCCAGCCCGGCTCCCACCCCGGAAACCAGAGCAGGCCGACCAGAATCGGCACCGCAAAGATGCGGGAGAGCGTCAGGATGTTGGGGAGCGAGAGCATGGCCGCTTCAGAAATCCACCGCGATGCCGTTTTTCTCCCAATCGCCATAGCGGACGGGGTCCAGCCGGTCGGGGTCCGGCTCCGGCCCGCGCGGAGTGGCGCGGGGTTCGGGCACGGGCGGGCTTTTGGAGAGATAGGCCGGTGGCTTCACATGGGCCGGGCGCTTGCTCATCGAACGGGTCTTTCGGTGACAGGGGGAAGGAACTCTGACGCCACTTTGGACGCCGCGCGCGTCAAGTTCAAGAGAACAGACACGTCAGTCGTCTCGCGCCCGGCATGGGTTGCAAAAACCGCAATCGCGATAAACGATTTCGCAGTTGCAGCATTTAATGGCGCAGCGCAAAAAGAACCTGCCTTTCAGGCATCCTCTCCTATCAAACTTCAAAGAGCCATCCGGTCCGCCGGGTGGCTCATTTTTTATGATCGGAGAAGCGCGTCAGGCCCCCATTTGCGCGGCGCTTGCAAAATTGCCATGCAGGCCCTGCCGGATGCGGATGGGCAGCCTGGCGCGGCCAATCGGGCCTTCGTCGACGTGCTGGGCATCGAAAATGCACAGGTCCGAATAGTTGGTGACATGATTGTCCACCAGCGCGACCACCCAGCCTTCGCCTTCGGGCGCATTGGCGGATTTGGGGATGAAACAGGGTTCCTGCACGCCGCATTGTGGCCCGGCCCACCAGCTTTTCTCGCGGCCTGTCGCCAGATCGATATGCGTCAGCGTGTTGGTGATCGCCATGAACGCGCCGCCCGGCCCCTCATAGGGCTTGGTCACATCGAACACGAGCATCCAGCCATGGCGATAGGCGCGGGTGGCGTAACGATCATCGATGCGGGGGAATTCGTCGGCCTGATTGCTGAGCTTCTCAACCTTTTCGAACGAATCGCGGTTGGAGGCCATATCGACCGTCCAGCGGGTGAGATAGCTCATCCCGCCGACGGGATCGAACGGTGCGCCGGTCACATCGGGGAAGAAGGGGAAGCTGTTCTTCGCGGCAATCGGCAGATCGAAACAGACCTTGGTGCCATCGTTGAAAGCGTTCATGACATGGCCGGTGAAGCAGTTGTGCGGGGCCTGGAACCAGCGCATATCCTTCGCCGTCGCGCCCTCTTTGCGGGGAAGCACCGCCATCCACACCGGCATCGCATGATCAAAGCCGAAATAGGGCATGTTCTTTTCCAGCCGGTCGAGCCCGGTGATGCACGGCATGACGTTGAACACGACATAATCCTCGGTCACGCCGAAATCGTGCATCATGCAGAGATATTTATTCTTGAACGGAATCTCGGACAGCAGCTCTCCGGCGGGAGAAATCTCCATATAGCTCATGTCGAGCGTCAGCGGCCCCTTTGACATATAGGAAAAGGCGCACATATTGCCGGTCGCGGGGTCGATCTTGGGGTGCGCGCAAAAGGTCTGGCTCGCCTGTTTTCCGCCAAAATCGGTATAGCCGAACGTGTCGAGGCTCAGCGGGTCCATCAGCAGCAGCGGGCTGTCTTCCTTCATCGCATAAAGCTTGCCGGCATGGACCATGACATTGGTGTTGGCGGTTCCCCGAATCTGGCCCGCAACGGCAGGATCATCGGTCAGATGGTTGCGATAAGCCCCAAACAGCGCCTTGCCTGCGGCATTTTCCAGCTTCCATTTGTCGGTCTGCGCAAAGCGTTGCTTGAAATCGACCTTGCCGCCCTTGAAACGGAACATGGAGACCATGCCATCCCCGTTGAAGAACTGATCATCGGGATATTTGGGGGTGAATTGGGGATCGGGGTGGACGCGGTAAAAGGCCCCGTCGAGCGTGTCGGGCACCTCACCCTCAATCTCCACATCCACTATGTCGCCTTGCAGACGCACAGGTCGCATCGCCCCGGTGAAACCGGGGTTGGTGGGAAAATGGGCCATGGTCGCACCTCTCCTATTTTGTATGCCTTGCATACAGAGTGCGGAAAAACTGGCTTTGACTCATGTCAATCGCGGCAGGCAGGGATTGATCCATGCGACCGGTGCGCTCAGAGAAGGGGCAAGAGAGACAGGAGAGACAGATGGGCATGACCGAAATTGAACGCTTCAACGCCGACTGGCTGCAAGCCTGGAGCAACAAGGATGTGGAGCGGTTGCTAACCTTCTACACCGAGGATGCCGACTATCTCGATCCGCAGGTGCCCGCCGGCATCAAGGGGCATGATGCTTTGCGCGCCTATCTGACCGGGCTGTTCGCAGCGCTCCCTGCCACACGCTACACGCCCGAAGCGGTGTGGGACGTGGAAGGCGGCTATTGCGGACGCTGGTATCTGGATGCGGGTGAAGGCGAGGCAGCGATGCGGATGCGCGGATTTGATTTCGTGCAGATGCGCGATGGTCGCATCAGCTTCAACGAAGTCTACACCCACACGCTGCCCGCCGCATGAGCACGCCCGACATCCGGATGCCCGGCGATGTGACCGCCGACTGGCTGACTGCCGTGCTCGCCCAAGGGGGCGTCGATGCCGAGGTTTCAGGCTTTACCGCCAAAGCGGTGGGGGCAGGCATGATCGGGGACAGCGTCCGCTTCACGCTCGATTATGCGCGTGCCGGGGCCGATGCGCCGCGCTCCATCGTCGGAAAATTCCCGGCGGCGGGGGAAGAAAGCCGCAATGCGGGCGTTTCGCTGGGCAATTATATGCGTGAAGTGCGCTTCTACCAGCATCTCGCCAAGACGGCCCTGATCCGCACGCCGCGCTGCTATTTCACCGATGTGAATCCGGACACGCATGATTTCGTGCTGATGATGGCAGACCTTTCCCCCGCGCGGCAGGGCGATCAGCTGGCCGGTGTGACGATTCCCGAAGCGCGTTCGGTGATGGAGGAGGCCGCGAAATTCCATGCCTCGCACTGGCAGGATGACAGCCTGTTTGCGTTTGACTGGCTTAACGCCACGGCGGGCGATGGCCCGGCATTCGATGTGAACGAGATTGCGGCGCTGTGGGACGGATTCCGGGCCCGCTATGGCGAACGCGTGACGCCCGAAGCCGCGAAGATTGGCGATGCGCTTTGTGCCAATTGGGAGAAATATGATCATGTGGATGGCCCGCGCGGCCTCAACCATGCGGATTTCCGGCCCGACAACATGATGTTCAACGATACGCCCGATGGTCCGCAGATGGTGATGCTGGATTGGCAGTCGGTCGGCTATGGCAACCCCGCCACAGATGTCGCCTATTTTCTGGCAGGCGCGATCACGCCGGATGAGCGCAAGGCGCATGGTGCGGCGCTTCTGGCGCATTATCACGACATTATGGGCCGCCATGGCGTAACCTATGATCCCGCCCATTTTGATCGCCATTTCGCACGCGGCAGTTTTCAGCTGTTCCTCACCGCCTTTTTCGCGGCGATGCTGGTGACGCAGACCCCGCGCGGTGATGACATGTTCTTCCGCATGGCCAATGGCGCGGTGGACCAGATCCTTGATAGCGGTGCGATGGCCCTGCTGGATTGATTGCGACGAGGGATCATCACTCTGTGTTCTCCGGCGCAGGCCGGAACCCTGAGGCGGCTCTCACGCGTGGTTATCCGATTCTCGCACGGCTCCGGCCTGCGCCGGATTGCAGCAACGCATGGCACCCAAACAACAAAACCCCTCCCCGGATGGTCCGGGAAGGGGCTTTGCCTGCACAAACCTGATCGGTGCGATCAGCTATATTTGAATTCGGCGCCATCCAGATTGATGTTCGGAATCTCTTCCTTTTCGCGCCAGTAATCCTGATTATGCCGCCATTCGGGCTTGTCGCCGCGCTTGGGCAGCTTGGCCAGGCCGCGCATCAGGTAACCGGGGTTGAAATTCTCCGATTCGATCCACGGCGAAAGCGGCATGTCCTTGTCTTCGGGGCGCAGTGCCACGTCCACCCGCTTGGCGCCCTTGGCATCCATATGGCGGAGCAGGTTGCTGACGAAATCGCCGAGCATGTCCACCCGCAGCGTCCAGCTGGCGCGGAAATAGCCGAACACCCACACCATGTTGGGCACGCCGGTGAACATCATGCCGCGATAATTGACGGTATCGGGCCAGTGCACGGCCTTGCCGTCCACATCGAAGGGAATATCACCCAGAACCGACAGGTTGAAGCCGGTGGCGGCCATGATGATGTCGGCTTCGATCAGATCGCCCGACTGGGTGAGCACGCCAGTTTCGGTGAAACGGTCGATATGGTCGGTATAGACGCTGAGCTTGCCCTCTACCGCACATTTGAAAATATCGGCTTCGGGGCAGAAAGCCAGACGCTGCTGCCACGGGCGATATTTGGGGATGAAGTGCGGCTCAAACTGGAAGTCTTCCCCCACATAGGAGCGGATCAGTGCCTTCAGCTCTTCAAACACCACATCGGGCTCATCAATCGCGCGCTGGGTCATCACCTGCTGGTCGAACATGATCTGCTGGCGCACCACGCGGTGCACGGTCGGCTCGTCAATGCCGACCTGACGCAACCGGTCTGCCAGTTCGTTCTGGTTCGGCGCGCAGAAGAAATAGGTGGGGGAGCGTTGCAGCATCGTCACCTGCGCGCCAGCGTCTGCCAGTGCGGGAATGACGGTGGCGGCCGTCGCGCCAGAGCCGATCACCAGCACGCGCTTGCCCTTCACGTCGATCTTGGGATCCCACAGCTGGGCGTGGATGAACTGGCCCTTATAGTCGGACACGCCTTTCCAGTCCGGCGTGTAGGGCTTGTCATGGTCATAATAGCCCTGACACATCCACAGGAAGTTGCAGGTGAAATGGTGCGTCTTGCCATCGGCCTTGCTGACGGCTTCCACCGTCCACAGATTGTCTGCGCTGGACCAGCTGCACTTGGTGATCTTGTGGCCATAGCGGATGTGCTGGCCGATGCCGTTCTCTTCGATCACTTCGCCCATATAGTCGAGAATCGCCTGTGCCGACGCAATCGGCGTGCCCACCCAAGGCTTGAAGCGATAACCGAAGGTATAAAGATCGGAGTCAGAGCGGACGCCGGGATATTTGTGCGTCTCCCAAGTGCCGCCAAACGTATCCATCGATTCAAGGATCACATAGCTTTTGTCCGGGCACTGGTCTTGCAGGTGGAAGGCACTGCCCACGCCGGAAATGCCCGCACCAACAATCAGCACGTCAACATGGTTGCTCGCCTGGCTAGCCTCTGGCCGCACGGCCTCCATCACATCTGCCATCACATTCTCTCCCATTTTGAATTGCAACTGTCTGAGGATGCATCGCACCCTGTTCCTTGATCCAAGTCAAGCCTGACCATTGCACAAATCGGGGCTTGCCACCGGCTTTCCTTTTTTCCAATAGACAGACCCACGCAAGGGAGAGTGGAATGTCCGAGCAAGATCTGTTTCCGGTGCCTGCCGAATGGGCGAAAAAGGCGCGGGTCAATGCCGCCAAATATCAGCAGCTTTATGGTCGCTCGATTGCGGACTCGGGCAGCTTCTGGCTGGAGCAGGCGCGGCGGCTGGACTGGATCAAGCGCCCCGAAATCGCCGGAGACTGGAGCTTTGACGCCACCACCTTCCACATCAGCTGGTTTTCAGACGGGAAGCTGAACGCCACTGCCAACTGCATAGACCGGCACGCCAAGGCGCATCCGGACCGCACGGCGATCATCTGGGAACCCGATGTTCCCAGCGAAGAGCCGCGCCATATCAGCTACAAGCAGCTGCTCGCAGAGGTCTCGCGCTTCGCCAATGTGCTCAAGGCCAATGGTGTGGAAAAGGGAGATCGCGTCACAATTTATATGCCGATGATCCCCGAAGCGGCGTTCGCTTTGCTCGCTTGCGCACGAATCGGAGCGATTCACTCGGTGATTTTCGGCGGCTTCTCTCCCGAGTCGATTGCGGGCCGGGTGATGGATTGCGATTCGAAGGTGATCATCACGGCGGATGAAGGCCGTCGTGGCGGCAAACATATTGCGCTCAAGACCAATGTGGATGAGGCCTTTGATCATGCGCCCATCATCGAAAAGGTGATCGTGGTGAAGGCCACGGGTGCAGACATTCCGATGAAGCCCGGCCGCGACGTCTGGTATCATGAGGAAGCGGCAAAGGTGGAGGCGGTGTGCCCGCCCGAACCGATGATGGCCGAAGACCCGCTCTTCATCCTCTACACTTCTGGTTCGACAGGAAAGCCCAAGGGCGTTCTCCACACCACGGGCGGCTATCTCGTCTGGGCAAGCCTGACGCACGAATTGTGCTTCGATTATCGCGCCTGAGACATTTTCTGGTGCGCGGCAGACATTGGCTGGGTGACCGGCCACAGCTACATTCTTTACGGTCCGCTTTCCAATGGCGCGACCACGCTGATGTATGAAGGCGTGCCCAACTGGCCAACCGCATCCCGCATCTGGGAAGTGTGCGACCGCCACAATGTGCACACCGTCTTCACCGCCCCCACCGTGCTGCGCAGCCTGATGCGCGAAGGTGATGAGCCGGTGAAGGCCACCAGCCGCCAGTCGCTCAAGCTGCTCGGCACCGTGGGCGAACCGATCAATCCCGAAGCGTGGCGCTGGTATCACTCGGTCGTGGGCGAAGGTCGCTGCCCGATCATCGACACCTGGTGGCAGACCGAAACCGGGGCCGCGATGATCGCACCGATGCCGGGCGCGACCGATCTCAAGCCGGGTTCTGCCACCAAGCCCATGCCCGGTGTCGATCCGCAGCTGGTCGATGCCGAAGGCACTGTCATCCATGGCGCGGCGAGCGGCAATCTGTGCATCACGCGCAGTTGGCCGGGGCAGATGCGCACCGTGTGGGGCGATCATCAGCGCTTCTTTGAAACCTATTTCACCACCTATCCCGGCAAATATTTCACAGGAGATGGCGCACGGCGTGACGAGGACGGCTATTGGTGGATCACGGGCCGCGTCGATGACGTGATCAACGTCTCGGGCCATCGCATGGGCACAGCGGAAGTCGAATCCGCATTGGTGCTGCATGAAAGCGTGGCAGAGGCCGCCGTTGTGGGCTTCCCGCACGACATCAAGGGTCAGGGCATCTACGCCTATGTGACGGTGAAGGCGGGCGTGGAAACAAGCGAAGACCTGCGCAAGACGCTCGTCCAGTGGGTCCGCCACGAAATCGGCCCCATCGCCACGCCAGACGCCATCCAGTTCGCCCCCGGCCTCCCCAAAACACGCTCCGGCAAGATCATGCGGCGGATTCTGAGGAAGATCGCGGAAGGCGATGTCAGCGCGCTGGGCGATACAAGCACGCTCGCCGATCCGGCAGTGGTGGATGATCTGGTGGCGAACCGGGTGGGGTGAACGTGCGCTTGACAAATATCGACAAAAATACAGTATATAGCATGAATTTCAAAATGAGCTGAAACAATGCCTAAGCCTTCAAGCGAAGATACAAATACGTTGGTTGACTTGGTCACTGCAACATTGTTCGGCGCCTTACCAGGGTTGATAGGAATTGGCTCCGCCTTAATGATTGTATATTCAACTATAGATCCGAACGAGGCAAACAGTAAGTCTCTTGTTGATCTAATAAATGGAAATAAAAAAATTACAGATATACTATATTCCATTATTACGATTGGATGGATATATTTTTATTATTTAATTATGTTCATGCTTGAGAGAAATATAGTTAAAAAAAACTCAAAAGCAACTCCCCTTATATTTCTCTATTTAGTTCCAAATCTATTGCTTTTTGGAATGAATGCATTTCTTTCTATATATGTGAAAAATTATATCGGAAGAACTGTAACAGAAAAAGAATTGTCGAATTTAATAGCATGTTTTATACTATATGCAATCTCGGTATTTGCAATTGATTTGTATGTTTCTGCTACGCGTTTTGCGGAGGCGAATGGGGCCGGGAATCATCTGCCAACCTCAAGGAGGACGGGGTTGTGACCATGTTTACATATATGTTCACTTCACAGGCAGTTATATTGTCCCTTCTTGCATTCTATATTATGCTTATATCTTACGGAATATACAAATCATTTCCTATCGTGAAAAATGTCCTAAATGTAATATCTTATAACAAATACTACATAAGGGAAAAACATGCTCGAAATAGGTATTTGGTAAAGATTGATGGTCAACAAAATCTCAATATTGTTCAAGCAAGAGATGCGATCAGTGATCTTGTGGACTATGCAAGAAGATTAGATCCGGACTGGATATTCGGTGTGCATCTTGCTGGGCGACTTCTCTCCTCCTATGTTGCCAACAGAATACAGCTGCCTAAGCACAGGCTGGGGTATATCCGATCCGGGCGTGGAAAGGTGGATTCAATTTCTTTGATAAGTAACTCAAATGATACGCCTTCTGGCGTTGCATTGGTCATAGATGATATATTTCGAACGGGGCAAACTTTAGCCGCGGTCAAGTCGCAAATCAATATCGACAACTATCATGGAAAGACAGCCTTTTCTCGAACAAGATTCTGCACGTTAGTTAGGGTTGTGCGGCAACCTCAAGAGATGGAATTTGAATCCGACTGGAGTCATTTTGAAACGGAGAACATAGAGCTTTCCCTTCCTTGGTCTGATTTTGTTAGCGCAGTTCGCAACAATCTCGAATCAAGGGCGGATGGTGAAACATATGATGGCGACATAATTAGAAGTTACAATGACATACTTGAAAATTCAGAAATGGCAGTAAATAAGCTCGAAAATATACTTTATCAATCGGAAGAGGTGTAAATAAGTTCAAATTTTATGTATAGACTTATAGTAATTACATCGCTCTATTAAACTACCGTCGAGTCAAACGTGAGCATTCGAGTAGTATGAATGCGGGTTGATTTGCACAAGTATACTTCCGGCATGATTTGAATTTTAACCCAGCAGCGCGTCCAGCCATTTTTCGGCCAGCATCCCGGCTTCGGCGCGGGTGAAGGGGGCGTTGCCCAGGCTGAGTTCGAGCCATAGGCCGTCCACCAGCGCGGTGAGCGCCACGGTCGTCAGGCGATGGTCTCCCGGCGCGACGGGTGTGATCAGCGCCTCCAGCCCGGTGCGGTAATCGGCATAGATTTCGGCATGGAGGGCCGCGATGCGGGCGTCGGTCTTGGTCAGGCCCCAAAAGGCGAGCCATGTGGCCAGCAGGTCCGGATCGGCAATGGGCGGTGCAAAGCTGGCGGTGAGATAGGCAAGCAGACGCGCGCGCGGCGTGGCGGGCGCGGCGGCCACGGCGTCATCCAGCGCGGCCTGCACCCGGTCCCCCGTCCAGCGATAGGTCTCGGCCACCAGTGCGTCGATTCCGGCAAAATAATGGCGCAGCAATCCGGGTGAAACGCCCGCCTCCGTGCAGATGCTCCGTACGCTCGTGCCGCTTGCGCCAAGCATGGCCAGCGAGCGTGCACAGGCAGCAATCAGGCTCTGGCGGCGGGTGTCCGCCTCCTCGCGGGTGAAGGCTTGTCGCGGGCTCATCGCCTTGTTATACGAGTGTATAACAAGGAATCAAGCCATGTCGCTCGCGCTCGTCAAACCGGAAGAGACTGATCCGCTGGAAGGCTGGAGCCTGCCGGCATGGACCTATCATGATCCCGAATTTGCCGCCGTGGAGATGGACCGCATTTTCCGCCCGAGCTGGCAGGTGGTGTGCCATGTCAGCGATGTGCCCAAGGCGGGCGATTGGCATAGCCTCGATTATGTCGGCGAGAGCGTCATTGTCGTGCGCGGCACAGACATGCAGGTGCGCGCTTTCACCAATGTCTGCCGCCACCGGGGCAGCCGCATCGTCGACGGCTCCAGCGGCTGTGCGAAAAAGCTGGTCTGCCCCTATCATGCCTGGGTCTATGAACTTGACGGAAAGCTGAGCGGCGTTCCCGATAGTGCATCTTACCCCACGCTGGACAAGGCGAAGGCCGGGCTTGTGCCCGTCGATCTGGAAATCTGGCGCGGTTTCATCTTCGTCCGGCTCGAATCGGGCGGGCCGAGTGTGGCCGAGATGATGGCGCCGTATGAAGCGATGGTCGCGCCCTATCAGTTCGAGCAGCTGGAGGCGTTGGGCCGTGTCACGATGCGCCCGCGCACGGTCAACTGGAAGAATGTGGGCGACAATTATTCGGACGGTCTCCACATCCCCGTCTCCCACCCCGGCCTGACGCGGCTCTTGGGAAAGAGCTATGGCATTGAAGCCACCGAGCATGTTGACCGGATGTGGGGCGATATTGAAGATCGCTTCTCGTCCGGCTGGTCCGAACGCCTCTACCAGTCATTGCTTCCGCCGGTGCCGCATCTGCCGCAAGAGAGCCAGCGCAAATGGCTCTATTTCAAGCTCTGGCCGAGTGTGGCGTTCGACATCTACCCTGATCAGGTGGATTTCATGCAGTGGTTGCCGACCGGCCCCACCACCTGCCTGATCCGCGAAATCAGCTATGTGCTGCCTGATGAGCGGCGTGAGATGAAGGCCGCGCGCTACCTCAACTGGCGGATCAACCGGTTGGTCAATGCGGAGGATACTGCGCTGATCAACCGCGTGCAGGACGGCATGGCGAGCCGGACCTTCTCGATGGGGCCGCTGTCAGACAAGGAAGTCTGTCTGAAAAGCTTCTGCCGCAAGATGCGCGCCATCATTCCGGAGGCGCGGCTGGAAGAACAGCCTGCCAAGGGGTGGAGCGAGCGATTGACATAAAGCCCCATTCCCGTCATTCCCCGCCTTCACAGGCGGTGACGCGAAAGAGAAATGAAAGACGTCCGGAGGAAACATGACCACCAAATATGATGCCGTCATCATCGGCGCAGGCCATAACGGCCTTGTCTGTGCCTTCTACCTCGCCAAGGCAGGGTTGAAGGTGCGCCTGGTCGAGCGGCTCGACACCGTGGGCGGTGCTGCCGTCACGGAGGAATTCCATCCCGGCTTCCGCAATTCGGTGGCGAGCTACACCGTCAGCTTGCTTCAGCCGCAGGTGATTGCAGACATGAAGCTGGCCGATCATGGCTATAAGGTCATCGAGCGGCCCATCTCCAACTTTCTGCCGCAGGACGATGGTGGCTATCTGAAACTCGGTGGCGGTCTGGAAAAGACGCAGGCCGAATTCCGCCGCTTCTCCGCGCACGATGCCGATGTGCTGCCTGCTTATTATGACGCGCTCGAAGGCGTGGCCGATGTGCTGCGCGATCTTGCCATGAAGACGCCCCCCAATCTGGGTGGCGGCGTCAAAACCCTTCTCGACGGAGCCCTTCAGGGTCGCAAACTTGCTGGACTCACCATCGAGCAGCAGCGTGACGTGCTGGACTTGTTCACCAAGTCGGCACGCACGCTGCTGGACGGCTGGTTCGAGAGCGAGGCAGTGAAGGCCGCGTTCGGCTTTGACGCAGTGGTCGGCAATTATGCCTCTCCCGATGCGCCGGGCAGTGCCTATGTGCTGCTCCACCATGTCTTTGGCGAAGTGAATGGCAAGAAGGGCGCATGGGGCCATAGCGTCGGCGGCATGGGCGCGATCACGCAGATCATGGCCAAGGTGGTGACCGCGCTGGGCGTGGAGATCAGCCTGGAAACGCCGGTCGCGCGCGTGCTCGTGGATGGCAACAAGGCCGTTGGCGTCAGGCTGGAATCGGGCGAAGAGATCGCTGCAGATCGCGTCATCGCCAACGTCGGGCCGAAGCTGCTCTATGGCAAGATGTTTGCCGATGGTGATCTTTCCCCTGAATTCACGCGCCGCATGAAAGGCTTCAAGGCGGGCAGCGGTACCTTCCGCATGAACGTCGCGCTGTCGGAACTGCCGCGCTTCACCTGCTTGCCCGAACCCGGCGAGCATCACCAGTCGGGCATCATCATCGCACCCACGCTCGATTATATGGATCAGGCGTTCGTGGATGCGAAGCAGTTTGGCTGGTCCAGAAAGCCGATCGTGGAGATGCTGATTCCCTCCACGGTTGATGCGAGCCTCGCGCCCGAAGGCTGCCATGTCGCCAGCCTGTTCTGCCAGCAGTTCAAGCCCGATCATGACTGGGACGCCGATGAAGGCAAGGCGGCAGACACGATCATCGACACGGTGGAGGCCCATGCGCCGGGCTTCCGGGCCTCGATTCTTGGCCAGCAAATTCTCTCTCCGCTGGGGCTGGAGCGCCGCTTCGGCCTGGCCGGTGGAGACATCATGCACGGCACTATGAGCCTCGATCAGCTTTGGTCGGCGCGGCCGATGCTGGGCCATGGCGCGTATCGCGGGCCGCTCAAGGGGCTCTACATGTGCGGCGCGGGCACGCATCCCGGTGGCGGCGTGACCGGCGCGCCGGGGCATAATTGTGCAGGCGAAGTGCTGGCAGACAGGAGCTTTTTCGGACGGTTGTTGCGCGGCGGCTGATCGCGCGGCATGAAGGGCGGGTCATCCTTGTACGGAGTATCCCGATGAAGTCTGTGCGTCTCTTTGCCTGTGCCGTCCTTGGCTTGGCCGCCCCGTTGCCTGCGGTTGCACAAGGTGCGACTGCGCCCGCTACGGCCCCGGTAGAGCCTGCGCGCCTCGCCATTTCCCAGCGCGTGGCGCAGAAATTGCTGCCGGACGGCACTTATCAGAAGCTCATGTCCGGCACGATGGATCAGATGATGAGTGGCATGATGGACCAGATGAAGACCCTGCCGATGGCCAGCCTGGCCCAGATGGCGGGAGTCAGCGAATCCGAAGTGTCGGCTTTGCCCAAAGGCACGCTCGGCGAGATGATGGCCATCATGGACCCGCATTTTGATGAGCGGCAAAAACTGGGCATGTCTGCCATGATGCGCGAAATGGGCACGTTCATGAGCGGCTTTGAGCCCGAAATGCGCGCCGGTATGGCCGAAGCCTATGCCCGCCGCTTCAATGTCGAGCAGCTGACCGAGCTTGATCGCTTCTTTTCGACGCCGACCGGCAATGCCTATGCCAGCGAACAGATGACGCTGATGACAGACCCGGCCATCATGAGCCGGATGCAATCCATGATGCCCAAGATGATGCAGGCCATGCCCGGCATTATCGGCAAGGTGAAGGAAGCAACGGCGTCTTTACCCGCACCCCGGAAACCCGAAGATCTGACGCCCGCCGAACGCCGCAAGCTTGAGTCGCTCTTCGGCAAAAAGGGTAAATGACCCCAAGCCATTGAACGCGCCGGGATCAGCGCCCATATGGTGGTGCTGAAGGCGGCCCGCTGCCGCCACCCGGAGTGTTTATGACGCAGAATTACCCCGTCCTTCCGTTGAGGGACATTGTCGTCTTCCCGCATATGGTCGTGCCGCTGTTCGTGGGGCGCGCCAAATCCGTGGCCGCGCTGGAAAATGCGATGAATGCCGGGCGGGAGATTTTCCTCGTCTCGCAGCTTGATCCCGCGCAGGATGATCCGGATCGTGAAGATCTGTATGACATGGGTGTCATCGCCAGCGTCATGCAGCTGCTGAAGCTGCCCGACGGTACCGTGCGCGTTCTGGTGGAAGGCCAGCGCCGCGCAACGCTCACCGATCTCCATGGATCCGGGGATTTTCTCACCGCCGATGTGGCGGAAATCGAAGAGACCGATGCCGATGGCGCGGAAGTGACCGCGCTGATGCGCTCGGTGATCGACCAGTTCGAAAATTACGCCAAGCTCAACAAGAAGCTGCCCGCTGAAACTGCCGTGCAACTCGCGGAGATTGAAGACGCCTCCAAGCTGGCTGATGCGGTGGCCTCCAATCTCGCGCTCAAAGTGTCCGACAAGCAGAGCCTGTTGGTGGAGCTGGATGCGGGCAAGCGGCTCACCATGGCGTTCGGCTTCATGGAAGGCGAACTGGGCGTCTTGCAGGTCGAAAAGAAGATCCGCAGCCGCGTGAAGCGTCAGATGGAGAAGACCCAGCGCGAATATTATCTCAACGAGCAGCTGAAGGCGATTCAGCGCGAACTCGGCAATGAGGGCGAAGAGGGTGAGGCCAATGAACTGGCCGAACTCCAGAAGAAGATCGACACGCTCAAGCTCTCCAAGGACGCCAAGGCCAAGGCAAATGCCGAGCTGAAGAAGATGAAGACGATGGCACCCATGTCTGCCGAGGCAACGGTGGTGCGCAATTATCTCGACATCTTGCTGGGTCTGCCCTGGGGCAAGAAATCCAAGCTGAAAAAGGACATTGCCGCTGCGCAGGCCGTGCTCGACGATGACCATTTCGGTCTGGAAAAGGTCAAGGACCGGATCGTCGAATATCTGGCGGTTCAGGCGCGCACCAACAAATTGAAAGGCCCGATCCTGTGCCTTGTCGGCCCGCCAGGTGTGGGCAAGACCTCGCTCGGGCGCAGCATCGCCAAGGCAACCGGGCGCGAGTTCATCCGCCAGTCGCTGGGCGGCGTGCGCGATGAAGCCGAGATTCGCGGGCACCGGCGGACCTATATCGGCTCGCTGCCGGGCAAGATCGTGACAAACCTCAAGAAGGTGGGCACCAACAACCCGCTCTTCCTGCTCGACGAGATCGACAAATTGGGTCAGGACTTCCGGGGCGATCCGGCGTCGGCTTTGCTCGAAGTGCTCGACCCCGAACAGAACAGCAAGTTTCAGGACCATTATCTGGAACTGGACATTGACCTTTCGGACGTGATGTTTGTCACCACGGCAAACAGCCTCAACCTGCCGCAGGCGTTGCTAGACCGCATGGAGATCATCCGGCTTGAAGGCTATACCGAGGATGAGAAGGTGGAAATCGCCACCCGCCATCTGCTGCCCAAGCAGGTGGAAGCGCATGGCCTGAAGGCGGGCGAGTTCGAGCTGACGCAGGACGGGCTGCGTGCGCTGATCCGCCACTACACGCGCGAAGCCGGTGTGCGCTCGCTGGAGCGGGAGCTCGCCAAACTGGCGCGCAAGGCGCTGCGTCGCATCCTTGAAGGCAAGGACAAGGCGGTTGTCATCACCGAGGACAATCTTGCTGATTTCGCGGGCGTGCTGAAATATCGCCATGGTCTGGCCGAAACCGAAGACCAGATCGGGGCCGTAACTGGCCTTGCCTGGACCGAAGTGGGCGGCGAATTGCTGACGATTGAAGCGGTGACCGTGCCCGGCAAGGGTGGCATCAAGACCACCGGCAAGCTGGGTGAAGTCATGACCGAATCGATCCAGACCGCGCTCTCCTTCGTGAAGGCGCGCGCACCCAGCTATGGTGTGAAGCCCAGCCTGTTCGACCGCAAGGACATCCATATCCACCTGCCCGAAGGGGCGGTGCCCAAGGATGGACCGTCCGCCGGTGTCGGTATGGTGACCGCGATGGTCTCTACCCTTTCGGGGATCGCAGTCCGCCGCGAAGTCGCCATGACTGGTGAAGTGTCCTTGCGCGGGCGCGTGCTGCCGATTGGCGGCCTCAAGGAAAAGCTGCTGGCGGCGCTGCGCGGCGGCATCACCACCGTGCTCATCCCGCAGGAAAATGAAAAGGATCTGGCTGAAATTCCGGCCAATGTGAAGGCGGGCCTGACCATCATCCCGGTCAGCCATGTCGATGAAGTGCTGGCGCTGGCGCTGGCGGAGAAGCTGGAGCCGATCAGCTGGACCGAGGCCGATGAACTGGCCGCGCTATCTGCCGCGACTGCCAAGTCCGGAGATGCCGTGCGGCATTGATCAGGGCAGACATCGCTCGTCTTGCGCCATGCGCAGGACGAGCGGGCCTTGAACGTTACAGCGTTTCGGTGATGAACACGCGATAGTCCGCACCCTGAAAGCGGTGCGCGCGCGCTTCTGTGTAAGCGGGGCTGTCATACCAGGCCTTGGCTGCATCGATGCTGGGGAATTCGATGATCACCGCGCCGTCAATCGGTGCGCCTTCCAGCGTTTCATGCTTGCCATAATAAGCGTGCGGCTTTCCTTCATGACCGGCAAGGCTCGGACCGGCCTTCGCCGAATAGGCGTCCATTGCGGCTTGATCGCGCAGGCGTTCGCGGGTGAAAACGATATAAGCAGCCATCATCCATCTCCTTGTGTGATTGTGAACGGGTCCGTCTGTTGCGGGCGCAGGCGGGCAGGTCAAGCTGTCTGCACGTTTTGTGATTGCAACGCGCGGTGTCGCTGATAACCTCGGTCTTCCTGTTGAGTATCGAAGGAGGATTTCATGCGGAAATTGACAGTTGCGATGGTGGCCGGTTTTGCCCTGATCGGGCTTTCGGCCTGTTCTGAAAAGGCCAAGGAAGAATCGAGCGAAGCCGCTGGCGCCGTGGTTGAAGACGCCAAGGATGCAACCGCCACGGCAGGCGCCATGATTGAAGAAGGCGCAGACAAGGCTGGTGCGGTCGCGTCGGACGCCACCGAAAAGGCGGGCGCTGTTGCGGCGGACGCAAAGGCCGTGGCTGGTGATGCCGCTGCCGATGTGAAGGACAAGGCGGCTGCCACGGCAGACAAGGCCAAGGACGCAGCTGGCAAGGTCATCGAAAAGGCGGGCGCTGCGGCTGAAAAGGCCGGCGAAAAACTCCAGAACTGACCCTGCGCGGGACAGTTTGCAGAAATGACGCGGAAGGCGCGTCCGCCGGTTGCGCGGGCGCGCCTTTTCGTTTCATATGGCGACATCACGGGTCGCGCTGTGGGTGTTGGTGGGGTGGTAACGCCGTATGAGCGAGTCGATTTTCAGGCAGTCGGCATTGGATCGGCTGGCCAATCCGGAGCGGCTGGATGCGTCCTTGCATCTGGTTCCGCGCGCATCATGGATGCTGCTGGGGGCTCTGGGTGCGGTGATTGCCGGGGCCCTGCTCTGGTCCGTGCTGACCCATGTTCCGCTGAAGGTTGGCGCGCAGGGGGTGCTGATCGGCGCAAGCGGGCTTTCTGAAATTGCGAGCGGAGAAGCGGGCAGGATCGAGCGGTTGATGGTCTCCACCGGCCAGCAGGTCCGCGCCGGAGACCCGATCGCCCAATTGTACCGCACCGATCTGGAACGCGATCTGGAAGAAGCGCGCGCGAAGCTCGCCGGGGCTCAGGATCGTTATGCCCGCCTCTCGGGGTTTTACGCGGCGCAACAGGCGCGTGACGGGCAGGCGGATGCGATGCGCGTCGGCTCTCTGGCAGACAGCCGCCGTGCGCTGGCAGACCGCGCCCGCTATCTGGAAGACAAGGCCGTGCGGATGCGGCAGCTGGTGGCGCGCGGCTTTGTCCAGAAGGACCGGCTGGCGGATGTGCAGGCCGAACTGGCCGCCGTGCGTGAGAAAATGGCCAATCTGGGCGAATCGGCGGTCCGCGTGCAGGTGGATGCCAATGCGAAGGCCGGGCAGGCCGATCTGGCCATGCTCGACGAACGCCGCATCATTGAAGAACAGCAGCGCCTGATCGCGCGGCTGACCACGCAATTGACCGAGCGCCGCTTCATCCGGGCGGGCGAAGCCGGGCAGATCACCGAATTGAAGTTGGGCAATGGCGATATGGTGGGTGCTGGCAGCGCGATTGCCACGCTGGCCCCCGCCGGGCCGCGCGGCGGCATGGTCGCCCTGCTGTATGTACCGGTGGCAGAAGGCAAGCGTATCCGCCCCGGCATGGCGGCAGACATCGTGCCCGCCAATGTGGAGCGGGCGGTATACGGGCATATCACCGGGCGTGTTCTCTCCGTGGCCCCGCTTCCTGCCACGGCAGAGGGGATGCGGCGGATGCTGCGCAACGATGCGCTGGTGCAGCAGATGATGGCCGGTGGCGCGCCGATCGAGGTTCGCGTCGCGCTGGACCGGGATGGCACGACCCCCAGCGGATTCCACTGGTCTGCCTCGCGCGGGCCGATGGCGGGCATCAGCGCGGGTTCTGCGCTGGCCGGGCAGGTGGTGATCGAGCGTCAGCGCGTGATCGGCCTCTTGTTGCCGCAGGCAGCGGATTGAGCCGATGGCCCGGCGGCTGAAAACGCCCACCATCCTCCAACTGGAGGCCGCAGAGTGCGGAGCGGCATCGCTCGGCATGGTGCTGGGCTATCATGGCCGGTTCCTGCCGCTTGATGAATTGCGGACGCTGTGCGGCGTCTCGCGCGATGGCTCAAAGGCATCGAGTCTCGTGCGGGCCGGGCGATCTTTGGGCATGGACGCCAAGGGCATGAAGGCGGAGCCGCACCATCTCTCCGAGATGCCGCTGCCTGCCATCGCCTTTGTCAATTTCAACCATTTCCTCGTGGTCGAGGCGATGGATGAGGCGCATGTCTGGGTCAATGATCCGGCGGACGGGCGGCGGCGCGAAACCATCGCGGATTTTTCCGCCAGCTTCACCGGCGTCGTACTGACCTTCGCGCCTGGCCCCGATTTCCACACCAAAGACAGCCGCCCCAGCCTGTTACAGTCGTTGCGCAGCCGCTTTGCCGGCTTTGAAAAGGCGCTGTGGTTCGTCATTCTGGTCAGCCTCGCGCTGGTCATTCCGGGTATCATCCTGCCGATCTTTTCGCGGATCTTCGTGGACTATGTGCTGGTGCGTTCGCTCGATGACTGGCTGGTGCCGCTGCTGGGCGGGATGCTGCTCACGGCGCTGATCCGCTTCCTCATGCTGGAATTGCAGGGCCAAGCGCTGGTGCGCGTGCGGATGGCGATGATGCTGAACTCCGGCAGCCATTTGATGCACACGCTGATGCGGCTGCCCATCGGCTTTTTCGATCAACGCTTTGCCGGCGAGATTGCAGACCGGGTGAAGCTGAATGAAGGGCTGGCGGAACTGCTCACCGGGCGGCTGGCACAGGCTGCGGCCAGTCTGGTGACTGCGGCTTTCTTCCTGATCGCGATGCTGGCCTATAACTGGGCGCTGACCATTCCCGTCGTGCTGCTGGCGGCAACCAATGCGGCTGTGCTGGTCCTCTCTGGTCGCATCCTCTCCGAACGCTATCGCAAATTGTCGATTGATCGCGGCAAACTGTCTGGCGCGCGCGTTTCGGGCATCAAGGATATGGAAACGTTCAAGGCGAGCGGGGCGGAAGACATGCTGTTCGCGCGCTGGATGGGGCTCGCGGTCAATGCGCAGAACAGCCAGCAGGCTGCCAATGGCCTGTCTGCCTGGGTAATGCCGCTGCCCGCGCTCATCTCTGCGCTGATCACGGGCGTCATTCTCGTGCTGGGCGGGCTTGCGGTAATGAACGGCACGATGACGCTGGGCGGGCTGGTGGGTTATCAGACGCTGGCAGCCAGCTTTGCCGCCCCCGTGGCGGCGCTTGCCGGCTTCGGAACCGAAATCCAGCAAATCCGGTCTTACACCGAGCGGCTGGACGATGTGCTGACGCAGACGCCTGATCCCCGCTTTGCCGGACCGGCCATGGCGTTTGACGGGCATTTGCCGCGCGGGCGGCTAACACTGGAAACGGTCTCGTTCGGTTATGCTCCGCTTGATCCGCCGCTGGTGGACAGCCTTTCGCTCGACATTGCGCCGGGCGCGCGGATTGCGCTGGTCGGGCCGTCGGGTTCGGGCAAATCGACGCTGGGTAAGCTGATTGGCGGGCTGGAAACCCCGCGCGAGGGCCGCGTCCTGCTCGACGGGCGTCCGCTGTTCGATTGGCCGGCCGAGGCGCTGGCCCATCGCCTCGCTTATGTCCGTCAGGAGGTGGTGCTGTTTGCGGGCAGCGTGCGGGAGAATCTGACGCTGTGGGATCCCACCATTCCGGAGGCGGACATGATCCAGGCCGCCAAGGATGCGCAGATCCACGCGCTTATCGCCTCTCGCCCCGGCGGCTATGACGCGTTGATCGCGGAAAGTGGCACCAATTTTTCGGGCGGGGAACGCCAGCGGATCGAGATTGCCCGCGCGCTCGCCACCAATCCGGCGCTGATCATATTGGATGAAGCGACCAGCGCGCTTGATCCCGTGTCCGAACATCTGGTGATGGAGGCGATCCGCAGGCGCGGCATGACGTGTATCATCATCGCGCACCGCCTCTCCGCCATCCGCGATTGTGATCAGATCATCGTGCTTCAGCAAGGCCGCGATGTGGAGCGGGGCACGCATGGCGAACTGCTGGCGATGGAGGGTCTTTATGCCCGCCTCGTCGAAGCCTAGGCTGCCCATCCAGTCCGGCGCACCGGTGCCGCTGCCGCAGGGTGTGCAGGCGTGGCGCGTGCAGGATGCGCCGGTGGAGGTCTATCTCGTCAGCCCGGAGCGCCGCCGCCTGATCGCCGTGGTAGAGCCCGGGGGCCATGTGTTCGGCATCGCGCATGAGACGCTCTCGCTCCAGATGGTGGCGGGAGAGGCGGGTGGAAACACGCCTGAACAGCGCGATGTGGCGGACAGCGCGCAGCACTGGATGGCACAGGCGGCAGGTGCGGCAGGGGTTGCCGTTCCGAAGGGCAAGGCCGATGCCGCAGCGGTTGCAGCCTTCACCGTCAGCCTTGAAGCGGCGTTCGCCAGAGCCGATGCCGCGCGCGATGCAGACCTGTCTGCCCGCCTTTCCGGGAAGGCTGGGGAGGCCGATGCAGCCCGTTCGCTTGCGGATGCGCTGAAGCATGCCGCTCTGGCTTTGGGCGGCGATGTCGAGCGCGACAGCGTGGCGCCACACACCACTGATTTCGCACTCGCACCTTCGCTGGCGCGCCGATACGGGCTGCGCGCTGCACGGGTGGTGTTGGATGGTCATTGGGCGGAGGATGATCGCGGCCCGCTGCTGCTGCGCGAGCGCGGCACGCAGGCCGTGCGCTTTGCCGTCTGGAGGCCGTCCGGCTATGTTGATGCCAGTGGGGAGCGGCTGGACGATGCCGCGCAGGATGCACTGGCATGGCGCATCTATGGGCCGCTGGCGGATGATGTCAGCACGATGCGCGGCATGATGGCGAGCGTGTTGCGCGGTTTGCTGCGCGAATGGAAGCCGGTGGCAGGAGCAGCGCTGATGGCGGCGCTGCTCGGGCTGGTGGGGCCATGGATGGCGGGCTGGATTTTCGATACGATCGTGCCAGGGGGAGAGCGCGGCCTGCTGGTCGCAGCGGGGCTGGCCCTGCTGGCTGTCGCGCTGGTGACTGTGGTGCTCTCCGCCGTGCGCGCGCTTGCGATCAGCCGGGTGCGCGGGCGCGGGATGCTGACGATGATGGCGGGCATATCAGACCATGTGCTGCGCCTGCCCGCGCGCTTCTTCCGCAGCGTTTCTGCCGGAGATTTCGCCCAGCGCCTGGCCAGCGTCGAGGCCGTGCGCACCAGCGTGACCGAATTGCTGCTCAATGCAGGTCTCACTTCGGTTTTCGCGCTGCTCTATCTCGGCCAGTTGTTGCTGTTTGACTTGCGGCTGGCGCTGGCCGGGCTGGCTCTGACGCTGATCTATGTCACGCTCACCGTGATTTTCCGCACGCTTCAGGTTCGCCCCGCCACGCTGGCGGCAGAGCGTGACGGGACGCTCGCCAGCCTGACCTATGAAATGCTCGAAGGCGTCGCAAAGCTGCGCACGGCTGCCGCAGAATCGCGGATGCTGGCACGCTGGCAGACGGCCTATGCCTCGGAACGCGATGCAGCAGCGGCCTCCGACCGGATTGAGGCGCATTACCGCGCCTTTGAAGACAGCTGGTCGCTGCTCACTTTGGCCGGGCTGTTCGCCACCGCCGCACTGCTCGCTCAGGCAGAGCTTTCCGCCGGACAGTTGATTGCATTTCTGGCGGCGTTCGGCCTGTTTCAGGGGGCCTTCACGCAATTGTGCGACGGACTCATGTCGCTTTGGGGCCTGCAACCGATCGCTGAACGTGCCCGCCCGATCCTGATCGCTCCGGCAGAAGCGCGCGCGGGCCGGGCTGATCCGGGGCGGTTGCAGGGCCATATCGCAGCCAGCGGGCTGAGCTTCGCCTATGATGGGGCCAATGTTCCGATTATCGACGGGCTGGATCTGGAAGTGAAGCCGGGCGAGCATCTCGCCATTGTCGGTGGCTCGGGTTCAGGAAAATCGACCATATTGCGGCTGCTTCTGGGGTTTGAAGCACTGCTGACCGGCTCGATCACCTATGACGGGCAGGATTTTCCAGCCTTGATCCCGCGCGCGTGCGTTCGCAGATCGGTGTGGTGCTCCAGTCCAGCCAATTGTTTGCGGGCTCGATTCAGGAGAATATCAAGGGCGCGAGCGATGCCACACTCGATCAATGCCTTGCCGCCGCAGAAGCTGCCGGGCTGGCGCGAGACCTGAAGCTGTTCCCCATGGGGCTGCATACGCCCATCACCGAAGGCGCGGGCACGCTTTCTGGCGGGCAGCGCCAGCGCATTCTGATTGCGCGCGCCTTGGCGGGCAGCCCGCGCATCCTGTTTCTGGATGAAGCCACCAGCGCGCTCGACAATGCCACGCAGGCCGTTGTTGCCGAAACCATGGACGCGCTCAATGCCACGCGCATCACCATCGCCCACCGCCTTTCCACTGTGCGCAATGCCCACCGGATTGCCGTACTGGAGAAGGGACGCTTCGTTGAAAGCGGCGATTTTGCGAGCCTGATGGCGAAAAACGGGGCCTTTGCCCATCTGGCCAGACGCCAGCTTCTGGAGGATTGAGATGAAAAAGGCACTCTACATCCTGGGCGAACTGGAAGACCGTGATCTGGTCTGGCTCAATGGTGCGGGCCGGGCGGAAAGCCTGCCTGACGGCGCGTGGCTGATCCGCGCCGGGCAGGAGGTGCGGCAGCTCTATTTTATCGTGGACGGTGATTTCGACGTCGTCCTCCCCAAGACCGGGCAGGTCGTCGCGCGGCTCTCGCTGGGGGATGTGGCCGGGGAAATGAGTTTCGTGGAAAAGCGCCTGCCCTCTGCCAGCGTGCGCGCATCAGGCCCGGCGCAGGTGCTGGCCGTGCCGCGCGAGGCGATTCTGGCGCGGTTTGAGGAAGATACCGCCTTTGCCGCGCGCTTCTGGCACGCGCTGGCCATCTTCCTGTCAGACCGGCTGCGCACGGCCACCGGTGGCGGCAGCGAAAGCGATGCCCGCGAACTGGATGATGGCCTGCTCGATACGCTGCATGTGGCAGGAGACCGTTTCACGCGCCTGCTCGATCTGCTGGCAGGCCGCGAACGATAGCGGGAAGGGCTGTCCCTGCCACATGCCGGAGGGGAGGGAGCTCATCCGCGCTGTCCCATGACTTCGGAATCTACAGCGCAAGGTCGGCAGGCAAGGCGGATTCCTCCAGCACGGCGCGAATGCGCTTCATCCCGGCGCGGGAGAGGCCGATGCGGTGGCTTTCGGACCCGGCCTGATCCGGCTTTTGCAGGGCCAGTCCGGCTTCGCACAATTGCGCGGCGTAACGTCGGACGGCAATTTCCGGCAAGCCTGTCTCTTCGATCAGTTCATCCATCCGGATCGGGCGGCATCCGGTGGCGTGACTGAACAGCGCCAGCATGATGTCCCAGGCGGGATCGCCTATATCGATCCGGCAATCGAGGAATGCCGCCCTTTTGCGCCGGTTTGTATATAAGGCGAGACGCGCCTTGGCGATCAGCGCAAAACGGTCTCCGGCATCCTCAGACATGGCCGTCTGCGCGCATGCTGCACCAGCCGCGCCGCGCCACCACCAGATGATCGTGCAGGCGAATGTCCATTTGCGCGGCAAGCGCTGCGGTTGTGCGCGTTGCACGAATATCTTCGCTGCTGGGTTGGGGTGACGCGCAGGGATGATTATGGACCATGATCATCGCGCTGGCATCCACCTCCAGCGCGCGGCGGATGATCTCGCGCGGGTGAAAAGTCAGCGAGGCAACGCTGCCTTCCGCCATGATGTCATCGGACAGCAGATGATTGTCTGAATCGAGGAAGAAGATGCGCAGCGTTTCCCGACGGCGGCCCAGCATGTCGAACCGCACGAAATCGATCACCGATTCGGGCGTAGGGAACAACGCCTGACGCTCTGCGCGTCCGCGCAGCGTTTCTCCCACCAGATCTTCCAGCAGGCGCAACTGGTGCAGAATCTCCGGCCGATGGCCGACTGCTTCGGCCAGATCGCCATCACGCCCGCAGAATAGGCCGGCCAGT
This sequence comes from Sphingomonadales bacterium, assembly GCA_016714795.1. Lineage (GTDB taxonomy): Bacteria > Pseudomonadota > Alphaproteobacteria > Sphingomonadales > Sphingomonadaceae > Aquisediminimonas. The sequence continues at coordinate 208,538 of JADKCA010000004.1, read as the reverse complement.
CCGTCAAAACGAGTGAGAAGAGACTCGGCCAGTTCCGGGGCCTGCTCACCAGCGAAAGGGCCAAGCAGGCGGCTCAGGATTTCCGATTCTCGGGCGCTGTTTTGCCCATCCGTCGATGCAGGTGCCAGGTGGCGAGTACGATGACCAGGATCTGGAGCCAGGACCAGACGCCCTGTCCGGCCTCGTAGGCTCGCCGCACGATCGCCGGGTCTGCCATCCGCGCCATATGCGTGGTCAGCTGCGCGAGCTGCATTCCGGTTACCCATAATGGCCAAAATCGGTCACTCCTCAACGCGATGAAGCCAAAGGCAAGCAGGGCCGCCAGATCAATGGCCAGCACGGAATATAGCGTGTTCGACCAGTTCCGGCCGAACACCAAAGCAACAGCAAAAGTGGCGAGCGAGCCGGCGAAGACAATCGCCATCCCCAGCCGCTCCCACCGGGTTCCGCGCAGCGCCACGAAGGTGACGCTGGCGAGGATCAATGCGAGGAAGAACAGGCCTGCCCAGTACATAGCGTTCAATCAGGTTGAAGTCTGATGCACAGTCTGGCGACTCCGGGCAGGCCAGACACCTCAGGCAACGACCTTGAGGTGCTGCTTTTCCTCGGCTTCGGGCAGAAGCTTGGTCAGGCTGCCCATGCCATAGGCCTTGAGGCCCATGCGGACCTGCGTGTCGGCCAGATGATGGTGCGCCTGCACGGCATGGTGGCGCGCCTGCGCCAGCACCTGAAGCGCGGTGGCGACTTCGGTAATGGCTTCCTGACCAACCACCGCAGAGAGCTTCGCGCGGCTTCGCGCGGCAGGCAGAGATACGGTGAGTTCACCAGCTTTGGCCAGAGCGGCGTCGATGGCTTCTTCGAGAGCGAACAGGCGGGCGGCCACATCCTGTGCAGCGGCAAGGCGATCGTTGAGCATAAGAGTCTCCCTTCGGCCCCGAATGGGTCCGTGAAAATGGTTGGAAAAAGTGCTGAAATGTGAGTGCGTAAAAAGCTGAATTGCGCAGAGTTCGAAAGCTAGATCAGTCTTGAAAGCGCATCGAGGCCAGAGAGGAATGTTCCAAAGGCCATGAGCGAACCGAGGGCGATCAGGATGACGGCCAGAACTCGTTCTGAAGGGCTCAAATCATTGACGTCATCTCCCGTGACTGTCGGAAGCAGCCATTTAAGGCCTCGCTGACGCGCTGGATCGGGGAGCGGGAAAACTGCCGTTGTGGCATTGAGTTCCAGCGATGATTCCGTTTCCTGCGCCTCGGCTCTTCCGGTTGCCGAATAAGAGGGAGGTTGCTGATTCGCAGGGGACTGGGGAAGGTCCGGTCGCTGGTATATCAATGATTGATATGGGAGGGCGGCCTCTGCCTCGCCGCGCATGGCGAGCAGGCGGGCGGCTTCAAACCGGCTGGAAACGCCCAGGTTGCGCACCGCGACACGCAGGCGCTGATCGACCGTATGCGGCGAAATTCCGAGGGTTCTGGCGATTTCCTTGGACGACAGATGCAGCATGACAAGGCGCAGACAGTCGCGTTGACCATCGGTCAAGCAATCCAGATCATGGCGTGAAGTCAGGCTGTCGGTCACGGTCATCGGGCTCCGCTTTTCACGCACGGAGGCACAGGCCGCGCCCCCACGCGAACCCTTCTATACCATCAATCACAAAGATTTGCGAAACGAATCAAACCGGAACGGTCCGCGACGGCCTGTGCGGACGCGGACCGAATCGGGTGAGGATCAAAGGCTTCGGCCGATGAGCTCCTTCATGATCTCGCTCGTGCCGCCAAAAATGCGCGTCACACGGGCACCACGCCACTGCTTGGCGATCGGATATTCGTTCATGAAGCCGGCACCACCATGCAGCTGCAGGCACTTGTCCATGATCTCACCCTGCAATTCGGTGTGCCACAGCTTCGCGGCAGAGGCTTCGACCGGGGTCAGCTCCTTCTTCACATGGCGGGCAATCGCCCAATCCAGATGCGCCCAGCCAACTTGCAGCTTGGTTTTGAGATCGGCCAGCACGAAGCGGGTGTTCTGGAAGTCCATGATCGGCTTGCCGAACGCCTTGCGGTCGCGCACGAACGTGCAGGTCTGGTCAAATGCGCGCTGCGAGGCAGTCTGCGCGCCCACGGCGATGCTCAGGCGCTCCTGCGGCAATTCGCTCATCAGATAGATGAAGCCCTGGCCTTCATTGCCCAGGCAGTTGGTGATCGGCACGCGTACATCTTCGAAGAAGAGCTCGGACGTGTCGGCAGCGTCGAGACCCACCTTGTCGAGGTTGCGGCCGCGCTTGAAACCTTCGCGATCCGCTTCCACCAGCACGATGGAAACGCCCTTCCACGCGGGCTGGATGTCGGTATCGGTCTTGCAGCACACCAGAATCAGATCGGCATTCTGGCCATTGGTGATGTAGGTCTTGCTGCCGTTGATGACATAATGATTGCCATCCTTCTTCGCGGTGGTCTTCAACCCCTGAAGATCGGAGCCGGTGCCCGGCTCGGTCATGGCGATGGCGGTGACGATTTCGCCGGTGACCATCTTGGGCAGCCATTGCTTCTTCTGCTCTTCAGAGCCGTATTGGATGATGTAATTGGCCACAATGTCGGACTGGAGCGAAAAGCCCGTCGCCACATCGGTGCCATAGCCGATTTCTTCGTTGATGATGGCGTTGTACGCGAAGTCGAGGCCCAGCCCGCCATATTCTTCCGGAACTGTGGGGCACAGCAAGCCCAGCTCGCCCGCCTTCGGCCAGACGTCGTGCGGAATCAGGCCATCTTCGTCCCATTTGTTGGCATTGGGCTCCAGCTCCTTCGCCACGAACTGGCGCACGGTCGCGCGGAAGGCTTCATGGTCTTCTGAATAGCAGGTGCGGCTCAGGGCATCGAGTGACATGATCATTCCTCTCATCAACAATGGATGAGACGGTCAAAGCGCGAAGTTTACGTTTCCGTCAAGTCGATTCGGGTTACATGCGTTGCGAGCTGATATTGCCGCCATCCACCACTAGCTCTGCCGCCGTGATGTAGCTTGCCTCTTCGGAAAGCAGATAGCGCACCGCGCGCGCAATCTCGTCTGCCGCGCCGAGACGGCCCAGCAGGATGCGCCGTTCGAACGCGCCGGGCGGCAGCAGGTCCACTGTGGGCTGAAGCATGGGCGTGAGAATCTGGCCCGGCGAAACCGCATTGATGCGGATGCCATCCGGCCCCAGCCGGTCCGCCAGCGACCGGACAAGCCCCAGCATGCCGGACTTTGCCGCCGAATAGATCGGGTTCACGGCATTGCCCAGCGTGGCGTTGATGGATGAGATGCCGACAATCGCAGAGCCGGGATGGGACTGAAAATCGGGCAGCAGCGCCTTGGTGAGCAAGGCGAGCGGGCGCAGGTGCGTGTTGATGCCAGCCGCCCAGCTGTCCTCGGTAATGCCTTCCAGAGAGCCGGTATCCACGATCCCCGCCGCATGGAGCAGCCCGCCCAGCGTGCCAATGGCGGCGCGGCTTTGCGCAATCGCGGCGTCATAAACGGACGCGTCGGTCAGATCGATGGCAATGCCGAATGTGGCCACGCCAAATTCATCGGCGATGGCCGCTGCTTCGGCCACGGCCTTTGCGCCATGAATGTCCCACAGCGCAACCGGGCGGCCCACCGCAGCCAGCGCCCGGGCGGAAGCCAGCGCGATGCCGGATGCGCCACCGGTCAGGATCACACCGGTGCCGGGCTGTCCGAGCGCGGGGGCAAGAGATGGGGTCATGCTGTCACCTCAGAAATTATAGCTGCCCCCATTGGCCACCAGCACCGATCCGGTCACGAAACTGGCATCATCGCTGGCAAGGAACGCAACAGCCGCCGCCACTTCCGAAGGGTCTGCCATGCGGCCCAATGGCACGCTCGCCTCCATCGACTTGATCCAATCGTCGGGGATGCCCTGCATGATCGGGGTGTTGGTGGGGCCGGGGGCAACGGCGTTGACGCGGATCTTGCGCGGGGCAAGTTCGCGGGCGAGCTGCCGGGTGAGGCCGATCACCGCCGCCTTGCTTGTCACATAATGCGGCGAACCTTCGCCCGATTGCGCGCTGGTGGAACTGATCGTGATGATGCTTCCCGGATTGCCGTCCTTCGCCAGCACGCGGGCAAATTCGCGCGCGACAAAAAACGGCCCGTTGATGTTGACCGCCAGCACGGCGGCCCAGCCCTCATCTTCCATATGGATCAGCTGATCAACGATCACGTCCGAACTGCCCTTTTCGGCCAGCTCCGCATTGCGCTGCGCCATGGCGCCATAAAATTGCTCGGAACCATCCTTGGCGGCCTGGCCAATGCCGGCATTGCTGACGGCGATGTCCAGCCGTCCGAACGCCGCGCGGGCCTGTGCGACAGCGGCAGCGACCGAAGCCGAATCCGCCACATTGCACTGGATGGCGAGTGCCGCGCCGCTGGCTTGTGCATCCGCCAGATTCATGTCGAGCGCCGCCACTTGCGCGCCTTCCGCCGCCAGACGCTCGACAATCGCCTTGCCAATCCCGCGTCCCGCACCGGTTACGATGGCCGCGCGGCCCTGCAATCTGTTCATGTCAGTCATTCCCTGTCACGCTTCACCCCGAAAATGCGGGATCACCTTTTCACCAATGTTGCGGATCGTTTCCATGATCACATCGTGCGGAATGCCGCCCATCTGGAACATGAAGAGGATTTCATCCGCACCTGCATCCTTCAGGCGCTGGACATAGCGGATGCAGTCATCGGGCGTGCCATAGGCATCCTGCGCGATGGTATAGTTGGACAAATGTTCGTCCCCCACCGGGATTGCCTCTTCGGAGAGATAGGCGATGGTCGCCTTCTTGCCCTGCTCCAGAACAGCCGCATGGTCCTCGGCGCTCAGATCGTCATCCACGGTTGGTTTCGGCCCGCCCTGATACCAATAGGCGATCGATTCCGCGAAGAAGCGCTGGCCGCGCAGGCCGATCTTGCGCGCCTTTTCGCGATCATCGAGCACGGTTGCGGCGCACAACGCTGCGAGATGCTCGGTCGGGCGGAAGCCCACCTGATCCTCTGCCTTGCGGGTGCGGAACGCCTCGCGATAAATGGCGTTCTTCTTGGCGATCTCGTCCGGCCCTGAAAAGCCCAGCACCAAGGCGCCGATGCCGCGCCCGCCCGCCGCCAGCAGCGTCGCCTCCCGCGTGCATGCCATGTACATGGGGGGGTGCGGGTCCTGATAGGGCTTGGGGTGGATCGGGCGCTTGGGGATGGTGATGTACTGGCCGTGATGCTCGATCTCATCCTGCACCATGATCTTGGGGATCAGATACATGGATTCGTCAATCATCGGCCCCAGTTCGTTCAGGTCATAGCCGAACGTCCCCGCCTCTTGCTGGGTGCCGCCTTTGCCCACACCGAAGTGCAGGCGGCCTTTGGAGAGGATGTCGAGCGTGGCGATGCGTTCCGCCACCTTGACCGGATGGTTCATGGCAGGCGGCAGGCAGACAACGCCATGGCCGACATGGATGCGGCTCGTTGCCCCGGCAATGAAGGCCAGCACAGTCTCTGGCGCAGACATGTGCGCATATTGGGTCAACGCAGTATGTTCCACGCACCAGATGCAGTCGAACCCCATTTCCTCGGCGAATCTGGACTGTTCGACGATCTGGTGGAACACCGCCTGCTCGTTGGCGCGGCTGGTATCCACCATCTGCGCTTCATAGATGATCGAGAATTTCATCGCTGGCCTCTCCTCATGGTATTTCCGCTCTTGCTCAGGAAAACTGCGCCACCACCTCCTTGACGGCGTTGGCCACATCGGTGCGGCGATAACCGAGCAGTGCGACCTCCGCCGGGTCCGGATTGACGCGCACCCAATTGCCACGACCCTGCGGAATCGCAATGTCTGGCAGCAGCGGATTTTCCTCGTCGCGCTCTTCCAGCTTCGCGTCGCTGCCCACAGCATCGAAGAAGAGCTGGAAATATTGGGTGAAGCTCAAATCCTCATCACCCACGAGATAGGCGGTGCCGGGCACGCCGCGTTCCAATGCGCCTTCAATCGCTTCGGAGAGTGACTGGAAGGACATGAAGTTGGTGCCGCCTGCCGGGCCGAAATGCGGGATCGGGATCAGGCCCTGCGCCCATTGCGTATAAGGCGCAAAGATCGCGCTTGGCAGGCCGGGGACGGAACCGACCATGAAGGGCGCGTTGACGCTGATCACGTCAAAGCCGGGGCGGCCTTCCCCACGCGCGCCTTCGCACGCCGCCTTGCGCGAACGGATATAGCTGTTGCCCTCCAGCAGATGCGGCGCGGCCTGATGATAATAGCTGCCCAGCTGGATCGCGCGCTTCACGCCGGCTTCACGACAGGCCGCGAAAAAGGCGGGGACGGCTTCATGGTTCGCCTTGAACAGGAAGGCCTCGAAATCGCTGCCAGGTGGCACATGGCGGGGATCATTGCCCGCGGCAAACACAACCCAGTCAAAGCCCTTGAGCCGGTCTGCGGTATAATCGCACGCAACATAATCACCTTGCAGGAATGGCATGTCCGCCATCGGTGTATCAGGATGCGCGGGATTGCGTCCGCCCACGGTGACGTCATGGCCCTTGGACGCGAGATAGATCGCGGCATGTCCGCCCAGTGCGCCAGTTCCTCCAACCACCAGAATTTTCATTATTTGGGTTCCTTTCCTGCCTTGAGCGCCTTGACCGTCTCTGCCCCCAGCATGGCTTGCACCATCGGCGTCAGATCGGGGTTGCGCCGCAATTCGTTGCCGCCATCCACGGCAAAACTCTGTCCCGTCATCCAGCCGCTGTCCTGCCCGGCCAGAAAGCGCACCGCGCCGGCAATGTCTGCCGGTTCGCCCAGCCGCCCCAGCGGATATTCAAGCATGAATGTGGCGATCACATCGGGGCTGTCAAACATCGCCGCCGTGTCGCGCGCGCGCGTCATGCCGGGGCGCACGGCGTTGACGCGGATGCCCGCCGATCCCAGCTCTTCCGCTGCGGCGCGCACCAGCGCTTCCAGCGCGGCCTTGCCCACATGATAAGTGGCCAGATAGCCGAAGGGCATCGTGGCGGCCGTCGATGAAATGCAGATGATCGAGCCGCCCCGTTCCATCAGCGGTGCGCCATGGCGAATCGCGAGGAAGGCGCTCATCGTATTCGCTTCAAATTCGGCGCGCATCTCCTGCGCCTCCAGCATCAGCAGCGGCTTGAACCCGCCCCCGCCTACTGTGGAGACGATGATGTCCAGATGCCCCTCCAGACCATGCGCATGAGCCAGCGCAGCCTTCACGGCCGATTCGTCCAGCCCGTCTCCCGTCACGGTGTCGAGCTTGGCATCCGGCACGGAGGTGCGAATGGCGGCGACGCACGCGGCAAGGCCTTCGGCCCGCCGCCCCATCAGCACCACATGCGCGCCATCGCGGGCCAGTGCGATGGCAGAGGCCGTAGCAATCGCCCCGGTCGCGCCGGTGATCAATGCCGTCTTGCCGCCGAGCGCGTTCACGCTGCCGCGCCGGGGCGCGACACAGGGCGTGTCTCTTCCCAATCGACGATCAGCCGTCGTGCGGTGAAGCGCCAGCCATCGGCCTCGCGCCGCCAGCTGTCCTGATAACGGATCGCCCAGACGAGGATCATGTCAGTATCGTTGAGCAGATGCTCGGCAGTTGAATAGGTCTCGCCCATGGCCGTATCGCCGGTGATGGTCGCCACAACCTGATGGACGCGGTGCTGGGTTGCGCGGAACATCTCGCCCAGCGCATCGAGCGAACTCAGATTGGCCTCGCATCCGGTTACCGAAAATCCCGGCCCTTCAATCACGCAATCTTGTGCCAGCACCTGACGCCACAGCGCCTTGTCCTTGCGGTCGGCCCCCACGGCGTAAAGCTCCGCCGTGTGCCGCAGTGCGGCGAGATCAGCGCTCATTGCCCGGGAATCTTCAGGCCATTGCCGCTCACCATTGGCACATTGGTCCATTCCCCCGTGGGTGTCTGAATCCAGCCCGCCGCTGCCAGCGCGCCGCCATCGACATGGATTGCGGTGCCCGTCACCCAACTGGCCAGCGGGCTGGCCAGATAGAGCGCGGCCCCGGCACAATCTGCGGGCGTGCCAAAGCGGCCAAGCGGAATCCATTTGTCCATGTTCGCACGGTTTTCCGGCGGGATCATGATGTCGAGCGCGACCTGCGGTGTGTCGGTCGTCTCCGGTGCAATGTCGTTCACGCGGATGCCGACGGGCGCGAGTTCAAGCGCAAGGCTTTTGGTAAAGCCCGCAATCCCCGCCTTGGCTGCGGCATAGACAGTGCAATAGGGGATGCCGCGATAGGCCTCGATCGAGGTGACGTTGATGATCGAGCTGCCCGGTGCTGCTTCGCGCAACAGCGGAATCATTGCCGCCGTCATCCGCAGCAACTGGCCGATATTTGTGTCGAGGATCTCGTCCACCTGATCGCCCGACAGCATCGAGAAGGGGAGGGCATGGACGAAATGGCCGACATTATTGACCAATATGTCGAGCTTGCCCGCCTTTTCCTGCACCACGTCGGCCAGTCGCGCGGGGGTTGCCCTGTCGAGCACGTCGCAGGTGATGACGGTGGCGGTGGGATGCGCGGCCTGCACTGCGGCGGCCCGCTCCGCGTCAATTTCCGCGATGATCAGGTTCGCGCCTGCATCGGCAAACGCATCGGCAATGCCGCGACCAATGCCTACACCACCGCCGGTGACGAGCACGGTCTTTCCGGTGAAATCAAGCGGGTTCATGACGGCATGTACAGCTGGGCCGCCTTTCCGCCATCAACCGGAAGGGCGACGCCGGTGATATAGCTTGCTGCGTCAGAAAGCAGGAATACGATGGGCTCGGCCAGTTCATCGGGCTGGCCACCGCGCAGCATGGGGATAGCCGCTTCGGTGCGGGCCGCCGTTTCGGGGGCCTTGGTGGCCCAGAAGGCGGTGGCGGGCGTCATCACTTGCCCCGGCACGATCACATTGACGCGGACATTGGCAGGCCCGCCTTCCATGGCCGCGCATGACGAGAATTGCACCAGTGCCGCCTTGGATGCCGAATAGCTCGCCATATAAGGGGCAGAACGGATCGCGGTGGTGGATGCGATGTTGACGATGGAACCACCGCCCTGCTTCATCATGATCTTCATCGCCGCCTTGGTGCCGGTGAAGACGGCTTCGGCGTTGACCGCAAAATCCTTGCGCCAATGCTCCATGGTCAGCTCGGTCAGCGGCGCATAATGGACCGACATGGCGTTGTTGACCATCATGTCGAGTCGGCCATGGCGCTGTGCGACATCTTCCACCAGTGCGGTGAAGGCCGCTTCGTCAGACACGTCGAGGATATGCGCTTCCACAGTGCCGTGTTCCGCGATTTCGGCGCGCGCGGCTTCCAGCACCTCGGCGCGGCGTGCGCAGATGGCGACGGTTGCGCCGCGCTTGGCGAGCAATGTGGCGGTCGCCTTGCCAATGCCGTCGCTGCCGCCCGTCACGATGGCGACTTTTCCAGCCAGATCCTTGCTCAAGACTCTTCCTCCTATTCCCAAGTTTCAACGCATTTGACGGGACGCTTGCCAGTTTGTCAACGTCATGCGTAGACTGATGGCCGACAAATTACGAAAATGGAGGGAAAGACCTTGGTGCAGGCAGCTTTGCGCATCGGCGGCGGCTCCGCCTTCTTCATCGATTCGGCGATGGCCGTGCCGCAATTGCTGGGCGCGGGCGTGGACGTGATCATCCTCGACTATCTGGCCGAAGGCGCAATGGGGCTGCTCGGCCGGATGAAGCAGGCCGATCCGGCCAGCGGTTTCCCGTCCGACTTTCTGGATGTCCATATCGGCCCCTTCCTGCCGCAAATCGCAGCGCAAGGCATCAAAGTCATATCCAATGCAGGCGGCGTGAACCCGGAGGCGTTGGCAGAGGCGCTCCGCGCCAAGGTGGCGGCGCTGGGCCTGGCGCTCAAAATCTCGTGCGTGGATGGTGATGATTTGATGCACCGGCTGCCCGACTTTGCAGAGACGCGTGACATGTTCACCGGCGCGCCGTTCCCGCAATCAGGCGTCACCAGCGCCAATGCCTATCTGGGCGGCTTTCCGATTGCCGAGGCACTGGCGCGCGGGGCGGACATCGTCATCACCGGACGTGGGGTCGATTCGGCGCTCGCGCTCGGCCCGCTCATCCATCATTTCGGTTGGGGGCCGGGCGACTTTGCGCAGCTGGCGGGCGGTACGCTGGCGGGGCATCTTGTCGAATGCGGCCCGCAGGTGACTGGCGGCACCTTCACCGACTGGCGCGACGTGGAGGGCTGGGAAAATATCGGCGCGCCAATTGCCGAATGTCATGCAGACGGTACCTGCCTGATCACCAAGCCAGAGGGCACGGGCGGTCTGGTGAGTGTCGGCACGGTCGCCGAACAGATGCTCTATGAAGTCGGCGATCCGCAGGCCTATTTCGTGCCCGATGTGACGTGCGATTTCTCCACGGTCACGCTCGAACAGACGGGCGCGCATCGCGTGCTGGTGAAGGGTGCGACGGGCTATCCGCCCACACCGACGCTCAAGGCTTGCGCCACATGGGATGATGGCTGGCGCGGCATTGCCTATCAGCCGATCATCGGCAAGGATGCGCCTGCCAAGGCCGCGAAACAGGCCGAAGCGCTGTTCGAACGCGGGCGGCTGATGCTGCGCGGGCGCAATCTGGCGGAATGGCGGCGCACCGAATGCGTGACGATTGGTGGCGGCGAGGAAGTGGTTTCAAAGCTGGTGGTGGAGCACGATGACGTTTTGGCCGTGCAGATGTTCGCGCGCGAGCAGTTCGCCGCGATCAGTGCCATGGCACCGGGTACCAGCGTGTCGTTCGGCGTGCAGGTCCAGCCCTGCATGAGCCTGATCTGTTTTCTTGTGCCAAAGCAGGAGGTGCGCGCGCGGATTGATGGTGCGGTATTTGCCATGCCCGATGTGGTGGGCTTCGATCCGGCGATGCTGGTGCGGCCCCCTGCTCCCGCTGCCGTTCCCGGCGGCGAGGCACGCATCCTCGAAGACCTCGCCTTTGCGCGCTCCGGCGAAAAGGGGGAGACGATCAATATCGGCGTCATCGCCCGAAAGCCGGAGCATCTGCCCGCCCTGCGCGCCGCGCTCACCGAAACGATGATCAAGGCTTGGTTGCCCGATCTGGGGGATTTCCGCGTGACCGTCTATGATCTGCCGGGTTGCCACGCGCTCAATCTGGTGCTGGAGGGCGCGCTGCCCGGCGGGCTCAACGCCAGCCAGCGGCTAGACCCGGCGGCGAAGAGCATTGCGCAGCGGATGATGCGGTTTCCGGTGGGGTGACTGTGCGCCGGGACACTGGAAGGGCTCAGCGCCCGTCAGCCTAAAGCGTCGTCCGCAGCCCGCCCCAGAAATCACCTTCCTTTTGCGTATCCAGATCCACTGCGCCGCGCACGCCCAGCTTTTCGCGGGCTTCCTCCAGCGGCAGGTGCCAAACATCCTCGAACTTGGCCATCCAGAACGCATCCGATTCGCGCCCGATGCGAATGCCCTGCTGGATGCAGTCGAGCGCGCATTCCCAGACTTGCGGATAATGCAGCATGGTGCGGATCACATAACGCATCGTGCCGAAGATGGAGAGCACGCTCATCTCGCCCGCCAGTTCCTTGTTCTGGATATGCGTGTGGATGGTGGCGAGGCGGAACCAATAAGGAATAAGCTCTCCCATGTAATTGAAGCCGCCACCGGTGAGGATATGTTCGAAATCATGTGCCTGCCCGGCCCGCAGCGAATAGAATTGCCACTGCGTCTGCGGCTTGAAATTGGGGACGATCTGGACCTCGTAATTCCCTTCGGTCGCGATCTTGTAATAAAGGCCACCCAGCGAGCCCGGCGCGCAATCCTTCAGATCCTCGATCACGAAATCGGAGCAGAAGCCCTCTGAGAACCAGCGGTCGAGCGCGGGGTTCACCTTGCGCTCTTCGGTGAACATATGCTCGATATGGTCAAAATCGCGCATCCCATCCAGAATCGGCAGCAACTGATACATTTCGGCGGCGGGCGGAAAATCCGGGCCATTCTTCTTCAGTGCGATCAGCGCGATCCATTCGCGAAGCGCCGGGTTGCTCAGATATTTGGATGATGAGACGAGCACGCTTGAATCGGTGCCAAGCAGATTCACGCCACGCGCGAGGTAGGGAATGTCGTCCATGATGAGCCTCTCCATATTTTGCGCAGATGCTAGTGCGCCTTGATCCGCAAATTCAAGTAAAATTCAGACATCATCCATGATGTGCGTCAAAAATCTTCACCATTGACGCCGGAGTTGCAGCGCGCCACATCGGATCGGAACAAGAATAAGGAGAGAGACATGTTGGACATATTGGCCCCGTGGGTCGGGATTCTGGGCCTGATCGGATTTGCCGGGCTGGCCGGGCTCAAGCATCCCGTGGACAAGGCGCGCGCCGGGGCGGGTATCCGCCTGCTGGGGCTGTTCGGGCTGGCGGGGCTGGCCGGCATCTGGATTCCGGGTGCAGGGGCGGTCGGCGCGGCGGGTGCGCTGGGTCTGTGGAACCATCAGTCTCCCAAGCTGGCGCTGTGGGGGAAGCTGGGCTGGGCGTCGCTGGCGGGCCTGCCCTATCTGGTGCGGCATTTTTGGGGTAGGTTGCGCGAGCGCCCTGATTGAATCATTCCGCTCAACCCATCCGCGTTGCGGCTTGGTCTCAACGCGGATCAGCGCCGTCGGAAGATGGGCAGAAATATGGGGAGGTCTACCTTGCCTCAGCCCATGATCATGCGCAATTCACTGGAGAATGCGGCGTGCCGGGACGGATTGGCGCTCCCTTTGGGCCATTATGCCCTGCGGCGCACGATCATTTCGGAAGCCATGAAGCATGTCCGGAGCCAAGGCAGCGTGGGGGGCGTTTGTCTCCTGTCCGTCGTCACGTCATTTGGCCAGATTGGCGGCGTAAATTGGCGGAGCGTGGGCCTCGTTTTGGGGGTTGATGCTAAGCGGCGAGCTTGCGGTGGTGCAAGCGACGATATTCGATGGTCTGTCGTTTGATCCTTTCGCGTTGTTTGATGATGGCTGAGGCCCTGCCGTAGTAGGCATCGGCGGGAGTCACATTGTCTGAGCTCTCGTGGTAGCGCCGATGGTTGTTGTCCTCGACGAAGGCCTCGATATATTCCGCCAGTTCGCTGACAATGGAGCTGCGCACCTCGTTGATCAGCCACTTCAATGCCGCTGCTCTTGATGATCCGCATTGAGGCTGCATGGACCAGATCGATGGGCTGGAGGTGCATCCGGCGGCTGTCCCCGTTGAGCACCCCGCGCGCGATGCGGCGAAACCCATCGGAACAGAGCGACAAAAGCCGATCCCGCGCCGCTGCCTCACCGCGCGAAGAGCCGCTCCACAGGTCGTTCAAATCAAGATCGACTGACAAACGCGAGCCCCCATTGCGGGCGATTTTCCTTCAGTCTTGCCCGAAAGGCAAAATTTATTTTCGGGGCCGTGGCCAGATTTGCCGTCGCTTTGCGATTCCATAGGTGAAGCACAAGACTTCGCTGAGAAATATGGGTCCGCAGGAAGACTGAGTTCAACGGTGCGTCGGGGTGTTCTCGGCGGGCCAAAGCCGGAGCTTGCGAAATGGCCTTCGACAACATCAAAGCCAGGTGGCGGGGCGACAGCTTGCGCATAAGATGGTTGAATGGCGGAGGCAGTGTGCTTCTGGTTTTCGCTGGTGCTGACGTGCATGCCGCCGCCGCTGCACAAAAGTGCAATCCGCCGCGACCCAATCTCGAATATGCCGATTGGCGGCGTGACTGCGACGGCATGTTGCAAATGCTGTTCAGCACCAACAACCCGTACAGACTGCCCTATGGCGAGTTCATCCGCATGTACTGGCAGATGTACGAAGTCGTCTACCATCCCGAACGCCACCCCGGTCTGGTCGGCTCACGCTGCGCGCCCGAGGGATCGGGCTTCATGAACCCATCGGGGCACGCCCAAATCTGCCGCGGTGGCCGCTGGCAGGTCGCCGGGAATTGAGCGGCTTTCACCACAATAGATCAGAATTCGGGGTTATCATGCTGACAAGAACAACCGCACGCCGATTGACCACCCTTTTGCTCACGAGCAGCGCGCTTGCGCTCGCACAAGCGGCGGTCGCTCAGTCCTTGCCCGAAGGTGCATCGGTCACTGCAGGGTCGGCCTCTATCGATGCAGGCATAGCGGGTGCGGTAACGGTTAGGCAGGCGAGCGACCGCGCGGTGATCGACTGGCGCAGCTTCTCGGTCGCGCAAGGGAATCGTGTGGCCTTTGAACAGCCCAATGCGACGGCAGCGAGCCTCAATCGGGTGACGGGCGACACCATGTCTGTCATCGCAGGACAAATTGTCGCCAATGGGCAGGTCTATCTGATCAACCCCCATGGAATCCAGATTACCAGCACCGGCACCATCGACGCGCGCAGCTTCATTGCGTCCACGCTGGCGCTCACCAATGCCGATTTCCTTGCAGGGCGGGTCGATCTCGCGGGCACTGGCGGTACCATCCGCAACGATGGACTGATCCGGGCGAACAAGGTGGCGCTGGTGGGCGGTACGGTCGAAATGGCCGGGCGCATCGAAGCGCCCGGCGGCACTGTGACGCTGGCTGCGACTGACCGCATCACTCTGGACTTCGAGGGTGACGGGTTTCTCGCTGTCGCGGCCACGCGCCAGTCTTATCTCGAAAGCCTTGGTGTGGTCGGCACCGCCGCATCTCGCGCCAGCGCGAGCTTTGCACGCGCTGCGGTCACCTTGCGCGCGGACACACAGGCTAGCGCAATCAGCACGGATGGCGAAACCATCTCACTGACAAGCGATCCTTTGGTGTCGGCGGCGAACGTCGGAACGCTGACCATGTCGGGTCATATCGATGCTGACGGCATCGGCAGTTCGGATGGCGGCAATGTCAGCTTGCTCGCCACCGACTCAACCCGCTTTTCGGGCATCATCACGGCGCGCGGCGGCACAAGCGGAGGACGCGGCGGGTTTGTCGAAACTTCGGCAAAGAACGATCTCGACTTCGGCGCAGGCAGCGTCGACGCAAGCGGCCCCGGCGGCAGCGGAGAGTGGCTTCTCGACCCCACCGATATCACTGTCGATGCCGCACGCGCGGCGTCGATCGTCTCATCGCTGCGCGCAGGGACCAACGTCACACTCGACACCAGCGGCGCAGGGGCCGACGCGGGCGACATCACGATCAACGCGGCGATCCTCCCGAACGCGACACAGGCGGGCCAGGTGGACAGCCCGGCGACCCTGACGCTGAACGCAACGCGCAACATCTTCATCAATCAATCGATCATCGGTTCGCGGATGACGATGGTGCTCAACGCCCCCGGCGAAACCAATATCGCCGCCGATATTGCGCCGGGCGCGGGACTGACAATCAACACCGGCACTTTCACAAAAAACGGAACAAGCGTCGTCTCCCCATTTACCGGCGGGCCGAACAGCTTTGCGGGCACCCAATCGAATTTCAGTCTGACGACTGACCGGGTCAACGTGGCATCAGGCTCGGGCAGGATCGGCGGGATCGACATCTTTACGATCAATCCCAGAACGCCCGGCGCGACCATTACATTCGGTGATGACAGCACGGCCACCGGCCTTGTTCTCACCAACAACTTCCTGAATTCCATCCGGTTCCTCGCCGGAGGTTTGGGCGCGCGCCGCACGGAAATCGGCAGTTCTACCGGCGGCGCGATACGCTTTGTCGGCACGGTAAATATCCCGGCGGCCATGAACATCTTTACCGGCAACGGCGTGACTTTCGAGGATGGCAGCAATGCCAGCTTTTCGGCCAGTGTCGGTGACTTCACAACCGGCGGCGGCGGCGGTTCAAGCATTCGCCTATTTGGCGGCAGCTTCGTGCAGATGCCCACTGCCCGCATCCGCATCTTCACCGGGCCAGCGTCGCTTCAGATTATCTCCGATACATTCGACATTCGGGGCGCGACTGATTCCTGGTATGGCAACGGCGTCCTCTTGTTTTCCCCGCGCGACCTCAATGCCAGCGTCGGTTTCGGCACGGGCAGCGGCCAGATTGTCTTTTCGCAGGCGATGCTTGATGCGCTCGGCGGGCTGGATTCGGTGCAGGTGTCGAGCTTTGGTGGCGATATGCGCTTCGGCGGCGACCTGGTGCTGCCGCGCGGGCTGGAGGTTGACGGCGTCAACGTCACGCTCGCCGACAATACGCGACTCACCTATGAATATCTCGGCGGCGACCGGATCAGCGATCTGCCGGGGGCAGCGAAGATCGGCTATAGCCTGCGCGCGGGGTTCAGAGCGACGAACCGGTTCACGCAAGGCGCCGGTGCCACTGTCGTCGCGCCGGTCGGACAAGACCTCCGGCTGTTTGCGGACAACTTCACCTTCAACGGCGCGGCCGGATCGATTTCCGGTCCGGAGGCGCACGGCCTCATCATCTCGACCGTTTCGAACGGGCGCACGATCGGCATCGGCACCGCGCCCGGCGATGTCGTTTTCGACCAGCGCATTATCGATGTCTTCGCGCCCTTTGCCGTCAATGGCCGGTTCAACACCTTCTTCAATATCGGTGTCGCGCGCAATCCGAGCACACTCGATCCGTTCGAGGCCTATTTCGGCAATACATTTGGCAGCTATGCGCTGGTCATCCGCGGGGTGGGCGGGGTGCAGCTCGACGGGCCGATCAATTTCGGTCGCTCGGTCGCGCTGACCGCCACTGTCACCAATCTCGGCAACCCTGCAACGGTAAGCGTCAACGCCAATGCTGCGATCCGCGCGAGCGAGTTTCATGTCGCCTTGCCCGCCGGGTGGGGGTTCGTGCAGCGCCCCGGCGCGACGATCACCACCGGAACCAATGGAACGGGCGGCATCTTCCGCATCCTCGCGAATACGATCGATCTGGGCGGCGCAGCAGGATCGATCCTCGCCGAACGGGTCATCCTGACATCCGACAATCTGGCCGGGCAACCGGTCACGCTCGGTTATGGCACCGGCGCGGCGGGCGACTTCCAGCTGTCGAACACCGAGATCGCGACTTTCAACAATCCGGTTCTCAACAATTTGGAAGTCCGCGCGCTCAACAGCACGCTGACCATCGGCAGCACGCATCAATTCAGCTTCACGACGGCATTTCAGGGCCGCGATCTCACACTCGCCGCCGATGCGCGCCTGCGTTACCTCGGCTTCACGCGTGAGCGTTTTGGTCCAGCCGGAGGTGCCAATCTCTATGCTGACCGCTCCAACGGCACCTTTACCCAGACCAACGGAGCGACGATCAACCTGGTAGGCAACTCCGATCTGGAGATCTGGGGCAACAGCATCGTGCTCGATGGCGCAGCAGGGTCGATCGCGGCAGACACGGCGTCAGGTTCTTCGTCGGCGATCCGCTTTGCGTCGAACAATTTCAACTGGTTCTTTGGCAACGGGACAGCGCCGGGCGGCGCGATCCAGTTCAACCAGCGCGCGCTCGACGTGTTCACGGGCAATATCAACTCGATCACGATCCCGTCGCAACCCTCTGTTTCGAATTTCGGCACACTGACCAGTCCCAACATCAGTTTCGGCGGGCCGCTGACGTTCCGGAACCTTTGGAATTTCTCGGGGGTCGGCGTCAACAACCTGACTTTCAACGCCGACGCGGCGCTAACCTTCGACATCCCGACCGGGGATTATTTTCAGCCGTTTGGTGGTGGCTATGCGCCGGTGCGCACCGTCCTGTTCCGTGCCAATTCGATCATCCAGCAGCCTGGCGCGACCCTGCGTGTGCTGCACGGCAACCTGCAATTCGCGTCGCGCGAATTCGGCCAGTTGCGCGGCGCGGCAGGGTCGATCTCTGGCGGGCCTGAATCAGGTCAGGTGCGACTGGTCTTTGAGAGGCTGACGATTGGGGAATATCCCCTGCTCGACGCACGCACCTATGACATCGTGTCGGGGTTCAGCACGCAGCCGGCGACCTTGCCGCAGTCGGCGATCAACGTCTTTACCGGCTTCGCGGCACAGGGCATCACGCCTCCGGCCAGTACAGACCAGGCGCATTGGGGCGCGGCGGATGTCGCGCCGCTGGTAATCGTCGCCAATCGCGTCCTGTTCGGCAGCACGCTCAACCTGCCGATGGCGACAGCATTCGAGGCGCTCCCTGTGGCTGCGCTCCCGTGTGATTTCTTTGGATGCACGCCGCCCCCGGCGATCCCGGGCCAGATTATCTTTAACGCGGCTGCCCGGATTACCGGCGCGACCACGAACTTTGCCGGTCCCAGCCTGCAATTCCGCAGCGACATTATCACTCAAGCTGCTGGCAGCGCGATCACCGCGCCCAGTGCGCGCTTCGCACACCTGCCGCTGACGACCGGGTTGGCGGGAATCACGCCCAACAAGAAGATCGAGCTGCTTGGACGTCTCGACATCGGCGACCTGACTGTTCGGCCCGAAACGATCGAGCTGACGACGCAGTACGATTATGACGCACTAGACAATCTCACGATCACCTACGGCACCAATTATGGCGATGCGCCGGTCACCATATCCGACCTTACCACCAATCGCCTGACCATCGAAGGAAAACGCGGGACCACCGCGATCACCGGCACCGTTGGGGGGAAGAGCGGCCAAGCTGCTGCTTCTGCAACTGGGGTGCCTGACGGCGTGAACGCAAGCTACCTCGTCAACGAATGCGTGGCAGGGGCCTCGACTTGCACACCGACGCCGACGCCGACACCGACACCAACTCCGACACCGACGCCGACACCCACACCGACGCCGACGCCAACACCGACACCGACGCCGACACCGACGCCGACACCGACTCCGACGCCGACACCGACACCGACACCGACACCGACACCCACTCCGACGCCTACCCCGACACCCACGCCGACGCCCACACCAACGCCGACGCCGACGCCGACCCACGCCAACTCCGACACCGACACCGACACCCACGCCGACACCCACGCCGACGCCGACGCCGACGCCGACGCCCACGCCCACGCCGACGCCCACGCCGACGCCCACACCAACTCCGACACCGACGCCGACACCAACGCCGACACCCATCGCGACGCGAACGGTCCCGCCACCGGATCCGAGCTGTGCCAACCGCAGCGTCGGCAAGAGCGTGCTGGTTTCGACAGCGTGCACGTCGCCAGCGCCAGAGAACGCTTTCACCTTGCCGGGCGATGCGGCGACGGGAGGTGAGAAGTGATGCGCCGCGGCATGATCGCTTTGGGCACAGCGCTCCTTTCGACCACATCGGCGCTGGCGCAGCAATCGGGCTCGCCTGCGCTGACCACGCCGCCGGTTGCACCGCCGCGAGCGGCTGAACCCGTGGTGCCGCCGCCCGAAGCCACGCCCTTGCGCAGCGTAGTGCCCGCCGAAGCGGCGAGCATCTGGCTGACCCCTGCGTCGGTGACGGTTATTGGCGGCTTGCCGGCGCTCGCGAGCGAGGAGCGGGCGCTGGTTGCGCCGCTTGAAGGGGCCGAGATTTCAGCGTCGCAGCTGTTCGAAACGGCGGCGAAGATCGAGGCGATGTATGCGGCGAAGGGTTACGTGCTTGTTCGCGCGGTTGTGCCGCCACAGAATCTTGCCAAGACAGGGGCCGCTGTCCGCATCAACATCATAAACGGGCGCGTTGCCGGGGCGGACGTTGCTGGCTTGCCACACCGCGTGAAGGATGTGGTGTCGCGCCATGTTGCGCGGATGACTGATCGGCCCTGGCTGACGCGGACGCAGCTGGAACGCGCTCTGCTGCTGGCAGGCGACGCGGCGGGGATTGCGCTGCGCACGACGATAGAGCCGGGTCGAGAGGCTGGCACTGTCCGGCTCGTGCTCGCCGGTGCCGGTCCTGCGCTCAGCGTCGATGCGGGGTTCGACAATGCCGTTGGCGGCGCGCTTGGCGGCAGTGTCTTCACCCTGTCACCCGTGTTGCGTTCAGCGCTAGGCGGCGGCGAGACGATCTATGGCATCGTTGGCGGCGCGCCGTTCGACGGGTTC
This sequence comes from Sphingomonadales bacterium, assembly GCA_016714795.1. Classification (GTDB taxonomy): domain Bacteria; phylum Pseudomonadota; class Alphaproteobacteria; order Sphingomonadales; family Sphingomonadaceae; genus Aquisediminimonas. The sequence continues at coordinate 188,565 of JADKCA010000004.1, read as the reverse complement.
GTCGGGCGCAACTCGCCGCGCCGCTTTGCTGCGCTTGGCGTGGTCGTGCCCATCGGGCGCGATGGCCTGCGTTTTTCAACCGAAGGCCTGATCGCCCGGACGCGACCGATCGTGCCCACAGGCGTGCTGGCGACTGAGAGCCGATATGTCCGCACTGCCTTCAAACTGAGTTATCCGCTGATCCGCAGCCGTGCCCGCGACCTTACCATTGAGGCCGGGCTTGATCTGGTTGACGAGCGCCAGATCGCGCGCGACTTCGGCGTCTTGCTCTATCAGGACCGGCTGCGTCCCTTGCGGCTTCGCTTACGTTATGCAGCCCGGCTGCCGGGGGCAAGCTATGCACTGTCGGGCGAGCTGTCGCAGGGTATAGCCGGATTGGGTGCGCGCGATGCCCGCAATGCGTCACTCGCCGAACCGGTATCGCGCACGCTTGCCCCGGCGGACTTCACCAAGGTTGAGGTCACGCTCGATGCGGTGAGCGCGCTTGCGGGCCGCTGGACGGTCGCGGCCCGCGCACAGGGGCAGGCCTCGCTCGGCGGCCCCCTCTTCGGCAGCGAGCAGATGGCGATCACGGGCCCGCGCGCGCTCAGCGGCTATGATCTCGGTGGCCTGTCTGGCGACAATGCGGCGTTCGCCCGCGTCGAGCTGCGCTACGGGTTCGACCTGGGCAAAACCGCCACCTTCGAACCTTATGCGTTCGGTGCGAGCGGTGTCGTCCAGCGCCTGCAACCGACGGCAGTCGAGACGGGTGTGATCCACGCCGCTTCGCTCGGCGCGGGCGCACGTGTGACCGTGGCGACCAACGGCCGCCCGTTCCGTATCGAGGGCGAAATTGCGCGTGGGTTCAGCGATACGCTGTCCGGCAACTGGCGGTTTAATATTGGTGTGACGGTAAGCTTCTAGGCCTTCTTCATCGGGCAGGTAGCGAAGGCCGGAGCGCGCAGCTTGCTTTGATGATCGGCGGTGCCGGGTGTGCCGTCCGGAGCCACGCCGCGATAATAGAGCTTCTGCCATTTATCCGAAGGCGAGGTCGGCGGCGCTTCACGCATCTGCAGATGAAAGGCGTCACGGCTCGCGCTCCAAGCCTCGAACTGGGCCTTGAGTTCAGGGTCGTCATCGATCGGCAAGAACTGCGGCACAACCGTTTCGACCGCGTGCCGCTGGACAGGCATGAAGAACGCCACCGGCTCATTCTCCTCGAACCTTACCCAGTGATGCGGGCGCGTGAAGCGCCAGTTCATCGTGAAGCTGTAGGGCGACCAATCGGTCTCGATGACACCGCCCAAAGGTGCAATCCCGTCCTTGGCGGCATTGGGCGAACCCCCAACCCACAAATTCCAACCCGGCGGTGTGCGAAACAACCCCGCGACATGGAACGTCAGCGTCGCTTGTCCGAACAATGAAACTGGCGCATCCATGGGCGAAGTGCCGGGATCGGCGCAGATCGTCACGTCTTCGACTGCCGCCCCGCCGTTCCACATCGCTTCGAACCCGCATGGGCTTAGCAATTCCCAGCCATGCGCGTTTGCGGTCGCCAGCGGCAGGCAACGATAAGCAAAGGATTCAGGTGTCGCATCCATCCACTCCCGCCGTCTGGACGCGGGCCGAATGCGCGGTTGCCAGCCTGGGTAGAGGTAGCATTTGAGGTCCATCATTCGCCGCCTGTGTTTTCGTCTGCGCGAATATGGCCAGCCATACATTATGCCGCAACCGCTAATTCATCTCGTTGGCTCTGCACCCATGCCAGAAGACACGGGTGTGACGCGGGCGCCTCGGTAGAGCGTCGAGCAACGCGCGCGCTTCGTCGTCCAGACGGCCAGCGCGACGCTCGGCAGCGACAGATCGCGCGTTTGCCGCGTGCGCAGCGCGCGCACCGCTTGCGGAAAATAGGCGCCGCCCGATGCAAGCATATGGGCGTCTGCCGCCGCCGCAACATGAGGCGCTCATTGGGCCGGGCCTTGTCGATCACCCGTCGTCAGATCGAGTGCTGCGGTTCGGCCGACTTCGGCCAGTGCGCCAAGCGAAACCGGATCCATCGGTTCAACCAGACGGTCAGGTTCGAAATAGGCTGTTATGATCAATGGTGCCCGCCTGGCTGGGCCGCCAAATGCGATATCGACGTAAGTGTGTTTTGTTTTACCAGTGCCAGTGCCGGTCTTGTCTCCAGACTGCCAATCCGCCGGGAAGCCTGCACGGATGCGCTGCGTCCCGGTTTGGGCATCAGTCATCCATGCTTTCAACTTGCCCTTGCTCGCTGGAGTGAGGGCATCCCCATGAACCAGTGCTGCCGTCGTCATGGCCATGGCCTTGGGTGTCGTCGTATCCAACGTGGTCCCAAGCGGCACTTCGTTCAGCTCCGGCTCAAACCTGTCCAACTGACTGACCGAATCCCCGAGTGAGCGCCAGAATGCGGTCAAGGCAGGCGGACCGCCGAATCGTCGCAGCAGCACGTTTGCAGCCGTATTGTCACTGGTCACCAGCGTGGCACGGGCCAGTTCTTCGACGGACAGGCCTTGTTCGATATGCGCTTTGGTCACAGGGCTGACGGAGAGCATGTCCCCAAACCCCAGCGCAGGACTTCAGCCAGATTTGCATCGCCGCGATCGGCTTTTGAAAGTACCATCGCCACCAGTGACATTTTGAACGAACTGCAATGTGCGAAGCGCTCATTTTCTCGCCACCCAAAGCCCTTGTTTGAGTGCGTGTCGAAGACGTAAACTCCAAGTCTTCCTTGCGCCGTTTCCTCTACATGGCGAAGCCGGCGCACGCGCCAATCTTCGTCGCGAGTGGCGCGGCGTCCGCCGCTACATCCAGCCAATGCCGTTGCAGCCAATGTGGCGATGATGGTTCTGCGGTCGTGCATGGGCAGCTCTCCGTACATGAGATTTTCGAATTGATCGCCTTGGCCAATGGTGCTCATATGCTGCAGAATAGGGGCAATATGTCCATAACTGCAAAGGACAAGTTCTGTTGGATAGCCTGAGAATTTCTCATGATAACCGGACTTTGACAGTCTCGCTGAACGGTTTGCGCGCGTTCGAAAGTGCGGCACGCCATCTGTCCTTCACTGCGGCTGCAGCGGAACTGGGCGTGACTCAGAGTGCGATCAGTCACCAGATCAAGGCCTTGGAAGAGCGTATGGGGGTTATGCTGTTCCGAAGAACGCCGCGCGGCCTTGCCGTCACCGACGAAGCGCTGGCACTCGCCCCGACGCTCACCGAAACGTTCGACCGCATCGCCCGCCTGCTGGCGCAATTCGGCGATGGCAAGCGGCGCGCGCCGCTGACAATCAGCGTGGTCGGGACATTTGCGCTGGGTTGGTTGTTGCCCCGTATCAAAGACTTTGAGCAAGCCTGCCCCTTTGTCGATTTGCGCTTGCTGACGAACAATAATCGCGTCGATGTTGCAGGTGAAGGCCTTGATGCAGCAATCCGTTTTGGCAACGGCATGTGGACTGGACTTGACGCAACGAGGTTGATCGATGCCGCCATGAGCCCGCTCTGCTCCCCGGCCATGGCGCGCCAACTTGTGCAACCGGGTGACATTGCACGAGTCACCCTTTTGCGATCATACCGGGGGCAGGATTGGCTGCAGTGGCTCCAGGCAGCGGGGCTGGGGCATATTGCTTTGACGGGGCCGATGTTCGACTCCTCTGTTCTGATGGCAGAAGCTGCGGCGCGTGGGCATGGTATCGCGCTCCTTCCTGTAGGCATGTTTGAGAACGATTTATCCAGCAGGCGTCTCGTCCAACCCTTTGCGCTTAGTATCGCCAATGACGCCTATTGGCTCGTGCGCCCGACCGGACGTTTGCCGTCCCACGCGCTCAACGCGTTTCAGGATTGGATCGCTCAAAAGCTTTTGGAGGTGTGATTGCCCAGCCATTCGTATGCGTTGTGTTGATCAATCAAAAAGAACGTCTGGTTTAGCCGTAATGAGAATATCCTGCGGGTCGTTGCCCAAAAATGATTGGCTGATCACGCGAACAAAGCGGACATTCCAGACTTGAATCAGTTTTTTGTTAGCAGCCTTTCATTCAGGCTGTTCTGAACAGCAAAGAAAGAAGGATGACGAGTGCGTGTGCTTGCAAATGCTGCACGTGACCAGACGAGCGGCCATCTGCTTTACTCGGCAAGAATGGAATGCCGCCTATTGCTGGAAATGGATGCGTGCCGGGCGACTCAATCACCTCGAGGCGGAAACAGCGTAGGCACCATTTTGCCTTGGCCGTAGTGCATTTAGTGGGCAGGCCTCACGCAGGCGAATCCGATCGCGACGGATTGGCTGCGACGATGAACGCGAAGGCGATGGAACAAGTACCGGCTTTGCGGGTTTCAGATGACTATGACGTCCAAACACTATCGGTTGCGAAGCGGAAGACACCAATCGGTCAGGATGGGCGCTTTGGTCAGTCTTGCGTTGCTCGCCCCCGCCTGCACGGTGGGTCCGAATTATCATCCGCCCGAAATTGCCTCGCTCAAGGTGCCAGACCGATTTCAGCACGGAAACGCGAACCAAAAAGACCAAACCGATCTGCGCAAATGGTGGACCCGTTTCAACGATCCGGTGCTGACCAGTCTCATCGATTCAGCGCTGACAACGAACAATGATCTGGATGCCGCCAGCGCGCGCCTGCGGGCGGCACGCGCCGCGTTGCGCGCGACCCGGGGCGGACGTCTGCCGGTCCTTGGTGCGTCAGCCGGGGCCAGTGCGTCGCAGGCGATCAACGGCGAAGGCGGCGGCGGCGACGCTTATCAGGCAGGCCTTGATGCCTCATGGGAAGCCGACCTGTTCGGCGGGCAGCGCCGCAGCGTTGAGGCCGCCCGCGCGACGGCTGAAGCGGTGGAGGCTGATCTCCATGCCGTCCACCTTTCTATCGCGGCGGAAGTCGCCCTCAACTATATCGACGCGCGCAACGCCCAGTCGCAACTGGCCATCGCCCGCCGCAATCTGGGATATCAGGACGATAACGTGCAGATTGCCGATTGGCGCGTACAGGCCGGTCTGGTCAGTGCGCTTGATCTGGAGCAATCGCGTATCCTGCGCGCGCAGACGGCGGCCAGCATCCCGCTTCTCGATAACAGGCTGACTTCGACGACCAACCGGATTGCCATATTGATCGGCGAAGCCCCCGGCGCGGTGGCACCCTTGCTGGCATCAGTGCTGGCGGTCCCGCTGCCCCCGGACGGGATCGAGGCCGGATTGCCCGCTGCCCTGCTGCAAAATCGTCCCGATGTGATGGCAGCCGAACGGAGACTGGCGACCGAGACCGCGCGGATCGGTGTGGCAACGTCAGAGCTGTATCCGGCGCTGCGCCTGTCAGGGTCTTTATCGACATCCGCCTTGTCTCCCGGCGGACTGGGTGCATCGCTGCTGGGCGGCATCGCGAGTTCGATCACCGCGCCCCTTTTCCAGGGCGGGCAAATCCGCGCACGGATTGAGGGGCAGCGCGCGACCACCGATGCCGCGCTCTCCGCTTATCGCCAGACGGTGCTGGTAGCACTCGAAGAGGTGGAGAATGCGCTGGTCTTTCTCGATAGTGCCAAGCGGCGCGAGGCGGTGCTGATCACCGCAGAAGCCAGCGCGCGGACCGCCGTTCTCTATGCCCGAAGCCAGTACCGCGCGGGGCTGATCGATTTCCAGTCTTTGCTCGAATCCGAACGCAGCCTGCTGTCGAGCGAAGACAATCGGGCGACCGCCCGTGCCGCCCGCGCGACGGCAGCTGTCCAGCTCTACAAGGCGCTGGGCGGTGGCTGGAGCGACGCAGATATTCCCCCAGAAACGAGGCCATAATGGACAATAAACCCCTGCCCGAGGCTCTGGATGATTTTCTGGGTGTGAGTCCGCCCTCTCCAATCGCCCAGTACCGTAAATGGGCTTTGGTCGGGCTTGCGGTCATCGTCCTCGCCCTTGCCAGCTGGTGGACTTTTGGGCGCGGGAATGGCGCGGCGACCTATGCGACCGAAGCTGTCACGCGCGGCGACTTGCAGGTGAAGGTCTCCGCCACGGGCAACCTTGCGCCGACCAATGAAGTGGCGGTGGGTTCCGAACTGTCCGGCCTCGTCGAAACCGTGGCTGTCGATGTGAATGACAAGGTGTTCAAGGGCCAGATGCTGGCCCAGATTGATACGCTGCGGCTGCGCGATACGATCACGCGGAGTCGCGCTGCGCTTACCTCCGCGCGCGCAAATGTAGGCCAGGCTCAAGCGACGGTGCAGCAGACGCGGTCCACACTTGCACGGCTTGAGAAGGTGTACCGCCTGTCGGGTGGCAAAGTGCCATCGGGCGCGGAGCTGGACACGGGCCGCGCCGAACAGGCCCGTGCCGTGGCTGGGCTGAACGTCGCGCAGGCAGGCGTGGCGTCTGCACAGGCGCAACTCAATTCGGATGTGACCAACCTCAACAAGGCGACGATCCGGTCCCCTGTGACGGGCGTTGTCCTCTCACGTCAGATAGAGCCGGGGCAGACCGTGGCGTCTTCGTTCAACACGCCGACGCTGTTCACCATCGCCGAGGATCTTTCCGCCATGGAGCTGGAAGTGAAGGTCGATGAGGCCGATGTCGGTCAGGTTCAGCAGGGACAAAGCGCGAAATTCGCTGTCGATGCCTGGCCGGGGCGGACCTTCTCTGCACTGATCAAGCGGGTCGATGTCGGTGCCAATGCGACGACCACCAGCAGCTCAACCGTCATCTCCTACAACGCCGTTCTGACCGTCCAGAACCCCGAACTGATCCTGCGCCCCGGCATGACCGCAACGGCCGAGATCGTGACCAGCGAAACGCGCGGCGTGCTCCTGATCCCCAATGCCGCGCTGCGCTTCAAGCCCGCGAGCACGGCGAAGAAGGCCACGGCGTTCGGCATGAACATGGGGCCGCAAAGTCGGCCACGCACCAAACAGGCCAAGATCGCCAAGGGCACGCAGCAGACCATCTACCTGCTTGATGCAGACGGCCTGCCCGCCCCGATGCTGGTGACCGTGGGGGCGAGCAACGGCACGCTGACGAGCGTTTCAGGCGACGGTCTGAAAGCCGGCGACACCGTCATCACCGGAGCCTTGGCGGCCAAGGAATGAGCGAGCCCCTGATCCGCTTGCGAGGCATCACCAAGACTTTCGGCGAAGGGGCAACGGCGTTCCAGGCGCTCAAAGGCATCGATCTGGATGTGGACAAGGGCGATTTCATCGCAGTCATGGGTGCGTCCGGCTCGGGCAAATCGACGATGATGAATATCGTCGGCTGCCTTGATGTCGCGACGTCGGGCAGCTTCACCTTCAAAGGCGTGGAAGTGGGCACGCTGGAGCGCGATCAGCGCGCGTTGCTGCGGCGCCGCTATCTGGGGTTCGTGTTTCAGGGCTTCAACCTGCTCTCGCGTACCACGGCGCTGGAGAATGTGGAACTGCCCCTCATCTATCGCGGCGATGATGCCAAGGCACGACGCAGCACCGCCATGGGTGCGCTGGAACGGGTCGGGCTGGCCGACTGGTCAGACCATACGCCGTCTGAACTTTCCGGCGGGCAGCAGCAGCGCGTTGCCATTGCGCGCGCCATCGTGACCCAACCGCAAGTGCTGCTGGCGGATGAACCCACCGGCAATCTCGACAGTGAACGCTCGCTGGAAATCATGGCGCTGATGCGCGGCCTCAACCAGGACAGCGGCATCACGATCATGATGGTGACGCACGAGCCCGACATGGCGGCGTTCGCCTCTACCATCATCCACTTCAAGGACGGCTTGGTAGAACGGGTTGAGCAGAATAGGCCCATCCCCTTCAGGGGAGGGGTTGGGGTGGGGCATGTTCAGAATAGCGGTGTCTTGACCGCCCCCACCCCCGGCCCCTCCCCTGAAGGGGAGGGGTGACCATAATGCTCGGCACCACCATCATCCTCGCCTTTCGCGAAATCCGGCGACATGTGCTGCGCTCATTCCTCACCACACTGGGGATCATCATCGGTGTGGCGGCGGTCGTCACCATGGTGACGCTGGGCAACGGCGCAACGGCGGCCATTTCGAGCCAGATTTCCAGCCTTGGTTCCAACTTGCTGACGATAAGGCCCGGCCAAGGCTATGGGCGCGGGGGCGGCGGGCCATCTCCGCCACCATTTGACGAGGCCGATACCGAAGCGATCCGCAAGCAGGTGGCAGGCGTGCTCTCGGTCGCCGCGCAAAGCTCGACATCGGCCATTGCCATTTTTGAAGCACAGAATTGGACGACGACCGTCACCGGCACGACCAATGACTATTTTGCCGCCTCGCATCTGCAACTCAGTGCTGGCCGCATCTTCAATGAAGTCGAATTGGGCGCCGGCAAATCGGTCTGCGTCATCGGCAGCACGGTGCAGACCAACTTGTTCAAGGAGGGCGATCCGCTCGCCAAAACCTTCCGGCTGAAGGACATATCCTGTCAGGTGATCGGTGTGCTCGAAACGCGCGGCGCGGCAGGATTTGGTCCCGATCAGGATGATCAGGTGGTGATGCCGATCAAGACCGTGATGCGCCGCCTGACCGGCAACCGCGACGTGCGCGCGTTTCAGGTCGCGGTCGATCCGGCCTATGACACCAAGGCGGTCAGCGCTGCGATCACCGCGCTGCTGCGCGAACGCCGCAAGATTGCTTCGGGCGACGATGATGATTTCAACATTTTCGATTCCAAGCAACTGTCCGACACATTGTCCGGCACCACCAAGACGCTCACGGCCTTACTCGGCGCGGTGGCGGCGGTGAGCCTGATTGTCGGCGGGATCGGCATCATGAACATCATGCTGGTCAGCGTGACGGAGCGGACGCGCGAAATCGGCATCCGGCTGGCGGTAGGTGCGGTGCAGCGCGAAGTGCTGATGCAGTTTCTGGTGGAAGCAGCCGCCCTCTCCTGCCTGGGCGGCGTCATCGGGCTGCTGCTTGCGCTGGTCGCAACCTTCGCGCTTTCACCGCTGATGGGCATTCCCTTCGGCTTTGACGTGCAGATCAACCTGCTGGCGTTCCTCTTCTCCGCCGCCATCGGCATCGTCTTCGGCTATTTCCCCGCCCGCCGCGCGGCCTCGCTCAACCCGATCGACGCCCTGCGCCACGAATAAGGCAGTAGTGGCCTAGGTTTTGTTATCGTTATTTGCGACGATGCTTGGTTCAACAGCCCCTACTTTGAGCGGCCGATACAGGAATATGGCGAACTTCGCTAACATATCGGACGTTCCCGGCCATTAACCCGTCCCCTGAAACCTGCCGTTCGTTCATGAAGCAAACTGGGGAGCAACCCGCTGCGAGCGCCGTTCGATCAATCGCAGCGAGCAGGTTCACCAGAAACAGGATAGCCAGCGCTCAGCTGACTCCGCGCTTGGCGGACGCGCTCATTGCTGGTCAGCGCCCAGCGCCTCGACCATCATCGTGCGGACGCGCCGCTTGTCGATCTTGCCATATTGGGTGAGCGGCATTTCAGCGATGATATGGACGCTCTTCGGGACTTTATAGGCAGACAGGCGAGCCTTGGCGAACTGACGGATTTCCTCTGGGTCGGAGTCGTCGTCGGCAATGACAACAGCAGTGACGGCTTCGCCCCAATCAGGATGGGGTATGCCCACGACCGCCGCCTCTCTCACGCCATGATGTTCTCGCAGCACGCCCTCAACCTCGGTCGAGTAGACGTTCATTCCACCGCTGATGATCATGTCCTTGGCACGATCAACGAGGAACAGATAGCCATTTTTCAGGCGGGCAAGGTCGCCGGTCTTGAGCCATCCGTCTTGTATGGCTTCGTTCGTGACGACCGGATCTCGATAGTATTCGGTAAGGAGGTAGGGTGATCTGACCTCGACCTCTCCTGCTCCGGACTCGTCGGGCAACACACGCAGCTCAACCAGCGGGACCGCCTGTCCACATGAGGTCAACAGGTCAGGATTGGTGTGGTCATCCTTGCTGAGTGTCGTGATCAAATTGGGGCATTCGGTTTGACCGTATATCTGGAGGAACACTTTTCCGAATTTGCGGAGTCCCTCTTCAAGCCGGGCGCGATTGATCGGCGCAGCACCATAAACAATTGTTGCCAAAGCCCTGTGGTCACCGCTGCCCGCTGACGGGTGGTCGAGCAGGCGGTACAGCATCGTCGGGACCATCATCGTCCAGGTCACACCCAGTTCCCGGCAAAGCGCGAAGAACCGGTCGGGATCGAACTTGGGCTCGATGACGACATGGGCTCCCTGCAGAAAGCCCGCGACCATGTGATAGCCGGACGAATGCGGCAGCGGGGTTGTCAGCAACATCACTTCTTCGGCGCGGATGTCGAGGCAGTTGATGTGTGAAAACAGGTTCCAGGCCATGCGGCCATAGGTGTGGCGGACGCCCTTAGGGCGCCCAGTGGTGCCGCCCGTATAAGCGATGATCGCCGTGTCATCGGCGCCAGCCTCTATCGTCTCGAATGGTGGCTGGACGGCCATCGCATCGGACCAGTTCACCTGCCTTTCCACCAGCGGTTTGGAGGATTTCCCTGCGACAATGATTTCAACCAGTCCGGTCTGCGCACGATCTGCCTTGGGCAAGTCGCCATGTGTGATCAGCACCTTCGCTCCGCTGTGTTCGAGGCAATAGGTGAGTTCGGGTACACCCATGAGTTCGTTGAGAGGGACTCGGATCGCTGCGAGTTTCAGGATTGCAAATTCGGCGACGACATATTCGCAGCCGTTGCGCAAATGCACCGCCACCGCAGTTCCCGGACCGACGCCTTGTCCCGCGAGGAACCCGGCAAGACGATCGGACATTTCGTCGATCTCGTGGTAGGTCCAGCTTTGCTCCCCAATTGTGATGGCTGGTCTGCGGGCATGGCACCGTAGCGACGCCAGCAGCAGCCGGCTTGATGTAGGTCTGTTGGGAACGTCGCCCATATAGTCTCTCTTCGGTCTGAGGTTTTATGGTACGATATAGGGTACAACCGTACCTGTAAAGTTGGAAGCTAGTGGTTGGCAGACGGCGACCCAATGGTTATCCCCGATCAACACACTTCTGATGGCTACATTTCCAATGGCACTAGCGCGTAACCATAAACTTCCGGCGGGCTCTGACCGACAGAAGGAACTGCTTGCAGATCTGGAGGCGCTGTTCTTCGCCAGCGGCTTCCGGACGATTACCGTCGATGAAATCGCTGCCCGGCTTAAGTGCTCCAAGCGCACGCTCTATGAAATTGCTCCAAGCAAGCAGGAGCTGTTCGTTCTTGTGATCGAATCCTGGCTCGACCGCATTCGGCACAAGGGCTGGCAGGGTGCGCTCAAGCACGACGACCCCGAGCAGCGGATGATGGCCTATCTCGAACCCGGCGTGATCGAAACCCGTGCAGCCAGCCGGCAGTTTCTGGCTGATTTGCAAAGCTATCGCCCGGCTCTGACACTGCTCGAAGCGCACCAAGCCCAGCGAACCAACGTGCTGATGGAAATTATCGAAGACGGGATTAGTCGCGGTCGGTTCAAGCCGTTCCACTCGGCGCTTGTCGCGGAGATATTCCTGGCTGCGGTCAACAGGATCAACGAACCGGCAATGCTCGAACAGACGGGTGTCGAGTTCAGCCAGGCGTTTGACGAATTTTTCCGTATCTTGACGACCGGCCTGTTCCGCGACGCGGACGAGGAGACGGCATCAGCTGTTTCGTAAAAAGGCGGCAATCTCTCCTATGGCTTCGTCTGCCTCTGGAATGCCTTCCAGCAGTGGGAAAACGTGCGGGGCTTCTTCAAAGACCGAGATTTTTGCGTTGGTTCCAGCTCGCTCAGTCTTTTTGGCATAGCGTAATGTGTCATCGAGCATGACTTCGGTGCTGCCCGCAATGAAAAGCGTATCTGGCAGCACGATGGCCTCATCCCAGAACGGGGAAACTGAAGCCTGGGCCGGATTGGCTCCCTGCAGATAGTGAAATATTTTGTGCATCGCCGCCTGCGGCCCGAACATCGGATCAGCATCGGCATTGCTCACATTCGAACGTCCAGTCATCGCCAGGTCGGTGAGGACGGACAGGCACACCAGCTTGTCGGGAAGCCGGAGGCCTTCGCGCTTCATCTGTGCACAAGCGCACAGGACGAGGGCACCGGCAGATGAATCGCACATCACAAAAACCGGTCCGGTCTCCTCACCAAGGATGTGCCGAAGCGCCCCGGCGACATCTTCATGCGCGGCGGGATAGGGATGCTCTGGCGCAAGGCGGTGTTGCAGCATGGCGCCGCGCGCATCGATTGCTTCGCTGACCCTGTCGAGCAAGGCGCGGTTGGCATCGCCGCCCGGAAAACAGAAGCCGCCACCACTGACATAGACAAGCAAGGCAGACCCTTCCTTGCGCCGAAGCTCAAGCGTGGCTTCGCCCAATTGCCGGTTATCAGGTCCGGGGCCAACCGTGTCGAGCGCGATGAGCATCTTGCGCATCTCTGCCGGATCATAGTCGCTGTTGAGCAAGCCACGCCGGGTCCGGCGAACCTCGTCGTTATAGGCTGACAGTGCTTCGCTCGGCATGGCTTGACCTCTCATTGGTACTAATGTACCCAGTTTCGTACCACATAAGAATGAGTCGTTCAATACGCGAATCTTGAGGGAGGGTAGAATGTCGACATCTGAAAGCAAAAATGTCTTCCGGCTTGCAGGCTGGTTAACTTCGTGCGCCGTTGCAGCCTTGTTTGCCGCGCAACCTGCATGGGCGCAGACACAGGCCGAAGCACCGTCCACCGAATCGGATCAGGGCGGCATCGCTGAGATCGTCGTAACGGCGCGCAAGCAGTCGGAATCGCTGCAGGACGTGCCAATGTCCATCTCCGCGATTTCGGGCGAGAACCTGGAAAGCGCTGGCTATTCCGAACTCAACGACGTTGCCCGACTGAGCGGCAACGTCTTCTTTGAAGCGGCCGACCGCTCAAAGCCGCAAATCTATATCCGCGGTGTTGGCACGCGCTCTTATGATGCGGGAAGCGACTCGTCCGTCGGCATTTTCGTCGATGGCGTCTACCTTGGGCGCTTCGGTGCCATGGACATGGATTTGATGGAGGTCGAGCGGGTTGAACTGCTGCGCGGCCCGCAGGGCTCGCTTTATGGTCGCAACACCATCGGCGGGGCCATTTCGGTCGTGACCCGCGATCCTTCATCGACCCTCACGGGCAAGCTTTCGGGCGAGCTTGGCACCAGCGACATTGGCGGCGACATGCTCTATTCGCTGGGCGCATCAGTCAGCGGACCACTTGCTGGCGAGAATGTTCGCGGATCGCTTTCGGTGGCGCGGCGCTATCGCAAGGGCTACCAGCCGGTCAGCATCGCCAAGATCCGGGGCGGCAGTGAAGACGCATGGTCGGGCCGGGGCAAGCTGATGTTCAACCTGGGTGACGCCACACTGCGTCTGTCAGCTGATTATTCCCATATCGATGGGCCGCCACTGGTCCTCGCTCCAAACCAATTGGGTGGAGCGGCCGATAATCCCGGTCCCGTGACACCTGGCTTTGTCACTCCAGCCGAACCTGCTGACCCTTATCATTTGTCGATGGACACGCTGGGTCAGGGTATCGTCAAGAAGACCTATGGGGGCTCAGCCCAACTCAACGTCCCGTTTGGAGCATTCGAGCTGACGTCGATCACGGCTCTGCGCAAACTCAAGCTCAACGAACTCGACGATCTCGATGGAACCACGCTCCCCTTCCAGGTCTATCTGGCTGACGAGGATGGCAAACAATTCTCGCAGGAATTGCGAGTGAACTACAAGACTGACACTCTCAATGTTCTGCTCGGCGCCTATTATTCCAAGGAAGATGTCACCCGGACCGAGACCATCAATTTTGGCCCCGCCTCGCTCCTTTCGGCCTTGGTCAGCCCGGCCCCGCTGGCATGGGATTTCGGGCTGAATCTCGAGTCAAAATCCAGCGCCCTGTTCGGGCAGATTCAGTGGGAGCCAGTTGAAAAGCTGTCGCTCACTTTGGGCGGGCGCTACAGCTGGGACAGAAAGAACGTCGTTTTTGACACCAGATCGACGGTTCCAGGTTTCATCATTTCGAACTTCACCACGCCCATTTCGCGCAAGTGGAACTCGTTCGACCCATCGGCATCACTGAGCTACAAATTCAATGACGATGTGATGGGCTATGTCTCTTATACTTCGGGCTTCAAATCGGGCGCATTCCAGTTCATCGCTGTTTCGCCTGTCGTTGCCCAGCAAGTGGCCAATCCGGAATCGGTCGATTCGTACGAAGCTGGCCTGCGCACGACTCTGCTTGATCGGCACCTGCGCTTGAATGCTGCTGTCTTCAGCATGAACTATCGCGATCTGCAGCAGCTGCGCGTGATCCAGTTCGCTCCCGGCGTTACCGCTATTTTGACTGCAAATGCCGCGAACAGCCGGATCAAGGGTTTCGAAATGGAAGGCCGGGCTGTCTTCAACAGCAACTGGTCGCTCGATTTCAGCTACGGCTACCTCGACGCCCAGTTCAAAAATTATGTGTTCAACCCAACGCTCGATTTCAGCGGCAACCGCATGCAACGCGCTCCCAAAAGCACCTTGTCGCTTGGTCTCAACTTCGAGACTGAGACGGGCTTGGGCGATCTCTCGACGCGGCTCGGCTATGCCTATCGTAGCAGCGTCTTCTTCGAGGCCGACAATAATGTCGTCGATCCGCAATCGAGCGAAGGCGCGCTTGGGCTGTGGGATGCCTCGATCAATCTCAAAAACGGTAACTGGACGTTCGGGATTTGGGGGCGCAATCTCTCCGATGAACGCTATCGTCGTCAGGTCCTGAACAGCACCGGCAATGCCCAGCGTGGCATCTGGGCTGAGCCGCGTACCTTTGGGGCACGGGTATCCTACGGCTTTTGAGGCTCAGCACATGAAACTGGCAACTTACTCCACTCCGCAAAACTCCTCTCCCAAGGTTGGCGTGGTAACGGGCGATGACAGTGCAATTGTGGATTTGGCAATTGCGCTGTCACAAGCCGGTTTCGACCCGCAAGTGGCTGGCTCAATGCAGAACGTGATCGACGGCGGAGCGGATGGTCTGGCGATGATCCGCGCTGCTCTCGACACCTATGCTGGCGAGCCTTTGCCCATAAGCGAGGTAAGGCTGCATGCGCCGCTGCCCCGGCCGGTACAGATCCGGGACTGCATGTGCTTCGAGGAGCATCTGGTGGGCTCCACACAGGCGGCCATGCGCCTGTCCGGCCAGACCCAGCCTTCGGAACGCTCGCGCAAAATGCACGAAATCTTCAAGGTCCGGCCAATCTATTACAAGGCCAACCGCATGGCCGTGGTCGGGCCTGACACCGATGTGCATTGGCCGGCCTATTCGAAGATGATGGATTACGAGCTCGAAATGGGCTGCGTGATCGGCAAGACCGGCCGTGACATTCCCCGCGACGATGCGCGCGCGCACATTTTCGGCTTCATGATCTTCAACGATTTCAGCGCGCGCGACACACAGGCCATGGAAATGGAAAGCGGGCTTGGTCCGTCAAAGTCGAAGGACTTCGATGGTGCCAATGCGATGGGGCCGTGGATCGTGACCATCGACGAATTCTATCCCGACAGCGCGGCAATGACCGTTCGTGTCAATGGCGACGTCCGCTCGGCTGGCAACAGCAGCACGATGAACGTCAAGTTCGAGGATCTGATTGCGTTCATCAGCACGTCTGAAACCCTTCACGCCGGTGAAATCCTCGGATCAGGAACCGTGGGCGGGGGATGTGGGCTGGAAGCCGGCAAGCTGCTCGCCGACGGCGATGTGATCGAACTTGAAATCGAAGGAATTGGCGTGCTGCGCAACAGAGTGTTCGCAGCCAAACAGGAGGATAACCTATGACCGACAGTCTGACGGCCCGTCTCGACGCTCTGGAGAGCGAACTCACGACCCTGCGTGACAAGGAGGCCATCCGCGACGTGATTCACCGCTACTGTCGCGGCGCAGACCGCTGCGATCAGCAGGCCTTCAAAGACTGCTACTGGGAAGACGGCTATGACGATCACGGCTTTTTCGGCGGGAACGGTCAAGAGTTTGGCGATTATGTGATCCCGATCCTCAAACAGGCCGAAGCCAGCATTCACGCCATCACCAACACGATCATCGATCTCAAGGGCGACCGCGCCTTCTGCGAAAGCCAATGGTCTGTGATCCACCGCCTGAAAAAGCCGGACGGGGACTTTCTCGACTACTGGCATCAGGGCCGTTACCTCGACATCTTCGAAAAGCGGGGCGGCGAATGGCGCATCCTGTGTCGTACCATCACGGGCGACATGGACCGGCTGCTGCGGACCAAGGACATGCGCTCGGTTATGGGTGAAGGCGTACCTGCCAGCGACAACAACCGCGCACACCGCGGTGGCCGCAAGCCTAACGATCCAGTGTTTTCGGGCTTCGATTTGCAGAAGCTGGTGCACGACCGTACGCCAATCGAAGACCTCTGGTCTCCGTTCTACGCGCTAGACCAGATCCTGTAGCATATGTCTTCCAAGGCCGTTTATGTCGCCGGCGTCGGCATGACGGCGTTCGGGATCGACTTGGCGCGTTCGGTCAAGGACTTGACGCGCCGGGCGGTGGGCGAGGCGCTGGCGGATGCGAATTGCGATGCCTCGCAAATCGAGGCTGCATGGTTTGCCAATACCAGCCAGGGGTCGCTGGAAGGCCAGCACATGATCAGGGGGCAAGCCGCGCTGCGCCCACTCGGTTTCGCCGGGATCCCGATCATCAATGTCGAGAATGCCTGTGCCAGCGCATCGACCGCGCTGTATGAAGCCGCGAACTATCTGAAGTCAGGTGCAGCCGATATCGTTTTGGTGGTTGGCGCGGAAAAGCTCTCGCATCCAGATCGCGCCCGATCGCTCGGCATTTTCGATGCTGGTTGGGACGTGGCCGTGGTGGATCAAAGCCGCGAGGCGCTGCTCGCGCTTGGCGGAATGGACGATGCCGCGCTGCCTCCTCCGGCAGAGCGACGCAGCGTGTTCATGGACATCTACGCCGCCTTCGCGCGCCAGCACATGCGGCTCTACGGCTCGACGCAAGAACAGTTCGCTGCCGTTGCCGCCAAGAACCATGCCCACTCGGTCCACAACGAACGCGCCCAATATCGCCGCGCCTATTCGGTCGAGGAGATCATGGCAGACCGGTCTATCGTCTGGCCGCTGACCTTGCCGATGTGCGCCCCGGTCAGCGACGGGGCAGCAGCTGCCGTGCTGTGCACCGAAGCCGGATTACGTCGGCTGGGCGCGACGGCTCGTGCGGTCGAACTGCGCGCCTGCATCCTGGGCACCTCTGTGGACCGCCATCCAGACGATCTTGAACGGCACATTGGCCGGGTCACTGCGCTCAAGGCATTCGAAGCCGCCTCGCTCGGCCCCGAAGACATCGATCTGGCCGAAGTTCACGATGCAACGGCCGTGGGCGAGGTCATCCAGGTCGAGAACCTCGGTCTTGCCCCACGCGGCGAAGGCGGACTTGCCGCTCTGCACGGGCATACCGCACTTGGCGGCCGAACACCGGTCAACCCGTCTGGCGGCCTTGAAAGCAAGGGCCATCCTATCGGAGCGACCGGACTGGCTCAGATATTTGAGCTGGTGACACAGCTTCGCGGAGAAGCGAACCAGCGCCAAGTCAGCAATGCAAAAGTTGCGGTTGCCGAAAATGGTGGAGGACTTTGGGGCATCGAAGAAGCGGTCTGCGTTGTCTCAATTTTGTCGCGGTGACGGCAGCTTTGTCCATCTCTGAACTCAAATCTGACGTTCTGGATGGTCCGCAAACCCAGTCAATCAAACCTCATCCCCAACCGGCGGCACTTCTCGCTTGGCCTTATCCAGAAACGGCAACATATCAGCAGCCTTGGCCTTCCCAGTCCGTAGCTTCAGAAAGTCCGCCGCCGTCTCAACCACGCCGATCTTTTGCGCAATCGCGACAGAAATCCATTGGTTGAGCGACACGCCATCTTCCTTGGCAAGGCGCGCTGCGGCAGCCTTGACCGAGGCTGGCAGTTTGAGCGGGTAGGATGCTTTGCTCATGACCGTAACTCCTTCAAAAACTCGCCGGGCCGCAACACGCGTAACCCGAACCGTTCCGCGCCCTTCACAAAATCACGCACATTGTGCGTGATGAGCGCATCGGCCTGACCATTGACCGCTGTTTCCAGAACCATCTCGTCATTGGCGTCCGACAATTGCGGTCGCCACTGGAAGCTGACCTCGACCGCCTCGCAGGCTGCTGCCAAGGCAGACAGAAGGCGATCAATGTCGTGCAGACCAAGGCTGTCCACAAGTCGCTGCTCGGGCCGTTTCAGCACCGCCTCATATTCAAGAAACAGCGCTGGCGTGACCAGAGGCGTGATCCGTCCGTGGGCGGCTTCACGCAAAACAGCATTGCTGCCACCGGTCGCACTGCGCAGCGCCGTCACGATGATATCGGTATCGAGAACGACTTTGTGCATATCCTATGAGATATCATATTGCATAGGATGTGGAAAATTGAAAGCATGCGAGCCCGTCAACATGGCGCGCTCAATCAATGCACCAATGACCTCGGCGGCCTCCAGAAAATGCGCGTCATCGAGGTGGACGTAGCGGGGATTGGCCTTCGCCGATAGCAGTGCGTGGGGCGATGCTCAGGCGTTTGGCCCCCAAGCTGGAGGGGCCGGACGCGGTTGTGCGCTATCGCAACGGGTTGCTGTTTCTCAATTCCACCGGCGTTGACGCACGCGAAATTTGAGCCGCACCGCCCGGACAGTGTGGGGGCAGATTTCTCCCCTTCGGGGAAAATCGTTTCATTTCAGTGCTTTGTAGAAAAAATGGTGGAGCCTAGCGGGATCGAACCGCTGACCTCTACAATGCCATTGTAGCGCTCTCCCAGCTGAGCTAAGGCCCCATCGGTGGGAGGGCCATTAGTGCAGCCGCTCCCAAGGATCAATCCCTAATTTCGGGATCAGTTATCCTCTGTCTTTTCGCCGGTATCGACGCCCAGATCATCGTCTCCGCCCAGATCGACTTCATCGTCAGGAGAGACTTCACCTTCGACATCCACATCCAGCAGATCATCACCCAGATCCGAATCGGGTGCTGCATCGGGTTTGGCGGCGCCATCTTCAAAGGGAAGCGGCTGTTTGGACTTGAGCACGGGCTCCGGAAACCAGGCATAGCTGCACGAAATGCAGGTGACGGGTTCGTCCTTGGTCAGGTCATAAAAGCGGTTGCCGCATTTCGGGCAAGTGCGCTTGGTTCCCCATTCGGCTTTCGCCATGGTCATTGTGCCTTTCGAACAGTGCGGATCGCAAGAATCAACAGCGCCGGAGGCACGCCCCCGGCTGGATCGGCGCGCGCCTTGCCATAGTGGAACGCCGCTGTCAAAGACGCGGCATCATGAGCGAACCCCGAACCTTCCGCAATCTCGGCCCTTTGTGCGGTTCCGTGACCGTGCCCGGTGACAAATCCATTTCGCACCGCGCGCTGATGCTGTCTGCGCTGGCGGTGGGCGAAAGTCGCATCGAAGGGCTGCTGGAGGGCGAAGATGTGCTCGCCACCGCTGCCGCCATGCGTGCGATGGGGGCGGAGATGACCCGGCATGAGGATGGCATCTGGACGGTCCATGGCGTCGGCGTGGGCGGGCTGCTCCAGCCCGAAGCCGCGCTCGACATGGGCAATTCGGGCACGTCCACCCGGCTGCTGATGGGGCTGGTGGCGAGCCACGGCATCACAGCCACCTTCACCGGAGACGCCTCGCTTTCCAAACGACCGATGGGCCGCGTCACCGAGCCGCTAGGGCAGATGGGGGCGGACTTCACCACGTCTCCCGGCGGGCGATTGCCGCTGATGGTGCGTGGAGCCTGTCCGGCGGTTCCTATCGAATACCGGCTCCCCGTGGCCTCGGCCCAGGTCAAGAGCGCGATCCTGCTGGCCGGGCTCAACACGCCGGGCATCACCCGCGTGGTCGAGCCAGTGCCGACCCGCGATCACAGTGAACGGATGCTGCGCGGTTTTGGCGCGAGGCTGGACGTGGACACCGAAGCCGATGGCACCCGGATCATCTCCATCCATGGCGAGGCGGAGCTCAAGCCGCAGCAGATCGTGGTGCCGGGTGATCCCTCTTCTGCCGCCTTCGCGGTGGTTGCCGCGCTCATCGTGCCGGGATCAGAGGTGCGCGTGATGAATGTCGGCCTCAACCCCACGCGCGACGGCATTTATCGTGTGCTGAAGGACATGGGCGCGGACATCTCCTTTGAGAATTCCCGCCAAGTGGGCGGCGAGCCAGTGGCCGACCTGCACGTTCGCGCCTCTGTGCTGACCGGCGTGGAGACCGATCCCGCCATCGTGCCGAGCATGGTCGATGAATTCCCTGTGCTGTTCATCGCCGCCGCGCTGGCGAGCGGGACGAGCGTGTTCCGGGGGCTGGAAGAATTGCGCGTGAAGGAATCAGATCGCATCGCCGTGATGGCCGAAGGTCTGCGGCGAATCGGCGCGGTGGTGGAAGAAATGGAAGATGGCCTCACCATCCATGGCAGCGGCGGCGAACCGCTGAAGGGCGGCGGTGTGATCGAAACGCACCTCGATCACCGCATCGCGATGAGCTTCGCCGTGGCCGGGCTGGCGAGCCGGGAGGGTGTGACCATCGATTCGATGGAACCGGTGGCGACGAGCTTTCCGGGGTTCGAAGCGATGCTGGCGGGGCTGGCGGGGTGATCATCGCCGTCGACGGACCGGCCGCCTCGGGCAAAGGCACCATCGCCCGCGCACTCTCCGCTCATTACCGCTTGCCCTATCTCGATACCGGGTTGCTTTACCGCGCGGTGGGAGTCGCGACGGTGCGGGCTGGCGGCGATCCGGCGGATGCGGATGATGCGCTGGCGGCGTGCGGATTTCCGGATGCTCTGCTCGACGATCCGGCGTTGCGCGAGGAGGAGGCTTCGCGCGGCCTCTCAGGCGTCGGCACATCCGGCGGTGCGGCAGGCGCTGTTTGAGCGGCAACGGGCCTTTGCGCTCCAGCCCGGCGGGGCAGTGCTGGACGGGCGCGATATTGGCACGGTGATCGCGCCCGATGCCGATGCCAAATTGTTCGTGACCGCCACTCCTGAAGTCCGCGCCGCGCGCCGGACCAAGGACGTGCCGGAAAGCTATGAAACTGTGCTGGCCGACATCAAGGCGCGCGATGAACGCGATTCAGGTCGCGCTGCGGCTCCGCTCAGGCGCGCTGAGGACGCAGACTTGCTTGATACGACAAATTTGGGTATAGGCGATGCCGTCCAACAGGCGATTGCGCTTGTGGAGGCACAGAAAAGCCGCCGGTAACAGTCCGGTCGGGCGCGGAGGGCATTGCTCACCGCGCCGTTTTTGCTTTGCAATATGGGCCTTCATTCGATCAGCCGTTTTGCGGATGCCGCAGCCATATGGTGTGTCTGCGGCAGTCTGGCCACAAGACCAGCGGAGCCAACCGCTTGGCCGGAAAACAGTATAGACAGGAACTCCAACCTATGGCCTCTCAGGCTTTTCCAACCCGCGATGAATTTTCCGCGCTGCTCGACGAATCGTTCGGCGGTGCAGACCAGAATTTCGAAGGCCGTGTCGTCAAAGGCATCGTGACCGCGATCGAGAATGATCTCGCCGTCATCGATGTGGGCCTCAAGAGCGAAGGCCGCGTGCCGCTGCGCGAATTTGCCGCTCCTGGCCAGAAGGCTGAACTCAAGGTCGGTGACGAAGTCGACGTTTTCGTCGACCGTATCGAAAATGCTTCGGGCGATGCCGTCCTCAGCCGCGACCGCGCTCGCCGCGAAGCCGCCTGGGATGTGCTGGAAGCCGAATTCTCCCAGTCCAGCCGCGTTGAAGGTGTGATCTTCGGCCGCGTGAAGGGTGGCTTCACCGTCGATCTGAACGGTGCCGTGGCCTTCCTGCCCGGCTCGCAGGTCGACATCCGCCCGGTGCGTGACGTGACCCCGCTGATGGACATTCCGCAGCCCTTCCACATCCTCAAGATGGACCGTCGCCGTGGCAACATCGTGGTCTCGCGTCGCGCGATCCTCGAAGAAAGCCGTGCCGAAGCGCGCACCGGCCTGATCTCCACGCTGGCCGAAGGTCAGGTGATTGACGGCGTTGTGAAGAACATCACCGATTATGGTGCGTTCGTTGATCTGGGCGGCATCGATGGCCTGCTGCACGTCACCGACATCAGCTACAAGCGCGTGGGCCACCCGAGCGAAATCATCAACATTGGTGATACCGTCAAGGTGCAGATCATCCGCATCAACCGCGACACGCAGCGCATCTCGCTGGGCATGAAGCAGCTCGAAAGCGATCCGTGGGAAACCGCAGTGGATCGTTACCCGACGGGTGCGAAGCTCACCGGTCGCGTTACCAACATCACCGAATATGGTGCGTTCGTGGAACTGGAAGCGGGCATCGAAGGCCTTGTCCACGTGTCCGAAATGTCCTGGACCAAGAAGAACGTCCATCCCGGCAAGATCGTGTCCACTTCGCAGGAAGTCGATGTGGTCGTGCTCGAAGTCGATACCGACAAGCGTCGCATTTCGCTGGGCCTCAAGCAGGCGGCCACCAATCCTTGGGAAGGCTTTGCCGCCAACCATCCGATTGGCTCCGTGGTTGAAGGCGAAGTCAAGAACGCGACCGAATTCGGTCTGTTCGTCGGCCTTGACGGCGACGTGGATGGCATGGTCCACATGTCTGACATCGCATGGGGCGTGACCGGTGAAGAAGCGCTGGCGATGCACCATAAGGGCGAAACCGTGAAGGCGATCGTGCTCGACATCGATGTCGAGAAGGAACGCATCTCGCTCGGCATCAAGCAGCTTGAAAAGGGTGCTCCGGCTGTTGGCGGCACCAGCAGCGGCGGTGGCCTCAACAAGAACTCCACTGTTACGGTCACCGTTCTGGCGATTGTCGATGGCGGGCTTGAAGTTCAGGCTGGTGATGATGGTGCCGTTGGCTTCATCAAGCGCTCTGATCTGGGCCGTGACCGCGACGAGCAGCGTCCGGATCGCTTCCAGGTTGGCCAGAAGTTCGACGCTCTCGTGATCGGCTTCGACCGCTCCAAGAAGCCGAACTTCTCGATCAAGGCGCTTCAGCTGGCCGAAGAAAAGCAGGCGGTTGCGCAGTACGGCTCGTCGGATTCCGGCGCGTCGCTGGGTGACATTCTGGGTGAAGCCCTCAAGGCGCGTGACACCAAGAATTGATTGCCAAGTCATTGAACTGATTGGCAACTGTACCAAGCAAGGAATCGCCGGTGGAAACACCGGCGATTTTTTGTTGCAAAAGGTCAGGATTTGGCGGATTGGTTAGATGCGACACGGCCGGGGGGCTATTACAGGCGTTTGTTGGCTTGTAACTTCCTGTCCGGGCTTCATGGGGGAGACCGGATTGTAGATCGTGCCGCAACAGGGGTGGATATGATCCGATCCGAGTTGGTGAGTGCACTGGTCCAAGAGAATCCCGGGCTCACATTGCGTGAAGTAGAAACTATCGTCGATTCTTTCTTCGATATCATTGTCAGCCGACTGGCTGAGGGTGGTCGCGTCGAGTTGCGGGGCTTTGGGGCCTTTTCAACGCGCGCGCGCGATGGACGCACCGGGCGTAACCCGCGCACCGGGGACTCCGTGCCCGTTGAGGCCAAGCGCGTACCTCATTTCAAGCCCGGCAAGGAAATGCGAGACCGGCTGAACGTCTAGCGGGGCTTGGCGGATGCAGGCCGTCTGCCTATAGCCAGCCCTCACGCGGGCGTGGCGAAACCGGTAGACGCAACGGACTTAAAATCCGTCGGGCTTATGCCCTTGGGGGTTCAAGTCCCCCCGCCCGCACCAATCCTGTCACGGCATCGGCCAAGCGAACGGCACCATGCTTTCTCCGCAGGCGTATCCGGCTGAGTCAAAGCGCCGTTCCATTGCCTGGCCCCGGCCCTTCGCATCGATGGCGATCACGGTACTGCACCGTGTGCCGTAAACGGTATCGCGGATGAAGACGGGTGACGGCAGGCGGTCGTCTTCCGGGCGGTGTTCAAGCGTGCCGTCGGGCCAGTCTTCCGCCTTGAGCAGATCGAACAAACTGTCCATCGCGCCATCGTCGCGATCGAGCCAGGCCTGCATGTCGCGCTCCAGCCGGTCCTTGCGCGGCCAGGGGACGCCCGGCTGCGCGTTGGAGAGTGTGTGCAGCCCCGGCTCAAGCGCCCGCATAGCCGGGCCGGGCCGGTTGGAAAGAAGGTGGGCACCTTCCGGCGTGGCCACAAACAGGTTGAAGGGATTGAAATCCATCAACCCGTCCGCGTCGAGCAGGCCCGCTTCCAGCCAGTCGCGCACCAGCGCCCCGCGCGATCTGAGTGCCGGTTCTGGCGCGCCGAAGCCGGTCAGGTTGGTCACAACCGCAAAGCGCCCCGCTTCGGACACGCCCAGCCACATGCCACCCGATTGCAAGTCCTGCCCGCCGATCAGGCCCGGTTCGCTCCATCCGGGGGGCGTTGGCCAGCGCGCCAGCGGGGTTGCCGCGCGCGCGTGAAATTCGTCGCGATTCCCGGCCAGAATCAGCGGCCAATGGGGATGCGCCCGCCATGCCAATGCCACCACACACATGCAGGCCGCTATTGCGCATCGCGCGCGCTTTGGCGAGGGTGCGCCCCTGTTTTTCCCTTTCATGGAGACGCCCCATGGCCCGCATCCCCTATCCCGATCCGGCAGACCTAACGCCCGGAGCCGCCGAAACGCTGGCCAAGCTGCCTCCGCTCAACGTGTTTCGCATGATGGGCCATGCCGGAGACATGGTGACGGGCTTTGCCCGGTTCGGAAATCATCTGCTCGGCCGGACCAGGCTGGACCCGGTGTTGCGCGAAATCGCCATCGTGCGCGTCGGCATCTTGTCCGGCGCGCGCTATGAGGTGCAGCAGCATGAGGAAATCTGCCGTAAGTTGGGCATGGCAGACGCGCTGATTGCGGCCATCGGTGAAGGGCCAGAGGCTCAGGCGTTCGATCCCCTGCACCGCATGGTGATGGCGTTTACCGACGATGTCGTTCACAATGTCCGGGCGTCAGACGCGACCTATGCCCCGCTCGCCGCCCTGCTGTCCGTGCAGGAGATGCAGGAGCTGGTGATCAGCATCGGCTTTTACATGATGGTCAGCCGCTTTCTTGAGACTTTTGATGTCGATCTGGAATCGGCCCCGGCTGAAAACGCGCTTTCGCTGCCGGGCATGACGCAGGGCTGATCATTTTCTCGAAAATGTGACGGACCGCACAAGTTCCGCGCCGAATCGACCTATGCAGAACAGGCGATCCGGTGCATCTTAAGCATCTACCGA
The DNA here is from genome assembly GCA_016714795.1 of Sphingomonadales bacterium. Classification (GTDB taxonomy): domain Bacteria; phylum Pseudomonadota; class Alphaproteobacteria; order Sphingomonadales; family Sphingomonadaceae; genus Aquisediminimonas. The sequence goes on along the minus strand of JADKCA010000004.1, from coordinate 163,320 downwards.
ATCGGGTCGCACCAGTTTCGGCCGGGCAGGCTTGCCGTGATGGCATCAATCCTGCTCCGCCCAATGGAGATTTGCGATGACCGAACGGGAAAACCCGATCCGTGATGAAAAGCCGGTCGAACTGGCGGAAGCCCAGCTCGACAAGGCCGCAGGCGGCGTCCGTGGCAATGATGACGATCTGGATGATCTCGAAGTCGAGCGGCTCAAGCGCCGCTGAGTCCCCCAACCGATCAGGAGCAGTGATATGACCGAGAAAAAGCAGGACCAGACCGACAAGGGCAGCGTCGAACTCACCGAAGAAGCGCTGGATCAGGCGAGCGGTGGGGCCTCTTATATCAAGTTTGACGGCATTGATGGCGAATCCATCATCAAGGCGCCAACAACCGCGATCAAACAGACCAACGTGTTCAAATTCTGAACCGGGACGGAGTGTTACACCATGTCCGAACAGAAAGCTGAATCGTCGACCGAAAAGGGTGCGGTTGAACTGACCGAGGACGATCTTGGCAAGACATCCGGTGGCGCTGCGCCTCGCAAGATGAGCAGTGCCGAACAGGGTTATTTCAAGACCGAATTCACGGATATTGTCGTAACATCGTGACCGGGCTCTGGCCCCGGCAGATTGCCCAACCCGTCAACAACGAGACGGGACATGAGTGACCCATGGACGCCGAACCCGAAGCGCATATGGTCATCGTGGAGCGTCAAACAGCAAAGCGCCCGAAGACAAGTCAGGCGCTCAAGATTTGAACTGAAAAGGAGTGGTGCGCCATGTCCGAAACCGAAAGAGCAGAAACCGGCCCGAAAGGTGCCGTGGAACTGACCGAAGAGCTTCTGGATGATGTCGCAGGTGGCCGAAAGGCCGGCGAAGGTCAGAAGGACTTCATCAAAGTGACACTGAAGGAAGTGTTTATCAGTAGCGTTTCTTCCTGACTCCCCCCCTCAGACTCCCGAAAGAAGGAGGTGCGGTATGACCGCCTTGGCAAACTCTATCGATGTGCAAGAATCCAGTCGCTGGCAGGATGATCAACCCGTGGTGGAAAGCCCCGCCATGCTGATCGGATATAGCAGCTTTGAATGGAAGCACGACCCCGTGATCCGCGCGGCAGACGGAACGACAGTGAAGATCACCGAAGCGGTGTTCAAATTCTGATCCTCTGCCATGGACCTAAGGCATGACAACCCGGCCTGCGACGGTGGATGGCTATGTGGCGGACTCGCTCTATCCGAGCAGCTTCCACCAGCCCTTCACCCCGCCTTGGACCGACGCGATCTTGCGCCACCATGGGGTACAGCCACCGCGCAGGCCCCGTGCGCCCTTCGCGCTGTTTGATATGGGCTGCGGCGACGGCGTGGGCCTGTCACTCCTGGCAGCGGCGCATCCTGAAGGCCGTTTTTTCGGTCTGGATGCCTTGCCCGGCCATATCGAACGCGGAGAGGCCCATGCTCGCGCAGTCGGACTGTCCAACCTGACGCTGACCTGCGCTCCCTTCAAGGAGGCGCTGGCGCTGGAGGGCGGGCAGGCCGACTATATTGCGTGTCAGGGCGTTCTGGCCTGGGTGAGTCCGGAAAATCGCGCGACGCTGCTCGATCTGTCCGCACACCTGCTGCGGCCGGGCGGCGTGCTGACCATCGGCTATAATTGCTTTCCTGGCTGGAGTCCGATTGCGGGCTTTCAGCGCGCTGTCCGGGCGATGGCGTCCGGGCGAGAAGGTGGCCCCACCGAACGGTTCGAAGCGGCCTTGGCGGTGCTGCGTGAAAGCGGCGCGATGGGCAAGGCCATCTGGGACTGGTTTGATCCGCTCGTTCCCAAATTGTCGCGTGACTATTTCGCGCATGAATATCTCAACGAGCATTGGCAGCCGCTCTGGGCGGACGAGGCGATTGCGGCCTGCGCCGCGCGCGATCTGCATCTGGCTGGAGAAGCGCGGCCGTGGCGGCTGCGCCCCGACTTCGCGCTCCAGAAGGCCTGGCGTGCGGCGCTCGACTCCATTGCGGAGATTGGCGCGCGCGAAACCGCCATGGATGTGATGACGCACAACTGGTTCCGCACCGATATCTACGTCAAAGGTCTGCCCAGCCGGCTTGGCAACGCAGGGCGGGACGTGGCGCGGATGGAAGGCTGGTGGGCCGCACCGGGCGCTTCGGACACTGCAACGTACGAAACGCGCACAGCGGCAGGCACCATCCGGTTTGACAATGAGGCCGCTCGCGCGATCATGGCGCTGCTCGATTCCGGCCCCGCTCCTCTCTCCCGCGTGGAAGGCCTTGAACCTGCCGATCTGCTCAACACGATTGATGCGCTGTTCATGGCGGGGCTGGTCTGTCCGGTTGATCCACCGGCAGATGTGCCGCTGGCAGGTGCGATCAACCAGGCCATCCGGCAGATGGATGCAGACGGCATGGCGATGAACGGGCTGGTGGGCCGATACGGGGCCATCGGCATCGACCGGGGACAGCTCGCCACGCTTGATTCGCATGCCCAGACACGGCTGGGCCTTGGCGATTGAAGCGAAACGACATGAAATGCCAATAAACTGCCCGGATTGTGACGCACCGCATAGTTGGTTCTGGCGAATCAGGCCAGAAGAAGCCCATAAGCAGTCAACCGGAAGTGAGCCGGCACGGTCGCATATCTCTCACTGTCTCAAATGGAGAATTGACCATGACCGACCAGACAAAAGACGCAGGGAAGCCCGAAGCCGTTGAGCTTGAGGAAGACCAGCTCGACAAGGCGGCAGGCGGGCTGAAGGCCGTTGCCGATCCGGATGATGGTGGCGAATATGCGCCGAGCACGACGACCAAAAGGCGCTAACCGGCGCTCGTTTCCTGCACTGGTTCCGGCCCGCGCATGACGCGGGTCAAGAGTGGAGGTTGGCACTCATTCCCTCCCCTTGGAGTGCCGACCTCCCGACCGGGCGTGGCGATGCGCCGCCCTGTTCATCCCCATTCTCCTTTGACGCCCCCGTGCGCGCGGCTTACCGTGATTTCATGCTTGATGCCCTGAACGCCCCCGCCGCCCCGCAATCCATCCACCGCAGCGATTATCAGCCGCCCGACTGGATGGTCCCCACCCTTGCACTCGATTTCGATCTGGCCCCGGCACAGACGCGGGTGAAGGCGACGCTCTCTGTCTCTCGCAACGGTGTGCATGACCGGGCCTTGCGGCTCAATGGTGACGGGCTGGTGCCGCTTCGGGTGCGTGTGGATGGCGAGGAGACGCGCGACTGGGCGATGGACGGAACTGATCTGGTCATCCCGATGCCCTCCGACAGCGCCACGGTGGAAACCGAAGTGGAGATAGCGCCGGACAAGAACACCCAGCTGATGGGGCTTTATGCCAGTGGCGGGCTGCTTTGCACGCAATGCGAGGCTGAAGGGTTCCGCCGCATCACCTTCTTCCCCGACCGGCCCGATGTTCTTTCGCGCTATTCGGTGCGGATGGCGGCGGACAAGGTGGCCTTTCCGGTCTTGCTCTCCAACGGCGATTGCACCGCTGCGGGCGATCTGCCGGACGGGCGGCACTTTGCCGAATGGCAAGACCCTTTCCCCAAGCCCTGTTACCTGTTCGCGCTGGTGGCGGGCGACCTCAAGGCCAATCGAGACGTCTTCACCACGATGAGCGGCAAGCCGGTCCAGCTCGCCGTGTGGGTGGCGGAGGCGGATCTGCCGCGCACCGGCCATGCGATGGAGTCGCTCAAGCTTTCGATGGCGTGGGACGAAGACGTTTATGGCCGCGAATATGATCTGGGCGAGTTCCATATCGTGGCGGTCGGCGATTTCAATTTCGGGGCGATGGAGAACAAGTCGCTCAACGTCTTCAACACTGCCTATGTGCTGGCAGACCCCGAGACCGCGACCGACATTGATTTTGACAATGTGCTGGGCGTGGTGGGACACGAATATTTCCACAATTGGTCAGGCAACCGCGTCACCTGTCGCGACTGGTTCCAGCTGAGCCTGAAAGAGGGCTTCACCGTCTTCCGCGATCAATGCTTCAGTGCGGATCAGGGCTCTGCTGCGGTCAAGCGGATCAGCGATGTGCGGATGCTGCGCGGCAGCCAGTTTCAGGAAGATTCAGGGCCGCTTGCGCATCCCATCCGCCCGGAATCCTATATCGAAATCGGCAATTTCTACACCGCCACCATCTATAACAAGGGTGCGGAGGTGATCCGGATGCTCCACACGCTGCTGGGGGCGGAGGCCTTTCGCAAGGGCAGCGACCTCTATTTCACGCGCCACGACGGCGAGGCCGCGACTTGCGAGGATTTCGTCAAGGCGATGGAGGATGCTTCCGGCATGGACCTCACCCAGTTCCGGCGCTGGTATGGCTATGCCGGCACGCCCAAGCTGGTGGCCGATCTGACGCATGATGCAGCACGCGGGGAAGCCGTGCTGACGCTTTCCCAGTCCGTGCCCGATACGCCAGGGCAGAGCGGCAAGGCACCGATGGCGATCCCGCTCAAGCTGGCGCTGTTCGACCGCGCATCCGGCACGCATCAGGGTGAGCGACTGGAGCTGCTGACCGAAGCGGTGACGCAGCTGCGCATCCCGGGCTTTGCGGACAAGCCCGTCCTGTCGATCAATCGCGGCTTTTCCGCGCCCATCATCGTCGAAGCTGCGCGTGATGCGGAGGAGCTCGCCTTCCTCTCGGCGCATGATGATGATCCGTTTGGCCGCTATGAAGCGATGCAGCAATTGATGGTCGATACGCTGGTGGCCGCCGTGGCAACCGGCAAGACCGACCATGCGCCGGTGGTCAACGCTGTGCGCAACACGCTCGCCAACAACGCGCTCGATCCGGCCTTTGTGGCCGAAGCCGTGGTGTTGCCGAGCGAGGCGTTCATCGGGGATCAGATGCTGGTCGTGGATCCCGACGCCATCCATGCCGCGCGTGAGGCGTTGCGCGCCGATCTGGGCCGTACGCTGGAGGGCGCATGGCGCGCTGCCTATGCGGCGCACGCGCAAAGCGGCTATGCCTATACCCCCGAGGCCAAGGGTGCACGGCGGATGCGCAATGTCGCGCTTGGCTATATCATGGGGTCAGGCGCGGCGGATGCCGGTGCGATCGCCTTTGCGCAGTTCGAAGCGGCGGACAATATGACCGACCGGCTGGCCGCGCTCGGCTCGCTCGCCAATTCGAACGCTGCCGAACGGGTGGCCGCGCTCGACATTTTCTACAATCGCTATCGCCATGATGCTCTGGTGACCGATAAATGGTTCTCCACCCAGGCCTTTTCCGTCCGCGCCGACACGCTGGCAGCGGTGATGGAATTGGCGCATCACACCGATTACAGCCTGACGAACCCCAACCGCGTCCGCTCGCTCGTGGGCGCTTTCGCCGCCAACCAGCCGCGCTTCCATGCAGCAGACGGTGCGGGCTATGCGTTTCTGGCCGATACGATCATCGCCTTGAACGCCATCAACCCGCAGGTGGCAGCCAAGCAGGTGCCTGCTCTGGGCCGCTGGCGGCGCTTTGATGAAGGGCGGCAGGCGCTGATGCGCGCGGAATTGCAGCGCATTCTGGATACGCCGGGGATCAGCAAGGATGTGTTCGAACAGGCGAGCAAGAGTTTGGGGTGAGGTCTGCCTTCCCCGCTGCGACTTGGCGTCCATCCAGCTCACCATTGAAGCAATTACGCCCCCGCCGTCCTGAGCTTGTCGAAGGACCGTTTTTGGACTGTTGTACCAAGGCAAAACGGTCCTTCGACAAGCTCAGGACGGCGGCGTAGAGTGGGCCTGCCGAGCCCTACATCATGCCCCCATCCAGCCCGCGCACTTCCACCCCCAAACGCTGGAGCAGCGGCAAGCTCCGCACCACTTCTCCAGACAGATCGCGGTGGCAGAGCTGAAATGCAGCCTCCGCCATTGCCTCTACCGGCTCGAGATGATCGCGTTCATCCCAGCCACCGACTGCGAGCGCACCTTCGCTGGCGACAGCCCCCACGGGTGCGAGGGCATTGACCCTGATCCCGCTCTTCGCCAGTTCAATGGCCCAGCCCGCCGTAATCCGGTCGAGCGCTGCTTTCGATGTACCGTAAAGCGTGGGGTGGCCGTGCAGGTTGAACTGCACGGCGCGATTCGTCTCATCCCAGGGTGCGGGCGGAGGCAGGTCTGCGGTGGCGCTGGAGATGTTGAGAATCCAGCCCGCGCCGCGCGCCTTCATGTGCGGCAGCGCCTGTTGGGACAGCTCATGCGGCGCGTGAACATTCATCTGAAAGGCGAGCGTCATTTGCTTGGCCGTCACCTCCCAGATGGGGATGAAGCGCGACCAGGCGGCATTGTTGACGAGGATGTCCACTCCGCCAAAGGCCGCGACCGTTTCCGGCACGATGCGCGCGCGGCTCTCCGCATCGGCGAGATCGGCCTCGATCAGGCAGCACACGCCGCCGTCTGCCCGGATTTGCGCCGCCGTCTCCTCCAGCGATCCCGCCAGCTTGCCGCCCGGCGCAACGGTGCGCGCGACCAGAGCCAGCTGTGCACCCTCTGCCGCGAACCGCCGCGCAATGGCAGCACCAATGCCCCGGCTCGATCCGGTAACGATGGCAACTTTGCCTGCCAGCGCTCCGCTCACAGCGTCACCACGCGACATGTCGGCACGGGATGGTCGCTTGCGCCGATCCAGCGCCACAGGCCGGTGCCGGAGCGGTGGCCCGCCAGATCGATCCAGTTGCCAAAGCCCGGATCGGCATCCGCACAGACCAGCACCGCGCGGCCGTCAGCCTCCAGCTTCGCCATCGAATTGTTGAGCCAGACCTTTTGATGGACATGGTCGAGCGATTCCATCCACCAATTGTCGATCTGGAAATTCCACATCCGGCAATCGGCAGGCGGCATGGCTTCAATGACCAGCGCTTCGCCCGGCTTCAGATCGAAATAGAGATGGCCATACCAGATGTTGGGATCACCCCCCGCCTTCCAGAAGATCGACTGATGTGCCTCAAAGATGCGGTTGGGCGTGGACTTGAACCATTCGGACCAGGTCGCAAAGGTGTTGGCTGTGCCGCGCACCCAAGCCGCACTGCCCGCCAGTTGCGCCGCTATCGCCTCTGGTGTCAGCACGCCCGGCACATCCGGCCCCGGCCCGATCCGTTCGATCACGACATCGGCGGGCATCTGCGTCTTCTTGTTGTCAAAGGTCTGGCGCACGATCAGCAGGCTCGTGTCATCCGCCATGGGCAGCCAGTTTCCGGGTTGTTCCTCCTTGCTGACCAGGATTTCAAACGATCCGTCCGGCGCGAACGTCATATCGTCAAATTCGAGCTCGCCGGTGGAGGCCATCGTGCCATCAATGGCATAGCGGTTCGCCTTGCTGCCGATCGAGAAATAGGGAACCGTGTTGCGCGTGCCGGTGACGCGATAGGTGCGCGTCGGATTGACCACGCATTGCTGATAAAGATTGTCCGGATTGTCGGCACCAATCTTGATCTTGTCATCGCACAACAGAAACAGGCGCGGGAAATCCGGATCTGACGAATCGACCAGCATGTTGAGCGCGGTCCGGGTGAGGCGCGAAAGGTAACGCAGCCCTTCTGCCTGATCGAGTGCGGTGCGCGGGGCCTGCTCGCGCGCGAGGATTTCTCCGGCCTCGGCCAGCTTTGCGCAAAAATCCCGCCAGACATGGTCCAGTTGCACAGGTTCGTTTTGGGGTGTCATGATGGGCCTCCTCTCGCACCATCCTGCGTCAACTGGCGCTTTGGGGCAAGCATATGCGCATCAATCTGTCTGTTGAAATACGCAATTCATAACCTATGATCCACCCAAGCAACTTTGTGCGGAACATGGGGGAGAGGATCATGAAATATTGGCTGGCAGCATCGGCGGCCTTGGCGGGTACGGCAGCAGTGGCGCAAATGTCGGTTCCGGCCGCCTTGTCCGTCGGTTCGATGAGCCGTGCCTCGCCCGTGCTCAAGGCCGAGCGGAGCCATGAGAATTTCGAGCCTGCTTTGCCCTTCCCCGATCAGACCAAAGCGGCGCGTGCCAAGCTGGATGCGCTGGCGAAGAAGAAGGGGCGGCGGCCCAACATCCTGATCCTTGTGGTGGATGATCTGGGCTATGGCGATGTCGGGGCCTATGGCGGCGGCGAAGCGCTGGGTGCACCCACTCCGCATATCGACCGGCTGGCGCGCGAGGGGCTGAAGCTCACCTCCACCTATTCGCAGCCCAGCTGCACCCCCACGCGGGCGGCGCTCAACACGGGGCGGCTGCCGGTGCGCACCGGGCTGCTCTCTCCTGTGCTGCTCAACGACAAAGCGGATATTTCGAACGAGATTCTCTCCGCCAAGCTTCTCTCTCAAGCGGGATACAGCACCGCCCTTTCTGGCAAATGGCATCTGGGCGAGAAAGAGGGATCGCGGCCCTGGCAGGTGGGGTTTGACGAATTCATGGGCTTTCTGGGCGTGGCCAACGCCTATCAGGGAAGACCATCCCAACGCGACCGATGTTGCCAATGATCCCGAACTGCTGGCGCAACTCCGCTCCATGCCTGCCAGTCGCGATCTGTGGCGCGCAACCAAGGCGGGCGGCGGTAAATCGCTCGGCCAGATCAACTGGGGCAATGATCGTGACCTTGACCAGAAATTTGCCGATTTCAGCGAGGATTTCATCCGCCGCTCGGTCAAGGCGGGCAAGCCGTTCATGCTCAGCCACAATTTCTCGAAGGTTCATTATTTCAACAACCCGTCCAAGCCCTATGTCGGGCGTTCAGCCACCAAGGACGTGTATCGCGACAGTGTGGTGGAAGTGGATGACATTGTCGGTCGCCTCACGAAAACGCTGGAGGATCTGGGCGTCGCGGATAACACGCTCGTCTTCTTCACGTCAGACAATGGGCCAGAGGAAGATAGCTATCCCGAAAGCGGCGTCACGCCGTTTCGCGGGGCCAAGGGCACCACGATGGAAGGCGGCGTGCGCGTACCGGGGTTGTTCTGGTGGCCGGGCATGATCAAGCCGGGCCGCGTGTCGGACGGGCTGTTCGACCTGATGGACATGTTCAACACCTCGCTGTCCGTAGCGGGCGTCGATGCGGCCACGACCATCCCCAAGGACCGCTATATTGACGGGATTGACCAGACCGGATTCCTGCTGGCCGACAATGGCCAATCCGCGCGCGAGGCCATCTTCTATTACAACACCGACATGATGGCCGGGGTGCGCTGGCGCTACTACAAGATGGCATTGTCTGAATTTCAGGTGGGCAGCGGCTCGGTGCGCGATATGGGCGGGCTGGACAATGCGCAGCTTGTCACCCCGATCAACAGCTTTATGTATAACCTCTATCTTGATCCCAAGGAGCGCAAATCGGTGCTGATCGAAAAGGCGTGGGCGCCGTCTTATGCGCTGGGGCCGCTGCTGGCGGTGCATGGCGGGACGCTGGCCAAATATCCGCCCAAGGCGCGTGTCCGCTTCCGGTGAGGCGCGCCGCGTTGACCCTTGCTCTCGCGCTTGCCGCATGCAGCCCGTCGGGCGGCGGCGGTGAGCTGCTGGTCAAGGGCGGGCGCTACACACCGGGGAATGACAGCATCTATGCCGAAGAGCGGCGGGCCGGGGCCGTCACCGTGTCCGATTTCCGGATCGATACGCATGAAGTGACGAATGCGGAGTTTGCAGCCTTTGTGAAGGCCACCGGTTACGTCACGCAGGCGGAAAAGGGCTTTGCCGGAAACCCGGCCGTGCCGCCCGTACAATGGGCCCCCGGCAGTGCGGTGTTCATCATGCCAGCACCTGGCGTGAAGCCCGGCTGGACATGGCTTGCGGGCGCAAGCTGGCAGCATCCCGAAGGGCCGGGCAGCAGCATCGAGGGCAAGGATGAAGAGCCCGTGGTGCAGGTCAGCCAGGCCGATGCGCTGGCCTATGCCCGCTGGAAGGGCCGCGACCTGCCGACCGAGGAGGAATGGGAATGGGCCGCTGCGCGGGGGGGCGCGCTGCCCGATCGCAAGCGCCCGATGATAGACGGCCAGCCGTCCGGCAATAATTGGGACGGGGAGTTCCCCTTGCGCAACACCGAAGCGGACGGTTTTCTGATGCGCGCGCCGGTGGGGAGCTTTGCCGCAGACGCCAACGGGCTTTTCGACATGACCGGCAATGTCTGGGAACTCACCAAATCCGCTTGGACACCCGGCCATGGCGCGCAAGCGGACGGCGCACTGCCTGCCTATACAATCAAGGGCGGCTCGTTCCTGTGCGGCGAAAATTGGTGCGCGCGTTATCGCCCGCAATCGCGCCAATCACAGGATGCGACACTTGCCACCAACCATGTGGGCTTCAGGACGGTACGACGGGACTAGAGCGGAACATCTGAACCCGTCAGCATCCCCACCAGCCGTTCAGCGGCCTCCCCTGCCTGACGTGCGGCGCGGCGAAGATTGGCGTGAAAATCGCCCACGCTTTCACCATTGGCCTCATCCGAAATGGCGCGGATACCCGCCCACGGCACGCCGAAGCGCGCGGCAACCTGTGCGGCGGCAGCGGTTTCCATCTCGACCACATCGGCAGACAGGCCCTCATTGAGGAAGCGGGCATGGTCCGGGCATTCGATGAAGGCGTCCCCGCTTGCCACACGGGCATGGGGCAGGCCAAGGCCGGGATCGGGCATGGCAGAATAGGGCTCCACATGCGCGGGGCCGAGCGGCCAGCTGCCCGCCGTATAATGGACAAAGCCGCTGCTGCGTTCCGCGCCATAATCATGCTGAACCGCCGAATCGAGCCAGAAGCAGCGTTCGCTTCGCACCCCGATCAGCCCTGCTGTGCCGATGATCAGCAGCAATGTGCAGCGTTCGAGCGTGATGAGGATCGTCGCCGCCGTCGCGGTGTTGACCTTGCCGATGCCCGGAACCGCGATGATCAGTTCATGGCCCGCAGCCGACACCCGCCGGAGCGGCATCGGCCCAGCGAGATCAACTGTGCCTTGCGCATGGAAAAAGGCATCGCCCTCTTCCTCCAAAGCAGCGATCACGCCGATCCGCATTGTCATTCTCCCTCAAACGCCATCAGCGAGACAGGATTGACGCCCGCTGCCCGCAGTTTGGCTGCGCCACCCAGATCGGGCAGATCGACCAGAAAGCGTGCTTCGTCCACCACCGCGCCTTCACTGCGCAGCAGCGCGATTCCAGCGAGCGCCGTGCCGCCGGTGGCGATCAGATCATCCACCACCAGGACGCGCTGGCCGCTGCGCACAGCGCCCTTGTGCAGTTCGATCCGGTCCGTGCCATATTCCAGCGCATAATCGATGCCCACCGTTGCGCCCGGCAGCTTGCCGGTCTTGCGCAGCATCACCTTGCCCTTGGTCAGGGCATAGGACAGCGCCGAGGCAACGATGAAACCGCGCGCTTCAATCCCTGCGATCAGATCGACGCCAGGATCAATCGTCGCGGCCAGCCGGTCGATCGCGGCGCGAAAGCCGGGGCCGTCGAGCAGCAAAGTAGAGACATCGCGGAACAGGATTCCGGGCTTGGGATAGTCTGGAATGGTGCGGACGAGCGCGGCCAGATCAGCATTGTCGGTCATGGCGCGACGATGGGGCGGATGGCGTGAAATGTCCAGAAGGCCCGCTTGCGCCCATTCCGTTTTTCGTGTCAGGCTCACCTCGCTCAAAGGAGAGAAACCCCATGCCGATCAGCGATTTCACCGGACGCACAGCCTTCATTACAGGAGGGGCGAGCGGCATCGGGCTGGGCATTGCCAAGGTTCTGGCGGCGCGGGGCGCGCGGATTGTCATCGCTGATCTCCGGCCCGATCATATCGCCACCGCGCTCGCGCAATTTTCGGGCGGGAGCCAGTCCAACAGCGTGCGCGCCATCGAACTCGATGTCACCAACCGCACGGCCTATGCCGAAGCGGCGGCGCAGATGCAGGCGGAAATGGGCGGGATCGACATTCTCATCAACAATGCCGGGGTCGGCGTGGAAGGGCCGGTGCTGCAGGCGGGCTATGCCGATTGGGATTTTGGCATGGGTGTCAATGTCGGCGGGGTGATCAATGGCATTCAGGCGTTCCTTCCGCAGATGATCGCGCATGGCCGGGGCGGACATATCGTCAATACGGCGTCTCTGGCGGCGGCCATCGTCATGCCGGGTCATCTGGCGATTTATGCAGCGGGCAAGGCGGCGGTGCTCAACCTGTCTGAGAATCTCCGCGCCGATCTGGGCGCGCAGGGCATCGGCATGTCGGTGCTCTGCCCCGGCTTCGTCAAGTCCAACATCCACCAGGCCGCGCAGAACCGCCCTGAGCATTTGCGCGAAGGCAGCGGCTTTGCCGAATCGGAAGCGACTTTGGGCCAGCGCGAACTGGGCGAGAACTGGATGGAGCCCGAACTGGTGGGCGAGATGGTGGCCAACGCCATCCTTGCCAACCGGCTCTACATCATCACGCATGGCGAATTCAAAGACCGGATGCGCCAGCGGGCGGTGGACCTGATCGACGCGACGCCCGACGCCGCGATGCAATTCTGAACAGGGGACGAGACATGGCCAAAGACAATCGCATCACCTTTTACGATCTGGCGCTCTCCACCGGAGCGACGATCAGCCCGTTCGTCTGGGCAACCAAATATGCGCTGGCGCACAAGGGCTTTGATCTGGATGTGGTGCCCGGCGGCTTCACCGGCATCATGGAGCGCACCGGCGGCAAGACCGAGCGGTTGCCCGCGATTGTGGATGACGGGAAATGGGTGCTCGATAGCTGGGGCATTGTCGAGTATCTCGATGACACCTATCCGGATCGCCCTGCGTTGATCCCGCACCCCGGCATCGCCACGCTCACGCGCTTTCTGGATACCTGGCTGTGGTCCACCGCCACCGGGCCTTGGATGTTCTGCTATTGCCAGGATTATCGCGATCTCTCGCTTCCGCAGGATCACGACTATGTCACCTCCTCGCGCGAGCTGATGCTGGGCCGCAAGCTGGAGGACGTGCAGGCTGGCCGCGAAGACCGGTTGCCGCAGATTTCCGCCGCACTGGAACCGCTGCGCAAGGCGCTGCGTGAAGCGAAATGGCTGGGCGGCGATGAGCCCAATTATGCCGATTACCGCATCCTCGGCAATTTCCTGTTCACCGCCTCGGTTGCAAAAACACCCGCACTGGCCACCGATGATCCGCTGCGCGACTGGGTGGATCGCTGCTTCGATCTGTTTGGCGGTCTGGGCCGTCACCCCGGCCTGTTCCCGCTCTTTGGGCTTGAGCGCCGCGAAGGCGATCCGGAATTGTTCAGCACCATCGGCCCATGGGGCGGTCAGGAAAAGCGCAACACCGGCCCCGAATCCACCCGCGCTGAAACCGAGAGGATCACCCGGAAGTGATGGGCTTGCGGTGCGACTCTGATGAGTGCCGGTTGGCCGATCTTTGTACTCTGGCGCAGGCCGGACTGCGGTGCAGGTTCGCAAACCTGCTTGTCAGACCCTCGCACAGCTCCCGCACAGGGCCGGAGCACATGGCGATCCTATCAACTGTCATCTCGTTCTAACGTCATTGTTTCGCACGGCTCACAATGACGAAGTAGGCATTGCTCAGAACGCGGCCTGAACCCCCAGCATCAGCACATTGCTGCGCGCGCCGGCGTCTGACCATGTCGCGTCAAGTTACTGGTTGCCGCCCGAAATGAAGTTGAGCGGCGCGAAACCATCGGTGTGGATGGCTTCACCGAACAGATCGACGCTCTTCGACACGCGGTGCGAAAGCCCGGCGACGACCTGATTCTGGCGGTGCCAGGGTGCGCCATCGGGCCCGGCCTGAAAGCGGCTATATTCAAGGCTGAGATTAGTCGGCTTGTCCGAAGCGGACAGATTGTAGCGGCCACCGGCGGTGAGCGACGTCACCTTGGAGGCTGCAAATTGCGAGAGCGGATTAGCGGGATCGGGCACATGCGTGCCGGGCCACACCTTGGTGGTCTGCGCAAATTCACCCAGCACCTTCAACCGGCCCAGATTGAGCGTGCCATAGGCCGACCATGCGGGAACATTGTCCGTGCAGGGGTTGAAATGGACCACCGGATAGCCCTGACAATAAGCGGAGCCATGAATGTAGCTGCCGCCCAGCATCGCCTGCGCATCATCGCCAAACTTGTAGGTGTAGCTGGCATCGACTGCGAAGTTGTTCATCTTGGCCGGGATCGACGTGCCATCGACGGGCACGTTGGCCCCCCGGAATTGCGAGCCGCCCATCACCGCCATGGCGCGAACGCTGAGGCCATCCTTCAGATAGCCTACCTGCCCGCCATAAGCGAGTGGCGCAAAGGCGTGCCAGTTGGTCGAATTGGTATAGGGGCTGACCGTGTCTTCCAGACCGAACGGCACATCCATCTTGCCCACCGCCGCATAAATGGGCGATTTGTCGAGATTGCCATACATCACCCACGCCTTGCGCAGCTGAATCTGGTTGCGGGAAAGTGCCGTCAGCGTACCCGCACCAAAGCTCTGTTCAGGATCATAGAGCAGTTCGGCATAGGCCGTGATGTCGTCCGTCGGCGTCACCGTGAAGGCCAGCTGTGCACTCGCCAGTGTGATTTCCTGCGTATGTTTGGTGCGCTGGTTGTTGGGCGTGGGGTGGCGCATCAGATAACCGAACTTGTCCGCCCGGTTGGAAAAATGCGCGTTCGCAATGGCGACCACCGAGCCGCCGAGTGTGACGATGCTGTCCAGCTCATCATTCTGCCTTGCTTCCAACTGGCGGATCATGCGCTTGTTCACGCCTTCGGCATGATCCAGCATGTCGAACGAGTAACCGAGCGCAATGCCCACGGCGTTGCGCGGCTCGTCATTATCTGCGCGGCGACCATCTCCGTCAGACCAGTGCGGGCCATTCGCGGCGACAGGCGGCGGGGGAGGGGGCGGCGGCGGAATCGCATCGCGCTGCTCCTGCATCGAGCCCATTTCAGAGCGAAGCCGGGCATTATCTGCCTCCAGCCGCTCGAGTCGTTCTGCCAGTTCGCGCACCTGATCATCCGTCGTGCCGGCCCATGCAGAGGGTGCCGCCAGCAGCGCAGGAAGCGCGGATGCGGCCAATAGGAGGGAGAGGGATTTACGCATAGTGAGTCTCTGGTTCTGGGGGGTCAGGCCGGTTTGCGGCTGCGGGCGTGTGCCACGGTGTTCACATGGTTCTGGATTTCGGCATTGCCGGGCATCAGGCGAAGGGCGTCTCCCAGAAGCTGGGTCACTTCCGGGCTGTCGCCCTGTCCTTTGAACAGCGCCCATCCCAGCGTGTCGAGCACGATCGGATCTTTGGGAGCCACAGCCTGCGCTTTGCGGGCGAGCGCGATGGCTCCCGCTGCATCGCCCAGTTCCAGCCGCGCATTGGCGGCGTTGTTGAGCAGAATGACATTGTCCGCATGGCCTTGGGCCAGCAGGGCCGCATAAATGTCGTCCGCTTTCTTCCAGTTGCCAGCGCGCAGCGCTGCATCGGCTGCTTTCATTTGCGGAGCAATCGGATCTGCTGCGCCCGCCTTTGCCGCGCGGGCAGCATAAGCGGCAGCAGCTGGCAGCTTGAGGTCAGACGTCAGCGTTGATGCCAGCTTCAGCGTCGGCCCGCTGGCATTGGCGGCGTCTGCCAGCGGTTGCAGCATGGTCCAGGCGTTGGCCTTGTCGCCCGCTGCATAAAGCGAAGCAGCCAAAGTCAGGCGGGCACGCCCGTCCTCTCCCCCCAGCGAAAAATAGCGCTGGAGATGTGCAATCGCCTGTTCGTGATTATTCTGCCGGGCGGCCAGCAAGCCATTGAGCATGGCGAGCGCAGGCAGCTGGTTCTGCGCCTCTTCCACGCCTTGCAGCAGTTTGGCCGCCCCCTTGAGATCATTCGCATCCAACGCCATTTCCGCGAGGAAATAGGTCGCCACCGGATTGCCTGGTGATTTGGCAAACGCCTTGTTGGCATATTCGGCGGCTGCCTTGGCATCGCCCTTGTCACGGGCAATGGCGGCGAGTGCGAGAAGCGCGGTCTGATGACCGGGCTGATGCTTGAGGACGGCAGCAAAATGCTCTGCGGCCGTGTCCAGATCCTTTCGGACCATCGCGACCCGGCCGGCAAACATCTGCGCTTCGGGGTTGGCCGCGTGGGCCGCCAACAGCCGGTCTGCCACAGCCTTGGCGCTATCAATCTCACCCTTGGCCAGCGCGCGGCTGCCATCAAGCACGCCGAGATCCAGCGAATCGGGGAAGGCGGCCAGAGCGCTGTCCAGTTCTGCCTCGCCTTCATCGGCCTTGCCTTGGGTCAATTTGACCGAAACGGATACCGCATGGCCAATCGCGCTCGGTTTGGGCATGGAGGCCAAAGTTTGCAGCGCCAGCTCCGGATTGCCACCCATCAGCTGGGCCTTGGCAAGCAGCGGCACGGCCTTGGCCGCCCATTGCGCATCCTGCACAAGTCGTCCGAACGCAGTCTTGGCACGCTCGGCATCGCCAGAGGCCAAGGCCAGCTGTCCCTCGATGAAGATCAAAGCCGGATCATTGGCGTTGTCCTTCAGCGCATTGGCGAGGTGCACGCGCGCGGTTTCATAGTCAAACGAGTCCATCGCGGCTTGCGCGGCCTTGGCCGGATCACCGCTGACGGCAGAGCAACCGGCGTTTACCATCAAAACGGCAGCCAGTGCCAGGTTAACTATTTTGAAGTGTTGTTTCATCCTGATCATGCGGACATGAGTATGCGCACTTCGTAAATTTGATGTGAATTTGCGTAGCCAGACTTCAAACGGGACCGGTGAAAGTTGGTTAACAAACCGGTGCCACGATAAGGGTGAGACGAGTTATGAAAAAGACGACCTTCATGTCCGCCGTTGCTGCCATCTGCCTGGGTGCTGCTGCCAGCACGCCCGCGTCGGCCGCAATTTACAACTATACGATGACGAACAACGACATTCTGTCGATCAATTCATCGACCAATTCGGCCACCTTCACCGGTGCCACGATCAATGCCGCGATGGTCAGTAGCGCGTTTGCGACCTTTGCCGGCGGTGCAGCCCCGAATTTCACGGCTGTGCTGAGCGATCTGACCGGTACGCGTCTGGTCAACGGCACATGGGTGACCGACAATCCCCTGTTTGCTGACACAACGCACCCGCAAAAGCTGATCATGTCCGGCACGGGCGTGAACCTGTGGGCCTGGTGGGGCAACCCGATCACCGGCGGTGACTATCTGACCACGATCAAGTCCTACTCGGTCAACCCCGGCACTTCGGTTCCGGAACCCGGCATGGCGGCCCTGCTTGCGCTGGGTGCCGGCGGCCTGTTCATGGCGCGCCGTCGTCGCAAGGCGCAGGCTGCCGCCTGATTCGCCGATTGGCAATGATACGAAGAGGCCCGGACGGAAACGTCCGGGCCTTTTTGCGTCAGGCCACGCCGGACCGTGCCATCCAGCGTTCCCGTTTGCGGTAGAGGGTGGATGGGCTGACCCCCAGCATCCGTGCAGCAACCGGCAAACTTCCGCCCGTCTGGTCGATGGCATTCTCGATCGCAATGCGTTCGATCTCGTCCAGCGTCAGACCGGTCAGGCTGTTGAACAAAGCCCTGCTCGTCTGCGCAGGGGGCTGCGGCGTCACCGACCGGACTTCTGCCAGCACGGGGCCGGATTCCACATTGGCGGGCATCGCGGCGCGTGGAATCACATCCAGCGGAAGATCCGGCCCCGGATGCAGGACCGCTGCCCGCCGGATCAGATTTTGCAATTCGCGCACATTTCCGGGCCAGAGATGCTGCCCCAGTGCCTGAATAACTACCGAAGAAACGGGATTGAATGCCTTGCCTTCCTCTTCGCCGTACCGTTTGAGAAACGCATTGGCCAACAGGGCAATGTCCACACCCCGCGCGCGCAGCGGCGGCATTTCCAGCGGCACCACGGCCAGCCGGTAATAGAGATCCTCGCGGAATCGCCCGGCGGCCACTTCGGCTTCCGGATTGCGGTTGGTGGCGCAGATGATCCGCACATCCACCTCTTCGGTGCGCGCCGCGCCAACACGCTGGATCGTGCCGGTCTGGAGGAAGCGCAGCAGTTTGACCTGCAATTTGGGTTCCATCTCGCAGATTTCATCAAGGAACAGCGTTCCGCCATGCGCCGCCTGCACCGCGCCGATCCGGTCAGCGACCGCACCCGTGAACGAGCCCTTCAAATGGCCGAACAGTTCCGATTCGAGCAAATCTTCGGGGATGGCTCCGCAGTTGATGGCGACAAATGGGCGGGCTGCGCGCGGGCTCGCTTTGTGAATCGAATCCGCGCAGACTTCCTTGCCCGTCCCGCTTTCGCCGGTGATGAACACGGTGGCACGCGAACGGGCGACATTGGCGATCTGGCGATACACCGCCTGCATCGGTGGCGACATGCCGATGAACCCCATATAGCCCTGCGCAGAGCTGGGCTGAACCGGTGAGGCCGCGACCTGCACATGGTGCGGAATGGTTTCATGCGCACTCTTCATGATGGTAACGAGCCGGTGTGCGGCGAGCGGTTTCACCAGAAAGTCGAACGCGCCCAGCCGCATCGCTTCGATCGCGCGTGCAATCGATCCGTCTGCGGTGGCGACGATGAAAGGATGCCGTTCAACCAGATCGGGATGCGCGCGCATCAGGTTCAGGCCGTCCATATCGGGCAGTTGCAGGTCAAGCAGGACCGCGCCGATGCCATTGAGCGGGCGCGCGAGCAGGTCCACTGCTTCTGTGCCGGTGCTGACAGTCCGGCATGAAAAGCCAGCTGCCTCCAACTGGGCGGAGTAGGCAAGGGCCAGCGAGGCAATATCCTCCACGATCAGGACGGTGGGCGAAAGGGCGGAATCAGCCATGGGGTTGCTCCGAAAGGATGAAAGTGGCGGTGCGGCCCCGGCTGCGCGCGCTCCATTCGATGCGCCGCGAGTCGCCATAATGCGCCATGCAGCCCTGGATCAGCCCGAAGGCAATGGCCGCCATCGGGCGGTGAGACTGATAGGTCATGATCGTGCGCGCGCCGTCCCGCCGGGATGTGATCTGCGGCGGGCGTGAATCGGGATAAAGCACGCAGACTTCCGCATGGATGTGGCTGCCGACATGGCCCAGCAGAGCTTCTGCCGTGCTGTAAGCGGCCATGATGTGTGGATAGAGCACCAGAAAGCGCGCGAAGAGGAAGTTGCCGAACAGCCGGCACAGTTCATCTTCGCTCTGGCCGGACAGGCGCGCTGCGGATCCGACCATCGTCAGCGCTTCCGAAGAGGGATAGGTGCCCACGCTGGTATAAGCGCCCTCATTGGGCAGTTGCGCATCGCGCACGACATCATCTGCAAAGGCAGCCGACTGCGCTTCCAGAAACCGGATCAGTTCGGTGAAAATCACGCCCTTCATGGTCGAATCCCTGTTCATACGGCCAGATCGCAAGCAGCAATCGTGCCAATCCCGGATTCCCGCCACATTGCGCAGCCCAGACCACATGGATTCGCACGATGCAAAGATGCGGAATCGCATTGTGCAACACAAAGTCTTTGCAATTTGCAAACGGCGGCCCTGCATCGGACGTGCATTCTGCAAAAGTGGCGCATTTCCGGGCCTTGTCTGCATCTGGCACACAACTTGCGAACGGCGTGGCAATTCTCAATCGAGGTAATTGCCCATGTCCCGCCTGCCTGCCGCCCTGCTCATGCCCGCGCTCTTGCTGTCTGGCTGCGCCACCATGCAGCCCCCCCGCAATGCGCCCGGAAGCCTTTATGCCGCCCAACAGGGCGTGCCCGGCCATCCGGCCTGCCTGACCCGCTCCGCCCTGCCTGACCTTGCAGGCTGGACCGAAGTGTCACCCGCCAGCTTTGCGCTGGCACCCGACATGCTGGCCGCAGGGGATCGTCTGCGTCTCACCATTGCGGGAGACAAGGGCCTGCTGACGGGCAGTTATGTGATTGCGGCAGACGGTCATATCCAACTGGCGGGCGGGCTCCGCATCGGGGCCGCAGGGTTCACGCTGGCGGAGGTAGAGCGCAGCGTGCGCACCCGGCTGGTGGCCGAACGGCTGATCCGCCCGCTTTCAAACGGCGTCCGGCTGGAGCAGGTGGAACTGGCGGGCGTGCCCGTGTCCGTGGCGGGTGCGGTGTTTGAAGGCGGCACCGTCCGCGTCGGCGAACGGCAGGCAGAGGTGCGCAACCTCAACCTCTCTAACATCGTGTCGGGCGATCTCAACGCGAGCCGCATTGTCAGCACCGCGCTGCGTGCGGCAGGCGGCATTCGCCCCGATGCAGACCCGTCTGCCATTTATCTGATCCGTGGTGGCCATTATGCGCGGCTGGACCTGAGCGGCGCGTTGGCGGGCTTTGCCGCCGATGACGTGCCTGTCACCGCCGGAGACCGCATCGTGGTGAGCTCCACCGGCTGCCTGAAAGATGCGCTGGTGCGCCCTTCACAGATCACCCCGCCTGGAATCCGCATCTTCATTTCCAACCTGTCTCGCCCGGCCCCCAGCAACGCCATGTCCGCCATTGGCAAGGATTCGACCAGCCTGCCTTATGGCACGCGCTTCAGCCAGGCGCTGGTGACAGCCAATTGCGTGGGTGGCTCTGCGATGAATGCCGGTCGTTCAGCCGTGCTGATGTCGCACAATCCGGTGACGGGCCAGTCGGTCGTCATTTCGCGCCCGGTAGAGCAACTGGTGCGCGCGGCCAATCGCGACGCGATGGACCCGTGGCTGATGCCGGGCGATGCGATTGCCTGTTATGATTCCGCCGCGATGAACCTGCGCGATGTGGTGAGCGTGATCAGTGAAACGGTCACCCCCGCCGTGCTCCTCAAGAATATGGGGCAGTAAGATGCTGCATCAGGTCATCGAAAAGCCCCGCTTCCTGCTGCGCGTGTGGTATTCGATCCGCGACGGGCTGCCGAGGCCAGGGCGTTACCAGCGTTATGTGGCCGCGATTGCGCCTTCGCTGGCGGCCATCTGGCTGCTGACCGGGGCCTATCTGGCGCTGGCCCCCGCGCGCTACACCAGCAGCTTCACACTGATCCTGCCCGGCTCCGGCGTGGGCAGTTCGATGAATGTGGAGAGCATCGGTCAGGCGCAATCCTCTGCCTCGTCCGCTTTCTCCAGCACGACGCTGAGCCCGACCGAGAATTACAAGCGGTTGCTGATGGCCGATGTGACGATGCGACAGGCCGCGCGCAGCACGGGCGAGGATGAGAATGGCTTTCCCGATCCGGTGGTCAAGCTGACCGACCAGACCAATCTGATCGAAGTACAGATCAGTGGCGGCACCCCGGCGCAGGCAAAAGCGCGCGCGTCGGCGCTGCGCGCGGCCTTCCTGAAGCAGCTCGACCGGCTGCGTGCCGATGAAGCCGCTGTCCGCGAAGTGTCTGACGCGCGGCACCTGAAGGATCTGGAGGCCAAGGTGCGCGAGGCGCAGCAGAAGCTGATCCGTTTTCAGGCGGCCAACGGCCTCGTCTCTCTCGACCAGTTCAACACGCGCATCGCCAATATCGATGCCCTGCGCGAGCGCGAGCGCGAGGCGCGCACCACGCTGCGTCAGCAATCGGCTGAAACGCGGCGTTACTCGGGCACGCTTGGTGCGGGCATGGGCGGGGCCAATGCCACGCTGCGACTGCGCTCCGATCCCGTTTTCCAGAAGCTTGTCGAACGCTATGCCGCGCTTGATGCCGATGCCGAGCAGAAGTCCGCCACTTTGGGTGAGGCTCATGCCGACATGGCGCAGGCCGGGGGCGAGCGTGACGCGCTGCGCCAGGCGCTTGCCCAAAGGGGGCGTGAACTGACCGGCCTCTCGCAGGCCGCGCTGATGAAGTCGGTTGATCTTTCCGTGTCGGACGGGCGTTCCTCTTTGATGGAGGGCATGATCGTGGCGGATGCGAAGCGCGCGGGTTCGGGGGCAGCTCTCTCCGAAATTCGGGGCGATCTGGCGCGCCAGCAGGGCAAGGCGGGTGAACTGGTCGGCAAGGCCTCGATTCTGGCCGATCTGATGCGCGATCATCGCGTGGCTGAAGCCGTCTTCTCCTCGGCGCTCGCCCGGCTGGACACCAACAAGCTGGATCCCTTTGCGTCCTATCCGCTGGTGCAGACGCTTGAAGAACCCTCGCTGCCCCGCACCCGTTCCAGTCCGTCGGCGCTGATTGCGCTGGGCGGTGCCGTGGCCGCGTCCCTCCTCCTCCTCACTGGATTTGGTCTGATATGGCTGCGTCAACCGATCATCCGCAAATTCTTCCCGAACGCCTGATCGCCGCAACGATCACGGGCAGCTGGGCGCTCTGGCTGGTCGGTGGCCTGTATATCGCAGGCCCCGTGCTCGGCTGGACGCTGGCGGTGCTGGTGGTGCGCGCCTGGTATTTCGGGCCTGCCTTGCCTGAGGAAGAAACTGGTCTGGCGATTGGCTTCACCGTGAAGTTGTGGCCGGCGGGGATGGCGGCCATGCTCGTCATCCTGCTGCTCGGCCATGCCAATTTCAGTCTGGGCACCGCGCAGACGATCAAGTCCGCCGTGGGCTGGGCCAAGGGCTGGGCGCTGATCGCGCTCTTCCCGCTCGCCGGGGCCGCGCTGCCGATCCGGGGCGAGGTGATTTATCGCGCAGTGTGCCAACTGGGCAAACAGACGCTGATCCTGCTGCCGCTCTTCCTTGCCGCGCCCTTTATCGGCCTGCCGGAAACGCTCTGGGTCTCTCCGCTCAAGATTCTGGGCGGATCCGGCGACGAATATTTCGCCGCCGTGCTCTACACTCTGGAACCGGGTGTGGGCACGCCGCGCTGGCAATTCTATGCGCCCTGGTCTCCCGCTGCGGGGATGATCGCGGTGATCCATCTGATCTGCGCGCTGGAAGAAAAAGACCTGCGCTGGAAGCTGACCGGCATTGCGGCCGGGCTGGCGGTTGCGCTCCTCTCCCAATCGCGGCTGGCGCTGGTGGCGCTGGCAGTGATCTGGCCGCTGGCCTGGGGCGCCTCTCGCCTCAACCGGGCAGGCACTTGGTTTGCGGGCGTGCCGGTGCTGGTGCTGGGCAGCTGGTTCGCGCCCGCACTGATCGCTTTCGCTGAACAGGCTCAGGCCGATTTCGCCGGAGCGCGCGCTGATTCAACCCGCGTGCGTGCCACTTTGGGCCGCATCGCCATCGAACGTTGGCAGAATGAAGCCTGGTGGTTCGGCCATGGCATTGTCGAGCGTGGACCGCATCTGGTGGAATATATGCCGATTGGCAGTCATCACAGCTGGTATGGCCTGTTGTTCGTGAAGGGGTTCGCAGGGCTTCTTGCGCTCGCCGTTCCGATGGGGGCCACGGTTCTCACCTGCATCAGCGCCGCGATGCGCGACCGCGCCGGGCGCACCGCGCTCGCCATGGCTTTGGTCTATGCGCTCTACAGCTTTGGCGAGAATCTGGAGGTGCTCACTTATCTCTGCTGGCCCGCGCTGGTGCTGATCGGTGTGGGGATGCGGAAGGCGCAGCGCTAGCAGCATCGCCCCCGCAGGCGGGGGTCATCGCCCCCTTTTCTTGAAGTCGAAGTGCCGGGGAAAGCAGATACAAGTCAGCCCCGCCGTGCAGGAGACAAACCGGGCACGACGGGGCTGAGGGGTGAACGGAAGCGGGCGCGCTCAGGCGGTCTGGCGCGTGGCGACCCGAAGGGGCTTCCGTTCAGGGGAACGCGGTGGGAACTGGTTGATCAGGCGCGCCCAGCTTTCTGCGCGCTTTTGGCCGCACTGGTCCGTGGCAGCGCGCCCCGCACGCGCCATATGAGCCAGCGGCATGACGGGCAGGCATTGCAGCGCGGCCAGCAGCGCATCGGCATCGGCGCAATCCACCACCAGCCCGGCAGAGCCGACCTGCTCAGGCAGGCCGCCTGCGGTGGAGACGAGGATCGGCCGCCCCGCCTCGCGCGCTTCGTTCGCCACCTGGCCATAAGCTTCGAACCGGGAGGGCACGGCAATCACATCGCACTGCGCCAGATAGGCGGGCAAATCGCTGATCTGGCCCGCAAAGCGGATGCGCGAACAGCCTGCCGCCTGCGCCTTCAATGCCTCTTCGTCGGGGCCGAACCCGCCCAGCAACAATTCCAGCCGGTCTTCCGGATTGAGGCGCTTGAAGGCGGCGATCAGCCGGTCAAATCCCTTGGCAGGCGCAAAGCGGCCATAGGCCCCGACGACCAGCGGACGTGCGGACTCAAATTCGGGGAGAGGGAGGGCGTCCAGACCCTTGGTCTGGGAGGAAGGATAGATGACATCAAGCCGATGCGGCTCAACCATGTCACCTTCCATCAGCCACTGCGCCTGCCGGTTTGAGACGCAGACAACATGATCCACCATGGCCAGCGCCCATTTCATCATCAGGCGAAAGCGCGCGCGGTGCGGCACATGCTGATCTTCCCAATCGCCTGAATAGCTGTGTTCGACGTGGATCAGCGTCGCCTTGGGATTGCGCGCGCGCAGCAGCGCAAGAAACGCCAAACGCCGCCAATTCGGTGGAAAGTGCGTGACGATGATGTCTGCATCGAGCGCGGGAGCGATCATCGCTTCGCTGTTGATCGGCAGTGTGCTGCAATCGGCCACGGCCCTGACCGGAGCCGAATCGAAAATCGCCAGCCCCTTGGTGACGCCGCCCAGCGTGAAATCATCGAGCAGATTGACGAGCGTGATGCGGCTCATGCGACGACCCTCCCGCCTGTCCAGCGGCTGGCAAGCGTGGCCAGCGTTTCAGGCCGCACCATCCGCGCGATCAACGCGGCAGCGCAGGTGGAGAGGGTCTTCAGCGGTTCTTCAAACAGCGGCTTCAGGCTGGATTGCAGCGCTTCGCGCACGAGCATCAGGGCAAAGCTGCCATCACCCATCTGCACCGAGCGCCGGGCGAGGTAACGCAGCTGATAGGCCCGCGCGCGTGCGCCGTGACGCGCGGCAAAGCCGGGGTCAATCGCGCGCACCCGATCAAACATGGCCAGCCAGGTTTCAAACTGGCGCGTAACATTGGCGGAAAGGCCGCCTGCCACGATGCGATATTCGGTCAGCAGGGGTTCGATCCCGTCAAACCGGCAGCGCGCCACCAGCGCGAGCCGCATCCACAGTTCAATGTCTTCGGATTGGCGGAAGCTTTCATCGAACCAGCAGGTCCGCTCGCGCTCGACCGGATGCTGGAACGCCACGCGGTCCAGCACCGAACGGCGGATCACCGCTGCTGATCCATTGCCCACGGGGTTGCGGCAGAAAATATCCTCGGCACGCACCTGCTCCAGCCGCGGGCGTTGCGCCTGACGCAGGGGTTCGCCCGCAGCATCGATCAGCCGCGAACCCGAATAAGAGAGGCCGACATCCGGGTTGGTATCCAGATGGATGACATGAAGGGTAAGCTTCTCCTTCAGCCAGCGATCATCCGAATCGAGCAGGGCGATATAGCCTCCGCGCGCATGGGCGATGCCGGTGTTGCGCGCGCCTGCCAGTCCGCGATTGACCTGCGCGATCACGCGGATGCGCGGATCCTTGAAGCGGCGGACGATGGAAATGCTCTCATCGGTGCTGCCATCGTCGATCACCAGCAGCTCGAAATCGGTAAAGCTCTGATCGAGCACGGACTGGACCGCTTCGGCCACATAGGCGCGGACATTGTAAACAGGCATGATGACGGACACGCGGGGCGGGGTCATGGTTGGTCTCCTTGGAAAAACAGATCAGGCAAAAACGCGCAGGCGCGCGGCACGGGGCAGAAGTGGGGCGATGAGTGCGCTGAGCAGGGTCATCCAGCCCCGGCGCGCGTCGGACAGAAAGGCGTCTGCATCGAGTTTGAGTCCCCGCCACGCCCAATTCCGCGCCTGTGCGGTGGGCGCGCCAGAGCGCAGAGCACGGCGCGCGAGATAGCGGCAGTAAACGGCTTCGGCGGCGTGCAGTTCGGCGGGCAGGCGATAGAGCGAGGCGAGATGCTGCCAGCCTTCATGCATCCGTTCCAGATTGACCGACAAGCCGTCATGACTCAGCCGGTAATCCACCAGCACCGCGTCCAGACCTTCGATCACGAAGCCCCGGTCTGCCGCGCGCGCCAGCCATTCCTGATCCTCGGCGAAGGACATGTTCGCCAGAAACGGGCCGACCAGATCGAAACAGGCGCG
This sequence comes from Sphingomonadales bacterium, assembly GCA_016714795.1. GTDB lineage: Bacteria > Pseudomonadota > Alphaproteobacteria > Sphingomonadales > Sphingomonadaceae > Aquisediminimonas. The sequence continues at coordinate 137,324 of JADKCA010000004.1, read as the reverse complement.
GGTAACAACCATGTTGGACATGGTGCACACCGGATTTTCGGCAAGGATCTGCTGAAGCGTCAGCCCGCCGCGTTCGATGGAAGAGGTGGTAAGTGCGCCACGCGCGTCTGCGGCGGCGGGATCGATAAAGGCGATGCGGGCATAGCTGACATCCACGTCCGCATCCGCCTTGTGGTATGCGACATGGCGAGCGAGCTTGTCTGCGTGCCACAGATCATCAGCATCCAGAAAGGCGATCAGTGGCGCGCTGCTGCTCTTCACACCCAGATTGCGGGTAGCAGCCACGCCCTTGTTCGACTGGGCAAGCACATGGATGCGCGCATCGGCCATGGCGAGATCGAGCATCACCGGGAGGCTGTCATCGGTGGAGCCATCATCGATCAGGACGAGTTCGAAATCGGCAAAGGATTGCGCCAACACCGATTGCACGGTGGCAACCAGCGTTCGCGCGGCATTGTGGACGGGAATGATGACGGACACGGCGGGGGGAGTCATGCAAGAGCCTCCTTGAGGGCAGGGGAAAAGGATGGTGAAAGCGCGCGCCACAAAGTGAACGCTGCGAAGGGAAGGATGACCAGCGCGGTGCCCCCCACCCAGCCTATTGCGGCATGGACAGGGTCGCCCGTCTGGCAGCCGATCCACAGCCCGGTGAGCGACGCGACCGTTGCAGCCAGCGCGGCCACGGCATCGCGTCCGGGCCGACCACTGGCGCGCAGCCAGGCGGTGGTGACCGTCGCGCAGATCATCGGAATGCCGGCGAGACAGAGCGTGGCGATCAGCGGAATGGCGTGAACCCAGTGTGCGCCGAAAATCACAGGCACATAAAGCGGGGCGAGCAGCGACTGGGCGAGCACCATCGGCACGAAGATCAGCGCGCCCATGGCCGCAACCATCTTCAGCCGCCTGCGTGTGTCTGCGCCATCGCCTGCGCACAGCGCCGGAAAGGCCAATGTGCCGAACGCGGTGATGAGCGAAGACGCGATGCCGATCCCGGCATTGAAGGCGAAGAACCAGGTGCCCAGCGTCGTCACGCCAAAGCTGGCGGCAATGATCAGCTTGTCCAGCTGGACGCGCAGGGCGGCCATCATCTCGGTGGCGAGCACCGGCAGGCCGAAGCGGAGCAGGCCGCGCACAGGCTCCCGCCCGGCTCCGGCAAAAGGCTGCCAGGGCCGCGCGCGGCGGGTGAGCACCAGCCAGATCGGCGCGGTCAGGAGCTTGGGCAGAATGATCGACCAGGGGCTCTGCCAAAGAAGCAGCAACGCGGCAGACAGGATATGATCGGCAATCGTCTGGATGGCGACGGTGCGCGCGGTGGTCGCCGCCCGGCCTTCGCGCATCAGCAGATAGCAGGAAACAAGCCCGCCCGGCATGAAGAGATAGACCAGCGCCAGCACGCCCAGCATCTGTGCGGCAAGCGGTTGGTCAAAGCCGAGCCACAGCAAGCCCGCGACTGCCACCTGAACCAGCGCCACGCCGCCGCACCACAGCCAGAACAGCCGGTGTGCGGTGTTGCAGGTGGCATCCAGCCGGGCGGCATCGGCGGCAATGATGGTTTGGCCGACGCCGACATTGGCAAGCACGCGCACCAGTTCGAACAAGGTCAGCGACAGCGCAGCGACGCCGACAATATCCGGAGACAATTGGCGCGCGATCAGGATCACCGTCACCAGCCGCACCAGCCGCACCGACAATTCGGCCAGACCATAGGCCATCAGCCCCTTGAACAGGGCTAGCGGTCCGTGACCGATCAGGCGGTGAAATCTGTCTACCATGTGCAGGTGCATCCCAGTTGCAGGCGATTGCCCGCCCTTAAGCAAGGGGCGTGCCAATGGCGGAATTCGGACGATTTAGAGGCGGAGCGGCGGTGAATCAGCCGGTCCGCTTGCAGAATGCAATCCAGCGCGTTGCATTCTGCAATATCGGGCTTTGCGGGTTGCAAAGCGGGATTGCAAAAGGCCGCGTCAGGGCTGCTTAAAGCCGCAGACTCCGCCGCAAACGCCAATCTGGCACGCCCTGTGCTTCATCCCGGAAAAATATCTGCCTTTCGGAGTGTGCCATGACCCTGACCCATATGACCAAAGCCCCCCTGCAACGCCGCGCCGCCGCCGCATCGGGCACTCGCCTTCGCTTTGATCGCGGGCGGTTCAGCGTGGCACAGGCCGATGCGCTTGATGAAAAGCCTGCCACCATCCTGTTCGGCCTGCCGCTCGTCAACGCCACGCTGGAAGAGGCGGCGGAAGCGATTGTGGCCCGTGCAGCGCGGGGTGACCGGGCGATCATCCATTTCATCAATGCGCATTGTATCAACACGCTGCGGACCGACCCGGCTTATGGTCTGGCGCTGTCTCACGCTGATGCGCTGCTGCCCGACGGATCGGGCCTCAGTATCGCGGCCCTTCTGTCTGGCCGGGCGCTGGGTGAGAATCTCAATGGCACAGACCTGTTTCCCTGGCTCTGCCGCGAAGCAGCGGCACAGGACGTGCCCGTCTTTCTGCTGGGCGGCCAGCCCGGAATCGCGCGTAAGACCGCCACAGCCATGCAGGCGCAAGTGCCCGGCCTGACCATTGCCGGGGCGCATCACGGCTATCTGGACAGGCAGGCGGATGAGGATCTGATCGCCGCCATCAACAGCTCCGGCGCGGGCATTCTGCTGGTCGGCATGGGCGTGCCGGCGCAGGAAAAATGGATTGCCCGCCACCGGGACCGGATCACCGTGCCGGTGCTGCTGGGCGTGGGCGGCCTGTTCGATTATTATTCGGGCAGCATCCCGCGCGCGCCCAAGGCACTGCGCACCATCGGCATGGAATGGATGTGGCGGCTGGCTCAGGAGCCGCGCCGCCTTGCCCGTCGATATCTGCTGGGCAATGCCGCCTTTCTGGCGCGCGCCGCCGTGCAGGCCTGGCATGATCGCGGCAAGGCGGAGCACTATGCCGCTGCGTCCAAGCGCTCGCTTGATCTGGGTATTGCCCTGCTGGCGCTGATCCTGCTCGGACCGCTTTTTGCCGCCTTGTGCGTGTTCATCATGCTGGATGATCGCGGGCCGGTGTTTTTCAGCCAGACGCGGATTGGCGCGGATGGAAAGCCGTTCCGGATGCTCAAATTCCGTTCCATGGCGGTCGATGCCGAAGCCCGGCTTGCTGCCATCAAGACACAGAGCGAACGCGATGGCGTGTGCTTCAAGATGAAGCGCGATCCCCGCATCACCCGTGTCGGCCGCTGGTTACGGCGCCTCTCGCTGGATGAACTGCCGCAACTGTTCAATGTGGTGAAGGGTGACATGTCGATCGTCGGCCCGCGGCCTGCTCTGCCTGTCGAAGTATTGGCCTATGATGATGACGTTCGTGGCCGCCTGCGCGGCGCGCCGGGGCTGACATGCACCTGGCAGGTGTCAGGCCGCGCCGAAATTCCGTTCGAAGAACAGGCGCGGCTGGACATCGACTATCTGGAAAGCCGTTCGCTGGTGACAGACATGAAGCTGATCCTGAAGACCGTCCCGGCGGTCATTTCAGGGCGCGGGGCCTATTGAGGGTCAGGCGGCCTGGCGCCGATCCAGACAGGCACATGCCGCGCAGATATCGGTACAGGTGCGTTCCAGCAGGCCGGACAGGTGCTCGCGATAGGGCGCTTTCCCCGCAGCGAATTCTTCGCGCGCGGTGGCCAGATCCTCGGCAAGTGCAGTTGCGCCAAAACCTGCGCAAATCCCCTTGAGCGCATGATGAGCGGTTGCCACGGCATCTGTTTCGCCCGCGTCCATCGCGTCGATGAAGCGGTTCAGCCATGTCTCCAGATCCGCCTGAATGGTGGCCGTCAGCTTCTCGCGCGCCGATTCCGGAACAGACATGAGTTGCTGGCGCAGTGCCGATTCATCGATTGAAGAGCGGCTGCGGAAGGCGGGGATGATGCCCTCATGCGGACGCACAGCCTCCCCGGCCCGGCCTGCCAGCGCAATCTCCAGCACGCGGCGTATATTTGCCAGCCGCACCGGCTTTGAAAGCACCTGGTCCATGCCAACCTCCAGGAAGGCAGCCTTTTCCTCTTCGGCGGCAAAGGCCGTGACGGCGATGATCGGGATGGCCGCGTTGAGCCCGCCCCGCGCCCGGATGCGGCGGGTGGCCTCCATCCCGTCCATCACCGGCATGGAGACATCCATCAGGATCGCGTCAAACCGTTCCACTTCGGCCAGCTCCACTGCTCCTTGCCCGTCTTCCGCCATCTTGAAGGTGCAAGGCAGGCGATCCAGCAAAGCCGCCATGACGATGCGGTTCGTCTCCACATCTTCAGCAACCAGCACATGGGGCGGGCGACCGTCCACCAGAATTGGCAGATCCGGTGATGGGCGCGTTGATGCATCCGCCGCCTCATTCTGCCGCCATTCGCGGCATGGCAGCGTCACCCAGAAACTGCTGCCCTGGCCCACCACGCTGTCCAGCCCGATTTCCGCATCCATCGCCTTGGCGATCCGTTTGCAGATGCCCAGCCCCAGCCCGGTCCCCTGTGGCCCGCTTTCCAGCGGGTCGCGAATCAGACGCTGGCCGTCTTCAAACAGGCGTTCGCGCTGTTGCGGCGGGATACCCGGCCCCGTGTCCGACACGGTGATGCGCAAGGCCTGTGCATGGTTGAGCACCGCCAGCCGCGCATGAACCCGCACGCTGCCCGACGGCGTATATTTGATGGCATTGCTGATCAGGTTGTCGAGCAATTGCCGCAGCCGTGCGCCATCGGTGCGGATGCATTGGGGCAAGCCGGTTTCCAGTCCAAGCGCGAGCGACAGGCCGTGCCGGTCTGCCAGCGGCCGCCACGCATCGACTATGGTGTGGAGATAGTCCGACAGGCAGACGCGGCCCTCCTCCAGATCGAACGTCCAGCCATCCGAGCGCGCCACTTCCAATATGTCGGCCAGCAGGAACAGCATCTGCTCTCCGCTCGTCCGCGCCAGTTCGATCAGGCGGTCCTGTTCGGGATTCAGATCCGATTCGGCAATCAGGTCCAGCGTCGCCAGAATCGCATTCATCGGCGTGCGGATGTCGTGGCTCATCATCGCCAGAAAGCGGGACTTGGCCTGATCGGCACGGATGGCCTGATTGCGGGAGATTTCCAGAGACGAGCTGAGCTGGTCCAGATCGGCGACGCGCGCGCGCAACTCGTTGGAGACACGCTCCAGCTTGCGCAGCTGGCGCGCTCGCAGCGCGTCTGACGTGCGCACTTTGCGCTCGGCATGGCGCTCGCGCGTGATGTCGCGCACCGCGCCGTGATAGCTGCCGCGATCCTGAAGGCCGGACTGGATGGTCCAGCGCAGCCACCGTGTCTTGCCGGACTGGTCAAGGAAGCGGATATCGCGGCTGGTTTCGCTTGGCCCGTTGATCCGGCCTTCCAGATAGGCACGCGCGGCTGCTCCTTCGAGCGGATGGATCATGGAAAGCAGCTGGCCGAGATCGGTCACCGGCCCCTTCAGGCCCAGCACCGTCGCCAGATTGCGTGAGCCGATCAGTTCGCGCGTGGCAGAGACATGGACAGTCGCAACCGCCGCCAGTTCCTGAGCCAGCAACAGCTTTTGCGCATCTTGCTTGGCCTGCTCCAGCAGATCGCTTTCGCGCTTCTTGAGCTCTGCATTGACCTTGGCCAGAATGCGTCCGCGCACTTCAAGAAAATGCTCCGCCGCCTCCCGCGCCTTTTCAGCACGCGCAAAGCGACGATCCGCCAGAGCAAGGGCGGCTTTATAGTCTTCGATGGTTTCAGGCAGCCTGTCCACGCGTTGCACCATAAGCGCCACGGGCAAAGAAAGTGTGAAAGCAGGCGGCGCTTGGTACCGGCATCGCAGCGAAGGCCGCCGAACAGGCGGTGTCGCGTGCCGGTTTGGACGGATTTGACATGAAACAAAGTCGGCCTTGCACCCTGTCCCTAGGTTGAAGCCTCTGATTTTGCCGGATTTGTCTTGTAAGCGGGACGATCCTGAGGATAGGCAGTGGCCAATGACACAATCCCTCCCTGCCCGCGTTTTGATTGTCGAGGATGACGCATTGGTGCGGGAATGCCTTGTGGCGATGCTGGCAGGCAGGGCTGATTTCATGCTGCACGGGGCGGTTGCCACCGTTGCAGAAGCCATGGCGGCGCTGCAGGATGCCCCCGATCTGATCCTGCTCGATCTGTGCTTGCCCGATGGCGATGGCCTTGATGTGATCCGCGCCGTCCGGGCCGATCCGGCGCTGGCAGGCACGCGCATTCTGGTGCTCAGCCTGTTCAGCGAGGAAGACCGGGTGCTAAGCGCGCTGGGCGAAGGGGCGGACGGCTATCTGCTCAAGGATTGTGAGCCAGACACCTTGCTGCACAATATGCGCGCAACGCTGGCGGGCGAAACGCCGATCAGCCCGGCGGCGGCGGCGCATCTGCTTCGCCGGTTCCGCGCGACACCCGATGGTGCGCCGACACGGACAAAGGATGCCCCGCCGCCGGGCCAATCTTCCGGCCTGTCGGCGCGCGAGGTGGATCTGCTCAACCTGCTGGCCAAGGGGCTGAGTTATGCCGAAGCGTCACGCACGCTCGGCATTTCCAGTCATACCGTCCACGACCATGTGAAAAGCATTTACCGCAAGCTCGGCGTGAATTCGCGCGGGGAGGCGGTGTTCGAGGCCGTTTCGGCGGGAGTGATCAGTCTGTGAACCGATTTCTGGACCAATTGAACGACAAGCGCATGGCGTGGCTTGCGCTGGCCATTCTTGTGGCGGTCATACAGGTCAGCTTCTGGTGGTTGTCCGCTGGCCTGCAACAGCAGCCGCTGCCCAAATCCGCAGTCGAGCCTTATGATGTTCGCCCGGTTCTGGTCGCGCCGCTGGATCGCGCAGAGGCTCCTGTGCGCCTTGGCGCGATGCCGGCCCTGCCCATCGCCAAGGACGCGCGCCTGCCCTTTGTTCCCCCTGAAGCGCTGCGTAATGCCTGTGTGCGGGGAAATCCGGGCAAGGTGGCGCGCGTTCATTTCACCAAGGAGATCGCGCCATCGCACGGCGCTCAGGCGCTGCTGGTGCTGTTCGCGGCTGATAATGTCGTTCCCTATGTCAATGGCACCCGCCTTGCGCCGCCGCGCGGCAAGTTTGATGACAGACCGTCGCGGGATGGGCGGCAATTATGGCTGCTCGACGTGCCAGAGGCCTTGCTGCAACCGGGGACGAATGCAGTGGACCTGATCGTCGCGCACAATGGCTGCCTGCCGATCCTGACCAATGCGATGTTCGGAGAGCGGGCGATTTTGTCGCAGGTTCATGCCAAGGCCGTGGAAGTCCGTGAGGATGTGCCGCGCCTTGCCATCGGGCTGACGCTTTTTGTCGGGCTCGCCGTGTTCCTGCTGCTGCCCATTGCAGACGACCGGAAGCTGATCCTGGCCTTCACTGCCATGATGGTGACGATGGCGGCGCGATCCTTTTATCCCTTGTGGAATGACTGGCGATTCGATCAGGCGGGTTATGCGGCGGTTGGTGCCGCGGTCGCCATCCTCAACGGCGCGGGCTTTGCCTGGTTCGCCCATGTGCTGGCGGCGCGCCATTTGCGGCGGTTCGAAGTCGGGCTGGGGCTTCTCACGCTGGCCCATCTCGCGGTCATCCTCTGGGCGTGGTGGCAGGGCCACACGGTCGTGCAAACCTATATAGACACGGGGTTCCTGTTCGCGACGGCGCTCTACACGGGTGTGATCCTGATCCTCTGGTTCCGCCGCGCGCCGCAGGCCGCGCTTTGGCCGCTGGCGATCTTCTCCATCTATGTGGGGATGACGGTATGGACGCAGATCTATTCGTGGCTGATGATCCCCATGACGTTCAATCCACGTCATCTGGTGCCCTATTATCTGGCCATCGGCCTAGGGGTGCTGATGCTGTACCGGGGCTATAACATGTACCGGGCTGCCGAAGCCGCGCGCGCCTCGCTGGCCGAGCAGGTGAAGGAGAAGGAGCAGGAAATCCGCGCCTCCTATCTGCGGCTGCGCGAACAGGAACGTGTGAACGCGATCCAGAATGAGCGCCAGCGCCTGATTTCAGACATGCACGATGGTGTGTCCGGGCAGTTGGCGGGGCTGCTGATGATGGTGCGGGGCGGCGGCTATGATGCTGCGCAGCTGCCCGGGCGCGTGCAGGCCATCATCACCGATCTGCGCCTGATCATCGATTCGATGGACAGCACCGGGGAATCGCTGAGCGAAGCCATGGACACGTTCCGGAACCGCGTTCTGGCGCGGATGAACGTCGCGGGCGTGGTGTTTGAATGGGATGACCGTCTGCCGCACGGCACTGTCGGGCTGGCAGCGGAGGGAATTCTGCAAATCTACCGCTTCCTGCAAGAAGCGATTGCCAATGTCCTCAAGCATGCGGGCGCAGACCGGGCCGTCATCTCGATCGCACTGGCCGATGGCGGGGCGATGCTGGACTTGTGCGTGCGCGACAATGGTCGGGGAATAGACGCAGATCAGGTGGGCGGCCCCGGACGCGGGCTGGACACGATGCGCCGCCGCATCACGCAATTGGGCGGCACGCTGGAGATCGCCCCTGCGCCCGGCGGCGGCACGGCCGTGACCGCGCGCATTCCGCTCGACACGGCAGAATAGCGCCGCACCCCCCAATATGGGGGATTGCCCGGAATGGCGCACATCATCATGTCCGACCGCACCGGCGGCCCTTGAAGGTCGAACCGGACTGGAAGGAATTCATGATGAGCTTTCCCAACTCGGCCCGGCTTTCTTGGGCCAGACCTATGATGATAGCCGCACTGGCCTGGTCAAGCCACGGCGCGCTGGCATCTGACATCACCTATACGCCGATCAATCCGGCCTTTGGCGGCAACCCGTTCAACGGCGCGCATCTGCTGGCGGTGGCGAATGCCCAGACCACCTATAAAGACCCCAACGCCACCAACACCAGCGATCCTTCGGCCCAGTTTCTGCGGACGCTGCAAAGCCGCCTGCTCTCCACATTGGCAGGCCAGATCACCGATGTGATCTTCGGCGAAAATGCGCAGGAGAGTGGCCTGATCAAGTTTGGCGATCAGGAAATTTCCTATTCGCGCGGGCTGGACTCGGTAACGCTCACCATCTCCAATGCGGCAGATGGCAGCGTGACGGAAATCATCGTGCCGTTGCTGACCGGGGGGCAATGAGCATGGTCGCCAAAGCCCTGACACGCGCCGGGGTGGCCGCACTCGCCGCATTTGCGCTGACCGGCTGTGCCGCACATAATCAGAAATCCTGGGGAGAGGCCAAGCCTACGCTGGCCACGCCCAAGACTCTGCAACTGCGCAGCCTGCCCGCGCCCGCCAGCAAGGTGGCCGTCGCCGTATATGGCTTTACCGATCAGACCGGCCAGTTCCGGCAGGGGGACGGCGTGCAGACGCTGTCGCGCGCGGTGACGCAGGGCGCGACGTCGATCCTTGTCAAAGCACTGCAAGAGGCAGGCAATCGCGGCTGGTTCACCGTCATCGAACGCGAACGGCTCGACAATCTGATGCGCGAACGCGCGGTGATCCGTGAAATGCGCTCTGCCTATCTGGGGGAAGCCAAGGTCAATCCGGCCGCACTCCCGCCTTTGCTGTTCGCGGGTGTGCTGCTGGAAGGGGGCATCATCGGTTATGACACCAACACCAAGAGCGGCGGCATTGGCGCGCGCTTTCTGGGCATTGGCGGCAGCTCGCAATATCGCGAGGATACGGTGACCGTCTATCTGCGTGCCGTCAGTGTGAAGACCGGCGAAGTGCTCGCCAATGTCAGTGTGCGCAAGACGATCTCTTCGGTCGGCCTCGGGGCCAGCGCGTTCCGATATGTCTCGTACAAGGATCTGCTCGAAGCCGAAGGCGGGGTTGCCTATAACGAGCCCGACGAACTCGCGCTTCAACAGGCGATTGAAGAGGCGGTCTATGGCCTCATCATCGAAGGCGCTGAACAGGATTTGTGGTGCCTGTCCGCCGATGCGGCGACCGTGCGCACCCTTTTGTCCGATTACCATGCCCGCCGCGACGGCAAAGGCGCAACAGCGCTTGCCCTTGCGGACGCGCCAATACCCCGCGGAGCCTGTCCGGCGGCCAATGCCGCTTCCGGCACGGCTCAATGAGTGTCGCACCCCCAAAACGTCTCACTTTGAAAAACTGGAAACAATCTATGACCCGTTACACACATTCGTTGCTGCTGCTGCCGCTTCTGGCAATCGCAACCCCCGCACTCGCCGATGGGCCGACCAGCACCATCACGCAGCATGGCCTGACGAACATAGCCACCATTGATCAATCAGACGGTGCCGGCGTGACAGCCGAGATTTTCCAATCGGGTGAGAATCTGGCCGCAACGATCACGCAATTCTGGGAGCCCACAGGCTATTACCCAAATGTTGCCAATACGGCTGCGGTCAACCAGTCCGGCGGCCTGAATTCGGCTACGATCGATCAGGCCTTCAGCGAAGATAGCGACGCGAATGACGCGTACATCGGGCAAGGCTGGTCAACCAACGTCGCCACGATTGAACAAGGTGCCGGGCTCAATACCGCGCGCATCAACCAGAATTCGGTATCGAACCTTGCGACCGTCAGCCAGAAATTGTCTGTCCCCGGCGGCATCAATCTGATTGTCATCGATCAGGCGGGAGCCGGGTCCAATACGGCCACGGCCACGCAATATCTCCACGCGGGCACAATCCATATCGTTCAGGACTCGTCGTTCAGCACAGCCGATGTTGCCCAGTCAGCGGCGGATCACGACGCCCAAATCAGGCAATATGGGGCACTTCAGTCCGCCGAAATTCTTCAGCTTGCCGGCGACGATTTTGGGGATGGCGCGATCTCGACGATCAGCCAGTCAGGCATCGGCAACTCGGCGGTGACAACGCAGACGGCAACAAGCTATTCCTCTGCCATCGTTCAGGACGGCAACGCGAACGAGGCGACGGTCACCCAGCATCTCGAAGAAGGCACCTCGTTGATTCAGCAGTTCGGATCGAACAATTCGGCCAGTGTCAGTTTTGAGAATGCCATTTTTTCGGACGCGAGCATTCGTCAGGAAGGCGAAGGCCATCTCGCCACATTCGTGAACAACTCCTCCTTCGCGGATGCGTTCATTAGCCAATATGGCACCGGTCATATCGCCACGGTCACCCAGTGAGCTAGGGGGAAAGATCATGATGAAACGCACACATGCCATGGCCATGCTTTCAGCGCTGGCCGCTCTCACGCTCGCCCAGCCTGCACGCGCGGATAACAGCGTGGTGACGGTTGAACAGATTGGCGGTCCCAGCACCGCGACGATCACGCAGAACGGCCCGGCCAAGACCGCGCTGCTGCTCCAGAGTGGAGGCGGCAATCTGGCCACCATCAGCCAGACAACGGTGTCAGGCGGCTATGTCGATCTGAACATGACCGGTGTAGCCAATGTGGCCCATGTCACCCAGTTTGGTGACCTGTTCAACGGCAGCAGCAACACGGCCACGCTCTCGCAATATGGAGATCGCAACACGCTTGATCTGGTTCAGGAGGCGTGGACCGGCGCGGGCAATTCGGTAACCATGCACCAGTCGGGCAATGACAATTATTCGCTCCTGCGCCAGACCGGGGCGGACAATGATCTGTCTTTGACGCAGGATGTCGGAAACAACTGGGCGGACATTTCGCAGACCGGGGTCAACCAGTCGATTGCGGTGACGCAGGCGGGCGGGGCCTCTGTCACCATCTCTCAAACGCAGTGAACCCGGCTGCCGCCCTGCTGCTTTCCGCCGCCAGCGGGGTGGCAGGGCCGGTCGATCCCGGACAGATTGCGCCACCACAGGTGGGGCCATCTGCCGGGATCGAACAGATTCCGGTAACACATGCAGGGACGGTGGCTGCCATGCCCCCGCGTGCGGCAACGACACCGTCTCGTGCAGAGCAGGTGTCCAACCCCCAGCCTGCGCCCGTTTCCGCCCAAGAGCCGTTGCTCCGACCGGACGATATGGCGGCAGATGTCGCGCTCTACCGCAAGGTCCAGTCTGCATGGATGCAGATCCGCGCCAGCGGTGCCCACCCCACTCAGGATGCACTGACGCAGCTGGTGGGGCCAGAGGCGCTGTCCGCCTTTCTGGCCCGTTTTCCGGGGGCGGAAGCTGTCTTTTCAGGGCAGACCGAGCAATGGCCACTCCCGCCCGTCGAGCCGCGCAGCGAATAGTCGCACGGCCCTAAATCCAGCCGTTGGTGCGATACCAGTCTGCTGTCGCTTTCAGTCCGCTCTGCGTCTCCACCTGCGGGGTCCAGAGCGAGGCCGGCGGGCGGGCGGCGGGCGTGATGACCCAATCCGGGTGGCAGAAATAGGCCGCGCGGTCTGCAGTCAGTTTGGCCTTGTCTCCGCGCCACAGCCGGTCTGCGCGCGCGCCGAGGCGAAGGAAGAAGCCAGGCATTGAAAGGGCCAGCACGCGGCGACCCATCGCCGCCCCGATCGCGCGGCCATAGTCTTCATGCGTCCAGCCACCGGGGGCACCGTCATCAGCTTCATAAATATGCCCGAAAGTCTCTGGCGCCGGGATGAGCGCCAGCAGCAAGCGGGCAAGATCGCTCACTTCGATCAGCGACAGGCGGCCATGCGGCGGGAGCGGCATGATGCCAAAGCGTGTGGATTTGAACAGGTCCAACTGGTCCAGATCGCCGGGGCCGTAAATGGCGGGCGGGCGCACCATCGTCCAGTCGAGGCCGGACGCGGCAACGCGCGCTTCGGCTTCTGCCTTCGACCAGCCATAGACCGAGAGCGCAGGCTCGCGTGCGGTGAGCGAGGAAACGTGGATGAAGCGGCGAACGCCCGCTTGAGTCGCGGCCGCCAGCATCGCTTCGGTTCCGGTGATGTTGCCCGCGATAAAGCCCGCGCGCGTTGGCGTGTTGACCACACCCGCGACATGGATCACCGCATCCGCGCCGTCCATCAGCGCGGTCAGGCTGGCCGGATCATCGAGCGCGCCGGGCACCCATGTGACACCGGGCTGCGCAGGCTGGGGCCGCCGGGCGAGCGCACGGACGCCATGCCCTTGCTCCAGCGCCAGCCGGATCAGCGTGGAGCCGACAAAGCCCGTGCCGCCGGTGATGGCAAGGCTGGTCATCGCCTAGAGCAAAACCATATGATCGCGGTGCACCAGTGCAGCGCGGGGCGCATGGCCCAGCAGGTCGGCCAGCTCCTCGCTGCGCTTGCCGCAGACCAGAGCCGCCTCTTCTGCATCATATTCGGACAGACCGCGCGCGAAGGCCGTGCCATCCGGCCCGGCAATGTCGATCACATCGCCGCGTGCAAACTTGCCCTCCACGGACCGGGCACCTGCGGGCAACAGGCTCGCGCCGCCCATCAGCGCTTTCACCGCGCCTGCGTCCACCGTCACGCGCCCGCGCACCGTGAGGCGACCGGCCAGCCACGCCTTGCGCGCGCGGGCATTGCCCTTGGCCATGAACAATGTGCCGCATCCGCCCGCATCCAGACGGTCAAGCGGATGATCATGCTTGCCAGATACGATGATCAGATCGGCCCCCGCACTCGCGGCGATCCGTGCGGCCTCGATCTTGGAGCCCATCCCGCCCGATCCCATGCCCGAAGAGGTGCCTTCCTCCGCCATGCCGGCAATGCGCTGATCGATACGCTTGACGGTTTCGATGCGCTTGGCATCCGGGTTGCGCGTTGGGTCAGCCGTGAACAGTCCATCAACATCGGAGAGCAGAATTACCCGCTCTGCCCCTGCCGCCTGCCCGATCCGCGCGGCCAGCCGGTCATTGTCGCCAAAGCGGATTTCTTCGGTGGCGACCGAATCATTCTCGTTGATAACGGGGACGACGCCGAGCCCGATCAGCCGGTCCAGCGTGGCGGACGCATTGAGGTAACGCCGCCGGTCTTCCAGATCATCAAGCGTGACGAGCATCTGTGCCGCGGTAATGCCATGCCCGTCGAGCAGGTCCGCCCAGCATTGCGAAAGTGCGATCTGCCCCGTGGCCGCAGCGGCCTGCGCGTCTTCCAGACTGGCGCGGCCACCCTTGGCGAGGCCCAGCTTGCGTGCGCCGAGCGCGATCGCGCCTGAGGATACGATGATGATCTCGTCGCCCCTGGCGCGCCGCATGGCGACATCGGTCACCAGCGTGGCCAGCCAGTCACGCCGCACTTCGCCCGCCGGATCAACCAGCAGCGAGGAGCCGACCTTGATGACGATGCGGCTCACAGCGGAGACCAGTCCGCAGCCTCCGCTTCGGGCGTGGCGACAGCTTTCACGCCTATGGCATCAGCCAGCCGGTCCAGAACGGCCTCCAGCCCTGCACCGCTTGCGCCCGACATCATCAGCACCTCCGCCTTGGAGGCGCGCTTGAGCTTGGTGGCAAGCTTCTTGGCGTCGGCAGGCTCCAGCGCGTCAACCTTGTTGAGGCCGATCACTTCCACCTTGTCCTCCAGCCCCGCGCCATAGGCTTCGAGTTCGCGCCGGACGATGCGATACGCACCCACCGGATCTTCGCCCGTGGCATCGACCAGATGGAGCAGCACACGGCAGCGCTCGATGTGCCCCAGAAAGCGGTCGCCAATCCCGGCTCCGTCCGCAGCCCCTTCGATCAGTCCGGGAATATCTGCAATCACGAACTCGCTGCTGCGGTGGCTGACCACACCCAGCTGCGGGCGGGTGGTGGTGAAGGGATAATCGCCCACCTTGGCATTGGCGTTGGTGACGGCGTTGATGAAGGTGGATTTGCCGGCATTGGGCAGGCCAACCAGCCCCGCGTCCGCCAGCAGCTTCAGGCGCAGCCACACCCAGCCTTCTTCGCCCGGCCAGCCCATGCCATGCTGACGCGGCGCGCGGTTGGTACTCGACTTGAAAGACAGATTGCCGCGTCCGCCATCGCCGCCGCGCATGAAAACTTCGCGTTGTCCGGCTTCGGTAAAGTCTGCGAGTACAGCCTCTTTGTCTTCAGACAGAATCTGCGTGCCCACCGGCACCTTGATGACAATATCGTCGCCGCCCGCGCCTGTCTGGTTGCGGCCAGCGCCGCCTTTGCCACGCGGAGCCTTGAAATGCTGGGTGTAGCGGAAGTCGATCAGGGTGTTGAGGCCGGCCACGGCTTCAAAGATGATGTCCCCACCCTTGCCGCCATTGCCGCCATCCGGCCCGCCATATTGCAGGAACTTCTCACGCCGGAAAGACACGGCTCCCACGCCGCCGTCTCCGGACTTCACAAAAATCTTGGCCTGATCGAGAAAATGCATGGCCCGCCTTTAGGGGAGCAGGGGCGAAAGCGCCAGTGGGAGTCAAGACTGCACGATTGCGCCCGGTCCATCATGTTCCATCGACGCCATCATCAGCCGCACTGCAATATCGCGCGCGCGGGTGCGGGGCAGGCCGAGTGAGCGGGCCATGGGCTCGCCCATCAGCGCATCACCCAGTGCCAGCAACACAAGCGTCAGCGTGTCATCGTGCAGGGAGCGGTCTTCATGGGCATCCACGGCGATCTGATCGACCATGCGATGGATCGTTTCGACAATCGGCTCCAGCATGGCCTCATTGCCGGACAGGATCATCCAGCTGGTCAGCGCGCCCGCGCCATGTTTGTCAAAGGCATCGAATGCCAGATCGACAATCTCGCGCGACTTCGCTTCTCCGGTCCGCGCCTTCTGAATCCGCTCGGCGATTTCGCCGCAGATCGATTCGGTGATCGAAGTGGCGAGTGCGGTCTGCAAGCCTGCTGCCGATCCGAAATGATGGAGCAGATTGGCGTGTGTCCGCCCGATCCGCCCAGCCACCGCCTTCAGCGTCACCGCCTGCGGCCCCGCCTCCAGCAGAAGGTCGCGCGCCGCCTCCAGCGCCGCCGTCCGGCTCGCTTCAGGGGAGAGGCGCTTTCTTCCTATTGACATAACTGTCAGTAACTCCTACATGGCTTCGCACAAGGAGTAACCCACCATGACTTCTGCCACGATGAAAACCCCCGCTGATCTTGTCATCACCCCGCGTGACCGCCGTTTTGGCCGGGACACTGTTCAAAAGCGCTGGTGGGCCGGTGGCGATCCGATTGCAACGGCTTTTTACAACGCGCTTTCCGTAACGTTCCCCAAGGGCGAGGCGATGTTCATCGACGCCGTGAAGGCGCACCGAGATGGCGTGCCGCCCAAGCTGGCCGAAGAAATCAAAGCCTTCACCGCGCAGGAAATCATGCACACGCGCGAGCATGTGGCGTTTAATCGCCGCATTGTGGAGGCCGGGTATGACACCAGCCGCCTCGATGCGCATGTGGATCAGGTGATGGACTTTGTCAGAACCCGTCCGCAGATCATGAACCTGAACGCCACCATGGCGCTGGAACATTATACGGCGATTCTGGCCGAACAGTTCCTCAATGATCCGGACGCCTTCAAGGGGGCCGATCCCGAGCTGGCGGACATGTGGAAATGGCATGCCATTGAGGAAATCGAGCATAAGGGTGTCGCCTTCGATACCTGGCTGCACGCCACCAAAGACTGGAGCCGCTTCAAGCGCTGGCGCGCCAAATCGCTGATGATGCTCGTCGTCAGCCTCAACTTCTGGATTCACCGCTATATCGGCATTCTGGACCTGTTGCGGCAGGACGGCATCACCGGCGTGAAGGCGCATGGCAAGCTGATCTGGTTCTTGCTGGGCACGCCTGGCGTGTTGCGCAAGCTCTTCATTCCTTGGGCGGCCTATTTCCTGCCGGGCTTCCACCCTTGGAATCGCGATGACCGTCACCTGATCAGCAGCGTGGACAGCGCCTATGAGGCAGCCCGCTTGCCGGTAGCGGCTGCGGCCTGATAACAGGGGCGGCATGACTGTCGCCCCGATCCTCACCACTGACCGCCTGATTCTCCGGCCCATCGCGCTGGAGGATTGGGAACCCTATGCCGCTGCATGGGCAGACCCCGCGATGGTCGCCTTTATCGGCGGCATCCCGCGCGATCGCACGACCAGCTGGGCCAAGCTTTTGTCTGCCGCAGGGTTGTGGAGCCTGTGCGGCTTTGGCTATTGGACCTTCGCCTGCCGGGAAACCGGCGTCTGGCTGGGCAATGGTGGGCTGGGGCGTTTTGAACGCGGTTTGAAAGAATTGGAGGGCGTGCCCGAAGCCGGCTGGGCGCTGGCACCTGCGGCATGGGGCAAGGGACTGGCCACAGAAGCCATGGCAGCTGCACTCGACTGGGCTGACCGGACGCTTGATGTGCCCGAAGTGCGGTGCATCATCGATACCGACAATTTGGCATCGAGGGCCGTTGCCCGCAAGATCGGTTTCACGCAATGCGCATCGACCCAAGACGCTATCGGACCGGTCGATGTGTTCCGCAAAGCATTCGCGCGCGCAATATCCTAACTTGCCATCGCGGCCCCCCTTGCCTAACAGGGCCGCGCTTTTCGTAAGGGCAGGCGCCCGAAGGCCGGAACAGGGAGTCCCATGGCCAAGATCGTGATGAAATTCGGCGGCACCTCCATGGCGGGGACGGAGCGCATCCGCAATGTCGCCTCCCGCGTGAAGAAAGAAGTGGACGCCGGCAATCAGGTGGCGGTGGTCGTATCTGCGATGGCGGGCGAGACCGACCGTCTGGTCGGCTTCTGCCGCGAAGCCGCTCCGCTGCATGATCCCAAGGAATATGATGTTGTCGTGGCGGCAGGCGAACAGATTACATCCGGCCTGCTGGCGATCACCTTGCAGGCGATGGGCGTGCCTGCGCGCAGCTGGCTGGGCTGGCAATTGCCGATCCATACCTCTGATGCGCACAGCTCGGCACGCATCGAATCCATAGAGACCGACGCGCTGAATGCCGCGATGGCGAGCGGCGAAGTCGCCGTCATTCCCGGCTTTCAGGGCATGGCAGACACTGGCCGCGTCACCACGCTGGGCCGCGGCGGGTCGGATACGTCTGCTGTTGCCGTCGCGGCTGCGGTCAAGGCAGACCGCTGCGACATTTATACCGATGTCGATGGCGTCTACACCACCGATCCCCGCATCGTGCCCAAGGCGCAGAAGCTGGACAAGGTGACGTATGAGGAAATGCTGGAGCTGGCGAGCGTGGGTGCAAAGGTGCTCCAGACCCGCTCTGTCAGTCTGGCCATGAAGGAAAATGTGCGCGTGCAGGTGCTCACCTCGTTCGAGGACAAGCCCGGCACGCTGATCGTCAGCGACGATGAAATCGGAGAAAATGACGTGGAAAGACAGGTCATCACGGGCATTGCCCATGACAAGAACGAAGCCAAGATCACGTTGATCAAGGTGCCGGACCGTCCCGGCGCGGTCGCCAGCATTTTCGCGCCACTGGCTGATGCCAGCATCAATGTGGACATGATCATCCAGAATATAGCGCATGATGCAGGCTCGACCGACGTGACCTTCACCGTGCCCGGCGCCGAACTCGCCCGCGCGCTTGATGCGCTGGAAAAGGCGCAGGGCGCGATTGGCTATGAAAAGCTGGTGCATGACACCAAGGTTGCCAAGATCAGCATCGTCGGCGTAGGAATGCGCAGCCATGCGGGCGTGGCCTCCACCATGTTCCAGGCGCTCGGTTCGCGTGGCATCAACATTCAGGCAATCTCCACATCCGAAATCAAGGTTTCGGTGCTGATCGACGAGGATGAGACCGAATTGGCCGTGCGCGTTCTGCACACGGCTTACGGGCTGGATGCTGCGGATTAAGAGCTGAAATGGCGTCGTTCCCGCGCAAGCGGGAACCGATTTCCGGACAACGACCCCCGCTTCGGGGGTGACGAGGACATGACGATGACAAGACTCACCACCCTCATGACGCGCGGTGCTGCCTTTCTCGGATCAGACGTCGCCATCATGGCAGGCGCGATGAGCTGGATCAGCGAGCGCAACCTTGTGTCTGCCATGTCCAACGCAGGCGGTTTTGGCGTGATTGCAGGCGGGGCGATGCCGCCCGAACTGCTCGACAAGGAAATTGAGGCCACCAAGGCGATGACCGCGCGGTCGTTCGGCGTGAACCTCATCACCATGCACCCGCAATTGCTCGATCTGATTGCCGTCTGTGCCAAGCACAAGGTCAGTCATGTCGTCCTTGCCGGGGGGCTGCCGCCTGCGGGTGCGATCGAAGCGATCAAGGCGTTTGGTGCGAAAGTGATCTGCTTTGCACCCGCATTGGCTCTCGCGAAAAAGCTGATCCGTTCAGGCGTGGATGCCATCGTGATCGAAGGCATGGAAGCGGGCGGCCATATCGGCCCGGTTTCCACTTCGGTGCTGGTTCAGGAAATCCTGCCGGAGATCAAGGATCAGGTGCCGGTGTTCGTGGCTGGCGGCATTGGCCGGGGCGAGATGATGGCTTCCTATGTGGAGCAGGGCGCAGCCGGTGTGCAGATCGGTACGCGGCTGGTGTGCGCAACGGAGTGTATCGCGCACCCTGCCTTCAAGAAGGCGTTTTTGCGCGGCAATGCCCGCGATGCGATTGCCAGCGTCCAGATCGACCCGCGCCTGCCGGTCATTCCGGTGCGTGCGCTCAAAAATGCCGGCACGGAAGAATTTACGCGCAAGCAAGTTGAAGTTGCTGCCATGCTGGATCGTGGCGAGGTAGACATGGCCGCAGCCCAGCTGGAAATCGAACATTTCTGGGCCGGCGCGCTGCGTCGCGCTGTCATTGACGGCGATGTGGAAAATGGCTCTGTCATGGCGGGCCAGATTGTCGGCATGGTCAAGACCGAAGAACCGGTGGCCGATATTCTGGCGGCACTGGTTGCAGAAGCAGAAGCGGCGCTGGCCTGATTTGTAAAGAAAGATGCGGGACAAATTGTCCGCGTCATGATCCGTCAAAATTGGTCGGGACGACAGGATTCGAACCTGCGACCCCCACACCCCCAGTGTGATGCGCTACCAGGCTGCGCTACGTCCCGACCGAAGGCGCGCGCATAAGCTGAAGCGGCGCGCTTGGCAAGCCGTTCGTGCATCATGACGCGCAAAGCGTTCAGGCCTGATCAAGCATCATTGGCCGATGTTCGCGTCTGGAAGTCAATTTTCAGGAGTATCCCATGAAGAAGTTCCCGATTCTCATCGCTGGCGGCGCATTGGCCCTCGCGATTCCGGCGTTGGCCCAGATGCATGACGGCCATCATGCGGCAAAGGGTGGCATGCACGCCATGTCTGGCCCAACTGCACGCGCGGATGTCGAAGCGGCCGTGCGCAGCCATTTCACGGCTGTCGACGCCAATAAGGACGGACAGGTCACGCAGGAAGAAATTCAGGCGATGCGGTCTGCTCATCGCGCCGAGCGGCGGGAGGGGCACTTCAAGGCGATGGACAAGGATGGCAATGGCCAGATCAGCAAGGCCGAGTTCGATTCGGCGCATAGCGATGATATGGCGTCCCGGCAGGGTGATCGCCGCTCGCATCGCGGGCCGATGGCTGGCAAACACCATGGCGAAGGCAGAGGCCAACGCGGGATGATGGGCGGCGGCGCTCACTTCACGCAGGCCGATGCGGACAAGGACGGCCGGGTTTCGCTCTCGGAAGCACTCGCCACACGGCTGGCGCGTTTTGATGCTGCTGATTCGGACAAGAATGGTGTGCTGACCGCCGAAGAGCGGATGAACGCCCGTCAGGCCCGCCGGAAGGGATCATCTGATCAGTAAATTCGTTCCCTCATGCCAGTGAGGGCATCGGATTGAGTCGGCGCGGCCCTGATCTGTCAGGCCGCGCCGAATTCATTTCATCCGGGCCATGCAGGCTCGGGCAGAGAGTTTCATACAAGACGAGCACGCAAAAAAATGGCGGCCCGAAAGCCGCCATTTCAATCTCTTGCGAAGAACCCGAAACTACGGGCTCGACGGGCTGCCATTGCCGCTGGAGGCAGCAACGACACCGAGTACGACGGCAACCAGACCAAGCAAGGGAAGCACGAGACTGCTGCCCATGGCTTCGCTGGACTTCGCCGACTTGACCGGAGCCGCAACACGCGCGGAGCTCACCGTCAGCTTTTTGGCCGAAGCGGCCGAAGCAGCCACAGGTGCGCTGACAAAAGCCAGTGCGGCGGCAGCCACAAGAGTTTTCTTAAGAACCGACATTGAGATGGTCTCCTTTCGCGTGAGATCGGTTGTGCAGAAGCGTCTATGTCATAAAGTCAAAGAGTACGCAAATGGTTAAATGCAGAGTCGAGTTCAGTTGAGCGCCGGAATCTTTCGGTTTATCCGTCTTATTTTCAGAAAATGGCGGATTTTCGTGACTTGCCGCTCTGCGCGCCGCGCGCTAGGATCAGCCCATGACTGAGATTGCGATTTTTGCTGGCGGCTGTTTCTGGTGCGTGGAGGCTGTGTTCCAGTCGCTGCAAGGTGTTGAAACAATAGAGAGTGGCTATTTGGGAGGGCATGTAGATCATCCCAACTATCGGCAAGTGTGCAGCGGTACGACCGGTCACGCCGAAGCCATCCGAATCGGATTCGATCCGGCGCGAATCATCTATGACGATCTACTCGACATCTTCTTTGCGACTCACGATCCGACTCAGCTGAACCGGCAGGGTAACGACATCGGTACGCAATACCGGTCCGCCATCTTCCCGCTTTCGCCCGCGCAGGAGGCGGCAGCCCAGGCTGCCATCAAACGCGCAGCGCAAGACTGGCCTGCGCCGATCGTGACCAGCATCGAACCCCTTGCCCCCTGGTGGCCCGCAGAGGATTATCACCAGCGCTATTGGGACGGGGAAGGGCAGTCCAACCCTTATTGCATGGCGGTCATCCCGCCCAAGCTTGCCAAATTGCGGAAGGGGTTTGCGGACCGGATCACGCAGCAAGAGCGCTGATCCAGCCGACGGCACGCGCGCTATCTGGCCTTGCGCACTTCTGCGATCGCGGCTTTCAGTTCGGCATAACCGACCGCGCCGTTGATGACAGTGTCTCCCACCACCCAACTGGGCGTCCCGGACAGGGCCAGCGAGCGCTGCAACGCCAGATTGCTGTTGATTTCAGCGCGCACGTCGCTGGCATCGGCAGATGTCCGGACTATGGCCGGGTCCAGCCCGGCGGCGCGCAGCGCCTGCTCGACACTGGCGGCCGATGGGCGTCCAGCGGCCCACATGGCTTTGTGGAAGGCCGCATATGCAGGTGCCCCCTGTTTGGCGGCGGCCAGACTGATCAGCGCGGCCTTCTGGCTGTCTTCGCCCAGAATGGGCAATTCGCGATAGACGATCTTCAGCTTCGGGTCTTCCGCCAGCAGCTTTTCGACGTCCGGACGTGCCGACCGGCAATAGCCGCACGAGTAATCGAAGAATTCTACCAGCGTCACATCCGCATCCGCTGCACCCTCCCAAGCGCCTGCAAAGGCGGTTTCCAGCTTGGCGCGATTGCCACCCACCTGTTTGGCGGCCTCCTTGCGCTCCAGATTCTGCATTGCCTCGGGCAGGATTTCAGGATGAGTGAGGATATAGTCACGGACAATGGCCTCGATAGCCGCACGATCAGTCGTGCTGACACTGCTGCCCGTCACCGCACCACTTTGGGTGGCCAGCAATGTCCCGCCCACGCCAGCGGCCAAGGCCAAAGCTGCAATCATTCCCGTTCTTGCCCCCTGAATCATTTCTTTTTCCGGTCCTTGCGGTCGCCCAGTTCATTGTCGGCCACCATGGCGATGTCTGCTGCGCGAATCCAGTCCGGCGAGCCTTCCTTGATGCCTGCCATCGCTGTGCGGGCGCTGCCACGGGCGAGCGGGAGGCGGCCTTCGAGCAGATGCTGCTCCGCAGAAGCCAGCGCCGCGCGCGCCGTATCGCCCTGCCGGGAATAGACAACACCCAGCTGATACCAGGCAAAGGGGTTGTCCTTGTCCTTGTTGACGGCAGCCTTCAGAACAATTTCGGCCTCGGCCAGATTGGCGTGTTCGTCCGCCTCGATCAGCGCGTGGCCGAACGTGGCGGCGATCAGTGGTTGCGCGCCGGTTTTCTCGACCGCTTCGCGCAGCATCGGCAGCGCGTCTTTCGGGCGGCCCGATTCGAGGAGAATCTGCCCCTTCAGTTCCAGAAAATAGGGATCGTGGGGCATCGCCTTGATCAGTGCATCGGCTTCATCAAGTGCGGCTTGCGGATAGGAGGTACGGTGCCACGCATAGGCGCGCGCATATCGGGCGGGGATGGACAGGTTCGTCACCGGATAGTCGATCAGCGCCTGACGGGGGTCGATATAGCCCTTCAGCTTGGCCTTGACCCGCTGGAATCGCGCTTCCAGTGCGGGGTCGGTTGCCACATTCCAAGCCGGGTCCAGCTTGTAGCGGTCTTCGAGCACCGCGATTCGCTCGCCTGTCAGCGGGTGGGTGCGGGCGTAGCTGTCATCCTGCGGAATGGAATAGCGGAATTCGAGGTTCTGAAGCTTCTTGAAGAATGCCACGGACCCCCGGCCACTGATGCCGGACTTGGCAAGGTAAGAGGCCCCCGCCTGATCCGCACTCGATTCCTGCGTGCGGTTGAACGCCAGAAACTTGCCCATCGCTGCCTGCTGGCCTGCCGCCATGATGCCGGCCCCGGCCTCTCCCGCGCCCGCAGCCATGGCTGCCACACCGATCAGCAGCGACAGGATGGTGATGCCCGTGGCGGCCTTGATGCCTTCGCTGGAGCGAATCACATGCCCGCCCGCTACATGGCCCAGTTCATGCGCAATCACGCCCTGAACCTCGTTGGCATTGGTTGCAGCGGCAATCAGCCCGCTATGGATGTAAACCGCCTGTCCGCCTGCCACAAAGGCGTTGATGTCCTTGTCCTGAATCAGGATGATCTGCACGTCGCGCGGGCGCATCCCTGCGGCTTCGATCAGGGGCGCGGCCATTTCCGCGAACACATCTTCGGTTTCGGCATCGCGCAATATCGATTGCGCCAGCGCGGGCTGGACAATCAGGCAAAGCGAGAGAAGCGCAGCGACAAAGCGCGCGCCCCATGGACGAAGCGGAAGCGGGGGAACAGCCATCCGGCCCCTGTTCAGCCCATGCGTCTGAACAGGGGATGAAGCCGGACGGGCTGTGCCATGCAGATCAGGCCCCGAAAGTCCGCTGCCACCAGCCGCGGCGCAGCGGCTCTGCCGGGGCATCGGAGTCAGATACGGATTCCGGATCGGACGCAGAGGCCTGTTCCGTCGATTCGGCGGGCGCTTCCGCAGCGACAGGGTCTTGCGGCGCAGAATCGGCCACGGCTTCGTCTGCGGGCGCTTCCGCCTTCTTGCGGCGGGTGCGCTTCGGCTTGGCCGGTGCGTCCTCGGCTACGGGTTCGGCAGGGGCCGTTTCAACCGGTGCGGCTTCGACTTCGGCTTCACCTTCAGCCACGGCGTCCGCCTTCTTGCGGCGGGTGCGTTTCGGCTTGGCCGGTGCGTCCTCGGCTGCGGGTTCGGCGGGAGCCGTTTCCGCCGGTGCGGCTTCGGCTTCTGCCACGTCATCCGTTTTCTTGCGGCGGGTGCGCTTCGCCTTGGCAGGCGCGTCTTCAGGTGTGACTTCAACCGAAGCCTCTTCGGCGATAACGGAATCATCAGCGGAGCCGCCTTCGGCTTCGACGTCAGCTTCAGCGCCTTCTTCACCAGTCACGGCCTCGCCCCGGTTGCGGCGACCGCCCCGGCGGCCCCGGCGACCCCGACGGCGCGGCTCGCCCTCTTCTTCGCCTTCGGCGCGCGGCGATTCGCTTTCACCTTCGGTCGCTTCGGCAGGATCGGCGTCATCGCCTTCTTCCCCGCCTTCGGCCTGCTGATCACCCTGGTCTTCGCCATCACGACGGTTGCGGCGACCGCGACGGCGGCGTGAACGCTTGCGACGCGCACCTTCGCCGTCTTCGCGGGATTCGTCGCCAGACCGCTCTTCGGTTTCTTCCTCGTCCGCCTCATCCTCGATGGCGGCGACATCATCGTCGTCGTCCAGAATGATTGGCTCGAACTTGGGCCGGTTGAGCGGCGGCGGGCCAGAGGATTCCACGCTCATCCGCGCGCCTTCGGTTTCGCCATCAGGAACGATGTCAATAAGGACACCGTAACGGTCCTCGATTTCGTTCAGCTCCGCGCGCTTGCGGTTGAGAACATAGATGGCGGCCTCCTGGCTGGCGCGCAGCGTAAGGCGTGTGCCATTGCCGCGTGCGGCTTCTTCTTCGAGCAGGCGCAGCGCAGACAAGGCCGACGAAGAGGCGGTACGGACCAGCCCCGTG
Organism: Sphingomonadales bacterium; assembly: GCA_016714795.1. GTDB lineage: Bacteria > Pseudomonadota > Alphaproteobacteria > Sphingomonadales > Sphingomonadaceae > Aquisediminimonas. The sequence goes on along the minus strand of JADKCA010000004.1, from coordinate 112,231 downwards.
CCTTCGCAATGCGGGCATTCGCGGGTGGAGGCTTCCAGCACGCCGGTGCGCAGGCGCTGGCGACTCATTTCCATCAGCCCGAACGACGAGATGCGGCCCACCTGAATGCGTGCGCGATCATTGGCGAGCGCCGACTTCATCGCCTTTTCGACCTTCCGGACGTTGGAGCCATGCTCCATGTCGATGAAGTCGATCACGACGAGCCCGGCCATGTCGCGCAGGCGCAACTGGCGGGCGATTTCGCGGGCCGCTTCAAGGTTGGTGGCAAGCGCGGTCTGCTCGATGCCATATTCGCGTGTCGAGCGGCCCGAGTTGATGTCGATCGAAACCAGCGCCTCGGTCGGGTTGATGACGATGTAACCACCCGATTTGAGCTGCACGACCGGATTGTACATCGCGGCCAGCTGATCCTCCACGCCATAGCGCTGGTAGAGCGAGACCACGTCTGCATAGGGCTTCACGCGCTTGGCGTGGCTGGGCATCAGCAGCTTCATATAGTCGCGCGCGGCCCGGTACCCGGCCTCGCCTTCGACCACGACCTCGTCGATTTCCTTGTTGTAGATGTCGCGGATGGCGCGCTTGATCAGGTCGCTGTCATTGTGGATCAATGCTGGCGCAACCGATTTGAGCGTGTTCTCGCGAATGCCGTCCCACAGCCTTGCCAGATAATCGAAATCGCGCTTGATCTCGGTCTTGGTGCGCTGAAGGCCTGCGGTACGGACGATGCAGCCCATCGAGCCGGGCAGGTTCATGTCGGACAGGATCGACTTCAACCGTTTGCGGTCTGCCGCGTTGGAAATCTTGCGGCTGATGCCCCCGCCATGCGTGGAATTGGGCATGAGCACGCAATAGCGGCCCGCGAGGCTGAGATAGGTCGTCAGCGCCGCGCCCTTGTTGCCACGCTCTTCCTTCACCACCTGTACCAGCAGCACCTGCCGCCTGTGGATGACGTCCTGAATCTTGTAGCGGCGGCGCAGCGAGGTGCGCTTGGCGCGGAATTCGCGCGCGGCTCCGTGATCGTCATGGCCATTATCGCCACCGACATCTTCAGAGCGGGGCGCGTCTTCGTCTTCGGCCGCTCCAGATCGGCATCGGGGCGGTCATGATCCTGACCGTCATCCTCATGATGGCCGTCTACCGGGTCCAGCTCATGCTCGTCATCGCGGCGGCGCGCCTCTTCTGCGGCATGCTCCGCTTCTTCGCGCAGCAGGGCTTCGCGGTCTTCCTTGGGGATCTGGTAATAATCGGGATGGATTTCGCTGAAGGCCAGAAAGCCGTGGCGATTCCCGCCATAATCAACAAATGCCGCCTGCAACGAGGGTTCGACCCGCGTTACTTTTGCCAGATAGATATTGCCTTTGAGCTGCTTGTGCTCGGCCGATTCGAAGTCAAATTCCTCGATCCGGTTTCCCTTGATCACCGCAACCCGGGTTTCCTCCCGGTGGCGGGCGTCGATCAGCATACGCATTGTCATTTAAAAGTCTCCGTCTGCGCGCCTGTGCAGACCGGAAGGCCGCGCGCGCAAGATGAACCCGCGACATGCCGGGCGGAGCAATCCGTCTGGCGCGCGGGACAAGGTGGGGTGAAAGTGCCGCTGCCGCTGCTTCACTCCGGGCCAAACCGGCTCCGGAAACGCCCTTGCCCGTGCCAGCGCCCGCAATCGCGGCAGCTGAGGGGAAAGGGGGGAAGTGAATCATGCGGCTTCAACCTGTTGTGCCTGCCCGGAAATACCGTCAGGCCATCGTACGCAATTCAGCCACGCGGCAAAATTGCAGCGTCCTCCTAGCAGGGGGGCGCTTTGAGGGCAAGGGGCGGGGCGAAAGGTTACCCCGGCACATGGCTCCGCAGCATCTCTGCATGGGCTTCTATCAAGTCCCGCACAGAGCGCGCCTTGCGCCCCGTCAGCCGCGCGACATCATCGGTGCAGACATCCAGATGCCCTTCGCGGATCGCGCGTTCAAAGCTCACCATATCGTCGCTGTTCCACGGGATTCCGCCCACGCTCTGATCATCCACGGGCTCGCGCGGAATGCCCATCGCGTCGAACATGGCATACATGCCGTCATCGTCGGTTTCGACAAGGCGGATCGAACTGCCAAGAATGGCGTTCATCATGGCGACCACTTCGGAAAACGTCTCGCTGTTGGGGCCGGTGATGGGGTAGGCCTTGTTCTCATGGCCCGGTGTGGTCAGCACCGCGACGGCGCAATCCACGCAATCCTCGCGCCAGACCATCGCCTCGCGCCCGCCCGCCGTGCTCGTCTGCCAGATGCCCGACGCGATGAAGCCCGGCCCGGCATTGAGGATCATGGCATCGGCATAATGCGCATCACGCAGCATCGTCCAGGCCATGCCGCTCGCCTTGATCAGCGCTTCGGTCTCGCGGTGGTCGATGGTGACGATGGCGGGGTTCGCCTCTTCCACATTGACGAAGCTGGTATAGACGATGTGCTTCACGCCGTTCGCCGCCGCCGCGTCGATGGCGGCCTTGTGCTGCACCACGCGCGCGCCGACGCGGGTGCCAGAGATGAGTAGCATCGTCTCTGCGCCCTTCACGGCTTCGGCGAGCGTATCGGCCTTGTCGAAATCGCCATAGCGGACGGTGCAGCCCTGCGCCGTTCGATCTGCCAGCTTGTCGGGCGTGCGGGTGATCAGGATCAGGTCCGTCGCGCGCCCCTTGGCAATCAGCTTGTCGGTCGTCAGGCGGCCATAATGGCCCGACGCGCCGGTGATGACGATCCGGCTCACAGCGCGGCCGCCAATTGCGCGGCGCTCACCCACCAGCCATGGACTTGCGGGCGCATCCGCTGCGGAATCTCGACGCGCGCGACGGGGCCTTTGCCGAGAGCACTTGCTTCGATGATCCAGATCTCGTGCGCGAACGCGTCCGGCCCGTCTTGCCGGTCTACCAGTGTCACCAGCCAGCCATCATGCCCGGTCTGGGCGGAGGGGACATGCACCGGCTCATTATAGCAATGCGCGGGCGGCAGCGGCAGCGCCTGCACGGGCTGGCCCGTAAAATCGAGCCGCAACAGCATGTTGAACATCGCGCCGACCGGGCCACCGGCGACAGGCGGCCCCTGCATGTCCGGGTTCATCGTCAGCATCCAGCCATGGCTGAACGGGCGGCCCTGACGGTCGGCCGGGATGATCGGGAAATCGCCCGGCGGGCCGATGACCACCTCCGTGATGCTGTCTGCGCCTTCCGCCAGATTGATGATCCAGCGCGCCAGCCGACCGCCGCTGTCTTGCGGGGCGATATTGAGGCCGGACGCCTTCTGGATGAACGGGAAGGCGTTCACGTTGGAGAGGCACTGATCGAACAATATGTTGCCCGCACCATCTTCATGCGCGTTCAGCATGTGATAGCAGGAGACGCCCTTCGGCCCCTTGTACCAGCGCATTTCAGAGACATCGCCATAGCGCGGCATGACGCCCACCCAGCTTTCACGCTCCATGTCATGCACCCAATGGTCCCCGCCCGCTTTCACGCGTTCTGCGTCGCAGGTTGTGGGGTAAATGGGGAAGAGGACGTAATTCTCTGTAATCACGAAATCATGCATCATCGCGCAATAGGGGGCGTCGAACCATTGCTCGCGCACCAGATTGCCCTGACTGTCGATGATGAAATAGGAGATTTTGGTGGAGCCCAGCCCGTCCGCCTCATAGCCGAACATGAACAGCTCGCCTGAAACCGGATCAATCCGCGCGTGGGCCGTGGAGGTCTCAGACTTGAGCTTGCCACCGAAATCATAGGAACCCAGCGTTTCAAGCGTGCGCGGATCGACGCGATAGGGGCGGCCATCCTCCTTGGCGAGCAGCAAGCGACCGGCATGCCAGATCGGCGTGGTGTTTGCGACCGTGCGGTCCACGCCAGCCGCTTCGGGCTTGTCGGTGTAAGGATTGCGATATTTGCCGAACAGCGCGTGCCCTGCTGCCATCTCCGCCTTGTGCCGCGCGGTCTGCACGAAGCGCATCGCCGCACTGACCGTGCCGCCCGCAAAGCGGATCGCGGAAATCATGCCATCGGCAGACAGGATCGCGCCGCCATCTTCCATGAAGGGTGCAAAGGCCGGATCGGGCACGGCGCGGAAAAAGGTGCCCTCCACGTCAGCCGGGATGGTGCCGTGCACGGTCAGGTCCGCCAGATCATATTCGACGCCGATCGGGGTGTTGAGCCCGGTATAGTCCGGCGTCTGGGGGAAATAGGTCATGGTGGGTCTCCTCATTTATTCTGTTTTTGCATAAGTCTCCGCTCAGTCCCTCCTCAGCATGAGCAGGTTGGCGGGCCTTCATCACAATGTTGCCGGCATCCCGTCGAGCAAAATGGTCTTGGACTCCAGATAGCCCAGCAGTCCTTCCAGCCCGCCTTCGCGGCCGATGCCGGATTGCTTGAAGCCGCCAAAGGGCAGGCCGAAATCCATGCGCAGGCCGTTCTGCCCCACGCCGCCGGTGCGCATCCGGCGCGCGATGCGATAGGCAGCGTCAGCATCCATGGTGAGCACCGATCCGTTGAGGCCATAATGGGATTCATTGGCCACGCGGATCGCATCCTCCTCATCCTCGACCGGGATGAGCGCGAGCACGGGGCCGAAAATCTCCTCCTGTGCGATACGGCTCGCATTATCGACATTGGCGAAGAGCGTCGGCTCGATGAAATAGCCCTGGTTCATTTGCGCAGGCCGCCCGCCGCCGGTCACCAGCGTGGCGGTGCGTTTGCCCTCTTCGATATACATCTCCACGCGTTCGAGCTGGCGCTTCATCGCAAGCGGGCCGAGCTGCGTTGCGGGGTCATCCGAATGTCCGATCACGACCTGCTTCATTTCTGTCGCGATGGCGCTGGCAAGTTCATCATGCCGCGCGCGCGGCACAAGCACGCGGCTCAGCATCGCACACACTTGTCCGCTCATCATGGTGATGGTTCCCGCCAGAAGCTTGGCCGCGCCTTCAATGGGGAAATCGTCGCGCAGGATCGCAGCGGACTTGCCGCCCAGTTCCAGCGTGCAGCGCGCGATGCGTTCGCCGCACACACTGGCGATGCGCTTGCCCGCCACGGTGGAGCCGGTGAAGCTCACCTTGTCGACCCCATGATTGCAGACCAGATGGTCGCTGGCTTCGCGATGTCCGCATACCAGATTGACCACGCCCGGTGGCACGCCCGCCGCTTCGGCGGCTTCGGCAATGATATAGGCCTCAAGCGGGGTTTCGGGCGAGGGCTTCATGATCACGGTGCAGCCCGCCGCCAGCGCATAGGCCACCTTGTTGAGCATGATTCCATATGGACCGTTCCACGGCGCAATTGCTGCCACCACGCCCACCGGTTCATAGGCGATCAGCGCGGTGTGGACGGCTTGAGACGGGCGCTGCTCCACGAATGCAAAGTCTTCGGCAAATTTGATCATGCCATCAAACGTCATGGTGGAGCCCATGTGCATCGGCCCGGCAAAGCTGGCGAGTCCGCCCATCTGGAGCGTCCATGCGCGCGCCAGCTCGGCGTTGCGCGCATGGAGGTGCGCGGACATGGCCTTGAGATAGACCAGCCGCTCGGCAGGCGAGAGGCGGGTCCACGGGCCCTCATCAAACGCGGTGCGCGCGGCGGCAACAGCGGCATCCATATCCGCTTCATCGGCTTCGGCCACGCTGCCGATCACGGCTTCGGTATTGGGGCAGACCAGTTCGATCATCCGGCCCGAATGGGCGGACACCCATGCGCCGCCGATCCAGAGCTTGTCGCTATGCCGGATGTTCACACCATGGGGGGTCATGCGTCTCTCTCCTTGCGCCACGCTTTGCCGGTGACGGGGTTGGGGTAATGATAGGGCGGAATGTAAACATCCGGATAAGAGCCATAGGCCACCGTCTGTGGCGCGTCTGGCATCATCTGCGGCAATGCAGTGCCCATCGGCACGCCACCCGCGCTCCATCCTTCATTCCAGCGGACAAAATAGGTGACAAAGGCATGGAGTCTGGCGATTTTCCATACGCCATCCTCTTTGACATAGGCGTTTTCATATGTCGCCTCGCCGCACAACTCCTCTCGGCCCAGAAAGCCCACTTCCATGATCGCGCGCCAGCGGCCCTTGGCGCTCTGCCCGTCGGACGCGACGGTGATCAGCGGCTGCAACTGCATATGGTTGAACACGGTGCCATGTTCGAGCGGCGGGAGAGCATGAAGATAGGCGCGGATGCGATCCTGCCCACGAAACTGGCCGCGCGCGGCGATTTCCAGCGTGGCATCTCTTGCAAACAGGTCCGCCGCCTCATCCCACTGCGCCTTGTCCACATAATAGCCATAGGCGACCTGCAGGCGCTGAATGTCCCGTTCCGCCTTCAGCAGCGCCAGTTCGGCGCGCAGCTCCTCGATTTCGCTCAATGGCTGATCCTCTCGTCGGGATCATTGCTATCATTTGTTAGAGTGGTTGGGAAGGCGATCATTGCCGCCGCAGTCCGATAGCCTCCCCGCTGCGACTAAGCGCCCCTATGGGCCGCCAAGTCTCGCCCCCTCCCGCGTGCGAGTGGCGGGGCGTTACGCGGCGGAATCCCATGTCATCAATTGCTGGTCCACCCGGTCGAGCAGCGCACCCGCCAGAGTGCGCTCCTCTGCGCTCAACCCGCCAAAGGCAAAGTCTGCAACAGCGCGCATCCGGGCTTCAAGGCCTTCAAAACGGGCCTGTCCGTCCGATGTCAGGCGATAGGGTTTGCGGCGGCGATTGCCGCTATTGTCGATGGCCTTCACCAGCCCGGCCTCTGCCATACGGGCCAATGCACGGCTGATGTTCATCGGCTGGATGGCCATGAATTCAGCCATTTCATGCCCCGCCATGTCGCCCTCGCCGCCGAGCGCCAGCAGAATGCGGAGTTCGGTGACGGAGAGCTGCTCCGGCTCTGCCACGCCTTCGCGCATCGGCAAGCCGATCCGCGTCGCGGCTTTCAGCAGGCTGATCAGCGGTGCGATGGCCGCATTGTTGGTGATCGGATCAGCCATGCCCGCCTTTATGCTGCCCAGTGAATATCAACCGGCGTTTCCAGCCCGGCCAGCACCCGCCCGATGGGAAGCGGCGAGGAATCACCGTCCTTGATCGCGCGCTCCACCGCCACCTTCTTGTCCTCGCCGGTGATGACGATCAGGATGGTCTTGGCAGACTGGATCGCCGCACGGGTCAGCGTGATGCGGGCGACCGGGGCGTCTTGCGGCAACGGATCGGGCATGACGCCCACCATCCGGCGCTCCGCAGGCGCATTCAGCGCGTCGTCATAATCCGGGCCGGGGAAGATGGAAGCAGTGTGCCCATCCTTGCCGACGCCCAGCCACACCAGATCAAGCGGCCAGTGGAAATCGGTGAGGCGCGAAGACGCTGCCGCGCCCGCCGCCTTATAGTCCGCCGCCTTTTCGGAAACGAGCGGGATCACCCGCGCGCCCTTGGGCAGGAAGATGCGCGCCAGCATGGCGACGTTGGAGAGCGGATCGGTCATCGCCACCACGCGCTCGTCGGTCGGAATGATCGTCACCCGCTTCCAGTCCAGCTTGGCGTCGGCCAGCTTTTCCAGAATCGGTTTCGGGGTGGAGCCGCCCGCCAGCGCGATCACGGCAGAGCCGCGCGCATCAATGGCGCTTTCGATGATGAAGGCAACATCCCCGGCCACGGCTTCGGCCAGTTCGTCTCCATCTTCATAGTCCCACCATTCGGCTTCGATCATGCGTGTCCATCCTTATATCTGTGCGCGCCCGCCATGGAGATTTGCGCGCACCGGGTCAATTGTTCACACAGCGGGCCATGGGGGCTTGCGCTCATCCGGGACCGTGCATAGCGCACAAATAGCATAAGGAGAGACTGGATGACGAAGCGGCTGGATGATGGACTCGATCTGGGGCGCGGCCCCGCCATGGCCAACCGCTTCATGCTGGCCCCGCTCACCAATATGCAAAGCCATGCCGATGGCACTTTATCCGATGACGAATATCGCTGGCTGGTGGCGCGTGCGGAAGGCGGCTTTGGCCTGACCATGACGGCAGCCGCCCATGTGCAGAAGGGTGGGCAGGGTTTTCCTGGACAGATCGGAATCTGGTCTGATGATCATCTGCCCGGCCTCACGCGGCTGGCGGCGGGTATTGCCGCAGCCGGCAGCCTCTCTTCGGTCCAGCTCCACCATGCCGGGGAACGCACGCCGCAGGGGCTGACCGGCGAAGATGTGGTCGCCCCCTGGGATGATCCTGCCTTGCCTGCGCGCGGCCTTTCCACCGCAGAGGTGCAGCAGGTGGTGCGTGATTTCATCGCCGCTGCGGTGCGTGCGGAGAAAGCGGGCTTCAACGGCGTCGAAATCCATGGCGCTCATGGCTATCTTCTGTGTGAATTTCTGGATGTGGCGCGCAATCTGCGCACCGATGGCTATGGCAGCGATTATGACGGCCGCACCAGAATCTTCCGCGAGATCATCACCGGCATCCGTGCCGAAACCGGACCGGCTTTCCAGCTCGGCCTGCGCCTTTCACCCGAACGCTTCGGGATCGACATGGGCGATGCGCTGCGCTTTGCGCAGGAGGTGATGACCGGCGGACAGATTGACTATCTCGATATGTCGCTCTGGGACTGTTTCAAGGAACCCAATGACGAACGCCATAAGGGAAAGCCGCTGATCGCCCATTTCGCAGCACTGGAACGGGGCAGTTGCCCGCTGGGCGTGGCGGGCAAGATCATGTCCGCCGAACGCGCGCAGGAATGCCTTGATGCGGGCGCGGATTTCGTGCTGATCGGCCGTGGCGCAATGCTCCACCATGATTTCCCGGTGCAGGCCATGGCCGACCCCGCCTGGCAGACGGTCAGCTACCCCGTGACTCGCGATCATTACCGCCGCGAGCGGCTGGGCGAATCCTTCATCGAATATATCGCCAGCAACTGGCCCAGCTATATTGAGGATTGACCCGCCAGCCGTCCGTGCACCATGCGAACGGCAAAATAGAGCAAAAGCCCGATCGGGCCGAGCATCAGCGTGAAGAAGAGGCAGGGGATGACCAGCCAGTGCGGCACGCCGCGCCGCCCGGCATCCTCCACTTCCCAGCTGCCCACGAACAGGTCGAACGCCAGATAATGCGTCCAGCCCATCATGACATTGCCCGCCTTGGAAAACAGCGCGACAATCCCGGCCAGTGAAGAGAAGCCGCCTTCGGTCATTTCGGTGATGGTGAAAAACTGGATCAGATAGGCCAGTGCCAGTATCAGCGCGACACCGCGCGCCGCCATGATCAGCCGCTCCCGCGCGAGTGGCGCCACCACCAGTGCGAGCCATCCGACCATCGCGCCATTCTGGCAAAGCTGGAAAATCGTTTCGAGTTGCATGACATCCTCCCCCGTTTAGCCCGATGATGCGACACGCTCGACAAAGCTGCAACCACCCATTATGGCGCGTCCCGCACGCGGGTGTAGCTCAATGGCAGAGCAGAAGCTTCCCAAGCTTACGACGAGGGTTCGATTCCCTTCACCCGCTCCAGCTTACCCCCACCCTTCACCATCAGGCGGCTTATCCCGTCCGGAATGCGTTGGTGATCGGATAGCGCCTATCCCGCCCGAAATTGCGTTTGCCCAGCTTCACCCCCGGCGGGGCCTGACGGCGCTTATATTCGGCCAGACACAGCAACCGTTCGATGCGCGCCACGTCCGCCCGGTCAAACCCGCGCGCGGCGACTTCGTCCACGCTCAGTTCCTCCTCCACCAGACCATGCAGCATCGCATCGAGCTGCGGATAATCGGGCAGGCTGTCTGAATCTTTCTGGTCAGGGCGCAGTTCGGCACTGGGGGGCTTTTCGATGACGTTCACCGGCATCACCGGACCATCGGGGCCAAGCCCAAGGCGCGGCTTGTTGGCATTGCGCCATTTGGAAATGGCGAACACCGTCATCTTATAGGCATCCTTGATCGGGTTATAGCCGCCCGCCATGTCACCATAGATGGTGGCATAGCCTACGCTCATCTCGCTCTTGTTGCCCGTTGTCATCAGCATCGGGCCGAATTTGTTGGAGAGCGCCATCAGTGTGACGCCACGAATGCGCGACTGGATATTCTCCTCGGTAATGTCCACGCCCTTGTCGGCAAAGCTGTCGCTCAGCATCGTGTCAAACGCCTCTACGGCGGGGGCGATGGGGATTGTATCGAGCTTGCAGCCGATCAGCGCTGCGCAGCCCGCTGCATCGTCAAGGCTCTCTTGCGAGGTGAAGCGGCTGGGGAGCATCACCGCCCACACCCGGTCCGGCCCCAGCGCATCGGCGGCGATGGCCGCGCAGATCGCGCTGTCGATCCCGCCCGAAAGGCCCAGCACTACGCCTGGAAACCGGTTGGTGTTCACATAATCGCGCAGGCCGATCATCATCGCGTGATAGGCATCCGACGGGAAGGGTTCGAGCGCGGCGATGGCCCCTGGCTCGCAGATCCACCCGCTTTTGCCGCGCGTCCAGCGGGTCAGGCGGATATCTTCCTCCCAATCCTGCATCTGGTGCGCCATGGTGCCATCGCCGTTGAGCACGAACGACGCCCCGTCGAACACGACTTCATCCTGCCCGCCCACACGGTTGAGATAGGCCATGGGCAGGCCGGTTTCCTTCACCCGGGCGGCGGCCACGGTCGAGGAGCGGAGCTCATCCTTGTCGATCTCATAGGGGCTGCCATTGGGAGACAGCAGCAGTTCCGCGCCTGCGGCCTTCAGCGCCGCACACACGTCGGGAAGCCACACATCTTCGCAAATCGGAACGCCGATCTTCACGCCGCGAAAGGTGAAGGGCTTGGGCAAGGGGCCAGCCGCGAACAGGCGCTTTTCATCGAACGTGCCGTAATTGGGAAGCTCATGCTTGAGCGTGAGGCCCGCCACCTTCCCGCCATCCAGCAGCGCCATGGCGTTGTAGAGCGCGCCATCCTGCTTCACGATGGTGCCCACCAGCATGGCCGGTCCGCCATCTGCGGTTGCCTCTGCCAGCCGGGCGATCTGCCCCTCTGCACGGGCCGCCAGCGCGGGCTTCATCACCAGATCCTCGGGCGGATAGCCGATCAGCTGAAGTTCGGGGAAGAGGATCAGGTCCGCCCCGGTCGCTGCCTTGCGTGCGGCGAGCATGGCATCTGCGTTTCCGGGCAGATCGCCTACACGCTGCGAGAGTTGGGCGAGGGCGATGGTGAGGGTGTCAGTCATGGGGCCTGTTTATGGCCAGGCCCCGCAATCGGCAAGCTTGGGCGACGATCAGAACAGGGTGAGAAGCACATTGCCCATGATCCGGCCGGGAATGAGTGAAAAGGCACCCGCCACGCACAGGCCGATGAACGGACCGGTCATGGCGCGCTCATGCACCTTCATGTTGCCACGGCGGATCGCGATGATGCCGCGCGGGATGGAAATGAGCGTCATCACCGAAAAGATGTGGATCGGGCCGATGCCGCCGAACAGGCCCTGAAGCCAGAAGCTGTCAATGGCCGTCACCATCATCAGCACGCCCCAGATGCGGCCCAACATGCGGTGCAGCGGGGTGCCCTTTTTCATGGTCATCACCACGATGCCGAGGAAGAATGCGGGAAGCACCGTTGCGAGATGGATGACAACCGCCCAGTGCGGTTGGCTTTCGCTGCTCTGCCTTGGTCCGGCAATAACGAGTGCCAGCGCCATGACGCCCAGCGTAAAGGCAATCGTGGCTGCGGTCGTTGCGATCACGAACCTGGGTGTGATCGGGCTGGCGGATGGAGTGGCGGTGGTGGTCATGCTGTGTGTCCCTGATGTGTGACTGGAATGACCCCTTCCTGATCCGGCGCGGTTCACGGGCAAGCAGACTTGCGTGAAAAGCACGGATTTCTTCGTGGTTGCGGCGGGATTGCCCATTGACGCTTCGCGAATGGGCAGGCAGTTTCGTGAACATGGCACGACAGTTCGGCGTAGAATTTTTCCTGATGCTCGTGATCGGGCTGGTGCTCGGCCTGTTTGGCCCGTTCGGCACCTTCGCCATGTCGCCCGCCATCCGCATCGCCTTCTGGATGGTCTATGTGCTGCTGGGCTATGTCATCTTCCGGCCGATGATCGTGCTAGGCAGATGGATGAGCGAAGCCTTTTCCATGCCGCAGATCATCGGCGTGGGGCTGGCGCTGGTGGTGGCATCCGCCCCGCTGACCTTCATGATCGCGCTGCTCTTCACTGATTTCGACGCAGGTCGCGCGCTCCGCTATGAAGGGCTCGGCACGCTCTTTTTCGATGTCTGGCTGATCGGCTTTCTCATCAATGCCTTTGTCAGCCTGACCGTTCGGAAAACGGTGAGTGAAGAGCCGCAGCCTGTTCCGCCCCTCGAACCTCCTGCGCCACCTCCGGCTCCTTTGCAGCTGCTCCCGCCAGGCACGCCTGTTTTTGCAGACCGCTTGCCGGCCGGGTTCGGGATTGTTCACGCGCTCAAGAGCGAGGATCACTATGTCCGCGTGTTCGGAGAGCTGCGCTCCACCCTGCTGCTGATGCGGCTGCGCGATGCCGTTGCCGAACTGGGCGATGCAGACGGGATTCAGGTGCACCGCAGCTGGTGGGTGTCCCGCGCAGGGGCGGCAGAGGTGATCCGGCAAGGGCGCGAGGCGGTCATCCACCTCAAGGATGGCACCGAAGCGCCTGTATCCCGCGAGGCGATGGCCCGACTTCGCGCAGCAGGCTGGTTTTAGAGCAGGACGCCAGAGCGTCGCCATGCACAGCCACGGTTTATGCGGATCGGATCGCAACCGAGACGCAAGGCAGACACCACCGGCATGACGGCTCTCCATATTTCGCTGAAGGCGTTCCGCGCTCGACCGTCCCCGGACTGGCAGTGCGCAAAAATGGTGCCGCTTACAGGACTCGAACCTGTGACCCCCGCATTACGAATGCGATGCTCTACCAACTGAGCTAAAGCGGCTAACCGGATTGGCGGGGCCGTTACCAGCGTCCGGCGCGCTGCGCAATCCCCTTTGCCCGCATCGGCCCCTGCACGGCCAATCTTAACTGTTCATCAACCATATCGGTGCATGACACCGCTTGCAGATTTCATTTTCCGTGCAGGGGTTTGGTAATGATGGACGGTTCGGCTCATTTCGGGGGGATGCAGGTAGCGGAAGATGCGGCCATGGAGGCCCCGCCCGCTATCGGCACCGACGAGCGGCGGATGCATGTGCGCGCCTATAATTACTGGGTGTCGCTGCTGGACGGGCGCGCCTATCCCTCGATTGAAGATCTGAACCCGTCGGATCTGGACGATTTCGGCCCCAATTCGGTGCTGATGGATTTCACCGCCGGTGTGGAAAGTCCCTCCATCTCGTTTCTGGGTCACCGCCTGCGCGAAGCGTGCGAGCTCCCGCCGGGGCTGGATTCGGTGGATCAGATTCCGCCGCGTTCATTGCTGTCGCGCCTCACAGATCATTTCATGCAGATCATCGCCAACCGTGCGCCGATCGGCTTTGAAGCGGAATTCACCAACGATTCGGGATCGGAGATCCTTTATCGCGGCATTCTGATGCCCTTCTCCTCCGATGATGACACGATCGATTTCATCTATGGTGTGATCAACTGGAAAGAAGCAGCCGATTCCGCACTCGTCTCGCAGCTTCAGGGTGAAGTGGCCCGGGCGCTTGATGCGGCCCCGCCGGTGATTGCGGCACGCGCGCCGGAAGCGCCGATGCCCGCCTTTGCCGATGGCCCCAATGCCCGCGGCGATGCGATGGCGGAAACGCCCTATGCGTTCGGCAAGACCGATGCCGAGCCGGTCGAGCCGACGGAGTCCCATTCCGATCTGGGCCTGTCTGTCCCGCATCATGATGATGCGCTGGCCGATTGGCTTGCCGCCGCGCGCTTCCTGGCGGACGAAGCCCAGCAGGCCAATCTGCGCGGTCATCAGTCGCTCTATCGCGCGCTGGGCATGGCCTATGATTTTGCGCTCGTCGCCCGGGATCGGGTGGACGAATATGAAGACCTGCTCGAAACCAGTGGGATCGTGGCTCAGGCGCGCGCACCGATGACGCCGGTGGTGAAGCTGGTGTTTGGCGCGGGCTATGACAAGACGCGGTTGGCCGAATATGCGCTGGCTCTGTCTCACGGCCTGCGCGCCAATGTGGCAGAGGGCGATTTCGCAGGCTTCGTCGAATCGTTCACGGGCGGCCTCAAAGGCGTTGTGAAGACCGAACGCGCGCTGCGCCGTCCCGAACCCAAGGCCAAGGCCGAATCGGGTGTGGTGGAGCGTGCCCGCACGCTGGCCCCGCGCGGCATCGTCGAATCGGAAGGGCAGGATGAGTTTGTCGTCCTTGTTGCCCGTCGGGTGGATGAAGGCCATGTCGCCGTGCTGGGCCGGGTCGATTCGGATGATCGCTTCATCGAAAAAGCGCTGAAAGACCTTCTGGCAGGCCGCTGAGCCTGTCACCTGCGATTGACTTCAGGCTGAAAACTGCTATCGGCGCAGCCCAACGGATGGCGCGCCATGCGCGTTGTCGCTTGTCTGTGATTTGATTGATTCCTGAAGGATTGAGTGATGAAGCGCACTTTTCAGCCCAGCAACCTTGTTCGTGCCCGCCGCCACGGCTTTCGCACGCGCATGGCCACTCCGGGCGGTCGCGCCGTGATTCGCGCCCGTCGCGCCCGTGGTCGCAAGAAGCTCAGCGCCTGATCTCGCGCGCTTCGCCCGTGAAGGGTGATGCGATGATCATCATGCGCCGCCGGGCTGATTTTCTCAGCGCCAACAAGGGGCGGCGTGTTCCCATGCCCGGCTTTGTCCTGCTGGTTCATCCGCGCGGAGACGGAGATGACACCAAGCGCGTGGGCTTTACTGTCACCAAGAAAATCGGCGGCGCGGTGGTGCGCAACCGCATGAAGCGGCGATTCCGCGCGCTGATGCGCGAATCGCTGGCGAGCGGCGGTGTGGCCGGGGCTGATCATGTCCTGATCGGACGGCAAGGCGGGCTGGAGCGCGATTTCGGCCAGTTGCAGGCCGAACTGGCCAAGGCTCTGGCAAAGGCCGCACGATGATCGCGAAGCTGCTCATTCTGGTCGCCAAGGGTTGGCAGAAGGGTCCCTCACGCATCTTGCCCCCTTCATGCCGCTACATGCCCTCTTGTTCGGCCTATGCAATCGAGGCGCTTTCCCGCTATGGAGCGGTGCGCGGCGGCTGGCTGGCGGTGAAACGCATCGCCCGCTGCCACCCCTTTGGCGGGCACGGATATGATCCGGTGCCCTGATTTTTTTGTGTGAGGAAGGCCCTGTTCGTGGAAAACCAGCGTAACATCATCGTGGCGATCGTGCTGTCTGCACTCGTCCTGTTCGGCTGGCCGGTTTTGGCAGAGCGCTTCTTTCCGCAGCCCAAGCCGGTTGAACAGGCTGCATCTGCGCCTGCTGCCGCATCGGGCGCGCCCACAGCGGCGGCGCCGGTGAAGCTGAAAGACCGGGCAGCGGTCATCGCCGCAACGCCGCGCCTGCCGATTGAAACGGCCGCGCTCAGGGGCTCGATCAATCTCGCCGGCGCGCAGCTTGATGATCTGGTTCTGGTCCGCCACCGAGAGTCGGTGAAGAAGGATTCGGCACCTGTCCGCCTCCTTTCCCCCGGTGGCGCGGAAGGCAGCTATTTCGCTCGCTTCGGCTGGACAGGTGACGGCGTGGCGCTGCCCGGTGCCGATACGGTGTGGACTGCCGAGGGTGCGAAGCTGACGCCTGAGACGCCGGTGACACTCAAATGGGATAATGGCGCAGGTCAGATCTTCTCGATCCGCATTGCTGTCGATCAGGATTATCTCTTCTCGGTCGAACAGAGCGTGGCCAATAGTGGCGCGGGCGCGGTGGCGCTTGCCAATTACGGACTGGTCAGCCGCGAAAAGACCAAGGTTGCCTCTGGTTCCTCGCTGGTGCCCAACAAGGATGTAGACAGCTGGACGCTCCATATCGGCCCCATCGGCCAGTTCGATGATGCCGTAAATTATGAGGTGGATTACTCCACGCTGGATGAAGAAGGGGCCAAGGGCTCACGCTTCGGCGCCAATACGGGCTGGCTGGGCTTTGGTGAAACCTATTGGCTGACCGCGCTGGTCCCGGCCAAGGGTGGCGTCGCGGAATCGGGTTTCCGCCACAGCCCCACCAGCTATCAGGCCGATTTCGGTTCCAAGCCGGTCGTGGTCGCGCCTGGCAAGGCGGTGAGCGCAAAATCGCAATTCTTCGCCGGGGCCAAGGAGATCAACGTTCTTGACCGCTATGAAGAGGGCGGCATCCCGCTGTTCGGCAAGTCGATTGACTGGGGCTGGTTCGAAGTCATCGAAAAGCCGATCTTCCGGCTGCTCGACTGGCTGTTCAAGGCCGTGGGCAATTTCGGCTTTGCCATCATCCTGATGACATTCGTGGTGCGCGGGCTGATGTTCCCGATTGCCCAGCGGCAGTTTGCCAGCATGGCCGCAATGCGCGGCGTGCAGCCCAAGATGAAGGCGATTCAGGAACGCTTCAAGGATGACAAGCAGCGCCAGCAGCAGGAAATCATGAAGCTGTACCAGACGGAGAAGATCAATCCGCTGGCGGGCTGCCTGCCGATTTTCCTTCAGATTCCGGTATTTTACGGGTTGTACAAGGTGCTGATGGTCACCATCGAAATGCGGCACGCGCCGTTTATCGGCTGGCTCAAGGATCTCTCTGCGCCCGATCCGCTGACGCCGGTCAATCTGTTCGGCCTGCTCGATTTCACGCCGCCCTCTTTCCTGGCCCTCGGTATCCTGCCGATCCTGCTGGGCATCACCATGTATCTTCAGTTCAAGCTTAACCCGGCCCCGATGGACCCGGCGCAGGCACAGGTCTTTGCGATCATGCCGTGGATCATGATGTTCATGATGGCACCCTTTGCCTCGGGCTTGCAGCTATACTGGACCGTGTCCAACCTGTTGACCATCGCGCAGCAGAAATGGCTCTATTCGCGCCACCCGGCTTTGACGGAACCGGTGAAGACGTGAGCTTTGAACCTGACGCCCTTGAAGCCGCGCGCAAGCTGTTTGCCGGACCGGTCAGCTTTTTGAAATCGGCCCCGGCGCTTGAGCACCTGCCTTCGCCCGATGCACCCGAAGTGGCGTTTGCGGGGCGCTCCAACGTGGGCAAATCCTCGCTGCTCAACGCGCTGACCAACCGCAATGGCCTTGCGCGCACCTCCAACACGCCGGGGCGCACGCAGGAACTCAACTTTTTCGATGTGGGAGAGCCGCTGCGCTTCCGGCTGGTGGACATGCCCGGTTACGGTTTTGCCGAAGCGCCGCTGGCGGTCGTGAAAAAGTGGCGCTTTCTGGTCAATGACTTCCTGCGCGGGCGGGTGGTGCTCAAACGCGCCTTCGTGCTGATCGACAGCCGCCATGGCATCAAGCCGGTTGATGACGAGATCATGACCATGCTGGATGGAGCGGCTGTCTCCTACCGGCTGGTGCTGACCAAGGCGGACAAGGTGAAGGCCAGCGAACTGGCCAAGGTGCTGACGGCGACCGAAGCGGCAGCCCGCAAGCGCACCGCCGCGCATCCGGAGGTGATCGCCACATCGTCCGAAGGCGGTCTGGGCATTCCCGAATTGCGCGCAGCAGTGCTGGAGGCCATAGGGTAAGCCTGTCCCACCGACCGGATCGTACCATGCTCAAACTCTTCATCGGCAACAAGACCTACTCCTCCTGGTCGCTGCGCGGCTGGCTGGCTTGCAAGCAATCGGGCCTGCCGTTCGAGGAAGTGGTTGTGCCCCTCTATGACGAAGCCTGGGACAAGCGCCGCGAGGGCGCGGAATTCGCGCCTTCTTCTGGCAAGGTGCCGATCCTGTGGGATGGCGAGGCCGTGGTGTGGGACAGTCTGGCGATTGTCGAATATCTGAACGAAGCATCGGGCGGAGAGCGCTTCTGGCCTGCTGATCCGGTCGCACGCGCGATGGCGCGGTCGATGGCGGCAGAGATGCATTCCGGTTATCAGGCGCTGCGCCGCGAGCACAGCATGAACATCCGCCGTATCCATCCGCCTGCTCCGTTGAGCGAAGCGGTGCAGGCCGATGTCGCGCGGGTCATGGAAATCTGGGCGCAGGCGCGCGCGCGGTTCGGGGGCGAAGGCGATTTCCTGTTCGGCGAATTTGGCGCGGTGGACATCATGTATGCCCCCGTCGTGACGCGGCTGATCACCTATTCAATTCCTGTCGCGCGCTTTGCCGTGCCCTATATGCAGGCCGTCATCCAGCATCCCTGGATGCAGGACTGGATTGCCGGAGCACAGGCAGAGGATTGGGTCATCGAGAAGTTTGAAGCGCCGCAGGAGGCGCGCTGATTTCAGCCTCCAGCGCGCCGAGCGTCGCCTGAAGCGCGCGCGACAGCGCGGGCAGGCCCGGCGGCAGCGCGAAATCGGTCATGCCATGGTCGAGAATATCGCGCGCCTCATGTTCGATGGATTCGGCGAGTTCGGCCAGCCCCAGCGCGCCAAGCTGCATCGCATCCCGGCGCAAGGCCTCCAGATGGCCAATCATCGCGCGTAGATTGCCGGCTCGGGCGGCCTTGTCGGCTGCGGCCAGGCAGGTTTCGGCATCCTCCCTGAAATAGGAGATCAGGCGGACGATCCGCCGGTCCGCATAGTCACGGACCAGATGAAAGCGCGCCCAGTCTATCAACTGGGGGCGCGTTGCGGACGAGGCAAGGGCATGTGCGTTCATGCCTCTGTTTGTGCAGATGATTGGTAAAGCGAACCTTGCCGTGCCTGGCCAGTTCAATCCAGTTCGGATGTTTCGGGTCGTCTCAGTCCGGGGTGTTCACGAACGGATTCTTGGGAGAGCGCAGCGTCAGCCGCACGGGCACGGCTCCGAAGCCCAGTTCCTTGCGCAGCCCGTTGACGAGGTAGCGGCGATAGCTTTCCGGCAACTGATCCACACGCGTGCCGAACACGACGAAGCTGGGCGGACGCGTCTTGATCTGCGTGGCGTAACGCAGCTTGATCCGCTTGCCACCGGGTGCGGGCGGCGGGTTCTTTTCCACAGCGGTTTCAAACCAGCGGTTGAGCTGGCCCGTGGGCACGCGACGAGACCAGGCTTCGCGCGTTTCGAACGCCACCTTGAGGATCAGGTCGACACCCTTGCCCGTCGCTGCTGAAACGGTGAGCAAGGGGATGCCGCGCACCTGCGCAAAGCCATCGTCCAGCGCCTTGCGCACGCCGTTGAGCAGCGCAGAGCCATGTTCGACAATATCCCATTTGTTGAGCGCAATGATGATCGCGCGCCCTTCGGAATAGACCTGATCGGCAATGCGCAGATCCTGCGCCTCCAGCCCGCGCGAGGCATCGAGCAGCAGCACGACCACTTCGGCGAAATCGATCGCGCGGCGCGTATCGGCAGCGGACAGCCTTTCCAGCTTGTCGTCCACCTTGGATTTCTTGCGCAGGCCCGCCGTATCGACCAGACGAACGGGGCGGACGGTGCCGTCCTCGTCGGTCCATTCCCATTCAATGCTGATCGAATCGCGCGTGATGCCCGCTTCGGGGCCGGTGATCATCCGGTCTTCGCCCAGCATCTGGTTGACCAGCGTCGATTTGCCCGCATTGGGCCGCCCGACAATGGCCAGCTTCAGCGGCGCATTGGGGGATTCGTCTTCTTCCTCGTCCTCCTCAAACACGTCTTCGCGCTCAACATGCGGACGGATAGCGTGGAACAGATCGTCCATGCCTTCGCCATGTTCGGCGCTGAACGGGATCGGATCGCCAAAGCCCAGGGCATAGGCTTCCAGAATGCCGCCTTCGCCCGCGCGGCCTTCGGCCTTGTTTGCCAGCAGCACGATGGGCGTATCCGAACTGCGCAGCCAGCGGGCAATCTCCTCATCAAGCGGCACCACGCCCGCCCGCGCGTCGATCACGAACAGCGCGACGTCTGCGCTGTCAACCGCCGCTTCGGTCTGGCGGCGCATCCGGCCGGGCAGCGTATCGGGGTCTTCATCCTCGAACCCGGCAGTGTCGATGATGCGGAAATCAAGGCCGAGCAGGCTCGCCTCGCCCTCGCGCCGGTCGCGGGTGACGCCGGGCCGGTCATCGACCAGCGCCAGCTTCTTGCCGACCAGGCGGTTGAACAGCGTCGATTTGCCCACATTGGGCCGACCGATGATGGCAATGGTGGGGACGCTCATCGCCAAGCGGAAATCCGTCCCTCATCATCCATGATGTACAGCGTGTTGTTGGCGACGACCGGGCCGAAGCTGACCGGTGCCCCCACGCTGGTGCGGGTCTGGACTGCGCCTGTTTCCGGCGCGACATTGAACAATTCGCCGCGGCTGTTGGCGAGGATCAGGCGGCCTCCGGCGAGAACCGGGCCGACCCAGCTGATCGGATCTTTGGCCTTCACGGTGCGCCCGTTCTTTTCTTTCTGTTTCTTGTAGCGTTGCAGCTGCGTCAGCCAGCGCACCTTTCCGGTGGTGCGCGATACGCAGAGCAGACGCGCCTGATCATCCACCACGAACACCCATTCACCGGCGACCCAAGGTGAAGAGACGCCCGCAAGGCTGAGTTCCCACAGCCGTTGGCCAGTGACGAGGTCCATCGAGACCATGCGCCCGCCCTGACCGATGGCGAACACCCGGCCCCTGTCGATCACAGGATTGGCATCAATGTCCGACAGGCTGGAGACCGAGGTGGACATGCTGGTGCGCGACAGCGTGTCGCCCCAGAGCGGGCGGCCATTCTCATAGCGATAGGCGTTGAGTTCGCCCGACGAGAAGCCCGCCACGACCGACCCTTGCGCTGCCGCAGGAGACGAATTGCCGAACACGCCAGTGATTTCCAGAGAGGCAGATTGCGTCCATACCGTAGCGCCATCAGCTTGGGAAATGGCCAGCAACTGGCTGTCTTGTGTCATGACATAGACGTTGCCGTTGGACACGGTCGGTGCACCGCGCAGCGGGCCAGCGGGATGGACCTTCCATTTGCGGGTGCCAGAGGCGGCATCCATCGCGACAACATCGCCCAGGCCGTTGGTGGCGAACACCGTGTCTCCGTCCACACTCACGCCGCCACCGAACAGCGAAGACTGCGAGCCCTTGGGGGCTGCATTGACATCCTGTGCCCAGAGCTTGCGTCCGGTCGATGCGCTGAAGGCATTGAGAACGCCGTTGACGTCCACTGCATAAAGATTGCCGCCGCTTACAACCGGGGCGGCTGCTAGCCGTTCGGCCTTCGAACTGCCGTTGATCTTGACAGACCAGAGCTTGCCCAAGGCCTGCCCTACGGCAAGATGGCCCACCGATTTGGAAGCATTGCCGCCGGGCTGCGCCCAAGCGTCATTGATCACGGCTTCGGGGACGATCACCTGTACCCCGGCCAGCGCAGGATCGGGCTCAATCCCCTGTTCGGATGACAGGATGGAGATGCGGTTGCCCATCACGGGCGTGCGCTTCTTGTCCTTGCCGCCGCTCAAACCGAGCTTCGCGCAGCCCGAAAGCGAGACCGCACACATCAGGGAAACAAGGACGAGACGGGTGAATTTCATTGCTTGTCTTCCTTCGTCGCGGAGGTTGTCGCGGGGGCGGGGGCGGGGGCGGGGGCAAGGGACGAGGCCATGGCTTTGGCGCGCGCCTTGATCGATTCGGGAACCTGTTCGTCCTTGGCCATATCCTCGAACATCTTGGCAGCGAGCGCCGGTTTGTCCATCCGGGCATAAGCGAGCGCTGCCATTTCACCCGCGCTGCCGAACCAGGCATTGCCCGGAACGGCAAGCGGCTTCAACCGCGCAACGATGGCTTCCGGCTTCATGGTGTCAAACTCAAGCGCCGTCTGACGGATCAGCGCCAGATCGCGCCAGTCCTGCGACAGGGTGGTGTCTGCCACAACCTTGCCATAGGTTTCGACGGCGAATTTGGTGTCGCTCTTCGACAAAGCGAGCGCTGCCTGCGTCATCATCGCTGCGGCGCGATATCCCTTGCTGTCAGACTTGGCGAGCGCAGCCAGCTTGGGCGCGGCATCGGCTTCGTTGTTGGCGTTCAGATTTTCGATCACCTGAACCAGTTGTTCGGCTTCGGCACCGCGTGTCTCATTCTTGCGGTGCGTCCAATAAAGCCACCCGCCCCATGCCAGCACCAGCGCCACGATCGCGCCAATGCCGATCTTGCCCCAGCGCTTCCACAGCGACAGCATCGTGTCGCGCTGAAGCTCCTCATCCACTTCGCGGACAAAGGATTCATCACTCATGTTGATCGGCGGAAGGGCCAAGGTGCGTCTCCAAACTCGCAGTCTGCGAACCCCTTAGCGGCGCAGCGGCGCAAGGGGAAGCGCCCTATTTGGGCTGATAGGTCTGGTCCTGCGTCGGGAAGGCGCGGGCGCGCACGTCTGCCGCATAGCGTGCAGCCGCATCCGAAATCTCGTTGGCGACCTCATGATAGCGTTTCACGAAGCGCGGCACGCGATCAAACATGCCGAGCATGTCTTCGGCCACCAGCACTTGACCGTCGCATTGGGCAGATGCGCCGATCCCGATTGTGGGGCATGAAACCGCCTGCGTGATGGCTATGGCGATGGGTTCCACGACGCCTTCCACCACCATGGCAAAGGCCCCGGCGGCATCCACGGCACGGGCGTCTCCCAGCAGCTTGGCCTGTTCGGCATCGCTGCGGCCACGCGCTCCATAGCCGCCCAGCATGTTGATGGCCTGCGGCGTCAGGCCAATATGCGCCATCACCGGAATGCCCCGTTTCGAAAGGAAGTCGATGGTGGGCGCCATTGCCTCTCCGCCTTCCAGCTTCACCGCCGCCGCGCCGGTTTCTTTCAGAAGATAGGCCGCGCTGCGGAACGCCTGCTCGGGCGATTCTTCATAAGAGCCGAACGGCATGTCGATGATCACCAGCGCGTGATAGCTGCCGCGCACCACGGCGGCCCCGTGCGCTGCCATCATCTCGAGCGTCACCGGCACGGTGGAGGGCAGGCCGTAGACCACTTGCCCCAGCGAATCGCCCACCAGCAGCATGTCGCAATGCGGATCGAGCAGCTGCGCCATGCGCACGGTATAGGCGGTCAGCATCACCAGCGGCTCCCCGCCCTTGCGCGCCCGCACGGCGGGCACGGTGACACGCTTCATGGGGGCGGGCGTCGGATTGGCGCGGCTTGTGGCGGTGTCGATGGTGAAGGTGGTGGACATGGGAACCTGATTGGCAAAGGAAGATGTGACGTGCTTTATAGCAGCACGAACCGTGATGACGAGCCTGAGAGGCAATTGCAGTGAAGCGCGCACTGCTTATAGGCTAGTCACGATTGACTGGAGAGAGATGGATTCATGACCGACACTTCAAACCTGCTGACCTTTGACGAGTTCCTGACCTGTTGGGCCGAAGACCGGCCCGACCGGCTGGCTATGCGTGAAGAGGATCGCTTCTGGTCGTACCGCGATCTGGAAGAGCGGACGGCGCGGGTGGCGACATGGCTGCTCGATCAGGGGCTCATGAAGGGAGACCGGATCGCGTGGATCGGCAAGAATAGCGATCTCTATTTCACCCTGTTCTACGGCGCGGCGCGGATCGGCGTGGTGATGGCCCCGGTCGGCTGGCGGCTGGCGGCGCCCGAATGGGCCTATATTGTCAATGATTCGCAGGCCAAGATCGTCTTCACCGGTCCGGGCTTTGATGATGCCCCCAAGGCGCTGGACGGGCCTCTGGAGCATAATCCGCGCTTTGCAACGCATGATGAAGGCCGCCGCCTGATCGACCAGACGGCGCGCAAGCCCTTCACCCCCTCCGGCCCGAACGATGCGATCCTGCAACTCTATACGTCGGGAACCACAGGCAACCCCAAGGGCGTCGAGCTTTCCAACTGCAACCTGTTTGCGCTCCGCAAGACCACCAATGCCGCCAATCTGGCCTATACCAAATGGGATGATGACGAAGTGGTTCTGGTTGCCATGCCCTGTTCGCACATTGGCGGCACCGGTCTTGGCGTGATGGCCATCGCCTCCGGTCTGCCCGCTTATGTGCTGGCCGAGTTCACGCCGGACGGGCTGTTCGAATCGATCGAGAAAGGCGGAGTCACGCGCTTCTTCATCGTGCCCGCCGCACTCCATATTCTGCTTCAGCATCCGCGTTGCGCACAGGTGGATTATAGCCGCCTGAAATATATCCTCTATGGAGCCGCGCCAATCCCGCTCGAACTGCTGCGCGAATGCATCCAGATGTTCGGCTGTCAGTTTATCCAGAATTACGGCATGACCGAAACCACCGGTACCATCGTGATGCTGCCGCCGGAGGATCATGACCCCAACGGCAACCCCCGGATGCGCTCTGCCGGCAAGGCGCTGCCAGGCGTGGAGCTGAAGATCGTGGATGATGAGGGCAACAGCCTGCCCGTGGGCGAAGTGGGTGAGGTCGTCACCCGGTCCTCCAACAACATGCTGGGCTATTGGCGCCTGCCCGAAGCCACGAGCAAGACGCTCACCAACGATGGCTGGGTTTATACCGGCGATGCGGGCTATATGGATGAAGATGGCTATCTCTACATTCATGACCGGGTGAAGGACATGATCATCACCGGCGGCGAAAATGTGTATCCGGCAGAAGTGGAAAGCGCGATTTACGGGCATCCGGATGTGCTGGAAGTCGCCGTGATCGGCGTGCCCGATGACAAATGGGGCGAAGCGGTGAAGGCGGTCTGCGCGCCCAGGCCGGGCCACAGCATCGATGCCGACAGCGTGATCAGTTGGGCGCGCGAGCGCATTGCGGGCTTCAAGGTGCCCAAGACGGTGGACAGCATAGACGCGCTGCCGCGCAATCCTTCCGGCAAGATCCTCCGCCGCGAGCTGCGCGCGCCCTTTTGGGAAGGCCGCGAAAGGCAGGTGAACTGAGCCATGGTGAACGCACTCGAATCCTTCCGCGTTGACGTCCGCGACTGGCTGGCGACAAACCTCACCGATGATCTGCGCGAGGCTGCCCGCCTTTCCACCAGCGTGTTCAGCGAACGCGATGTCGCGCTGAAATGGCAGGCCATTCTCCACACCAAAGGCTGGGTCGCGCCCAGCTGGCCCGCCGAATATGGCGGCACCGGCTGGAGCGAGGCGCAGCGCCACATCTTCGCGTGCGAATGTGCCTTTGCAGGCGCGCCGGGCCTCATCCCGATGGGACTGCGCATGGTTGCCCCCGTCATCATGAAATATGGCACGCCCGAACAAAAGGCCTGGTATCTGCCGCGCATCCTGTCTGGCGCGGACTATTGGTGTCAGGGCTATTCGGAGCCTGGCTCCGGCTCCGATCTGGCAAGCCTGTCGCTGAAGGCGGAACGGGATGGGGACCATTATGTCCTCAACGGCTCCAAAATCTGGACGACGCATGCGCATTTTGCGAACAAGATGTTCTGCTTGGTCCGCACCAATCGCGATGGCCGCCCGCAACAGGGCATCACCTTCCTGCTGCTCGACATGGACACGCCGGGCATCGAGGTGCGACCGATTCCGTCCATCGCGGATGACCATGATTTCAATCAGGTCTTCTTCACCGATGTCCGTGTTCCCATCTCCGGGCGGCTGGGCGAGGAAGATCAGGGCTGGAGCGTTGCCAAATATCTGCTCGAATTCGAACGCGCCGTGGCGCATTCGGCGGGGCTGATGATGGCGCTGGCCGAAGTGCGTCGTCATGCTGAGACCTTGCCGAACGGAGAAGGGGGCGTCCTGCTCGATACCCCCGCCATTGCCCGCAAGATCGCGCTGCTCTCCGTCGATGTGGCCGCCATCGAAGCGAGCGAAGATGCGGTGATGGCCAAGGTCGCACAGGGGTTCAACCCCGGCCCGGCCTCCTCTTTGCTCAAGCTGCAAGGCACCGAAACCGCGCAGCGCATTCAGGAATTGGCGGTGGAACTGACGGGCGATTATGCCGCCGTCAGCCAGATCGAGGCGCGCAAGCCGGGATCGAACGTAGAGGCCGTCGGCCCGGATGTCGGGCTCACCGCTGCACCGCGTTATTTCAACGGTCGGGCGTCCACCATTTATGGCGGTTCGAATGAGATCCAGCGCAACATCATCGCCAAGCTGGTGCTGGGTCTGTGATCGCCATCGCGCTTCTTGATGATGGCTGGCCAGAGGGCATGGCCGATTGGGAAGCGCTGGCGGATATGGCTGCGCACGGGGCCTTTGCCCGCACGCCCTGGGCGGCGCTGGCGCAGGACGAAGCGTGCATCGAAATCTCGCTGCGGCTGACGGATGATGCCGAAGTCCATCTTCTCAACCGGGATCATCGCGGGAAGGACAAGCCCACCAATGTGTTGTCCTTCCCGATGATGCACCCGGATGACGCGCATGGTCTTCCGGAAATCCTGCTGGGAGATATTGTGCTGGCCTCGGGCGTCTGCACGGCGGAGGCGGAGGTCAAAGGCGTGCCCATGCCCGCTCATGCGGCGCACCTTATTGTGCATGGCGTGCTCCATCTGCTAGGCTATGACCATATTGCAGAGGATGAAGCCGCCGAAATGGAAGTGATCGAGCGCCATGTGATGGCAGATCTGGGCCTGCATGATCCCTATGCGGATCATGGCGATGGCTGACGATTCCAGTAGCAGCGCCCTGCGATTCTTCCAGAAGTGGAAGGGCCGCATCATGGGCGAGCCCGAAGCCAGCCTGCGTGACCAAATCGAAGATGTAATCGACGAGGCGGAGGAAGACGGAGACACGCCGGAAGCGGGCGACCTCTCCGAAGTCGAACGCGACATGCTGCGCAACCTTCTGCATTTTGGCGAGCGCACGGTGGGCGATGTCGCGGTGCCTCGTGCCGACATTATCGCTGTGTCCGAATCGGTGAGCTTTCCCGATCTGGTCAAGGCGCTGGCCGAAGCCGGGCACAGCCGCCTGCCGGTTTATCGAGATGATCTGGACACCATCACTGGCATGGTCCTGATGAAGGACGTGTTCGCGATGCTGGCGAGTGAAGCCAAACCGTCCACCGATGAGGTGTTCACCCTGCGTCAGCCTTTGTTCGTTCCGCCCTCCATGGGCGCGGTGGAACTTCTGGGCCGGATGCGCGCGGAGCAGATCCATCTGGCGATTGTCACCGACGAATATGGCGGAACCGACGGGCTGGTGACGCTGGAAGATCTGGTGGAGGAAATCTTCGACGAGATTGCCGATGAGCATGATGACGCGCCGGTCGACCTGCTGATCCGGCAGGAGGATGGCAGCTGGTCTGCTGATGCGCGCGCGCCGCTTTATGATGTGGCGGACGAGATTGATCCGCGTCTGGCAGAGACCGATGTCGATATAGACACGCTGGGCGGCGTCGCCTTCTGGCTGGCCGGGCAGGTTCCGGCTGCGGGAGCACGTCTGATGCATCCCAGCGGGTGGGAAATCGAAGTCACCGAAGCAGATGAGCGGAGGGTGCGCGCCATGCGCCTCCATCCGCCAGCGCCACGGCAAGAGGAGGCCGAACGCGATGGAACCGAGTGAAAAGCGCAAGCATATCCGCAACGGGGCGATCATCACGCTGGTGCTCGCAGGAGCGGCGGTCTGGTATAATATGACGCCGGACAAGGCGCAGCTCTCGCTGGAAGACATGCAGGGCCAGGCCCCGGCCGTGTTCGAAATCCGGCAGGAAAATGTGCCCTCGATCAATATCGCGACGATCATCGGCTGGAAGACCGGGCAAACTCCGGTGGCGGCCAAGGGGCTCACGGTAAACGAGTTCGCCGCAGGGCTGGATCATCCGCGCTGGGTGTATCAACTCCCCAATGGCGACGTGCTGGTGGCCGAAGCGACCAGTCCCGCGCGCCCGACAAAAGGCGTGGGAGACCGCATCACGCGCGCCGTCATGAAAAAGGCCAACGGCTCAGACACGTCCGCCAATCGCATCACCCTGCTGCGCGACGCGGATGGAGACGGCAAGGCGGAGTTCCGCTCCGTGCTGCTGGACGGGCTCAACTCTCCCACCGGCATGGCGGTGCTGCGGGATATGCTGTTCATCGCCAACACCGATGGTGTGCGCTATTATCCCTACAAGGCCGGTGACACAAAGATCACCGACAAGGGCAAGCTGCTGATGAAGCTGCCGGCCGGCACGCCCAACAATCACTGGGCGCGCAACATCATCATCGATGCCAAGGGCGAAAACCTCTTCGCGACGGTCGGTTCGCACGGCAATATCGGGGAGGGCGGCGATTTTGAGGCCTATCACCAGAACAAACCCGAACGCGCGCTGATCCGCTACTATAATTTCAAGCGGCAGGAACAGGGCATCTATGCCTATGGCCTGCGCAACCCTAACGGGCTGGCCTTCAACCCGCAAACCGGGACGCTGTGGACAACCGTCAACGAGCGCGACATGCTCGGTTCGGACGGTCCTGCCGATTATATGACCACGGTCGATTTCGGCACCTTCTATGGCTGGCCCTTCTATTTCTGGGGCGGCATCCAGGATCCGCGCGTCCAGCAATCCCGGCCTGATCTGCGGCAATATACCAAGCGTCCGGATTACGCGCTGGGGCCGCACGTTGCGGCTTTGGGCATAGACTTCGCCAAGGGCGCGCAGCTGGGTGAAGGCTTTGGGCGCGGCGCTTTCGTTGCCCTGCACGGCTCGTGGAACCGCAAGCCGGCATCGGGCTACAAAGTGGTCTTCGTGCCGTTCAACGAGCGCGGCTTTCCGGTGGACAAGATCAAGCCGGTGGATGTTCTGACCGGATTCCTCACCGAAAAGGGCGATGCCCATGGCCGCCCGGCGGGTCTGGTGGTGGACAAGAATGGCGCGTTGCTGGTGGCGGATGATGCAGGCAACCGCATCTGGCGGGTTTCCAGGGCGCGCTGACCTGTCCGGGTTGATTTGAGTCATTGCCGTGCGGGCTTGACTGTGACCAATATCATCACAGAGTTCGTTTGAACGGACCATCAGGTCGCATCCATAGAGTCGAGGGATGGAGGACTTTAGATGAAAACATGGCACAAAATCGGATTGCTGGCAGGCGCCGCAATCGTGGCGGTCAGCGCGCCCATGGCGCAGCAGGCCACGGCACCCAAAGCCCGATACAATATGGATGTTGGCACCGTCACGGGCATGATGGCGATGGGGCGCGGCATGGGCGGGGCGATGTCGATGGCCTTTGGCGGCGGCGGCGGCAACAAGCAGGCCTATGAGCTCCGCCTGCGGCTGGGCTCGACGCTTTCGCCGGATAAAGGCGGCCCCAAGGCCGACCATCTGCCGCAAGCCGCCTTGAAGGTGGGCAAGGCGCTGCCGCTGATCACGCCCACTCGCACTGTGTCTGAGGATGCGCCAGAAGGGTTTGAACAGCCCAAGGGCCGCCTGCTGCTGTTCTGGGGATGTGGTGCCAAGGCGGGCAAAGGCCAGCCTGTCATCATTGATTTTTCCAAAGTGGCCAAGGGTCAATTCCCACCCGGCCTGTTTTCGGCGCGCGTTCCGGCGGATCGCGGGCCGAATCTGACCAACAGCCGCACTTATGGCGAATGGCCCAATGGCAAGGGCGGAAAACAGCCGCAGCCGGGCTCGTCGCTGATCGGCGAACATCGGGTGGCGGGCAATTATTCGCCTGAGATCAAATTCTCGCTGGCGCAGGATTTCATGGGCGGGCTGACGATGCGCACCACCTCGATGGGCGGGGCAACCGTGCTGAGCTGGAACGCGTTGCCGGTCGCCACCGGCTATCACGCCTGGGCGATGGGTGGAAAGGTGGATCAGCAGCGCGGCGAGATGGGGGATATGGTGTGGTGGTCCTCTTCCTCTGCCAAGGAATTTGGCGGCGGTCTGTGGGACTGGCTGTCTCCCTCGGTGGTGCAGCGGCTGATTGGTGAAAAGGTGGTGATGCCGCCGACCCAGACCAGTTGCGCCATTCCTGCAGAAGTGCGGGCAGCGGCCCCTGATTTCATGATGGCCAATCTCTACGCCTATGGCCCGGAGGCGAATTTTGCATATCCGCCCAAACCGCCCACGGGCGTGTGGCATGTCGATTGGACGGCGCGGGTCCGGTACCGCTCCATGACCAGCGCAATGGTCGGCGGCGGCATGGGCGGCATGATGGGTGGCGGGGCACCGCAGGGCGAACCGCGCTGCAAGCCGTCGGTGTTCGGGGCGGTGATGGGCCGGGGCTGCTGAAGCGCAGGCAGCTCACCCACGCCGCTGCGTCTAGGCCGATTTTTAAGAGGTCAGGTCTCGCGCCCCTCCCGCTTGCGGAGGGGCTGGTGGGTGCGCCACAGCAATCGCCGCACCCACAGGGCTTTGTTCGCCCTTAAACCCGTGTCATCACCCATTGCCCATCGGCACCTTTGCAGGCCTGAAAGGTTTCGGACGCCGGGCCTTCGCCGGGAACGTCCACGGTTTGCGTCACCGTCTTGCAGCCATTGGTGGCCACGCTGGTGGCGGCCTTTGTCATCAAGGCGTTGGACACATAGCCTTTCCCCTCACCATCCTGCGAAATCAGATACCAAGGCGCGCCCTGTACCGAGGCCGGAACCCAGACCCGCGTGCCGGCAGGCAACTGGCCCAGCACCGTGCCCTGAAGATTGGGAGCGCTGCGGACATTCGCCGCCCCCTTGGTGACATAGGCCTGACCAACCTTCACATAGCCGCCAGCCGGTTCGACACCCTTGGCAAAGCTGATGCCGGACAGGCCGGTATTGGCCGCTGCGGCATCGGCAACCGCGACCGTGCCCGACGCGCCGGTCTCTGCGCTCTGCCAGCTCTGGTCTTCACCCTTGGCGAGCGCGTCTTCCATCGCCTTTTCGGCTTTGGCGCGGTCATTCTTCTGAAGCTTGCACCCCAAAGCGGAGCCGGCCGCTGCGCCAACCACGCCGCCCAAAATCGTGCCCAGCGTGCGGCTGCCCCGCCCGGCGACGCGGTTGCCTAGCAATCCACCCAGGACGCCGCCGATCACAGCCCCGGTGGTCTGTTTGCCGCCATCCGCCGAACAGCCGAAAATGCCGCCCAGGGCGCCGCCTGATCCGCCGCTGCCGCCATTGGCCGCCATCACGGGGGTGGTTGTCGGGCTGGCGGTCGTTGGGCCTAGCGCAAGGGCCGGGGCGGCCATCAGTGAAACACCTGTGGCCAATCCGACCATGTGGCGTGCGATCATCCCGTTCATATTCGATACTCCTGCTCAAAATCCGTCGGACAGAAGGAAAGGCTGGGCCGCTGGTGCTGAATCACCGATGAATGGGGCTGGCGCAGTTTGCCGGATTCGTGCAAGAAATGGCGCGGGTTCGTGCTCTAAAGAGCCTGACCCGATCGCGACAAAGGACAAAACAGCAATGGCGCGCAATTTTTTTGGTACTGATGGCATCAGGGGGAGAACCAACGCAGGGGCCATGACCGCTGCGATGGCCATGAAAGTGGGGCAGGCCGCCGGTGCACATTTCGTGCGCGGCAATCACCGCCACCGCGTCGTCATCGGCAAGGATACCAGACTGTCCGGCTATATGCTGGAAAACGCACTGGTATCCGGCTTCACGTCGGTGGGCATGGATGTGGTTCAGGTGGGGCCGATGCCGACGCCTGCCGTCGCGATGCTGACGCGGTCGATGCGCGCGGATCTGGGTGTGATGTTGTCGGCCAGCCACAACCCCTATTTTGACAATGGCATCAAGCTGTTCGGACCCGATGGGTACAAGCTGTCGGACGCTGACGAGCATGAGATCGAAGCGCTGCTGGAACTGGAGCCGGTGCTGGCGGCCTCGGAAAAGATCGGGCGCGCCCGGCGCGTGGAGGATGCGCGCGGACGCTATATCCACTTCGCAAAATCCTGCTTTCCCGAAGAATTGCGGCTGGATGACCTGAAGGTCGTCATCGATTGTGCCAATGGCGCGGCTTATCAGGTTGCGCCGTCCGCCCTGTGGGAACTGGGTGCCGAAATCGTGGCAATCGGGGTCAGCCCCAACGGCACCAATATCAACAATCAATGCGGATCGACGCACCCCCACCTGTTGCAGGAAACCGTAGTGGCCAGCGGCGCGGACATCGGCATCGCGCTGGATGGTGATGCAGACCGGCTGATCGTGGTCGATGAACAGGGCCGCGTGGTGGACGGAGACCAGATCATGGGGCTGATCGGCTCCAGCTGGGCGCGGGAAGGCCGGTTGCAAGGCGGCGGCGTGGTGGCCACGGTCATGTCCAATCTGGGGCTGGAACGCTTTCTGGCCGAGGAAGGGCTGACGCTGGAGCGCACCGGCGTCGGCGACCGCTATGTGCTGGAACGGATG
The DNA here is from genome assembly GCA_016714795.1 of Sphingomonadales bacterium. Lineage (GTDB taxonomy): Bacteria > Pseudomonadota > Alphaproteobacteria > Sphingomonadales > Sphingomonadaceae > Aquisediminimonas. The sequence goes on along the minus strand of JADKCA010000004.1, from coordinate 80,100 downwards.
CGCGCGAAAGGCTTCAACGTGGGCGGTGAACAGTCCGGCCACATGATCCTGTCCGATTATGCCACAACCGGCGACGGGCTGGTTGCCGCGCTGCAATTGCTGGCGGAAATGGTACGCCAGCAAAAGCGGGCGAGCGACCTGTTCCATTTGTTTGATCCGGTTCCGCAATTGCTCAAGAATGTCCGCTTCTCGGGCGGCAGGCCGCTCAATGATGCCCGGGTGAAGGCAGTGATTGCGGATGCCGAAGCGGAACTGAACGGCAACGGACGCCTGGTTATCCGTCCATCGGGGACCGAACCGGTGATCCGCGTCATGGCCGAAGGCGATGATGCGGGGCAGGTCGAGCGCGTGGTGGATGCGATTTGTGATGCGGTGCAGGAGGCCGCGGCCTGATGCTGGAACTGCGCCCGGACTGCGAGGCGTGCGGGCGAGATCTGCCGCCTGACAGCCCGGACGCCCTGATCTGTTCGTTCGAATGCACCTTCTGCCGCCAGTGCGGGCTGGAGGCCTGCCCCAATTGCGGCGGCAATCTGGTGCCCCGACCGATCCGGCCGCCAGCACTCGTCGCGCGTTTCCCGCCTTCTGTCGAGCGTCGGCACAGCAGGCCGGCCTGACACCTTGTGGAGTGCGGGCGCAAAGCCCACATGCCAGGGATGAGTTCCCCCACCCGATGGTCAAGCCTGCGTCAAAAGCCTGCGGTGCGCTATGCCCTGCTGGGGCTTGGTGCCGTGTTCCTGCTGGTTACGCCTTTGCTTGGCCCGCTACCGGGGCCGGGCGGCATCTTTACCTTTGCCATTGGCTTGGGGCTGGTGCTTCAGAACTCGGTCTGGGCGCGGCGGCGTTATGTCCGCTTCAAGCGCAAGCAGCCCCGCATGGGACGCTGGGCGGACAAGGGCCTGCGCCGCGGCTCCGCCCGCAGGCGAGACGCCCGCGACCGTGAAGAGCGCTCATAGTAACGGCGCTGGACGGGCAGATTTCAGGGTCTTTTGAAACAGATGATGCAAAAATGCCACTCACATCGCAAGAAAGTTGCAGGCTGCCGTAGCGACATGTTTCCATCTTGCATTGGGCAACATTGTATGTATTGCTAACAAAAGTTAGTGCCCGCGCGTTTCAAGGCGGGTTTTCGACTGAACCTTTAGGAGGGGAGTGAAATGTCCGTGACCACACGTCGCACCACCGTTTTTCGTGCCGTTTTGGCAGCATCCGCCGCAGCCTGCGCCCTGAGCGCAGCGCCCGCATTCGCGCAGCAGGCCGCCGATGAGGAATCCGGCAACGCTGAAATCGTCGTCACCGCGCAGTTCCGCGAACAGAATCTTCAGGATACGCCGCTGTCCATCACGGCGGTCGACTCGGCTCTGCTCGAATCGCGTAACCAGACCGATCTGTCGCAGATCGCGGCACAGGCCCCGAACGTGACGCTGAACGCCATGGGCGGTGCCTATGGCTCGTCGCTGGGTGCTTCCATCCGCGGCATTGGCCAGTTCGACTTCAACCCGGCCTACGAACCCGGCGTCGGCATGTATGTCGATGATGTCTATTATGCCACGCTGACCGGCGGCATCTTCGATCTGCTCGATCTGGAGCGCGTCGAAGTTCTGCGCGGCCCGCAGGGCACGCTGACCGGTCGTAACTCGATCGGTGGTGCCATCAAGCTTTTCTCGAAGAAGCCAAGCCAGGAAAATAGCGGTTCGGTGGAAGCTGTGTATGGCAGCCGCAACCGCGTCGATCTGCGTGCCAGCGCCAATTTCGCCTTGAGCGAAAATCTCGCGGCCCGTATCTCTGGCGTGTACAAGCGTCAGGAAGGCTATGTCGATCAGGTCGATTATGGCTGCGCGAATCCCGGCAACCCGGAAGGCATCACCGGCTTCCCGAGCTCCGGTTCCAACTGCGTCATGGAAAAGCTGGGCGAGAAGAATTATTCGGGTGTGCGCGGCGCGCTGCGTTACAACAATGACACGGTCGATTTCACCCTCGCGGCAGACTATACGCATGAAGACCGCTCGAATGCAGCGGAAGTCGTGACGCAGACGATTGCGGCAACGGCGAATGCCTATTGCGGCAAGTTCTGCACCTATGCGAGCTTCTACCTGCCCGCAGGCGGCCAGGTCGGTCAGGGTTATTTCATGCCCAACCAGACCGAATTTGATGGCTGGGGCGTGTCGGGCAATCTGACGATCAACTTCTCGGACAGCCTCAACCTCCAGTCGATCACGGCCTATCGCCACTATCGCCAGAAGTGGGGCACGGATGACGATTTCTCGCCCTTTGCCGGCCGTGGTGCAGGCGGGTACAACGATCTCCGCTTCAAGTTCTTCAGTCAGGAACTGCGTCTGAACGGCAAGGTCGGCGACATGGTCGATTTTACGCTGGGTGCCTTTTATTCGGATCAGCGCTCGGTCTATTTCACCCGTCAGGACATCCGCTACATCGCGCCGGGCCTGAACTTCCAGTTCCTGGGCAACGACCCGGTGAATGCAGACAGCAAGGCGGTGTTCGCATCGGTCTTTGTCCGTCCTACGGAAGCCCTGACGCTGACCGGCGGTCTGCGCTTTACCGACGAACACAAGGACTACACCTTCGTTCGCAAGAATTATGACGGAACGGTCAGCACCTTCCTTGGGGCATTGGATGGCGTGAAAGCGCTCTACAACGGCAACAAGCTCGATTGGCGCATCTCGGCTGACTACCGCTTCTCGCCTGCTGTTCTGGCCTATGTGACCGTGGGCACGGGCTTCAAGGGCGGTGGCGTGACCGCTCGTCCGTTCGACGCGGCCCAGGCCCTGAACGGCAGCTTCGATCCGGAAACGGTGACGGCTTATGAAATCGGTCTCAAGACCGATCTTCTGGACCGCCGCCTGCGCCTGAACCTGTCAGCGTTCATCAACGACTATCAGGACATCCAGCTGCCGCTGATCACCTGTGCGTCGCTGGGTTCGAATGCGCCGTGCGGTGCCCGCCAGAACGCCGGCAATGGCAAGATCAAGGGTTTCGAACTTGAAATGAATGCCAATCCGGTTCCGGGGCTCGACATTGATGGCTCGATCAGCCACCTGTCCGGCCACTGGTCGAACATCGATCCCCGCGTTGGAAACGCCATTCTGCTGACCGATCCGATCGTGACGCCGAAGTGGAAGGGCAGCCTTGGCATTCAGTACAAGGCCGAACTGGGTTCGGGCTCGCTGACGCCGCGCTTCGATCTGAGCTACACTGCCAAGAGCAGCGCTGGCCGCTTGGGTGGCGGTCTCCCGATCGAATACTTCCCCAGCGTCACCCTCGCCAATGCGCGTCTGACGTGGAAGAATTCGGACGAAGACCTGTCGGTTTCGCTCGAAGTGCAGAACCTGTTCGACAAATATTACACGCCGTTCCGCTTTGCATCGGTCTATGGCTTCTCGGGCACGATCTACTCTCAGGTTGGTCGTCCGCGTGAATGGGCTGTGTCGGTCAAGAAGTCCTTCTGAGGTTTCGCGTTCCGGCTGGAAACACGGAAAGGGCGGCCTGCGGGTCGCCCTTTTTGTTTGACGCGTGGCGCAGCGTGCGGCATGAAACGTAACAATTGTTATGATATGAGAGAGGAGCGACCGGCGTGAAACTCACACTCCCCCCGCGCGTATCGCCTGCGCAATTTGATGCGGCGATCAAGGCCTGTGAAGGCGTGGTCGGCAAGGCCTGGGTGATGGCCAGCGATGCGGATCGCGATGCCTATTCAGATATTTACGCGCCGGGCTCCGAAGAGGAATGGCCTGCGTCTGCTGCTGTGGCCCCCGCCACGGTGGAGGAAATTCAAGCCGTCGTCCGCCTCGCCAATGAACATAAGACGCCGCTTTGGCCGGTCTCTCGCGGCAAAAATCTGGGCTATGGGGCCAATGCGCCGCGGATGCCCGGTTCGATCGTGCTTGATCTGGGGCGGATGCAGAAGGTGCATGAGCTCAACACCGAACTCGGCTATTGCGTGATCGAACCGGGCGTGTCCTTCTTCGATCTCTATGAATATATCCAGCGTGAGAAAGCGCCCTTGTGGATGTCCGTCCCCGGCAATGCCTGGGGCTCGGTGCTGGGCAATGCGCTCGATCATGGCATGGGCTATACGCCCTATGGTCAGCACGCGAAGAATCTGTGCGGCATGGAGGTCGTGCTGCCCGATGGCGATCTGATGCGCACTGGCATGGGCGCGATGGAAGGCAATCACAGCTGGCACCTCTTCCCGCTCTCCTTCGGCCCGGACTGGACGCAGATGTTCACGCAGTCGAACATGGGCGTGGTCACCAAAGCGGGGCTTTGGCTCCAGCCCGCGCCAGAATCGACGCTGGTGCTGACGTGGGACATTCCCAATGAGGAGGATATCGGCTGGGTGGTGGATACCATCACCCCGCTCAAATATGGCGGGCTGATCGACCAGAACGTCTTCATTCCCTCTTGGCTCGGCAAGATCGTGCTCAAGGGCCAGCGCAAGGATTTCTGGGACAAGGAAGGCGCGATCCCCGAATGGCGCGTGCAGGAACTGCTAAAAGAGCACAAGCTGGGCTATTGGCAGGTGCAGGTCCGCTTCTATGGCGATGAAGCGGTCAACAAGGCCAAGGCCGAGGTCGTCAAAAAGGCGTTCAAGAAGCATCTGGACGTCGCCCCGCACGAAGAGTGGTGGCGGCAGGGCGATCCGGTCAACCAGTTTGATCCCACGATGGGGGTGCCGTCTGCCGTCGCGCTCCAGATGGGCGACTGGGTCGGCGGACGCGGGGCGCATATGGGCTTCTCGCCGGTGGTCCCCGCCACGTCCAAGCATGTGATGGGTCAGCTCAAGCGCAGCCGCAAGATCATCGCGGACCATGATGTGGATTTCTACGCCAGCTTCACCGTGGGTGGGCGCTTTGCCACCAACATCAACATGCTGATGTATGACCGCGACAAGCCCGAGCAGGTGAAGAACATGCGCAAATTGTTCGACGCGCTGATCGTCGATACCGCCGAGGCGGGCTATGGCGAATATCGCACCCATCTCGGCTGGATGGACCCGGTCAATGCCACCTATAATTTCAACAATGGGGCACAACGCCGCCTGAACGAAAAAGTGAAGGACGCAATCGACCCCAATGGCATTTTGTCACCGGGCAAACAGGGCGTCTGGCCCTCAGCCTATCGGGACATGGCCGGAAAGCGGGAGGGCTGAGTGATGAAGAAGATGAACTACCCCCCCCCCCGCGCAAGCGGGCGCCGGCCGGAAATCTCGTCTGGATTGTCCGCCATTCTGCTGCTCGCTCGCCGCCTGCAAGCCTGCCGAAGCTCCCATGCCCCCGGAAGCTGCCAAGGGCGGTCCGCCGCCGCTGCCGCCATACCAGATGCGCGCCGAACTGCCGTCCGGGGACAGGCAGAGCGCAGGGCGTGATGGCGAAGATCTGTTTTCCAACCGGTGTGGTGCCTGCCATCTGGCGGGTGGGATGGGCACCAATCTGCTCACCAAGCAGCGCATGGCCGCAGGCGAACCGCCGGAAAATGGCCTGCTCGCCAACCGCAAGGATCTGACCGCCAGCTATGTGAAGTCCGTGGTGCGCAACGGCAAGATGGCGATGCCGCGCCTGACACAGGTCGATGTCACCAATGCCGAACTCGATTCGATCGCGGCCTATCTTGGAAAGGCGGGCGAATGAAACTCTCCCGTCGATCCCTGATCAAGGCCGGGGCCGTTGCCTCGCTGGCGTCCACTGGCACTGCCCGCGCGATGGCGGGAACTTCTCCTGCACTGGTCATTTATGACAGCCGCCTGCCCGAAAGCCGGGCATTTGCGGCACTCGTCTCTGCGCCGCGCATCGACGTGGCGCATGAGGATGCGCGCTTCTGGAAGAGCCTGCGCGAGGCCGCGCCCAAGGGACGCATTGCCGGGCTGACGCGATGGAGCGATCTGGTGGTTGTGCGCGGTTATCTGGAAGAGCAGGGACGCCGGATCACGGCCGAAACGCGGCAGGGCCTGTTGTTCCGCTGGGATATGGGCTGAGGTTCAGCGGCTTTCTGGCCTAGCCCCGGCCTGCCGCCAGCATGATGGAAAGCAGCTGGTTCGGCTGCCCGGCCATCACATCATGACCGCAATCGGCCTCGTGATAAGCCCATGCGGGATCATTCTTTACCGCGCGCGCAAAGCGTCGGAACGGCGTCGGCTCCCAGCTCTTGGCGAAGATGTAACTGTGCTTGTGCACCTTGGCCTCTTCACCCGTAAAGCGCACGGCCTCCAGCAGCGTCAGCAGCGGATGTTTGCCAATCCGTTCATTCTCTGCGCCCATGATCGGCGCGACCAGGCCGGGCGTGAATTTCTGCGTGTCGATATAATGCTTGTGCTCAAAATCGCCGGTGATGTCCCATAAAGACTGCCCGTCTCCCGGCAGGAAGGCGTCGATAAAGACCATATGGTCGATGCGCGCGCCCAACCGCGTCGCCACGCCACTGATCACCATGCCGCCATAGCTGTGCCCGGCCAGCACGAAGCGCCCGAAGCCCGCTTGTTCGATTTGCGCACAGACGGCATCCACATGATCGGTCAGCGTGATGCCGGGATGCAGATCCCCACGCCGCTTCCCAAGCCCGGGCAATTCGGCAACGACCACGCGATGCCCCGCCGTCCACAAGGCCTCAGCCAGCTGGGCATAGGACCAGCCACCACCCCAGGCCCCATGGACGAGGACATAATCGGTCACGGCTTGTCCTTGTGCTTGGCGGGCTTGCGGGCCTTGGTGACAGGCTCCCAATTGCCTGCGGACTGCGGGGCGATGGCTGCAACATGCGGCGCACCCGCAGTCTCTGCATTGAACGTGGACACGCAACCCGGCTCATGCACACATTGTTCCAGCCGCGAGTAAGTCCGCGTGCTGGAGCAGGCCGCCAGCGCCAGAAACGCGAAAAAGGTCAGGATTTTCATGGGCAGGCTCCCAGCGCAGAAAGCACAGTGAAGGGCAGGTTTGCTCTGAACGCCCGATGAATGAAGTTCAGGCGCGGTCGCTTCACCCCCGGTGCGCCGTCTTGGCGGCATAGTCGTTGATCCATTCGACCGTTTTGGTCAGCCCGCCAAAAGGATAGAAATGCAGTCGCACCCGGCCATGTTCTTCACCCAGACGCGCGGCGAACTCATCCACCAATTTGTCCGGCCCGGCATTGCCGAGCAGGTTGGTGATCGAGACGCCATATTTCTTCATGACGGCGGCAGAGGCCCCCACGCCGCAACGTGCGGCAAAGCGCAGCAGCGATTTGATGCTGGCAGGCCCCGGAATGCCGATCCGCACCGGCACGTCCAGTCCCCGCGCGCGCAGCTCCTTCAGCCAGATCAGGAAGGCTTCGGGATCAAAGCCGAACTGCGTGACGACGAGGGGAGCCATGCCGCGCGCTTCAATCTCGCGCACCTTGGCTTCCAGCACATCCCAGCATTGCTCTCTGGACATGACGGGATGGCCTTCCGGATGGCCGCCAATGCCGATCGCCTTGATGCCTGCGCGCTCGAATGCTCCGGTCTTGATCAGCGCCATTGTATCGAAGTACGGCCCCTGCGGCTCAGGCGGATCGCCTGCCACGATGAAACAACGACTGACATCGGCCTGCTCCACCACGGCTTGCAGATAGTCTTCGAAATGATCTTCGGAGGTGATCCGCCGGGCGGAAAAATGCGGCATCGGCTCGAAACCCAGCTCGCGCACTGCGACCGTCGCGGCGACACGCGCATCGGCTTCTTCGCCGGGCAGGAAGGTAACAGCCAGTGGCGTGTCTGCCGGGATCAGCGGCGCAGCATCGCGCAGTGACGCAATGTCCTTCGCCGTCATCTCCAGCGAATAGCCGTCGGTAATCCCATCCGGGGTTTTGGCCCAGTTGGGGTGGATCAGGGGCTTCGTCATGCGTGCCTCCTTTGGCTGGAATGATTGCCTACACGGCGTCATTGCGAGCGAAGCGCGGCAATCCAGAAGTGCCGGGCTACTGGATTGCTTCGCTACGCCCGCATTGACGAGCGCAGCGAAGTCATACCCTCAGCGCGCGGTGCGCCAACCTTCGGCATAGGTTTCGCGGGCCACGCGGCTATACGGAACCGGGCTGACGATGGCGCGAACTTCGATCTGCTTGTGCGGCTCGACCGTGGTCTTCTTCGTGCCGCCATTTTCCTCGCCCCACACAACGCGGAGTTCGGTGCCGACCGGAATTTCAGGATCAATGGTGGCCAGCGAAAGCGCCTGCTTTTCGTTGAAGGAGAAGCCAGTGAACATCGACAGGCCCACCGTCTTGCCGCCCGCATCGACCACGCGGTCATAGTTGGAGGAGGCATAGTTGGCGAGCGGCACGTCAAAGAACTTATAGGCTTCACCGTCCGGATTGAACATCGAGCCAAGGATCTTGGCCATGTCTTCCGGGTTCCACGCCAGCGTCACCTTGTTGCGCTGTTCGGCAGGGTTGATGGCTTCGAGCGCTTCGCGGCCATGGAAATCATGGTCGAACTTCACGAAGTTGCCATAACCCAGTTCCCACGGGTTGAGGTAATAATCCTCGATATTGTCAGACACGAACGAACCGCCGATCGAGCCGGTCGCTTCATAGCTGTCAGCGCCGAGCCATTCGCGGAAGCCCTTCAGCTTTTCGCCGGTATAAATGCCCGGCAGCGGCGACGGGATCCAGCCCGATTCAAGCGTGTTGGACGGATAGGCGCGGCTGCCGCAGGCGATCAGGCCGAATTCCTTGCCCGCTTCCAGAATGGCAGCGCGGATTTCTTCCTGCTCTTCATACGGACCCCAGATTTCGAGGCCGGGTGCGCCGGACATGCCGTGGCGCAGCGTGCGGACGGTCTTGCCCGCAATGTTCATGGTGGACATGTTGAAGAACTTCAACTGCTCCAGCGGACCGCCGTGCAGCTTTTCGATCACGGCCCAGGCGTTCGGCCCCTGAATCTGGAAGCGCCATTCCTTGCGGGTGACGGGCTTGCCCATCGGACGCATCGGCGAACGGTCATCAAGGATCACTTCGCAATCATAGCCACCGGTCGCGGCGTGATAGCGCAGCCAGTTGGAGGCGGGTGCGCGACCGACATAGGTAAAGCTCTGTTCTTCTTCCCAGAAGATGATGCCATCGCCGATGACATGGCCATAGGGCGTGGTGGGGACGTATTGCTTGGCCTTGTTGACCGCCCAGCCCTTGGAGCTGTTGATCATCGTGTCAGACAGCAGCTTGGCCGCGTCCTTGCCGCGGATATAAAGGTTCACCATGTGGTGAGACTGATCGAACAGGACGGCGCTGTGCTGCCAGGCCCATTGTTCGGACCGCCAGTTGGAGAATTCGGGTGCGACCACCGGATAGACATAGGCACCCAGCTGCGAATTGCGCAGCATGTCCACAATATTGCCGGCCCCTGCCAGCACCTGTTCCAGATTGGTTGCAGCCATCAGTCTCTCCTCTTGTTGCGGGCGCACGACGCTCATGCGCCACGAGTCGCGGCGTTCAAAAAACGATAGGCAAGGCATATCAAACTTTGTATGCAACACAAACAATAATTTTTGACAGGAAGAGGAGCGTTCCATGACCGCCGTTCGCCAGATTCTCAAGCTTTCCTGCCCTGATCGCCCCGGTCTTGTGGCTGGTGTGGCGCGTCTGCTCGCTGATAATGGCGGCAATATCCTCGATTCGGAGCAGTTCAACGACACCGAAACCAAGCGCTTCTTCATGCGGGTGGTGTTCGAACTCGCCGAAGGCGCGACGCTGGACGGGGTCCGCGCGCTGTTCGCACCTTATGCCGAAGCTCAAGACATGGAATGGACGCTGCGCAGCGCGGATGAACGGCGCAAAGTGATGCTGATGGTCTCCAAGTTCGACCATTGTCTGGGTGATCTGCTCTACCGCCACCGCATCGGCGAAATGCCGATGGATGTGGTCGGCATCATCTGCAATCACCCGCGCGAGGCGCTGAAGATCAGCCTGATCGGAGACATTCCCTTCCATTATCTGCCCATCACCAAGGACACCAAGCCGCAACAAGAAGCGCAGATCAAGGCGCTGATCACGGAATCGGGTGCAGAGCTGGTCGTTCTGGCGCGCTACATGCAGATTCTGTCAGACGATCTGGCGGGCTTCCTGTCAGGGCGCTGCATCAACATCCACCACAGCTTCCTGCCCGGTTTCAAGGGTGCCAAGCCCTATCATCAGGCGTTCGAACGCGGCGTGAAGATGATCGGCGCGACCGCGCACTATGTCACGGCTGACCTTGATGAAGGCCCGATCATCCATCAGGACGTGGAAGCCATCAGCCATTCGGACAGCCCGGAAGATCTGGTGCGCAAAGGCCGCGACATCGAACGCCGCGTGCTGGCGCAGGGCGTCCATTGGCACTTGCAGGATCGCGTGCTCAGGAATGGCAACAAGACGGTCGTGTTCAAGGATTGATGCACGCGCCTGCGTGGGGGGCGACGTTTCAGTCTGGAACCGCCCCCAGCAACGCCGCCGCCAGTTCCTTCGATCGTGACAGGAAGGGCGAGTGATCCGCGTCCAGCGTCACCACCGTCGCGCCGGGAGACATGGCGATCATCCGGCGCTGGCTGCTGATCGGGATCGTCCTGTCTTCAGTGCATTCCACATAGGTGCGCGGGATGGAGCCCCAACGTTCGGGGGTCAGCCGCATCGGCGTGGCACGCGGTCCGTGCGGCTCGGAAACCAGCCGAGCCATCGCGGCCGTCACCTTGTCCGGCGGGGAGAGTTGCGCAAAGACTGCTTCCGGGGCGTCTCCGGTGATGAGCGATCCATGGCCTTCGGGCGTCTTGGTAATCAGCGCATCAAAAGCGGGGTTGGCCTCTTCCATCGCCTTGAACTCGGCGCGTGAATAGCCGTCCGGCAGCATCATCGCGCAGATATAGACCAGCGCATCCACGGCGTCGGGCGCAGTCTCAGCCGCCTGACTGACCACGAGCCCGCCCCGGCTATGCCCGGCCAGAATGACCGGTTTTTGCGGCGCGGTGCGGCACAGATTGGCGGCGAAATCTGCCCAGCCTTGCAGCGTGATCTGCGCCATCTCCGCATCGCTGCCGCCCATGCCGGGCAAATCGGGCGCGAGGACGGTGTGGCCGTCCGCTTCGAGCAGCGCCTTCACATCGTCAAAGCACCAGCCGCCGTGCCAACTGCCATGGATCAGGATGAATGTGGCCATGACGCTTACCGCACATGCCCCGACCAGGTGCGCAGGCCCGGCATGGTGCGATCTTCGGCCTTGAGCGCTTCCGCCACCGCAGGCCGCGCCGTGACGCGTTCGCGCCAGTCGATGATGCGCGGATAGCGCGTGGCGACGTCAAGATCGGGGAACATCCGCTCCACCATCGCGCCGCAGTGCGAATAGAAATTGATATCTGCCAGCGTATAGGTTGCCCCTGCCAGCCAAGGCGTTTGCGACAGCTGCTTTTCCACCTTGTCGAGCGCATAGTCGATCTTGCTGGTCGCATTGGCCAGATCAGCCTCGGAGAAGCCCGAGCGCGCCGTCATCCACTTCTTGCGCTGATCAGGCAGCGGGATGCGCGCCATCAGCTCTTCGAACGTCCCCTCTTCGATATTCTGCGTGATGACGCGGATCATGCGGTGCCAGCCATGCATAGAGACATGGTTCATCACATGCTCGTCCACGAACTTGTTCCAGTAGCGCATTCGCGCGGCACCTTCCGGATTGCGCGGACGCAACGGGCCACTCTCCGGTTGTGCGTCGGGAAACGCATCTTCCAGATACTCGTTGATCACTGTGGTGTGCGTGATGATTACCCCGTCATGATCGAGCACCGGCACCTGGCCTTCGGGGTTGATGGCGGTGAACCAGTCCGAATGCTGCTCGAATTTGTGCAGGTCCACATAGATGCTCTCATAAGGCAGCCCCTTTTCATGCAAGGGGACCATGGATTTGAGCGAGTTGGCCAGCGGCTCGGCGTGGTAATATTTGAGCATTGTCTCTCTCTCCGTCATTCCCGCGCAGGCGGGAATCCAAGAACATAGGGTTGCCATTCCATGCACGTCGGTGTTCATGGACTCCCGCCTGCGCGGGAGTGACGGCAAGGTGACCGCTTACGGAATCAACGTCCCCAAAATCCCGCCATCCACGGCCATAGACTGCCCCGTGCTATGGCTCGCAGCGTCGGACAGAAGAAAACACACCAGAGCGGCGCATTCATCCGGCTGACCAACCCGGCCCTGCGGCACGCCCTTGCCCATCGCTTCCATTACCGGCGTCACATCGCCACCATTGGCGATGGTGTGCAGCAAAGGCGTTTCGATGAAGCCGGGAATCAGGCAATTGACGCGAACATTATGCGGCGCGCCTTCCGCCGCTGCCGCACGGGCGAGGCCCAGCACACCATGCTTGGCCGCGACATAACCTGCGTTCATCGGCATCCCGCGCTCGCTCGCCAGACTGCCCGTCACCACGATGGAACCTTTGCGGCGCTCTTGCATGGCAGGCAGCACCGCGCGGATCGAGAGGAACACGCTGGTGAGATTGGTCGCAATCAGCGCATCCCAATTGGCGTCTGAATAGGCCGGAAAGGGCGCGAACTCGCCACCAAAGCCGGCATTGGCGAACAGGCCATCGGCTGGCCCCGCCGCCTCGAACGCAGCTGCCAGCGCCGCGCGGTCCGCAACGTCTGCCGGATGCACCGACGCGCTGCCACCTGCCGTGACAATCTCTGACGCCAGCGCCTCCAGCTTGTCCGCACTGCGCGCAATCAGCGCCACATGCGCGCCGCGCTGGCCGAGCATCAGCGCGGTCGCGCGGCCTATGCCGGTGGAGGCCCCGGTGACGATGACGCGTTTGCCTGAAAAATCACTCATGCAATGAAAGCTTTCCATACCGCCGCCTGCGGATTGTCGCTCGTTTCAGGCGCCCATTGCTGGTGCATCAACGTACGCGCTTGCGCCTCGTCCATCCCGCGCTCGCGATTGAGGCGATAGAAGAAGGCCGAAACGCGCCAATTCATGATGCAATGCACATGCGTCGCTTCGCCCACGATCAATGCGTCACAAAATGCGGCATAGTGGCTGTCATCGGGTGCATCGAAGGGCACCGGTATGTGCGTGTAGCGGATGCGCGCTGCGTCCAGTTTCGCGCCCTCATCCGCGAGCGCGTCTGGATGCGTGTCGAGCGCGAGATTGATAACATGGCGCACGCCGATGGAACCGAGGCGCGCGATATCAGCCTCATCCAGCTTGCCCGATGTCGTCGTCAACGCATCAAGCCGCTGCCAACCTCTGATATCATCAGGATCGCTCAACATGCCCAAAAACCCTCTGCGCCTTTGCGCCTTTGCGCGAACCAACCCTTCTTTTGTTCGCGCAAAGGCGCAAAGGCGCAGAGAAGATTTATCATCACGCCAGCCCCAGCACCCGCGCGGCATTGTCCTTCATGATGCCCGGCATGACTTCTTCCTTGAAGCCGACCTTCGCCGCTGCATCCATCCACTTTTGCGGGTGGATCAGCGGGAAGTCGGAACCGAACAGCATCTTCTTGCGCAGCTGGCCGTTGGCGTAATTGATGATCTGCGGCTGGAAGAATTTGGGGCTCCAGCCGCTGAGGTCGATGAACACATTATCCTTGTGCAGCGCCATTGACAGGCTTTCATCCACCCACGGCCAAGACGGGTGGGCGAGGATGATCTTCATGTCGGGGAAATCCACCGCAACGTCATCGACCAGCATCGGCTGGCCATATTTCAGATGCACGCCGCCGCCGCCGCGCATCCCCGTGCCCATACCCGAATGGCCGGTGTGGAAGATGGCGGGCAGCTTATATTCGTTGATCACCTCATAAATCGCATAGCCAACCTGAGCGGCAGGCTCGATATTCTGCATGATGTGATGGAATTTGAAGCCCTTCACACCGTGGTTTTCAACCAGATCGCGCGCTTCCCGTGCCCCCATCTTGCCCTTGTGCGGGTCGATCGAGGCGAAAGGGATGCAGATGTCATCATGCTTGGCGGCAAACTCGGCCACTTCATAGTTGGAGATCCGCTTGGCCCCCAACGCGCTTTCGCAGTCGACGGTGAACAGACAGAAGGCAATCTGCTGTTCGCGGTAGATTTCCACGATTTCCGGCATTTTGGGGCGTTCGCGCGGAGCCTTGAAATAGGCGGAGGCCGCGTCGAAAAACTGGCCCATCACCGGATCTTCGGGATCGTGGCACGAAACTTCGGCATGGACGTGGACGTCGATGGCTTTGATTTTGGTCAGGTCGATGGGCATTTGGGACTTTCATCCCCTCTCCCCTTCAGGGGAGAGGGTTAGGGAGAGGGGGAGTCTGTCTCCTGGGGATCTGGATTCCGGAAAGAGACCCCCTCTCCCCGGCCCTCTCCCCTGAAGGGGAGGGGGAGTGCCGATTACAGCTGAATAATCACCGTCTTGGTTTCCAGATAGGCCTCGATGCCATGACGGCCCTGTTCACGGCCAATACCCGATTCCTTGTAGCCACCAAACGGCAAAGCGGCGTCGATCATGGCGTGGCAATTGCCCCAGACGGTGCCGGATTTGATCTTGGCCGCCAGCTTGTGCATCGTGGCCACATCCTTGGTCCACACGCCCGCACCCAGGCCGTAGCAAGTATCGTTTGCGGCCTTGGCGACTTCATCCAGATCATCAAAGCGCTGCGCCACCACGACGGGGCCGAAGATTTCCTCACGCACGACGCTCATCTGGGGGTTCACATCGACAAGGATGGTCGGATTGACGAAATAGCCGCCGCCGTTGGAGGGAGCATCGCCGCCCATCGCCACGCTCGCGCCATCGCGCTTGCCGGCTTCAATATAGCCCATCACCTTCTCATGCTGTTCCTTGGAGACGATGGCCCCCATATGCGCTTCGGGATCAAGCGAGGCGCGCGGTGCCCAGAAGTCGCCGGTTTGGGCCATGCCTTCCAGCACCTTGTCGAACACCGAACGGTGGGCATAAAGCCGCGATCCCGCAACGCAGACCTGGCCCGCATTGAAGAAGATCGCGCCTGCAACACCCGGCGCAGTTGCCGCAATATCGACATCCGGCATCACAACAACGGGCGATTTTCCGCCAAGTTCGAGCGTGACATGCTTGAGCGTTGCGGTCGCGTTGCGGTTGATGAGCTTGCCGATCTCGGTCGAGCCGGTGAAGGCCACCTTGTCCACATCGGGGTGCTTGACCATCCGGTCGCCTGCGGTGTGGCCATTGCCGGTGATGACATTGAGCACGCCCGCCGGGAAGCCCGCCTCCGCTACCAGATCGGCGAGACGCAGCGCGGTGAGCGAAGTCTGTTCGGCAGGCTTGAGCACAATGGTGCACCCCGCCGACAGGGCCGGAGCGATTTTGAGCGCCACCATCAGCAGCGGGAAGTTCCACGGCACAATCTGCGCGCAGACGCCCACCGGCTCCTTCACGGTATAGCTGAACACCGCGCCGGCAGGCATGGTGTAAGGTGCGGTGGTTTCTCCCGAAACCTTGCTCGCCCAGCCAGCCATGAAGCGCAGCTGGCTGATCGCGCCGGGAATGTCGACGGCGGCCGCCATGCCCTTGGCCTTGCCATTGTCGATGGCTTCCAGCTCGGCAAATTCATCTGCATGGGCTTCGAGCAGGTCGGCGAAGCGGTTCATCGTCCGGTCGCGCACGATGGGCGGCAGGCCGGACCAGCGGCCATCGTCGAATGCGGCGCGGGCAGCGGCAACCGCGCGATCCACATCCTTGTCAGACGCGTCTGCGATATGGCTGATAATCTTGCCACTGGAGGGGTCTTCAACCTCGATCACCTTGTCATGGCTGGAAGCCACCCATTCATTATTGATGAACAAGGCAGGCTTGCGCGCGAGCACCGCCTGCGCGGCGGCTGAATAGGGGCGCTGTTCGCGGTTGATCGGGGTGACGGCGTTCATGGCAAACTCCTCTCATTGGTCGATTGCGACTCTTGGGCGAGGCGCGCAGGCTAACATATAATTTGTCAGTGTTGCATACAAATTTGCGCGCCAAAACTGAAGCGTCATTCCCGCGAAGGCGGGAATCCATGAACATCAACGATTATGGTCTTGGATTCCCGCCTTCGCGGGAATGACAACAGCGTGGGTGTGCCGCAGCCCTCACTTCATCCCCAGCGCCTTGTCCTCATGCGCGCGCTTGATGACATAGTGGCGCAGATTTTCAGCTTGAGCGTCGGTCAGCTCTTCCTTCCAGCTGATCATGCCGCGCGCATTGAGTGCGCCGCCGATGACGATCTGGTTCCACATCTTGGCATCGCCCAGCGAACCCGCACGACGCAAATCGCGCGTCACGCCGGTGCCGATGGCGGCATCGCCATGGCAGACGCCGCAGAACTGGCCATAATTCTTTGCGCCATCGGCCACCTGTTCAGGCGTACCGGTGGCCACCGGCGGATCAAGCGGCGGCAAGGTGTGCGGGCCGACTTCGGGCAGCTTGGCCTTGCCACCCAGCTTGAACACCAGCAGGCGGGACTGGTTGCGCACCGGCCCCAATTGCTCGCCAACATAGCCGGACGCGAGCGGCCATGCGCCACCCCAGCCCGCGAGAACGGCGACATATTGATCATTGCCAACCTTGAAGGTGGAGGCCGGTGCGACCACACCTGTCTGCGCCGCAAACGACCAGAGCTTCTTGCCAGAGGCCGGATCAAGCGCGTTAAACTCGCCCGCCGCATTGCCCTGAAACAGCAGATTGCCAGCTGTGGAGAGCAGGCCGCCATTCCACGCAGCGGGATATTTGATTTTCCAGCGCGCCTTCTTGGCAACCGGATCCCAAGCGATCAGCTCGCCGGTGGTCGCCGCCATGGCCGCGTCGCGCACCTTCTGATCGGGCGGCATGGCGCCAGACGCCAGATCAAGCCCGACGTTGAAGCCGTGCTTGTTGGCTTTCCAGTCCGGCTTGTGGATGAACGGGAAGGCCGAATTGATGGCGGGAATGAAGACGAGACCCTGTTTGGGGTCATAGGCCATCGGGTGCCAGTTATGGCCGCCGATCGGGCCGGGCGAGCCGAGATAGAGCTTGCCATGTTTGTAATAGCGGCTTTCAGGCGTTTCGATGGGGCGGCCGGTCTTCAGGTCGAACCCGGTGGCCCATGTGGTGGGCACATAATTGTCGGCAGAGAGCAGCTTGCCATTGGTGCGGTCCAGCACGAAGAAGAAGCCGTTCTTCGGGGCCTGCATCAGCACCTTTTTCTTTTCGCCGCCAATGGTCAGGTCTGCCAGCATGATGTGCTGGGTGGCGGTATAATCCCATGTTTCGCCCGGCGTGGTCTGGAAGTGCCAGACATATTCACCCGTTTTGGGCCGCAGCGCGACGATGGAGGAGAGGTAAAGATTGTCGCCCTTGCCTTCGCTGCGGAACTGCTGGTTCCACGGGCTGCCATTGCCCACGCCGACATAGAGCAGATCGAGTTCCGGATCATAAGCCATGGCATCCCACATCGTGCCGCCGCCGCCGATCTTCCAATATTCGCCGCTCCAGGTGGATTCGGCCTTTTTCAGATGCTCTTCCTCATTCTTGCCGGGTTCATCCGGAACCGAATGGAAGCGCCACAGCTGCTTGCCGCTGTCTGCGTCATAAGCGGTCAGGAAACCACGCACGCCCATTTCAGCACCACCATTGCCGATGATGACCATGCCATTGATGACGCGCGGCGCGCCGGTGATGGTGTAGGGCTTGGACTGGTCAAGCGTCACTGTGCTCCACACTTCCTTGCCGGTGGCGCGGTCGAGCGCGACGAGGCGACCATCGAGCGTGCCCATGAAAAGCTTGTCGCCCCACGCCGCCATGCCACGGTTCACTACGTCACAGCACGCGGCCACACCACGCTCGCCGGGCACCTTGGGATCATATTCCCACAACAGCTTGCCGGTTACTGCGTCATAGGCCTTGGCTTTGGACCAGGCGGTGGTGATGTAAATCTTTCCGTCAATGGCCAGCGGCGTGGCTTCCTGCCCGCGCGCCGTATCCAGATCGGCAAACCAGGCGAGGCCCAGATCCTTGATGTTGGTCTGGTTGATCTGGTCAAGAGGGCTGTGACGCTGCTCGTCATAGGTGCGGCCATAAGACAGCCATTCGCTGCCATCCGCTTTCTTGATCCGCTCTGAATTGACCGCGCCCGGCAGCTCTGAACTGGGGGTCTGCTTGCACCCTGCAACCGTCATCAATGCGAGCGCCGAAACGGCGAGAACCAGCTTGGCCTTCATGGGCGACAATCCTCTTCCTTGTGGCGGGGATCATGATTGGCCCATGACTTCCCCTGATATGCGTTTTGAACCGGAACCGGTCTTGCCAGTGTCTGCGCCCGGAATCGAGAGGGAAAATTCTGCCCTTCAAACACGTCATTCCCGCGCAGGCGGGAATCCATGAGCGCGGACTTTTCAGAAAATGACTGAAAAGCGTGATTGTCACCTTTCGGGTTCGGCGATCCTGGATTTCCGCCTGCGCGGCAATGACGTGCTTCCAATCCCAAGACGTGAAACACATTACCCCCAGCGGTTGATTTCCGGCCCCGGAGCCCAGCTGTTCTGCGGCGCGGACACCGTCGCGCGGGCGAGCGCCGCCTGCACCGAAGGCCGCGCGCGGACGCGGTCCATCCAAGCGGCGGCCCTGTCCTTGCCTGCGAACGCGTCGGGCACGACATCGACCATACCGACCAACCAGCCGAACGTCTCAAAATCCGCAATGGTCAGCGGCCCCATCAGCCAATCACGGTCATCGGCGAGCTGGTCATCGACCATCTTCACGGTATCGCGCACTTTGGAGAGTGAATCGTCCACCTGGGCTTGGGGGTAGTCGCCCGCCTGCACAGCCTCCCATCGCGCGCGCAGATCGGGGCTGGCAATGCGCCCCAGCGCGGCGGCATCGAGCGACGGCCTGGCATGGGCGCGACAGCCAAGGAAGGCGGCAGCGGGCGCGCAGCGTTCAGTCACCCGCCTGCACCACATCAGCATCTGCCAATGGGCATAGGCATCCTTGGGCTGGAGCGTGTTCGCACCCGCCTCATCCAGAAATTGCGCTATGAAAACGCTCTCGGTCATCGCCTCGCCATCGATGACGAGCACGGGGCCTTCGCCCTCCACGCCCATGTCACGCGCAACGGCTTGGGTAAGGCCGGGGATCGTGTGACGCTCTCCGGCCAGCAGGTCGATGGCCTTGCAGTCTGCCTCAGCGCCGCTTTCACCCAGCGCGGCCAGAACCGCCAGCGAGGCACCATTGGGTTCGCCATGATAAAGGATCATGCTCATCTCAGCGCACTCCGCTCGAAATGCCTTCGGACTCGTCCTTGGGCGGAATATAATCCTGTTCGAGAATCTCGACGCGGCTCGCCATCGGCGTGCGGCCCAGCTTCCAGCAGTCTCGCGTGGCGGGGCGGCGATAGATCGCCCGCAGCCAGCGCATGATGTTGGGCGTCAGATCATCATTGGCCAGATGCGGCTGAGAGAGCGGCATGGCATAAGCGAGGTTGAAGCCGTTCACATCCGCGAGGCTGTACGCGTCGCTCGCCAGCCATTCGCGCTTGCCCAGTTCTTCTTCCAGCATGCGGATGCCAACGCTGATGCGCCGCCCCGATTCGGCCATTTCCTGTTCGGAGAACAGGCCGAACACCGCCTTGCGCCAAGCCGTCTGGCGTTCGGGCAGCGGAATGCGGGCAATCTGCTCTTCGATCTTCTCCTGCCCATGCGCGGCGAGCGCGTTCGGGCCGACAAAGAATTTCCAGCCGAACATCGAGAAAGAGGGGGCCAGCCACTGGTCCATGAATTTCATCCACCAGCGGATGCGCCAGCGCGCGCGGGCGTCTGCCGGCATCAGCGCGGGGCCGTCAAATTCCTCGTTCACATATTCCATGATCGCGGTGGATTCGACGAGGACGCGGTCCCCATGCGTCATCGCGGGGATGGTGCCCTGCGGGTTGATCGCCAGATATTCGGGCTTGTGCTGATCGAAATTCAGCATGTCGATATAGTGGCTGTCGAACGCCACGCCCTTTTCCATCAGCGCCAACATGGGCTTGCCGGAATTGGCATTGGGTTCCCAGTGATACAGGGTGACGGTGTTCACGCCGTTCTCCTCTCCGCAATTGTATGTGTTGCATACGGTTCGCGCGGGCCATCGGTCAAGCGGATTGCGCACAGCGCGCGTGGCAGCCCTTGACGACGCACCAGCCTTCTGATTTCCGTAAACGGAAACTGGAATGACGGAGAGGCACGAGACGATGGGCACAGCCTATGAAACGATCAGCATTGAAAAGCGCGGCGCGGTTGACTGGCTGACGCTCAACCGCCCGGATTCGCTCAACGCGATTTCGCTGCAAATGGTCGAAGAGCTGAATGACTATTTCGGCAAGCTCTATAATGATGGTTCGGTGCGCGTCGTCGTGATGCGGGGCGCAGGGCGCGCCTTTTGCGCCGGACTCGACATCCGCGAAGGCAGTGAACGCCCGCGTGAGAGCCTGCCCTTTGGCGGCGGCTTTTATTTCCAAGGCTATCTCGCAGACGTTTACATCAAGATGCGCCGCTGCCCCCAGCCGATCATCTCGCTGGTTCATGGCGCGGCGTGCGGCGGCGGCTTTGCCTTTGCGCTCGCGTCGGACATCCGCATTGCCGGGGAAAGCGCGCGGATGAATGCCGCTTTCATCAAGCTGGGGCTTTCGGCGTGCGATATGGGCGTCAGCTATTTCCTGCCACGCCTGGTGGGTGGTTCGATCGCGTCCGAACTGATGCTCACGGGCCGCTTCATCCATGCGCCGCGTGCGCTGGCAGTGGGACTGGTGGCCGAAGTCGTGCCGGATGATCAGTTGGAGGCAGCCGCGCAACCCTGGGTCGATGATCTGCTGGGGGCCTCCCCCATGGGCCTGCGCATGACCAAGGAGGGTCTCGCCATGGCCATCGACGCGCCGGGTCTGGAGGCCGCGATGGCCATCGAGAACCGCAACCAGCTGATGACGAGCAAAAGCCCCAACGTCGCCGAAGGCATGAAGGCCTTCCTCGAAAAGCGCAAACCCGTTTACATTCAGGATTGAAGATCCCCGCCGTCCTGAGCTTGTCGAAGGACCGTCTTTCCTTGGTGTGAAGGAAGACAAAACGATCCTTTGACAAGCTCAGGACGGCGGAGAAGCGAAGACGATATTGAAATCAGGAGCAGGAAACCATGTCAGCCCTCACCAAATACCCCCATGTCTTCTCACCCCTTGATCTGGGGCATACGAAGATCAAGAACCGCATCCTGATGGGCTCGATGCACACCGGGCTTGAGGACGTGCCCAATGCGGGCGAGCGCATGGCGACCTTCTTTGCGGAGCGCGCGGCAGGCGGCGTTGGCATGATCATCACCGGCGGCATCGGCCCGCACCCCACGGCAGGCATGGGCGCGAAGCTGCTCAATGCGGATGACGTCGCGCTGCACCGGCAGGTGACCGACGCAGTTCATGCGGCCGATGCAGACTGCAAGATCTGCATGCAGATCCTCCACACCGGCCCTCTGGCAGGCACGCCCGATTGCGTTGCCCCCTCGGCAGTCAAATCGCGGATCGGGCGCTTCGTGCCCAATGAGCTGACCGAGGATGGCATTGAAGAGCAGATCGCCGCCTTTGTCCGCTGCGCCACGCTGGCGCAAGAGGCGGGTTATGATGGCGTAGAGATCATCGGATCGGCAGGCTATCTCATCTCCACCTTCCTTGTGCAGATGACCAACCTGCGCACCGATCAATGGGGCGGCAGCTGGGAGAACCGGATGCGCTTCCCCGTTGAAATCGTCCGCCGCACACGCGAAACAGTGGGCAAGGATTTCATCATCGTCTTCCGCATTTCGGCAATGGACATGCTGCAAGGCGGGCTGGCCTGGGAAGAGGTCGTCTCGCTCGGCAAGGCGATTGAGGGCGCGGGCGCGTCGATTATCAGCACGCACTTCTGCTGGCATGAAGCCTTCGTGCCGACCATCGCGACGATGGTGCCGCGCGCGGCTTTTGCGGGCGTGACCGGGCGGCTGAAGAAGGAACTCGGCATCCCGATGATCACCTCCAACCGCATCAACATGCCGCATGTGGCCGAAGAGGTGCTGGCGCGCGGTGATGCGGACATCGTTTCCATGGCACGCCCGATGCTGGCCGATTCACAATTGGTGAAGAAAACGCTCGAAGGCCGCGAGGATGAGATCAACACCTGCATCGCCTGCAATCAGGCGTGCCTTGATCACACCTTCACCGGCCAGATGACGAGTTGCCTCGTCAACCCGCGCGCCTGCCGGGAGACCGAACTGGTGGTAACACCTGCCAGCACGCCAAAATCCATCGCGGTTGTCGGCGCAGGGCCTGCGGGCCTCGCTTATGCCGTTCAGGCGGCGGAGCGCGGGCACAAGGTGACCTTGTTCGATGCGGGCAGCGAGATTGGTGGCCAGTTCAACCTCGCCAAGACCATCCCCGGCAAGGAGGAGTTTTACGAAACGCTGCGTTACTTCAGCCGTACGATCGAGAAGCTCGGCATCACGCTCAAGCTCAACACCCGCGTCGATGTGGCGGCAATCAAGGCGGGCGGGTTCGATGAAACCGTGGTCGCCACCGGCATCGAACCGCGCGTTCCGGAACTGGAGGGGATCAACCATCCCAAGGCCGTGTCTTATATCGATGTGATCAAGGGCAAGGCACAAGTCGGCCAGACGGTCGCGATCATGGGAGCCGGAGGGATCGGCTTCGATGTCGCCGAACTCATCACGCACAAAGGCACGTCTGCCGCGCTCAGCATCGACGTGTTCGCCAAGGAATGGGGCATCGACTTCCAGAACCATCCCCGCGGCGGCGTGACGGGTGTGGAGCCGGTGGTGGAAACCTCTGGCCGCGAAGTCACTCTGCTCCAGCGCAAGGCGGGTGCGCCGGGCAAGACACTGGGCCGCACCACCGGCTGGACGCACCGCCTGACGCTGCAAAGGAAGGGCGTCGGGATGATTGGCGGCGTCGAATATCTCAAGATCGATGATGAAGGCCTCCACACCCGTGTCAATGGTGAGCCGACTTTGTTCGCGGTCGATACCGTCATCATCTGCGCAGGGCAGCTGCCTTTACGCGGGCTTTATGATGATCTGGTCGCATCAGGCTTGAAGGCCGAACTCATCGGCGGCGCGTTCGAAGCCTCCGAACTCGATGCCAAGCGCGCGATCAAGCAGGCGACGGAGTTGGCGCTGGCGGCGTAAACAATGCTCAGCACGAGCGGTGTTTTGGGTGCGGGCGTGCCAGACCCTAACCCAAGACCTTCCCCGGATTGAGCAGGCCCAGCGGGTCCAGCGCCGCCTTCAGCGTGCGCATCAGCGCAATCTCCTCTGCCGAGCGCGACAAATGCAGAAAGTCCCGCTTGTGCAGGCCGATGCCATGTTCAGCGGAGATCGAGCCCTCATGCGCCTGCGCCACGCGATAGACGGCATGCTCCACCGCCTCCAGCTGGTCCGCGCCAAAGCCGCCCGCGATCAGATGGACATTGCCATCGCAGACATGGCCGAACCAGATCGTCTCGACGCCGGGCCACCCCGCTGCAAGCCGCGCGGTGCATTCGGTCACAAAGGCCTGAATGCGGCTTGTCGGCACGCTGATGTCGAAATTGCCGACCGGATCGAACGCCTGGATCAGTTCCCCCCCCATGTCACGAATGCCCCAGATGGCGCGCTCCTGCTGGAGCGAGGTGGCGAGCACCGCATCCGCCACCAGCCCTGCGTCCAGCGCGGCAGACACAAATGCCTCCAACTGCGCCTCTGCCCGGTCATCCGATGAAGAGACTTCCACAATCACATAGGCCCCGGCACCCTTTGGCAGCGGCGCGACCACCCTTGCGCGCCAAGGCGCGGGTATAAAAGCTGTCCCACATCACTTCGAACGCAGAGAGCGAATCCCCCAGCCGCTCGCGTGCCAGCGCCAGATAGGCTTCGCACGCGGGATAATCGGCAAAGCTGGCGAGCGAGACCGCCATGCTGCGCGGCTTTGGCGCGAGCTTGAGCACCGCACGGGTGATGATCCCCAGCACGCCCTCACTGCCGATAAAGACCTGCTTCAGGTCAAATCCGGCATTATTCTTGAGCATCCGGTTCATCGAGGAGACGATGGTTCCATCGGCCAGCACCGCTTCCAGACCGAGCACCATCGCGCGCGCCATGCCATAGCGCAGCACGCGGTTGCCGCCGGCATTGGTGGAGAGGTTGCCGCCAATCTGGCAGGTGCCGCGCGATCCGATGTCCAGCGGAAACATCAGCCCGGCTGCGTCTGCCGCCTCCTGAATGGCCTGCAACGGCACACCCGCTTGCACGATGATGGTCTGCGCGACGGGATCAATCTCTTCGATCAGGTTCATCCGCTCCATCGAGATCAACAGTGCGCCCGGTGTCGGCACGGCCCCTCCAGTCAGCCCGGTCAGCCCGCCTTGGGGCACCACCGGCACGCGATATTCGGTGCAGATCGCCAGCGCGCGCGCCACCTCGTCCGGGCTGCGCGGGCGGAACAGCGCGAGCGGCTGCACATCGGATGCAGCCCGCATCAGCCAGTCACCGCGATATTTGTCGCTGATGTCGCTCTCGGGCGGATTGTCCGGAAGGGCGGCGCGCAGGGCTTCAAGGGCAGACATGGACGGGCCTCCTCAACTTGTATGCACAACATACGGTTGCACTTGTTCGCCCAAGTCGTAGGATGCGCGTCATGAGATGGGAAGAGGTAAGCGCGCTGGTCGATGACCGGGTGACGGATGGCTGGTTCAGCGTGCACCGGCGCGCCTTCACCGATGCCGCAATATTCGATCTGGAAATGCGCCACATTTTCGAAGGCGGCTGGGTGTTTCTGGGCATGGCGAGCCAGGTGCCCAATCCGCATGATTATCTGACGACGACCGTGGGCCGCGTGCCGATCGTCGTGATGCGCGATGGTGAGGGAAAACTGGACGCCTTCGTCAACGCCTGCACGCACAAGGGCGCCTTGATCTGCCACAAGCGCACCGGCAGCGGTCGCCTCCATGTTTGCCGCTATCACAGCTGGAGCTTTGACAGTGCGGGGCAATCGGTGGGCGTGAAGGGGCTGCGCGACGGGGCCTATTCAGACGCGTTCATGCAGACCGACCGCAACCTCTCCCGCCTGCCTGCCTTTGCCGATTATCGCGGCTTCCTGTTTGGCAGTCTGGTGCCGACGTGCCCGATCGAGGAGCATCTGGGTGAAGCGCGGCATCTGCTCGATGTCGCAGCGGATCAGGGCGAGGATGGGCTGGAGCTCGTGCCGGGCGAAGTCGTCTTCACTTATGATGGCAATTGGAAGATGCAGCTGGAAAACTGCGCCGATGCCTATCATTTCACCTCCACCCACCCGTCCTACCTCCAACTGATCGAAAAGCGGCGGCGCGA
Organism: Sphingomonadales bacterium; assembly: GCA_016714795.1. Lineage (GTDB taxonomy): Bacteria > Pseudomonadota > Alphaproteobacteria > Sphingomonadales > Sphingomonadaceae > Aquisediminimonas. The sequence continues at coordinate 54,774 of JADKCA010000004.1, read as the reverse complement.
GGAAAAGAAGAATGTCGTCAAATCGGTGTGGGGCGAAAATTCGGCCTGGAGCGAGATGACCGAGGGCATTACCGGCGGCACCTATGGCTTTGATCAGGGCCATGTCCTCAACTGGCAGGTGATCCCGCTGAGCGACACTGTGCCGCTGGCCGAGCGCGCTGAACTGCTCGCCGAACGCTATGGCGCCGCGCGACGGGACTGGATGGTCAACATGCGCAACATGACGATCTTCCCCAATCTGCAAGTCGCCGAAAATGCCTCCAGCCAGTTGCGGATCATCCGCCCGTTGAGCGCGGGAAAGACCGAAATGCGCACCTTCTGCATCGCGCCCAAGGGCGAAAGCGATGGTGCGCGGCGGATGCGCATCCGCAATTACGAGGATTTCTTCAATCCCACCGGCATGGCCACGCCCGATGACACAGTCTGCTATGCCGATTGTCAGGATGGCCATGCCAATGCGCTTCAGCCGTGGATCCTGGGCTATGCGCGCGGCATGGAGAGCGTGCAGGACGGGCCGGACCAGTTTGCCGATGTGCTGGGCATGAAGCCAGACCGCAGCCAGCCCTGCGGCTCTCAACTGTGCGACGAGACGCTGTTCCACAGTTACTACCGCGCATGGCTCTCTCGCCTGAAGGTCGGCATGGAGCGCAGCGCATGATCGGGCGCGACGAAGTGCATGACCTGCTGGCGCGCGAGGCGCTTTGCCTTGACCGGCGGGACTGGGATGGCTGGCTGTCGCTCTACACCGATGATTGCAGCTACTGGATGCCCGCATGGCGCGATGAGGAGAACCCGACCGACAATCCGGATCGGGAATTGTCGCTGATCTGGTATCAGGGCAAGCATAATCTGGAAGACCGGGTGTGGCGCGTCAAATCCGGGCTTTCGATTGCATCTGTGCCGATGCTGCGCACCGCGCATCAGGTCAGCGCCATCCTGATCGAAGGGCCGGATACCGTTTCCGCCAGCTTTGCCTGCCATGTGCACAACGTGAAGCGGCGCACCGATCACTGCTTCTTCGGCCGCTATGAATATCGTCTGGTGCACGAAGGTGACGCGTTGAAGATCGCGGCCAAGAAGATCCTGCTGATGAACGACAATATTCCGACCGTCGCCGATTTCTACATGTTGTGACGCGAAACCAAGACAAGATTGACAGGGGAGTGACAGGATGAGCGAGCCGAGCCGGATTCCGCCGGGTGCCAGATATGCGCTCGCCATTGTCGGCCTGACACAGGCGATGAGCCTGCTGGACCGCAACATCCTTGCGATTCTGGCTCCGGAGATCAAGAAAGACCTGAACATCGGCAATGCAGAGATGGGCCTGCTGTATGGCACCGTCTTCGCCTTGTTCTATGCGCTGTTCTCGCTGCCGGTCGGGCGGCTGGCCGATGGCTGGTTCCGCACCCGGCTGCTGGCGATCAGCATCACCTTCTGGTCGATTGCCACGGGCATGGCTGCCTTTGCGAGCGGCTTTGCCATGCTGGCCTTGTCTCGCCTTGGCGTTGGCATTGGCGAGGCGGCCACGCAGCCGGCCGGCACATCGCTCGTTTATGATTATTGGCCCAAGGAGCGGCGCGGCTTCGTGATGGCGGTGATGGCGTCCGCCATCGCGCTTGGCCTGGGAGGCTCGTCGATTCTGGGCGGCTTTGCGGCGGATTGGTGGAACCGCATGAATCCGGGCTCCGGTCTCAAGGGCTGGCAGTTCGCGTTCATTGTGGCGGCGGTCCCCGGCTTCCTGCTGGCGATCCTCTTGTGGCGGCTGCGCGAGCCAGAGCGTGGCGTGATGGACGGCATACCCACGCCCGCCGATCCTGCCCCGTTTGCAGCCAGCGGCGGCGTGCTCGCTTCGGTGCTTCCCGGCCTGAACTGGCTGACATTTGTGCAGCGCGGGGCCGCCGCGCGGCTTTGGCTTCTCAATCTGGGGGCGCTGGCTCTGATTATCGCAGCCATGATGATGGCCACGCGCACCGCCACGGCGTTTTCCCCGCGCCCGGCGCTTGTTCTGGGCGGGCTGTCCGTCAACCCGCACGCGCTGCAGTGGAGCGTGGTCGGATTCGGGCTGATCGTTATCGTCAATCTGCTGCAAGGGCTCAGCCTGTCGGACCGTCCGGCCTTTGCTGTCATCACCCGGTCTCCCGCGCTGATGATGGCGATGGCGATTGGCGCGCTCCAGACCATGATCAACTATGGCATTATGGGCTTTACCCCCTCCTACCTGATGGCGCAGTTCAAGCTGACGCCGAGTCAGGTCGGGCTGAACTTCGGCCTGCTGTCTGCGGCCATAGGCATTGTCGGGCCGATGATCACCGGCCCCTTGTCTGACCGGATCAACCTGCGTTGGCCGGGCAGCGGGCGCATCTGGGTGACGCTCTTCTCGCTTGGCCTCTCGCCCCTTATCGCGCTGTGGGTCTATGCCGCAGAGGATTCCACTTCGTTCTATCTCCGCTTTGTGATCTATTCGATCGTGCTGACCGGGTGGCTGCCGCCGCTTTACGCGGTGATGTATGATCAGGTGCTGCCCCGGATGCGCGGCCTCATGACCAGCCTGTACCTGATCCTCACCACCATCCTTGGCCTTGGCATCGGGCCATATCTGGTGGGGCTGATTGCCGATGCCAAAGGCGGGCAACTGGCCCCGGCGATGCTGGCGATCAACTGGGTGGCTCCTGTCATCGTCGTCCTGCTCGTCCTGCTGGCGTTGCGGGTCCGGCGTGACGAGGATGGGCTGTTGCAGCGCGCACGGGATGCTGGCGAGCCCATCTGACGGCATCAGGATCGCGCTCAATCAAGTATATTGCGAAACATTCGCAATCATCTTTCATGTCTGACGAACGGAATTCCGCCTTTTCGTCGCGTGGGCGAGTCCGAATTGAGAATGTTTCGCATCTATATTTGATCTGAATCAAATATATATGGTCGGAACTACTTGTCCCGAACAAAAAATAAAACCCATGATTCACAATGTTTTAATTCACTCAAGTTACGGTTTGGGTGAATAGGACATTATCTATGACGTCGCGCTGAAATCGGGTAGGTAACCTGTGCGGACGAAGTATGGGATTAACTGGGGATCATGGCACAGCCTGAACTTTCTGTAGAAGAGCGGCGTCTTCAGACGAGAGCCTATAATGAATGGGCGCGTGTGGGGAAAGGAAAGCCGTTTCCGACTTTGCAGGATATGGACAAGGTCTCCATCCCCGAATTCCGTGAACAAAGCTTCCTTCTGGAAGTCGGTGCTGACGAGAATGCGCCCGGCTTTGTCTTTGTCGGTGACAATCTTCTGTTCGATTGCGAGGAAGACGGACCGATTGCGCAGCTGGACGATGTGCCCGCATTGTCGCTGCTGTCCCGCCTGACAGACCGCTATCTCCAGTGTCTGGCGCATCGTGCGCCGGTCGGTTTCGAAGCGGCATTCGTCAACCGGCTGGACCATAACCTGCTTTACCGGGGCATTCTCATGCCCGTGTCCCAGAATGGCGAAACCATCGATCATGTCTGGGGGACGATGAACTGCAAGGACACGACCGACGCTGAAGCGCCCAAGCGCAAACGGGCTCCGGCCAAGGCCAAAGGGGCCAAGGCCTCTCCCAAGCCTGCGCGCAGCAAGATCCCGGTCGTGCTCGAAGACGAAGAAGACGAACTGCTGCTGGACGAGCCGGTCGTGGAAGACACCGCGCCCGTCGTCCAGTCTCAGCCCGTCATCGAACCTGTCGCATCGGTGCCAGCCGCTGCGGCCTCCGCCCCCGGCGGCAATATCGAGACGCTTGAGCGTCCTGAAACCCCGGCCCCGCCCGCGCCTGCCCTGGTTCCGGACCCGGCCCCTGCAACCAGAACTGACGGGGAAAAGACCCCCACAAGGAGTGATACGACCATGAGCATCGACAGCAAACTCGCAGAATGTATGGAAATTGACGGCGCGATGGCCGTGGCGCTGGTGGACAGCTCCAGCGGCATGGCGATTGCCACCGCAGGCAATCCGCGCGGCCTGGACTTGAACGTCGCCGCCGCCGGCAGCACCAATGTGCTCAAGGCCAAGCAGGCCACACTCAAAGAGCTCGGCATCGAAGAAGAGATTGAGGACGTTCTGATCACGCTCTCTGCCCATTATCACCTGATCCGTCCGCTCACCGATGAATCAGGCAAGGGCCTTGCCGTCTACCTCATCCTCGACAAGGCGAAGGCGAACCTTGCGATGGCGCGGTTCAAGCTCACCAAGATCGAGAAGGATCTGACGGTCTGACGCACCCGCGTTTGACCTGTCTGACCGACCCATTGACCAAGGACCGATCCGACCATGTCCTATCTTGACCCGAACCCGATTATTCCCGTGCGTGCGGGCGGGGTGCAACCCACCGGCGAAACGCACGAGGTCGCGCTCGACGACCTGTTCTTCTCGACCACCGATTACAAGGGTGTGATCGACGAGGCGAACAACGTTTTCTGCCGCCTTGCACGCTATCCGCGCGAAGTGCTGATGGGTGCGCCGCACAACATCATCCGCCATCCGGCCATGCCCGGTGGTGCCTTCAAGCTGGTGTGGGACTTGCTCCTCGCGGGCAAACCGGCTTGCGCCTATGTGATCAACATGGCGGCAGACGGCAGCGCCTATTGGGTGTTTGCCACCATCGTGCCGATTGGCGACCGCTTCCTGTCTGTCCGTTCGCGGCCTTGTCAGGAACAGCTCCATTCCTCCGTCTCGCTGGTCTATGAGCAGACCCGCGCGAACGAGAAGGAAGCGCGCGAATCGGGCATCCGCAAGAGCGAGGCCTCGCGCATTGGCGGAGCGCTGATCGAACAGGCCATCGCCGATCTGGGCTATCGCGACTATATGGATTTCATGCTGGACCTGCTTCCGGCTGAACTTGCCGCCCGCCGCGCGCTCAAGCCGACCCCGCCGGGTTCGGCCGTCAGCGATCCACTCCACAAATCAATCACCACCACGGTGCTTGATGTGGAAATCCAGCTTGCCGAACTGACGACGGGTATGGAGGAAGCGCAGGGCGTTGCCACCCAGCTGATCGCATTGTCAAAGGCTGTGCTCGATTCGATGGGCAAGCTGGAGACCGTGCTGGGCGAGGCGAAAAAGGCCTGCGACGAACTCGACAATCAGGACGAGCTGGTGGTGACTGCGCTGCCCGCCGTGCGCGACAAGTGCGTGGCGCTGGCCGCCGCACTTGAGCCCGTGGCTGGCGAGATCGAGGACGTGGCAGAAGCGCGCCGCCATTTCCGCTTCGACGTGGAGGTCGCGCGCCTTCAGAATGAGACGATTGCTCGCTATGTCGTGGCGGTCTCTCAGCAGCTGGAAGATCCGACCGTATCGAGCAAGGCGATCTCTTCGCTCTCGGATGCGCTCTATGCGCTGGTCGATACCGATCTGGCGCATGACATCCATGCCACCAACGATCTGCGCGACAATATCAACCGCGTGGCAGCTGCCTTGCGCATCCTCAAGATGGTTGCCAATACTTGGCGAAATTTGGTGGATACGCGCGGCATGTCTGGCGTGATGGAACATGTCCTGCCGGGCCTCGACAAGGCGTTGCAGAAGATGACCAGCGAGGTCGATGACATCTCCAATGCGGTGGGGGCGCTGGTCTCTGCCGTTGACGGGTTCGACATTCACGGCATGAAAGAGCGGCTGACGCGCATTTCTGAAGAATCCGCGCGCTTCTGATCGCAATGTCCACCGTTGAGAAGGGGGCTGTCCGTTCGCGCGGGCGGCCCCTTTCGCGGTCCGGTCAGGTCACTCGCCACACCCACAGCTTGATTCCTGCCGCATAGCGTGCGCCCGAGCAGACGAAGATGCTCTTGTTCATCCAATCATATTTTCCGGCAGGGGCCACGAACTCGGGCACAGTGCGGAAATAATAGTCCGCCGGGTCCACCTCCTCGCCCGCCGCCAGTCGCGCCATCACTTCGGGCGGGCCGTGCCGCAGACCTTTGTTATGGATCTGGATGATCACGCCATCATCGGTCTTGAGCGCATAAATGGCGTCCGCCACCGTCACGCCATCGCTGCGGGTCAGCTGCCAGTCTGCGGCATTGCCCATCAGTTGGCCCTTGATCAATGGCCCCTCCACGCGTCCGCCTTCGAAGATCGGGATGATCCGGCGCGCGCCATCGGGCGTGTTGCCAATCTGCACGGGCGCACCCAGGCTGCCTTCGGCTTCATAGACAAATTCGAGTCCGGGCTTGATCATGTTGCTCTTTCCAGTCAGCCTGTCAGAAATCGTTATGGGAGGTTCCGATGCCACTTGCCCGTTGCACACCCGTTACCTTTCTTTTCACACGTGATCGCGAAAAGGCCAAGACCTTTTACCGCGATGTGCTGGGCGTGACCTTTGTCCGTTCCGACGAGTTTGCAGAGGAGTTTGACCTTAACGGTGTGCCGCTGCGCATCGTGCCGATTGCGGATCATGTGCCGAGTCCGCACACCGTCCTCGGCTGGGATGTGCCGGATGTGGCTGCAACGGTGGCCGCGCTGAAGGCCAAAGGTGTGGCTTTCCAGATTTATGAAGGCTTCGGGCAGGATGCGGACGGTATCTGGGAAGCGCCGGAAGGCCGCACCAGGATCGCGTGGTTCCTCGATCCGGATGGCAATAATCTGAGCCTTTCGCAGGATTGATTTCCCCATCGTTCCGAAACGGCTAAGGCCCGCAGCATGGCCCTGCTTGAACTTCCGCTCTGGATTGATCTGGTTGGAACCGCTGTATTTGCCGCATCTGGCGCGCTGGCGGCTGCGCATCGGCGGCAGACATTCGTGACCTTCATCTTTTTCGCGCTGGTGACCGGCACAGGGGGCGGAACGGTGCGTGATCTGCTGATCGGGGCACCGGTTTTCTGGGTGCATGATACGATGGTCCCCGCTGTCGTGCTGGCGACCACGGTGCTGATCTGGCTTTCGCCCGCCCGGCTGTGGCGGGGGCGGGCGCTGGACTGGTTCGATGCGGCCGGACTGGCGGTCTATGCGGTATTTGGCGCCTCCAAGGCGCTCGGGCTGGGTGTGCCGCCATTGCCTGCCATCATGATGGGCGTGGTGACGGCGTGCGTGGGCGGCATCATCCGCGACGTGCTGGCGGGGGAGCCGTCCATCCTGTTGCGCCCGGAACTCTATGTGACGGCGGCGGCCTTGTCTGCCGGACTGTTCGTCGCCATGGCCGTGGCGGGGATCGCGATTTTGCCCGCAGCGGGACTTGCAGCAGGGGCCGGCTTCAGCTTGCGCGCGCTGGCCATCATGCGCGGCTGGTCCATCCCGGCCTATTCGCGCTGACCAGCAGTTGCGCGCGCGGCGCGTTCGCCCCAAAAGCATCCAAACTCAAGGGAGAGAGACATGAGCAGCATCACCGCCAACGGCATCACGATTGAAACCGAAACCTATGGGGACAAGGCCAACCCCGCCGTGCTGCTCGTCATGGGGCTGGGTGCGCAGCTGACCCTGTGGCCGATCGAACTGGTCGACGCCCTGGTGGCGCGCGGCTTTTTCGTGATCCGCTATGACAATCGCGATGTCGGGCTCAGTCAGAAGTTCGACGCGGCGGGCGTGCCCGACATGACGGCGATCATCGGCGCGCTGATGGGCGGACAGAAACCCGCGATTGCCTATACGCTGGAGGACATGGCAGCGGACGGCATGGGCGTTCTCGATGCGCTGGGTGTGGACAAGGCGCACATCGTGGGCGCATCGATGGGCGGCATGATCGCGCAGCTGATTGCCATCCACCACCCGGAGCGGGTGCGCACGCTGACCTCGATCATGTCGACCACCGGCAATCCAGCGCTGCCGCCTGCCCAGCCCGAAGCCATGGCGGTGCTCACCAGCCGCCCGACCAGCGCCGATGCAGACACGATTGTGGAGTTTGGCGTGAACGCGGCGCGCATCATCGGCAGCCCCGGCTATCCGGCTCAAGCAGACCGGCTGCGCACGCGCGTGCGGGCCGATTTCGAACGCAGCTTCTCCCCCTTCGGCACTATGCGCCAGATGGCGGCGGTGGTCGCTAACGGAGACCGGCGCGCGCGGCTGGCAGGCGTCACCGCGCCGACTCTGGTCATCCATGGCGAGGCCGATCCGTTGGTGCCGCTTGCAGGCGGGAAGGACACAGCGGGCAGCATCGCGGGGGCGGAACTGCTCACCATTCCGGGCATGGGCCATGATCTGCCGCTGGAACTGGTGCAGATGATTGCCGATGCCGTGGCGGGAATTGCCATGCGGGGCTGAGGGGTCGCCTCCCCTCCCCGGCAGGGGAGGGGCTTTGCATTTTCACTCCATCACCATCATCTGGCTGGGAAAGGGTTCCACCAGCCGCTTCGCATCAGCCCAGTCAGCAGTCAGCCACACGTCATGATCTTCGGGGTGGAGGATGACCGGCATCGCCTTGGGGTGGACGGCCTCCACCAGCGGATTGGGATCGGTGGTGAGGAAGGCGAAGCTCGCCAGATCGCCATCATCGCGCATGATGCCTGCAAAGGCGAAGATCGGCTGGGACGGGACGCTGAACCAGTGCTGGCGTTTCGCACCCTTTTCTCCCGACCATTCCTGAAAGCGCGTGACCGGCACCAGACAGCGCAGTTCAGGGTGGCGCAGCGTGCCGATCCAGAACGGGCTTTCCAGATTGCGGACATTGGTGACGCGCCGGTCTCCGCGCGGGGGCGGGGGAAAGCCCCAGAGGCGCGGCACGATCCGCCGCCGCTGCGTGCCCGTGACGACCGGCCCGAACTTGCCGGGGGCAACATAGCCGCCATGCCATGGGTCCGCTCCGGCATCGGCGTCGAATATGGTGGCGATCTGGTTGGCGGGTGCGTCCAGACGGTAGAGATTGCACATGGCCCGGCCCGGTCAGCCGCGGACGATGCCCGTATCGGCAAAGCGCTTGAGCTCGGCGGGTGGCTTGCCGGGCTCTGAGAGTTCGCGCTGCCACATGCCGATGTCGTTCCACTGGCCATTCTTGTAGCAGACTTCGCGATATTGCCCCGCGCGGCGAAAGCCGACCGCTTCATAGAGCTGGATCAGCTTGTCATTGGGCGTGACCAAGGTGACAATGGCCTGCGTGAAATTCTGTTCGATCAGCGTGGCGATCAGCGCGGTCAGCATCGTTTTGCGGATGCCCTGGCCTTCATACCCGCCCGCTGTGTAGACCGCGATCTCCACGCCGAAGCGATACGCCTCGCCGGGGCGGAACGGCTTGGCATAGCCATAGCCCAGCACCACGCCAGAGGCCTGATCCTCGCACACGATCCACGGCAAAAGCCCGTCCGAATCCTCCATGCGGCCGCGCATCACGCGGGCACTGGGGGCCTTTTCCTCGAACGAGACCATATTGGTCGCCACATAGGGGGCATAAATCGCCGCAATGGCGGCGGCGTCGTCTGGCGTGGCGGCGCGAAGTTGCATCAGTGGAACATCCTGTTGAACCAAGTGGAGGGTTTTGCGGGCGCGGACAGGCGCACTGGCGGGCAGTTCATGCACCGCACCTGAACCGCCGGGCCGTCCATGACATGGCGGGCATCGGCCAGCGCTGTGCCCATCTGCGCCTGTCGCAGCGCGACCAGATGGCTGACCGGATCTGCGCCGATCCGCATCTCTGCGGCGGTCACACGCGCGGCGGGCTCGAACAGGCGCTGGAGCCATCCCGCCTGCGGCTCGACATGGACAACGCTGATATCCGCCGGGTCCAGCTTGGCGCGCCTGGCGGCTTCGGCCACGGCGTCGTCGAGCGAGCCGAACGCATCGATCAGCTTGTTCTGATGCGCTGTGCCGCCAATCCAGACACGGCCCTGTGCCAGTTCTTCCACGCGGGCCAAAGGCAGTTTGCGCGATGCGGAAACCAGCCCGGTGAAGCGGCGGTAGATATCGCTGATCCCGCCTTGAATCAGCGCGTCTCCCTCTGCGTTGATGCCGCCCAGCACATCGGGCTGGCCAGAGAGCGGGGTGGTCTTCACGCCATCGCTGGTGACGCCATAGCGCGCCAGCGTCTTTTCAAAGCTGGGGATCAAGCCGAACACGCCGATCGAGCCGGTGATGGTGGCAGGTTCTGCAAACACCTTGTCCCCTGCCATCGCCACCCAATAGCCGCCCGACGCCGCGACATTGCCCATCGAAACGATCACCGGCAGCCCGGCCTTTTTCGCAGCCAGCGCGGCCTGACGGATTTTTTCGGACGCCATCGCCGATCCGCCGGGCGAATCGACGCGCAGCACCAGAGCCTTGGCGTCCAGATGCTGAACGGCCTGATCGATACGGTCGGCCACCGTGTCTCCAGCGGCCACGCCATCGGGCGCGTCGCCATCGACAATCTCGCCCGCAACATGCACCACGGCTACCACATCGCCGCCCTGATCTTCCGGGTTGGCGGCCAGATAGGCATCCAGACTGGTAGAGTTGAAATCTCCCGGGCCGCGATCTTCATCGCCGCCTACGATCTTGGCGACGCGCGTACCGAAATCCCTGTCACTGCCCAGTGCGTCGATCAGACCTTTGGCCTGTGCGGCCTTGGCCAGATCACCGCCGCCAGCCTGCAAGGCCGCCACCGGATCTTGTGCGAAGGATGCAATATCGGCCTTGGGACGCGCGGCCTTCACCTTGGTTTGCCAATCCTCCCACAGCGCATCGACGAGCGCCTGATCCGCTTCTTTCGCTTCGGCAGAGGCCGCCTGCAACAGATAGGGTTCGACATAGGATTTATACTTGCCGACGCGATAGACGTGGAGATTGACATCGAACCGGTCGAGCAACCCTTTGAAATAGGGCTGGCTTCCGCCCGGTCCGGCGATCAGCACGCCGCCCATGGGGTGCAGCCAGACCTCGTTCGCCTGCGCCGCCAGCGCATAGCTGTCATCGCTATAAGCCGTGGCATGGGACAAAATGGTCTTGCCCGCCTTGCGGACATCCGCCAGCGCTTCGCCCACTTCGCCCAGTGAGACGGCGCCCGCACCCATGAAGCGGTCCAGATCGAGCACCACGGCCTTGATGTCGCTGTCCTTCGCCGCCAACCGCAGCGCGCGCACCACATCGCGCGTCAGCGTTTCATGGACCGGGCTCGCCTGACCGGTGAGAACGGCAATCGGATCATTTTCGGCCTTCTGGTCTACCAATGTGCCGTCCAGCGTCACCAGCAGCGCGCCGCCGCGCGCTTCGACCGCCGGATTGGGGCTGAAGCTCAACGCGGCATAAAGCGCCCCGAAAAAGATGAGGACAAAGAGAAGCGTCAGGACGTCCTTGACGCCGATCAGCAGTTTCCAGGCGGTTTTCAACAGGCTCATGGAACGGGTCTAACGGGGCCGGGCGGGCGTGTCCATGGTGGGGGACGGACGGGATCAATCGGTCAGATCGTCCCACATCTCTTTGAGCTTGTCGAAAAAGCCGCGTGACTGGGGGCATTCGTCGCCGGTTTCGGTTTCGCGAAATGCCTCCAGCAACTCCTTCTGCTTGGCGGAGAGGCGGGTGGGCGTCTCCACCGCAATCTCGACCACCAGATCCCCCATGCCGCGCCCGTTGAGCACGGGCATGCCCCGCGCCGCGCTGGCGCAGCTGCTTGCCGGACTGGATGCCTGCCGGAATCTTGATCTCATGATCCACCCGGTCGAGCCCCGGCACGGTGATGCAGCCGCCCAAAGCCGCCGTGGTGAAGCTGATCGGCGCGCGGCAGAACAGGGTCGTCCCATCGCGCTGGAACACCGAATGGCGCTTGAGGTGCAGGAAAATGTAGAGATCGCCCGCCGGTGCGCCGCGCTCTCCAGCCTCGCCTTCGCCAGACATGCGGATGCGCGTGCCATCGTCCACGCCGGGCGGGATCTTGACGGACAGCGTCTTGCGCTTGTCCACCCGGCCAGCCCCCCGGCAGGAGGTGCAGGGTTCGGCAATCACCTGCCCCGCGCCGCGACAGCTGGGGCAGGGGCGTTCAACCATGAAGAAGCCCTGCTGGCTGCGCACTTTGCCATGGCCGTTGCAGGTGCCGCAGGTTTTCGCGCTGGAGCCGGGTTTCGCGCCCGATCCGCCACAGGGTTCGCACAGCGCCGAAACATCAATGGTAAACTCGGTTTCCTTGCCATGGAACGCCTCTTCCAGAGAGACTTCCATGTCATATCGCAGATCGGCCCCGCGTTGCGGCCCGCGCTGGCGACCGCGTCCGCCGCCAGTGAAATCCCCAAAGATCGAATCGAAAATGTCTGAAAAGCCGCCAAAGGGATCACCGCCAAAGCCGCCGCCACCCGGCCCGCCATTTTCGAACGCGGCCTTTCCATATTGATCATAGGCGGCGCGTTTCTGCGGGTCTTTCAGAACGTCATAGGCTTCGCCAATCGCCTTGAAGCGAGATTCGGCTTCGGCATCGCCGGGGTTCTTGTCCGGATGCCAGCGCATGGCGAGCTTGCGGTAGGAAGACTTGATCTTCCCGTCATCCGCCGTGCGCTCGACTTCCAGCAGTTCGTAATAATCGTCGGACATAAATTCCCTCTCCCCTTCAGGGGAGAGGGCTAGGGAGAGGGGCTGTCTGCATGACGAATGCGCAGCCCTTCACAACCAGACTCCCCCTCTCCCCGACCCTCTCCCCTGGAGGGGAGAGGGAGGGACATGCTTTACTTATTCTCGTCCACTTCGGAGAATTCGGCGTCCACCACATCGTCATCCTTGGGGCCATCAGCCCCCGGAGACGCGGCTTCGGCCTGTTCCTTTTCGTAGATCGCCTGACCGAGCTTCATCGCGGCCTGCGCGAGCGCCTGCCCCTTGGCGGTCATGGTTTCCACATCGCCCCCTTCAACCGCCGATTTGGCGTCCGCAATCGCGGCTTCGATTTCGGCCTTCACGCTGGCGTCCACCTTGTCACCATGTTCGGAGAGCTGGCGCTCGGTCGAATGGATCAGGCTTTCGGCATTATTCTTGGCTTCCGCCGCTTCACGCCGCTTCTTGTCTTCTTCGGCAAAGGCTTCGGCGTCCTTGACCATCTGGTCGATGTCCGCATCGGACAGACCACCAGAAGCCTGGATCTTGATCTGCTGTTCCTTGCCCGTGCCCTTGTCCTTGGCAGAGACGTTCACGATGCCGTTCGCGTCAATGTCGAAGCTGACTTCGATCTGCGGCACGCCGCGCGGGGCGGGGGGAATGCCCACCAGATCGAACTGGCCGAGGATCTTGTTGTCCGCCGCCATTTCACGCTCGCCCTGGAAGACGCGGATCGTCACCGCCTGCTGATTGTCATCAGCGGTGGAGAAGGTCTGCGACTTCTTGGTGGGGATCGTGGTGTTGCGGTCGATCATGCGCGTGAACACGCCGCCCAGCGTTTCGATGCCGAGCGAGAGCGGTGTCACGTCGAGCAGCAGCACGTCCTTGACGTCGCCCTGCAGCACACCCGCCTGAATGGCGGCGCCCATGGCGACAACTTCATCGGGGTTCACACCGGTGTGCGGTTCCTTGCCGAAAAAGTCCTTCACCACGTCGCGGACGCGCGGCATGCGGGACATGCCACCCACCATGACGACTTCGGCAATGTCTGCCGCCTTCACGCCCGCATCGGCCAGCGCCTTCTTGCACGGCTCGATGGTGCGCTTGATCAGGCTTTCGACCAGCTTTTCCAGATCGGCGCGGGTGATCGCCTTCACAAGGTGCTTCGGGCCGGTTGCATCCGCCGTGATGAAGGGCAGGTTGATTTCGGTCGTCTGCGCCGAGCTGAGTTCGATCTTCGCCTTTTCAGCCGCTTCCTTCAGGCGCTGGAGCGCCAGCTTGTCTGCGGTCAGATCAATGCCTTCGACCTTCTTGAAGTCCGCTGCGAGGAATTCGACGATGGCCGAGTCAAAATCTTCGCCGCCCAGGAAGGTGTCACCATTGGTGGACTTCACTTCGAACACGCCGTCGCCAATTTCGAGCACGGAAATGTCGAAGGTGCCGCCGCCCAGATCATAGACCGCGATCAGCTTGCCGTCGTTCTTCTCAAGGCCATAAGCGAGCGCGGCAGCGGTCGGCTCGTTGATGATGCGCAGCACTTCAAGGCCCGCAATCTGACCGGCGTCCTTGGTTGCCTGACGCTGTGCGTCGTTGAAATAGGCCGGCACGGTGATGACCGCCTGCGTCACCGTTTCACCCAGATAGGCTTCGGCGGTTTCCTTCATCTTCTGAAGCGTGAAAGCCGAAATCTGGGACGGCGAATAGTCAGTGCCGCCCGCGCTCACCCATGCATCACCATTCTTGCCTTTGGTGATGGTGTAGGGAACCAGGCCCATATCCTTCTTGGTCATCGGATCATCGAACCGGCGACCGATCAGGCGCTTCACCGCGAAAATGGTGTTTTCCGGATTGGTGACGGCCTGACGCTTGGCGGGCTGGCCGATCAGCCGCTCGCCATCCTTCGCAAAGGCGACAATCGACGGCGTGGTGCGCGCACCTTCTGCATTTTCGATGACCTTGGGCTTGCCGCCTTCCATCACGGAAACGCAGCTGTTGGTTGTGCCCAGATCAATACCGATAACTTTTGCCATGTAGTTTACACCCCAAAGTCAGATGCGGATGCCCCCCACCGGGCAGTGCCGCGATTCAATTGTTTCGTCCGGCGATATAGGAAGCGTTTCGCTTGCCGCAAGGGACGCACATGATAAAAGCCCGCATGTCTGCCGGGTTACGGAGTCCCTTCATGAAACGTATTGTCCTTGCCTCGCTTCTCGCTTTGTCTGCCTGTGGCGCGCCGCCCAAGGCCGAAGTGACGGATGCGGTGGTGCATCTGCCGCTTGCCGCCGGTCGCCCCGGTGTTGCCTATTTCACGGTGAAAGGCGGGGCGAAGGAGGCGCAGCTGACAAGTGTTTCTTCTCCCCAGGTCATCCGCGTCGAACTGCATGACAATGTGATGGAGGGCGGCGTGATGAAAATGACGCCCTTGAGCGCGGGCGTGACGGTGCCTGCCGGGGGCACGGTGGAATTCAAGGCGGGTGGCAAACATGCCATGCTCTACGACATTCGCCCCGACCTGAAGCAGGGGGACAAGCTGACCCTGTCCTTCGCTTATGCCGATGGCGCAAAGATCGAGGCCGAGGCGCAGATCAAGCCGCGTGGCGAGGCAGCGGGCCATAATCATTGATCGACCGCGCACTGACGGAGAATGAGATTGCGCTCGCCCGCTCTGTGTTTGGCGACGCGATCGACTATGCACCGGTCCGCATCCGCGCACGCAAATGGGCGTTCTTCCAGCCGAAGCGCGTGGTGATGGCTCCGCGCGGGCACATCCATTTCCACCCGGCGGGAACAGGCTATTGCGACGATTTCTGCGCCGCGCACCTCGATGCGCAAGGCCTGTTCATCCATGAAATGGTGCATGTCTGGCAGCATCAGCAGGGCGTGAATCTGATCCTGAAGCGTCACCCATTCTGTCGCTATGACTATGCCATCCAGCCCGGCAAGCCCTTCCACCGCTACGGCATCGAGCAGCAGGCAGAGATTGTGCGGCACTGGTTCATGCTCCGCAACGGTGTGCCTATTCCAGGCGCACCCCCTGTGCGGGTTTATGAAGGGATTGTTCCGTTTCCTGCGGCCTGATCAATCCGGCTTTTTCGCCACGCAAACCATCGCCGGACGCAGCAGGCGATCCTTGATCATGTAGCCGCTCTGCATTTCCAGCACGATGGTGCCGGGCTCTACGTCAGCATTGGGCATTTCCATCATCGCCTGATGGCGGTTGGGATCAAGCGGCTGGCCCATCGCTTCGATCCTGGTGATGCCGTTGCGTTCAAACACGCTCGCCAGTTCGCGTTGCGTGGCTTCCAGCCCCGTTACCAGCCCCTTGCCCGCTTCGTCTTCGCGCATCGCAGCGGGAATGGCGTCGAGCGCGCGGCTCAGATTGTCGGAAACAGACAGCACGTCGCGCGCGAATTTGGTTGCGGAATAGGCGTGCGCATCCTGCACTTCCTTTTCCGCGCGGCGGCGCACATTCTGGATTTCGGCCTGCGCATAGAGGATCTGCTGCTTCGCCTCTTCCAGTTCGCCCAGCAAGGCCCCCAGCGGATCGGTCGCGGGCTCTTCGGCTGCGGCTTCAGGGGCGTCTGCGGTTTCGGTTTTCAAGTCTTCTTCGCTCATCTTATCGCATCAATCTCGTCAAGGTTTGTGCCGTGAAATCTACCATGGGAACGACCCGGGCATAATTCAAGCGGGTGGGGCCAATCACGCCGACCACGCCGACGACGCGGCCATCGCGCCCATGCCACGGCGCCGCTATCACCGAAGAGCCCGAAAGCGCGAACAGTTTATTTTCCGCGCCGATGAAAACCTTGGTGGATTCGCCATCGCGCGCGCTGTCGAGCAGGCGGGCAATGTCTTCCTTGCCCTCGATTTCGTCGAGCAGGAGGCGCACCCGATCCAGATCACTGCTGGTCGCTTCATCAAGCAGGTGGGAAGCCCCGCGCACGATCAGCACCGGGCGATGCGCCCCGTCCTTCGCCCATTCCGCCATGCCGGCGAGCACCAGACTGCGCGCCGCCTGATCCAGTGCAGCCCGTTCCTGCCCGATTTCGCGCGCGAGCGTGGCAGAGGCGTCTGCCAGCGTCATTCCCGAAAGCCGGGCCGTCATGTAATTTCCCGCTTCGGCCAAGGTGGAGGCTGTCATTCCCAGCGGAATCGCCATCACCCGGTTTTCCACCGAACCATCATCACCCACCAAAATGGCGAGCGCCTGATTCGCGGAAAGCGGCGTGAAGGCGAACTGCCGCAGGCGCGGCTCATGCGCGGGCACCAGCACCAGCCCGGCACAGGCAGACAGGCCGGAGAGCGCGGCAGAGGCAGCGGCCAGCGCGTCCTCGATCGGCCCGGCCTGCGTGACGCGGGCTTCGATCGCCGCGCGCTCGTCTGCGGTTGGTTCGGCGGCCTGCATCATTCCGTCCACAAACAGGCGCAGCCCGCTTTCGGTGGGCATCCGCCCGGCGGAGGTGTGGGGTGCGGCGAGCAGGCCGAGTTCTTCGAGATCCTGCATGACATTGCGGATCGAGGCCGAAGACAGGTTCATGCCCCCCAGCTTGGAAATGGTGCGCGAGCCTACTGGCGCACCCGAGCCCAGATAGGACTCGACCACGATGCGGAACACGTCGCGCGCGCGGTCTGTCAATTCTGGGAAGGAAGATGCCATGCCTGTCATCTAGGCATGACGCCCCCCGCTGCGCAAGGGCGCGCCGCCCGTTACAGGCTGGCGAGTTGCTGAATCAGCGCACCGGGCTGGCCGGATCGGGCGCTGGCGTCGTTCCGGACAACGGCAGCCACCGTCCGGCTGCCGATCAGCGCTTCGGCATACCAGAAGCCGTTGGAGCCATTATGCCATAGCCGCCCGTCCGGCAGCATGATCCAGCCCAGCGCATAATCCCCGCCAAAGGGCGGCGTGTGCAGCGTGCGCCAGCTCTTGCGAGACAGGAAGCGCGGATCACCATCCCGATGCGCGGCCAGAAAGCGCAGCAGATCGGGCAAAGCCATATGCACGCGCCCCGCCGGGCTGAGCGCCACCGGATTATCGATGGGAAGGGGGATGCGCGTGCCATCGCCCGCGACAATATGGCCCGAAGCGTCGTGCGGATGGCCCGGCAGGCCGAACCCGGCAGAGGCCAGCCCCAATGGTTCGAACACCCAGTGCCGGATCAGCGTTTCCCATGGCGCGCCCATCCGCGCTTCCAGCATGGCGGCAGCCACGACATAGCCGTTATTGGCGTAAATCATCCGTGTGGCCGGCGCTGCCAGCGGCTCCATCCCCAGCGCAATCAGCGCGTAACGAAGCCGCTCGCTGCGCGCATCGGGCACGTCATGGCGCGAGAATTCGCCAAAGGCCGACCGCGCAATATCGGGCACAAGGCCGGCCTGATGGCTGAGCAGATGGAGCAGAGTGACATCGGCATAAGCCGGGTTCATGCCCTCTGCGAGCGGGCCGAGCGTGTTGGCGATGCTGCTGTCCCAGTCGATCCAGCCGGCCTCTACTGCGCGGGCGGCGAGCGTGGCCGTCATCGCCTTGGTCAGGCTGCCGAGATGCCAGCGCGCATCCGGGCGCAGCGCCTTGTCGGCTGCGTCTGCACGGGCGATCCCGGCCACGCGCAGCTGCGGCCCATCCTGCCCGCGCTGCCAGCCTGCCGCCAGCCCCGGCGCGCCACTCTTCGCGCGGTCTGCCTCCCAGTCCGGCTCCCCCGCCGTAAGCGCCAGCGCCGGAGAGGCCCACACCAGCCCGGCCAGCGCCGCCAGCCCCTCCCGCCGGGTCAGCCGCATCAGCCTGCGTGTGCCGGAACCGGCTTGTACTGCGCGGAATCGGTCGTGAATTCGGCATGGCCATAGCTGGCGAGCTGCGCCTTGAGCCGCGAGACCAGCCGCGCATCCGCAATGCCTTTCAGCCCCGGAATGCGCGAGGCGAGCTTATACGCAATCATGCGCGCGATGATGAAGGCCATGGTGACGCCATAAATGGCGCGGTCCTTGCCCGAAATCGGCGCGCCGACGCTTTCGGCAATGCTGGCATCGCCCTTCAGGAACGCCTTGACGAAGAAAACGCGCGCAAAGGAGCGCTCGACGCGGGCGAAGATGCGGTCTTTCAGGCTGTCACCCTTGTACAGTTCTGCATCCATCGTCGCGCGGAGCAGGCCGCCGCAGATCGCATCATCATATTCATGCCGCAGCGTGGCAGAGCGGGTGCACCAGATCTTGACGATCTCCTCCGGCGTATCCGCCAGCAGATCTTCCGGCAGACCCAGAAGATAGCAGCGATAACGTGAAAGTTCGACGCGCGCGCGCTCCTCACGGGTGAAAGTCTTGCGGCCCTTGGCCAGCACCTCTTCGGACAGGAAATAGACGGGGATCAGCCCGGCGGGCATCTGATCCAGCTGGGGGATCGGCATCCCATAGGTCTTGGCATCCCACATGCCCTGCCGGGTGAGCACATTGATCCGCACCATCGAGTGCATCAGCCGAACCATCGCGGCAGATTTGAAGCCCGCGCCATGCCGCTTCAGCGCGCCGGGCAGGATGGTGGTGGTGAAAAAGGTCGCGGTTTCCTTCACGCGCCGGGCGGCCGTGGTGTGAGACAAGGTGCCCGTCAGCGCCATCGGCAGCGCGCTATATTTGTTGAGGAATGTCGCGATGAACGCGCCGCGAATGGCGAATGGCGAGAAATTGGCGGCGCTGTTGCGGTCTGCCGCTGCCCCCTCTTCCACCAGCGTCATGTCCAGCCAGTCGGGCACGCGCTCCATTTCCTTGATCAGCGCAACGAGTTCGGGCGGCGCATCGGGCACTGCGTCCAGCCCCGTGTCACACGCCGTCACCAGCATGTCCACCAAGGCGCGAAAGCCATGCTGGCGCATCAAGGCGGCATAGGCATCGCCGGTCTTGTCCCCCAGCATCGTATATTCGCGGAACCGCGCCACCATGTCCGCATCGTCGAGCAAGGCGGCACGGTTGATCGATTTGGAGCCGGTCAGTTCGGTCTTGTCATCCGCGCCGATCGCAAAGCGTTCGGGCGGCGTATCGAAATCCAGCTGACCAAAAACGGCAGGAAGCGCGTCGGCCTGAGAGCGGACGCGGGCGGAGATGGTGTCGATTGTCGGGCGCATCGCGCGATGGTGCGCGAAATTCGTCGCGATGAAAAGGGTGAAAGCAAAGCTGCAGGATTTGCAAGGACGTCCGGGCGTCTGCGAGGACAGACGGGGTGTGCGAATGAGACCCCCGGCGCTTCCGGCCTGACAAAAGATGGTGCGGGCGGTGGGAATCGAACCCACACTCCTTGCGGAACGGGATTTTGAGTCCGGCGCGTCTACCAATTCCACCACGCCCGCGCGCGGGAAACGCCTTGCGGCGAGACGCTTCCCGCTAGCCGCAAGTGCAACGCGGTTCAACCCGCAATGCGCCTCAGGCTGCCTTTTTGGCTTTCCGGTCGACCGGCATGTCGAGAAATTCCTCGATGATGCCCACCACCTTGTCCGCTTGAGCGACCATGAACAGGTGGCCGCCATCCTCGATCACTTCCAGTCGCGATCCGGGAATCAGCGTGTTCAGAATCTTGCCATTGGCGAGCGGGACAATCGAATCGCGGTCTCCCATCAGGATCAGCGTTTCGGCATTCATGAAAGGCAGGAAGGGTGCGCTCGTCCAGCCCATCATCGCCATCAGCTGATAAAAATAGCCGACCGACGAGGGCGGCGTGATGCGCGCAGCATGGCCGTCCGCGCCTTCGGTGGAGCCGCCATATAGCGTCTGGAAATTGCGCAACAGATAGGTCGGGTCCACATAACGGCGCGGATCGGCCATTTTGGTGAGCGCAGAGAGCTTGCCCGGCACCATCAACATGCCTGCGGATGTCGCCGCCAGCACCAGTCGCTCGACCCGTTGGCCATATTGCAGCGCAAATTGCTGCGCCATCGCCCCGCCCCAGCTGACGCCCATGGCATCAACAGGGCCATATCCGAAATCATCCAGAATGCGGTTGGCGATGCGCGCCATCATCCACGGACGATAGGGCCAGGTCGGCGCGGGCG
Organism: Sphingomonadales bacterium; assembly: GCA_016714795.1. Lineage (GTDB taxonomy): Bacteria > Pseudomonadota > Alphaproteobacteria > Sphingomonadales > Sphingomonadaceae > Aquisediminimonas. The sequence continues at coordinate 34,311 of JADKCA010000004.1, read as the reverse complement.
ATCCGCCAATGCCTGGCATGTCGAACGTCACGATGTCGCGCCCCGCCATGCGCTCGGCAAAGGGGGTGATGAGCTCGATATTCGCGCCAATGCCGTTGAAGAATATCAGCGGACGTTCCGCCGGGTCCGGATCGCGCGCGATCCATCGGGCAATGCGAACCATGCGGCCATCCACGCGGCGCGTGGACCATTCGGGTTCGAGGGACATGCAGGCTCCTCCACTATTTGTTGCGGTGCAACATAAACGAGTTTGCCGCGTTTTCCAAATGAAATGAAGGGGGCCATTCATCTCCGGCTCAGCCACATCCGGCCAGCCTGTCACGATGGAGACTTTCACCCTCACCCGCCGCATGGTCCTCGCTGGTCTGGCGAGCCTGCCTGCCTTGCCCGCCAGCGCCCAGCCTGCCAGCCGCGCCCATGCACTGATCGCCGCGGCGCGCCGCCAGATCGGCGTCACGCTGGCTTATGATCCGGCCTATACACGGCTCGCCTTTCCGGGCGGGGATGTGCCGCGCGCCAAGGGTGTGTGCACCGATGTGGTGATCCGCGCCTATCGCGATGCCCTCGCGCTGGACCTTCAGGCGCTGGTTCATGCCGATATGCGCGCGGCCTTTGCCGCTTATCCCCGGCGCTGGGGCCTCAAGCGGGCAGACAGCAATATCGATCATCGCCGCGTGCCCAATCTTCAGACCTTTCTGGCGCGCAAGCGCGCGCAATTGCCCATCCCCTCGGAGCTGTCCGGATGGCAGGCGGGCGACATCATGACCTGCCTTGTCGGCGGCACGCTGCCGCATATCGCCATCGTCTCTGACCGGCGGACGATGATCGCGGGACGCCCGCTCATCATCCACAATATCGGGCAGGGCACGCGGGAGGAGGATGCACTGGGCGAACACCGCATCACCGGGCGCTATCGCTGGCTGGGCTAAGCCCCCCCGGTTCACGGCTTGGTTACCATATTGCGCTAACCCGGCCAGCATGAGCACTGAATCCGTTTCCGCCGCGCCCGAAGTTCCGCCGCGCCCGAAATCCGCCGTGTCGGGCTGGGTCGGGCTGGCCGGGCTGATTGGTCTGGTCACATGGACCAGCATTGCCATCCATTATGGCTTGTCCGGCCCCGGCTGGGCGCTGATCAATGTGTTGTGTTGCGGCATTCCGATGGTGCTCTGGTCTGTGCTGGTGGACAAGGTGCACCGCAATCCCTCCACCGGGATCGACTGGGATTCGCCAGCAAAGCCGGTGCGCGAGATCATCGACATCAGCCTGACCAAGCTTGCGGGCCTGTGGGCCACATGGGCGCTGATTGCCGGGCTTTACTGCATTTTCCGCTGGTATTGGCGCGGGGCCTATCTGTTCGCGATGGAATTCTACTCCATGGCTGCCGTGCCGGTGTTCCTGCTCTCCATTGTCTATATCATCTGGCTGGACCGCCGCCTGATCGAGCCGCGCGACGGCACCTGGCATTTCGGCGCGCTGCTGATGGGGCAGGATGGCTATCGCACGGACGCGATCCTCTCGCACCTCCGCTCCTGGGCGGTGAAGGGCTTCTTCACGGCCTTCATGCTCTCGATTGTCCCCGGCGGCTATGCGCAGTTCGTCACCACGGATTTCAGCGCGCTGGCGGGCGATCCGATCAAGCTCGGCCATTGGCTGATCACGCTGATGTTCCTGATCGACGTGGCGATGGCGACCGTGGGTTACATGCTGACGATGCGGCCGCTCGATTCGCACATCCGCTCGGCCAATCCCTATATGCAGGGCTGGGTGGCGGCGCTGATGTGTTACCCGCCCTTCATCCTGATGGGCGCAGGCTCGCCGCTCGATTATCATCAGGGCACGGCGGACTGGACCTATTGGCTGGAGGGCCACCCGGTCGCGCTGACCGCGATGGCAATCGTGCTGGCGCTCCTCACCGGCATCTATGCCTGGGCGACGGTGGCGTTCGGCCTGCGCTTTTCAAACCTGACTGATCGCGGCACGCTGACCCACGGGCCTTATGCCTGGACGAAGCACCCCGCTTATGTTTCCAAGAATCTGTTCTGGTGGCTGGAGACGCTGCCCTTCCTCGTCGTGACGGCAAATCCGGTGGATGCGATCCGCAACAGCGTGATTCTCGCGATGGTCTCCGCCGTCTATTTCTGGCGTGCAAAGACCGAAGAACGCCACATGTCCAACGATCCCGCCTATGTCGCCTATTCCGCATGGATGGCGCAATTCAGCCCGATGGCGCGCTTCCTGCGCGGGATGAAGGGTCTGTTTCCGGCGCGGCACAAGGGGATTCCGGCGCGGCTGGCTTAGGCTCCTGTCTGAAACCTCGCCCTACCGCCTGAACAGCGCCACCAGTTCCACATGCGTGGCCCAGCGGAACTGGCCGACCGGCTGAATCCATTCGAGCGCATAGCCGCCATCCACCAAGGCCTTTGCGTCGCGCGCGAAAGTGGCCGGATTGCACGAGACGAAGGCGATGCGCCGCACGGTTGAGGCGGCGAGCGCATCGCTCTGTTCCTTCGCCCCCGCGCGCGGCGGATCGATGACCACGCCGTCAAAGCGGTTGAGTTCGTTGGGCGTCAATGGCCTGCGAAACAGGTCGCGATGCTCCGTGGACACGGTGCGGTGCGCGCGATTGGCGGCCACGCCCAGCGCCATGATCGCAGCGCGCGCGCCCTCCACCGCCTGCACCCGGCCGTCCAGCGAGAGCGCGAACGTGCCGAGCCCGGCGAAAAGATCGGCGACATGGCCGCAGCCTGCCAGCGCCTCCTGCACGCCCGCTGCCAGTGCCGCTTCCCCGTCTGCGGTGGCTTGCAGAAACGCGCCTTCGGGCAGGCCGACGGGCAGGCCGCCCAGCGTGAGCGTCACCGGCTCCGGTTCGTACCGCGCCGAGGGGCCATAGCCTTCGTCGAGCGAGAAACGCGCGAGCCTGTGCTTCTCCGCAAAAGCGCTGATCGCCTCGACCGCCGCCAGTCCTTCGGCGTGCACACCCGCGATAAGCAGGTCCACGCCCTGATCTGCCAGCGTCATCCGGATCTGCGCCCGGCCGCGCGCCGGGAGCAGCGTGGCGAGCAGTGCGCGCAGCGGCCTGACCAGAGCCAGCAGGTCAGGATGGAGCACCGGGCATTCGGCCAGATCGACCAGCTTGTGGCTTTTCGCCTCGCTGAACCCCAGCAGCACTGCCTTGCCGCGCCGTTCGGCAATCATGCTGGCGCGGCGGCGCGTGTGCGGCGGAGAGAGGTGGGGGGTGCGCAGCTCCGGCAGGGGCAGCGCCTGTGCCTTCAGCGCCTCGACGATCCGGTCGGTCAGATAGGTGGCATAGGCAGCATCGCTGGCGTGCTGAAGCTGGCAGCCGCCGCAGGTTCCGAAATGGCGGCAGGCGGGCGTGGCGTGATCGGGGCCGGGGATGAGGCGGCCATCTTCCGTCACGGCGTCGCCCGGCACGGCACCGGCCACGAACGCGCCCGAAGCCGTCACGCCATCGCCCCGCGCGGCAAAGCGGATGACGGGATCAGGCAAGACAGTCTGCCATCGCCGCCGGAATCAGATCAGGCAGATCATCCGCAATCAGCGCCGGACCCGCCAGCCGCGCAGCTTCTGCATGGAGCCACACCGCTTCGCAGGCGGCGTTGAGCGTGCCGTCCACAAAGGGTGTCCAGCTGCCCAGAGCGGCAACTGCCAGCCCCGCCAGCACATCGCCGGTGCCCGCACTCGCCAGCCAGCCGGGCGCAGGCAGCGCCATGCGCACGCGGCAATCGGGAGCGGCAATGACGGTATCGGCGCCTTTCAGGATCACCACCGCGCCGCTCATCTGAGCCGCCGCCGCCGCACGGTCGATCTTGCTGCCGGGCAATGTGCCAAAGAGATGCGCGAACTCGCCCTCATGCGGAGTGAGAATCACGCGCCGTCCGGCATCGCCCAGCGTGTCGCGCTCTTGCGGCGTGAGCAGCATCAGCGCATCGGCATCCAGCACGAGCGGGTGCGGCGTGGCGAGCGCGGCGGACAGCGCAGCGCGCGCCTTTTCATCGCGCCCCAGCCCCGGCCCGATCAGCAACGCGCCGACACGCGGATCCTCCGCCACATCCTCCCAGCGCCGGTTGACCAGCGCATCGGGGCCAAGCCGCCGCGCGCCGGTGATGGCGACATAGCCTGCGCGCCGCATCGCCGCTCTGGCGGCCAGCTGTGCCGCGCCGCCCATCGCGCCACCGGCCACCACCACATAGCCGCGCTTATATTTGTGGCTGTCCGCGCCAGGCGCGTGGATGGTAGGGCGACTGATGACAGAGGCGAATGCGGCAGCATCGAAATCCAGCCGCGCACGGATCACCGTGCCGCACAAGGCGGCGGCCGGTTGCAGCAGATGCGCGGGTTTCAACGCCTCCAGCGCGATGGTGATGGTGGCCTTGCGCGCGCCCAGATTTGCGCCATCATCGGTGCCAACCCCGCTTGGCAGATCGACTGCGATCATGAAGGTGCTTGAATCGGAGAGCGCATTCAAGGCGGCGACGGCATCCTCTTCCAGCGGTCGGGTCAGCCCGGTGCCGAACAGCGCATCGACCAGAACCGAAGCCGGTGCGCAATTATCGGCCGCAAAAACCGGCCCGGTCCAACGCTCCCGCGCGGCGCGGGCGAGATCGGTGCGCGGCGGGCACAGAGCCGCCACGCGCACCGGATGCCCGGCCTCTTGCAGGAAGCGCGCCGCCACATAGCCGTCTCCGCCATTGTTGCCGGGGCCGCACAGGATCAGTGTCTCGCGCCCGCCCGCAAAGCGCAGCACCGCATCCGCCACGGCGCGACCGGCGCGCTCCATCAGCGTGGCGAGTGACGTGCCTGCCGCCACCGCCGCCAGTTCGGCAGCGCGCATTTCGGCAGCAGTCAGGATAGGACCAGTCAAGGGAGCAACCATGAGAGTGCCTTAGGCCGCCTGTTACGCGGCGGCAATGTGCTGCAACGCATGGCGCAGCGCGGCATAATGCGAAAGGCCCGGCAGGCGGTGGACCGTCACCGGGCCGGGCAAGCGGGCCGCCAAGGCTTCGGATAGTGCCATCGGAGCCCAATTGTCGTCCTCGCCATGCCAGAGCGTGACCGGGGTATCGAGCGTAGACAGCCCCGCGCCCCAAGGCTGCATATAGGCGCTGATTTCTGCGGCATAGGCGGCGGGGGAATGCCCCAGCCCGGCCTTGAGCATCGCGGCCATGCGGGTGCGGAAGGCGGGGTCTTTCGCCAGTTCGGCATCTGCCGCTTGCGCGGTGGAGAGCAGCAGCCGGGTCATCAGTCCCGGCGCGATGCGGGCCATCAGCGCCTGCATCTGCACCACGCGGCTGAACAGGCGGGGCCGGTCGCGCGCCATGCGGAACAGCGTGCCGCCCGCCATCTGGTCGAGCAGCGCCTCGCTCTCCGGCGGACCGGCGGGGGCAATCAGGTGAATATGGGTGATCCGCTCCGGCATCCGCTGCGCCCAATCGAGCGCGGCCTTCCCGCCCATCGAAAAGCCGATCAGCGTGACGGGGCCTTCGGGCAGCAGCACCGGCTCCCGGTTCCGGTCCGGCGCTGTCAGGATCACATCCTCTGGCCAGATCATGGGCCCGAACAGGGAAAGCTCGTCTGGTCCGCCGGGCTGGCCGTGCAGATAGACGATCTGGCGCGTCACTTGGCGGTCGGCGCTCCAGCCGCAGGGGCTGCGCCCTTCACTGTGGCGGGCAGGCGATATTTGTCACCCGCTACCGCCACTTCGATCAGCTTCGGGCCGACCGGCGTCACCACGGCAGGTTCTGCGCCGTCCGCCGCAACCACACCTGCGCCCTTCACCACCTTGAAGCGGCGAAAGCCACCATCGGCATGGCGGATGGTGAGCATCAGCGTTTCGCCCGAGGAATCACGTTCAACCAGGCAGCTGTCCGAAAAGGCAGTGGCCCCGCCCACGGCGCAGGCGATACGGCCTTCTTCGGCTGCGCTTGCCTGAACCTTGGCTTCGGCTTCTTCCAGCGAGTTTGCGCTGTCCGGGTTGCGCCCGCAGGCTGCAACCGAGAGCAGCATCAGGCCTGCACTAAATGTCCGCGTAACAATGACGCTCATACTTACCCCCGGGATGCGTGACCGCACCCTTATAGGCCGGGCCGACATTCTGTGCATAGCGCCACAATGCGCCTGCCCCATAATCGGACACACGCGGCTGCCACTTGGCTTTGCGGGCTTCGAGCACATCGGCGGGGACGTTCAGATCGATCGTGCCCTTGGTGGCATCGATGCTGATTTCATCGCCATCTTCCACCAAGGCAATCGGCCCGCATTCGGCGGCTTCCGGGCCGACATGGCCGATGCAGAAACCGCGCGTCGCGCCCGAAAAACGGCCATCGGTGATGAGCGCGACCTTCTCGCCCATGCCCAACCCGTAAAGCGCGGCAGTGGTGGAGAGCATTTCGCGCATCCCTGGCCCGCCCTTGGGGCCTTCATAACGGATGACGACGACCGAGCCTTCCTTGATCTCGCGCTTTTCGACCGCGGCAAAGGCGTCTTCCTCGCAATCGAACACCTGCGCCGGGCCGGTGAATTCCAGCCGCGCCATGCCCGCCACCTTCACGATGGCACCATTGGGCGCCAGCGACCCCTTGAGGCCGACGACACCGCCGGTAGGGCTGAGCGGCTTGGTGGCGGGGTGGATGACCTTCTGGTCCGGGTTCCAGGTGATCTCGTCGATATTCTCGCCCAGCGTCTTGCCCGTGACCGTCATGCAATTGCCATGGAGCAGGCCTTCGGCCAGCAGCGACTTCATGAGCATATAGACGCCGCCCGCATCGTGCATGTCCTTGGCGACATAATTCCCGCCCGGCTTCAGGTCCGCCATGTAAGGCGTGGATTTGAAGATTTCGGCCACATCGAACAGGTCGAATTCCAGCCCGGCTTCATGCGCCATGGCGGGCAGATGGAGCGCGCCATTGGTGGAGCCGCCGGTCGCCGCGACAACGCGCGCGGCATTCTCGAACGCCTCGATGGTGCAGATGTCGCGCGGGCGGATATTCTGCGCGAGCAATTCCATCACCTGCACACCCGCTGCATGAGCGATCTGCTCGCGGCTCTTGTAAGGCGCGGGGGCCATGTTCGAATTGGGGAGCGACAGGCCGATGGCTTCGGCCACGCACGCCATGGTGTTGGCGGTATATTGCCCGCCGCACGCGCCATGGCCGGGGCACGCCACCTTTTCCAGCTCATGCACTTCAGAGAGCGGGCAGGCCCCGGCGGCGAATTTGCCCACCACTTCGAACACATCAACCACGGTCACATCGCGATCATGATAGCGGCCGGGCAGGATCGATCCGCCATAAACGAAGATCGACGGCACGTTGAGCCGCAGCATCGCCATCATCATGCCGGGCAGCGATTTGTCGCATCCCGCAAAGGCGAGCAGCGCATCATAACAATGGCCGCGCACCGACAGCTCGACCGAATCGGCAATCACTTCACGGCTGACGAGCGAGGCCTTCATCCCCTGATGGCCCATCGCGATGCCATCCGTCACCGTGATGGTGTTGAAACGGCGCGGCATTCCGCCACCCATTTCCACACCGCCGCGCGCGGCATTGGCCTGTTCGTCGAGCAAGGTGTTGCACGGTGCCGAATCATTGCCGGCAGAGGCGATGCCCACGAACGGGCGGGCAATCTCCGCTTCGGTCAGCCCCATCGCGTAATAATAGCTGCGGTGCGGCGCACGTTCCGGACCCACGGAAACGTGGCGGCTGGGGAGCTTCGATTTGTCGAACAGATTCGTCATGGCTTGGCCTCGCTTTCTGGGGTGCGCCTATGTGCCGATTGGCGGAAACAGGCAAGACCGCCATGGCGGAGTCATGAATTCATGATACACGAAACAGCATGACACCAGACCAGATCTACGCCGCCAAACGCATGACCGCGCCACAGGCCGCTGCGCTCATCCAGCCCGGCACCGATATCGGCATGGGCATGGCGACGGCGGAACCGCCCGCTTTGCTCTCCGCGCTGGCCGAGCGTGTGGATGCGGGCACGCTCGACCGCCTCAATCTCTGGTATTTCCACTCGCTGCTCCATGCCGGGTCCACATTGTTGCGGCCCGACCGGCTGGACCGGGTGCGCCCGCACTGCATGTTCATGAGCGCGGTGGAGCGCCAGATCGTCAAGGATCATGGTGAGGGGCTGGTGGAGTTCGTGCCGGTGGCATTCAGCGAATCGCCGCGTCTGTTCACGGGGCAGGTGAAGCTGGATGCGTTCATCACCACCGTCTCTCCGATGGATCGGCACGGCTGGTTCACCTTTGGCACCAGCAATGATTATTCGAGCGTTGCCGCCCGTGCCGCCAAACAGCTGATCGTGGAAGTGAACCCCGCCATGCCGCGCGTGTTCGGCGATTCGCTGCTGCATATCTCCGAGGTGACGGCGCTGGTGGAAAACAAGGCGCCGCTGTTCGAAACGGCGGCCCCGGCGCTGGAGCCTGAGGATGAGGCGATTGCAGCAATCATCGCGGACATGATTGCTGACGGCGCGTGCCTGCAAATGGGGATCGGAAATCTCCCCAGCGCCGTCTGTGCGCGGCTGACGGGGCGGCGCGATCTGGGTATCCATACCGAGCTGTTCACGCCCGCGCTGGCCAGTCTGGTGCAGTGCGGGGCGGTCTCCAACCGGTTCAAGGTAACCTATCCGGGCCGCACCGTCTTCACCTTCGCGATGGGCGACCGCGCCTTTTACGACTGGCTGGACGATCACCCCGCGATGCACGCCGCGCCGGTGAATATTGTCAACGATCCGCGCCATATCGCCAAGAATCCCGGCATGGTCTCGGTCAACGCCACCCTGCAGGTCGATCTGTCTGGCGCGTGCAATTCGGAACATATGCTGGGCCATCAATATAGTGGCGCTGGCGGGCAGCTGGATTTCGTGCGCGGGGCCAATGCGTCCAGGGGCGGCATGTCGATCATCGCCTGCCGCTCCACCGCGCAGGGCGGCACCGTCTCGCGGATCGTGCCGCGGCTCGACGGCCCGGTGACAACGCCGCGCAACGATGTGCGCTTCATTGTGACCGAATATGGCGTGGCGGACATGCGTGGAAAATCCCTGCGCCAGCGCGCCGAAGCGCTGATCGCGCTCGCCCACCCGGCCTTCCGGGATGAGCTGACGCGGGACATGGCGGGATAAGGCGTTCACAGTCGCGCCTACGCAAAAAGCCTGCGGATTCCGGGCGCAATTGTGCATCGGGAGGCAAAGGAGGGGGCGGTCGGCGCGGGTCACGCGCGGGCTTTGGTTGGCGGAATGATTTGCTGTTGAAGGCCCCGGGCTCAATCCGTCTGCATACCATGAGGGCCACTTTTGCAATGCCGGCCCCTGGATTGCGCATCGGGGGCCAAAAGCGCCAAAGCCCCTGATGGTCTTCGGGTTGCCCCGAAGAGACGGAGCGAACTCCGTCATCCTGCCGGTCCGGGTGTGCGTGGGTTCAGAGCTTGAGATCGCAGGCTCTTTTCAAGAGCAACCGCACCCCGTTCCCGCGCCGACCGTGCTGCGTGGAGTCTCCCCCCGCAGCGTCCCCGTCATCCCCACCCAGCCCTAGAAACAGGATGAAATGACGCCCCGACCTTTAGCGCCGGATGCGGAAAATGGCAAGAACAATATGGGAACATATAGGATATTTCCTATGCGTGCGACAGCAAAGGCCCAGTCTGCTGAATGGATTCGCCATGAGACCAAGAGAGCCAGAGGCACTCCTGCATTTCCGGGTCGCGCCGAGTTCGGATCACAACCCCACATCCTCCGCATCCGCCCAATTCCCGTGCAGGCCGAAGCGCATCCGGATGGGAATGTTGATTGTGGCAATCGGCCCTTTCTCGATGTCGAGCGCGTCGAACAGCAACAGGTCTGAACGATGTTCCTCCAGCCGGTTGCAGATCTGCACGATCCAGCCATCGCCTTCGGCCGCGTCCTTGGCGCGCGGGATGAAGCAGGGTTCTTGCAGGCTCGATACCGGCCCGCACCACCAATGTTGCTCGGTCTTGGTCTGGTGATCGATCAGGCAGAGGCAGTTCATGAGCAAGCCGCCCGCACTGCCGCCCTTGAGTTCAACCGGTCGCCGGTAATCCATCTCCAGCATCCAGCCATAACGATAGGGCTGGCCCGCGAAACGATCATCGATGCGGGGGAATTCGCCGGCGGTTTGCGTCAGTTGCACTTCGCTTTCAAAGGCGTCGCTGTTGCTCGCCATATCGACCGTCCAGCGGGTGAGGTAGCTCATCGCCTCCTGCCCGTTGAAGGGCGCGCCGTTCACATCGGGGAAGAAGGGGAACATGTTGTTCTTCGCCACCGGAATGTCGAAATGGACTTTGCTCCCCTCCTGAAAGGCGTTCATCACATGGCTGTTGAAGCTGTTGCTCGTCTTGAACCAGCGAATGTCATCCCCGGTCGCGCCTTCGCGGCGGGGGAGGACGCCGAGATAGACGGGCATCGACGTGTCGAAGCCGAAATGCGGCAGGCCCTTTTCCAGCCGTTCCCAGCTGCCGATGCTCGGCATGATGTTGAACACGGCATAATCTTCCGTGATCCCGAAATCATGCATCATGCAATAATAGGGCACTTTGAACCAGATTTCGTGGACCAGTTCGCCCTCCGGCGTCACCTCGTAAAAGGTGCAATCATCGGTGCACAGCCCCGTTGACGCGTATCCGAACGCGATCATGTTGCCGGTCTTGGGGTCGATCTTGGGATGGGCCGTGAAGGTCTGGCCCGTCATCTTCAGGCCGGTCTTGTCGTTGAAGAAGTGGGTGAAGCCTTCCGTCTCCATCGTGGCCGCATCCATCACCAGCGCAGGCGATCTTCCTTCAGCGCATAGAGCTTGCCGCCGTGAATCCAGGCGTTGGTGTTGGCGGTGGAGCGATACCGGCCCTTGACGCTCTCATCATCGCCCAGCGGATTGCGATAGGCGCCGAACAGCGCCTTTCCCGCTTCATTTTCCAGCTTCCATTTGTCGGTCTTTGCCCAGCGCTGGCGGAAATCGCACTGGCCATCATGGAGGTGGAACCGCGTGATCATGCCATCGCCATTGAACGAGATGTCATCCCCCAGACGCGGCGGGAATTGCGGATCGGGCTGGACGCGGTAAAAGGCTCCATTGAGTTCGGGAGGGATGCTGCCTTCATGGACAAGGTCGGCAATGTCCGCCTCGATCCGCGAAGGGGTGTTGAACCCGGTATAGTTCATCGTCTGGGGAAAATTTGCCATGGCTGCCTCTCTCTCGACACTGATTGTAAGTTACACTAACAATTGCGCCGCAGGGTTGGCATGACAAGGGAAAAAGATCTGGACGCGATCACGACACAGCCCGGGGCGTTGGAGGACGACGCCGATATCGGGCCGATCAAAGACATTCTGGGGTTCCATATCCGGCTGGCGCATGGCGCGGTCTACCGGCATTTCATGGACACATTTGTTGATCTGGAACTGACGCAGAAGCAGGTGTCCGTGCTGTGGCTGGTGGATGATCATCCCGATATTGCCCAGACCGATCTGGCGCAGCGCCTGCGCATGGACCGGGCAACGACGATGGCGATCGTCAACCGCTTGCAGGCGCGCACCTATCTGGTGCGCGGCAAATCGGAAACCGATGGGCGCAAGCAGACGCTCAATCTGACGGAAGAGGGGCACCGCGTTCTGGGCGTCGCCAAGGAAGCGGTGCTGGCGCATGAGAATTGGCTCAAGTCGCGCTTCACCGACAAGGAAATCGAAAAGCTGATCGAGATGCTGACCCGCATTCACGAATAAACGGGCCGCGAACAGTGGCAGGACGAGAGGAGCAAGTATGAGCCAGCAGGATCCGCAACGGATACTCGACGACAATCCCATGAACTGGCGGCAGTATCTGGTGGTCGGGCTGATGGTCGCGCTCAATGCGCTTGATGGCTTTGACGTGCTCTCCAGCGCTTTTGCGGCTCCCGGCATTTCCAAGGAATGGGGCGTTTCGCGCGAGGCGCTGGGCATCGTGCTGTCCGCCGAACTGGTCGGCATGGGATTCGGATCGGTGCTGCTGGGCGGCATCGCCGACAAATTGGGGCGCAAGCCCGCGATGCTGGCCTGCCTCGTCGTCATGGCGATTGGCATGTACATGGCGCATGCTGCCACCGGCGTGAGCGAACTGACCAGTTGGCGTTTCATCACCGGACTTGGCATTGGCGGCATGCTGGCTGCCACCAACGCGGTGACCGCCGAAAGCACCAGCAAGGCCGGGCGCAGCCTCTCCATGGCGATCTATGTCATCGGCTATCCTTTGGGTGGCGTCATTGGCGGCTTTGCGGCGCAAACATGGCTGTTGCAGGTCTATGACTGGCGCGCCGTCTTCCTGTTCGGGGCCGTGGTGACGGCGTTCATGATCCCGCTGGTGGCTCTTTTTGTGCCGGAAACCACGGCCTTCCTGAACGCAGCCCGCCCGGCGAATGCGCTGGAGCGGATCAACCGCACGCTGGCGGCCTTCGCAAAGCCCGCACTCTCCGCGCTGAAGGCTCCTGTTGCGGGCGCAGCCAAGCCCAAAATCACCGAAATCCTCTCAAACCCGCGTCTGCGTCCGGTCACTTTGCTGCTGGCGTTCGGATATATGTTCCACACCATCACCTTCTATTACATTCTGAAATGGGCCGTGAAGATCGTGGCCGATTATCCGCCGGGCTATTCGCAGCCAGAGGCGGCGAGTGTGCTCACTTATGCCAATATCGGCGGCGCGCTGGGCGGGCTGCTGTTCGGCTTCCTGATGAAGCGCTGGCACATCAAGGGGCCGACGGTGGCGATGCTGCTGCTGGGCGTTGCGGCGGTCACGGCCTTTGGCCGGGGCTTTGACACCATGTGGGGCTGGCGCGTGGCGGCCATCATGGCGATGTTCTTCACCAATGGCGCAATTGTCGGCTATTACTCAGCCTTCGCGCTCGGCTTTCCGGCGCATGCACGGGCAACCGGTGCGGGCTTTGTGCTGGGTGTCGGGCGGCTGGGCGCGGCAGGCTCGCCCATCATTGCCGGCTTCCTGTTCAAGGCGCTGGGCGATGAGCAATTGCTGCTCGTGTCGTTCCTGATGTCATTGGGTTCGGTCGCAGCGCTGGTGCTGTTCCTGCTGCTGCCGATGCGCGATGCCGATGCGGAAATGGCGGAGGGCATAGCGGGAGAGCCGGTCGACTGACCGGCCCGTCCCGCATCGGTTTACGAAAGCCCCAATTCCTCCAGCGCCCGTGCGCGCAGAATATGCTTCTGCACCTTGCCAGAAGCCGTGCGCGGGATGGCATCGGTGATGACGGCGCTTTGCGGCACTTTGAACTTGGCGAGGCGGGCGGTGCAATGTGCGATCACCTCTTCGGCGGTGATGCTCTTGCCCGGCACGGGGATGACATAGGCGCGGCCTACCTCGCCCCAGCGTTCGTTGGGCACGCCGACCACGGCGCATTCGCCAATCTCGTGCAGTTCGGCCAGTGCGGCTTCGACTTCCGCCGGATAGACGTTCTCGCCGCCTGAGATGTACATGTCCTTCTTGCGATCGACGATGTAGAAAAAGCCCTCTTCATCCTCCATCGCCGCGTCGCCGGTGACGAACCAGCCGCCTTCGATGAACGCCTTTGCGGACAGTTCCGGCTGATTCCAATAGCCCATGCCGACCGAAGGCCCGCGCACCCACAATTCGCCGCGTTCGCCAGTGGGGACTTCGTTACCGTCATCATCGACGATCCTGGTTTCTACCGTCAGCAAGGGCAGGCCGCAGCTTCCCGCCTTGCGCAGCAAAGTGGCCGGATCATGCGCGGGCATGGCGAAGTTGCTGCCGGTTTCGGACATGCCAAAGCCTTCCGAAATCCGCACGCCTGCCGTCACGAACCGTTCTGACTGCGCCTTGGGATTGGGAGCACCGCCAATCGCCCAGCTGACAATGCCGGAGAGCTTCCTGGCGTCGAATGTCGGCTGGTTCCACAGCGTCGCTGCCATTTGCGGCACGGAGAAATAATGCGAAACCTTGAGCGCCGGATCGGTCATCCGCTCCAGCGTCATCACCGGGTCAAAGCCTTTGGTGATCAGCAAGGTCGCCCCGGCCTGGATCGGCACCCGGGCGGCGGCATAAAGGCCGGCCGTGTGAAACAGCGGCATGTCGCACAGGAACACGCTGCGCATCGTCACGTCATTGCCGTGGATGAAGTTGGCGCAGCCCCAGAAACTGTTCGATTCGCTCAGCATCACGCCCTTGGGCCGCCCGCTGGTGCCAGAGGTGTAGAGCAGCGTCGCGACATCCTCGAACGGGCGCCGCGCTTCGCATGGCGGCTTTGCGCCATCCATCCCCAGCGTCAGCATATCCGCCGTCGGCAGCGCCCGCTTGGCAGCAGACGGGGGCGCAAAGTCCGGATCGTGGAACACGATTTCCGGCTGGGCATCGGCGGCCAGCGCTTCGATTTCAGCAGCGGCCAGCCGCCAGTTGAATGGCACGAAGATCGTTCCCGCGCGGGCGACGGCATGGTGGAGGATGACCATCTCTGCGCAATTCTTCGCCAGCGTCGCCACGCGCACGCCGCTGTTCGAGCCAAATTCGCTCACCAGCCATGCCGCGAGCCGATCCACCGCCCGGTCCAGTTCGATATAGGACCAGCGCCGGTTGCTTTCGAGATCAACGACCGCAAGCGCGTTGGGATTGGCGCGGGCATGGGTGAAGATGGGGTCACAGAAGGTCATGGCTGGTCTCTGCCTATAGTCTAGGCGTCACCCCCGCGAAAGCGGGGGGCGTCATCCGGATAGCGACCCCCGCTTTCGCGGGGGTGACGTGTTTGGAAGTATGAAGATTAACGCTTCACTTTGCTCGCATCGAACGTGCCGAGGCCGGGCTTGAAGCTCTTTTCGTCAAGGAACTGGCGCGTGGCTTCCTTGCGGGCTTCAACACCACCGAAATTGTGCAGCGCTTCCTGCGCACGGATCAGATAATCCTCGGCATTGTCATAGGTCATTTCGGTCATGCGGCGCACCGCCCATTTGGTCGCGCGCAGGGCATGGCCGTCCTTGGCTTTCAGGGCGTTGGCGATGGTCGTGACGCGGGCCAGCAGTTGATCGGCAGGCACGGCTTCGGTCACAAGGCCCTGCGCTTCGGCCTGCTTGCCGGTCAGATTCTCGCCCATCATGGCGTGGTAGAGCGCCTTGCGCAGCGGCATCAGGTCCGCCACCACCTTGGAGGCGCCGCCGCCGGGCAGAATGCCCCAGTTGATTTCAGACAGGCCGAACTGCGCGTCTTCCGCCGCAATTGCGATGTCGCAGGCGAACAGCGGGCCATAGCCGCCGCCAAAGCACCAGCCATTGATCATGGCGATGGTCGGTTTTTTCATACCAGCGCAGACGCTCCCACCAGTTGTAGGCTTCGCGCTGCGAGCGACGGATGGCGTGCAGGCCTTCGGCTTCGGTTTCGCGGAAATATTCCTTCAAATCCATGCCGGCAGACCAGGCCTCACCTTCGCCGGTGAGCACCAGAACCTTCACATCGTCACGGAATTCCAGATCCACGATCACGCGGCCCATTTGGCGGTTGAGCTTGGGGCTCATGCAGTTGCGCTTTTCAGGGCGGTTGAACTTCACCCAGGCAATGCCATCTTCAACGGTGTAGGAAACAGTATCTTCTTCGGCGCGGTCGGTCATGGTCATTCTCCTTTTATGCTATTGAATATAGCAATCCAGTTTGCAGCACGCAATCGCTTTGTGTTAGGCACAGGCGGATGAAAGACCCCCTCTCCGATCTTGTCGGCTATGCCCTGCGCCGCGCGTCTTCCGCGATGATGGAGGATATGGCGAAGCGCATGGGCGCGTTGGGGCTGCGCACATCGGAAGCCTCTGTGCTGATGTTGATCCGCGCCAATCCCGGCATCACCCAGTCAGACCTGTGCCGCGCGCTGGGCATTCAGCGCGCCAATATGGCGCCGCTCATCGCCCGGATGGAAGCGCGCAAGCTGGTGGCGCGCAGCCGCAGCGACGGGCGTTCGTTCGGGCTGGCCGTCACAGAGGCGGGAGAAGAACTGGCGGCTTCGGCCCGCCGCGTTTCGGACGAGCAGGATTCAGGCCTGCTGGCCATCGTTCCGCCAGAGCATCGCGCGCATCTGCTGCCCGCTTTGTCCGCCTTGTGGCGGGCGGATCAGAGCTCTTCGGGCCAGTAAAGCCGCATCGGATTCGTCACGAGCAGCTTCTGCTGAAGCTCTGCTGTCACCGCGATGCGCGGGATCATGTCCACCAGATGCCCGTCATCGGGGATGTTGGTTTCCATGTTCGGGTGCGGCCAGTCCGTCCCCCAGATCACGCGATCAGGATAATCCTCCACCAGCGGGCGGACGGCGGCGGCGAAATCGTCCCATGGATCATTCTTCGCATCCAGCCGGTCGGGGCAGGTTGCCTTGAACCAGATATCGTCGCGCGAATCGAGCAGCGCGCGGAACGCTTTCATGTCCGCCCCGTCGGGGCCTTGGGACACGTCCGGGCGGCCCATATGGTCGATGACGACCGGCACAGGCAGTGCGGCGATGAAGGGGCGCATCTCTTCAAGAATATCTGCCTCGAAGTAGATCACGACATGCCAGCCCTTGGGCAGGCGCGCGGAGACCTCCAGAAACTTGTCCTTGGGCGCGTCATCCACAAGCCGCTTGAGGAAGTTGAACCGCACACCGCGCATGCCGCCTTCGTGCAGAGCTTGCAGCTCTTCGCTGGAAATGGCGGGATCGACCACCGCGACGCCGCGCGCTTTGCCGCCCGATTGCGCAATGCCGTTCAGCGTCGCGGCATTGTTGGTGCCGTGGCAGCTCGCCTGCACGATGACGTTGCGCGCAAAGCCGAGCTGATCACGCAGTGCAAAGAGCTTATCCGGCCCGGCATCATCGGGCAGATATTTCGCCTTGGGACTGAACGGAAACTCCACCATCGGCCCGAACACATGACAATGCGCATCCACTGCGCCGGGGGGCGGGGTGTAGGTCGGCTTTGAGGGTGCTGCGTGCCAGGATGTAATGCGATCAGCCATTGAAACATGTCCTTTGCGCCTTGGCGCCTTTGCGCGACATTGATTTTGGTTCGCGCAAAGGCGCAAAGGCGCAAAGATGGCGTTGGGATTTCATCCGAATACCACTCCGTCCATCAATTTGCGGGCTGTCCGCAGCAATGCTGCGCTCTTCACCGCGCCGCTTTCATCCAGTTCCAGCACGCAGCTCATTTCGCCGGTGGGATGCTCGACTGACAAAGTCTTGCGGCTCCCCTCTGGGATATCCGCGACTTCTGCTGCTGGTGAGCCGGGGATCAGGCACGCTGTCGCCACGCTCACGGCACCGAGCACGCCGATGGTCGCGTGGGCGCGGTGGGGGATGAAGCTGCGCACCGTCACCGCGCCGCCGTTTCGTGGGGGCGAGACGAGCATCATCTTGGGCACGGATTTTTCTTTAACATCGCCCAGATTCATCCGCTCCCCAACCGCCAGCCGGATCGCTTCTATGCGGGTCTTGAGTTCGGTGTTCGCGTCGAGCCAGTCGCGATCTTCGGTGCCGGTGATGCCGACATCAACCGCCTTCATCACCACGCAGGGCATGCCATTGTCGATCAGTGTGACGGGGACGCCGTTGACGATATCCACCGCATTCCCGCTGGGGAGCAAGGCCCCGCAAGACGAGCCCGCCGTGTCGCGAAACTCCAGCGGAACCGGCGCATGAGCGCCGGGCACGCCGTCAATCTTCGCGTCTCCGGCATAGGTGACAACCCCGCCCGGCGTCTGCACCGTGGCGACGGCGATCTGGCCGGTATTCTCCATGTAAATGGAGACGTTGGTCTCATCCGCCGTTGCCGCCACCAGCCCGCGCTCAATGGCGAAAGGGCCGACACCTGCGAGGATGTTGCCGCAATTCTGCGCGTCGGTGACAATCGCTTGGTCAACGAAGACTTGAAGAAAGAGATAATCGACATCCACGCCATCGCGCGCGGATTTGCTCACCACGGCCACTTTGCTGGTCAGCGGGTCGGCGCCGCCCATGCCGTCGATCTGGTTGGGATCGGGTGAGCCCATGACAGCGAGCAGGAACGCATCGCGCGCAGCGGTCTCGGCGGGGAGGTCGTCGCGCAGGAAATAGCCGCCCTTGGACGTGCCGCCGCGCATCCACATGGCTGGTGCGGAGGTCATAAGCATGAGAATCCGTCACCCTGAACTTGTTTCAGGGTCCATGCCTCAATTTGCCCATGCACGCGAAGGGTGAGGCATGGATGCTGAAACAAGTTCAGCATGACGTGGCGCTCACACATATTTCAGCCCCATCTCGGCCAGCTTCTCGCGCATCTTGTACATATCGAGCCCCAATTCGCCCTTGCCCAGCCGCTCGCGCTTGTCGGCCTCATTGGCCTCGCGCGCCTTGGCGGCTTTCGCCACCTCTGCGGCCTTCTCGCGGGGTACAACGACCACGCCGTCATCATCGGCCACGATGACATCGCCCGCATTGATCGGCGCACCGGCGCATACCACTGGCACGTTGACCGAACCGAGCGAGGCCTTGATCGTGCCTTGCGCGAATACGGCCTTGGACCAGACGGGAAAATTCATTTCGGTCAGATCGCGCACGTCGCGGATGCCCGCGTTGATGATCAGCCCCTTGCACCCGCGCGCCTGCGCTGACGTGGCGAGCAGATCGCCGAAATAGCCGTCTTCGCAAGGGGAGGTCGGCGCGATCACGAGAATGTCGCCCGCTTTCAACTGCTCGATGGCGACATGCACCATCCAGTTGTCACCCGGAGGGGCGGAGATCGTCACGGCACTGCCTGCAATCCGCGCACCCGAATAAATCGGGCGCATATAAGAGGCGAGCAGCCCGGTGCGGCCCTGCGCTTCATGCACGGTGGAGACGCCGCAACTTTCCAGATCGGCAATCACATCGGGCGCGGCCCGTTCGATGTTCTGGACGACGATTCCGGACATGGCTAGGCTCCTTGTTTGGCTGCTCCTGATGTCGCAACGTGTAGCGCCGCGCAAGGGGTGCGGGTTCAGGGCAGGGATTAACTTGTATGTGTCGCATACAGTCTTTATAGGCCCGCCGCAATGACCGACCACGTTCAGACTATTGCCATCATCGGTTTCGGAGAGGCCGGCTTCACGTTTGCCCGTGCTGGCGGATGGGAAGAAAACGCCCATGTGTTCGACATTGAGGACAAAGGCCCCGCCTTTGAAGAGGCGGGCGTTGTTTCTTGCGCTTCCGCTGCAGAGTCCATCCGCCAGGCGCCCACGATCCTCAGCCTTGTGACGGCGGATGCGGCGCTTGATGTTGCAGACAATGCCGCGCAGCATATTGCGCGCGGCGCGCTGTTTTTCGACATGAATTCGGTCGCCCCCAACACCAAGCGCGCAGCGGCCAAGGCGATCGAGGCGGCAGGCGGGCGATACGTGGACGTGGCGGTGATGGCCCCGGTCAATCCGGCGCGGCTGGGTGTGCCGCTCTTCCTCTCCGGCCCGCACGCGCAGGCCGGGCAAGTCGCGCTGACGGCTTTAGGCTTCACCAAGTTGCGGATCGTGGGCGAAGATGTGGGCCGGGCCTCCACCATCAAGATGCTGCGTTCCGTGATGTATAAGGGCGTCGAGGCGCTGACCGCCGAATGCCTGCTGGCGTGCGAGGCCGCAGGCGTAACCGACGATGTGCTGGGCAGCTTTGGCAATGACTGGTCCAGCGGTGCGGATTACCGGCTGGACCGGATGATGGTGCATGGCGTGCGCCGCTCGGCCGAAATGGCCGAAGTGGTGAAGACGCTGGAAGATCTGGGCGTTGCCGCCCTGATGACGCGCGGCACGGTGGAACGGCAGGCGCAGATTGGCGGGCTGGGGGTGAAGAATCCCCCTGAAGGGCTGGATGCGAAACTGGAGAGGTTGAAAGCATGATCATCGATTGCCACGGCCATTATACCGTGTTGCCCAAGGCGCATGACGCTTGGCGCGAGGAGCAGAAGGCGGCGTTCAAGGCTGGCACGGAATGCCCGCCTTATCCCGTCATCTCCGACGATGAGATTCGCGAGACCATCGAGGCGAACCAGTTGCGCCTTGTGAAAGAACGCGGCGCGGACATGACGATCTTCAGCCCCCGCGCTTCCACCATGGCCCCGCATGTCGGCGATCAGTCGGTTGCGGTCAAATGGGCGCAGGTCTGCAATGATCTGATCGCGCGCGTGGTTGGTCTCTATCCGGAGACTTTTGCAGGTGTGTGCATGTTGCCGCAATCGCCCAAAGCCGATCTCACGTCTTCCATCGCGGAGCTGAAGCGCTGTGTGGATATGGGCTTTATCGGCTGCAATCTGAACCCCGATCCGGGCGGCGGACACTTCGAGCATCCGCCGCTGACCGACGCATATTGGTTTCCCTTCTACGAGGCGATGTGCGATCTCGATGTGCCCGCGATGATCCACGTTTCCGGCAGTTGCAATCCGGCGATGCACGCGACGGGGGCGTATTATATCGCAGCGGACACGATTGCGTTCATGCAGTTGCTCGAAGGGGATCTGTTCAGCCGCTTCCCCAATCTGCGCTTCATCATCCCGCATGGCGGCGGCGCTGTGCCCTATCATTGGGGGCGGTATCGCGGGCTGGCGGACATGCTCAAAAAGCCCGATCTGTCAGGCCATCTGATGAACAATGTGTTCTTCGATACCTGCGTCTATCACCAGCCGGGCATCAATTTGCTGGCCGATGTGATCGAGAACAAGAACATATTGTTCGGCAGCGAAATGGTCGGCGCGGTGCGCGGCATCGATCCGACCACGGGCTTCTATTTCGACGACACCAAGCGTTATGTTGATGCGCTCGACATAACGGACGCGGAGCGTGCGGCGATCTTCGAAGGCAATGCGCGGCGGGTGTTTCCGCGACTGGATGCGCAACTAAAGGCGAAGGGGCTTTGATGAATTTCTTTGCGCCTTTGCGCCTTTGCGCGAACCAAATTATTTTCTCGCGCAAAGGCGCAAAGGCGCGAAGGGTTTCATTCCCTTCGGGAGGAGAATGACCATGAAACAGAATATCCACGAATACCTCGCCGAGCTGGAGGATATCCCCGGCACGCGCATTTACACGGCGGCGCGGGCGCGCAAGGGGTATTGGATCAACCAGTTTGCGATGAGCCTGATGAAGGGCGACAATCGCGAACGCTTCAAGGCCAATGAACGCGCCTATCTTGATGAGTGGAAAATCTCAGAAGAGGCGAAGCAAGCGCTGCTCGCGCGCGATTACAACACGCTGCTCGATCTGGGCGGCAATGTCTATTTCCTCTCCAAGTTGTTTTCGACTGATGGCCTGAGCTTCGCCGAAGCAGTCTCGACCATGACCGAATACAGCTTCCCCGAATATCGCGACATGATGCTGAAGGGTGGTCGCTCGCCCGAAGGCAATCGTTCCATTAAAGGAGGTTACTGACATGGCCAAAATTACCGCCGGTGTCGGCTCCAGCCATGTGCCTTTGCTGGGCGTCGCTGTGGATCAGGGGAAATGGCAGGACGATTATTTCGGCCCGATCTTCGCGGGCTATGAATGGACGCGCGAATGGGAGAAGGCTGAAAAGCCCGATGTCGTCATCCTCGTCTATAACGACCACGCCTCGGCATTTGATGCGAACATCATCCCGACCTTCGCGATTGGCTGCGGCGAAAGTTACAAGCCCGCCGATGAAGGCTGGGGTCCGCGCAATGTGCCTGATGTCGAGGGGCATGCTGACCTCGCCTGGCACATCGCGCAGAGCCTGATCCTTGACGAGTTCGATATGACCATCATCAATGAGATGGACGTCGATCACGGCCTGACCGTGCCGATGAGCATGATGTTCGGCCAGCCGGAAAAATGGCCGTGCAAGGTGGTGCCGCTTGCGGTGAATGTTGTCACTTACCCCGTGCCGTCGGGCAATCGCTGCTGGGCGCTGGGTGAGGCGATTGCCCGCGCCGTCGAGAGCTTCCCTGAAGATCTCAACGTCCAGATCTGGGGCACAGGCGGGATGAGCCATCAGTTGCAGGGGCCGCGCGCGGGGCTTTTGAACCGTGAGTGGGACAATAAATTCCTCGACGCGCTTGAAGCCGACAATGACGACGTGCGCCACATTCCGCATATCGAATATCTGCGCGAAACCGGCAGCGAGGGCATCGAAATGGTGATGTGGCTCATCATGCGCGGCGCGCTGGGCCAGAAGGTCAAGCGGTTGCACCGGCATTACCACATTCCGTGCAGCAACACGGCGATCGGGCATATCGTGCTGGCGCCTGCCTGAGTGATTTAGTCCTCTCCCCTTCAGGGGAGAGGGTTGGGAGAGGGGGCTGTCCTCTTCCGCATTGTTTCAACATAGGGCCGGGCGGACAGCCCCCTCTCCCCGGCCCTCTCCCCTGAAGGGGAGAGGGAGATATTGATGAGAATAGCCCTCGCAGGCGCCGGCGCGTTCGGCGAAAAACATCTCGACGGATTGAAGCTGATCGACGGCGTGGAGATCGTATCGATCATCAGCCGCACTGGCGAACAGGCTGCCGAAGTGGCCGCCAAATATGGCGCGAAGCATCATTCGACCGAACTGGAAGACGCGCTCGCGCGCGATGATGTTGATGCCGTGATCCTCTGCACGCCCACACAGATGCACGCGGAGCAAGCCATCGCCTGCATGAAGGCGGGCAAGCATGTTCAGGTGGAAATTCCGCTGGCAGACAGCTGGGCCGATGCGCAGGCGGTGCTGGATGTGCAGAAGGAAACCGGGCTGACCTGCATGGTCGGCCATACACGGCGCTTCAACCCCAGCCATCAATTTGTGAAGAACCAGATCGATGCGGGCACGTTCAACATTCAGCAAATGGACGTGCAGACCTATTTCTTCCGCCGCAAGAACATGAACGCCAAGGGCCAGCCGCGCAGCTGGACCGACCATCTGCTGTGGCACCACGCCGCGCACACGGTGGACCTGTTCGCCTATATGGCTGATCCGATTGTGAAGGCGAATGCGATTGAAGGCCCGCACCATCCGGAGCTGGGCATCGCCATGGATATGTCGATCCAGATGAAGAGCGCGAAAGGGGCTATCTGCACGCTGTCGCTCTCGTTCAACAATGATGGGCCGCTGGGCACCTTCTTCCGCTATATCGGCGATACGGCGACGTACATCGCCCGCTATGATGACCTGTTCAACGGCAAGGAAGAGCAGATTGATGTCAGCAAGGTCGCGGTGTCGATGAACGGCATCGAATTGCAGGACCGCGAATTCATCGCCGCGATCCGTGAAGGGCGCGAGCCGAATTCGTCCGTCCAGCAGGTCCTGCCCTGTTACAAGGTGTTGCACGATCTGGAATTGCAGTTCTGACCGTTTGAGAGATGGGAGTGGAAGCCATGGTTCGCGCAAACATCAACTATGCTGCGCGGACCGACTTCCGCCAGCGTTACTATGCCAATGATCATAGCCGGGATACGGTCGTGGTTGAAGGCCATCCGATGGACATCGCGGATGCGCGCGGGGTGGCGACCACGCTCGACGCGGAGGGCTTCGTGCTCGCGCCCCATGTCAGTGCGGTCACCGATTTTGCTGACAAAGCACAGGTCGCGGCCCTCCATGGGGCGGAGATTATATCGCTGTTGCTGGAGCATTCGGGCGCGGATGCGGTGTTCTGCACCAGCCCCGGCATCTTGCGCTTTGGCGAGAAATCGCAGCTGGCGGGCGCGCTTGATAACTCCATGCCCGCGCGTTTTGCCCATATCGACATTACGGCGGGCACGGCGGCGGGCTTTGCGCAGAACGGCCCGCATGAGGGGCGCAGCTGGCGGCGCTTTGCGCATTATAATGTCTGGCGCAGCTTTTCCGGCGCGCCGCAGGATGTGCCGCTGGCCGTATGTGATGCGCGTTCGGTGAATGGCGAGACCGATTACATGATTGCAGACGCGCTCTTCGATCCGCCGGGCGGTGCGCCCGAATGGGGTTTTGAAAGCTGGCTGGTCGCGCACAACCCCGCCCATCGCTGGCACTGGTATCCGGAGATGAGCCGCGATGAAGCGCTGATCTTCAAGACCAGCGATTCACAATATGGCAATTGTATCCCGCACGTCGCGTTCGACAATCCGCTCGTGCCCGAAGATTGCCACCCGCGCGCCAGCATAGAGATGCGGGCGATTGCCTATTGGTGGGAATGACCGCTTACGTCAGCGCGAAATAGCGGACGAAATTGCCGTCGGGCCGCCGCTCGCCCACACCCACGAACACATGGCGGGTCATCCAGTCATGTTTGCCCTTGGGGGTTTCGAAGGTGGGCTGGGCGCGGAGATAATAATCCTCATGCGCGACAGGCGCACCACCTTCGAACGCCCAGGCGCGCAGCCGGGCCATGGCATCGGGGGTGCGGCCCCACAGATAGCCCTTGTTCTGCATGTAGATGATCGTGCCATCATCCACTTCGAGCAGATAGCGCGCGTCGAACACCGCCGTGTCATCAGCGCGGAAATGGGCATAGTCGCCGCCCGAATTGGGCACCGCGCGGCCGCGCAGGCGCGGGCCTTCAAACGTCCCTTCATCCACCAGCACAGCCGAGCGGAAGCCGCCATTGTGAATATCGGGAATCGAAAAGACGCGTGTGAACATCAGGCGGCATTCAAACGCGAATTCCAGATGCGGATTGTCGAGCGTGGAAAATGTCATGCAGCGGCTTTCGAGAAATAGGCGATACCGCGATATTCCATTGAATGGCGTTCGATAGCGTCGGGGCGGCTGGTATCGGCAAAGGCGGTGTGCAGGCAGCGCCAGGCGCGGCTGCGGTCTGAATCATAGAATTTGATGAACAGCACTTCGTCATCCGTCATGTCCGGATAATAATACCAGCGATGCTCCGGATTGTGGAAGAAGATGCTGGCGGCGACCATATTCTCTTCGCCGGGAATCTCGGCGAATAACGCATCGCCTTCCGGAATTTCGTCGCAATCCACCTTGGTGTTGGGCGTGCCTTCATCTGCCCGCACGCTGCGGAAATCGCACAGGGCCAGAGGCCAGTCCTGCGGCGCCGGGGAAAGAGGTCGCCACAGGCTGAAGCTGATGAACCGGGCATAGCCCGGCCCGTCGGGCATCCGCGCGTCATAGATGCGCTGCGCCACCATCTCCGCCGTTTTGGGCGTGAAATCGACATGCGCTTCGGCGGCGGGTGGCTGGAGCTTCGCACCCGTTTTGCCAGAGGTGCGGAGCTGACCGGCCATGTTGAACACCTGATCTGCTCCGGTGATACGCTTGACCAGTTCGGCCACTTCGTCCGAATAAGCGGAACCAGCATCAGCCGCACCCGCTTCCCAATCGGTCACCGCACTTTTGTGATGCGCCAGACAAAAGCCATGAACATCCATGTCAAACGGCTCGGGCTCCAGCCGCGCATTGCGGACGGTGACGGGATAGGTTTCATAGACGCCGGTATTATATTCTTTGCCCGGTGCCCACCAACGACGGTTGATGCGGCTGGTGGGAACCAGATAGTCCATCTTGGCATCCACAGCGGCAGAAGCAGGGCTCATCGTAAAACTCCTTGGAATCAGGCCGGAAAATCAAGGCTGCCGCGCCGCTCGACAAAGCGCCAGCCTTCGGGGGTGCGCACCAGCTTGTCGGCATAGCTGCCCACAAGCGGCGGTTGCCCGGCGGCGGTGAACAGCAGGATCTGGCTGGTGGCGGCGGCGGTATCCCCGTTTACATCCACGCGGATATTGGCGCAGATGTGGCGCGTGGTGCGCGGCGGGCGCGCTTTGAACGCGGCCAGAATCGCATCCGCCCCTTCAACGAAATCATCGGGGGCGATGGGGCGGCTCATCCGGCCTTCGGGCAAATAAAGCGCCGCCACCGCATCCCAATCGCCCGCATCATTCCACGCCGCATAATCATGGATCATGCGGGTGATGGCGGCTTCATCGAGCAGGGGTTGAAGGTTGGGCATGTTTACATCCTCACCCGCCACCCTGAACTTGTCGAAGGGTCGCCCTTCCCCTTGATTTCAAGGGAAAAGCGGTTCTCCGACAGGCTCAGCACGGCGGCATTGCACCTCAGGTCAATCTTTGAACCCTTCGCGCGCGCGGCTGTTGTCGCACACAATGGGCTTGCCCGTGACGGGGTGGTTGTAGGGGAAGGGCACGATGTCGGTTGCGGGCCACAGGCGCGGCGCGGGTTCCAGAATGAAGTCCGGGCCGAGCGGGTCTTCGGGGAAGCAGATTTTGGGGGCCGGGATATAGTCGATCGGCGTCTTGGCCCAGCCATCCTGAAACGTGCCGTGCCAGAAGGGGAAATAGCCCAGCCGCGAGATCTTCCACACGGCGGTCAGCCGCGACGTCGATCACCATCTGCAACTGCGGGTGATCGAGCAGCCAGCCATAGCGCGGGCCGTTATGCCCTTGCGTGAAAGTGCCGCGAAAGCGCTCGATATAGAGACGGCGCAGGCCGGTCTTGCCCTTGTACACGCCACCCAGAAACCAGACTTCCGCGTCATCTGAGAACAGGTCCACGCACTCTTCATACTGGCTTTTGTCGATGAAATAGCCGTAAGTATACTGGATGCGGCGGATCTGATGGATGTCCTGCTGAATGCCAAGCTCATGCTCCAGTTTTTCAACGCGGGCGGCCAGGGCGGCAATGTCTGTCATGGGTCACTCTCCTTGAGTCTGTTTTCCCGGCCTGCCTAACATGATCATTGGTTTACAACAATCGGTTGAATTTTTCGCATATGTGAATATGATGATCGGCTGGAGGATCAGCCATGACGGCACGAACTGCGGGGGAGTCGGTCAAATCGGCCGTTCGCGCGCTTGAAATCCTGGAAACAGTGGTGGCGCTGGCCCGCCCGGTGACGGCGCAGGAGCTTGCCGGTCTCTTGCCAATTCCCGCTTCCAGCCTGTCTTACCTGCTCAACACGTTGGTCAATCTGGATTATCTGGAGCGAGCCGGGCGGACCTATGCCGCCGGGCCGTCGCTTGCGCGCCTCTCTCCAGCAGGGCTTGGCACCGAACTGCGTGAAGCGGTGCGGCCCATGGTGCGCGCGATTCGCGATCAGTTGCAGGAAACCACGTCTTTCTTCATCGAGCGCGATTTTCAGGTGGAAGCCATTGCCAGCGCGGTGGGCGGGCAGGCGTTGCGCTACGCCGTGGATGAAGGGCAGCGCGCGCCGCTCCACGCCATGTCGGCGGGAAAAGCCTTGCTCGCGACCTTTGATGCGGCCCGGCTCGAGGCCTATTTTGATCGTGGCCCGCTCCAACGCTTCACCGAACGTACCATTACGGATGAAGCAGCGCTGCGCATCGAGCTGGACCGTGTGCGCACCACCGGGCTGGCGCGCGGCTTCGAGGAATATTCGCTGGGCATCGCGGCCCTCGGCAAAGCGGTGTGGCGCGGCGGCAGCGTGCTGGGGGCATTCGCCATAGCCATCCCCGTGGCGCGGCTGACGCCAGAGCTGGAAGCGCGGGCGGTGAGTGCGCTCAACCGGGCTGCGGAGTTGCTGGCGACGGGGGGTGGAAGGGCTTAAGACCGTGACCAGCGCGCGAAAATCGCGGTTGGCAGGATGAGCCCGCGGGCCTCCTCGCGCACACCGAGTTCACCGCATTCCACAACCCCGCCCAGATCGGCGCAATGCTGACGCACCAGTTCGCCAATCGCCAAGGCGGACATGCGCACCGCATAGACGGTGAGGAACAGGAATTTGGAGTCTGCATCAAGCAGCTTGCGGCAATCGGCGATCAGGCCGGGCAGATGCTCTTCCAGCCGCCACACCTCCCCATCCGGCCCGCGCCCGAATTTGGGGGGATCGAGGATGATGCCGTCATAGCGTTTGCCGCGCCGCACTTCGCGCGCGGCGAATTTGGCCGCATCGTCCACGATCCAGCGGATCGGCGCATCCTGCATCTGCGAGAGCGCGGCATTGGTGCGCGCCTGATCGACTGACTTCTTGGAGGCATCGACGTGCGTCACTGTCGCGCCCGCCGCCGCCAGCGCAAGGCTGCCCACGCCGGTATAGCCGAACAGGTTCATGGCGGTGTCAGGCTTGTGGCCGCGCATCCAGCTCCACACCGGGGCCATATCCGGAAAATAACCGAGATGGCGGAACGGTGTGGGGCGGGTGTTGAAAGTCAGTTCCTCCCACTGGCTCGCCCAGCCATGCTGCGGCAGCTTGGTTTCAAACTGCCAGCGCCCGCCGCCATCTTCGTCACTGCCGGGGATGAATTCGGCGTCCGCCTGCCAATCAGGCGAAGCCGGAGCCCAGAGCGCCTGCGGTTCGGGCCGGATGAAGCGGTGCGGACCGTACCGCTCCAGCTTGCGGCCATGGCCGCTGTCGAGCAGGCCATAATCGGGCCAAGGTTCGCCGATCAGGGTGATGGGGGTCATGCAGCCGGTGTCGCCCGTTCCGCCACATAGGCCGCAATCGCCTCCTTCGTGGCGGGCAGCGTGTCATAGCGCTCTTCGCGCTCGAACAGATTGCCGAGCCGTGCGGGCATGGCGGGGCGGGCCCCAGTTGCGCGCTCCACGGCATCGCGGAACTTGGCGGCGTGGGCGGTGGCGAGCGTTATGATCGGCGTCTCGCCCAGATCAGCTTCGCGTGCTGCGGCCAGGCCAATGGCACTGTGCGGATCAATCACTTGCGCGGCGCGCTCATAGGCCCAGCGCATGGCAAGCGCCATGCCGTCCGGGTCAATCCGCGCAGAGGAGATCAGCGGGCGCGACGCGGCCAGCATGTCCGCCGGGATCGTCATCGCCTTGGTGGATTCAAAGCCCGCCATCATCCCCGCCAGCGCCGCACCATCCCGGCCCGACAGGTCGAACAGCAGCCGCTCGAAATTGGAGCTGGCCTGAATGTCCATGCTCGGCGTCGCGGTTGCCGTCACAGTGCCGGTCGAATAATCGCCGTTGGTGAGCGCGCGGTGGAGAATGTCGTTGACGTTGGTCGCCACAATCAGCCGCTCGATGGGCAGCCCCATGCGTTCGGCCACATAGCCTGCGAACACATCTCCGAAATTGCCGGTCGGCACCGAGAAGGCGACCTTGCGCTCCGGCGCGCCGAGGCGGACGGCGGCGTAGAAATAATAGACAACCTGCGCCATCAGCCGCGCCCAGTTGATGCTGTTGACGGCGGACAGCGTGAAGCGTCCGTTGAAATCGCGATCATTGAACAGCGATTTGACGATCGCCTGTGCATCGTCAAAACTGCCTTCGATTGCGATGTTGTACACATTCGGAGCGAGCACCGTCGTCATCTGGCGGCGTTGCACGTCTGAGACGCGGCCCAGCGGGTGGAGCATGAAAATGTCGATCTTCTCACGCCCGGCGACGCCGTCAATCGCGGCAGAGCCAGTGTCGCCCGAGGTCGCGCCGACAATCGTCAGATGCTTGTCGGAGCGCGACAGGAATTTTTCGAACAGCAGCCCCAGCAGTTGCAGCGCCACATCCTTGAAGGCGAGTGTGGGGCCGTGGAACAGCTCCAGCATCCAGTGCTGATGATCGAGCTGGACCAGCGGGGTGACGGCATCATGGCTGAAATTGCCATAGGCCTGCGTGCACAGCTCACGCAGTTCGGCATCGCTCAGCGATCCCGCAACGAAGGGCCGCATCACCGTGACGGCGGTTTCCACATAGGATTTGCCCGCCAGCCCGGCGATCTCGTCGCGAGAGAGCGTCGGCCAGGAACGCGGCACATAAAGCCCGCCATCCTTGGCAAGGCCCGCAAGCGTTGCACCTTCGAAATCAAGCGCCGGGGCGCTGCCGCGTGTCGAGATATAGTCCATGATGTGCGGGGCCTTATTTCAGGTGAGCGCAACGCGCAACAATTCCGCGCCCACCAGGATCATCAGAATGGCAATGATCGTCTGGAATTTGGCGGGATCAATCTTCCGCACCAGCTTCACGCCAGCAATCGTGCTGAGGATCGCCAGCGGCATGAACATGGCGGTCAGCATCAGCGTTTCCCGGTGAAATTGCCCAAGCGCGAGATAAGCGGGCACTTTCATCACGTTGAGCGCGGCAAAAAAGATCGACGCGGTGCCGATGAAGATCATGTGCGGGAAGTTGCGGGTTAGCGCCCAGACCTGAAAGGGCGGGCCACCGGCATGCGCCACATGGCTGGTAAAGCCAGACATTGCGCCCCAGAATGTGCCCCACCAGCGCGACAAGGGCCGCGTGCGTCGCATCCCCAGCCCATAGGATTGCAGGATGCGGTAGCTGCCGAACAGAACCGCAATCAGCCCCACCAGCCCGCGCACGGCATCCGCATCCACGCTGGCGGAAAAGGCCCAGCCCAGCCCAACGCCCGCCACGCCGCCCGGCAGCATCAGCCAGAGCGTGGCTGCATCAAAATCATGCCGGAAAGACCAGACGCTGATTGCATCCTGCGCGATCAGGATGGGGAGCATCATGGCGGCGGCTTGAAGCGGGTCCATCACCAGCGCCATCATTGGCATGGCCGCCGCCCCCAGCCCGGCAAAGCCGCCCTTGGCCAGCCCCACCATGATGATGGCCAGCGTTGTGACGATATAGAATGCGGGTGAGGTCGGCCAGATCATCCGGACAGGGCTAAGCGGTGTGCATTCGCACGTCCAGCGCATCAGGGCTTTTTCCGTTAACCATTCTTGCCTATGAGGGCTGGATGAGCAGACGGTCCCGCACACAGGATTGGGGATTTCCACGCTGGCGCGGCTATGGCAGCGAGCGCGAGGCTGTGAAGGTGCGCCTGTGCGACCGGCATGGCTGTTCCGATCCGGGAGACCGACCCGCGCCGAAATCTCCCAACAGCCCCGAACGCTGGTGGTTCTGCGAGCGGCATGCGGGCGAATATAATTCCAACTGGAATTATTTCGAAGGCCTGTCCGCCGAGGAGGCCGCTGCGCGAGAGGCGGGCGAGCGGCGCGAGGCGAACGGCTATGCGCAGGCGAGTCACTATGGCTGGGGCGGGCCGGGAGACGGCTCCCGTTCGCGCGACGAGCTGCATGCGCTGGAAGCGCTGGGGCTGGATGATGATGCCGAATTTGAAGTGGTCAAAACCTCATGGCGCAAGCTCGCCAAGGAGAATCACCCCGATGTGAAGCCCGGCGACGCGGCTGCGGCGGTGAAATTTCAAGCGGTTCAAGCCGCCTATGAAGTGCTGCGCGCTGCCGAAGAGCGGCGGCTGGCGCTGGGGAAATAATCTCCCGGGACGAACGGCCCGTTGCAGGCCTATTCCTCTTCCAGACTGTCCGCGAGCGGCGGTTTGCCCGAAATGTCCAGCGCGATCTGCTTCGCTTCTTCCATGGTGAAATTCCCGCTGAGCTGGAACGACCCTCCGGTGATCGGCTCATGAATGACCGGAGCGACAATCTCCCTGCCCTGATAGATGAGCGGCACAGGCTTGCCCACATGGTCCCGCGTCAGCGCGGCCAGCCGTGCGGAAGCGGGCTCCTCCAGCGTGACAAGAACGGAGACGTGCCCGTCCAGATCCGGCTGGGCGCGGGCATCGATGATGTCGGCAGGCGTGAAATTCTCGGTGCCAAACCAGAGCGCGCCCGGCGCATCTTTGGCGATAAGCGCCTCCGGAACGGCCAGGGACAGAGCCAATGCGGCACCCCGCATGATCCAGCGCGACGGCATAAACGCACCTCTTTTCCAACACCCTGCCCCAAGCATGGCGCGGGCCAGCGACATTGGCAAGCGCCCGCCTATTGCGGCGTCAGATTGGTCACCCGGTCCAGCGCAGGCAGCGCGCGCGGGGCATCGCCAGAAAGCCAGCCGATCAACGCGTCGATGTCGAGCGGGCCGGTCACGGCTTCGGTGCCGTCCTTGAAGACCGAGAATTTGTCGCCGCCGCTCGCCAGAAAGCTGTTCATCGCCACGCGGTAGCGCCCGTCTTCGGCCAGCGGCATGCCATTGAGCGACATGGCGAGAATCCGCTGCCCCTCCGGCTTGCTCATGTCATAGCTGAACCGGAACCCCTGCGAGGGAGAAAGAATGCGCGTCCATTGCGGATCGTTGAATTGCTGTTCCAGCACGGCGCGGATCTGCGCGGTCGTCATCGTCTTGACCATCACCGCGTTGGAGAAGGGCTGGGCTGCAAACAGGCTGCCAAAGGTCACAGTCCCGTCCGCACCCGGCACAATATCGACGCGCAGGCCATCCGGGTTCATCAGCGCGATCTGCGCGCCGCCCTTGTCTGCCGCTGCCGTGGCCGCCAGCTGCGAATCCGCGATCAGATTGCCGAGCAGGCTTTCCCGCGAGGGGGATTTGGCGGTGGTCGCCGCCCCGCTCATTCGCCCGACGATGCGGGTCGCCTCCTGTTTGGCGGCTGCATCATAGCGGGCAACGAGCGCGGCCAGATCGGCGCGGGGGCTGAACTTGGGGAAGTCATCGCGCAATGCCACCGGCCCGCGCAGGCCCTGAAATGCCTCGCTTTGTACCACCAGATTGTCTGCGCTTTTGGCCAGAACCCGCCCCGCCACAGGATCAAGCGTCAGGCGGATGTCAGACAGGAACATGCCGTTCTTGCCCGCGCTTGTCACCAGAAACGGCCGCGCCGGGTTCACCTTGGCATAGTCGCAGACATAGGAAACATGGGTGTGGCCGGAAATCACGACATCCACCGCCGGGTCCAGCTTATCCAGCACCGCCATCAGATCGCCAGACATGCCCCCGCAGCTTTTGTCGTTATAGCCGACGGCCGTGTAGAGCCCCTGATGGATCAGCACGACAATGGCGTCAGCGCCTTCGGCCTTGAGCGCCGGGATCAGCGCGTTGGCGGTGGCGGCTTCATCGGCAAAGGTCAGGCCTGCCACGCCGGAGGGGGAAACCAGATTTGGCGTCCCCGTCAGCGTCAGCCCGATAAAGCCGATGGTGACACGGTTTTTGCCCTTGCCGAAACTCTTGAGACCGGTGGGAGCGAGCAAAGGCAGACCGGTTTCGGTGATGGTGTTGGCGGTGAGGATCGGGAAAGCCGCGCCGGGGTAGGGCTTGTCCACGCGGCATGGCTCCAGCCGCGTATATTGGGCGCATCCGCCACCCTGAATGCGGAGCAGCTCAGCCCGGCCCTTGTCGAACTCATGATTGCCCGCCGCGTTGAAATCCACGCCAATCATGTTCATCGCCAATATGGTCGGCTCATCAAGGAACAGCGCGGAGTTGATGGGCGTTGCGCCGATCATGTCGCCAGCGGAGACCACGGCATGGTTCGGGTTCTGTGCGCGCAGATTGTCTATCGCAGAGGCCAGATAGGCCACGCCGCCTGCCGCGACCCGCACCGGCGCACCACTGGCATCGGTCGCTTCAATAGAGATACGCGGTGGCGAGAGATTGCCGTGGAAATCGTTGAAGGCGATCAGCTTCACCGCGACAAGCGCAGCGGCAGACGGCCCGGTGCGGTGGCTGGCGCACCCTGTCAGAACAAGGCACGCGGCGGAGAGGATGAGGGGCATACGCATGTCATCGGCATGTCAAAACTTTGTGACAGGCGCAAGGGAGTGCCTGCCTGCCTTGACGCGGCCGGGCAGGCAGGCCCACACTCATGACAAATAAAATGGGGAGAACAGAGCGATGACAATCCTGATGGACCGGCGGGCGCTGCTGGCGGTGGGCGGCTTTGGTGTGGCGGGTCTCTTGCTGCCCGGCGGGCGGCTCGCGGCGCAGGCACTGCTGGGAATGACCGGTTTCACGCACAATGTGGCGAGCGGAGAGCCTGCTGCCGATTCGATGCTGCTCTGGACGCGGTTCAAGCCGAAGAGCGGCGGCGATGCGAAGCTGCGCGCCGAAGTGTCGGACAGCAAGGATTTTACCCGCATCGTCTCTGGCGGAGAGGTGGTGACGGGGGCGTGGCGCGATCACACCGCCAAGATCAGTGTGGCGGGCTTGGCGCCAGACCGCTGGTACTGG
Source organism: Sphingomonadales bacterium (assembly GCA_016714795.1). Lineage (GTDB taxonomy): Bacteria > Pseudomonadota > Alphaproteobacteria > Sphingomonadales > Sphingomonadaceae > Aquisediminimonas. The sequence continues at coordinate 478 of JADKCA010000004.1, read as the reverse complement.
TTCCGCTTCATCGGTCCGGATGGCAGCGTCTCCCCCGTGGGGCGCACGCGCACGCTGCCGGTGGGGAAGGTGGCCAAATTCAACATCGGCGTCTTCTCCTGCTCCAATCTGGGGTTTGGCGAATTCAACGCCTATGGTCATGCGGCAGCGCGCGACGACCTCGATCTGTGGCTGCACATGGGCGATTATATCTATGAATATGGGCGCGGCGGCTATGATGCGGGCGGGGCGCTGGCGGAGAAGATATTCCCTGCGCATGAATGCGTGGCGCTGGCCGATTACCGCATGCGGTACGCGGCCTATCGGCTCGATCCGCAATTGCAGGCGCTCCATGCCCGCGCGCCGATGATCGTCTCCACCGACGATCATGAAATGGCGAATGACGCGTGGGAGGGCGGTGCGCAGAACCATCAGCCCGATGAAGGCCAATGGGCCAACCGCAAGGCGGCGGCGATGCAGGCCTGGCACGAATGGCTGC